>NZ_JBFAJT010000008.1:296867-502250 GCF_040655335.1 Streptomyces sp. NPDC050439
CCCGCCCGACCCCCCCCCCCCCCACAACCCCCCGGGCCCCCCGCGGGGGCGCCCAACCACCCCCCCGCCGGCCCCCCGGGGGGGGGGGGGCGCCCCCCCCCCCCCCGCGCCCCCCCCCCCCCCGCCGGTGCGCCTCACCGAGGACGAACCCGCCAAGCGCTGGCCGGAGTTCACCGCGCTGGCGCGACGCCACGGGATCGGGGCGACGTACGCGGTTCCGCTGCGGCAGCGCGAGACCCTGCTCGGGGCGCTCAACGTCTTCGTGCCCGAGGCGGCCCCCTGGGGTCCGTCCGCCGACGGAGAGCTGCGGCTGGCGCAGGCGATCGCCGACGCCGCCGCCGTGGGCCTGCACAACCACCGTGCCTACACGGAGTATCGGACACTCGCCACGCAGCTCCAGGGCGCTCTGACCAGCCGTATCCGCATCGAACAGGCCAAAGGCATTCTCGCCGAGCGCTGGCACACCGGGATGGACGAGGCCTTCGACGCGCTGCGGCGGTACGCGCGCAGAGAACGGCTGGTCATGGACCTGGTCGCCACCGAGGTGATCAAGGGATCGCTGGACGACGCGACGCTGCGCGGCGGTTGGTCCGACTCTTGGTGAAGGTCATTGCGTGAACCGCCACCACCTGCGGTGATCACAGAGGGGAAGCGGCTCACGACTTGGCGTCATTCCACCTCTAGGCTCCAGCGCTCATCCGTTCTAGAGTCGTCATGACGGCCCAAGCCCCCGGCCTGATCGTCCATCCCGCATTGCGGGGTTGGCACCGAACCTCCCGCGCCGGCGCCGGGTTACTCCCGCAGCTCGTGCGCGCGCGGTCGAGGACCAGCCCGGTCGACGGCTCCGGGGGGGAGCGGGCCGCCGACCGGGCCGGGTTGTCCAGCACCGAAGCCGGGCCGACGCCACCACGGCGCGAGCGCGGCGGGAGTGCGCTCGCGCCCCGGCAGCGCCTCTCCTACGGGCCCACTCCGGTGAGGTAGGCCGACACCACCACGTTCGCCGAGTACGTCTTGGTGGCCCGGTCGAAGGTGCCGCCGCACGTGATCAGACGGAGTTCGGCGCGGCCCTCCTCGTGGGGGCCGTACGCCTTCTTCGCGTCGAAGCGGTTCCTGCTGATGACCTGGACGTCGTCCACGGTGAACTCGGCGACCGAGCCGTCGTCCCGGGACACCAGGACCTTCTCGCCCGGCCGCACCGCGCTGAGGTCGTAGAAGACCGCGGGGCGCGTCTCGGTGTCGACGTGGCCCACGAACAGGGACGTGCCCTCCGCTCCGGGGCGCGTCCCGCCGCCGTACCAGCCGACGGAGCCCGCCTGTTCGAAGGGCGGCGGATCGATGGCGCCGTCCTGGTCGAGCCCCCGGGTGATCACGGGTGCCCGCACCTTCAGCGAGGGAACGTCGACGCGCTGCGGCCTGGCGTCACCCAGCGGCTCGTGCGCGTCCGGGAGTTCGACGGCGAACGGCCGGCCGACCGCCGCCACGTCACCGTTCGTCGGCTCGGAGACACCACCCCGTACGTCGGTGATCTCGCTGCCCCACAGCCAGAGTCCGACGAGCACCAGCGCCCAGGCGACCCCGGTGAGGAACCGCCCGTGCCCCGTCGACCCCTCATGGCCCGACATGCCGGCCCTCGCCCGTCACTCGGAGCGGCGGCGGCGGACGCTGCGCAGCGCCACGGCCACCGCCGCCACCCCGGCGAGCACCAGGCCGATCACCGCGTGCCGGGTGCCGGGGCCCGCCTCCTGGGTGTGCGCGGCGAGCTGCGCGGTGCCGCCGCCGCCCGCGCGGACCGGCGAGACGGGCTCGGTGCGGTGCTTGACGACGTCCACGGTGCCCACACCCTGGTGGGGGTGGCCGTCGCAGACGACGGTCACGTCGTACGTGCCGCTGACGCCGTCCCGCAGCGTGGCGGAACCGTTCAGCTCGTACTTGCCGCCGTCCCTGCCGGTGAGCTTCGCGTCTCCGGAGAACGCCCCGGACCCCGCGGAGCCGATCGTCCCCTCGCAGCCCTTGACGCTGATCTCCACCTTCGCCCCGGACGCGGCACTGGCCGGCGTGACCGTGGCGTGCACCTTGCCCTCTTCGTGGGCGTGTGCGGGAGCCGTGGCGGGGAGCGCGGCGAGGACAGCGGCTCCGGCTATACCACGCAGGGTGAGTGAGCCTCTACGCATCGTGAACCTCCTGTATCGAGGTTCACGCGCGTTCCCGGCTCACGCCTCCCGTGTGCGGCAAACGGGTGGTCTCACACGCGTTCGACCAGGTCAGCGATGGAGTCCACGACATTGGACGGCCGGAAGGGATGCTGGTCGATGTCCTTGCGCGAGGTGAGACCGGTGAGGACCAGGAAGGTCTCCATCCCGGCCTCCAGACCCGCGAGGATGTCCGTGTCCATGCGGTCGCCGATCATGGCGCTGGTCTCGGAGTGCGCCCCGATGGCGTTGAGGCCGGTCCGCATCATCAGCGGGTTCGGCTTGCCCGCGAAGTAGGGGTTCCGGCCCGTGGCCTTGGTGATCAGCGCGGCGACGGCCCCGGTCGCGGGCAGCGGTCCCTCCATGGAGGGACCGGTCTCGTCCGGGTTCGTGCAGATGAAGCGGGCTCCGCCGTTGATCAGCCGTACGGCCTTGGTCATGGCCTCGAAGGAGTACGTACGGGTCTCGCCGAGCACCACGTAGTCCGGGGCGTGGTCGGTGAGGACGTACCCGATGTCGTGCAGGGCGGTGGTGAGCCCCGCCTCGCCGATGACGTACGCCGTGCCGCCGGGGCGCTGGTCGTCCAGGAACTTCGCGGTGGCCAGGGCCGAGGTCCAGATGTTCTCGACGGGCACTTCGAGGCCCATGCGGTTCAGCCGGGCCTGGAGGTCGCGCGCGGTGTAGATGGAGTTGTTCGTCAGGACCAGGAAGGGCTTGCCCGACTCACGGAGCCTCTTGATGAAGGCGTCCGCGCCGGGGATCGGAACGCCCTCGTGGATGAGCACGCCGTCCATGTCGGTGAGCCACGATTCGATGGGCTTGCGCTCTGCCATGGGGTGCACTCCTGCGGTGTACGGGTTGGCTGGGGCGCCGGGACAGCGCTGTGCCGACGCCCCCACCCTAATCAGGAAGCGGTGATCTTGACCCCGCCGATCACGTCTCAGCTGCCGGTGGCCGACTTCCAGTCCTCCACGTACGTCCGGAGGTTCCCTGAGATGTCGTCCCAGTCCGGCTCGAAGACCTCGACCCCGTCGATGATCTTGTCGAGGGCGACCGCGTCGGCGTCCGTGGCCTTGATGTCCTTGCGTGCCGCGAAGCCGCCGCCGATCTCGCTGACCTGCTGCTGGGCCTTCTGCGTCAGCAGGTAGTCGAGGAACTTCTTGGCGTTGGCGGAGTGCGGGGCCTTGTTCACCAGGCCGGCCGCGTAGGGCAGCGCGAAGGTGGTGGGCTTGCCGGCCGGGTCCGTCGACGTGGCCGGGAACCAGATGCCGAGGTTCGGCATGTCCTTGGACTGGGCGTAGTTCATCTGGACGTCACCGTTCGCGGCGAGGAGTTCGCCCTTGTCGACCTTGGGCGCGAGCTTGCCGGTGGAGGCGGAGGGACCGACGTTGTTCGTCTGCAGCTTCTTCAGGTAGTCCATGGCGGGCTTCTTGCCGCCGAAGTCGTGCATCGCCTTGATGAGCACGGCGGTTCCGTCGCCCGCGACACCGGGCGTGGAGTACTGGACCTTGTCCTTGTACGAGGGGTCGGTGAGGTCCTCCCAGGTCTTGGGGGCCTTGCCGCCGCTCAGCTCCTTCTTGTTGTAGATGAAGCCGAAGTAGTTGTTCACCACGGAGGTCCACTTGCCGTCGTCGGCCTTGAGGGCGCCGTCGACCTGGTCGGACCCCTCGGGCTTGTAGGCCTGGAGCAGCCCCTTCTCGTCGGCCTGCTGGATGAACGGCGGCAGGGTGATGATCACGTCCGCCTGGGTGTTGGACTTCTCCCGGACGGCGCGCTGCACCATCTCGCCGGAGCCGCCCTCCACGTAGTTGACCTTGATGCCGGTCTTCTTCTCGAAGTCCTTGAAGACCTGGTCGTACCAGCCGTCGCCGTTCTCGCCCTTGAGGCCGTCGGCGCTGTAGACGGTGACCTCCTTCGCGTCGGACGCGGAGGATTCGCCGCCGCACGCGGTGAGCGATCCGGCGAGGACGAGGCTGCCGGAAACGGCGGCGAGCGTGCGGACGTGGCGGAGTCGGGTAAGGCGTGACATGACGTCTCGTGCTCCTTGAGAGCTTGCGGGCCTCAGCGGTAGGAGGCGCGGGTGCGGATGCGGGAGAAGGCGAAGAGGACGAGCAGGGTGGCCGCCATCAGGACCACCGCGACGGCGGCGCCGGTGAAGAGGGAGCCGCGGTCGGTGGCCGCGTAGATCTGCACGGGCAGCGGCATCCAGTCCGGCGGGTAGAGCATCATCGTGGCGCTCAACTCGCCCATGGAGAGCGCGAAGCAGAGGCCGGCGGCCGCGTTGAGCGACGGCAGCAGAAGCGGCAGCCGCACCTTCCACAGCACGTACGAGGGCCGGGCACCGAGCGATGCCGCGGCCTGTTCGTACGCCGGGTCGAGTCGGACGACGGCAGCCGAAACGGACTGGTAGGCGAACGCGGTGACAAGGATGGTGTGCGCGAGGATCACGATCCAGCGCGTGCCGTTGAGGATCATCGGCGGCTTGCTGAACGCCACCAGGATCGCGAGCCCGACGACGACGGAGGGCACCGCGACCGGCAGCATGAAGAGGGTGTCGAGGAGGCGCTTGCCCCCCTTCTTCAGCGAGGCGGCGGCGAGCGCGGCCCAGGTCCCGACGGTCAGCGCGAGCAGGCTGGCCCCGACGGCGGTGACCAGGCTGGTGGTGAGCGCCTGGAGCGACTCCCCGCGGGTGGCGGACTCGTAGTGCCCCGTGGTGAACCCGGACGGAAAAGCGCCGGACCAGTGCGAGGAGAAGGACGCGGCCAGGATCACCAGCAGAGGCAGCGCGAAGAGCGGCAGGAAGAAGACGAGGAACAGGACCCAGGTGGCCCATTTCCCCTTGCGGCTATGCACCAACACGGCGGCTCACCACCCGGTAGAGGCTGTAAAGACCCACGGAGATCGCGATGTTGACCACGGCGACAACACAGGCCGCCGGATAGTCGGACTCGAGGATCGCCTTGCTGTAGACGAGCATCGGAAGGGTCGTGACCCCCTTCGCCCCGGTGAAGAGGACGATCCCGAATTCGTTCAGACACATGACGAGTACGAGGCTGCCGCCCGCGGCGAGGGCGGGCAGCGCCTCGGGCAGGATGACCCGCCGGATGATGCGGCCCGGCTTCGCCCCGAGGCTCGACGCCACTTCCAGTTGCGCGGTGTCGATCTGCGAGAACGCGGCGAGCAGCGGGCGCATCACGAAGGGCGTGAAGTACGTGATCTCCGCGAGGAGCACGCCCCAGGGGGTGGTCAGGAACTGGAACGGCCCCTCGGCGGCCCCGGTGGCGTCCGTCCACATCCCGTTGGCCACCCCCTTGGTGCCGTAGAGGAACAGCAGGGCGAGGGTGATGAGGAAGGACGGAAAAGAGAGGAAGACGTCGATGAACCTGGCGACGGCCTTCCCTCCCGGGAACGGCACGAAGGCGATGACCAGCGCGAGCGCGAACCCGAGCACGAGACATCCGGCGGTGGACCCGACGGCCAGCCACACGGTGGTCCCGAGCGCGTCCCGGAACGCTTCGGAGGCGAAGACGTCGGAGTAGGGCTGCAGGGAGGTCCCGCCGGTGTCGGGCCGGAGGGACTGCTGGACGACGAGGGCGAGGGGGTAGAGGAAGAAGAGGGCGAGGGCTGTGACGGGGGGCAGGGCCCAGACCCATCCGGGCACCTTCAGGGGCGGCTTGTCCTTCCGCTCCTGGGGCGCGGGCAGCGTGACGCTAGCCATCGGTCACACCACCCGACAGCAACACCGCGTCTTCCGGCGCGAAGTGCAGGGTGACCTCGTCACCGATACCCGGCGGGTTCCGAAGCTCCCGGAGGTCAGCCTTCACCCGCTGCCCGGCGACATCGACGTACAACCGGTGGGTGGCACCCCGCCACTGGACCTCGGCGACGCGGCCGGAGAGGGCGTTGGGGCCCTCCCCAAGGCCGACCAGATGCGGCCGCACGCACAACGTGGCCGTGGCACCCGGCGTCGCATCAGCTGTGTCGACCTTCAGGTCGGCGCCCCCGAACGAGACGGTGCCAGAACCCACCCGCACCGAGAGGAGATTCGCGTTCCCCACGAAAGAAGCCGTGAACTCCGTCCGGGGCGCCCGGTAAAGCTCCTGCGGCGTCCCGCAGTCCCGCAGCCTCGCGCGGTCCATGACGGCGATCCTGTCCGCCAGGGTCAGGGCCTCCACCTGGTCATGGGTGACGTAAAGGATGGAGACATCCGGCAACTCCCGGTGCAGCCGTGCGAGTTCACCCAGCATCCCCGACCGCAACTGCGCATCGAGCGCGGAGAGCGGCTCGTCGAGCAGCAGCACTCCCGGCCGGATGGCCAACGCCCGTGCGATGGCGACCCGTTGCTGCTGCCCACCGGAAAGCTCCCGGGGAAACCGCTTGGCGTACGGGCCCATCCCCGTCATCTCCAGCGCCTCGGCCACCCGCCCCGGTATCTCGGACTTGGCGACCTTCCGCGCCTTCATGCCGAAGGCGACGTTCTCGGCGACCCGCATGTGCGGGAAGAGGGCGTACTGCTGGACGACCATCCCGATCCCCCGCTGATGCGGCGGCAGGCCGGTGACATCGCGCTCCCCGATGAACACCCGCCCTGACGCGGGCCGCACGAACCCGGCGACGGCCCGCAGCGCGGTCGTCTTGCCCGAGCCCGAAGGCCCGAGCAGGGCCATGACCTCGCCGGGCTCCACGGTCAGGTCGAGCGAGTCGAGCACGGTGTTCTTGCCGTAGGCGACCGAGACGCCGTCGAAGCGGATGCCGCTGCTCATCCGCCGACACCCCTGAGCACGGCGGGCAGTTCGGCGACGGACCCGAGGACGTGTGTGGCCCCCGCGGCCCGTAGCGTCGCGTCGTCGTGCGCCCCCGTCAGCACTCCGGCGACGACCGAGGCGCCGGATCGTACGCCGCTGAGCATGTCGTACGCCGTGTCGCCCACGACGGCGATCTGCCGGACGCCGTCCACCGCCCCCGTCCGCAGGAAGGCACCGAGCACCATGTCCGGGTAGGGCCTCCCGCGACCGCCCGCGTCGGCGGGGCACAGGGTCAGCTCGACCAGGTTCCGCCAGCCGAGCGCGTCGAGGATGGCGTCCTGCGTGACGCGGGCGAATCCGGTGGTCAACACCACGGTGTGGCCGGCGGACTTGAGCTCCTGGACGGCTTCCCGCGCGCCGGGGATCGGCGCGATGCGGCCGCCGTCGACCAGCTCTCCGTACGCCTTCTCGAAGGCGACGTTGGCCCGCTGGGCGAGAGCCTCTTCGCCGAACAGATGCCGGAAGACGGAGATCTTGGACTCGCCCATGGTGGCGCGTACGTAGTCCAGCTTCTCGGTGTGGTCGGCCGAGCCCGGCTCGACGCCGAGTTCCAGCGCGGCGGCGGAGAAGGCCTCCTCGACGAGCCCGCCGTCCGCGACGGTCGTCCCCGCCATGTCCAGAACCACGAGGCCAATGCCGCTCTGTGCGGTCAACTCCCTCACCATCTCCCTCACCATCCCAACTCGTCGGCGGTCTTCTCGGCGATCGCGGGCGAACACGTCATGCCGCGCCCGCCGGGCCCGGTGACCAGCCACACGCCGTCGCGGACCTGCTGGCGGTGCACCACGCGGGCCATGTCGACGCACTGCGCGTACACCCCGGCCCAGCGCCGCCTGATCTTCGGCAGCGGACGGCCCAGGAAGCCCTCGACGACCTCGGTCAGGTGGTCGTAGGGGTCTTCGAGGGTGTCGAAGGCGAAGGGGTGCTCGTACTCGTGGGTGTCGCCGATGGTCAGGCCGCCGTCCTCGCGCTGCACCATCAGGAGCTGCATCTTGTGCTCGGCGGCGGTCGGCGTCTGCGCCTGCCCGGCGTTGAGCGCGTCCAGGGCGTCCGACTTGTACGCGGGGTAGTAGCGGAAGCTGTCGGCGTCGGCGACGGAGGTGGTGAGCGCCTCGCCGAGGGCTTCCGTCTGCATCATCTGGAGCCGCACGCGCCGCACGGGCAGGTCGGGCCCCGCCAGCTCCCGCACAAGACCGCCGAGCCAGGCACCGGTGGCGAGCACGACGACGTCACCGGTGTGGATGTCGCCGTGGTCGTCCCGCACCGCGTTCTCGCCGACGACTTCGCGGACCTCACGGCCGGGCAGGAAGGTGTAGCGGGGTGAGGCGCGAAGGGCCTCGCGCAGCCGGAGTTGAGCGGTGCGCGGCTCCACCGCCGCGTCCCTCTCGCACCACAGTCCGGCGACGAAGTCACCCCGCAGCGCCGGGTTGAGGGCGCGGGCCTCGTCGGCGTCGAGCAGCTTGTAGCCGCGGGCCGCGGCGTCGGGGCGGGCGAGGGCGGCCTCGGCGACCGCGCGCTCGCGTTCGTTGCGCACGAGGGTGAGGGAGCCGTTGGCCCGGAAGCCGATGCCCTCCACCCGTGCGCCTATCTCCTCCCACAGCTCACGGGCCCGCAGGGCGGTCTCCAGCTCCTCGCCCCCGGCGCGGCCGCTCACCCATATCTGCCCGAAGTTGCGCAGCGACGCCCCGCGGGCCTCGCTCTCGCGCTCGATCTGTACGACCTCGTGGCCGCGTTCCACTGCGTGCCAGGCGTGCATGGTTCCCACCACGCCGGCTCCTACGACGATGACTCTCACGGCGGCAACGCTCCTGGGGAGGAGTGACCCGCCGAGGGCCGGGCGGCAACGGGATGGTGAACGGGCACCCAAGCTTGGCCCAGACCCGTTACTTTCTCGTTATCATTGGCGTGCATCTCCTCGGCGCGTACGGGGAGTTCAGGCGCCGCTGTTCAGGAGCGCTGTTCAGGCGCCGCCGCCCCCCAGATGTGTGGTGAAGGAGAACCGGTCGCCGCGGTAGAGGGTGCGGACGCGCTCCAAGGGGCGGCCGGAGGTGTCACGCGACACGCGGTGGATCAGGAGCATGGGCAGGGCGGGAGGGGTGCCGACGAGGAGGGCCTCGCGGGGGGTGGCGAGGACGGTCTCGATGCGTTCGTCGGCGTCGCCGAAGGAGATGCCGAGCCGGTCGCGGAGGTAGGCGTAGAAGGAGGAGTCGGGCTCGAAGTCACGGTCGAGGGCGGGGACTCGCCCCACGGAGACATACGTGCTCTCAAGCCCCACCCGCTCCTCGTCGGCGAGCAGCACGCGCTCCATGTGCCAGACGGGCTCGCCTTTTCCGACCCCGATCTCGGCGGCGAGTGCTTCGGGGGCGGGGAATCGATCGAGGGAGATGAGATGTCGCCCCGGGGTGCGCCCCTGTCGCCGTACGCCTTCGGTGTAGCTGGCGAGGGACAGCGGCTGCTCCAGCTTGGGGCCCGCGACGACGGTGCCGCGACCCTGCCTGCGCAGCCGCCCCTCCAGCAACAGGTCACGCAGCGCCTGCCGCACGGTCTCCCGCGCGACCTCGTACCGGACGGCGAGATCCCGCTCGGTCGGCAGCGCCTGCCCGTCCCCCAACTCCTCCGTCAGGTCGGCGATCTTGGCCTTCACCGCGTAGTACTTCGGGATGCGCCCGTGCTCGGGGATGCCGGAGCGGATGGGGGCGCCGGGGGCCTGGTCGAGCAGGTGCGCGGGTGGGTGCGGGGGGTTCGGGTTGTTCACCCGGGGATGTTCGCAGACGTACGTGAACCGGAAGGTGAACGGAAGGGGAGGCGGGGGTTGCTCAGCGCCTGCGGGTGGCCCGCAGACGCCGGGTCCCGACGACGAGTGCCCAGCCTCCGGCGAACAGCGCGCTCGCGACGGCACTGACGCCGAGCAGGGCGCGGGGCCCGGTGGCGGCGAGTTCATGGGCTCCGTCGGCGTCGGAGTGCGTACGTCCGCCACTGCTGCCGCCGCCACCGTCGACGCCGGCATCGGTCTCGGTGCCAGGGGATTCGCCCGCGTCGGTCTCACCGCTGTCCAGGCGGGGGTCGTCTCCGTCGCCCGCATCGATGCCGAAGGGGTAGTCCTCGGACTCGCCCACCCAGTCGCCGTCGTCGGCACGGCGCTGGACGACTGCGGCGGAGATGACGGCGCGTTCGGAGCGGGCCTCGGAGGTGAAGGAGAGCCGCACCTTGACGGTGAGGGTCCGCCCCGCCTCGACCGTGAACCCGGGGAATCCGTCGTCGAAGACGCCGATGTTCTCGTCCCGGCCGGTCCGCTCGAACGTGACGGGCCGCCAACGAGTCCCGTCGTGGAACTCCAACTGAACCTGCCGGGGCCGCAGCTCGCGCTCCTTGTCGACGATGACGACGACGGGGTGAATGTTCCCGCAGACACCACGGGTGGTGTTGTCCAACTCAACACCCCACCGCCGAAACCCACCCCCGGCCTCGTAGCCCTGGGGCCCACCCCGAATCCGCGTCCCGATGGGAAAACCCTCGCCGTTGGGGTCGGAGCAGGTGGGGGGTTGGGCTGCTGTGGGGGGTCGTCCTACGGAGGCGGCAGCCGCTGGAACCGCTCCGGACGCGAGGACGACGGCAGTGGCGAGGGTGGCGACGGTGGCCAAACCGGAGGCGAGCGGGCGGCGGAGTCGCATGCGTGGCCTTTGCTGGGCGCGGGACGGGCGGGAGCGGGAGCGGGGCCGTAAGACAGGGAGCATGGCCCGCGAGATTGCCACGCCTCAGCCCCTCCCCCGGCCACGCCACAGCCCCGTACGTCCGACTGGACCCCGTAAATACGCCCTATCAGCCGACTTTCGGTTAATGGGGTTTCCGGAGGAGTCGGAGTTCCGGAGGGGCTGAAAAGTCCCCCGCCCCCTACCCCCGCCCCACCGGAAACGCCACGTTCGCCCTGCCGAAGAGGGGGGCGAGGACCAGTTGCGCCGCGCCCTCCGCTACGGCTCGGTCGCCCCCGGGAGCCACCGCGACCGGGACCTCCGTGCCGCCGCCCCTCCTCGCTCGCTCGGTGACGACCGCGCCGACACCTCGTACGAAGCGTCCCTCGTCGGCCAGGACCGCTCGGCCGCCGAGCAGCACGAGGTCGATGTCGAGCAGGCTGACCAGGTTGCCCGCCCCCACCCCCAGGACCCGCGCCGCCTCGTCCAGATCGCCCCGCGCCACCGCCGCCAGGCACAGCGCCTCGACGCAGCCGCGGTCGCCGCACCCGCACCGCGGGCCGTCCAGCTGGATCACCTGGTGGCCGAACTCGCCCGCCCCCGTCCGCGCCCCGCGGTAAAGACCGCCGCCCAGCACGAGGCCCGCCCCCAGGCCCGTACCGAGGTGCAGATACGCGAAGGACTCCGCCTCCCCGCCCAGCGCGAGGCCCAGCGCGGCGGCGTTGGTGTCCTTGTCCACGACCACCGGCAGCCCGAGCCGCCCGGCGAACGCGTCCCGCAGCGGGAAGCCGTCCCACGCGGGGAAACCGGTAACGCGGTGCAGCACTCCGGCGGAGTGGTCGAGCGGGCCGGGCAGCGCGATGCCGACACCGAGGAGCCCCGTACCGGCCGGGGCAACCTCATCGGCCTCCGGCCCCGGGGCCAGCCCCCGCACCACCCCCACCGCCACCTCCACCACCGCCTCCGCCCCGGCGGCGAAGTCCAGCGGTGCCCGGCGTTCCGCGACCACGTGGCCCGTGAGGTCGGCGAGGACCGCCGTCAGCTCGTCGCGGTCCAGGTGGAGGCCGATCGCGTGGCCCGCGTCCGGGACGAGCCGCAGCAGCGTGCGCGGCTTGCCGCCCGTGGAGGCGCGACGGCCCGCCTCCGCCGCGAGACCCTCCGCCCGCAGCCGCGCGGTGATCTTGCTGACGGCCTGCGGCGTGAGGCCCGTGCGCTCGGCCAGTTCGAGGCGGCTGATGCCGGCCTCGCCCGCTGTGCGCAGCAGGTCGAGCACCAGGGCGGCGTTGTGCCCGCGCAGCGCGGGCAGATTCACTCCGGCGCCCGCCCTGCGCCCGCTACCGCTGTTCTCGGCCCTCGCATCAGTGCTGTTCACACCCCCATTGTCGTACGCGCTTGCGCTTTGGCAACACCGTTGCTTAAGTGGAAACCATGACTGGTACAGGCACAGGCTCCCCGCTACGCGTCGCCCTCATCGGATACGGCCTCGCGGGCTCCGTCTTCCACGCCCCGCTGATCGCCGCCACCGAGGGCCTCGTCCTCGACACGGTCGTCACGTCGAACCCCGAGCGGCAGGCGCAGGCCCGCGCCGAGTTCGGTGACGCGCTGAACTTCGCCGCCTCGGCCGACGACCTCTGGGCCCGCGCGGACGAGCTCGACCTGGTGGTGATCGCGTCCCCCAACAAGACGCACGTCGCGCTCGCGACCGCCGCCCTCAAGGCCGGCCTCCCCGTCGTCGTGGACAAGCCGATCGCGGGCACCGCCGCCGAGGCCCGCGAGCTCGCGGCACTCGCCGACGACCGCGGCCTGCTCCTCTCCGTCTTCCAGAACCGTCGCTGGGACAACGACTTCCGCACCCTCCAGAAGCTCATCGCCGACGGCGAACTCGGCGACATCTACCGCTTCGAGTCCCGCTTCGAGCGGTGGCGCCCGCAGCCGAAGGGCGGCTGGCGCGAGTCCGGAAACCCCGAAGAGATCGGAGGTCTGCTGTACGACCTCGGGTCCCACGTCGTCGATCAGGCACTGGTCCTCTTCGGCCCCGCCAAGTCCGTGTATGCCGAGTCCGACGTCCGCCGCCCCGGCGCCGAGGCCGACGACGACACGTTCATCGCGATCACGCACGAGAGCGGCGTCCGCTCGCACCTGTACGTGAGCGCCACCACCGCCCAGCTCGGCCCGCGCTTCCGCGCGCTCGGCTCGGCCGCGGGCTATGTGAAGTACGGCCTCGACCCGCAGGAAGCAGCACTGCGGGACGGCAAGCGCCCGTCGAGCGAGGCCAGTTGGGGCGAGGAGCTCGAATGCATGTGGGGCCGCGTCGGCTCCGGCGAGTCCCCGCTGACCGGCGGCGGCGCCCCGGTCAAGACGCTGCCGGGTGACTACCCCGCGTACTACGCGGCCGTGACGGCGGCCCTCCGCGGCACCGGCCGGAACCCGGTCTCCGCGCACGAGGCCGCCTCAGCTCTCGACGTCCTGGAAGCGGCGCGCCGCTCGGCCCGCGACGGTGTGACGGTGGTCGTATGACGACGCCCAGCAGCACAACGCCCGCCGCACCGACCGTGGACGAACTGGAAGCCCAGGAACTGCGCCTGGTCCTCCCCCACTTCACGTACGAGGACGCGTGGGCACTCGGCAGCCTCCTGGTCGAGCTGGCCCGCGAGCGCCAGGCCCCGGTGGCCATCGACATCACCCGCGGCGGCCAGCAGCTCTTCCACGCGGCGCTGCCCGGGTCCACCCCGGACAACGACGCCTGGATCGCGCGCAAGCGCCGGGTCGTCGAGCGCTACGGCTGCTCGTCGTTCCTGGTCGGCACGCGTTTCCGCGCCAAGGGGACGACGTTCGAGGAGTCCTCGCGCCTGGACCCGGACGTGTACGCGGCACATGGCGGCGCGTTCCCCATCGCGGTGCGGGGCGCGGGCGTGATCGGCACGGTGGTGGTCTCCGGCCTTCCGCAGGCGGCGGACCACGCGCTGGTGGTGGAGGCGCTGGAGCGGTTCGCGCCGTAGGGGCGCGGGGAACTTGCGCGACCAGGCACCACGCACGCACCCGCAGCAGGCACGACGCACCCGCAGGTGGAGTCGGCGAGGGCCACGCTGACTCCACCCCACCCGGGGGCGCCAAGATCCGCCGCGCGCCCGCCGCGCCCCGCCCCGCCCCGCCCCGCCCCGCCCCGCCCCGAAGGGCTACGCCTGCTTCAGTTCCTGCCGCTGCCTGCCCAGACCCTCGATCTCCAGCTCCACCACATCGCCGGCCCGCAGATACGGCTTCGGCTCCGGCTGCCCCATGGCCACGCCCGCCGGCGTACCGGTGTTGATGACATCACCCGGGTACAAGGTCATGAACTGGCTGACGTAGCGCACCACTTCGGCCACCGGGAAGATCTGCTGGGCAGTGGTCCCGTCCTGCTTCAGTTCGCCGTTGACCCAGAGCTTCAGGGACAGCGCCTGCGGGTCCGGCACCTCGTCCTTCGTCACGAGCCACGGACCCAGCGGGTTGAACGTCTCGCAGTTCTTCCCCTTGTCCCACGTGCCGCCGCGCTCGATCTGGAACTCGCGCTCCGACACGTCGTGCGACACCGCGTACCCGGCGACGTGCGCGAGCGCCTCCTCGTCAGACTCCAGGTAGCGCGCGGTGCGCCCGATGACGATCGCGAGCTCGACCTCCCAGTCGGTCTTGACCGACTTGCGGGGTACGAGCACGGTGTCGTCCGGTCCGACCACCGTGTCCGCGGCCTTGAAGAAGATGACGGGTTCGGTGGGCGGCGTGGCCCCGGTCTCGGCCGCGTGGTCGTGGTAGTTCAGCCCGATGCACACCACCTTGCCGATGCGGCCCACCGGCGGCCCGACCCGCAGCCCCTCCGCGTCGAGCACGGGCAGCTCGCCCGACTCCGCGGCGGACCGGACCCGGCCGAGGGCGGCCGCGTCGGCGAGCAGCGCCCCGTCGATGTCCGTGACGGTCCCCGACAGGTCCCGCAGCGCGCCCTCGGCGTCGAGCACCGCCGGGCGCTCGGCCCCCGCCGTACCGACTCGCAGCAGCTTCATGGTCAATCTCCCTTTGGTCGAGCGCGCCCACTCACATCGGAGGATTGGAAGATCCTCCAAGGTCACCGTCCATCCCGCAAGACCCTGTTCACGGACCGGACCGTTACCCGGCGGTAGCAGCCAGCGCTCCGGCGCCGTACGGCATGTCCCGGTAGAGCACGGCGCGCTCGACCGCGCTCCAGGTGGTGCTGGTGACCACGTACAGCGCGGCGGCGAGCGGCACGAAGGCGACGGTGAAGAGGGTCATGAACGACATGAAGGGCATGACCTTGGTCATCGCACTCATCGCGCCCATGCCGGGCATCTGCTGCCCCGCACTCCCCGCATCCCCCGTGCCGCTCTCCGCGGACGCGGCCATCTGCGCCTTCGTACGCCGGAAATTGAAGGTCGCGACGGCGGCCACGATCGCGAAGAGGCCGAGGTAGACGAGCCCCTGCGCCCCGAAGACCCCGCCGTCGGCGAGCGCGTCGGCCCACCGCCCGCCGAGGGGCGCCTCGAAGAGCTTGTGCTGGAGCAGCGCGTTGGCTTCGCCGCCGATGCTCGAGCTGGAGAACAGGTGGTAGAGCAGGAAGAACGCCGGAAGCTGGAACAGGCTGGGCAGGCACCCGGAGAGCGGCGAGACCTTCTCCGCCGCGTGCAGCTCGAGTACCGCCTTCTGCAGTTTCTCCGGGTTCTTGGCGTGCTTCTTGCGCAGCGCGGCGATCTGCGGCGAAAGCTTGGCGCGAGCCTTCTGGCCACGGGCCGAGGCCCGCGACAAGGGGTGCACGAGAAGTCGTACGCACGCGGTGAAGAGCACGATGGCGGCGGCCGTCGCGGAGGCGTGGAAGAGCGGTTCGAGAAGGTCGGCGAGGGAGCCGACCAGATCAGCGAAAGTGGACATGAAGCCGGAGAAGAAGCCGGACATGGAGAAGCCCTCCGAGGGTCTCGTCGTGCCGAGGAAAGAGAGATGAGCTGCTGAGCTGGTGCTCTTTCGGCGTGACGACCCACGAAGGGGCTACGGGCGGGAATCCCGGTGCTTTTTTGCGGTGTCCCCTACGCGGCCGTCATGACGAGACGACCCGGTGCTCGGGGCCGCCTGCGCCCGGAGGCGTCAGGATCGCGCTGCGGCAGGAAGGCCGTGCGCTTCTCGCGGTCGCGGATGGCGGTACGCACCCGGGTGCGGGGCACGGGGAGCGCGCAACGCGCGGCGATCAGGGAGCAGAGGGCGAGCGCGGAGCCCGCGGCGGCGGTCGCGGCGAGCGCGACAGCTGCGGTGAGGCTGCTCGCGTCGAGGAGGACGACCTCGACGAGGAGGAAGAGGAGAAGCCCGGTGGGCCGAAGGGCGGCTTTCCAGCCACGGAAGATGTCCCGCACGACTCCGCTCGCCCTCCTCTCCGTTACGACGTATCGCGTACTGCTCGTTCGCGTACTGCCCGTTATACAGGATGTGTTTCCCCCGAGGGAGGGGCGGCGGGTACTCAGCGGGGCCGCATGGACTGCAGCTTCCCCCACACGATGAGCCGGTACTTGGAGGTGTACTCGGGGGTGCAGGTGGTGAGGGTGATGTAGTAACCGGGAGCGCTGTACCCGTGCCCGGCCTGGACGTCGCTGCGTGGCACCGGGCGGATGACCCCGCTGTCCCGGGCGGAGGTCTGGCCGAGCCTCTTGTCGACGACGTACGTGTAGACGGCCCGCTCGGTCTCGACGACGAGCTCGTCCCCGCCCCGCAGCCGATTGATGCGCCGGAAGGGCTCACCGTGGGTATTACGGTGCCCGGCAAGCGCGAAGTTCCCGCCCTGACCGGGCTGGGCGGTGCGCGGGTAATGCCCGACGTACCCCTTGTTGAGTACGCCGCCCTTGCTGATCCCCTCCGCGACGGGCACGCGTATCCCGATGCGGGGGATGCGGAGGACGGCGTAGGCCTGGTCCCAGTCGGGGGTGGGGGTGGGTTGGGGCCGGGAGGACGAGGCGCCGGGGCGGGCCGGGTTCTGAGGGGCGGCAGCCGCGCCGGGAGCATCGGCACCAGAGTCAACGGCGTCACCCGCGGAAGACGGACTCCCCGAATCCCCCGAACTGGCCGGGCTCCCTCCACGCCTCTCCCACTCGCGCTCAAGGGCCTGAACCTGGCGGTCGGCGCCTTCGCGGGCCTGCCGATTGGTCCACCAGAGCTGATGGGCGACGAGAAGCAGCAACACGAGCCCGCAGGTGACGGCAACCTCGGCACCACCCCACAAGAGCCGAGCCGCACGCCCCCGCGGCCCCCGTCCCCGACGCCCCTGCACAACAACAGGGACCGTCCGCACCCGCACCCGCTCCCGCTCCCGCACGAGGGCACCTCCCGCTATGAGGGCGGCAGGTTAAGCCCAAGGCCGACAACTAGCCATGCCGACGAATCCACGGCCCCACAAAAGCACGGCAGCCTCGCTCACCCCTCTCCGCCCTGATCTGCACGGCAACCCTCCTGCAACGCCCCCACTCGGCAGTACGGTGTCCCGTATGCGCCCCGACACGCCTGCCGACCACATCGCCGAAGCCGAGCGCCTGGAGCGGACCGCCGGCTTGTACCCCGAGGACACCGAGCACCTGCTGCTCCAGGCCGCGGCCCACCTGGAACTGGCGGGCGAACGCGACCGCGCGACCACGCTCTACGACCGCCTGCTGGCCCCGGACGCCCCGCACCCCGCGTCGGCCCCGACCCTCATCCGCGCCCTGAAGGCCTCGAACCTCTGGGAGTACGGACACGAGGCGGAGGCAAGGGCGATCATCGACGGTGTCCGGGCGGCGACGCCCCGCGACCCGGCCCCCTGGGTGATCGTGGCGGAGTCGCTGGAGGCCCACGACGAACTGACGCAGGCGCAGGAGACGTTCACGCAGGCACTGGAACTCCTGCTCGGCAGCGCGCAGACCCCGTCCTACGACCAACGCCCGCTGCTGTTCGGCCGCCACAGGGTGCGCCGCCTGCTGGGCGCGGAGCACGACGCGTGGGACGCCTTGGCGGACGAGGTCTCCTCCTCCCCCGTCCCCCTGGACGAACTGCACGACCCGAAGCGCATCTGGTCCCTGGGCTCGGACAACCCGGCGGAACTGCGAGCGGAGATCTCCCGTATCCAGGCGGAACTGGGCTCATACAGGGAGGCGCTGTCCCGCCCGTTCCCGGTAGCGGTCCTGCACTGGCCGGAGCCGGAACTAACGGAACTCCTGACGGCGTACCCGGCTCTGGAATCGGAATACCCGTCCCACGAGGCCCACTTGGCAACGATAGAGGAGTCACTGAGGGAACTCTCAGCCTCCGGCACCCCAAACCTGGGCATCGTGACGGGCACAGTCCCGTCCTACGAAGCCTTCGCAGCCTCAGAGGGCACAGCCCCGACGGACGCGTCCCTACTCCCCCAGTACGCAACGACGCTGGCGGCACGGGGCCGTGCGGTGGGGTGGCCGCCGGAGGCGGGGGCGGCTTGCTGGTGCGGGTCAGGGCGGGGTTATGGGGAGTGCCACGGGGGTGGGACTTCCTAGCTATTCCGGGGGGGTGCCAGGAATCGGCCCCGGCGCCCCCCGACGGGGTGTGGGTCAGCTACGACAAACTCCCATTACGCCACCACGCGCGGTGGTAGCGAACGTAGTCGAGGTGCACCTGGTGCCCCTTCTTCAACGTCAATTTCGGTAGCACGCTCGCGCCTTCCCCACCGCTGCGCACAACGATCGTCCAGTCGTCCTCGATGAGGATGCTGCCGAGGTCAAGGCGTACATGGCAGTTAGGACAGAGGCAGAGGATGTTGCGCTCGACGTCCGGACCTCCATGCGGACTGCCGAGCGGCTTTATGTGCGCACCCTCGCTGTAGGGCTTCTCGTCCGGGCCCACCAGGCGAACGTCGCAAGCCTGACACCGCCCGTCGTAGAGATCCTTTATACGTCGCGCCGCTGCAGCATCACGCACCAGTCGCTGCACTTGCGTGGTACGAGTCTCGGGGATCTTTTCAGCATCGTCGCCGTCCAGTTCCCCTTGTTCCAAGAGTTCGGCGATGCGTTTCTCAACCGGAGTCACTTGTTGCTGCGAATCGGGGAGACGTTGCAAGTCGAACTGACAAATTTGGATAGCGGAACCATCCGGCGCAGGTGACTTGGACGTAGCCGTACGCACCGTCGCGATCTCATACAGGCCGTCGTACCTGTACTGATCACGCAAGGAGTACCGCGCGTCTCCTTTATAGCCGCGGATGATCCGAACGGGATGCTTGCGCTCGTAGCTCAGATTGAGAGCCGCGTTGTCGGCATACGACCACGATTGGCTCCGCAAGAGCCGCTTCGTCTGCGCGTCGCGGTCCTTGTCCGGCGAAGCCCCCGTGTAGCGCACCCAAGTCCAGTGGTCCTCATCGTCTTCGTAACCACCATTCAAGACGATGGCGTCCGCGACCCTACTGCCGTCCGGGTCTCTCAGCATGGAGATCCCCCGCTGCTGATCACCGTGCAGTTTCGCGCGCAAGACATCCGCACGGCGATGGAAGACGGCACCGGGAGCGACGCCGGCTATATGACCTATACCTCGTTCACTTTCCACTCAGCCATCGTGGAACGCGAGCGATCGCCTCGGATGCAGCCACGTAGGAAGTTGACTGATTCTTCACTACGGCGTGATCAATCTGACCGAACCTCACCACTGGCCGTCCGGCAGCGCTTCGAGTCGCGACTGCACCCGATCCCAGGCATCGTCCGTTTCGCGACCGTGCGCACGGAGCCAATACAGCAGGTCAGCCATCACGTCGATCACCAACGTTTCCGCCGCGGCAGTACCGAGATGGGAACTTCCCGCAAGCCACGTGCCGGTTGTCTGCAGATAGCCCTCGATCACAGCCTCGGCCCGGCCAACCTGAGCACTACACACCGGCCCGTTCGACGCACTAACCCCCGTAGCCAACTCGCACCACGTAACCTTCGAGTCCGCCGCCGGGAGAACCCCCCACCGTTCGGCTACCTCGTTCACGAGGGCCACGCCGCGGCCGACTTCCGCGTCCGTCTCCGCCGCGACGAGCGTGGGCAGCACTCGGGCGTCCGGGTCCCGAACTTCGATGCGTACACACGTCCCACGCATCGAGAGGCCGAGAACCGACGGCGTTCCGGCCCCCACGTGGTCGATGACGTTCGTGACGAGTTCGCTCACGCACAGTTGTGCCGCATCGATCACATGAGGCAGCCCCCAACGGACAAGGTGCAGCCGAACGATGCGGCGCAGGGCTGCCACTTCTTCGGGTTCTGCGAGGAAAGACAACTCCCAGGCAATGCGCGGCACTTCACGGACGTGTCCACCCATGAGCGTTCAGCTCCCTCTACCGGCACGAGCGTCGCGGCATGCGCTCGCCTCATCACACAGAGTTGCAGTGGAACTTCCAAAATGGAACTCTCATTCAAGATTTCGGGAAGCACGGAGCGGACACGCACGCCCCCGGCGCACGCAACCTTGCCCAGGTCTCGCCGCGCGGGCACGCTCGTTGCGATCAACACGAAGGGCCAGACCATGCCTGTTGGACCGACCACCCGCCGCCGCCAACTCGGGGCCGACCTACGCCGCCTACGTGAGCTCAAGGGGCTGACCCTCGAAGAAGCAGGCGCGCGGGTAGGAATTTCCAAGGCGACCCTCAGCCGCTACGAGACCAAGGAGGGGACCGTCAAGTGGCCCGCGGTCGACGCCCTGTGTCGGGAGTACGGCACGACCGACGACGAACGTGGAGCTCTGGTCGAGCTCGCCAAAGGCGCCAAGATTCAGGGATGGTGGCGCTCTCTGGCCGATCCCGTCCCCGAGTCCATGAACCTGATGCTCACCCTTGAGGACGAAGTGGTTCGAGAGGACCACTACGCCTGCATGTACGTCCCCGGTCTACTCCAGACCCGCGCATACGCCGAAGCCGTACACCGCGCCTCCGAGATGCGCTGCGAGGAGAGGGAGGTGCAGCACATGGTGGACATTCGCATGAAGCGGCAAGAGCTCCTGACGCGCGACGAGCCCCCTCACATCTGGGCCATCGTGGACGAGGCTGTCATCCGTCGCTGCGTCGGCGGCAAGGAAGTGATGCGCGAGCAGTTGCAGCGGTTGCTGGATCTGGCGACCTCGCCCCATGTGACGCTGCAGATACTGCCGTTCGAAGCTGGTGCGCACGCGGCCGCCGTCGGCAGCTTCGTCGTACTGCGGGGCCCTGCCCAAGAGTTGGACGTGGTTTACGTGGACATCCTGGGCGGCGGACTCTTCATGGAGAAGCAGCCAGAGCTTGAGCGCTACACATTGGCGTTCGATTACCTCCGCGCTCAGGCCTTGGATCTGACAGCATCCACAGAGACCATTCGTCGAACACTGAGGGAACTCTGATGGATCACGAGCAGCAGCTCGACTGGTTCAAGTCCTCCTACAGCGGAGGAAGTGGGACCGAGTGTGTGGAGGCCGCATTCTCATCCGGCGCCACCTGCGTACGTGACTCAAAGGGCCCCGAACACACCTACTTCGCCGTACGCCAACCCGCATGGGCCCTCTTCGTCCACGCCCTCCGTGATGGCCGACTGACCTGAGAACCGTTGTCCCCGCACGCAGGAGGGCCCACTCTCGCGGGCCCTCCTGAAGCGTGGCGTGAGTCGGCCGTGGGTCAGTCCTCGTCGTGGTTGCCGTCGGAGTCGTGGTTGCCCTCGAAGTGGCCCGCTGCGCCGGTGATGCCCGCCGGGCCGCCCAGGTTTTCGTAGGCGAAGGCGCCGCTCATGCCGTCACCGTCGTGGTCGCTGTCGAAGTGGCCGGCGGCCTCGGTGATGCCGGCGGGGCCGCCGAGGTTCTCGTAGGCGAAGCCGGCCCGCATGCCCTCGTGGTCGTCGTCGGCCAGGGCGGTGCCGCTGGCGCCCAACACGGCGGCGGCGGTGAGGGCGGTGACAGCCAGGGCGGTACGGATACGCATGGGGTCCCTTTCGGTACGCGATCACGGGGTGTGTTCACTGAGTTCAACGTGCTCAGCCTTGCTCGGCATTGCTCAGCTTTGCTCAGTGTGTTCAGGTTTGCCCTATTTACTGATCGCGCAGACGTGGTCCGCCTCAATTCACTCGCACAGCGGCGGGCCCATGGGCCTGCGCCCGCCTAACCGCCCGCCTAACCGCCCGCCTGACCCACCCGTTCGTCCCAGTCGATCCTGTGCTCGAACTGCCACGCACCCCACACCGCTCCCCCGCCCCCGCCCACCTTCGTCGCCACCGGCAGGACCGCGTCCCGCAGCGCGCGGCTCAAGGGCCCCGCCGGCTTTGGTGTGGCCGTGCGGGCCGCTGCCGAGGTGGCCGTTGTCGTGGCCGTCGTGTGTTTGAGGATGCGGTCCACCCTGGGGCGGCGCAGGGACTCGTACGCCTTGAAGGCCTTGCCCGGGGGCAAATCCCTTAGGAAGCGGGCCAGTTCGACCGCGCTCTCCGTTGCCAGTGATACCCCCTGGCCCGATGTCGCCGGCGTCGCGTGCGCCGCGTCGCCGATCAGGATCATGCGGCCCCTGCTCCAGGACGTCACCGGAGGCATCGTTTCTGTGGGGCCCGTGATCAGCAGGTCCTCGGGGGCCGTGTCCCGGACCAGGTCCGGTGCCGGAGTGCGGTCGTCCGCGAACGCCTCCCCCAGACGCTTCAGCCACTCCCCCGCGCCCACCATCTGCGCCTCCGCCGACGTCATCGGCTCGCGGTGCGGCAGGTTCACGAACCAGGCCGCCGAACCGTCGTCGAAGATCTGGTAGCCGAAGTAGGCCTTCTTGCCGTAGCACATGTACAACACCCCATCCGTGGAGGGGAGTTGGGTGGCACTTACGCGTGCTGTGAACGTCAGCACTCCCGCGTAGTGCGGCTTCGGCGTCGTCGGGTCGATGAGCGCGCGCACCGTCGAGCGCAAGCCGTCCGCGCCGATCAGGATGTCCGCCTTCGCCAGCGAGCCGTCCGAGAAACGCGCCGTCACCCCCGCGCCCGTGTCGGTCGCGTCCAGCAGGCGCTTGCCCCGCTGGAGCGGAACACCTCGGCGCGAGGCCTCCGCCCACAGCGCCTCGCCCAGCTCCGTGCGCCAGACAAAGCGGGTTGTCGGGAGGTCCGTGGGCGGGGTCAGTTGGGCCAGGTGCCTGCCCGTCCAGCTGCGCAGGCCGAGCGAGGTCACCGGGGTGCCGATCGCGGTCACCGTCTCCGCCGCGTCGATCGCCTCCAGCGCCTGCATGCCGTTCGGGGCGATCGTCATGCCGCCGCCACGGCCACTGGACCTGTTGCCATACGTGGCGTGCGCCTCGCCCGCCCGCGCCTCGCCCGCCCTCGCCTCGCCCGCCCTCGCCTCGTACACCGTTGCCTCGATGCCCGCCTTGCGCAGCGCCATCGCCGCCACCGGGCCCGCGACACCACCCCCGATGACCAGGGCTGTTCGGATGTGGCGGTCAGTGGTGGTGGGCGTGGTTCGCGCGGTCATCTCTACTATCGGTCCCTCGTCGGCAGCGCCTTCGAGCGCGCCGCGGAGGCGCAGCGCACACCCTCACCAACCTACGCGGCCCAGACCCCCTCGCCGCAAGGCTTTCCCGGCGCGTTAGCCTCGGGAGCCTCGGGCCGAGAGCCCATAGAGGACGTATCGGCCGGAAGCATTCACTGCAGGCCGGGAAGCGAGGCAGGCATGACGGGCGAGGCAAGCGTGGCAAAGGTACCGGCAGCTGTCGTGGCCGCGAGCGGGCTCGTCGGTGGGTACGCCGTCGCCCGCTGGACCAAGAAGCGGCCCCTCGGCGGCCTCGTCCTCGCCGCCGCGGGTGCCGCCGCCGCTCAGCAGTGGCGTGCCACGGCCGGGGGCAAGACCGCCGCCGCGCTCAGTGCCACGTACGTCGCCGCCTTCGCCGCGTCGCATCCCCTCGCCAAAAAGGTCGGGGCCTGGCCCGCCGTCTTCAGCGTCGCGGGCGGGGTCGGACTCACCTCCTGGGTGCTCGCCGACCGGCGCAAGTAACCCCCCACCGGCCGGGGGCAAGACCGCCACCGGGCGTCGCGGGCGGGGTCGGACTCACGTCGTGGGTGGGCGGGGTCGGACTCGCGTCGTGGGTGGGCGGGGTCGGACTCGCGTCGTGGGTGCTCGCCGACCGGCACAACTGACCGGGGCAACTGACCGACCCCCGACCGGACCGCACACCGCGGCTCACCTCTCGCTGTCCCTGAACAAGCGCGCGAAGCCCGCCACCGCGAGCACCCCCGCCCCCATCACCAGCACGAAGAACCCCCACGCCAGCGGCCACACCGCCGCGTCCGGCTCCGGGTGGCTGTCGAAGGAGACGTACATCAGCGTCGCCGGCGGTCCCGCCACGAGGAGCAGCGCCCACGCGAGGCGGTCCCGGAAGCCGAAGTAGGCCGCCAGGGCCAGCATCGAGAGGGTCAGGGCGGCTATCCCCAGCCCCGTCACCGGTGACGTCTCGTCGATCGCACCGGGCGTCTCGGGGCGGTTGCGCAAATCCCAGGGCAGGCACAGCAGGTACGCCGCCACCGCGAGGCCCGCGCCCAGCAAGCGCGTCACCCAGCGCCGCAGCGGCGGGCTCCCGGGCAGGGACGTCAGCAAGTTCCCCGGCTTCATGAAGCTCGGTCCGCGGCGCGGGCTCATCTTCGTACCCATGCGCGGGCTCATGTACATCGACTTTGCCGTCATGCGTACGAGCCTGCCGACCTCCCCGGAGCCGCGACAGAGTATGCGTACTCAGACCGAGTACGCGTACTCAGACCAGCCCGCCCCCTCTACCCCCGCCCCCTGAACGTCACCCGATAAGCCCCCGGCGACACCCCGACCCCCGCCTGAAAGTGCTGCCTCAGCGACGCGCCCGTGCCGAAGCCCGCCTCCGTCGCGATGCGGTCGACCGTGCGGTCCGTCTCCTCCAGGAGTTCGCGCGCCCGGTCCACGCGGCGCTGCGTCAGCCACTGCATCGGTGTCAGGCCCGTCTCCTCGCGGAAGCGGCGGCTGAAGGTGCGGACGCTCATGGATTCCTGCTCGGCCATCTCCGCCAGCGTCAGGGGCTCTCCCAGCCGCTCCTGCGCCCACTCCCTGGCCCGGCCCGTCGACGTCAGGCGGCGCGGCTCCGCCACCGGGCGGCGGATGTACTGGGCCTGTCCGCCCTCGCGGTGCGGGGGTACGACGGTGCGGCGGGCCACCTCCGCCGCCACCGCCGCGCCGTGGTCGCGGCGGATCATGTGCAGGCAGAGGTCGATGCCCGCGGCCTCGCCCGCGGAGGTGAGGACCTGGCCCTCGTCGACGTACAGGACGTCCGGGTCCACCGTCACGGCGGGGAACGTGCGGGCGAAGAGGTCCGCCGACAGCCAGTGCGTCGTCGCCCTGCGGCCGTCCAGGAGGCCCGCCGCCGCGAGGACGAAGGCGCCGGTGCAGATGGAGGCGATACGGGCGCCGGAGGCGGACTCCAACGCCCCCGCCAGGGCCGGCGACAGTTCACCCGGCCGCAGCGACTCGTCCTCCTCGTGCGAGGCCGGGACGATCACGGTGTCGGCGGCGGCCACCGCCTCGGGGCCGTGCTCGGCGTGGACGGGGAAGTCGGCGTCCGTGCGGATGAGGCCGGGGGTCAGGGCGCAGGTCGTCAGTTCGTAGAGGCGCGCGCCCTGTGCCGAGCGCGCGTTGCCGAACAACTGGTGGACCAGGCCCAGTTCCATGGGCAGCACGCCGTCCCTGACGAGGACCGCCACCCGGTGGCCGCCCACAACTCCCTCTCCGCTCATCCCCGGATCTTGCCACCCGCCTCACCCGGAGGCCGCCTCACCCAGAGGCCTTCGCCTCCGACAGCGGGCTCGCGATGTCCTCCAAGGAGCGTCGTTCCGCCTTCACCGCGAACACCGCCGCCACCAGACCCGCCGCACACATCAGGCCCGCGCCGATCTGGAAGGCGAGGACCGTGTCGCCGACGACGCCCGACTCGGTCAGCTTGGCGAAGATCAGCGGGCCGCTGATGCCGCCGGCCGCCGTGCCGATGGCGTAGAAGAAGGCGATGGCCATGGCACGGGTCTCCATGGGGAAGATCTCGGAGACCGTCAGGTAGGCGCTGCTCGCGCCCGCCGACGCGAAGAACAGGACCACGCACCAGCAGGCCGTGAGCGTCGCCGCGCTGAGCGAACCGCGGTCGAAGAGCCACGCCGTGCCGAAGAGCAGGATGCCCGACACGATGTACGTCGACGAGATCATGATGCGGCGGCCGACCGTGTCGAAGAGCTTGCCGAGGAAGAGCGGGCCCAGGAAGTTGCCCGCGGCGATGACGGCGAAGTAGTAACCCGTGTTGCCCGAGGGGACGTCGAAGAACTTGGTGAGGATCGCGCCGAAGCCGAAGGTGATCGCGTTGTAGAGGAACGCCTGGCCGATGAAGAGGGACAGACCGAGCACGGCGCGCTTGGGATAGTCGCGGAAGACGGTCTTGGCGATGAGGCCGAAGCCGATGCTCTTGCGCTGGTGGATGGTGATCTCGCGCTCTGGCGGCGGCAGGCGTTCGCCCTTCTCCTCCTCGATCTCCCGCTCCACCGACGTGACGAGGGTGTCCGCCTCCTCGCCGCGGCCGTGGATGAACTGCCAGCGCGGGCTCTCCGGGACGTGACGGCGTACGAGGAGGATCACCAGGCCGAGTACGACGCCGAGGGCGAAGGTGAGCCGCCAGCCGAGATCCTTGGGGAAGATGCTGGTGTTCAGCATGACGACCGAGAGCAGCGAACCGCCGATCGCGCCCAGCCAGTAGCTGCCGTTGATGATCAGGTCCACGCGCCCGCGGTACTTGGACGGGATGAGTTCGTCGATCGCCGAGTTGATGGCCGCGTACTCGCCTCCGATGCCGAAGCCGGTGAGGAAGCGGAAGAGGAAGAACCACCAGGCGTCGAAGGAGAGCGCGGTGAGGGCGGTGGCGCCGAGGTACACCGCGAGGGTGACCATGAAGAGCTTTTTCCGGCCGTACTTGTCGGTGAGGCGGCCGAAGAAGAGGGCCCCGGCGCAGGCTCCGGCCACGTACAGGGCCGCCGCGGTGCCGGTGACCTGGGCGGAGCTGATCGCGAGGCCGCTGCCCTCCTCGGAGAGGCGGCTCGCGATGTTGCCGACGGTGGTGACTTCCAGGCCGTCGAGGATCCAGACCGTGCCGAGGCCGATCACGATCATCCAGTGCCAGCGGGACCAGGGCAGCCGGTCCAGGCGGGCGGGTACGGCCGTGGTGACGGTGCCGGTCTCGCCGTCGGTGCGCTTGGGGTCGGGGGGCGGCGGCGAGGCGGGCGTGGACGACGCGGTCATGGCGGGCGGCTCCTTCCGCTGCTCCCACGTCGCCGGGCTCCGGCTCCCCGCGACCGGCGGATCGCGGCTCACGGCTCGGGCGACGGCTCTCCCGCCATCGGGAGAGCTCCTCCAGAGTGCCCGGCAATGGCGCCCTCACGCGCGCTGAGACCCCCGGAAGGCCCCCTCGGCCCGTAGACCCCGTGGACCGCCCTCTACGCCCCCAGCAGCCGCGACACCGAATAGATCGCGAGCCCCGCCAGCGCGCCCACCACCGTGCCGTTGATCCGGATGAACTGGAGGTCGCGGCCGATGTGGGCCTCGATCTTCTTCGACGTGTGCTCGGCGTCCCAGCCCGCGACCGTGTCGGTGATCAGGGAAGTGATCTCGTCGCGGTACGTCGTCACCACGTACACCGCGGCGCCCTCGACCCAGCCGTCGACCTTCTGCTGCAGCCGGCCGTCCGTCGCCATCCGCGAGCCGAGCGAGAGCAGCGCGGCCCGCACCCGCAGGCGCAGCTCGCTGCGCTCGTCCTCGGCAGCGGCCACGATCATTCCGCGCACGGCCGACCAGGCGGAGGCGATCAGGTCCTGCACCTCGCCGCGGCCGAGGACCTCGCGCTTGAGGCGCTCCACGCGTTCACGGGTGTCCGAGTCGGACTGCAGGTCGGCGGCGAAGTCCGCGAGAAAGCGGTCGACGGCTCCGCGCGCGGGGTGCTCGGGCATGTCCCGCATCTCGGCGAGGAAGCGCAGGAGCTCCTTGTACACCCGCTCGCCGACCTTCTTGTCGACGAACCGCGGGGTCCAGCCGGGGGCGCCGCCCTGCACGGCGTCCATGACCGACTCGTCGTGCATGACCAGCCAGTCGTGGGCGCGGGCGCAGACCAGGTCGACGACCCGCTTGTGGCCGCCGTCCGCGACGACCTTCTCCAGCATCTTGCCGATGCCGGGGGCGATCTCCTGGGCGTCGGCGCGGCGCGTGATGGCCTCGCCCACGACCGCCTGGACGTCGGAGTCACGCAGGACCGTCAGGGCGCCGCGCAGGGCCGTGGCCAGTTCGGCGGTCACCCGGTCGGCGTGATCGGGGTCCGCGAGCCAGGTGCCGAGGCGGCTGCCGATGCCCACCGCGCGCAGCCGGCCGCGCACGACGTCGGAGGAGAGGAAATTCTCGCCCACGAAGTCGCCGAGGGAGGCGCCCAGTTGGTCCTTCTTGTTCGGGATGATCGCCGTGTGCGGGATGGGCAGGCCCAGCGGGTGGCGGAAGAGCGCCGTCACGGCGAACCAGTCGGCGAGCGCGCCGACCATGCCGGCCTCGGCCGCCGCGGCGACATAGCCCGCCCAGGCGCCGGCTCCGGAGTTCTGGGCCCACTTGGCGAGGACGTAGACCAGGGCGACGAAGACGAGGAGGCCCGTCGCGGTGATCTTCATCCGGCGGACGCCGCGCCGCTTCTCCTCGTCGGCGGGGCTGTACATGAAACCGCCACCACCGCCACCTGTGGCGGAATGCTGCCCGGAAGCACCCCCTTCGGACGCATCCTCCAGAATTGAACGATTCGTACGTTCCACTCACTCCACCTGACCCGTTCGCGTGGTTCGCGGCGTCCTCATACGTATTGTCCCTGCCGCTCTGCGTCCCTTCCTGACCGACTCCTGGAACGGACCACAAGTTCCCGGCGTCTATTTGGACGGAGGGGGGCAGTGTCGGCCGCCTCGCGGCCCATGACGCATCATGGGGTGATCACATCGGAGCCTCGATCAGGCTCCCCCTGCTCGAGGAGACACAGCCCGCATGACCAAGCGTCACGGTTATGCCCTGCTTGCCGCGGTCCTCGCGGTAATAGTGGTGATTTCCGCCGCCATATACCTCGGTGTGTCCACCGACGACGGATCTCAGGACACCATCAGCGCGGGGCCCCGAGGCCCGCGCAACTCTGCCGCGCCCGCTTCCGCCGGCACCTGGGTCGGCTCTTGGGCCGCATCCCCCGCCGCGGCCGAACCAAACACGCACCGCAACGGCTTCGCGGGCAAGTCCATCCGCAATGTCGTGCACACCAGCGTCGGCGGCGACGGCACCCGCATCACCCTGTCGAACCTGTACGGACAGCAGCCGCTGAGCATCACCCACGCCTCCATCGCCGTCGCCGTGGGGTCGAACAACCCGGCGGCCGCCCCGGGCACCCTGCGCCGCCTGGCCTTCAACGGCAACACCTCCGTGGTGATCCCCGCGGGCCAGCAGGTCATGAGCGACGCGGTCCGGCTGCGCGTGCCGCACGACGGCGACCTCCTGGTCTCGACGTACTCGCCGACCCCTTCGGGCCCGGTCACCTTCCACCCGCACGCCCGCCAGGTCAGCTACGTCGCCGAGGGCGACCGCACCGAGGACCAGAACGGCACCGCGTACACCCAGCAGAGCACCTCCTGGCGCTACCTCTCGGCGGTGGACGTCCTGAGCAACGAGTCGGACGGCACCGTCGTCGTCTTCGGTGACTCGCTCACCGACGGCATCTCCTCCACGATGGGCGCCAACGCCCGCTGGACCGACAACCTGGCCGACCGCCTGCGCGCCGAGTCCGGCGCCCCGCGCTACGGCGTCGTGAACGAGGGGATCAGCGGCAACCGCGTCCTCTCGGACGGCAACGGCACACCCGCCGACAACCCGAGTGGCCTCTCGCGCTTCAACCGCGACGTGCTGGACCGGACGGGCGTCAAGGCCGTCGTCGTCGCGCTCGGCGTGAACGACATCCTGCGCAACCCGCACCAGAACGACCCCGACCGCATCGTGGAGGGCCTGCGCGAACTGACGCGCCAGGCACACACACGAGGCCTGCGGGTCGTCGGCGCGACCCTGATGCCGTTCGGCGGCCACCGGGGGTACGAGCCGGCGCTGGAGAACGTGCGCCAGGCGGTGAACGAGCAGATCCGCGACGGCAAGGTCTTCGACGAGTTCGTCGACTTCGACAAGGCCCTGCGCGACCCGTACGACCCCCGCAAGCTGCGCGGCGCGTACGACTCGGGCGACCACCTGCACCCGAGCGACCTGGGCTACCGCAAGATGGCCGAGACGTTCAACCTGACGCACCTGCGGGGCTCCGCGGCCGCCGAGCTGTAGTCGTCCCGGGGCTCAGCCCCGGGACCCAGACTCACGACTCAGTCCCGCTCCTCGCGTCTGCGCATGTGCAACTCGCGCCGTTCCTCGCGCCGCTCCAGCTTCTCGCGGCGGCGCTCCTCCTTGATCCGCAGGCGCTCCGCCCGCGGCAGCTTGCGGTCCACGCCGACCCCGCCCATCAGGGCGAAGCCCGTGACCGTCACGCGCGGGGAGCCGGGCGTGCCCTCGCCGGTGGCCTTGTCCTCGAAGCCGCCCATGATCCCGAAGCCCTTGACCCGGACGTCCAGTTCGGGCGGCACGGTGACCTGCAGGCCGCCCATGATCGTGAAGCAGCGGATCTCGACGTCGCGGTCCGCGAACCGCGCCTCGCGCAGGTCGATCTCGCCGCCGCCCATCAGCGCGAACGCGGTGAACCGCGAGCCCACGGTCCAGGTGCCCTTGCGCATGAACCCGCTCCAGAACGCGAAGCCTCCCGCGGAGGTGGCCTCACCGCCGATGCGGGACGGCCAGTCGATCTCCCCCTCCCCGGGGGCGCTCGGCTTCACCATGGAGACCTTGGTGCCCACCGTCGGCAGATCCCGTGTGATCGGCTCCAACTCACCGTACGTACGCGCCTTGTACGTCGCGTCCAGGCGCTCCTCGAACTCCTCCATGTCCAGGCGGCCCTCGGCCACGGCGTCACGGAGTCGTTCGGCGACACGTTCACGGTCGGCGTCGGCGGCCCGGAGATCCGGGAGATGAGGCTGCTCGTCGGTCATGTGAAGCAGCCTACGAGGTCGCCTTCTCCGCGTACATCTTGGCGATGACCGCCTCAATGTCTGGTTCCCTGACCGAGAGGTCGACCATCGGATAGCGGGCCGCGACCCGGGCGACAAGTGGAGCTGCCGACTCCGCGGCGGGGAAGGCCAGCCACTGCCGCGGGCCCTCCACCTTCACCACCCGCGCCGACTCCACCTCGATGGGCGGCAGTTCGCGCTCCAGGTCCACGACCAGGGTCCGCTCGCTCTCGCCCACCTCGTGCAGCCCCGCCAGCGGCCCGTCGTACATCAGACGCCCGTGGTCGATGACCATCACCCGCTTGCAGAGCTGCTCGATGTCGGTGAGGTCGTGCGTGGTGAGCAGGACCGTCGTACCCGCCTCTGCGTTCAGGTCCCGCAGGAAGCCGCGGACCTTGGCCTTGCTGATCACGTCGAGGCCGATCGTCGGCTCGTCCAGGTAGAGCACCTCAGGATCGTGCAGGAGCGCCGCCGCGATGTCGCCGCGCATCCGCTGGCCCAGCGAGAGCTGACGTACGGGGACGTCCAGCAGGGCGCCCAGTTCGAGGAGTTCGACGCAGCGCTCCAGGTTCTCCTTGAAGCGGGCGTCCGGAATCCGGTACATGCGGTGCATCAGTCGGTACGAGTCGATCAGCGGCAGGTCCCACCACAGCGTGGTGCGCTGCCCGAAGACCACCCCGATGCGCCGCGCGAGGCGGGTGCGCTCACGGGAGGGATCGATCCCCGCGACCCGCAGCCGGCCTCCACTGGGCGTCAGGATGCCCGTCAGCATCTTGATCGTCGTCGACTTCCCGGCGCCGTTCGGGCCGATGTAGCCGACCATCTCGCCGCGCGGCACGGTGAAGCTGATGCCGTCGACGGCACGCACCTCGTGCTTCTCGCGCCGCATGAAGCCGGTCTTCTTGCGTACGTCGAAGACCTTCTCGACGCGGTCCAGCTCAATGAGGTCTTTCTCCACGGCGGTTCAGCTCCCTGTGCTGCGGTACGAACGAAGGCCCGTGCGCCAGGCGAGGCCCGCGAGCGCGAGAAGGAGGGCGGCCACGAGCGGCGGCGTGAACGCCACCCACGTCGGCAGGTCCAGCGGATAGGGGCGCCCCAGGACGTACAGCGCGGGAATCCAGTTCACGAAGGCCAGCGGCAGAATGAAGGTGACGCCCCGCACCAGGTCCTTGGCGAAGACGGTCGGCGGGAACTGGAGCAGCGTGGTCCCTCCGTACGTGAAGGCGTTCTGCACCTCGGCCGCGTCCTGCGCCACGAACTGGAAGGCCGCGCCGCCCACGAACACGGCCGCGAAGATGCCCGCGCCGCAGAACAGCATCAGCGGGACCATCAACACCTTCACCGGGGTCCAGGCGATGTCCAGGACCACGAGGGCGTACACGAGGACGAGCGCGCCCTGCAGCAGGCGGCCGACGCGGTGCAGCCCGAAGCGGTCGGCGGCGACCTGCGCGATCACCGGGGCGGGCCGCACCAGGAGCGTGTCGAGCGTGCCGTCACGCACCCGCTTCCCGAGCCGGTCCATGGACCCGAGGGAGAGGTCGGCGAGCCCGAACGAGGTGCACGTGGCGCCGTACAGGAAGGCGATCTCGGACAGTGAGTAGCCGCCGAGGCGGTACACCTGGGAGAACATCAGCAGGATCGCCGCGAAGTCGAAGGCGGTCACCGCGAAGTTGCCGAACGCGGTCATCACGAAGGACAGCCGGTAGGCCATCAGGGAGCGGATCCACATGGCGGAGATCAGCCGATAGGCCCGCAGCCCGTCCCGCACCTGCGCAAGGCCTCCCCGCACGCGCGTCAGTTCAGCCACCCTGGACCACCACCCGACGCGTGGCCACGGCCTGAAGCAGCCGCCCGGCCGTGAGCAGCGCCGCGGCCCAGCCGATCTGGAAGACGTACGTCCGCACCAGGTCCACGCCCGTGTGCTTGCCGAGGAACACGTCGGCGGGCACCTGGAGCAGCGCCGACCAGGGCAGCGCGCGGGCGAACTCGCCGAGCGCGCCCGGGAAGACGTTCAGCGGGAGCAGCATCCCGGAGAAGAAGGTGCCCGCGAGCATCGCCACCTGGGTGGTGCCCGCGCCGTCCATCAGCCAGAACGCGGAGAGCGCCACCAGGAAACGGATCGCGAAGCTGACCAGGGCGCCGAGGACCACGGCGAGCACGAAGGCCAGCCAGCGCAGCGGTTCGGTGGGCAGGGCCAGGTCGAAGATGAGGGCGCCGACCACCATCGGCACGACACCGCGCCCGAGCAGCTGGAACAGGGCGCGGCCCAGGTCGGTCGCCAGCCACCAGAGCTGCAGGTCGGCGGGGCGGTACAGGTCGACGGCGATGTCCCCGGTACGGATGCGCTCGATCAGCTCGCCCTCGAAACCGCCGCCCATCAGCGCCATCACCGTGAGCAGCGCCTGCCCCAGCCACACGAACGTCAACGCCTGCGACTGGTCGTATCCGCCGAGCCCCGGCCGCTCGTCCCACAGGGCGATGTAGGTGTACGCGAGGATCAGCCCGAAGACGGTGTTGGTGAACACTCCCGCCAGGGTCGCCGTCCGGTAGGTCGCGTACCGTCTGAAGCCTCCCCGGGCGACGGCCGCGTACAAGCGGAACCGTCCTGTACGCACACGCATCCCCTTTAACGAGAGCCTTGACGAATTTGCGAGAGCCTTGACCGAAGCCCTGCCCCGGCCTGGGCCAAAGGGACGGAGCCTAGTGCGGACGTCATCGCTCGTGCCAGGCATTTTCCCCGCGCGGCGCGTGCCTGGCGGGGAACGCGTGAAGTGACAGTGTGCAATGGGTCGTACGAGGCGTACGTGACGTACGACGCGAACCGGGAGTTCCACGAGACATGAGCAGCGACGAGCCGCAGCAGCAGGGCGCCGGAAAACCCGAGGGATGGGCGCCCCGCGAACCCGTGGACACCCCGGCAGACACGGCGTCCGACACCCCGGCAGCCACCCCGGCCGACCCGGCGTCCGGCACGGCGTCCGACTCCCCGGAGGCCGCGGACGCCGAAGGCACCGGCAAGAAGGGCAAGAAGAAGCGCCCCAAGCGCAAGGGCTGGCGGCGGATCTTCCCCACCTGGCGCATGGTGCTCGGCGGCTTCATCCTGCTGATCCTGCTCTGCGTCGGCGGCTTCGTCGCCGGCTACATGATCGTCGAGATCCCGCCCGCCAACGCGGCGGCCACCGCCCAGAGCAACGTCTACCTCTACGCCGACGGCAGCCAACTGGCCCGCGACGGCGAGGTCAACCGCGAGAACGTCCCGCTGAGCCAGATCCCCAAGGAAGTCCAGCACGCCGCGCTCGCCGCCGAGGACCGCGACTTCTACAGCGAGTCGGCGGTCGACCCCAAGGCGATGATCCGCGCCGCCTACAACACCGTCACCGGCAAGGGAAAGCAGTCCGGATCGACGATCACCCAGCAGTTCGTGAAGAACTACTACCTCGGCCAGGAACAGACGGTCACCCGCAAGGCCAAGGAGTTCTTCATCTCCATCAAGCTGGACCGCGAGGTGAGCAAGGACGACATCCTTGCCGGGTATCTGAACACCAGCTACTTCGGACGCAACGCGTACGGCGTGCAGGCCGCGGCCCAGGCGTACTTCGGCGAGGACGTCAAGGACCTCGACACCGCGCAGGGCGCCTACCTCGCGACGCTCCTCAACTCCCCCAACGCCTACGACGTGGCGACCCACCCGGAGAACAAGAAGCGCGCCGAGGGCCGCTGGAACTACGTCCTGGACGGCATGGTCAAGGAGGGCTGGCTCAGCCCCGCCGAACGGGCGAAGGCCAAGTTCCCCGCGCCGAAGGAGGCCAAGGGCGCGTCCGGCCTCTCCGGCCAGCGCGGCTACCTCGTGCAGGCCGTCGAGGACTACCTGACGTCCAACGACATCGTCGACGAGGACACCCTGGCCAAGGGCGGCTACCGCATCACCACCACCCTCCAGAAGGACCGCCAGGACGCCTTCAAGGAAGCCGTCGACGAGCAGGTGATGTCCAAGATCGACAAGGACGCCCGCAAGGTCGACCGCAACGTACGCGCGGGCGGCGCCTCGATCGACCCCAAGACCGGCAAGGTCGTCGCGATGTACGGCGGCATCGACTACACCAAGCAGTACGTCAACAACGCCACCCGCCGCGACTACCAAGTGGGCTCCACCTTCAAGCCGTTCGTCTTCACCTCGGCCGTGGAGAACGGCTCCGTCACCCAGGACGGCCAGCTCATCACCCCCAACACGATCTACGACGGCACCAACAAGCGCCCCGTGCAGGGCTGGGACGGCGGGGCGTACGCCCCCGAGAACGAGGACGACGTCGACTACGGCGACATCACCGTCAGGACCGCCACCGACAAGTCCGTCAACTCCGTGTACGCGCAGATGGCCGTCGACGTCGGCTCGGACAAGGTCAAGGACACCGCCGTCGCCCTCGGCGTCCCCGGGAGCACCCCCGACCTGACCGCGTCCCCCTCCATCGCGCTCGGCCCGTCCACGGCCTCCGTCCTGGACATGACGGAGGCGTACGCGACGCTCGCCAACCACGGCAAGCACCCCACGTACACGATGGTCGAGAAGGTCACCAAGGGCGGCCAGGAGGTCGAACTCCCGGAGCCGAAGACCGCGCAGGCCGTCAGCCGCGAGGCCGCCGACACCACCACCTCGATCCTGCAGAGCGTCGTCGACGGCGGCACCGGCACGGCGGCCCAGGCCGCGGGCCGCCCCGCCGCCGGCAAGACCGGCACCGCCGAGGAGGACAAGGCGGCCTGGTTCGCGGGCTACACCCCCGAACTCGCCACCGTCGTCTCCGTGATGGGCCAGAACCCCGACACCGGCGCGCACACCCCGCTGTACGGGGCGCTCGGCGAGGCCCGCATCAACGGCGGCGGCTACCCCGCGCAGATCTGGGCGCAGTTCACCAGGGACGCCCTGGAGGGCGAGCCCGTGCAGGACTTCGAGCTGGAGCTGGAGGACGGCGCCGACGTGCCGCCCGTCCCGGACCCCACGGACACCGAGGAGGACCCGGCCACCGGCGGGGCCGTCACGGGCGGTGACGACACCACGCAGGGCCAGGACCAGGGCCAGACGGAGGGTCAGGATCAGGGCCAGACGCAGGGCCAGGACCAAGGTCAGACCGAGGGCCAGGACCAGGGGCAGACGCAAGGCCAGGACCAGGGGCAGACACAGGGCGGTCCGACGGACGGCGGCACCACCGACGGCTCGACGGCCGACGGCGGCGCCACCGCCGACGGAGGCGCCACCCAGGGCGGCCAGACCGACGGCTCCACCGCGGACGGCGGAACAGGCGTCGACGAAGGAGCCCTGGGCGGCGGCCTCACCGAAGGAACGGCGGCCAGAAGGAAGGGCGAGGGCAACCAGGCGTACTACGACTACTAGGGCCCGAGTACTAGTGACCCGAGGTGGCCTTCAGGCCCACCACGGCGACCAGCAGCAGCACCACGAAGAAGATCCGCGCGGCGGTGGCCGGCTCACCGAGCACCATCATCCCGACCACCGCCGCACCGGCAGCACCGATGCCGACCCACACGCCGTACGCCGTACCGATCGGCAGCGTCTTGGCGGCATGCGAGAGCAGCATCATGCTCGCGACGATCCCGAGGCCGGTGAACACGCTCGGCCACAGCCGGGTGAACCCCTCGGTGAACTTCATCCCGATCGACCAGCCCACTTCGAGCAGACCGGCGACGATCAACAGAACCCAGGCCACGACGGCACCTCCGACACGTGAGACGCGAGATCGCGTCACTTGAATGGGGGTGCGTCGTCTTTGCGGAAACCCGGTACGGCGCGTCTCGTCGGGGTCCTTCCAAGGTAGCAAAGGACACGCGTAAGGGGCTGGTGACCATGGTCACCAGCCCCTTACACACGCAATCGCGGACCGCTACAGATAAAGCCCCGTCGAGTCCTCGGAGCCCTCGAACCGGTCGGCGGCCACGGCATGCAGATCGCGCTCACGCATCAGCACGTACGCCACACCCCGCACCTCCACCTCGGCCCGGTCCTCCGGGTCGTACAGCACCCGGTCACCCGGCTCCACCGCCCGCACGTTCTGCCCCACGGCGACGACCTCCGCCCAGGCGAGACGCCTGCCGACGGCTGCGGTCGCGGGAATCAGAATGCCGCCGCCGGACCTGCGCTCACCCTCGGCGGTGTCCTGCCGCACGAGCACACGGTCGTGCAGCATCCGGATGGGCAGCTTGTCGTCGTGGGGGCTGTGTCCCCGGCTCTTGGCGCTCACGCCCCGAACCTACCTGCCGACGGCCCGCACGGACGATGCCGGGTCAGCCCTTGCGGCGCCGCGTGCTCACCGCGAGCATCCCCACCAGACCCACGACCACCAGCGCCACCGGCACGATGCGCTCCAGCCGGGGCGCACCGTCCTCGCGCACCAGCTGGGCCCGCACATCGGACACCACGCGGTTCGCACCGACGTACGCCCGCCCGAGGGAGTTGTCCACACTGGCGACGACCTTGGCCTTCGCGTCACCCACGATCGTCTTCGGGTGAACCCGCACCCCGATCTCGTCGAGCGTCTCGGCGAGCGTCACGCGACGGCGCTTGATGTCCGCCTCGATCTGCGCCGGGGTCCTGATATCCGACGTGTCCGACACCGCGCTGCCTCCGTGGTCGTGTCCGGCTGTCTGATCCTTCAGTACGTCTCGCCGACAGTCTGTCAGCTTCACGCGCACAGCACCCCACGGCACCCCTATTACGCTCGACTCCGTCACCAGACGTTTCACGAACATCCTGTTACGAGCACCCTGCGCGAGGAGACCGAAGATGAGCGAGCGACTCACCCCCGGCGACACGGCCCCGGCCTTCACCCTGCCGGACGCGGACGGCAACGAGGTCTCCCTCGCCGACCACAAGGGCCGCAAGGTCATCGTCTACTTCTACCCGGCCGCCCTCACCCCCGGCTGCACCAAGCAGGCCTGCGACTTCACGGACAACCTCGACGCCCTCGCCACCGCCGGCTACGACGTCATCGGCGTGTCCCCCGACAAGCCCGAGAAGCTGGCCAAGTTCCGCGAGCAGGAGAACCTCAAGGTCACGCTGGTCGGCGACCCCTCCAAGGAGACCCTGGAGGCCTACGGCGCCTTCGGCGAGAAGAAGCTCTACGGCAAGACCGTGACCGGCGTCATCCGCTCCACGGTCGTCGTCGACGAGGCAGGCAAGGTCGAGCACGCGTTCTACAACGTCAAGGCGACGGGACACGTGGCCAAGATCATCAAGGACCTCGGCATCTGACCCGGACCTTTTTCCCCTCAGCGACTGTGACGAACGCCCCCTTCAAAGGGGCGTTCGTTTGCGTCGGCCAAGTTCGAGCAAGTGATGCCAGGAGGATTGTTCGCAGAACGGAAGGACTACCCATGGCGGCCCACGACGAGGCAGCGGCCGACGCCGACGCGGTCAAGCGGCACCGCAACCTGTTCCGGGCCGTCAAACGGCGCAAAGACCCCCCGCTGCGCCGCACCGACATCACGGTCACGGACGAGGCCGCGGTCAAGCGAGCGGTCAAGGCCGCCTCGCTCGGCAACGCCATGGAATGGTTCGACTTCGGCATCTACAGCTACCTCGCCGTCACCATCGGCCACGTCTTCTTCCCGTCCGGGAACGACACGGTCCAGCTGATCTCGTCCTTCGCGACCTTCGCGGTGTCCTTCCTCGTACGCCCCATCGGCGGCATGGTCTTCGGCCCAATGGGCGACAAGATCGGCCGCAAGAAGGTCCTCGCCCTCACGATGATCCTCATGGCCATCGGCACCCTCGCCATCGGCCTGATCCCGTCCTACGCCACCATCGGCTTCTGGGCCCCGGTCCTGCTGATCTTCTTCCGCCTCGTCCAGGGCTTCTCCACCGGCGGTGAGTACGGCGGCGCGTCCACCTTCATCGCCGAGTACGCCCCCGACAAGCGCCGCGGCTTCTTCGGCAGCTTCCTGGAGATGGGCACCCTGGCCGGCTACACCGGCGCCGCCGGCCTCGTCCTCATCCTCAACAGCGCACTCGGCGCGGACACCATGGAGCAGTGGGGCTGGCGCGTCCCCTTCCTCGTCGCAGGACCCCTCGGCCTCGTCGGCCTCTACCTGCGGCTGAAGCTCGACGAGACACCCGCGTTCCAGAAGATGGAGGACGCCACCTTCCACGCGGCGTCCGAAGGCGCCTCCACCGTCGAGACGACCGCCAAGGGCGACCTCGCCAAGATCTTCCGCGAGCACTGGCCGACGCTGATCCTCTGCATCGCCCTCGTCGGCGCGTACAACATCACCGACTACATGCTCCTCTCCTACATGCCGACGTACCTCTCCGACGAACTCGGCTACGACGACTCGCACGGCCTGCTGATCCTCATCGGCACCATGATCGTGCTGATGCTGCTCATCACCCAGGTCGGCAAGCTCTCCGACCGCTTCGGCCGCAAGCCGCTCCTGATGACGGGCATGGTCAGCTTCTTCGTCATCTCCATCCCGGCGTTCCTCCTGATCAAGCAGGGCAGCCTGATCGCCGTCTCCGCCGGCATGCTCCTCCTGGGCCTTTCCCTCCTCTGCCTCCTCGGCACGATGTCGGCGACGCTCCCGGCCCTGTTCCCCACCTCGGTCCGCTACGGCTCCCTGTCGGTGGGCTACAACATCTCCGCCTCCCTCTTCGGCGGCACGGCCCCCCTGGTCATCACGTCCCTGATCAGCGTCACGGGCACGGACATGATCCCGGCGTACTACTCGATGGCGGCGGCGCTGGTCGGCATCATCGCGGTCTCCTGCATGAAGGAAACAGCCCAGAAGCCGCTGTCGGGCTCGCCGCCGTCGGTGGGCACAAAGGAGGAAGCAGCGGAAATGGTCGAGGCCGCGGCCCCGGTCCCGAGGTTCTGACCTCTCCCCCACACCCCTACCTCGCAGCGGTCCGCCCCACATCTCACAAGTGGGGCGGGCCGTTCCGCATTCCGGACGTGTGCACCGTGTGGCAGCACCGGTGAGTGGCCGGGACAGCCGATCACCTTGCAGATCGACCACGTCAACGGGGACTGGCGCGACAATCGACGGGAAAATCCGCGATACCTATGCCCCAACTGCCATGCATTGACAGAGGCGTGGTGCCGCCGGAAGGGGAAGACGCCTCTCGCCGGGTAGCCCGCCCTACCCGTACACTGAACGCCGCCGGTCAAACGTAATGACCGATTTTGAGCGGCCGTGATGGAATTTGGCAGTCATGCTGGGTTTAGGTCCCAGTGGGTTCACACCCGTGTGGGTTCGAATCCCACCGGCCGCACTGTCAACGGGCTGTGGGGTTGGCCATCTGATGGCCAACCCCACAGCCCGTTCGCGTCAGCCCAGCAGCTCCCGCACCACCGGCACCAGCCCCCTGAACGCCTTCCCCCGGTGGCTGATCGCGTTCTTTTCCTCCGCGGACAGTTCCGCGCACGTCCGCGTCTCCCCCTCCGGCTGGAGGATCGGGTCGTAGCCGAAGCCGCCCGAGCCGGACGGGGTGTGGCGGAGGGTGCCGCGCAGTTGGCCCTCCACCACCCTTTCCGTGCCGTCCGGGAGGGCGAGGGCCGCCGCGCAGGCGAAGTGGGCTCCCCGGTGGGTGTCCGCGTCGATGTCGCCCAACTGGGCAAGCAGCAGCTGCAGGTTCGCGGCGTCGTCGCCGTGCTTGCCCGCCCAGCGGGCGGAGAAGATGCCGGGGGCTCCGCCGAGGACGTCGACGCAGAGGCCGGAGTCGTCGGCGACGGCGGGCAGGCCGGTGGCCTTGGCGAGGGCGTGTGCCTTGAGGAGGGCGTTTTCGGCGAAGGTGACGCCGGTTTCCCTGACGTCGGGGATCTCGGGGTAGGCGTCCGCGCCGACGAGCTCATGCGTGAGGCCTGCGTCGGCGAGGATCGCCTTGAGTTCCGTGATCTTGCCGGCGTTGCGGGTGGCGAGGATGAGGCGGGTCATGGCGTCCAGTATCCAAGCCTCAAGAAGTTACGGCGTGCAGACCTTGGTCAGTTCGCTCGTCGCGTCCACGATCGGCTTGAGGTCGGGGGTCGCGTCGCCGTTGTTGATGGAGTCGCGGACGTTGCCGACGGCCTTGTCGAGGTCGTCGACGGCCTTGTTCACATCGGTGTTGTCGGTCTTGTCGCCGATCTCGTCGATGTTCTTGTCGATCTTGTCGAGTGCCTCGTCCGCCTGCGTGGGGTCGTCGCCGGCCTTTTCGAGCGCCTGCTGGAGGTCGGTGACGCTGTCGGCGATGGCGTCGGCGGTCTGGACGCAGTCGAGGGCCTTGTTGACGGCGTCGCAACCGACAAGGCCGATGCCCGCCGGTACGGCGATCAGAAGTGCGGTGATGGCGGTGGCTGTACGGCGGTGACGCGCGGCCATGCTTGGGTCCCTCCCCGGGTGCTGTACGGGCGCACGGCTTTGCCCGTGCGCCCGTATTCGTTAGAACGCGTGTGGGGGGTCCGATGGTTGCTTGCCGGGCGGTGGGGTTGCCGGAAGGCGGTGGCGCCCGTCGTCGGCCGCGTCCGTCGTGCTACTTGGTTGCTTCGAGTGCTTCGCGCTGGAACCTGGCGAGGTCCTCGCAGCCGCCGACGGCGAGGTCGAGGAGCGCGTTGAGTTCCTTGCGGTCGAAGGGCTCGGCCTCGGCGGTGCCCTGGACCTCGACGAAGCGGCCGTCGCCGGTGCAGACGACGTTCATGTCGGTGTCGGCCTTGACGTCTTCCTCGTAGCGGAGGTCGAGGAGGGGGACACCGCCGACGATCCCGACGGAGACGGCGGAGACGGTGTCGGTGAGGGGCTTGCGGCCGGCCTTGATGAGCTTCTTGCCCTGGGCCCAGGCGACGGCGTCGGCGAGGGCGACGTAGGCGCCGGTGATGGCGGCGGTGCGGGTGCCGCCGTCGGCCTGGAGGACGTCGCAGTCGAGGACGATGGTGTTCTCGCCGAGGGCCTTGTAGTCGATGACGGCGCGCAGTGAACGTCCGATGAGGCGGGAGATCTCGTGGGTGCGGCCGCCGATCTTGCCGCGTACGGATTCGCGGTCGCCGCGGGTGTTGGTGGAGCGGGGGAGCATCGAGTATTCGGCGGTGACCCAGCCTTCGCCGCTGCCCTTGCGCCAGCGGGGGACGCCCTCCGTGACGGAGGCGGTGCAGAAGACCTTGGTGTCGCCGAAGGAGATGAGGACGGAGCCTTCGGCGTGCTTGCTCCAGCCGCGTTCGATGGTGATCGGGCGGAGTTGTTCGGGGGTGCGGCCGTCGATTCGAGGTGCGGAGAGCGGCGTGGAGAGAGGCGTGGAGGACATGCGGTCGAGCCTATCGGCACATGGCTGAGGGCCCTGACCGGTTGTCGGCAGGGCCCTCGGCGATAGATCCAGTTGGATCCAGTTGAGTTCAGCTGAACTCAGCTGTTCACATCATGTCTTCGATGTCTGCGGCGATGGGGTCGGCGTCGGTGCCGATGACGACCTGGATCGCGGTGCCCATCTTGACGACTCCGTGGGCGCCTGCGGCCTTCAGCGCGGCGTCGTCGACGAGGCTCGGGTCGTGGACCTCGGTGCGGAGGCGGGTGATGCAGCCCTCGACCTCTTCGATGTTCTCGATGCCGCCGAGCCCGGCGACGATCTTCTCAGCCTTGCTGGCCATGGTGTTCTCCCTGTTCTTAAAGGACGCGGCCTCACCACACCGTAGGTCCGCTTTGTCACGGTAACGCACGGTTGGAGCATCTTCGCGGGCGGCTACGGCACTCGTACCCAATGATGGCGATCAAGGTGCCATCCCCACGGCAATCCTCATGCCACTCCTGCCGGGACGGCACCGCACTCGTTCCGCAACTGGTCTACACCAGTTTTCAACGCCCGCCAAACCTGGCTTGTTCCGGAGGGGACGCCGATGAGTACCGACGCAGCAGCGGTGCCGCAGAAGAAGTGGTGGAACGGCCTGTTCCAGGGCCTGCAGAAGATGGGCCGCAGCCTCCAGCTCCCCATCGCCGTGCTCCCCGCCGCCGGCATCCTCAACCGTCTCGGGCAGCCGGACGTCTTCGGCGCGGACGGTCTCGGCTGGGACAACGTCGCCAAGGTCTTCGCGGCGGCGGGTGGTTCCCTGCTGGACTCCACGCTCGGTCTGCCCCTGCTGTTCTGCATCGGTGTCGCGATCGGCATGGCCAAGAAGTCGGACGGTTCCACGGCGCTCGCCGCGGTGGTGGGCTTCCTCGTGTACTACGCGGTCCTGCGCGCCTTCCCCGACGACTGCCCGGCGGACACCACGTTCGGGGCGGCAGGCATGTGGAGCGGGGTCTGCATCGCGGAGGACGGCACTCCCGCGCAGGCCGCGTACCAGAACCCAGGGGTGTTCGGCGGCATCGTGATGGGGCTGCTCGCCGCGTGGTTCTGGCAGCGCTATCACCGCGTGAAGCTGGTCGACTGGCTGGGCTTCTTCAACGGGCGCCGTCTTGTGCCGATCATCATGGCCTTCGTCGGCCTGGTCTTCGCGGGGCTGTGCGTGTGGGTCTGGCCGCCGATCGGTGACGGGCTGACCAGCTTCTCCAAGTGGCTCGTGGACCTGGGGTGGCTGGGCTCCGGGATCTTCGGCGTGGCCAACCGCGCGCTGCTCACCATCGGTCTGCACCAGTTCCTGAACACGTTCGTCTGGTTCCAGTTCGGTGACTACGAGAAGCCCGACGGCACGATGGTCCACGGTGACATCAACCGGTTCCTGGCGGGCGACCCGACGGCGGGTCAGTTCACGTCGGGCTTCTTCCCGATCATGATGTTCGCGCTGCCCGCGGCGGCCCTGGCGATCACCCACGCGGCCCGGCCGGAGCGCCGCAAGGTGGTCGGCGGTCTGATGCTGTCGGTCGGTCTGACGTCGTTCGTCACCGGCATCACCGAGCCGATCGAGTACTCGTTCCTCTTCATCGCGCCCGCGCTGTACGCGATCCACGCGGTGCTCACCGGCGTCTCGATGGCGGTGACGTGGGCGCTGGGGGTCAAGGACGGCTTCAGCTTCTCGGCGGGTCTCATCGACTACGTCATCAACTGGAGTCTGGCGACCAAACCCTGGCTGATCATTCCCATCGGGCTCGTGTTCGCCGTCGTGTACTACGTCCTGTTCAGCTTCGTGATCCGCAAGTTCGACCTGCATACGCCGGGTCGCGAGCCGGAGGAGGAAGCGGAAGCTCAGGACGCGGAGCAGACGAAGGCTTAGCCGCTGGCAGGGCCGTCGTCCCGGCCTATCCCCGCGTCGCACCGGAAGGCCCCAGGACCCTGTGGTCCCTGGGGTCTTTCGACGTTAATTTCGCGTTATGGCGGACCCCACAAAACTCGTGGGTTCCTTACGTCACCTTCACCGTGCTACAACAGGTCTACACCACTTAATGGTGTAGACCACGCGGCCGTCCGCCGCGACCCCCGGAGACGCCGCCGTCACCCACTTCTCTGTCCCCAGGCGGCGCCTTGCCCACTGGAGGAAGTTGTGTCCACGGCCAGTGCCGCCCCCGCGGCCGACAAGAAGAAGGGCTCCGGCGCGATGGCTGTCATGCAGCGCATCGGCCGCAGCCTCATGCTGCCGGTCGCCGTGCTGCCCGCAGGCGCCCTGCTCGTCCGGCTCGGCAACCCCGACATGCTCGGACGCCCGTCGTTCCCGGACTTCATCACGAAGATCGCGAGCTTCATGGCCGCGGGTGGCAACGCCATCCTCGACAACATGGCGCTGCTGTTCGCCGTCGGCATCGCGATCGGCTTCGCCAAGAAGTCGGACGGCTCGACGGCCCTGGCCGCCGTCACCGGCTACCTGGTCTTCAAGAACGTGCTGGCCACGTTCACCGACCCGAACCTCGAGAAGATCGCGAAGGTCGTCGACGGCAAGATAGTCATGACCGAGGCCCCGGTGGACGCCAAGGTCCTCGGCGGTGTCGTGATGGGCATCGTCGTCGCCCTGCTCTACCAGAAGTTCTACCGGACCAAGCTGCCCGACTGGGCCGGCTTCTTCGGCGGCCGCCGCCTCGTCCCGATCCTGTCGGCCTTCGCGGGCCTGCTCCTCGGCATCGTCTTCGGTTACATCTGGCCGGTCCTCGGCACGGGTCTGCACAACTTCGGTGAGTGGCTCGTCGGTTCCGGCGCCGTGGGCGCGGGCATCTTCGGTGTCGCCAACCGCGCGCTGATCCCGGTCGGCATGCACCACCTCCTGAACTCCTTCCCGTGGTTCCAGGCCGGTTCGTACGAGGGCAAGAGCGGCGACATCAACCGCTTCCTCGCGGGTGACCCGACCGCCGGACAGTTCATGACCGGCTTCTTCCCGATCATGATGTTCGCGCTTCCCGCGGCCTGCCTCGCGATCGTCCACTGCGCCCGCCCCGAGCGCCGCAAGGTCGTCGGCGGCATGATGTTCTCGCTCGCGCTCACCGCCTTCGTGACCGGTGTGACCGAGCCGATCGAGTTCACGTTCATGTTCATCGCCCCGGTCCTGTACGCGATCCACGCGGTGCTCACCGGTGTCTCCATGGCGCTGACCTGGGCGCTCGGCATGAAGGACGGCTTCGGCTTCTCGGCGGGAGCGGTCGACTTCTTCCTCAACCTCGGCATCGCGAGCAACCCATGGGGCCTGGCCCTGGTGGGCCTCTGCTTCGCCGCGGTCTACTACGTGGTCTTCCGCTTCGCGATCACCAAGTGGAACCTCCCGACGCCGGGCCGCGAGTCCGACGAGGAGCTCGCCGAGATCCTCAAGGCCGAGGCGAAGTAGCCTCCCGCCCCATCTCGGGACGTAAGCCCCGCACCGTTGCGACCAACGGTGCGGGGTTTCGTCGTGTCCGGCGGCTTACGGTCGGAGGATGACCACCCCCCAGGCACCCGAGGCCCCCAAGACCCCCCGCATCCTCGACCTCGACCGCGACCGGCTCGCCGCCCTCCGTGGTCGTGCCCTGACCGAGTCGGTCGCCGCCGCCGAGGGCCGCACCATGGTCGGCGAGGTCTTCGCCGACCGGGCCGCCCTCGTCCCCATGCCGGGCATGCCCGGTGTGCACAACGCAGAGCTCGTCGCGGCCTTCGGCGCCGACATCGTCGTGCTGAACCTGATCGAGCGGGCCTGGGACGGAGAGCGGCTCGACCTGCCGGGCCTCGGCACGTTCGACTCCATCGCCGAGCTCGCCGCCTTCATCGGCCGGCCCGTCGGCATCAATCTGGAGCCCGGTGACGTCCCCGAGATCCGCCGCGCCAAGCCCGAGTACGCCAGAAGGCTCATCGACATGGGTGCGGCGATGCTCTGCCTGACGGCGAATCCGGGGACGGGCGGTTCGTACGAGGGGCTCGCGCGGGTCACGGAGGAGCTGCGGCAAGGCCTCGGTGACGACGTCGCGCTGTGGAGCGGCAAGATGCATCATGCGGGGCACCCGGAGCGGGTCACGGCCGCCCGGCTGACCTCGCTGGTGGACGCGGGCGCGGACGGTGTCGTGATGCCGCTGCCCGGGACGCTGCCCGGTGTCACCAAGGAGCTGGCCGCCGAGGCGGTGGCCGCGGTGCAGGACGCGGGGGCGGTGGTGATGGGGGCGATCGGCACCAGCCAGGAGGGCTCCCACGCGAACGTGGTGCCACAGCTCGCCCTGAACGCGAAGGAAGTGGGTGTCGACGCCCACCACTTCGGTGACTCCTACCTGCCGGGCATGTGCGATCCGGAGGTCATGTACGCGTACTCGGTCGCGATCCGCGGCCGCCGCCACACCTGGAACAGGATGGCGCTTGGCGGCCGCGGGACCAGGCGCCCGGCAGAGAGCCGTTAGATCTCGTACGTCCGGCCGGGCGCGGCGAGTTCGGTGGGGCCGTCGTACACCGAGCGCGCGTCCGCCAGGTTCACCTGCGGGTCCGTCCACGGCGGGATGTGGGTGAGGACCAGGCGCCCGGCGCCCGCGCGCCGGGCGGACTCGCCGGCCTCGCGGCCGTTGAGGTGCAGGTCGGGGATGTTCTCCTTGCCGTGCGTGAAGGCCGCCTCGCAGAGGAACAGGTCGGTGTCGGCGGCCAGTTCGTCGAGCGCGCCGCACACCCCGGTGTCTCCCGAGTACGTGAGGGACCTGCCCCCGTGCTCGACGCGGATGCCGTACGCCTCGACGGGGTGGTGGACCTTCTCCGTGCGGACCGAGAAGGGGCCGATGTCGAACGAGGCCGGCTTGACGGTGTGGAAGTCGAAGACCTCGCTCATCGAGGAGGCCGAGGGGGTGTCGGCGTACGCGGTGGTCAGGCGCTGTTCGGTGCCCTCGGGTCCGTAGACCGGGATGGGGGCGCAGCGGCCGCCTTCGTGCCGGTAGTAGCGCGCCACGAAGTAGGCGCACATGTCGATGCAGTGGTCGGCGTGCAGGTGGCTGAGGAAGATCGCGTCCAGGTCGTACAGACCGACGTGGCGCTGCAGCTCGCCGAGGGCGCCATTGCCCATGTCGAGCAGCAGCCGGAAGCCGTCGGCCTCTACGAGGTAGCTCGAACAGGCCGAGTCCGCGGACGGAAACGACCCCGAGCAGCCGACGACGGTGAGCTTCATGGAGCGGAAACCTCCGGGGGCGGAACGGGGGTTGTGCGGGGGCCTTGCGGGGGCTCGCGAAGGGCCTGCGACAGGCTCTTCGAGGAGTTCTGCGGTCCGTCGAGCGTAAGGCGCAAAAGGTCCGGTCGCTCCTCCGTCGTGGGCCGTTGTGGGAGAACTCACCTGCGCTGTCACCGGTTCGGGGGGCGCGCGGGGCGGGGAGCGCCCCGGTACCGTCTGCGGTATGGATACGTCATGGTGGCTCGCCCTGGCCGCCGTGGTGGTGCTCGCGGCGGTCGCCGCGTTGGTGGACGGCCGGGGTCGCAGCGACCGCGGTCCCCGCGCGCGGACCACCCGGCCGCCGGGCCGTCCACGCGGCCCGCGGCGCAGGCTGCCCGCGCCGAGACCGGCGGAGATCTGGTGGGCGCGGGTGCCGTACGAGGACGGCCCGGGGGCGAAGGACCGGCCGTGTCTGGTGCTTTCGGTGCGGGGCGAGAGCGCGGTCGTCGCGAAGATCACCAGCAAGTACCACGACGAGCGGGGCGGGGTGATTCCGCTGCCGCCCGGGTCGGTGGGGGATGCGCGGGGCCGCCCGAGTTTCCTGGAGACGGACGAGCTGCGGGACGTGCCGGTGTGGGAGTTCCGCAGGCGGGCGGGGGTCGTGGATCCGGCGCTGTGGGATCAGGTGCGGCATCTGGCCGGGTAGGGCGGGCGGGGCAGGGCGGCCCCTGCGGGGCTTTCCCCAGCCCCGCCCATTCCCGGCTGTGACATCTGCGGCCGTGCCGCGTGGGGGCTCAGCCCCGGACCCGCCCGCCCCGGACCCCGGCTCTCGGCCCGGGACATCTCCGGCTGCGCCGAGCTCGTCCTCAAACGCCGGACGGGCCGGAGACATCCAGCCCGTCCATCGTTCGCCGGGTCGCGCCTACGCCCAGAGTTGGCCCTGCACCGTTTCGATGGCTTCCTCGGTCGTCGCCGCGGTGTAGACGCCCGTCGACAAGTACTTCCAGCCACCGTCGGCCACCACGAAGGCGATGTCGGCGGACTCCCCCGCGGCCACCGCCTTCTTGCCGACGCCGATCGCGGCGTGCAGCGCGGCGCCGGTGGAGACGCCGGCGAAGATGCCCTCCTGCTGGAGGAGCTCACGGGTCCGTGTCACCGCGTCGGCCGAGCCGACCGAGAAGCGGCTGGTCAGGACCGACGCGTCGTACAGCTCGGGCACGAAGCCCTCGTCGAGGTTGCGCAGGCCGTACACGAGGTCGTCGTAGCGGGGCTCCGCGGCGACGATCTTGATGTCCGGCTTCTGCTCGCGCAGGAAGCGGCCGACGCCCATGAGCGTGCCCGTCGTGCCGAGGCCCGCCACGAAGTGGGTGATGGAGGGCAGGTCGGCGAGGATCTCGGGGCCGGTGCCCGCGTAGTGCGCGCCCGCGTTGTCCGGGTTGCCGTACTGGTAGAGCATGACCCAGTCCGGGTGCTCGGCGGAGAGCTCCTTGGCGACGCGTACCGCCGTGTTGGAGCCTCCGGCCGCCGGGGACGAGATGATCTCCGCACCCCACATGGCGAGGAGGTCGCGCCGCTCCTGTGAGGTGTTCTCCGGCATGACGCACACGATGCGGTAGCCCTTGAGCTTGGCCGCCATGGCGAGCGAGATGCCCGTGTTGCCGGACGTCGGCTCCAGGATCGTGCAGCCGGGCGTCAACCGCCCGTCCTTCTCCGCCTGTTCGACCATGTGCAGCGCCGGGCGGTCCTTGATGGAACCGGTGGGGTTACGGTCCTCCAGCTTCGCCCAGATGCGGACGTCGTCGGACGGGGAGAGCCGCGGCAGGCGGACGAGGGGCGTGTTGCCCACGGCCGCCAGCGGGGAGTCGTAGCGAGGCATCCGCGATCAGACCATGCCGCCGGCCACGGCCGGGAGGATCGTGACGTTGTCGCCGTCCGTGAGCTTGGTGGAGATGCCGTCCAGGAAGCGGACGTCCTCGTCGTTCAGGTACACGTTCACGAAGCGGCGCAGCTTGTCGCCGTCGACGATGCGCTCGGCGATGCCCGCGTGCCGCGAGTCGAGGTCGCTGAAGAGCTCGGCGAGGTTGTCGCCGCTGCCCTCGACGGCCTTGGCGCCGTCGGTGTAGGTGCGGAGGATGGTCGGGATGCGGACCTCGATGGCCATGGCTTGGGCTCCTGTCGGGAGAAGTCACGTGGGTGGGCGCGCGGCGGCCCGGTCGTGCGGGTGCGTACGTGCGGGTGCAGGTATGCGGGTGCGTAGGCGTTACGCGGGGATGGCGCCGCGGCTCACGGCCGTACGGCGGCGGCTGTCAGCGCGAACAGATCGCGCTGGAGAGCCTGCACAAATCGACGTGCAGACGCGCAACGAGCAGCATGCCCGGCATCTTGTCGCTCACGTCGTGGGGAACCATGCGGTCATCGTATCGATTCCCGGTCCGGGTTCTGGAATGTGATCTCACATCGTGGATGGTTTGCGTCCATCACGTGGATGGAGGGAGGTACGTGACCGTCGGCGCCCCGGTCGCGGGGTGCACCGAGACCTCTGCCGTGACCCCGTACACGTCGGCGAGGAGCTCGCTGGTCAGGACTTCTTTGGGCGGTCCTGACGCGACGAGGGTGCCGGCGTCGAGGACGTACAGCCGGTCACAGTAGTAGGCCGCCAGATTGAGGTCGTGCAGGGCGAGCAGATTCGTCGTGCCGAGGTCGCGGACCAGGGCGAGGATCTCCAGCTGGTAGCGGATGTCCAGGTGATTGGTCGGCTCGTCGAGTACGAGGACCGCGGGCTCCTGCACCAGCGCCCTCGCCACCAGGGCGCGCTGGCGCTCGCCGCCGGAGAGCCCGGCGAAGACGCGGTGTGCGAGGTCCGCGGCGCCGACCCTCTCCAGCGCATCGCCGACCAGGACGTCGTCCCGCACGGTGTCGGCCTCCCAGAAGCGTTTGTGCGGGGAGCGGCCCATGGCGACGATCTGCCGGACGGTGAGCTCGAAGCCGGTGTGCCCGTCCTGCGGGACGGTGGCGATGCGGCGGGCGCGGTCCTTGGCCGAGCGGTGCGCCAGGTCGTCGCCGTCCAGGAGGACGCGGCCGCCGGTGGGCGCGAGGGTGCCGTAGACGCAGCGCAGGAGGGTGGTCTTGCCGCTGCCGTTGGGGCCGACGATGCCGATGGTCTCGCCGGGATCGGCGTGCAGGGTGACGCTGTCGACGAGGGTCTTCTCACCTGTGCGGTAGGTGAGGGACTCGGTGGTCAGGATCGCCGCCGGGTTGCTCATGCGCTTGCCTCCGTACGGTTCCTTCGCAGCATCCACAGGAAGAACGGGCCGCCCGTCAGCGCGGTGAGAACGCCGACCGGGATGTCCTGCGGCGCCGCGACCGTGCGCGCGGCGAGGTCGGCCGCCACCAGGAACACGGCGCCCATCAGGGCCACCACCGGAAGGAGCGTCCGGTGGGCGGCGCCGACCAGCATCCGGGCCGCGTGCGGCACCATCAGGCCGACGAAGCCGATGGCGCCGCTGTACGCGACGAGCACGCCGGTCAGGAGCGAGGCGAGGACGAAGACGGCGGCGCGGAAGCGGGCCGTGTCGAGGCCGAGGACGGTGGCGCCCTCCTCCCCCACCAGGAGGAGGTCCAGGGGCCTGGCGAGGGCGACGAGCAGTGCGGTGCCGAGGATGAGTGCGACGCCGGGCAGGGCGAGCATGTCCCAGCGGGCGCTGCCGAGGCCGCCGAGGGTCCAGTACAGGACTTCCTTGAGATGGTCGGCGCTGTCGGCGGTGATCAGGATGAGGCTGGTCAGGGCGGCCAGGACGTACGAGACGGCCACCCCCGCCAGGATCAGGCGGCCGGTGGCGAATCCGCCGCCGCCTGATCTTGCCAGCGTGTAGACGACGAGGAGCGAGAGCAGGGCTCCCGCGAAGGCCGCGGCCGGGATGGTGAGGGTGGTGGCCAGGCCCGCTCCCAGGCCGAAGACGCTGCCCAGGACGATGACGGCGACGGCTCCGGCGGAGGCGCCGGAGGAGACTCCGAGGAGGAAGGGGTCGGCCAGGGGGTTCCTCACCAGGGCCTGGAGGACGGTGCCTATGACGGCCAGTCCCGCGCCTACGGCTGCGCCGAGCAGGACCCGGGGGAGGCGGACGTCCAGCACGATGGTGCGGAACGGGGAGGGGTCGGCGCCGCCCCGCAGGATCTCCATGACCTCCGAGGCGGGTATCCGGACCGATCCCAGGGCCAGACCGGCGATGCTCGTCGCCACGAGGGCTGCGAGAAGCGTGGCCGTGACCATGGCGTAGCGCCGTCGTGGGTGCGGGTGGTGGTCCCTGGCGGGGCTCTCCCCGATCCCGCCCCTTCCCGAAACCGGGGCTCCGCCCCGGACCCCGGACTGGTTGCCGTCCATCACCGGCTCCGCCGAGTTCGTCCTCAAACGCCGGACGGGCTGGGTTCTGCTGCCCTTCACAGCTGGTCCGCCAGCTTCCCCACCGCTGCCGGGGCCCTTACCCCCGCCACCGCGTCCGACAGCGGGAGTACCGCGAAGCGCTTGTTCTTGATGGCGGGGACATCCGCCAGGACCGGGTCGTCCAGGAGGCGCTTCTTCTTCTGGGCCACCGTCGTGCCGCCGTAGTCGAGGATCACGATGGCCTCGGGCTTGCGGTCGACCACCGACTCCCAGGACGCGTCGCCGAAGGACTTGTCCAGGTCGGCGAAGACGTTGCGGCCGCCCGCCCGCTCGATGATGTCGTTGCCGATGCCCCGGCCGCCCGCCGTGAAGGCGGACTTGTCGCCGCTGTCGTAGACGAAGACCGGGACGGGCTTCTTCGACTTCGCCTCCGTCCGCGCCAGTTCGCGCTGTGCCGCGGTCACCCACTTCTCCGCCCGCGCCCGCACCCCGAACGTGCTGCCGACCTCGCGGACCTCCCTGTAGACGTCGTCCATCGACACCGGCTTCTTGGCGCAGCCCTCGACGTTCAGGCGGCTCTCTATGCCGGACTTGGCCAGGGCTTCGCGACTGCGGCCCTCGCCTGCCTGGAAGGCGCTCGTGTAGCCGCCGTAGACGAAGTCGGGGTTCGCGGCCAGGAGCTTTTCGTACGAGGGGTATTCCTTGGCGAGGACCGGGGTGTCCGCGTACGCCTTCGCGTACTTCGGCAGGACCTTGTCGTCCAGGTATGCCGTGCCCGCGATGCGGTCCTTCAGGCCCAGCTCCAGCATCACCTCCGTGACGTGCTGGTTCATCGTCACGGCGCGCTTGGGGGGTGCTTCGTACGTCGTCTTCACGCCGCAGTTCGTGACCGTGTACGGGAAGCCGGGGGCCTTGGACTCCGGCTTCGAGTCGGTGCCGTCGGAGGACGAGCACGCGGCGAGCGGGAGCAGCAGGGCCGCGGTCATGAGCACGCGTATGGGGCGGGGCATGGCTGAGCGCCTCCTCCAGGGGATTTCCGCGTCCCCTGCGTCGTGGGAGAAGAAGGCGGCAGGTCAGTTCCTGACTGCCCCACCCGCGAGGGGTGGGGTCACAGTGGCGGGACCGTGCCGGACTCGCACCGGCTTCCTGGGTCCTGCCGCCTCATAGGTGAGGCTCAGTATGCCTGGACGACCTTCACCTCTTCTTCGGTGACCTCGCCGTCCACGATCCGGTAGGAGCGGAACTGGAAGTCACCGGCGCCGTCGGTGTCGGCCGTGGAGACCAGGACGTAGTGGGCGCCCGGCTCGTTGGCGTACGTGATGTCGGTGCGCGAGGGGTAGGCCTCGGTCGCCGTGTGCGAGTGGTAGACGATCACCGGCTCCTCGTCGCGGTCGTCCATCTCGCGGTAGAGCTTGAGGAGGTCGCCCGAGTCGAACTCGTAGAACGTGGGCGAGCGTGCCGCGTTCAGCATCGGGATGAAGCGCTCGGGACGGCCGGTTCCCTCCGGGCCCGCGACCACACCGCAGGCCTCGTCGGGGTGGTCCTGGCGCGCGTGCGCGACGATCTGGTCGTGAAGGGCCTGGGTCAGGGTCAGCATGGCAGCCAGGATAAGCAGAAGGGCCGGCCCGTACCGAAGAGTGGTACGGACCGGCCCACATGCTGGGATCAGGTGCTGAGGACTACTTCGCCGCGTCCTGCGGCTCGGTCTTCCCGCCGACCTCGGACTGCGGGTCGCGCTTCTGCATGACCAGGTAGCCGATGCCCAGGATCAGGGCCCAGACCGGAGCCGCGTAGAGCGAGATCCGCGCGTCCTCGTCGATGCCCATCATGACGATGACCATCGCGATGAAGGCGAGCGCGAACCAGCTCGTGTACGGGGCGCCCGGGGCCCGGAAGGTGGACTGCGGCAGCTCGCCGCGGTCGGCCTTGCGGCGGTACTTGATCTGGCAGACCAGGATCATGATCCAGGCCCACATGCCGGAGATGGTCGCGAAGGAGACGACGTAGTTGAACGCCTCGCCCGGCCACTGGTAGTTGATCCAGACGCCGACCAGCATCAGGGCGGCGGAGAAGGTGGTGCCGACCAGCGGCAGGCCGTTCTTCGTCAGCTTGGTGAAGAACTTCGGGCCCTGGCCGTTGAGCGCGAGGTCGCGCAGCATGCGGCCGGTGGAGTACATGCCCGAGTTGCAGGAGGAGAGCGCGGCCGTCAGGACGACGAAGTTGACGATCGCGGCCCCGATGCCGAGGCCCATCTCCTGGAAGGCCGCCACGAACGGCGAGACGCCCGGCTGGAACGAGGTCCACGGCACGACCGACAGGATCATGACGAGCGCGCCGACGTAGAAGACGGCGATGCGCCACGGCACGGTGTTGATGGCCTTGGGCAGGACGGTCTTCGGGTCCTTGGACTCGCCCGCGGTGACGCCGACGAGCTCGACGGCGAGGAAGGCGAACATCACGATCTGCAGCGTCATCAGCGTGGAGCCGATGCCGTTCGGGAAGAACCCGCCCTGGTCCCACAGGTGGGAGACGGACGCGGTGTCACCGGCGTCGGAGAAGCCGATGGTGAGGATGCCGGCGCAGATGAGGATCATGCCGATGATCGCGGTGACCTTGACCATCGAGAACCAGAACTCGAGCTCGCCGAAGAGCTTCACCGAGATCAGGTTGGCGCCGTACAGGATGACCGTGAAGATCAGCGCGTACGCCCATTGCGGGATGGCGTCGTGTGTCCAGTACTGCATGTACTGGGCCGCTGCCGTTACTTCTGTGATGCCGGTGACGACCCAGAAGAGCCAGTACGTCCAGCCGGTCACGTACCCGAAGAACGGGCCGATGAATTCACGCGCGTACTCCGAGAAGGAGCCCGAGACCGCGCGGTACATGAGCAGCTCGCCCAGGGCGCGCATGATGAAGAAGATGACAAGGCCGGCGATGGCGTACGCCAGGATGAGGCTCGGACCGGCCTTGTGAATGGCCTTGCCCGCGCCGAGGAACAGGCCGGTGCCGATGGCACCGCCGATCGCGATCATCTGGATCTGCCGGGCGCCGAGCCCGCGCTGATATCCCTCGCCTGACGTACCGGACGAACCGCCCGTTCCGTCGGCCTCATTGCCGTCGTGATGCTCTTCGACCTGCACTGAGGTCATGGTGACGCCTTTCTCCACGCTGATCCGTGCCCGCAGTCTGCGTATGGCCACGGATCAGGTCCTGATCCCCCCGGATATGGATGGAGTGCTACCGGCGGTCTGCCGGCCCGAGCGCCATCGGTGACATGGGTGGCGTCACCGAGTGGTCGTGAAGATTTATCACGGCCGCAACAGTGATCGGCCGTGGCGCGTGTGGCCCATGCCACGAGAAGAACCGGACAAAATTCCCTTGGCGCGTCAAAAGTGCGCATTGAAGTGACGCGATCGTTATCCGGATTTGAGCGTCCGATGAGCGAACGGGGGGTAACGGCTGCTACATACATCGACTTTGCGGGTGCGACCGTGTGACTTCTAACCGATCAGCGTGCCGACCAGCGTCTCCTGAAGGCCGCCGAGCCAGAGATAGGCCATCACCATCGGTTTGCGGGCGTCGGAGTCCGGCAGCTGGTAGAGCAGGTCCGTGTCGTCCTCGTCCGTCACCTCAAGGCGGGCACCGATCGCCAGGCGCAGGTCGTTGAGCGCGCCGAGCCAGTGCCGCGACTCGTCGGCGGACAGCTTCAGGACGGCGCCGCCCTCGCCCTTGGACGTCATGGCGTCCAGGGAGCGGATCACCACCAGGGCGTCGTCGCGCTTCTTGGCCCGCAGGTCGTTCTCGGTGAAGCGCCTGAACTCCGACGAGTAGGCGCGCAGTTCGTCCTCATCGGCCTTCTCGCTGCCGGGGCCGCCGTACGCGTCCGGGAGCAGCCGCTGGAGGACGGGGTCGGTGGGCGGCTCGCTCGGGCCCTCCGCGAACAGCTCCGCGAGGGGGTCGTCCGAGGCGTCCTCGGCCGGACCCGGGCCGATCAGCTCCAGGAGCTGCACGGCGAGGGAGCGGATGATCGAGATCTCGACCTCGTCGAGCGCGACGGCGGCGCCGCCCCCGGGGATGGCTTCGAATTGTCCTGGCATCAGATGTGTCGCTACTTCCGGTCCTGCTGGAGGGTGGCCCACAGCCCGTATCCGTGCATGGCCTGTACGTCGCGCTCCATCTCCTCGCGGGAGCCGGTGGAGACGACCGCGCGGCCCTTGTGGTGCACGTCCATCATCAGCTTCGTGGCCTTCTCCTTCGAGTACCCGAAGTAGGACTGGAACACATAGGTCACGTAACTCATCAAGTTGACCGGGTCGTTGTGGACGAGCGTGATCCAGGGGACGTCGGGCTCCGGGACGGCGAAGGTCTCTTCGGCCGATTCCGGGCGGGTGATCTCTGCGGGAGCCGTACTCACTTGTCCCATGCTGCCACCCGCAGGGGGCCCTCGCACAAATGGACTCAGGAAATCGTCAGAGTGACGAGATGCGGGGTAGCATCCTTCGTATGAACACAGCGGACCTTGGGCTGCCGGTGGATGTTCCGTCGACCGCGCTCTTCACGGATCACTACGAGCTCACGATGCTGCAGGCCGCGCTGAAGGCCGGCACGGCCGACCGGCGCTCCGTCTTCGAGGTCTTCACGCGCAGACTGCCCGAGGGGCGCCGCTACGGAGTGGTGGCCGGGACCGGCCGGGTCCTGGACGCCGTGGAGAACTTCCGCTTCGACGCCGACGTCATCGGCTTCCTGCGCGAGCGCCGCGTCGTCGACGAGGAGACCCTCCAGTGGCTCTCCTCGTACCGCTTCAGCGGCGACATCTGGGGTTATCCGGAGGGCGAGGTCTACTTCCCCGGCTCTCCCCTCCTGCGTGTGGAGGGCTCCTTCGCGGAGTGCGTGCTCCTGGAGACGGTGATCCTCTCCATCCTCAACCACGACTCGGCGATCGCGGCCGCCGCCTCCCGGATGGCCTCGGCCGCCGGGGAGCGCCCGCTGATCGAGATGGGCGCACGGCGCACGCACGAGCTGGCGGCCGTGGCCGCCTCGCGCGCCGCGTACGTCGGCGGTTTCACCACCACGTCCGACCTCGCGGCCGGTTTCCGTTACGACATCCCCACGGTCGGCACGTCGGCCCACGCCTTCACCCTGCTGCACGACAACGAACGTGACGCCTTCCAGGCCCAGGTCGACTCGCTCGGCCCCGGCACGACCCTGCTCGTCGACACGTACGACGTGACGGAGGCCGTCCGCACCGCCGTCGAGGTCGCCGGGCCCGAGCTCGGCGCCGTGCGCATCGACTCCGGTGACCTGCTCCTGGTCGCCCACCGGGTGCGCGACCAGCTGGACGAGCTCGGTGCGACCCGGACGAAGATCGTCGTCACCTCCGACCTCGACGAGTACGCCATCGCCTCGCTCGCGGCGGCACCCGTGGACGCGTACGGCGTGGGCACGCAGCTCGTCACCGGGTCCGGGCACCCGACCTGTTCGATGGTCTACAAGCTGGTGGCCCGCGCGCACTCGGCGGACCCGAAGGCCCCGCTGGAGCCGGTGGCCAAGAAGTCGATGGGCGCCAAGTCGTCGATGGGCGGTCGCAAGTGGGCCGCGCGGCGGCCCGACGAGCACGGGGTCGCCGAGGCCGAGGTGATCGGCACGGGAGCGGTGCCGGTGGAGCTCGCCGACCACCAGCTCCAGGTCGAGCTGGTCAAGGGCGGTGAGGTGGTGGCGCGCGAGCCGCTGGACACCGTGCGCGAGCGGCACGCGGCGGCGCGGGCCCGGCTGCCCCTCTCTGCCACTCAGCTGTCGAAGGGCGAGGCCGTCATCCCGACGGAATACATCTGATTGTGCGCCGGAGCGGAGAAGGGGCGTTCGAACGCCCTCTCCCGCTTCGCGTGCGAAGTCTCTACGCTCGGTTCATCCGGCCGAGTCCCCCACTCCCCCGAGTCTTGCCGAGCCGAAGGACACCCGATGCGCCGCGCCCTGATCGTCGTCGATGTGCAGAACGACTTCTGCGAGGGCGGCAGCCTCGCGGTCGCAGGGGGTGCCGACGTGGCCGCCGCGATCACCGAGCTGATCGGGCAGGCGCCCGCGGGCTACCGGCACGTGGTGGCCACCCGTGATCACCACATCGACCCGGGCGACCACTTCTCCGAGCGGCCGGACTTCGTCCGCTCCTGGCCGCCGCACTGCGTGGCGGGCACGGAGGGGATCGGCTTCCACCCGAACTTCGCGCCGGCCGTGGCCTCCGGGGCCATCGACTCGGTCTTCGACAAGGGGGCCTATTCGGCCGCGTACAGCGGCTTCGAGGGGGCCGACGAGAACGGCGTCTCGCTGGCCGACTGGCTGCGGGCCCGCAAGATCGACGAGGTGGACGTGGTGGGCATCGCCACGGACCACTGTGTGCGCGCCACGGCCCTCGACGCGGTCCGCGAGGGCTTCGGCACCACGGTCCTGCTCGACCTGACGGCCGGCGTCTCCAAGGAGACGACAGAACGGGCCGTGGAGGAGCTGCGGGCGGCGGGGGTGGACCTGACGGGCAAGCCGGTGGTCTAGGCCCGTGAGGGCCGCGGGCCCGTAGGGGGCGCGGGGAACTGCGCGATCAGCCCCCACCGGCCCGCAGGGACAGGTCAGCCGGTCTCTGCCCCTGAAGCGCCTGCCGCTTCAGCGCGCGAATCGGATGCCAGAGCTCAGCCGCAGCGTCCGGCGCCGTACGCCATATCAGTCCGTCCGGGTGATGCAGGACCGCCGTGATCTCGTCCGGCGTCGGCGGCTCCGCGTTGCCCCGCAGATAGACGGCCCGCATGCCGAGGTTCCTGAGGCGTGTCAGCGCCCTCGCGCGGTTCACCGCATGGACGATCATGCGGACGCTGCCGCCGCCCAGAGCCGGGTTCGGCAAGGTCAGGGCCACCACCACGCTGCCGTTCGGCAGCTTGCTGAAACCTCCTGCGGACATGGCTGGTCACACCCCCGTGAGACGACGCACAGAGCCCCTAGCCGGACCCTGTGTCAATAAGAAATCCACAGGACGCACCTAAACACGATCGGCCGCCGCCCGCTAGAGGGCGACGGCCGATCATGGCTTGACCTGCGATAACGCTGATTACTTCTTGGAGGGGCCGACCTGGACCGTGATCGAGGAGCCATCCTTCGGCTGCTTCACGATCTTGATCTGGGTGTTGGTGTCAGTGACCTTGACACTTCCCGTCGGGTTCTCCTTGTACCAGTAGGTGCCCTTGTGGTCGTCGAAGACCGGGACACCCTTCTGGGACTTGATCTTCAGCGCGACGTCCGCGTTGTGGAGCGTGAACTTGTCGGTCGCGTACTTGCTGAAGGGCGCGTCGAACGGCTGGATCTTGTTCCGCAGCAGGGTGCCGTCCGCCCACTTGAGCGGCTTGGCGTGCGCGTCCACCGGAAGGATCAGGCCCTCGCCGGGGTGCGCGCTGGTGTTGTTGTCCTTCTGCGAGGTGTCCCACTGCCAGACCATCAGGCCGGTCTGGTAGGCGTAGTGCTCGACCCAGTCCGGACGGGACTTGGAGAAGCCGAAGTTGTACGGGCCGTTCTCCAGGGTCTTGTCGTACGAGACGTACTGGCGGTTCTCGGCGAGGTAGTACTGGTCGTACTTCTTGGTGAAGGACTCGCCGATGCGCGAAAAGCCCTTCGCCGTCCAGCCGTTGTCGTCGCCCTCGGCGCCGTCCTCGAAGACCTTGGCGCCGTCCGCGGTGATCGCGAGGGCGTCGGCCGCGAAGCCCTTGCCGCCCGCGCCGCCGTCCGTCGAGTAACGGAAACGGACGTCGATCTTCTTGCCGGCGTACGCGTCGAGCGGGAACGCGAGCTTCTTGTACGCGCCCGAGGCACCCGTCAACGCGGGCTTGTCGCCGGCGTCGCGCGTGATGGGCTTGCCGTCCGCGGTGCCGTCCACGGGCGTGTAGTTGGCGCCGCCGTCCGTCGACACCTCGGTGTAGAGGTAGTCGTAGTTGGCCTCGATGTCCCACCAGCCGTCGAGCGAGAGCTCGGCCTTGGACTTGCCGGTCAGGTCGACCGAGCGCGTCAGGGTGTTCTTCAGGTCGTCGCCCTGGTCGCTCCACCACTGCTTGGAGCCCTCGGTGGGCTTGGTGACCGTGGTGGTGACGGCCTTCTTCGGGAGGTCGACGACGAGCGCCTGACGGTGGCGGGTGTTGTACTCCGAGACGCCCAGCTTGTGCTCGGACGTCGTCGCGGCCTTGGCCTTGGCGTAGTCGAGCCAGCCCAGCTGGAACTTGTCCCAGGCGGTCATGTCGCCGGGCAGGTCACCGATGGCGTTCTTGCCGGTGCCCAGCCAGGAACCGGCTGACATCAGCGACCAGAAGCCGACCGAGTTCTCGCCCTTGCCCGAGGTGTCGTACAGGTCGGGCAGGCCCAGGTCGTGACCGTACTCGTGGGCGAAGACGCCGAGGCCGCCGTTCTCCGGCTGCATCGTGTAGTCGCCGACCCAGATGCCCGAGTCGCCGATCTGGGTGCCGCCCGCCTTGTTGTTCGAGGGGCCGGTGTTGCCCGCGTCGTTGCCGTACGCGTACCAGCGGTGGGCCCACAGGGCGTTCTCGCCCTCGGCGCCGCCGCCGGCCGACTCGTCCTCGCCCGCGTGGACGATCTGGAAGTGGTCGATGTACCCGTCGGGCTCGTTGAACTCGCCGTCGCCGTCGAAGTCGTAACGGTCCCAGAGGTCGTACTTGGCGAGGTCCGCCTTGATCTGGGCGTCCGTGCGGCCCTGGGCCTTCTGGTCCTTGGTCCAGGCGGTGACGCCGTCCTTCACCGCGTCCCAGACGTTGGCGCAGTTGGTGTCGCCGCAGTAGTTGGAGCCGTACCGCGCCTCGTTGTAGTCGACCTTGACCCAGTCGGAGACCTCTCCGTCGACCGAGTAACGGCCGGACGAGGTCTTCTCGTAGTAGGTCTTCAGGGACTCCTTCTTCTTGCCCTTGGAGTCCTTGCCCTCACCGAAATACAGGTCCTGGAAGTGCTTCTGGTTGTAGTCCTTCTGCCAGGCCGTGCTGTTGTCCTTCGCACGGTCCGGCTCGGCTATCTTGTTGTGCGCGGGGCCGGGCTTGCCGCCGTACTTCTTGACCGGCGCCTCGGGTCCTTCCGGGCCGTCCGGGTCGAACATGGTGGTGTCGTCCACCTTGTCCCCGAACTCGACGAGGATCGTGAAGATCTTGTCGGTCTTCTCCCGGCCGAGCTCGACGTACTTCTTGTCGTCGAGCTTCACGACCTGGGAGCCGCCGCGCTTCTGCACCTTGGCGTCGCCCTCGATGACCTGCTGAAGGGCGGCCTTGCGCTGCTGGGCCTGCTGCTTGCTGAAGGGCCCCTCGAGGTCGTGGTCGACCTGCGCCTTGGCCCTGCTCGGGTCCTGCCGGTCGATGGCAGGAGCCCCGCTCGGCCCACTCTCCTCGGCCGATGCGGTGGCTGCCGAGAACGTGGCGGCTGCCGCGGCCATGGCCACGGCGGCCGCGGTCGCTCTGAACGTCCGTCTGCTGACTGTCACTTGATGATGTCCTCCCCCGCGTCCGCGCGAAGGCGGGCCGAGGTCCCGGTCGGAGGAGGTCCGCGCGCGATACGCGTCACAAGTGACGACATTGGACCGGAGATACGGAAGAAAAGACAGACCTTGACTTGAACAGGCCAAGTACACTATGCAGGCCCGGTGATCCGCTATCCGGACGCGTACGCCCGCCCGTCCGCATGGTCAACAGGCGCGTCCCACCGTCCACTTGATGGACGTCATGAACCCGTGCGCCCCCTGTGCTGCCGCACCGTGGGTTAGGTCACGCTTACCGCCCGTTCCCGTCGGGCATGCAGCGGAATAGAGTCAATCGACGGTGCGCTACTGCGCGAGGCGGCACTTCTCAAGTCGCCGCAGCCGGGCACCCTTTGATTCGTATACAGCATCACACTGGGCTCGACCACAGCTTCACATTGGGCACGACCACCCCCGCATCCGCTGTCCCGAGGACGGATTACGCCATGCCTCGTCCCATGCCGCTGCCTCGTCCGACCCCTGCTCAAGTCACCTACGGCACCGTGACGGTCATCTTCTCGACGCTTGCCATGCTGCTGCTGTCCCAGACGAGTTCGGGCCTCGCGGTCGCGGTGATAGCCGTCGCCGCCCTCGGCCTCGGCTTACTCGTGGCGATGACGGTTCCCCAGCCGAAACCCGCGGCCTCACCGGCCGCACGGGTCGCACCCGCCGCCAGGACCGCCGAGGAGCGCGTCCCCGTGCAGCGCGCCTCCGCCCCCGTGCTCGCCGAGTCCGTACGCGAGCCGGCGGGCCCGTGAGGATCACGGGCCCGCCCGAACAACCGATGTCCCTGCCGCCGCGGCGGTCCGCCGCGGTCAGCCGGTGCTGACCACCACCGTCTTGGCCGCCTTGTCGTGCAGGCCCTGCTTGTAGGGCTTGTCGAAGAAGCTCCAGCCGCCGCAGATCGCCGTCCAGATGCAGGCGCAGCAGAACGCGAACGGCAGCCAGAGGACGGCCGCGCGGACGAGCGCGGTCTGCAGGGTGGGGGTCGCCCCGTCGTTGAGGTTCGCGACCCGCAGCCCCAGCCACTTCTTGCCCAGGGTCTGGCCCGTCCTGGAGATCATGATGCTGTCGTACGCGATGTAGAGCACGGCGGCGAGCAGCGACTGCCCGAAGCTCTTCCCGTACTCGACCTTGTCCGGGTCGACGTCGAACTCGCTCGTGCCGAAGCCCCACGAGAGCAGCCAGACGACCACGCCGACGAGGATCATGTCGATGATGCGGGCCAGCACACGCTTGCCGCTCTCCGCCAGGGGCGGCATCCCGGCGAGAGGGTCGTTCCCTCCGCCGTACGCGCCTCCGCCGCCGCTCCCCCCGTAGGGATCTCCACCGCCGCCGTACGGCGGGGGCGGCGGCGGTGTGCCATAGGGCGAGCCGGAGCCGCCGCCGGGCGGTGGCGCACCGTAGGGAGAGCCGCCGTCCTGCGGGGGCTGCTTCCTGAAGGGGTCGTTGTCGTCGGGGGGCGGCGGGTACTGCGGCGGTTCGGTGCTCATGGGGCGAGTCGACCGCGGGGGGCGACGCTTCGCATCCGGCGAGCGGCTGTCTGGGTTAAGGGGCGCCCGGTGGCCTAGCCCGCCACAAACGTTCTTGCAGCCTTGTCGTGCCAGCACTGCCGCCACGGGCGGTCGAACAGGCCCCACAGGACGCCGACGACCCCGATGACCAGGACTCCCGGCACCGCGTAGACGAGCCAGCGCTTGAGCGCCGAGCCGAACGACGGCGTCTCGTGCTCCTCCATGTCCCGCACCTGGAGCCCGAGGACCTTCTTGCCGAGCGTCCGCCCCCACCTGGCCGTGGGCAGCACCTCGTAGAGGACACCGAAGAGGAGCAGTACGGCCAGGACCATCCCGAGATATCCCGCCGTGGTGCCGTCGAGCAGCCACACGGTGACCTTCTCGCCGGACATCTTCGCCGCGTCGATCTTGCTGTCGACGTGGTCGGCGGCCTTCGTGCCGAGCGGCAGCGCGGCGGCGCCGGTGACGGCCACCAGGACGAGGGTGTCGATGAACCGTGCGGCGAACCGCTTGCCGAGCCCCGCGGGCCGTCCCGCCGCCTGGTTCTGCGCCATCGCGAGGAACGGGTCGCTGGCCACCGGCTTCCACGGCACGACGGGCTGCTGCTGTCCGTCGCCCTCGGCGAGCCGGTGCACCTGCTGCGCCCACGAGGGCGAGCCGCCACCGGGCCCCGAGGTCACGGGCGAGGCCGCGCCGGAGGGCGCACCGCCCTGCTGCGGGACGGTGGGCTGCACGGGAGCGGGCGCCGGAGCAGGTGCGGGCGCCGGGGCGGGCGCGGCGGCCTGCGGGGGTACGGCGGCCTGCGGAGGTACGGCGGTCTGCGCGGGCGCCGGGGTCTGCGCCGCCGCACCGGAAGACTTCGGGCGCAGGGCCCGGATCGCCATGGTGCCTTCGGTGCCGGGCGAGGCCGCGGTGGGCCGCACCGGTCCCGAGGGCCTGCGGAACGTCACGGTGCCCTCCGTCGAGGGCTGCTCCTGCTGGGGCGGTGTGCTCGCCGCGGGCTTGACCGCGCGGATCTGCACGGTGCCGGGACCGTTCGTCTCCGGGGCGGGGGACGCAGGGGAAGGCACCCGCGGGTCCCGCGGGTCCTGCGAGTTGTCGGCCGCCCCCGAAGCGTCCCGCCGCTCGGGCTCGGCTTCGGGCTCGGGTTCACCCCAGGAGACCCGCCGGTCCTGCTCACCGCCGAGCCCCGTCTGCCGGGCCGCGTCAGCCTGCCAGGCGGAGGCGGGTTCGGGCCTGGCCCCGTGCTGCGAGACCTCGGCGTCCGAAGCACCGCCCGTCGCACCGCCCGTAGCACCGGGCGCCGGCATGGGCTCCTCGTCGAAGAAGTGCGGCCCGGTCTCCTCCGCGGGCGCGGGCGCCGCGGCCCCGGTCCCCGCCCCCGGAGGTGCCGGGAGCGATTCGCCGTCGGTCGGGGCGGGACGACTGGTCCCGGGCACCCAGGCCGCGCCGTTCCAGTACCGGACATATCCGGGAATGGACGGATCGGGGTAGTAGCCTTCGCGGGGCCTGTCGTCGCCTGCGGCCGGAGTTGGGGCGCTCATGTCCGTCGTCCCGTATCTGCTCGGGGGTCTTTTTGAGGCTACACATCTATCAGACCCTCGCGTCCGCCTGTGCTACTCCTGCCCTACAGACCACTTTCCGGGCACAGTTCACGCACGTACGGAAAAAGTTTCCGGAACCCGCGTAATGCTCGGCGTCCACCGCGCTCTCTCCTTGCACGGGCCCGCTCCAGGGCCCAGGACAAGGAAGGAACAGCACCGACATGCACACCGTGGTGGAACGCGAGCTAGAGCTCAAACTGGTCCTGTCCCCGGAACGCGCGATCGCCGTCCCGGCCCGCCTCAGCTACCGCACCGACGATCCCTACGCCGTCCACATCGCCTTTCACATCGGCTCCGAGCACCCCGTGAACTGGACGTTCGCCCGCGAACTTCTGGTCGAGGGGGTGTTCAGGCCCTGTGGGCACGGTGACGTACGGGTCTGGCCGACCAAGGTCGAGGGGCGCAGCGTCGTCCTGATGGCGCTGAGTTCACCCGACGGAGACGCTCTCCTGGAGGCGCCGGCGCCCGCCGTGTCCGCCTGGCTGGAGCGCACCCTGCGGGTGGTCCCTCCGGGCTCTGAGGCTGAGCGGCTCGGCATCGACGACGGCCTCGCCGAGCTGCTCACGCCGACCACGGGCCGTGCCGACGACCTGTGGCTGCGCGACCCCTGGCCCTCGGACGAGTCCACGGACGGTGAGTGAGCCGGCTTACGGGGGCCGACGTCAGAGCAGCGTGCCGCAGCCTCAGAACAGCTTGCCGGGGTTGAGGAGGGAGAGCGGGTCAAAGGCGGCCTTGATGGCGCGCTGCATCTCCACGCCCACCGGGCCGATCTCGCGCGCCAGCCACTCCTTCTTCAGGACGCCCACGCCGTGCTCGCCGGTGATCGTGCCGCCGAGTTCCAGACCGAGGGCCATGATCTCGTCGAAGGACTCGCGGGCCCGGCGGCCCTCGTCGGCGTCGGCGGCGTCGAAGCAGACGGTGGGGTGGGTGTTGCCGTCACCGGCGTGGGCGCAGACGCCGATCGTGAGGCTGTACTTGTCGGCGATGCGGTCCACGCCCTCGAGCATGTCGGCGAGCTTGGAGCGTGGCACGCACACGTCGTCGATCATCGTCGTGCCCTTGACGGCTTCGAGCGCGGTGAGCGACAACCGCCTTGCCTGGAGCAGCAGTTCGGACTCCGCCGCGTCCTCGGCCGGTACCACCTGGGTGGCGCCCGCGGCCTCGCAGAGAGCGCCGACCGCCGCGAGGTCCGCCGCGGGGTCCGCGGTGTCGAAGGCGGCGAGGAGCAGCGCCTCGGTGGTCTCCGGCAGACCCATGTGGGCCAGCGCGTTGACGGCCCTGATGGTCGTGCGGTCCATCAGCTCCAGGAGGGAGGGGACGTGCCCGCCCTCCATGATCTTGCAGACGGCGTCGCAGGCCGCCTTGGCCGAGGCGAACTCGGCTGCCAGGACGAGCTGTTGGGGTGGCTGCGGCTTCAGGGCGAGGGTGGCGCGGACGACGATGCCGAGGCTGCCCTCGGAGCCGACGAAGAGTCGGGTGAGGTCGTAGCCCGCGACGCCCTTGGCGGTGCGCTTTCCGGTGCTCATGAGGCGTCCGTCGGCGAGGACGACGTCGAGGCCGAGCACGTACTCCGCCGTCACCCCGTACTTCACGCAGCACAGGCCGCCCGAGGCGGTGCCGATGTTCCCGCCGATGGTGCAGGTCTCCCAACTGGACGGATCCGGCGGGTAGTAGAGACCGTGCTCGTTGACGGCGCGGGAGAGGGTGGCGTTGACGACGCCGGGTTCGACCACCGCGATCCGGTCGACGGGGTTGATCTCCAGGATGCGGTCCATCTTGACCAGCGAGAGGACGATGCAGCCCTCGCTGGCGTTGGCGCCGCCGGAGAGGCCCGTGCGGGCCCCCTGCGGGACCACCGGGATCCGTAGCTCGGTCGCGGTGCGCATGACGTGCTGGACCTGCTCGACGGTGCGGGGCAGGACGACTACGGCCGGGGTGCCCGCGTCGCAGAAGCTCGCCATGTCGTTCGCGTACGAGGACGTGATGTCGGGGTCCGTGAGGACGGCGTCGGCGGGGAGTGCCTCGCGACCGACACAGAGACGTTCGATGAGTGTGCGGCTCATGATCACAGCCTCGCACCCGGGGCCATCGGTGTGAACCCGTGTGCGACGCCGGTCCACGTGCCGTGATGTGCTCTTCGTATTGACGCACAGTGAGCGCCATGGAGATCGAGACCGGGTCCGAGTCCGTGACGGAGCAGGCCGCGAAGGCCGGGAAGGCGCAGCCGACGGCCGTGCCCCGCCTCTGGAGCGAGTCGCCGCGGGGTGCGCGCCACTCCCCCGCCGTGCGGCGGGTCCTGGTCGCCTCCGTCGCCGGGTGCGTGGTGCTCGGCGGTGTGGTGGTGCTGCTGCCCGGCTCGGGCGGGAAGGCCGCGCCGCCCGCTCTGGGGCCCGCCGGGCGGGCGATGGCCGCCGCGGGGGCCGGGGCTCCGGCGGCGCTGCCCGATCTGACCGTCCTGATCGGGGAGCGGGAGGCGCATCTGCGCAGGCATCCGGGGGACGACGAGTCGTGGGCGGTGCTCGGGGCCGCCTACGTCGAGCGGGGCCTGCGGACCGCGGACTCCGCGTACTACCCCAAGGCGGAGAAGGCGCTGCGTACGTCCCTCAGGACCCGCCCGGAGGGGAACACCGAGGCGCTGACGGGCATGGCGACGCTGGCGAACGCGCGGCACGACTTCCGCGGGGCGAAAAAGTGGGCTGAGGGCGCGGTCAGGCTGGCGCCCAAGCGGTGGTCGACGTATCCGGCCCTGATCGAGGCGTACAGCGGACTGGGTGACGCGAAGGGCGTGGGGAAGGCCCTGGAGACGCTCCAGGAGCTGAACGCGGACATCCCCTCGGTGATGGTGCGGTCCGGGCAGGTCTACCGGGACCGCGGCTGGCGCGAGGACGCGGCGGCGAAGCTCACGGACGCGGCGGCGCTCGCGGAGGGTCCCGCGGAGAAGGCGGTGTGCCTGTATCGGGTGGGCGAGCTCGCGTGGGAACGGGGCGATCCGCCGGAGGCCCTGCGCTATTACGAGGCGGCGCTGGTCGCGGACCCGGACCATCACCCTTCCCTCGCCGGGAAGGGCCGCGCGCTCGCCGCCCTGGGCCGTACGTCGGAGGCCCTGCGCTCCTACCAGAGCGCGCTGCTCAAGCAGCCCGCCCCGGAGTACGCCCTGGAGCTGGGCGAGTTGTACGAGTCGCTTCGGCTCGCCCCGGCCGCGCGGGCGCAGTACGACGTGCTGCGGGCCAGGGTGAAGCAGGAGGGGGTCAACGGCGTCAACGACGAGCGGATCCTCGGCCTCTTCGAGGCGGACCACGGGGACGCGGACGCGGCGGTGGACCGCCTGCGTGCGGAGTTCAAGCGGCACGCGAGTCCGCAGGTGGCGGACGCGCTGGGCTGGGCGCTGCATCGGTCAGGTGAGGACAAGGAGGCCCTGAAGTTCGCGAAGCGGGCGACGGACAAGGGCCCGCTGGTCGCGCTGTACGCCTACCACCGGGGGCAGATCGAGCGGGACCTGGGCCAGTACGGTGCGGCTCGGCGGCACATCGGCGAGGCGATGCGCCGTAACCCCTACTTCTCTCCGCTGCTCGCCCCTGCGGCGCGGGCCGCCCTGACCCGCTTGGGCGATCCCCCCTCGGGCGGCCCGGCCCAGATGTACGCCCCCCGTGGCGAACGTCCGGCGCCGCTGCCCTCTCCGTCCCCGAAGCCACGCAAGCCGTCCACCGAGAGCTGACCGGCACGTCAGAGCTGGGCCGTGCCGATCAGGGCGTTGCGGGTGATGAGGCCGACGAGGTCCGCCTCGGGGAGGGAGGCCGCGGAGGAGGGCCGGCGGGGCAGGACCATGTAGCGGGTCTCCGCGCTGGAGTCCCAGACCGTGATCTCCGTGTCGGCGGGCAGGACGAGGCCGAACTCCGCGAGCACCGCCCGCGGCTCCCGCACCACCCGGGAGCGGTACGCCTCGCTCTTGTACCAGCTGGGGGACGGGCCGAGGAGCCGCACCGGGTAGCAGGAGCACAGGGTGCAGACGACGACGTTGTGGACGTGCGCGGTGTTCTCGACCACCCGCAGCCGCTGGGGCTGGACCCCGCCCGCCGCGTAACCCAGCTCCGCCACCGCCGACGTACCGTCCGCGAGCAGACGCTCCTTGTACGCGGGGTCCGTCCACGCCCGCGCCACCACCCGCGCCCCGTTCAGCGGGGACGAGCCCGCGAGGAACGCGTCCAGGGCCTCGTCCAGGACGGCCCCGGCAACGATCCCCCGATCCTCCAACAGGGCTTCGAGGCCGCGTACTTGGCGGGAGATCACCGCGTCGTCGTGCGTGCCGGACATCAGCCGTCCTCCGAAGGTTCGGGTTCCAGGTAGCTCTCCCACAGGTCGAGGACCACGCCGTGCTCCCCCTCGCCCCACAGCTCCCGTGCGGCGAACCGCACCGCGTACACCTGCTCCACCGGTGCGTCACCCCGCCCCTGCGAGCTGACGTCCGCCAGCGGGTGGCGCCCCTCGGGCTCGATCACCACGCCCGACTTGCCGCGGGCGTACCGCGGCAGGCGGGTGTGGTGGGGCGGGTCGTGGTGGACGGTGCGGACGCGGGCGCCCGAGACGAAACGGTCACCCATCCCGCTCACCCAGCCGGCTCACGTCACCATCCGTCAGCACGCCCTTGCGCACCAACAGCACCCGGATCGCGTGGAACCACCGCTCGTAGTACGAAGCCGCCAGGTACTCACCCGGCGGCATCGTCTCCACGGCGTCCCTGAACTCGTCCAGGTTGTAGACGCCTTCACGCACCAGCGCACTGTTGAGCGCGAACACCCGCGCCTCCCAGTCCGCGTGGAAGGGTTCCGTGTCGTCGGTGGTGTCGACGGGCCCGAAGCCCGTCATCCCGCCGACGTCGTTGATCCTGGCCATGCCCGCACTTTAATGCGGAACCCTTCCGGCAGCCCCCTGCGGTTCGCGGCCCTCTACAGGTTGCCGCGCTTCTCCTGCTCGCGCTCGATCGCCTCGAACAGCGCCTTGAAGTTGCCCTTGCCGAAGCCCATCGAGCCGTGCCGCTCGATCATCTCGAAGAAGACCGTCGGACGGTCCTGGACCGGCTTGGTGAAGATCTGGAGCAGGTAGCCGTCCTCGTCACGGTCGACCAGGATCTTCAGCTCGCGCAGGGTCTCCACCGGGACCCGCGTCTCGCCGGCCCACTCCCCCAGCGTGTCGTAGTACGAGTCGGGGGTGTCCAGGAACTGGACCCCGGCCGCGCGCATGGTGCGCACGGACTCCACGATGTCGTTCGTGGCGAGGGCGATGTGCTGGACGCCCGCGCCGCCGTAGAACTCCAGGTACTCGTCGATCTGGGACTTCTTCTTGGCGATGGCGGGCTCGTTGATGGGGAACTTCACCTTCAGGGTGCCGTCCGCGACCACCTTCGACATCAGCGCGCTGTACTCGGTCGCGATGTCGTCGCCCACGAACTCCTTCATGTTCGTGAAGCCCATGACCTTGTTGTAGAAGGCGACCCACTCGTTCATCTTGCCGAGCTCGACGTTGCCGACGCAGTGGTCGATCGCCTGGAAGGTGCGCTTGGCGGGCGGCTCGACGATCGGCGACGCGGCCTTGAAGCCGGGCAGGTAGGGGCCGTCGTAGCCGCTGCGGTCGACCAGCGTGTGGCGGGTCTTGCCGTACGTCGCGATGGCGGCGAGGACGACCGTGCCGTTCTCGTCCTTGACCTCGTACGGCTCGGTGAGGCCGCGGGCGCCGTGCTCGACGGCGTAGGCGTACGCGGCGCGGGCGTCCGGCACCTCGATGGCGAGGTCGACGACGCCGTCACCGTGCTCGGCGACGTGACCCTCGATGAAGTTGCCCCACTCCGTGGAGGCCTTGATGACGGAGGTCAGCACGAAGCGGGCGCCGCCGTTGGTGAGGACGTACGAGGCGGTCTCGCGGCTGCCGGTCTCCGGACCCGCGTAGGCCACGAGTTTCATGCCGAACGCCGTGGAGTAGTAGTGGGCCGCCTGCTTGGCGTTGCCCACGGCGAAGACGACCGCGTCCATTCCCTTGACCGGGAAGGGATCGGCCTCGCGCGCGGTGTGGGGGGTGCCAGAGATGGCCGACGTGGGCTGAGTGTTCGCGGTAGCTGCCATGTCCGCAGGCTCCCGCCGTATCGCAAGGTGCGCAATAGTTTGCGTATTCAGTGGGCAATTTGTAGGGCCACAGGCCAGGATGAGCGGGCTATCTGTACATGATGACCACCCCGGAAGCGGAGCTGAGCGCACCATGACGATCGATCATCTGGACGGCAGGCTCATCGTGCTGCTCGCCCGCGAGCCCCGGATCGGCGTCCTGGAGGCGTCCCGCAGGCTCGGTGTCGCACGCGGGACCGTGCAGGCGCGGATGGACCGCCTTCAGTCGAACGGAGTCATCCGCGGATTCGGTCCGGAGGTCGATCCCGCGGCCCTCGGCTACCCCGTCACCGCGTTCGCGACGCTGGAGATCAAACAGGGCCAGGGCGCCGACGTACGGGCGCATTTGGCGACCGTCGCCGAGGTGCTCGAACTGCACACCATCACCGGTCACGGCGACATGCTCTGCCGTCTGGTGGCCCGTTCGAACGCGGATCTCCAACGTGTGATCGACCGGGTGGTGGGTTTTGATGGCATCGTCCGGGCCTCCACGGCGATCGTCATGGAGAACCCTGTTCCGCTGCGGATCATCCCGCTGGTCGAGCAGGCGTCCGAGGACACCTGACGCGGGCAGCCGGCGAGACGGGCAGGTGAGCAGTTCAGTGAACTTCTGGGACTACCTGGGCAACCGCCACCAGCAACTGCTGACGGACGCGTACCAGCACGCCAGCGCGGTCTTCCAGTGCATGGTCGTGGCGACCGTCATCGGCGTGCTGATCGGCGTCGTCACCTACCGCAGCGAGTGGGCGGGCAACCTGGCCACGACCGCGACCTCCACGATCCTGACCGTCCCCTCGCTCGCCATGATCGGTTTGCTGATCCCCGTCGTCGGCCTCGGTGTCGCCCCGACGGTCATCGCCCTGACCCTGTACGGGCTGCTCCCCATCGTGCGCAACGCCATCGTCGGCCTGCGCGGCGTGGACCCCTCGCTCGTCGACGCGGCGAAGGGCATCGGGATGTCGCGCGCCGCACGCCTGGTCAGGGTGGAGCTGCCGCTCGCCTGGCCGCCGATCCTGACCGGCATCCGCGTCTCCACGCAGATGCTGATGGGCATCGCGGCCATCGCCGCGTACGCGTCGGGGCCCGGCCTCGGCAACGAGATCTTCCGCGGCATCGGCTCGCTCGGCAGCAAGAACGCGCTCAACCAGGTGCTCGCGGGCACGCTCGGGATCATCGTCCTGGCCCTGCTCTTCGACGCCGCGTACGTCCTGATCGGCCGCCTGACCATCTCGAGGGGTATCCGTGTCTGAGTCCGTGCCCACGTCCGTGTCCGAGTCCGAGTCCGGGACCACGGGCGCGACGATCGAGCTGGAACACCTCACCAAGCGGTACGCGGGCAGCGGCGACCCGGCGGTGGACAGCGTCAGCATGGAGATCAAGGCGGGCGAGATCGTCATCCTCGTCGGCCCCTCGGGCTGCGGTAAGTCGACCACGCTGAAGATGATCAACCGGCTGATCGAGCCGACCAGCGGCCGTATCCGCATCGGCGGCGAGGACGTCACCGACATGGACCCGGTGAAGCTGCGCCGGAAGATCGGCTACGCGATCCAGTCCTCCGGCCTCTTCCCGCACATGACCGTCGCCCAGAACATCGCCATCGTGCCGAAGATGATCGGCTGGGGGAAGGCGAAGATCAAGACCAGGGTCGAGGAGATGCTCGACCTCGTCGGGCTCGACCCGGCCGAGTTCCACGGCCGCTATCCGCGCCAGCTCTCCGGCGGCCAGCAGCAACGCGTCGGCGTGGCAAGGGCGTTGGCGGCCGACCCGCCCGTACTCCTGATGGATGAGCCGTTCGGCGCGGTCGACCCGATCACCCGCGACCATCTCCAGGACGAGCTGATCCGGCTCCAGCACGAACTGCACAAGACGATCGTCTTCGTCACGCACGACTTCGACGAGGCCATCAAGCTCGGCGACCGCATCGCGGTCCTGCGGGAGCGCTCGCACATCGCGCAGTTCGACACCCCGGAAGCCATCCTCACCAACCCCGCCGACGACTTCGTCTCCGGTTTCGTGGGTGCGGGCGCGGCCCTGAAGCGGCTCAACCTCACCCGCGTACGCGACGTGGAGATCGCCGACTTCGCGACGGTGACCGTCGACGACCCGCTCCAGACCATCTTCGACAAGCTGCGGGCAAGCGGCACCAACGAACTGCTGCTCCTCGACAAACGCGGGCGCCCCTACAAGTGGCTGCGGCGCGGCGACCTGATGCGCGCCAAGGGCTCACTGGCCCGCGCGGGCACGCTCGTCCACGACACGGTCACCCGTGACGCCACCCTGCGCGACGCGCTCGAAGCGGTCCTCACGGACAACGCGGGGCGGGTCGCGGTCACCGGGCGGCGCGGGGAGTACACCGGCGTCGTGGACATGGAGACGCTGATGAACTCCGTCCACGAAATGCTGGAGGCCGACCGGCTCGACGCGGTGGAGCACCAGCATGAACTCCAGGAGCAACGGGCCGAGTTGACCCACCACGAGCAGGAAGGCCCCGGAGGGGAGGCGAAGGCGTGAACGGCATCCCCGGGAACAACCCCCGCATCCCCGACCGCACACCGGCCCCCGGCGGCGGACCAGGGCCGCGGCCCGACGGCGAGCACGAGGTCAAGGGCCACCTCTACCGCGACACGGGCGAGGCCGAGCAGGAGCCGCCGCCTTCGGGCACGGCCACGGCCCGACGACGTCGGGTCGGTTGGCAGAAGCTCACGGTCCTGCCCGCGTTCCTCGTCCTGCTCCTGCTGCTCACCTGGTGGTGGTTCGAGCAGGCCGACCTGGACTCGATCTCGCGGAACGCGCTCGCGGACGGCAACGTCTGGCTCAGGCTCCGCCAGCACATCCAGCTGACCGTGATCTCCACCTTCTTCGTGCTGATCATCGCGATCCCGCTGGGCATCCTGCTCACCCGCAAGAAACTGCGCAAGGCGGCGCCCGGCGCGATGGCCCTGGCCAACATCGGCCAGGCCACGCCGGCGATCGGCCTGCTCGCCCTCCTGGTGATCTGGATCGGCATCGGCGAGAAGGCCGCCCTGATCGGCATCATCATCTACGCCGTCCTGCCGGTCCTCTCCAACACGATCGCGGGCCTGAACGCCAACGACCCGACCCTCCTGGAGGCCGCGCGCGGCATCGGCATGTCGCCGTGGGGCGTCCTCGGCAAGGTCGAGCTGCCCCTGGCCGTGCCGCTGATCCTGGCAGGTGTGCGCACCGCGCTCGTCCTGAACGTCGGCACGGCGACGCTCGCCACCTTCGGCGGTGGCGGCGGGCTCGGCGACCTCATCACCACCGGCATCACCAACCAGCGGATGCCGGTGCTCATGCTCGGCTCCATCCTGACGATCGCGCTCGCGCTCCTGGTGGACTGGCTGGCGTCGCTGGCCGAACTGGTCCTGCGTCCGCGCGGGTTGGAGGCCGGGTCATGAGGGTCACGATGCGTACGGCGGCGGTCGGCGTGGTGGGCGCGGCTCTGCTCGTGAGCTGCGGTCTCACCAGCGGCAGCCCGATGGTGGACGACGTGAAGCCGGGCACGATCGGCAAGGGGCTCCCCCTGAAGGGCGTCGATCTCACCGTCACGTCCAAGGAGTTCACCGAGCAGCTGATCCTGGGCGCGGTCATGGGCATCGCCTTCGAGGCAGCCGGCGCGGACGTCCTGGACCGGACGGGCATCCAGGGCTCGATCGGCGCCCGCGAGGCCGTCAAGAGCGGCGACGCGGACGCCATGTACGAGTACACGGGCACCGCCTGGATCACGTACCTCGGCAACTCCGAGCCCATCGACGACCCGCAGAAACAGTGGGAGGCGGTGCGCAAGGCGGACGCGAAGAACGGCGTCACCTGGCTGCCGCCCGCCGAGCTCAACAACACGTACGCCCTGGCCATCAACCGGAAGAACGAGGCCAAGTACAAGCCGAAGACCCTCTCGGACGTGGCGGCCCTCTCGAAGTCGGACCCGGACGCGGTCACGCTGTGCGTCGAGAGCGAGTTCGCTTCGCGCGAGGACGGTCTGCCGGGCATGCAGAAGGAGTACGGGATGAAGATCCCCACCTCCAACATCACCAAGATGGACACCGGGATCATCTACACCCAGGTCTCCAAGGGGTCGTGCGTGTTCGGCGAGGTCTTCACCACCGACGGCCGCATCAAGGCGATGGACCTGGCGGTGACGGAGGACGACAAGCACTTCTTCCCCAACTACAACGTCGCCCCGGAGATCAACAGCAAGGCGCTCGAGAAGTACCCGAAGATGGCGGAGGTCCTGGACCCCATCACGAAGAAGCTGAACAACACGGTGGCCCAGGAGCTGAACTCCAAGGTGGACGTGCAGGGTCAGGATCCGCATGAGGTGGCGCTGGACTGGCTGGTGCAGGAGGGGTTCGTGAAGGAGGGGTAGCTCTTTGGCGCGGGGTGTCGAGAGTTGCAAAGACTCCGTTGCAAAAAGCGTTGCAACGGAGTCTTTGCATGTCTACGGTGAAGGCATGACGGACGGCACGACAGACCCCGAGGGCCGGAAGGTCCATACGCTCACCCCTCGCTCCCTGCGGGGGCTCGCGCATCCCCTGCGCATGCAGCTGCTCATCTCACTGCGGCGCGAAGGACCGGCGACCGCCTCCCAACTGGCCTCCCGTCTGGGCGAGTCCAGCGGCGCGACGAGTTACCACCTGCGTCAGCTCGCCGCGCACGGCTTCGTCGAGGACGCGCCGGACCGGGGCAAGGGCCGGGAGCGCTGGTGGCAGTCGGCACACCAGGGGACCCGCCTGGACGAGTCCCTCATGAACGACCGTGACCCGGCGGTGCGCGGCGCCGTCGCGGTGTACCTCCACGAGGTCGCGACGTTCCATGCCACGGAGACGTCGACGTGGATCGGCACCCAGCACGACTGGCCCACGGAGTGGAGGGACAGCTCCGACCTCAGCGACTACACCCTGCGCCTGACGCCCGAGCTCACCGCCGAACTGGCCGGCAAGATCAGCGAACTCATCGAGAGTTACCGCCCGTCGGAGGTCGCCGACACCACCCCGGGCTCAGCCCGGGTGCGCCTGCACACCCACGTCTTCCCGACGCACCACACAGCCTGAGAGGTCACAGCCATGCACCCCGACGTACATCTCCTGCTGCACCACACCCGCGCCGCCGAACTCCACCGAGCGGCGCCCTTACGCGGCAGTCGCCCACCGATACGCACTCAACTCGGCTGGACCCTGGTCGAGTTGGGCCTGCGCCTGGTCAGCAGCTCGGGACCTTACCGCCCCGGTCAAGGGAACGCAGCGCGTCAACCGTGCCCTTCAGCGTCGTGATCGGGATCAGCCGCAGGCCCTCCGGCAGCTCCGCCTGAGCGTCCGAGCACTCGTCCTCCGGCACCAGGAAGACGGTCGCGCCGTCACGCTTGGCGGCCTGCGTCTTCAGTGCCACACCGCCGACCGGGCCGACCTTCCCGTCCTCCGAGATGGTGCCGGTGCCCGCGATCTTCCGGCCGCCCGTGAGGTCCCCGCCGCTGCCGTTGCCGTCGATCAGGTCGATGATGCCGAGCGAGAGGAAGAGGCCCGCGCTGGGGCCCCCGATCTTGCCGAGGTCGACCTTCACCTTCACCTTGTCCGTGCCGTCCACGCCGTTCTCGTCGAGGTAGGCGAGGGCTGCCTGCGTGGCCGTGTCCTGCGACTTCTTCATGTCGCCGAGGTTGTGCTCCTCGACTTCCTTCACGTTGTCGCCGGTGGGGTAGACCGAGTCCTTGGGCATCACGGCACGGTCCGTGCGGAACCAGCCGTCCACCACGTCGCTCAGGCTCGCGTCCATGTCGGGCCCCGTGGCCACGATCGTCGTCATCCGCAGCTGCCCCTCCGGCTCCCTGGTGGGCGTACCGGTGATCGTGATGACCGGCTTGCCCTCGCTCTCGCCGAGCACGTTCGCCGTCGACCCCGGCTGGGCCACCGCGAACGGCAACGGCGCGAGCCCGGCGACGGCCAGCAGGGCGACCACGGGGACGGCGCAGACGGCGAGGGCCTTGGGGCGCGTGAGGCTAGAGAGGGAGAACACGGGATCAATCTAACGGACGGGGGTTCCTGTCCTGCCGGTCAGCTGACGACGGACGAGGAGAGCACATTCAGCCCGTCCGGCGCTTGAGGACGAACTCGGCGGAGCCGGTGATCGACGGTGCCCGGGAGAACCCGCTCGCCCGCGCGGCCTCAGCGCAACGCGTCGGCCACTTCCCTCGCCGCGTCCACCACCCGTGGTCCCACCCGCTCCGGCACCGAGTCCGACAGCATGACGACCCCCACGCTGCCCTCTATGCCGGTGACCCCCACCAACGGCGCCGCCGCCCCGCTCGCGCCGGCCTCCAGCTCGCCGTGCGTCAGCGCGTAGCCGGGGTCGGTGGCGAGGCCCTGCCGGGCGGCGAGGATCGCCCGGCCCGCGGCACCGCGGTCCAGGGGATGCCGGAAGCCGGTCCGGTAGGCCACGTGGTAATCCGTCCAGGTCGGCTCGACGACGGCGACGGCGAGGGCCTCGGTGCCGTCGACCAGCGTCAGGTGCGCCGTCGCACCTATGTCCTCGGCCAGCGAACGAAGAGCGGGCAGCGCGGCCTCGCGCACCAGCGGATGCACCTGGCGGCCCAGGCGCAGCACCCCGAGGCCCACCCTGGCCCGGCCGCCCAGGTCACGACGGACCAGGGCATGCTGCTCCAGGGTGGCGAGGAGGCGGTACACCACGGTGCGGTTCACGCCGAGCTTGTTCGACAGCTCGGTGACGGTGAGCCCATGGTCGGTGTCGGCCAACAGCTTGAGGACGCGCAGTCCTCGGTCGAGCGTCTGGGAAGTCTCCGCGGTCACGACGCCCACTCCTTAGGTGAGGGTCGACGGCCTCTTTACGCAGCGGTTGCGTCGCCGGTCCCGTGGGCGACGCGCGTCAGAGGCCGCCGGTCGGAACTCCGGCTGCGCTCCGCGGCGGCGCTGCCACGGGGCGTGTACGTTGCGGGGACATTAGCGAGGCCGTCCCGCTCAGCGGAAGACTCCGTCCAGAATCCGGGCACGAGACCGACTGTTAGGGGCGCAATGCCCCATACGCGGGGCACGTCGGCGGGGGTGCGCACGACTCCCCCACACGCGGAACACACCCCTCCCCCTCACACCGGCGGAGGCGCGCTCACTTCATGCGGGTGGCCCACTCGCCGACCTTCGCGATCCGCTGCCGCAGCTGCCCGGCGGTGGCCTCCGCGCTGGGCGGGCCGCCGCACGTGCGCCGCAGCTCGGTGTGGATCACGCCGTGCGGCTTCCCGCTCTGATGGACGTACGCGCCGACCATCGTGTTGAGCTGCTTGCGCAGCTCCAGCATCTCCTTGTGGGAGACCACGGGCCGCCGCTCGGCGGGCAGTTCGAGGAGGTCCGCCTCCTCGTCGGGCCGCTTCTTGCTGTGCGCGATCTGCCGGGCCTGCCGCTTCTGGAGCAGCATCTGCACCTGGTCGGGTTCGAGGAGGCCGGGGATGCCCAGGTAGTCCTGCTCCTCCTCGCTCCCCGGGTGGGCCTGCATGCCGAACTCGGCGCCGTCGAAGAGAACCCGGTCGAAGACGGCGTCGGACTCCAGCGCCTCGAAGGAGAACTGTTCCTGCTCGCCGGTGTCCTCGTCCTCCTGCTTGTTCGCCTCGTCCATCTCCTTCTCGGACTCGGCGTAGGGGTCCTCCTCCCCCTCCTTCTTCGGCTTGTCGAGCACGTGGTCGCGCTCGACCTCCATCTCGTTGGCATGGCCGAGGAGGTCGGGGACGGTGGGCAGGAAGACGGACGCGGTCTCGCCGCGCCGCCGGGAACGCACGAAACGGCCGACGGCCTGCGCGAAGAAGAGCGGCGTCGAGATCGTGGTCGCGTACACGCCCACCGCGAGGCGTGGCACGTCGACGCCCTCGGACACCATGCGGACGGCGACCATCCACCGGTCGGTGCTCGCGGTGAAGTCGTCGATTCGCTTTGAGGCGCCCGTGTCGTCGGAGAGGACGACGGTGGCCTTCTCCCCGGTGAGCTCGCGGATCAGCTTCGCGTAGGAGCGCGCGGAGTCCTGGTCCGAGGCGATCACGAGCCCGCCCGCATCCGGAATGGCCTTCCTGACCTCCGTCAGCCGCTGGTCGGCGGCCTTCAGCACATTCGGCATCCACTCGCCGCGCGCGTCCAGGGCCGTCCGCCAGGCCTGCGAGATCGCGTCCTTGGTCATCGGCTCGCCGAGCCGCGCGGCGATCTCGTCACCGGCCTTGGTCCGCCACCGCATGTTGCCGGAGTAGGAAAGGAAAATAACGGGACGGACGACGCCGTCGCCGAGCGCGCTGCCGTATCCGTACGTGTAGTCGGCGGCGGACCGCCGGATGCCGTCGTTCCCCTCCTCGTACGTGACGAAGGGGATGGGGTTGGTGTCGGACCTGAACGGCGTACCGGTGAGCGCGAGGCGCCGCGTCGCGGGCTCGAACGCCTCGAGGCAGGCCTCGCCCCACGACTTCGAGTCACCGGCGTGGTGGATCTCGTCGAGGATGACGAGGGTCTTGCGCTGTTCGACCCGATTCCGGTGGAGCATGGGCCGCACGCCGACACCCGCGTACGTGATGGCGACGCCTTGGTACTCCTTGCTGAGCGGGCCCGCGCTGTACTCCGGGTCCAGCTTGATGCCTATGCGGGCCGCGGCCTCCGCCCACTGCTTCTTCAGGTGCTCGGTCGGCGCGACCACCGTCACCTGCTGCACGACATGGTGGTGCAGCAGCCAGGACGCGAGCGTCAGCGCGAACGTCGTCTTGCCTGCGCCGGGTGTCGCGACGGCGAGGAAGTCACGCGGCTGCTCCTGGAGGTACCGCTCCATCGCGCCCTGCTGCCAGGCTCGCAGCTTGTTGGCGGTGCCCCAGGGGGCGCGGCCGGGGAAGGCGGGAGAGAGGTGGTGGGAGGAGGCGGAGTTGGCGGCGGTGGTAGTCACGGTCTCCGGGTTTTGACGTCTGGGGTAGGTACGACAACCGGGCCACCCTACCGGTGAAGGTTGACGCCCCGCGGAGAGCGGCACGGGGCCCGGGGCGGATGCGACCCGTCTCACACGCGCCCCTCAGGAGGCACTTCAGGAAGCACGTTCCTTCAGCCGCGTCCCCACCCACGCCCCCACCAGGGCGACCGCCGCCATCGGCAGGAAGACGGCGACGAAGGCCCCCGGGTGCGATCCGCCCACCCCGGTGGAGCCGTGCGCGTCCACCATCCCGCCGCCCAGCGCGGCGAAGGCGGCGCCTCCCGCGGCCAGGAGCAGGGCGTTGGAGAGGCCGTCGGAGATCTGGAGGGCGGCGGAGTTGGCGCCCGCGTCGGCGGGCGGCGAGAGCCGGAGCAGCAGGACGCTGGTGGACCCGATGACCGTGCCCATGCCGAGGCAGCCGAAGGCCCAGGCCACCGCCACGATCCACACCGGGACGGCGGCGATCAGGACGGTGGGCGCGGCGGCGATGGAGGCGGCCACCAGGAGCATCCCGACGACCATGAGCCGGGTACGGTGCGGCTCCATGCCCGGCCGTGACTGCACGAACGACCCGAGCGCCCAGGTCGCACCGCCCACGGCGAGCGAAAGCCCGGCCATGGTCGGCGAGAGCCCGCGCTGGGTGACGAGCATCAGCGGCACGAAGGACTCGGCGGCGATGAAGGACCCGGCGGCTATGCCCCGCAGCAGCACGACGGAGGGCAGGCCGTGAGCGGCGCGGTACGTGCCGCGCGGCAGCAGGCCGAGGACGGCGGGCACGAGCACGGCGGCGCCGACGGCCGCCGGGAGCAGCGAAAGCCACCGCAGGTCCTGGCCCGCGTACTGGAGGAGTCCCGCCCCCAGCGAGATCCCGAGCGCGAGCCGGACGCGGCGGCGGTCGAAGGGCTCGACGGGCGCGGTGGGGTCGACGGGCCCGGAGGCGGTGCGCCGGATGGCGGGCAGCGCGATGGCCAGCGGCGCCACGACGAGCACCGGGATGCCGACGAAGACCCAGCGCCACCCCAGGTGCTCGGTGACGGTCCCGGAGACCAGCGGCCCCACCACGGACGGCACGACCCAGCTGGCCGCGAACGCCGCGAGGATGGACGGCCGCAGATGCTCCGGGTAGGCGCGGCTGACGACCACGTACAGCGCGACGATGACGAGCCCGCCGCCGAGACCCTGCACGGCACGGCCGAGGATGAACATCCACATGGCCTGGGCGGTCCCGGAGAGCAGCAGCCCCGCGGCGAACGCGGCGATCCCGCCGGCCAGCGGCCCAAGCGGCCCGCGCCGGTCGGCCCACTGCCCGGAGAGCACCATGCCGAAGAGGCTGGTGGTGAAGTACGCGGAGAAGCCGAAGGCGTAGAGCGAGACGCCGTCGAGCTCACGGGCGGCCACCGGCATCGCCGTCCCGACGGCGGTCGCCTCGAAGGCGATGAGCAGCACCACGGAGACGATGCCGAGGCTGAGCGCGCGGTAGGGCGCGCGGAGCACTCCGCCCTTGAGCTCGGACGGCGGGACTATCGGGGCGGCGGCGACTTCCGCGTCGCGTGGTTCCAGGGCGCTCATGGGGGTCAGCGTAAGGGGCGTTGAGGACTATGACCCCTGTCTGAGGTCGATGACCTCACGGGACTTTGGTCGTACGCCCCGCGCGAGCGGGACCCGCGTATATACATGTTAAGCTGACGTATATACGCGAGGGAGTGGTCATGACGAAGATGCTCATCGACATCGACGACGAAGCGCTCGCCGAGGCCCAGAAGATCCTGGGCACGGCAACCAAGAAGGACACCGTGAATCAGGCGCTCGCCGACATAAGGCAGCGCTCTGTGCGCGCGCAGGCCCGTCGTGAGCTGGCCCAGCTCGTCGCCTCCGGCGCGATCGACCTCGACGCCCTCAACGAGAAGCACGGCTACGACTCCTACGAGGACCTGCGCGAGCCGGCCGACAAGGACCAGCCGACCGCCGAATGACTTTGCGCTTCCTGGCCGACAGCTCGGCCCTCACGCTTCTGCTGCCCGACCTGGACGATCGCCACGGCATGAACCAGACGATCGACGCCGGACTGGTCGGGATCTGCGACGTGACCGAGCTGGAGTTCCTTTGCACCGCCCGCTCGGCAGCCGATCGCGCCCTCATCCTGCGCGCCCTGAACCTCGCCTACGCGTGGGTTCCCGTCCCCGACAGCGTCTACTCGCGCGCACGCGAGGTCCAGCACACGCTGACCCGTCACGGCGAGCACCGCGCGCCGGGGGTCGTCGATCTGCTCACCGCCGCGACCGCCGAGCTGACCGAGCGCACGCTGCTCCACCGTGACCACGACTTCGAGACGATCGCACGCCACACGGGGCAGCCCACGCTCTTCCTTGGACCGTGATTCATGAACGCCGCATGGCAGTCCCGTTGCGGCAGCCGAAGATTCCTTGAGCGAATCCGCCGGCCGCGGCTACGGTCGGGGAGTCAGGTCAACAACTTGGCCGTGTGCCCGAGTGGCTCAGGGGCTGGACTGCAAATCCAGTAACGCGGGTTCGATTCCCGCCACGGCCTCCAGTCAGACCCGCGCCTCGTCGACCCGCGCCTCGTCGAGCCCCGCGAGAATCGCGTTCACCGTCTCCTCGACCGTCAGGTCCGAGCTGTCCAGCCAGAGGCCGAGCCTGGGGGTCGTGGAGCGGAACCCCGCGTCCAGGTCCTCCACGGTCCACGCCCCGTACCCGGTCTTTCCGCGACCGGCCTCCCGTGCGGCGACCGCCTCCGGCCTCGGGGCGAGCACGACGACGTGTACGGGACGCGTGCGCAGCAGATCCACGTACGTCTTCAACTCCTCGCCCAGGATGACGTCCTGGACCACCGCGACGAAGCCCGCCGACGCGTACGCGTCCGCTGTCGCCGCCGACAGGCCGTAACGCAGGCGGAGTTGGGTCGCCGCCTCTTCCGACGCGCCGGGCTCGTACTCCTCGCCGCCCGACACGATCATCCGGCGGAAGACGTCACCGCGCACGTGCGCCGCGCGCGGCAGCCGCTCGGCGAGGGCCTGCGCGACCGTTGACTTGCCCGAGGCCATGATGCCGGTGATGACGACGACCCCGGCCAAGGGCGCCGTCACGTCGCGACCGCCGCCTGGGGGCGGATCGGGAGGCGGTTGACCGGGCGTCCGGTGGCCGCCCGTACCGCCGACGCCACTGCCGCCGGGGTCGTCACGACCGGTACCGCGCTCGCCGCCTTCGCGCCGAAGGGGGCGACCACGTCGCGCTCCTCGACCAGCTTCACGATGCGGATGTCGGGGGTGTCCAGGGCGGTCGGGAGCGCGTAGCCGGTGAGGTCCGGGTGGCGGACCAGGCCGCGCGGTGTACGGAGGTTCTCCGTGAGCGCCGCGCCGACGCCCTGCGTGACGCCCGCCTCGATCCGCACCTTCAGCTGGCTCGGGTTGAGGATGCGGCCCACGTCCTGGGCGACCGCGAGCTCCACGACCCGTACGGAACCGATCTCGATGTCGACGTCCACCACCGCGCGGATCGCGCAGAAGGCCATCCCGACGAACGCGTCGCCCTGGCCCGCCTCGTCGAGGGGCTCGGTGGGATGCGGGCGGCACTGGGCCGTGGCCCACAGTTCCTTGCCGTCCATCGCCTCCGTCACCGTCGTGCTCAGCACTCCGTCGTACGAGGTGATCTTGCCGTCGGTGATCTGGAGCAGCTCGGTCGACATGCCGAACTTGTGGGCCAGGGGCTGGAGAAGCTGCGTGCGGACCATCTTCGCCGCGCGCTCCACCGCACCGCCCGACACCCAGGTGTGGCGGCCGTGGCAGCTGGGGCCCGCGGGGGGCTGGTCGGTGTCGACCGGGGCCACGCGGACGTCGTCGATGCCGAGCGTCTCCTGGACGATCTGGCGGGCGAGCGTGGTGAAGCCCTGGCCCGTCTCGACCGCCGCGCAGATGACGGTCGCGATGCCGTCGTGGACCTTCACGGTGGCCGTGGAGACCTCGTCCGTGCCCTCGGCGCCCAGGAGTTGGACCATGCCCAGGCCGTAGCCGACACCCCGGCGCACCGCGGCGGGCTCACCCGCGCCCTCGGGGCCGCCGGGCAGCAGCCACTCGTCCTCGGGCGTGTCCTTGGGCAGCTCGGGGAGCGGGAAGTCCCGTACGGCGGCGAGGAGTTCGGCGACCGGGGCGGGGCAGGTGACCGTCTGCCCGGTGGGCAGGATGTCCCCCGTCGCCATCGCGTTGCGCAGCCGCACCTCGGCCGGGTCGATGCCCAGCTTCTTCGCGATCTTGTCCATCTGGGCCTCGTACGCCGCGCACACCTGCATGGCGCCCTCGCCCCGGACATGTCCGGACGGCGGGTTGTTCGTGCGGACTGCCCAGCCCTCGATGAAGGCGTTCGGTACCACGTACGGACCGCAGGCGAAGGAGACGGCCGCGGCGAGCGCGTCCGACGAGGTGTCCGCGTACGCGCCCGCGTCGAGCAGGACCTGCGCCTCCACCTTCACCAACTTGCCCTCGGCGTCCGCGTGATGGCGGTAGCGGAGCAGCGTCGGGTGGCGGTGGGCATGGCCGAGGAAGGACTCCTCGCGGGTCGCCGTCAGCTTCACCGGGCAGCCGGTGGTCAGCGCGAGCAGGCCGAGCGGGAGATGGAAGCTGGCGTCCTCGCGGTCGGCGGTCGCGCCGGGCACGCCGGTCACGACGACCTTCACGATGTCCGGGTCGATGCCGTAGCAGGACGCGGCCATGTCGCGGTCGGTGTGCGGGTCGGTGGAGGCGATGTAGAGCTCCACGCCCCCGTCCGGACGCGGCACCGCGAGCCCCGCCTCCGCGCCGATCGGCGCCGGGTCCTGACGGCCGATGCGGTAGAGGCCCTCGACGACGAGCTCGCCCGCCGCCTCCGGGTCGCCGTGCCGCAGCGGGATGTGCCGGATCAAGTTGCCGTCGGGGTGCAGGGGTTCGGCCGCGAAGGCCTTCTCCGGGTCGGTGACCGGTTCGAGGACCTCGTACTCGACGAAGATGGCGGCGGCGGCCATCCGTGCCGTGTCGGGGTGGTCGGCGGCCACGGCCGCGATGGGCTCGCCGTGGTGGCGCACGACGTCGGAGGCGAAGACCGGGCGGTCCGGGGTCTTGCGGCCGTGCAGGGCCTCGCCGGGCACGTCCTCGTGCGTGACGACGGACCGCACGCCCGGCATCTCACGCGCCTGGGACGTGTCGATCGAGACGATGCGTGCGTGCGCGTGCGGCGAGCGCAGTACAGCCGCCCAGAGCAGTCCCTCCGCCCACAGGTCGGACGCGTAGGGGAACGTGCCCTCCGTCTTGGCGCGGGACTCCGCCGACGGCAGGGACGCGCCGATGCCGTGCGGCAGCGGCTCCGGTCCGGGCTGCGGCTCCGCTGCGGTCGCGGTGTTCCCGTTCCCCGCGGCTTCGTTGCTCACGCCTGGCCTCCGCCCTGGCCGTATGGTCCTTCGTACGTTCCGTCCTGCGCCGCCGGGTTGACCCCTCCGGCGCCGGGTCCCGCCTGGTGCGGGATGCGAGCCTCACCGTCACCCTGGGCGGACGGCTCCGCGGCCGCCGCCGACGCCTCGCGCTCGGCGACCACTTCCTGCACGGCGTCGAGCACGCCCCGGTAGCCGGAGCAGCGGCACAGGTTGCCGCACAGGGCGCGGCGGGCCTCCAGGTCGGTCGGGGCGGGGTTGCCCTCAAGGAGGTCGTGCACGGTCATCGCCATGCCCGGCACGCAGAAGCCGCACTGGACGGCACCGCAGGCGGCGAGCGCCCGCTGCACGTCGGAGGGCCTGCCGTCGGCGGCGAGGCCCTCGACGGTGCGCACCTCGCTGCCGGCGGCGGTGGCCGCGGGCACCAGGCAGGAAGCGACGAGACGGCCGTCCACCTGGACGTTGCAGGCACCGCACTCGCCCTGCGAGCAGCCGTCCTTGGCGCCCGCGAGGCCGAGGCGCTCACGCAGGACGTAGAGGAGCGACTCGCCGATCCAGGCGTCGGTGACGGGGCGGTCGGCGCCGTTGACGCGCAGGACGTACGAGCAGAGGGGGTGTTCGTCGGAGAGGGCGGTGGCGGTGAGCGCCGCTTCGGGCTCGGCGTCGGGGTCGGCTTCGGCGTCCGCCTCCACCTCGGCTTCGGGTTCGACGTCGGTGTCGACCTCGACCTCGGCTTCTGCCTCCGCCTCGGCTTCGGTGTCCGGCTCGGCCTCGGCTGCGGGCTCCGGCTCGGGCTCTGGTTCCGGCTCGACGGGTACCTCAGGCGCCTCAGGCACCACAGGCATCTCCGGCACCACATGCATCTCGGGAGCCACCGGCGCCGCCGGGACGAACGGCTCCGGGGGCGGCACGGGATCGTGGTGCTGCGGCTCGGCGTACTGCTGCGCGTGCGGCTGCGGGTCGACCTGCTCCTGCGGCTCGGCATACGGCTGCTGCACGGGCTCCGCCCACGGCGCGCCCGCGCCCGCGCCGGTCGCCCACGGCGCGGCCGCTCCGCCCGGCAGCGTCGCAGGCGGCGTACCACCCCACTGCGTAGCAAGGGAGGACGCGGTGAACTCACCCGATTCATCCGGAAGATCACCATTGGCGACGGGGATCGACCACTGCCCCGTGACATCGGCGGGGGCCGGGGCGGCGGGCGCGTGTCCCTCCGCCTCGTGGAAGCTCCACTGCCCGGTGGCCCGGGGGTCGTACGCGTGCTCCTGATGGTGGACCGGCGGCTCGGGCTCGGGCACACCGCCCGCATCCGGCCACTGCACGTTCTGGACACCGGTGCCCGCGGCACCCGCGCCCGTCACCTCGGGCGGCATGGCCCAGACTCCCGTGGCGGCCGGGTCCGTCGCGTCGGCCGTGGTGGGGGTGACCGTTATCTGCGGCGGCACGTAACCGTGGCCGGGCGCGGCGAGCGGGGAGTGGTCGAAGTCCAGGGCGCCTTCCGGAAGCTGCACGAAGGCCGTGGCGTCCGAGTCGTACTCACCCTGTGGATGCGGCTGCCAGCCGCCGTTCGCGGCTCCGTCACGCCGGTCGTCACTCACGACAGCGCCCTCCCCAGTGCTCGTCGGGCCAGCGCGGCGACGGTGCGCCGCAGGTGCAGTACGGCGGGCGGCAGCGGCTGCGGCGAGCCGTCCTCCGCCGGGGGCTGGTCGGGGATGCACGCGGCGGCGACGTACTCACCGAAGGCGGTGAGCGCCTCCGGGACGATCGCCCGTTCGCCGTCCCAGTCGATCAGCGAGGCGACCCACTGCTCGGCCTCCAGGGGCCGCAGCGGCATCGGCGCGACGGCACCGACCGCGCAGCGCACACCGCGCCGCGCCGGGTCGAGGACGAGCGCGACGGAGGCGAGGGCGCGGCCGGGTCCGGTGCGTCCGGTCGCCTTCAGGAAGACCTGCGGGGCGTGCAGGAGCGGCAGCCGTACGAAGCCGATGAGTTCACCGGGGCGGAGCATGTCCATGCCCGCGAGAAGGTGCGACACGGGGACCTCGCGGCGCGCGCCGCCGGGTCCCGCGATGACGAGGACGGCTTCCAGGGCGGCCAGGACGGGCAAGGTGTCGCCGGTCGGCCCCGCCGTGGCGATGTTGCCGCCCAGGGTGCCCGCGTTGCGGATCTGCGGGGGTCCGGCGGCGCGTGCGGCGGCGGCGAGCGCGGGGATCAGGGCGGCGAAGTCGGGCCGCCCGACGCGTGCGTGGGTGAGGCCGGCGCCGAGCAGGGCGTGACCGTCCTGGTACTGCCAGCCGCGGATCTCGCTGATGCGGCCGAGGCCGACGAGCGCGGCGGGGCGCAGGAGGCCCGCGTTGACGGAGGCCATGAGGTCGGTGCCGCCGGCCACGGGCACGGCGGCGGGCATCGCGGCGAGCGCCTCCACGGCCTCGTCCAACGTCGCAGGCAGCGTCGCCGTCTGCGCTGTGTGCGCCGCCTGCGGTGCGTGCGTGCTCAAAACCGGCTGCCCCTTCCCGATGCCCGGCGGCTTTATCGCCGTGCCCACCGTTACGCCTGTTCCGCCGTACGGTACGTGCTCACAGCCCGGACGTGGCAACTCTGGCACATCTTCCCCGGGCCCCGGCGCGGGGGTCCGCTAGGAGTCATTCGTCCGCAGACCAGGGGGATGTGCCGTTTTCACACGCCCTCGCCGGTCAGCGGGAATTGCCACTCTTCGGTGTCTCTTGTACGGCTTTCGCCGGACCGCCCACGCTCTCAGCGCGGGCGGTCCGACACGCGGAGCACGGGTTCACCTCACACGTTCGGGGGCGCCCCGTCGATCGGGCGTCCGAGCACTCCCGGGCGCTTCTGCCACGGCAACGGGCCGCCGGGCGGCCGGTAGTCGACGCCGAGCGCGTCAAGTCGCGCGTAGTGCGGGGTCATTCGCCGCTCGAAGTCCGCGAAGTCGCGCTCGGCGGATGCCGGGAGCGGGCTCCAGGCGACCTCGGCGAAGGCGGCCAGACGCGGGAACACCTGGTAGTCCACGCGTGCGTGGTACTCCATCACCTCGGTCCAGACGTTGGCCTGGGTGCCGAGGACGTGGCGTGCCTCGTCCTCGGTGAGCTGCGGCGGCACCGGCTCGAAGCGGTAGACGTCCTCCAGGGTGCGGACGAAGCCGATGGGCGCGGGCTCGTCGGGGCCGCCGTCCTGCCGGTGATCCAAGTACACCTGCTGCTCGGGGCACATGACGACGTCGTGACCGGCCTTGGCCGCCGCGATCCCGCCCCCGTAGCCGCGCCAGGAGGAGACGGTGGCACCCTCGGCGAGGCCGCCCTCCAGGATCTCGTCCCAGCCGATGAGCCTGCGCCCGCGCGCGGTCAGCCAGCTGTCGAAGTGCCGGATGAACCAGCTCTGCAGCCCGTTCTCGTCACCGACGCCCAGCTCCTTGATGCGGGCCTGCGCGGTGGGCGACGCCTTCCACTGGTCCTTGGGACATTCATCCCCTCCCACATGGATGAAGGTGGAGGGGAAGAGCTCAAGAACTTCCTCGAACACCCCCTCGTAAAAACGAAGGGTGTTCTCGGTCGGCGCGAGGACATTCGGATTGACGCCCCAGGTGTCCCAGACGCCGAGCGCCGAGGTGTCGACGACGTCGGTGTTGCCGAGCTCCGGATAGGCGTGGATGGCGGCCTGCGAGTGCCCGGGGATGTCGATCTCGGGTACGACGGCGATGTGCCGCTCATGGGCGTACGCGACGATCTCGCGGATGTCGTCCTGCGTGTAGTGGCCGCCGTGCGGGGTGTCGTTCCACAGCTCGGAGGCGCGGTGGCCCCATTTCGAGCGCGGCCGCCACGAACCGGCCTCCGTCAGCCTGGGGTAGCGCTTGATCTCGATGCGCCAGCCCTGGTCGTCGGTGAGGTGGAAGTGGAAGACGTTGAGCTTGTGGGCGGCGAGAAGATCGAGGTACCGCAGCACGCCGTCCTTGGGCATGAAGTGCCGGGCCACGTCAAGCATCATGCCGCGCCAGCCGAAGCGGGGACTGTCCTCGATCAGACACCCCGGGACGGCGTACCGCCCGGCGGCCCGCAGCGGTGCGCGCCGAAAGGCCTCGGCCCCGATGAGCTGCCGCAGGCTCTGGGCCCCCCAGAAGACCCCGGGAGCGGCGCCACCCAGAATCTCGACGCCGCTCTCCCCCACCGTGAGCCGGTACGCCTCGGGAGCAAGGGAGTCATCGATGCCGAGGGAGATGGCGCCACCCTCACCGGGCGCGAGGGGCAGCCCCAACGCACCGCCGAGCGTGGCACGCAGCCAGCGCTCGGTGGACTCGGTGCCGGGCCCGGCACGCAGCGCGGTCGACGAATCGAGGACGAAGCCTTCGGAATACGGCCCCTCGGCGCGTGCGGGCGCCGGGATGAGTTGCTCAAAGGTCATGCGGCGAGGCTGCCACGCGATTGCGCAACGCAAAAGGGGCGTTGCGGTACACGCAACGCCCTTTCACGAGGGAGGTCCTCGAACCGCGCCCGGGGGCTACTTCTTGCCGCCGCCCTTGCCGTCCTTGCCGCCCTTGTCCTTGTCGCCACCGGCGCTCATGGACTCGTAGATCTCCTTGCACATGGGGCAGACGGGGTACTTCTTCGGGTCACGACCCGGCACCCACACCTTGCCGCAGAGCGCGACGACGGGCGTACCGTCGAGCGCGCTCGCCATGATCTTGTCCTTCTGGACATAGTGCGCGTAGCGCTCGTGGTCACCGTCACCGCTCGACACCTGCGGCGTCGGCTCTACGAGGGTCCCCGTACCTGCCCCGCGCTCGGGCTCGGGCTCAAGAGTGCTCATGGCATCCAAGGGTACCTACGCTCACGGGTTGCGGGCATCGCCCTGGCCGGTACATCGCGTGCCTCACGGAACCACCCAGACCGACAGCGACCGCGCCAGGTCCTCGACGTCACCGGCGGCGCGCAGGAGGTGGGCGACATCTTCCGTGGCCGTCCACACGACGAGGTCCGCCTTGTGCACGTCCACCTGCCAGCCGTGACGGACGCAACCCACGGGGGCTCGACGGCCCCCGGGTCGTCCGCCTCGGTGAGGACACGGAGGGCCGCCTCACGGGGGCCCGACGCAGGACCGATGGCCGCGCAGACCGGGAGCGGCAGATCGGTGGGCTGATCGAGATGGAGGAACACCCAGTGGTCCGAGCCGGGCGGCGCGAACGCCTCGACGCAGCGCTCCAGGGTGCCGGCCACGAAGTCCACGCCGTGCGGGCCCGGGTCGAGGTCGTGGTCCTCCCACAACTCCCTCCTCGGCAACCTCCCGGGACCAGGCGCGGATGTCCTCCCACACCGACCAGGGCGCCGTCAGCCCGGACCGCGGCGGCACCATCACCCAGGGTGTGGGGTCGACGTCCTCGATGTCGATGACGGCCCGGAAGGACTCGCTCATCCCCGCCACTCCCGCCGTGCCCGCCGTGCCCGCCGTGCCCGCCTCCAGCGGAAAGACGCCATCAGGGCGTCGAACCATTCGACGAGGACCTCGGCCAGCTCGTCCCGGGGACTGCCGCCCCCGACGGTCGAGAAGGCCGCCACGAACCAGCGATCCGGGTCGCCCGGTACGGAGATCATGTACTCGACACGCCGCGAGGCGAGTTCCGCTCCTTGGCCGCTGTCGGCCTTCGCCACGTGCTCCCGGCGGACCGCGAGGGCCCCGTCGACGTCTCCCGAACTCAGATCGGCGCCTTCAACACCGTCTCTGGAGAGGAGCCGCACGGCTGCCTCGGTGGGCTCGGCCTCACTCTGCGGCTGCCCCTGCCGCCGGGGCAGGAGGCTCTCGGAGACGAGGATCGATGCCCCGACGCTGAAGTCACCCATCGGCTTGACCGGCAGGTAGAGATCGAGAGCCTTGCTCTTCACGGCCTGCGCCACGGCTTCCCGGAAACGGCGCTCGTGCCTTGACGCAGGGGGACTTGGGCCCACTGGTCGGGGAGGATGATGCGGTACCCGGTGACCGGGGCTTCGTCGTCGACCCGTTCCGCCCACCCGGCCGGTTCAGCCTGCACGAAGCCGCTCCGCGCGATTGAGGCGCCACATGCCGGCGAAACCGGCGAGGCAGATACCCACTGCTATCCAGAGCGTCCAGGCGCCGCTGCCGACGGCCCACATCAGCGCGTAGAAGAGATACAGAATGAGCGCCCACTTGATCAGGCCGCGCTCACCCCGCAGGTCCTCCCAGTCATCCGGACGCCGCGAGATATAGATCAGGAGCACCGGTACCAGCGCACACAGCGCCCAGTCCCACGTCGGCCACGGCACCAATTCCCTGCCGAAGAAGTCCTTGCTCGCGGGAGCGGCGAACATACGCAGCATGGACAGCAGGAAGAACCATCTGAAAAGGCCCACGCGCCACGCCAAACGCCGCTCACTGCGGACCACCCGGTCTGAGCCCTCCATGGTCATCAACTTTTCCTCACCATCGCGAGCCCACTGACCGCGTCATACGATCCTTCATTCTGCTGTACTCGCCACCCGAGACCTGGTCGCCGGCTTTGTCCCCACTGTCAAGGACCGTACTGGCCCCCCACGACCCTACGAGCGCGTCCCTATGACGCTCGGCCTGGCGGGCGTTGGCCGCGAGCTGAGCGTCGGCGGGAAACTCAGCGTGCCACTTTTTGATGTCCTTCATCTGGCGACCGAGCTGGGCATCTCCCAACACACCGGCCTTCTCCTGCGCGGTAATCTGCGGCATCTCCGCATCGCGCACCTCACCGGCAGCTTTCTTCCCGTCTGCCCGACTCTTGGCCAGTTGGCGCATATTTCGGGCTCTGGCGTTGTTGCGCGCATTTCCCGACCTTCCACCACCTTTACGGGACTTCGCCACCGAACTGGCCCTCGACCCGGCGGTTTTCGACGCGCTCTGCACCTGCTGGGCGGTACCGGACGACTTGGAGGCAACCTTGCGTGAGCTGTTCTGCAGGAGCTTGATCCCCTTGGCTGCTCTCATGCCATTACGCGCCAACTTCAAGGCCCCGATGTCCATGATGACGTCGAACCATGAACCATTTCCCGTGGTCGCCTGCGCCGCGTGGGCAATCAGCACCGCGACGGTCAAGGCAGCCGCGATCCAGCCGATGCCCGGGAAGAGCATGGCTGCGACACCTACGGCCGTCGCGACCCAGCTCAACCTGTCAGCCCATTCGCCGATCCAGTCCGCGTCAGCGATCGCTCCCTTGGCGTCGTTCCACCAACTGTCCGCCATGTCATCGTCGATGGATTCCCTGATCTTCCCCGCGAAGTGACCGGAGCGTTCGTCGTAGTCGCCGACCGCGGAGTTGAACCGCCCCCGGGCGCTCTCCAGGTCTTCTTTGGCACGCTTGAGCGCGGCGTCCTCGGCGCCGGAGCCCTTGCCGCCCTTTCCGTCTCTGCCGGAGTCGGGCTTGTCGTCAGCCCTGCCCTCGTGCGCGTCGATCACCGAGCTTCTCCGCGTACTTCCCCTTGAGATTTTCGGCGTCAGCCATCGCATTGAGCGCTGCGGCGCCTGAGTACGCAGATACTCGGCGATCTTCTTCATGTGCTTTACCTGGCCACGAACCCCATCAGGATCACCCGGCACGGGATCACTTTCACACAGGGGCTGCCAGTCCTTCGGTCGTGCCACTCTTCTCCAGAATCCAGATGACGGGTCGACGCGATTTCCGGATCACTACTTCTTCTTGCCGGGCTTCGACAAATTCTCATCAAGCCTCTGGAATGCGTTTCGCGTTTCCTCGACCATCGTGCCGACAGCATTCAACGACTCAAGCAGACGCTTGCGGTTGTCGTCCCAGTTGCCGATGAAATCGGTCATCGCCCCTCTAAGGTCCGAGGCCCCCACGACCGACCCGATGTCGTCTTTCCATTCACCCAGGTTCTTGAACTCTCGCTGAATGGCGCCCAGCTGCTTCGCCGACGTATCGAGCAACTCATAGTCGACGGCCAAATCAGGATCAGACACTCCCCCGGCCCACGCTAGAGGTCGAGTTCCCCGAGGAGACCTCAGTTGAGCGAAGCGTCATCCGGATAGGTGGCCACCATCGCCAGTTCGCTGCGCTGGCGGCGCAGGACCGCTCGCCACAGGCGCTCCGGGGACGGTGACGAGACGTCGCCGGGTTCGGACTCGACCACGTACCAGGCGCCCTCGACGAGCTCGTCCTCCAGTTGGCCCGGGCCCCAGCCCGCGTAGCCGGCGAAGATGCGCAGGGAGCCGAGCGCGGGGGCCAGGAGTTCGGGCGGGGTGTCCAGGTCGACCAGGCCGATCGCGCCGTGCACGCGGCGCCAGCCGATGGGCTCGCCCCTGCCGGGCCGCGGCCGGGAGCCGGGCCCCTCCTCCCCGGGGATCACCGCCACGCCGAGCGCCGAGTCGAGCGAGACGGGGCCGCCCTGGAAGACGACGCCCGGCGCGCCCGCCAGCTCACCCCAGCCCTCCAGGATGTCCGCGACGTCCACCGGCGTGGGCCGGTTGAGGACTACGCCGAGCGAGCCCTCCTCGTCGTGGTCGAGGAGCAGCACCACCGCGCGGTCGAAGTTCGGGTCCGCCAGGGCAGGCGTGGCCACGAGCAGCCGCCCTGTGAGCGAGGACACCTCGGTCATGAACGACATGATCCCGCATCTTTGCCCCGCGGGGGGAGGCAATGCCCGTACGGGAGTGAATGCAGCTCAGGGGCGCATGGGCGCGTCCGGAGCGCACTCTTTCGGCGGTGACCCGGAGTGTCCGGTTCCGAACGGTTCGTGTTGTCACGAAGTCCTGACGTGTTTCGCGTGCCCTTGGCCTTACGGAGAGGGGGTACACGCCCATTACGCTTGCCCTTTGGTCCACCCGTCCATCCAATCGGAACGCGAGATTCATGACCGTCACCGACGATGTACTGCTTGTCCACGGCGGAACCCCGCTGGAGGGCGAGATCCGTGTCCGCGGCGCGAAGAACCTCGTGCCCAAGGCCATGGTCGCCGCGCTGCTCGGCAGCGCTCCGAGCAGGCTGCGCAATGTCCCAGACATCCGCGACGTGCGCGTCGTACGCGGACTCCTGCAGCTGCATGGCGTCACGGTCCGCCCCGGTGAGGAGCCGGGCGAGCTGGTCATGGACCCCTCGCACGTGGAGAGTGCCAACGTCGCGGACATCGACGCCCACGCCGGGTCGTCGCGCATCCCGATCCTCTTCTGCGGGCCGCTCCTGCACCGCCTCGGGCACGCCTTCATCCCCGGCCTCGGCGGCTGCGACATCGGCGGCCGGCCGATCGACTTCCACTTCGAGGTGCTCCGCCAGTTCGGCGCGACCATCGAGAAGCGCGAGGGCGGCCAGTACCTGGAGGCACCGCAGCGGCTCCGCGGCACGAAGATCCAGCTGCCCTACCCGTCCGTCGGCGCCACCGAGCAGGTGCTGCTGACCGCGGTTCTCGCGGAGGGCGTCACCGAGCTCTCGAACGCGGCCGTCGAGCCCGAGATCGAAGACCTCATCTGCGTCCTGCAGAAGATGGGCGCGATCATCGCGATGGACACCGACCGGACCATAAGGGTCACCGGTGTCGACAGCCTGGGCGGCTACAACCACCACGCCCTCTCGGACCGCCTGGAGGCCGCCTCCTGGGCTTCCGCGGCCCTGGCGACCGAAGGCAACATCTACGTCCGCGGCGCCCAGCAGCGGTCGATGATGACGTTCCTGAACACCTACCGGAAGGTGGGCGGTGCCTTCGAGATCGACGACGAGGGCATCCGCTTCTGGCACCCGGGCGGCTCGCTCAACGCGATCGCCCTGGAGACGGACGTGCACCCCGGCTTCCAGACGGACTGGCAGCAGCCGCTCGTCGTCGCCCTGACGCAGGCCGCCGGTCTGTCGATCGTGCACGAGACGGTGTACGAGTCGCGGCTCGGCTTCACCTCCGCGCTCAACCAGATGGGCGCGCACATCCAGCTCTACCGCGAGTGCCTCGGCGGCTCCGACTGCCGCTTCGGGCAGCGCAACTTCCTCCACTCGGCGGTCGTCAGCGGCCCCACGAAGCTCCAGGGCGCCGATCTGGTCATCCCCGACCTGCGCGGCGGCTTCTCGTACCTGATCGCCGCTCTGGCGGCCCAGGGGACGTCCCGCGTCCACGGCATCGACCTGATCAACCGCGGCTACGAGAACTTCATGGACAAGCTCGTGGAGCTCGGCGCGAAGGTCGAGCTGCCGGGCCGGGCGACGCTGTAGCGAGTTCAGCCCGGCCGGCGTTTGAGGCCATCTTTTGAACGGCACGCAGAAGGGGCGGCCACCCAACCGGGTGGCCGCCCCTTCTCTTGCTGCTTGAGGCTACTTGCCCTTGGCGGCTTCCTTGAGCTTGGAGCCCGCCGAAACCTTGACGCTGTAGCCGGCCGGGATGTTGATCGGCTCGCCGGTCTGCGGGTTCCGGGCGGTGCGAGCGGCACGGTGGGTGCGCTCGAAGGTCAGGAAGCCGGGGATGGTGACCTTCTCGTCGCCCTTGGCAACGATCTCGCCGACGGTCTCGGCGAACGCCGCCAGCACGGCGTCGGCGTCCTTGCGGGTCACCTCGGCGCGGTCGGCCAGCGCGGCCACCAGCTCACTGCGGTTCATGTTTGTACTCCCGTGTTCTTCTTGCCGTTGAGGCGTGCCACGCGGCGGGGCCGCATGATGGGCACAGCGAAGCCGATGCTGCCAGGGTCCTCGGTCAGGCCCCGGACCCGGGTCCGTCATCCGGACCCTCGCGCCCAGAAAGGCATCCTGCCCCCACCTGCGGCGGGAAAGCCAATCCGGGCCCCTTGGGGTCACACGAAAAGCTTCACCGCCCCTGGGAAGGTGGCAGTCGGGGGCGCGCTTCCACGCCACCCTAGAGGGCCTTTGAGGGCCCTGCGTTCCGCGACGCGCCGTACTACTGGGCCGTGGCGCCTGTCACAGCCACCCCGGCCGTCACCCCGGCGGCCTTCGCCGCGCTGCGCACCGCATCGGCGACCGCGCCCGCGACCTTGTCGTTGAAGACGCTGGGGATGATGTAGTTCGGGTTGAGCTCGTCCTCGGCGACGACGTCCGCGAGGGCGCCCGCCGCCGCCAGCATCATCTCCGTGTTGACGGTGCGCGACTGGGCGTCGAGCAGACCGCGGAAGACACCGGGGAAGACCAGGACGTTGTTGATCTGGTTCGGGAAGTCCGAGCGGCCGGTGGCCACCACTGCCGCCGTCTGGCGGGCGATGGCGGGGTCGACCTCGGGGTCCGGGTTCGCGAGCGCGAACACGATGGCGCCGTCGGCCATGGCCGCGACGTCGTCGGCGCCCAGGACGTTCGGGGCCGACACGCCGATGAAGACGTCGGCGCCGACGACCGCTTCCTTGAGGGTGCCGCGGGCGCCCTCGGGGTTGGTGTTGTCGGCGATCCAGCGCAGCGGCGAGTCCGGCGCGGCATCCACGAGGTCCTCGCGGTCCGCGTGCACGACGCCGTGGATGTCGGCGACGACGGCGTGCTTGACGCCCGCCGCGATGAGCAGCTTGAGGATGGCCGTACCGGCCGCGCCCGCACCGGACATGACGACGCGTACGTCGCCAATGTCCTTGCCCACCACGCGAAGTGCGTTGGTCAGCGCGGCGAGCACGACGATCGCGGTGCCGTGCTGGTCGTCGTGGAAGACGGGGATGTCCAGGGCCTCGCGCAGGCGGGCCTCGATCTCGAAGCAGCGCGGCGCCGAGATGTCCTCCAGGTTGATGCCCGCGAAGCCGGGGGCGATCGCCTTCACGATCTCGACGATCGCGTCGGTGTCCTGGGTGTCCAGGCACAGCGGCCACGCGTCGATGCCGGCGAAGCGCTTGAAGAGGGCCGCCTTGCCCTCCATGACCGGCAGCGCGGCCTTCGGGCCGATGTTGCCGAGCCCGAGGACGGCCGAGCCGTCCGTTACGACCGCAACGGAGTTGCGCTTGATGGTGAGGCGGCGCGCGTCCTCGGGGTTCTCGGCGATCGCCATGCACACGCGGGCCACGCCCGGGGTGTAGATCATGGAGAGGTCGTCGCGGTTCCGGATGGGGTGCTTGGACGCCATCTCGATCTTGCCGCCGAGGTGCATCAGGAACGTACGGTCGGAGACCTTGCCGACGGTGACGCCCTCGATGGTGCGCAGCTGCGCGACGATCTCGTCGCCGTGCGTCGTGGAGGTCGCCGCGATCGTGACGTCGATCCTCAGTGCCTCATGGCCGGACGCCGTGACGTCGAGGCCGGTCACCGAGCCTCCGTGGGACTCGACGGCCGTGGTGATCTGGGAGACCGCGGTGCCGCTCGCGGGCACCTCCAACCGGACCGTGTTCGAGTAGGAGACGCTGGGCGCCGTTGCCATGGCCGACTTCCTCTGCTTTCACCGTGTTGCTCTTGCCGTCCGATCGTCGCACCTACCACTGAGTACGTGGTAGCCGCCTCGGATTGCGAACTTTTCGTTCACCAGCTTTTCGGAAACTGGTTTCCACCATACGAGAAGTTGCGGGCCGTCGGTAGGGGGGAACCGAAAGAGGCCTCCGTCACCGAGTGACGAAGGCCTCTTCGAACGCTTATGACACCGACCCGCCATGCTCGCCTCGCGGCAAGTGGTCGCTCGTAGCGACGATGGTTGGGCCCGGGGGCTTGGATCGGGCCGGTGCCACATCAACGGTAACAAACGATCCCCGCAAGGCAATTCCCGTCCCGAGAAGTCTCCGAAGTCATTCGCGGAGCAGGTCCGGCACGCCCTCCGCGTCGGGGTCGTCGCGCTCGCCGGAAAGCACCGTGAGCTGCTGGGTCGCCCTGGTCAGCGCCACGTACAGGACACGCAGGCCCGCCGGGGACTCGTCCGCGATCTCCGCCGGGGAGACGACGACCGTCGCGTCGTACTCCAGGCCCTTGGCCTCCAGGCTGCCGAGCGCCACCACGCGGTCGCCGAGCCCGTCGAGCCAGCGCGCCGCCTGCTCGCGGCGGTTCATCGCCACGACGACGCCGATGGTGCCGTCCACCTGGTCGAGCAGCCGCGCCGCCTCCGCGCGCACCGAAGCGCCCAGGTCCTTGTCGCGTACGACCGCACTGTGTCCATTGTTCGCTGTCGCAAAACGGGGCTTCACCCCGGTGGACCGTACGGCCGACGGCGACTCGGAGCCCGGCATCGCGAGCGCGAGCACCTTGGCCGCGAGATCGGCGATCTCGGCGGGGTTGCGGTAGTTGACCGTGAGGGTGAAACGGCGGCGCGGGCGGCTGCCCAGGGCCTCGTCACGGGCGGCAGCGGCCTCGTCCGGGTCGGACCAGGAGGACTGGGCCGGGTCGCCGACGATCGTCCACGTGGCGTGCCGGCCCCTGCGGCCGACCATGCGCCACTGCATGGGGGTCAGGTCCTGGGCCTCGTCGACGATGACGTGTGCGTACTCGGTGCGCTCCGCGGCGAGCCGCTCGGCGCGCTCGCGCTGGGACTCCTCGCGCTGCGGCATCAGTTCGTCGAGCCCGGTGAGCAGGTCGAGGGGGTCGAGATCCTTCTTCTTGCGGGGCCTGTGCGGCGTGCCGAGGATCGAATGGAGCTCGTCCAGGAGCGCCACGTCGTGCACGGACAGGGCGTCGCGCTTGAGGGACCGGGCGACCTTGCGGACCTCGCCCGGGTTCAGGACGCGGCGCGCCCAACGCCCGAGGCGCCGCTCGTCGCCCATCGCGGAGAGCACGGCGCGCGGGGTGAGTTCGGGCCACCAGGCGTCGAGGAAGCGGATGAAGTCGTCCTCGGAGGTGATGTCCTCGTCGAAGGACGAGCGCAGCTCGGCGGCCAGCTCCGGGTCGCTGTGCCGGCCCGCGGAGCCCGACTGGGACCACAGGGCGTCCAGCAGGAGCTTGCGGGCGCGCGGGCGCAGCAGGTTGACGGGAGCCGTGCCGCTGAGCGCGTTGCGTCGGATGCGGCCGAGCGCGTCGGCCTCCAGCTCCAGACGGCGGCCGAAAGCGACCACACGGAGCCGTGTGGGCGTCTCGGCGGGCGCCTGGGGCGCGTCGTCCTCGTCGTCGTCTCCGAAGGCGAGCTGACCGTCCTGGGAGGCGGGCTTCGCGGTCGTGCCCGTACCGCCCTCCAGAGCGCCCCTGGCGGCCTTCCGCAGGACGTGCAGCATCCGGGAGGAGCCCTTGACCCTGGCCACCGCGGGAGAGTCGTAGACGGTGGCCTCGGCCGGGCCCGCCGCGTCGTCGGCCAGCGCGCCCACGGCCCGGATCGCGACCTGCCCCTCCTCGCCGAGCGAGGGGAGCACGCCCTCCGTGTAGGCCACGAGGAGCGGGGTCGGGGAGACGATGAGGATGCCGCCCGCGTAGCGCCTGCGGTCCTGGTAGAGGAGGTAGGCCGCGCGGTGCAGGGCCACGGCGGTCTTGCCGGTGCCGGGGCCGCCCTCGACGTACGTCACCGAGGCGGCGGGCGCCCGGATGACCATGTCCTGCTCGGCCTGGATCGACGCCACGATGTCCCGCATCGTGTGGCTGCGGGCCTGGCCCAGCGCCGCCATCAGGGCGCCGTCGCCGATGACCGGCAGCGACTCACCGGCAAGGGTCGCCTTGAGCTCCGGGCGCATCAGGTCGTCCTCGACGCCCAGGACCCTGCGGCCCTTGGAGCGGATGACCCTGCGCCGTACGACACGGCCCGGGTCGACCGGCGTCGAGCGGTAGAAGGGCGCCGCGGCCGGCGCCCGCCAGTCGATGACCAGCGGGGAGTAGTCGGCGTCCAGGACGCCGATACGGCCGATGTGCAGGGTCTCGGCGATCTCGGCGGTGTTGTTCTCGCTCACCGCGTCCTCGGCGGGCTCGATCGACGTGTACGCGCCGTCCGGGCCCTTCTTGCCGTCCTTGCCGAGCAGCAGGTCGATGCGCCCGAAGAGGAAGTCCTCGAACTCGTTGTTGAGGCGGTTGAGATGAACGCCCGCGCGGAACACCTGGGCGTCCCGCTCGGCGAGCGCGCCGGGCGTGCCGACCTGGGAGCGCTTGGCCGCGTCGGTCATGAGGAACTCGGCCTCGTGGATCTTCTCCTCGAGACGCCGGTAGACCTGGTCGAGATGTTCCTGTTCGACGCCGATCTCACGGTCGCGTACGTCGGCCACCGAGGCCCCTTTCCGGACGTGCAGCTGCTCTATTGAGCAGCCGTCTACCGTACGCGAAAGGGGACCCCCGTGTGACCTCCGTGTGCGCTTCTCCTACGCGTCGACCTCCACGAGGCGGTCGCCGTCGAAGGTGGTCACCTCGAAGTGGTCGATGTCGTTCCGGTCCATCGCGGCGCCCCCGTGGACGTACAGCGGGCTGCGCGCCCACTTGTTCGGGCTGTCCTCGATGCCGTAACCCCACTTCGGGACGGACCAGGTGGTCACCGTCTCCTTCTCGCCGTCTTTGCCGACCGCGACCAGGGAGCACTTGAGCGGGCCCTTGACGTTCTTGAGCTCCAGGACCGCGTGCGTGCCCCAGGCCTTCTTCTCCGTGCCGACCGTGGCACTGACCTTGGTCTTCGGGTCCGTCGCCTTGATCTTGTCGTCCATGTGGTTGAAGAAGGCGTCCTCGGCGGGGCTCGTGGGGTGCGGTTCGCCCGCCACGTCCGTCGTCCCGCCGTCGTCGCTCACCGCGAGGACCGTGAGCGGCCCGCCGATGATCAGCGCGGCAGCGGCGGCCACCAGATACATGCCGCGCCTGCGCTTCTGCTGACGCTTCACGGAGACCTCGTCCACGAGGCGGTCCGCCAGGCGCGGGCTCGGCCTCGCGGCGAGCTGCTCGCCGATCGCCGGTACGCCGCGTCCGCCGGGGAGGTCCGCGAGCGCGGCCAGCATCGGCTCCATGCCGGAGAACTCCTCCAGCTGGTGCGCGCAGAACTCGCAGACCGCCAGATGTGCCTCGAAGGCCGTCGCCTCCGCGTCGTCCAGGATGCCGAGGGCGTAGGCGCCGACGGTCTCGTGCACGTCGCCCGCTTCAGCCTGCCCCCACGCGTCATGTCCGTAGGACTCGTTCATGCCGTCACCCCCCGCTCCTCAAGCGCAAGCTTCATCGAACGCAGCGCGTAGAAGACCCGCGAGCGCACCGTCCCACTCGGTATACCCAGAGTCTCGGCCGCCTCATTGACCGTACGCCCCTTGAAATAAGTTTCGACGAGCACTTCCCGGTGGGCGGGAGTCAGGTCGTCGAGCGCGTCCGAGAGAGTCATCAGCCACAGCGCCTTATCGATCTCGTCCTCCGCGGGGATGACCTCCAGCGGCGACGGATCGACCTCCTGCGGCCGGGCCTGCCGGCTGCGGTGACCGTCGATGACGATGCGCCGGGCGACCGTCACCAGCCAGGGGCGTACCGAACCGGTCGCACGATTGAGCTGACCGGCGTTCTTCCAGGCACGGATGAGCGTTTCCTGTACGACATCTTCGGCGCGCTGCCGGTCGCCCGCCACCAGGCGGAGCACATAGGCCAGAAGTGGCCCCGCGTGCTCGCGGTAGAGGGCGCGCATCAACTCCTCGTCGGGTCCGTTGCGTTGCGGGACCAGACGATGTCGGGGCGGGCGTGCCTGCGGGCGCTCATCGGCCACGGCGGAATCCTTGCGCACGCTTGCCTCCGGTGTCCGCTCTTCGTCTTGGCTGGCTCACCGGAGATGTACGTACGCGGCAACGGCTGTGTTCAGCCGCCCCGGAAGAAATTTGATCAGGCCCGCGCGAGCGCCGCCCGCCGCCGGTGTCTGGCGACCCGTTCACGGTTGCCGCACACCTCACTCGAGCACCAGCGGCGGCGCCTGCCGCGTGAGGTGTCCAGGTACACGATGGGGCAGTTGTCGCCCTCGCACTGGCGCAGCAGGGCGCGCGCGACGGGGTCGGTGAGCAGGTCGACGGCATCGCGCGCCACGGCGGCGAGCAGGGCCGCGCAGCCGGGGTCGCCGTCCAGGGTGCGGGCGAGGCTGCCGTCGGGGCGCCGGACGGCGCGCGGGGCCGGGGGCGCTGCCGCGGCGAGGGCATTGACCCTGCCCAACGCGGCTTCGGCGCAGCGCCCTTCGAGTTCCGCCAGCACCAACTGGCCGACGCTCTGGCGCAGTTCGCGAAAGCCCACGAGCCAGGCCGGGCCTGCCCCCGGCAGGGCGGTGCGATCCGGGATGAGCCCGGCACCCGCGAGCCAGGCACGCAGCCGGTCCACGGAGTCGAGCCGTTCCACGGGATGGTTCGTCGCCACGAGATCCAGACAGCTCCGCCCGGAGTCGAATCGCAGCTCGTACGTGGCCGGGTCCATGCCCAGTGCCATGCGCCTGTCACCGCCTTGTGGGGTTACCGGTGAGTGCTCCCCCTACAGTGCCTCGCCGCGGGCGGGTGCGGAACCCCTGCCACCGGGCGCGGATGAGACGCCCGCTTATGGGGACGCGCTTCGAGACCATGGTCCGGCGGCCATCGGGCCGGTTGACTCGGTCCCATGGAAGCCAAACGTGAGACGAAAAGCCGGGGACAGGAACAGGGCATGGGGCAGAGCCGGAGGGGCGGCTCCGCCGGGGCCGTCCTGGGGGCGGCCGTCGTGACCATGGGCCTGATCGCCGGAACCTTCTACATCTTCTCCTGCGGCGTCATGCCCGGCCTCGCTCGCAGCGATGACCGGGTCTTCATCGAGGTCATGCAGAACACGAACGACGCGTTCAACAACCCGGTCTTCTTCGCGAGCTTCTTCGGCGCGCTGATCTTCACGGCGGTCTCCGCGTGGCAACTGCGCGGCACGGGCCCGTACCGGTGGGTCCTCGCGGCACTCGTCCTCTACCTCATCACCTTCGTGATCACATCGGCCGTGAACGTGCCGCTGAACGACCAACTCGCGGACGCGGGCGACCCGGCGAAGATCGCCGACCCGGCCGCCGTACGCGAGACGTTCGAGGACCCGTGGCTGGCCTGGAACGCCGTGCGGGCCCTGCTCTCCACCGTCGCGATCAGCCTGCTGGCGCGGGCCCTGGTACTGCGGGGACGGGACAACAGGGCCCGTCAGTCGGCGTACTTGGCCCCGGCCGCGGGGTCGAGTGCCAGCCGATAGCCGCGCTTGACCACCGTCTGGACCAGCTTCGGCGCCCCAAGTGCCGTACGCAGCCTGGCCATCGCGGTCTCCACGGCGTGCTCGTCGCGCCCCGCGCCGGGCAGCGCGCGCAGCAGTTCGGCCCGGGAGACGACCCACCCCGGGCGCCGCGCGAGCGTCCGAAGGAGCGACATGCCGGCGGGCGGCACGGGCCGCAGCTCGTCGTCGACCAGGACGGCGTGACCGCGGATCTCGACGCGGTGGCCCGCGACGGGCAACGTACGGGCGCGGGAGGGCAGTTCCTGGCAGAGGATCTGGACGAGGGGCCCGAGCCGGAAGCGTTCGGGCTGCACCGTCACGACGCCGAGGGCCTGCAGCGGAAGCGCCGTGACCGGGCCCACGCAGGCGGACAGGACGTCGTGCTGAAGGGCCTCGAAGAGCTCGCCGGACATGCCCCGGTCCTCGGCTCGGGCCAGGAAGGACGCGGCGGCGGGCGCGCTGGTGAAGGTCAGGGCGTCGACGGAGCGCGCGACGGTGGCGTCGAGGAGCCGGTCGACGGGCGCGAGATCCTCCGGCGGCAGCCAGCGGTAGACGGGCACGCCGACGACCTCCGCTCCCCCGGCGCGCAGCGACTCGACGAAGCCGGGCAGCGGTTCGCCGTGCAGCTGAAGTGCGATGCGCTTGCCTTCGACGCCTTCGCCGAGCAGCCGGTCCAGCACCTCCGCCATGGACTCGGACGAGGGCGACCACTCCTCGGTGAGCCCGGCGGCGCGGATGGCGCCCTTGACCTTGGGCCCGCGGGCCAGCAGCTCGACGCCGCGCAGACATCGCAGCAGCGCCTCGCCGAAGCCCCACCCGTCGGCGGCCTCGACCCAGCCACGGAAACCGATGGCGGTGGTGGCGATCACGATGTCGGGCGCGTGGTCGATCAGTTGCTTGGTGGCGGAGAGGAGTTCGCTGTCGTCGGCGAGCGGGACGATGCGCAGCGCGGGCGCGTGCAGGACGGTGGCGCCGCGCCGCTGGAGCAGCGCGCCGAGCTCGTCGGCGCGCCTCGCGGCGGTGACGCCGACGGTGAATCCGGCGAGGGGGGCGTTCTGACGGCCGGCCTGTTGACCGGTCGGAGGGGTCCCGTGCATGGCAGCTGCTTTCGTCCCGCTAGTACCGCGTGATGGATGATCCGGGGTTGAACGAGCCTGCCAACGGCCCGTGACAACCCCGGATCATCACGATGTCGTACGTGTTACACCAGGCTACGACCACCCCTGATTCAGACCTGCGCGTACGTGAGCTGGGGCTTCTCCTCGGCGTCCGGGGTCTGCCCGGAGTCCGGGGCGGGCGCAGGGCGGCGAAGGTATACGGCCCAGGTGACGCAGAAGCAGGCGGCGTAGAAGACGAGGAAGGCGACGAAGGCACCGGTCCCCGACCCCACGGTCTGGAAGGACTGCCGGAAGGCGAGGTTGATCCCCAGCCCGCCGAGCGCCCCGACGGCGCCGATGAGACCCATGGAGGCCCCGGAGAGCCGCCGCCCGTAAGCCGCGGCGGCCTCCCCCTGAAGCCCCTTCTGGAGGGCCTTGGCCTGGAAGATGCCGGGGATCATCTTGTAGGTCGACCCGTTCCCGAGCCCGGTGAGCACGAAGAGAACGACAAAGGCGGCCACGAAGAGGGCGAGCGACTCCCGCATGGAGGCGATGACGACGACGCCGGTGGCCGCGCCCATCCCGACGAAGTTCCACAGCGTGATGCGGGCCCCGCCGAACCGGTCGGCGAGCCGCCCGCCGACGGGCCGGATCAGCGAGCCGAGCAGCGGCCCGATGAAGGTGACCGCGGCGGCCTGCAACGGTGTGCGCCCGAACTGGGTCTGCAGGACGAGCCCGAAGGCGAAGCTGTACCCGATGAAGGACCCGAAGGTCCCCACGTACAAGAAGGCCATGATCCACGTGTGAGCGTCCCGTACGGCTTCCTTCGCGGCCCCGGTGTCGTTCTTCACGGTGGCGAGGTTGTCCATGAAGAGGGCGGCGCAGACGGCGGAGACGAAGATGAGCGGGATGTAGATCCCGAGAAGCACGCGCGGCCCTCCCCCGGCCCCGATGACCGCGAGCCCGGCGAGCTGCACGACGGGCACGCCGATGTTGCCGCCGCCGGCATTGAGCCCGAGGGCCCACCCCTTCTTCCTCAAGGGGAAGAAGGAATTGATGTTGGTCATGGAGGAGGCGAAGTTGCCGCCGCCGACGCCGGTGAGCAGGGCGCAGAGCATGAAGGTGGTGTAGGAGGTGCCGGGCTCCATCACGGAGAAGGCCGCGACGGTCGGCGCGAGCAGCATGCTCGCCGAGATGATCGTCCAGTTACGTCCGCCGAAGCGGGCGACGGCGAAGGTGTAGGGGACGCGGGCGACGGCCCCGACCAGCGTGGCCATGGACACGAGGAAGAACTTCCCGGCGGGATCGATCCCGTACTCGGGCCCCATGAAGAGCACCATCACGGACCACAGCGTCCAGATGGAGAACCCGATGTGCTCCGAGAGGATCGAGAACACCAGGTTCCGCCGGGCGACCCGCTCCCCTTCCTCCTCCCAGAACTTCTCGTCTTCCGGGTCCCACCGTTGGATCCACATGCCAGACCTCCGCATCTCCACAGCCGGCGGCTGATGATCCGAAGGTAGGGAGGCCGGGTTTCAGCCCTGTGGCACGCGGTGACCGGCGGGGAACTTCGCTCTCACCTGGGGGCGGGGCGGGCGGTGAGGGCTTCCGCGCGGCGGGCCGCGCCGGGGTGCTCAGCCCAGGTGGGTGTCCCCCAGGGATACGAGGAGCTTGCGCAGGGCGCCGTCGAGGGCCGCGCGGTCCTCGGGGGTCAGGGCGGCGAGCATGCGCTCCTCGTTGGTGATGTGGTCGACGACGGCGCGGTCGACGAGGTCGAGGCCTTCCTCGGTGAGGCGCACGCGGATGGCCCTGCGGTCGGCGGGGTCGGGGTGGCGGGCGATCAGGCCCTTGCGTTCGAGCTTGTCGAGGCGGTTGGTGATGGCACCCGATGTCACCATCGCGGACTTCAGGAGGCCGCCCGCGGTCAGTTCGTGCGGGGCGCCGACCCGTCGGAGCGTGGCGAGGACGTCGAACTCCGCGAACTCCAGGCCGTACTCGACGAAGACCCGCTTCATGCCTTTGCTCAGCAGGTGGTCGGCGCGTTTGATGCGGCCCACCAGGGCCATGGCGTCCAGATGGGCGAGGTCCAGATCGGGACGCTCGCGGCGCCACTGGGCGCGGAGCTCGTCGATGGCGTCGGCGTGAGCGTCGGCCTGGGCGTCCGCTTCCGATTCAGCTTCCGCTTTCGCTTTCGCGGGCACGTCGGGCTTGGGCCGGGTGTCGCTCATGTGCAGGTTCCCCTCAGCAGATCTCTCAACGTTCAGATACTTGACGTTCGCGGACCGGCGGTCCATATTTATCTCAACGTTGAGAATAACAGCGTTGAGGGGAACAGAGGGGGAGCATCATGTCGACCACCAGCCCAAGCACGAGCGCGGTACGCACGACACCGACGACCGGCGTCGGGACCGCCAGCCCGAGTGGCCGGCGCCGGCCCGGCCGGGGGCCCCGCACCTACGCCCTCGCCGCCGCGGGCCTCGCGGCCATCGGCCCGGCGACCTGGGGCACCACGTACGTCACGACGACCGAACTCCTGCCCGCCGACCGCCCGTTGCTCGCCGCGGCCCTGCGCGCGCTGCCCGCCGGGCTGATCCTCCTCGCGATCACCCGGCGGCTGCCGAGGGGCGACTGGTGGTGGAAGACCGCCGTGCTGGGGCTGCTGAACTTCGGGGCGTTCTTCCCGCTCCTCTTCTTCGGTGCCTACCACCTGCCCGGGGGTGTGGCATCGACGGTCAGCGCGGTCATGCCGCTCCTGGTGGCGGGCTTCGGCATCGGCGTACTGAAGGTGCGCCCGTCCGCCCGTACGCTCGTCGCGGGACTCGTGGGTGTCGCGGGCGTCGCCCTGCTGGTCCTGCGGGGCAGCGCGTCGGTGGACCCGGTGGGCATCGCGGCGATGCTGGCGGCGACGACCCTGATGGCCCTCGCGGTGGTGCTCAGCAAGCGCTGGGGCCGCCCCGAGGGTGTCTCGCTCCTCACCTTCACCGGCTGGCAACTGACGGCGGGCGGCCTGGTCCTGGCCCCCATCGCCCTCACCGCGGAGGGCCTGCCGAGCCACCTCACGGGCACCAACATCGCCGGATACGTCTACCTCGGCGTGATCGGCACGGCCATCGCGTACGCCCTGTGGTTCCGCGGCATCGAACGCCTCCCGGCCTCGTCCGTCTCGTTCCTCGGCCTGACCAACCCGGTGGTCGCCACCCTCGCCGGCCTCCTGATCCTCGGCCAGACGCTGACGTCGTGGCAGGTGGGCGGCTTGGTGCTCGTGCTGGGGAGCGTGCTGCTGGGCCAGAGCGGAGGCGGCGGGTCACGCGGAAAGCAAGCACCCACGAACAGGTGACACCACCGAGTGACGCAGCCCGACGCACCAAGAGAACCGACACACAAGAAGAGGCTGAACGACCATGAGCATGCACATCACCGTCTTCGGAGCGGCAGGAAACGTAGGCAGCAGGGTCGTCACGGAGGCACTTTCTCGCGGCCACGAGGTGACCGCGGTGGTACGCGACGCGACCCGGTACGCCGAGTTGCACCCCGGCGCAACGCACCGCACGGGCGACGCGGGAATCCCGTACGACGTGGCGGAGTTGAGCGTCGGCCAAGACCTCGTGATCAACGCCACGAGACCGGCGCCGGGCCGCGAACACGAGCACGCCGCCATCACCAAGTCGCTCCTGGAGGGCCTGTCGGGCAAGGGCGTGCGGCTGCTGATCGTCGGCGGCGCGGGCAGCCTGACGGTCCCCGGCACGCAGGGGGTCCTGGCCATCGACGACCCGGCGTACGTCCCCACGGCGTGGCGGCACATCGCCCAGGCGTCCAACGACCAGTACGAGGCGGTCCGCACGGCGGACACGGGCGTCGACTGGACGTACGTGAGCCCGTCGGCGGTCCTGGAGCCGGGCACCCGTACGGGCACGTTCCGCCTGGGCACGGACGAACTCCTGGTGGACGCGGCGGGCAACTCGTCGCTGTCGATGGAGGACTTGGCGATCGCGCTCCTGAACGAGGCGGAGACCCCGAGGCACAGGCGGTCCAGGTTCACGGCCGGGTACTAGGGGCCCGTGTCTCCAAAGAAATCCCACGGAAGGGCCCCTACATCAGCGGCTCACGGGGATTCCCCTGCAGTACCTGCTCTCTGCTCTCTGCTCTCTGCTCTCTGCTCTCTGCTCTCTGCTCGCAAGGGGATCATCGAAGCTGACCAGTCCGGCCATCTGATCGAGGATGGCACGGTACTGCTCCCGGTGGGCGATCTCGGTCGTCGTCAGCGTGAGGACCGCCAGTCGCTTGCCCTCCGGGTGCGGGATGTGGGCGTGGATCTGGAGGAGGGGCTGCTGGGCGAGGCCGCTGTCGGGTGAGGGCGTGCGTACGGTCTCACTGATGCTGGCCGGGCCGGACGGCAGATCGACGTACTCGATACGGGTGTGATGCCCGGCGGGAGTCACGGAGCGGGCCGCTGTGACGGAAGGCGGCGCCACGGCCGTGTCCCGCCACGAGAGGGTGAAGAAGGAGCGCAACGGCCGCCCCTCAGCGTCACCACCCGACTCAGCCACGTCGTCGCGATGCAGGCCGACCGAACAGTGGACTGTTCCGGCTTCACAGAGCACCCTCAGCACCTCCTGACCTGCGGCAAGCTCAGCGACGAAGCGCTCCCGGGACACGTCGTCCGGGGCTGCTTCCAGCAACGGGCCCAGCGCCACCCGCAATCCGTCGGCGCCGGGAGCGGTGGGCAGGTTCAGCAGTGGCGCCATTGGGATCGCCGTAAAGCCCGCGGGTTCGGCGAACCAGATGGCGGCGCCGGGGTCCTCGGCTGACTCGTCGAGCGCGATGCGGGGCCCGGTGCTCATCGCGTCCCGACCGCTCCCGGGCCGGGGACCTGCGCCCCGGCTCTACGGGCCCGTTCGAGAGCGGCGGGGCCGGCGCCCCACCCGACCGGGGCGGCCTTCCAACTGGGCCTGGCCGGACGCTGGTAGAGGAAGTGCAGCCGCCTCGGCGCGGCGCCTCCTCGGCCGGGTGCCGCGATGACGGCGTAGAAGCGGGGGTCGCCGGCGAACCACAGGGGTTCGATCTGGGCCTTCAACTCGGGCTTCGTCTTGGTGGTCCCGAAGCGCCTCAGCCACCAGAGGGTGCGCATGTTGGCCATGAAGAGCAACGGAATCCGCTTCTCGGGCTTCTCGGGATCGGGCAACTCGTACCACATCTCGTCCTCTTGCGCCTCGGGGTGCTTGTTCCGCCCCCGAGGTACGTCGGCGAGGTGTTGCCAGGGGTACTGGGCGAGGACACGCTGCATGTTGAGGGACCAGGGGAAGTACCCGAGTTGGAGGACGGCCCGGAAGGTGGCGTACACCAGGAGGGGGATGAGGACCCAGGCAATCGATGCAGGGGTGGCGACGATGAGGAAGAGGGTCGCGAACCAGACGGCTCCCCACCCGAGCAGCCTCCCGACGATCATGATCATGTGCCGGACGAATGCCTTGCGTGTCGGCGGGTGGTCCCAGGCGGTCGAATGCTCGACGGGATGCATGTGAACAGCTCTCTGTTTCGTCGGGTCAACGGAGTAGGTGACGGACGACATCGATGAGACCTCCGCCGTCGACGCCGATTCGCGAGCCATCGATACCGGCTACGGCGCCGTCCTTGATGCCGTCGTCATCGGCATCCACGGCCTTCGCCGCCAGCCCGAACACGGCCGTCCCCACGCCCACAGCAGCTGAGGTCACCTCAACCGTCCCGGTGATGTGCGCGGCTCGGGCGCCTCGAATGGTCAGCCCGAGCAGGGAGTTGTCCAGGCTGGAGATGGTCCTCGCGTGTTCCATGGTGGACACACCTGCATGGGCCAGGCGCGTGCCCAGCGTGACTGCTCCTCCCGCCTCACCAACTCCGCGCAGAGCAGCCGCACCGCCCTTCCACGCCGCACCGACTCCGGGCACCACGCCCAGGACGTCCCCGCCCAGGGTCACGGCGTTACTCCAGAAGTCCGTGTCGAACTCGTACTTCGTGAATCCGTCCCACAGCGAGGCACGCAGCCCTGGGTCTCCGAGCAGCCGCAGGCCCAGCGCGGTCCCGCTCAACGCCGCCGCAGCCAGCAGCAACACCGCTGCCGCCGTCCCGCCAGTCAGCACGAACAGCGCCGCGAACCCCACGACGGCGGCCAAGGTGCTCAGGATGTCGGGCAGGTTCTCCTTGATCCAGTCCATGCTCGTGTCGAACCAGCCCGGTTCCTGCGGCGCCAACTTGTGGGTCGCCGCCCGGATCTTGCCCGCGCGATAGCCGGACCTCTCCTCATGCTCGTACGCGAGGTCGCGGGCCCTTTTCAGGATGCGGTCGAGGTCCGCCTGGGCCTCGTCCACCTTTCCGTCGGCGCGCGCTTGAGCCTTGACCGCGTCGTCGCGCCGGCCGCCCTTCTTGTCCAGGTCTGGGTCCCTGCCCGCGGTGTCCGCCCGCCCCTGCGCCGCCTCCAGCGCGGCTCGGGCCTCCTTCGCGTCCGCGTTCAGGAGTTTTGCGCGCCGCTGGTATCCGTCGAGCTCGCCGTGCCAGCGGCTCAGGTGCTTGGCGGCCTTGCTGACGGAATTCGCCGCGTTCTGCAGGTTCTTCGGCAACGGGCCGTCGTCGATCTGTTCCCGAAAGGCGACCGCCGCGTCTCCCTCCCAGTAGCTGCCGTCCATCAGCTTCGTGACGATGCCATGCGTCTCGTGGAGGACTTTGGCGCAGCTGGTCAGTTTCTCGTGCAGCGCCTTCACTACGTCGCGGTCGCCCGGCACCGGATTGAATCCGAGGTCGGAGTAGCCGCCGTCCGGGATCACCGGGGAGGATTTGAGACCCTGCGGCAACGGGCCATTCCTGGCGGCGGGTGAGCCTGCGAACGGGTCTTTCTCAACGCCTGGGGTGACTGTCACTTCACTCCCCCCGCCCCGCCGCTCTTTCCCGCGCCCTCGCCCCTACCTCTGTCCCCGCCCCTGCCCCTTTCTCTCAGGTTCTCCTCAAGGGCCTTGTCGACCTCGCGGTACGCGTCCTTGCTCTTGTCGATGATCTTCGCCAAGTCCTCGGCCTGCTCCCCCAGCTGCTGCGTCCCGTACTTCCAGTCGTCCTGGAAGTCCTCGCAGGCCCAGTCGAGGTCATCGGTTCCGAGTCCCACGGTGGTCGCGTTGCCCAGCGCCCTGCGCATGCTCTTCAGGGAGTCCTTCGATCTGTTGAGCAGCCTCATGAAGTGTTCGAGTTCGTCGCCGTCGACCACCAGGCGATCCGCCATCCACAACCCCCTCCGTCACCCGCGCAAGTTATCCGGGAGCCGTGGGAAACGGCTGCGGCATGGTCACCGAGCGTCAGGACATATCCGCCCATTCAAGGGTCCGAAGTTCACTCTTAGTCGGTAACTTGCCGACCCCTCCCCGCCCACACGAAAGCGGCCGCACACCGCACCTAAGTGCGTGTGCGGCCGCCTTCATGTCAGGCCGTCAGAACGTCAGGCTTCTGCTCTTGCCCTTCGGCCCTTTGTCTTCTTTGAGCCGTCCGGCCACAGCCGTGGCTTCCGCTTCGCCGCGAAGTCCTCGATCCAGCCCACCGCCATCACCATCAGGCCGATCAGCGGCCAGACCAGGACCGTCATCCACAGCATGTACGTCGAGTCCAGCGCCGAGCTCCAGCGCTCGTCCTCCATGAACGGCAGGTCGTATGCCATGTCGATGAGCGGCACCGTGGCCATGATCAGGAGGTTGTGCCAGAGGTAGATCGTCACCGCTCGGTTGTTGGAGAGGGTGATGAGTTTGTCCCAGCGCTTCAAGCGGCCCGGCAGTTCCTGCCAGGACGGGGAGTACTGGAAGAGGATGACGACGAAGCCGAAGGACCAGGCCGCCTGTGCGAGCGGGATGTCGTTCAGGTCCCAGCCGTCCGGGCCCAGGTGGCCCGACGCCCACCACAGGCCGAACGCCATGATCAGCGTCGAGACGGACACCGCCACGTAGCGCGGAATCCGGGCGAGTACGCCCTCCTGGTGGGCGATGCCGAGCACCCAGCAGCTGCCGTACACCGCGAAGTCCGACACCGCGTTGCCCGTCTCACCGGGGATCTTGACGATCTCCGTGGCCAGCACCGCCGTCAGGGCGAGCGGCGCGAACAGCGTGGCCCACGGGGCCCTGCGGAACGCCCAGAGCAGGAGCGGCGACGCGATCACGAACCACAAGTACGCGCGGATGTACCAGAGCGGGCCCGCGGCCTGCGCCGGCCAGGTGTCCTCCAGGAGGCCCGCCTTGTCCCCGATGTGCCAGGGGAAGGGCGGGGCGCCGATCGGGAACACGTAGTTGAACATGCTGACCAGGCCCCACGTGTCCCCGTGGTCCGGGTCCTTGCTCACATTCCAGCCGCCGTAGAACAACAGGAACAGTGCCACTGCGCTGAACGCCCACATGGGCGGGAGCAGTCGGCGTATTCGGCCTCTGATCACGCCCCATGCCGGGCGCTTCAGCGAGCGTGCCATCAGCGCGCCCGCCAGCGCGAACATCACGCCCATGGACGGGAAGAGGATCGTCAGCCAGGCCCAGCCGAACAGGTGGTAGATGACGACGCGGACGAGCGCGAGCGAGCGCAGTACGTCGAAGTAGCGGTCCCTGCCCGGCTTCTTGGGCGCGGCGGGCGCCTCCGGGGCAGCCGGACCCACCGGCGTCACCCCCATACCCGGAGCCCCCACCCCCGGAGCCCCCACCCCCGGAGCCCCCGGCGCATGATTCCTCAGCCCCGGAGGCGGCGGCACCTGCGGCAGCGGCTGCGTGGGGTACGCAGGCTGCGTGGGGTACGCGGGCTGCGTAGGCTGCTGGGGATACGTCATGCGACGGGCCTCCGATCAGGGCTGCCCGTCCGCTGCTGCGGGATAGAGGGCTGATTTCCGAGGACTCCCGTGCGCCGGAGCTTCTGCCAGCGCAGGCGGCCTCCGGTCAGGGCGGTGATCCAGGACTGCAGCAGCACGACGTACATCAGCTGCCGGTAGAGGATCTGCTGCAGGGGCAGCGAGATCAGATGGGTCATGCGCTCGCGGTCGAGCCGGAAGGCGTACGCCGCGCACACCGCCTGGACGGCGAGCACGCCGAGCCACGCGATGATCGTCTTCTGGGTGGGGCCGAAGACCAGGCCGTAGAGCAGGAACACGTCGATCAGCGGCGCGAGCAGCGGGGCCAGGACCATGAACAGGGAGACCAGGGGCATGCCCACCCTGCCGAAGCGGCCCGACGGGCCCGACTCGATCACCGAGCGGCGGTGCTTCCAGATCGCCTGCATCGTGCCGTACGACCAGCGGTAGCGCTGCGACCACAGCTGCTGCACCGTCTCCGGCGCCTCGGTCCAAGCGCGCGCCTTCTCGGCGTACACGACCCGCCAGCCGTCGCGGTGCATCGCCATCGTGATGTCGGTGTCCTCGGCGAGCGTGTCGTCGCTCATGCCGCCGACCCGCTCAAGGGCCGAGCGCCGGAAGGCTCCCACGGCGCCGGGGATGGTCGGCATGCAGCCGAGCATGTCGTACATACGACGGTCGAGGTTGAAGCCCATCACGTACTCGATGTGCTGCCAGGCGCCGATCAGCGAGTCCCTGTTGCCGACCTTCGCGTTGCCCGCGACGGCGCCCACGCGCGGGTCGCCGAACGGCTGCACCAGCTCGCGCACGGTCGACTGCTCGAAGACCGTGTCGCCGTCCATCATCACGATGAGGTCGTAACGGGCGTTGGCTATGCCGCGGTTGAGGGCGGCCGGTTTGCCCGCGTTCTGCTGGCGCACGACGCGTACGTTCGGCAGGCGCAGGCCCTCGACGATCAGCGCGGTGCCGTCCGACGAGCCGTCGTCGATGACGATGATCTCGATGGGATGGTCGCTCGCCATGAGGGAACGGACCGTGGCCTCGATGCACTTGGCCTCGTTGTAGGCGGGCACGAGGACCGACACCGGTTCGGTGATGTCCGGGCCCCAGCGGAAGCCCTTCTTGCGCACCTTGCGCGCGTGCACCGCGGAGAGCAGCAGCATCATGCCGAAGCGGAGCATGACCAGGGACCCGATGATGGCCAGGGCCACGACGAGTACGCCGGTGATCTTCTCGGAGGCGCCGACCAGGAAGACCCAGGCCTTGCCCTTCCACAGGTCGAGGCCGGTGACCGGCGCGTGCGCGCTGGGGGCGTCCAGGGCCTCGGTGAGGTTGGTGAAGCGGTAGCCCTTGTCCTGCAGGTCGGGCAGGAAGGTGTCGAGCGCGGCCACCGTCTGCGAGCGGTCGCCTCCGGAGTCGTGCATCAGGACGATCGCACCGTCGCCGTTCTTGGGCGTGGCGCGGCGGATGATCTCGTCGACGCCGGGGCGCTTCCAGTCCTCGCTGTCGGTGTTGTTGACGACGGTGAGGTAGCCGCGGCTGCCGATGTACTTCGTCACCGGCCAGGACTTGTTGTCCATGGCGTCGGAGAAGGAGGAGTACGGGGGACGGAAGAGGGACGTGCGGACGCCGGCCGCGCCCGCGAGGGCGAGCTGGTTCTGCGAGAGCTCCCAGTCGATGCGGCTCTTGGACTGGTACGACAGGTCGGGGTGGTTGAACGTGTGCAGGCCGACCTCGTGGCCCTCGTCCACCATGCGCTCGACGAGGTCGGGGTAGCGCGAGGCCATCGTGCCGGTGACGAAGAAGACGCCGTGCGCGTCGTGCTTCTTCAGTACGTCGAGGACCTTGGGGGTCCACTCCGGGTCCGGGCCGTCGTCGAAGGTCAGGACGAGGCGGTGGTGGGGGACGCTCAGCGTGCCCTCGTGGCCGCCGCGGGTGTCGATGACCGGGCCGCCGTCCTCGAGGACCTTCTTCGGGACCTGGTCGGTGGCCGCGGGCGGGCGCACACGGTGGTCGGCGAGGATCTCGCTGTGGGTGTAGCCGCGCAGCATGAGCATCGCCATCAGGGCGACGAGCAGGAGCATCGGCAGGAGATAGCGGAGCGGCAGCCTGCGCCGCTTGGCGGTGCGGGCGGGCTGGGCGCGGCGTCGGCCGCCGCCACCGCCGCCGCGGGGCTGGGCGGCGCGAGCGTTCCGAGGTTGGGCGTGACTGTGCCGGGAGCCGGCTGACCGGCCCCTTTTGGTGCGGGTGTTCATAGCTGTGCGCCCTCCGAGGGCTGCTGGCCGGCGCCTCTCGGGGACAGATGACCGATCGCCTGGGCGCGCTGCGGGGACTGCTGATCGGCGGCTTGCTGCACCGCGGGGACTTCGCCGCCGCCTCCGGACGCGCCGGGCGGGGTCTCGGTCGACGGGTCCGGGTCCGGCGTGGTGGGGTCGTCGGTCGGATCCGGGTCCGGGTCCGGCTTCGTGGGGTCGTCGGTCGGGTCGGGGTCCCCGCCGTCGCCCGTGGGGTCGGGGTCGGGCTTGCCGTCGCCCGTGGGGTCGGGGTCGGGCTTGCCGCCCGGCTTGGTCCTGCCGTCGTCCGGCTGGGACGGATCGTCCGCGTCCTCGTCGCCGGTCGCGGGAGCGGTGCTGCCGCTCTCCGACGCGCCGGGCGACGGGGTGTCGCCGGGTGAGGCCGAGGGGTCGAGGGAGTCGGCCGGGCGGTCGGGTGTGTCCACCTTGCTCGCCGGCTTCTCGTCCTTGGATTCGATCGGGAGCCAGGGCGCGCTGGAGTTGCCCGAGAACAGGGTGGCCACGATGATCACCGCGTAGACGGCGCAGGCCATGCCGATGAACACGCCTATCCGGCGGTACCTCCGGCTGCGGCGGCCCGTCTCGTCGACGAAGACCGGCCCGTCGGGCCCGTCCTGGTCGTTCTCGGCAGCCAGATCGGCCAGCTGCCGTCCCACCCCGTCGATCTGAACGGTGACCTCGTTCGGATCATGGGTGTGTTCCGGTAGGGCATCTTCTCGCCAATTCTCCATGCGTACGCACAACCCCCCACTTACCTTGACTCGGGCGCGCACGACTCCGGGCAACTCGCCGTTCGGACCGAGCCCCCACCCGATCCGAGCGCCCCCCTATCACACCGCGCCCGGACCATGAATGTAGCGCACGGCGGTGTCAGTCGTACTAATCCGTCAGTCCAGCCTCATCATGATGAGTGCATCTGTGGCCGGAACCCACCCGTCCTCGGGCCTTCGCAGCCACCCCTCGGCGGCGGCGAGCTCGGCCGCGGCCGCGCGCAGAGCGTCGACACCCGGGTGCACAAGCCCCTTTCGCCACACCAGGGACACGGGCGACAGCGGAACGGGGTCGGTCAGGGGCCGCAGGACGGACTCGGGCATGGTGGGGAAATCCACAGCGGTGAGGACGGGGGTGCGATTCTTCGCCATGATCCTTCCGAACTCCTCGGGGCCCACCGCCAGAGGCGCGGGCGCCGCCACCTCGATCCCGCGTCCCTCGAAAAGGCGATGCGCCAGATCGGTCCACTCCAGCGTCCGGGGGTTTCCGGCTCCCGCGTACACGCTCTCCCCCGCGAGCGCGCCGAGCGGCACCGCGTCGAATTCGGCCAAGGGATGCCCGAGCGGCAGCAGTACCGCCATCGGCTCGTACCGCACGGGCTGCTGCGAGAGCCGGGCCCGCAGCGCGGGTTCGAGCCCGGCGTAGCGCCCGAAGGAGACGTCGAGGCGCCCGGCGAGGATCTCGGCCGCGGCCCCGGTGAGCCCGCTCTCGAAGCGGGCCATCAGCTCGCAGTCCGGGGCGAGCTCGCGGGCCCGCTCCAGGACGCGCCCGGAGATGAGGCCCGGGCTGTTCAGGTCCACGAGCAGCGGGCGGGCCGCGCCGCCCGCCCCCGTGCCGCGCGCGAAGGCGGCCGTCAGGTCGTCCTGCGCCTCGATGGCCCGCCGTGCGTACGGCAGCAGCCGCTCCCCCTCGGCGGTCAGCGTGACCTGCCGTGTCGTCCGCACGAACAGCTCGGCCCCCAACTCCCGCTCCAGTCGCTGCACATCACGGCTCAGGGCCTGCTGGGCGACGTAAAGACCGGCGGCGGCCCGCGTGAAGTGCAGCTCTTCGGAGACGGCCAGGAAGGCGCGCAGGAGGCGGGGTTCCACGTCGCGGGCCGGACCGCGCCCGGGACCGCGGGACATGCGGGGTTCTGCTGTCACCCGCGGGAACTTACAACAGGAGTGCGTGAGTCGGACCCCAGAAGGTGTTGGACCTCACACCGGCGCCCCGGCGAGGGTGATCTCCATGCCGCCCGCCGAACCCCACGCGCCCCGCCGCCGCAATCCCTACGCCCGCCTCTTCCGGATACCCGGAGCCACCGCCTTCACCCTCGGCAACCTCATCGCGCGCCTGCCCATGGGCATGTTCAGCGTGAGCGCCGTCATCATGATCGCCGGGACCCGCGGCTCGTACGCGCTCGCCGGCGCCGTCACCGCCACGGGCCTCGCCGCGACCGCCGTCGTTGCCCCCTGGACCGCGCGCCTCGTCGACCGGTACGGCCAGGCGCGGATCGCCGTCCCGGCCACCGCGATCGCCGCGCTCGGCTCGCTCGCGCTGCTGCTGTGCGTGCATCACGGAGCGCCCGACTGGACCCTGTTCGTCGCGTACGCCGCGACGGCCACCACGCCCAACACGGGCGGCATGTCCCGGGCCCGCTGGGCCCACCTCCTCAAGGACGACGAGCGGGCCGTGCACACCGCCAACTCCTTCGAGCAGGCCGCGGACGAGCTGTGCTTCATGCTCGGCCCCGTCCTCGCCGCCTTCCTGTGCGGTGCGCTCTTCCCGGAGGCGGGCACCCTCGTCGGAGCCGTGCTGCTCCTGACCGGCGTCCTGCTCTTCGCCGCCCAGCGCTCCACGGAACCACCGCCCCGGGGACGTACGACCACCAAGGAGAGGTCGCCCCTGCACGCGCGCGGGATGCCCACCCTGCTCGCCGCGTTCCTCGCCACGGGCGCCGTCTTCGGCTCGATGGAGGTCGTGACGATCGCGTACGCCGACGCGGAGGGCCACAAGGCCGCCGCGGGCGCGATCCTCGCGCTCCAGGCCGCGGGTTCCTGCGCGGCGGGCCTCCTCTACGGGACGGTCCGACCGAGCGGTCCCCCGAACCGCCGCCACATCCTGTGCGCCGTGGCGATGGCGGCCCTGATGACGCTGCCGCTGCTGGCCGCCACGCTCACCGGCTCGCTCCTTGTGCTCGCCGGGGCTCTCCTTGTCGCCGGTATGGCGACGGCCCCCACGATGGTCACCGGCATGTCCCTGATACAACAGCGCACCCCCGAGGGCCGGTTGAACGAGGGCATGACCCTCGCCGTCACCGGTCTCCTCGGGGGCATCGCCTGCGGCTCGGCCTCCGGCGGCTGGGTGGTGGAGCACCTCGGCGCCGCCCGGGGTTACGCGGTCCCGGTCGCCGCCGCGTGCTGCGCGCTGCTGCTCAGCATCGCGCAGGCTTGCGCCACGAGCACTCCAGGTCCCCGCTCGGCTCGGCCCCACGCTCCGAGCGCGGCCTGACGAGGACGGCCTCGTCCTCGGTCGACTTGGCGAGCGTGACGACGATCGCGTCCTCCAGGGCCTTCACCGAAGAGGGCAGGTAGTTGTTGAGGATGATGCTGAACACCAGCTCACGCCCGCCCGCGTCCTTCACGTACCCCGAAAGAGCGGACGCCCCGGTCAACGACCCGGTCTTCGCGCGTACGTTGAGGGCCGCCGGCGTCCCGCACATCCGTGTGCGCAGGGTGCCGCCGACGAACTTGTCCGGGTCGCAGGCCACCGGGAGCGACTTGTACCAGTCGGCGTACCAGGGCTCGCCCTTCGCCGAGAGCAGCAGGTTGATCAGCTGGTCGGCGGGGACGTTGGTCTTGCGCGAGAGCCCGGAGCCGTCGGCCTGGCGCAGCTTGCCGGGGTCGACGTCGGCGGTCTTCAAGTAGGCGCCGATCGCCGCGAGTCCGTCCGGCCAGCCGCCGGGCCGCCCGGTCGCCTCGTACCCCATCGTCTTCGTGAGGTTCTCCGCGTGCATGTTGTTGGAGAGCTTCATGAAGGGGATCATCAGCTCGCTGAGCGGCATGGAGTCGTGCGACGCGAGCTGCCGCGCGCCCTTGGGGGTGGCCAGCCCGGTCCTCGTCGGGCCGCTCACCCGCACGCCGTGCGCCTTCAGCGCGTCCCGGAAGATCGCGGCCGCGTAGCCGGTCGGCTCCCAGACGGCGATCCACTCCTTGGTGGCGGAGCCGCCCACGGGGACGGTGCCGGTGACCGTGATGGTGTTGGTGCCGTGCGCACGTTCGATGGTGAGCGTGTCCTCGCCGCCCGCGGGGACGGTCCTGGCGCTGATGTCGACGTCCACGTAGTCCGTCTTCGGGGTCACCGTCACCTTCGGCCTGTCCCCGGCCTTCGCTCCGGGTGTGGCCTCGACGATGACCGTCCCGGTGTCGTAGTCGGTGTCGGGGGCGACGCTCAGCGCGGAGATCTGGGCGGCGTAGTACGCGAATTCGTCGTCGGCGGCCCAGGTGTCGCCGACGCGCTTGTCGTCGAACCGGGTGTCGTCCGCGACCAGGCGCCCCGAGACCCGCCGGACGCCCGAATCGGCGATCTTCGCGGCGAGTCCGTCGTAGTCCTTGGCGAGCGTCGTCGGGTCGCCGGTGCCGCGCAGATACAGGTCACCGTCGAGCACACGGCCGTTCCGCCTGCCGTCGGTGAGCACGTCGGTGGTGAAGCGGTGGTCGGGTCCGAGCCGCTCCATGGCCGCGGCCGACGTCAGGAGCTTGGTGTTGGAGGCGGGCATCAGGCGCCCGCTGGGCAGATGCTGGTAGAGCACGTCACCCGAGGCGGCATCGGCGACGACGACGCTCGCCGCGCCGCCCTCCATCCGGGGATCGCCGAGGATGGTGTCGATGGCTTCGGGCAGGCCGCTGCGGTCGGAGTCCGCCCCGGCCGGCGAGCTGACGGAGAGGGTGGCCGCCGCGACGCCGAGCACGGCGGGCCAGATCCAGTGGCGCATACGGGCGTTGACGCGTCTCACGGGTCTACTCATGACCCAGGAGCATCCCCGACGCGGGCCCCCCGCGACAGCCCCCACACCGGCCACGTACGACACGGGGGCAAGCCGAGGGGTGGTCCACCGCGGGGCGCCCCGCCGTCAGTCCGGTGCGTAAGGCGTGCGGCGGCAGCGCGGCAGCAGGGAGGCCAGGAGCAGCAGGGCCGGGGCGGGGTCGGCCGGGGTCACGCCCGTGCGGCGGCAGACCAGGGCGTCGGCATCGCCCGGTGACTGCTGGAGGCTGTAGCCGTCGGGGCAGGCTGGACCGGCCTCGCCCGTCTCGCCCTTGGGCCCACGCTCACCGCGCGGCCCGGCGGGACCCACGGGGCCTTCGGGGCCCGAGGCACCGCCCACGCCGTCGGCACCGTTGGCACCGTCGGCGCCGTTGGCGCCCGGGGGCCCCGCCGCCCCCGCCGGGCCTTCCGGGCCGCGTTCGCCGTTCGCGCCGTCCGTGCCGTCGGCCCCCGCCGGGCCGGGATCGCCGGACGCTCCCGCCTCACCGGGTTCTCCCGCCTCGCCCTGGTCGCCCTGTCGGCCGCCGTCTCCCGGCGTCCCCTTCTCGCCTTGTTTGCCGTCCTCGCCCTGTGAGCCGGTGGCGCCCGGCGACCCGGGCACCCGCGCCCGGGACAGCAGGTCGTCGACGGCGTCGGCGGGGTCGGGCGCGGCAGGGGTGTCACCGTGCGAGCGGACCTGTGCGCGCAGGGTGCGTACGTCGCGGGCCAGGGTGGACACGGCCTCACCGCGCCGGTCCGCCTCGGCGGCGAGCTGGTCGGCACGACGGTCACCGGCGTCGATACGGGCCCAGAGCAGCGCCGCGACCCCGCAGAGCGCGACCAGCACGCAGACGAGGAAAACGGTGCGCCAACGACGGGCCAGCAGTCGCTCGAGCTGGATCACGGAGTGCCTCCGAGCCGTTGGTTGTCGATGAGCAGCCGGGCGATCTCGCTCTGGTCATGGACGTGCAGAGCGTTTAATTCGGCGAGTTTCGTGTCGCGTTCGGCGACCTGCCGCTCCAGCCGGTCACGTTCGGTCTGGAGTCTCTCCGTGAGGCTGGAGTAGCCGATGAGCGCGTTCTCACCGCGCTTGCCGAGATAGGCCACCACTGCCGCGCCGAGAACTCCCAGGCTGGCGACAATGGAGCCTAAAAGAGTGACGGTGGCATCCAAGCGACTGCCTCCTGCACTTGCGTACTCGGCCGTGCTTCGGTGCCGCCCGGCCGTTTGGGAACCTGCACTCGCATGCAGTAACGAGTCACATGCCCAGAGGATGTGCCCGGACGTTGCATGCCCCGCACACGGAAAAAGCCCTCCGGCCACCGGCCGGAGGGCTTCAACCTCACATGGGAATTGTGGAGATGGCGGGAATCGAACCCGCGTCCAACGGTGCAAAAGGAGGGCTTCTCCGAGCGCAGTTCGCTACGATTTTCTCGGCCCCGGAGATCTCGCGAACAAGTCTCCGACGGGCCCAGCCACTGTTTGATTTCCCATCGAATCCCGTGACCGGACTCGATGGTTTAGTTCCCTAGATTATGCCAGGATCCGGGTCGGGAACACTCCCGGGCTGACACCCATTAAGGGTCCTTCACTCACTGCTTATTAGGCAGCGAGGGCGAAGGACTGGGAATCGCTCTTGTTATTGGCGATTATTGGTTGCGACATATGGTTTACGAGATCATTGTCGCTTCCTCGGCTCGCTTCCCCTGCTTCGACATCCGCTGTCGAAACCGATCATCCCCATGTTTTTTTATCAATCCACGCCCCGGCTGTGCGGGGCAGTGCCCATCGTACGTGACCAACGCCCGACGGGGCCAGCCAATTCCCGCGTGGCCCGCAGGGACCCACGGGGCCCGACCGTCAGGCGCTGCGCTGACGCCGCTTGACGTCCGCGACGGCGCGGTTCGTCTCACGCAGGTCCTGCTTCTCCTTGAGCGTCTGACGCTTGTCGTACTCCTTCTTGCCCTTGGCAAGGGCGATCTCGACCTTGACCCGGCTGTCCTTGAAGTACAGGGCCAGGGGCACGATCGTGTGACCCGTCTCCTGCGACTTCGACTCCAGCTTGTCGATCTCCGCACGGTGCAGCAGGAGCTTGCGCTTCCGCGTTGCCGAGTGGTTGGTCCAGGTGCCCTGCACGTACTCCGGGACGTGGATGTTGTGCAGCCACGCCTCGCCGTTGTCGATGTGCACGAAGCCGTCCACCAGGGAGGCCCTGCCCATCCGCAGCGACTTGACCTCGGTGCCCATCAGCACCAGGCCGCACTCGTACGTGTCCAGGATGTGGTAGTCGTGCCGCGCCTTCTTGTTCTGCGCGACGATCTTCTTGCTGGGGGCCTTCTCGGCGGCCTTCGCGGCCTTGCGCTTTACCTTTTCCTTCGCCATAGTGCGGCCATTTTCGCACTACGAGGGGGGTCCGAGGCCAGTCAATACTGTCTCGGCCCGCGTCTCGGCACCGTCCTCGACCTCCAGGTCCGGTGTGATGCCCCGGCCGTCGACCGCCTGCCCCGAAGGAGTGCGGTAGTGCCCGACCGTCAGCTCGGCGACCGAACCGTCGGGCAGCCGGCTCGGCATCTGGACCGACCCCTTGCCGAAGGTCTTCGAGCCCACCACCACCGCGCGGCCACGGTCCTGCAGAGCGCCCGTGAGCAGCTCGGCCGCGCTCATCGTGCCGCCGTCGACCAGCGCGACCACCGGTCTGGTGGTGTCGCCGCCGCGCTCGGCGTGCAGGGCCTTCTGCCGGCCGCGCACGTCGTACGTCGCCACCAGGCCGCCGTCCACGAGACCCGAGGCCGCGGTGACCGCCTCCGACACCAGGCCCCCGGAGTTGCCCCGCAGGTCCAGCAGGATTCCGGCGCCCTTGGGGGCGTCACGCACCGCTGACCGCACGCGCTCGCCCGCGCCCTTGGTGAAGGACTCGACCTTGATCATGACCGCGCCGCCCGCGAGCTGCGTGACCGTGACGGAGTCCGTGGAGAGGCGGGCTCGGTGCAGTGTCTCGCTCCACGCGCGCGTGCCCCGCTCCAGGCCGAGCTCGACCGGGGTGCCCGCGCGGGCACCGCGCAGCAGGGAGACGACCTCGGTGACGGGACGTCCCGCCACGCGCTTGCCGTCGATGCTGCGGAGCTGGTCGCCCTCGCGGATGCCGGCCTGCTGGGCGGGGCCGCCGCGCTGGACCCGGGACACCTCGATGCGGCCGTCCTGGGCGCGCCTGGCCCAGAGGCCGACGCCGGTGTACGCGCCGTCGAGGGCCTGCTCGAACTCCTGGTACTCCCCGGGGGAGTAGACCGACCCCCAGCGGTCACCGCTGCGGCTGACGGCTTCCTCCGCGGCCTTCTTGCCGGACTTGCCGTCGGCCATCGCCTCGGCCGCGGCGTCGGCCGCCTCGTCGGCGGCGTCACCGGAGGAGACGACGGAACGGGTGGACGGGGCGGGCGACTTCCGGCCTTCACCGGACGCCTCGCTCCAGGAGCCGGTGGCGGCACCGGTGGCGAGCACGCTCGCGAACACCAATGTCAGGGTCGCCCCGCGGCGGATACGGCGGGGCCGGGAGAGCAGTTCACAGAACCGGTCGGGGCCTGACATGCCGGTGAGTCTAGGACAACGAAGGGCGCCGTACGGTCGGTTGAACCGTACAGCGCCCTTCGGAACAGGCGGGTTTTGTCACACCTTCAGATACTTGCGCAACGCGAAGAACGCGGCGAGCGCGGGCATCAGGAGGCCGATGGCGAGCACCAGGGGCAGCTTGGCGAGGACCGCGTCCCACCCGATGAAGTCGATCAGATTCAGCTTCTCGGAGAGCGCGAGACCGTGGTCGATGAGGAAGTACCGGCCCACAAGGAGCATGCCGCAGGCGACAGCGCCACCGATGAGTCCGGCGACGGCCGCCTCCATGATGAACGGCATCTGGATGTAGAAGCTGGACGCGCCGACGAGCCGCATGATGCCGGTTTCACGTCTCCGGCTGAACGCCGATACACGCACGGTGTTGACGATCAGCATCAGCGCGACGACGAGCATCAGCGCCATCACCGCGAGCGCCGCCCAGTTCATGCCGTTCAGGAGCTCGAAGAGGTTGTCCAGATAGCCCTTCTGGTCCTCCACGGACTGCACGCCGTCACGTCCGGAGAAGGCGGTCGCGACGACCTGGTACTTCTCCGGGTCCTTCAGCTTGACGCGGTACGACTCCTGCATCTGGTCCGGCGTGAGGGAGCTGGACAGCGGGGAGTCGCCGAACTGCTCCTTGTAGTGCTTGTACGCCTCGTCCGCCGATTCGTACTGCACCGTGTCGACGACGGGCATCTTCTCCAGGTCGGTCTTGACCTGTTCCTTCTGCTCGTTCGTCACCGCGCCCTTGGCGCAATGCGGGTCCTGTTCCGCGTCCGCCTTGTTGCAGAGGTAGATCGAGACGTTGACCTTGTCGTACCAGTAGCCCTTCATCGTGCTCACCTGGTCGCGCATGAGCAGCGAGCCGCCGAACAGGGCGAGCGAGAGGGCCACGGAGACGATGACCGCGAAGGTCATCGTGAGATTGCGGCGAAGACCGACGCCGATCTCCGACAGGACGAACTGGGCGCGCATGGCTCCCTTTCAGTGGATCAGTGCGGTGGATCAGTACGGGTCGTCAGTGCTGGTAGCCGTAGACGCCGCGCGACTGGTCGCGGACGAGACGGCCCTTCTCCAGCTCGATGACCCGCTTGCGCATCTGGTCCACGATCTGCTGGTCGTGGGTAGCCATGACGACGGTCGTGCCGGTCCGGTTGATCCGGTCGAGCAGCTTCATGATGCCGACCGAGGTCTGCGGGTCGAGGTTGCCGGTCGGCTCGTCCGCGATGAGGAGCTTCGGCCGGTTGACGAAGGCGCGCGCGATCGCCACCCGCTGCTGCTCACCACCGGAGAGCTCGCCGGGCATCCGGTCCTCCTTGCCGCCGAGACCGACGAGGTCGAGGACCTGGGGCACGGACTTGCGGATCTCGCCGCGGGACTTGCCGATGACCTCCTGGGCGAAGGCGACGTTCTCGCCGACGGTCTTGTTCGGAAGGAGTCGGAAGTCCTGGAAGACGGTGCCCAACTGGCGCCGCATGTGCGGCACCTTGAAGTTGGAGAGGCGCGCGAGGTCCTTGCCGAGGACGTGCACCTGGCCGTGGCTGGTGCGCTCCTCGCGCAGGACCAGCCGCAGGAAGGTGGACTTTCCGGAGCCGGAGGAGCCCACCAGGAAGACGAACTCGCCCTTCTCGATCTCCAGGGAGACATCCCGGAGGGCGGGCCGGGTCTGCTTGGGGTAGGCCTTGGAGACGTTGTCGAATCGGATCACGGATGCACCACGGGTCGCCGGGGGTAGGTGAGCGTGACCATACGCGAAGCCGGTGCGCGAGCGCAGTCAGCGTCCTGAGTTGCGAGAATTGTCGCGGATATACCACGGAACGTAACAGTCTGAAACCGACGAGGACGGGCGGGCCGCGCCGAAATTCGTGGAAGCTGGCACAGTGGTAGGGGGAACGGTTGGGTTCCCTCTAGCGTTGGGCAGGCTGTAACTGTGCGGGAGGAGAAGCGCATGACCCATGACAGGTTGGTGTGCGCGAACTGCGCGGGGCCCGTGAGTGAAGGCCGCTGCCCCGTCTGCCGGGCAAGCCGCCAGCGCCTGCAGCAGGAGGGACCGTTCGGCGGCCTCAGCCCTGCGGCCCTGATAGGGGTGCTCGTCGTGCTGATCGCGGCGGTGACCCTGCTGGCGCACCAGACCGCCTAGCGCGCCCAGAGGCGCGTGCCAGGACACCAGAAGGGCCCGGAGCTGGCTGCTCCGGGCCCTTCTGTCGTGGGTCTCTGTCAGGCTGCTGCGCCGCGGTTGCCGACGAAGCGCGGCAGGATGCGGAAGCCGATGCCGCCGGCGATCATCGTCGCGGCGCCGATCAGCAGGAACGTGGTCTCGGCGGCGCCCGTCTCGGCGAGCTCGCCCTTGTCGGCCTTGTCACCCTGCTCGACCGGGGCGGAGCCCGTGTCGGTCAGGCTGTCCTTGCCCTTGCCCTGCTCGACGGGGTTGGAGCCGCCGTCGGGGTCGTTGTCGTTGCCACCGGTGCCGTTGCCGCCGCCGGTGCCGTTGCCGTTACCGGGGTCGCTCGGGCCCTCGGTCGGGTCGCTCGGGTCCCCGGTGGGCGTGCCCGGGTCCGTCGGGTCCTCGGTGGGCTCCGTGGGCTCCTCGGTGGGCTCGGTCGGCTCCTCCGTGGGCTCGGTGGGCTCCGGGTCCTCGGTGGGCTCGGTCGGGTCCGGGTCCTCGGGGATGCCCGTCGGCTCGGTGGGCCCGTCGGTCGGCTCGTCGGCGTCCTCGCCGATGCCGACGTCGACGCCGATGCCGTTCTCGTCGGCGCTGGCGCTGGCGCTCGCGCCGCCCAGGTCGACACCTACGTCGAGGGCCGAGGCGGCACCCGCGGCGGTCAGCGAAGCACCCGCGGCGATCACCGCACCGGCCGCTATGCGTGCTACGCGGATCCGCGTCTTCTTGGTCATCTGGCTGCTACCCCCAGTAGCTGAATCGTCAGTGAGGCAGCGTCCGGGACTGCGCTCGTCGGGGGCTCTCGATCGGCCCCCACAGATCACACGCGCCCCAGAGATACGCATGCCGCTCGGTAGCCTTTCCAGTTTCCACAGCAACGTCAAGGTCGTTGCGCGCGCGATGTCTGAAATAGCAGCAGTTGACCGGCCTACGGAGATGTGACTGTGACGTAAAAGGCAACTGCCGCCTCATGGGCGGCAGTTGCCTTGTCGATAAAGCGGCGCTTACTTCTCCTGCTGCTTGCGCCAGCGAATTCCGGCCTCGAGGAAACCGTCGATCTCGCCGTTGAACACGGACTCGGGGTTGCCCACTTCGCACTCCGTGCGCAGGTCCTTGACCATTTGGTACGGGTGCAGGACGTACGAACGCATCTGGTTGCCCCAGGAGTTGCCGCCGTCCCCCTTGAGGGCGTTCATCTTCGCCTGCTCCTCCTGGCGGCGGCGCTCGAGGAGCTTGGCCTGGAGGACGTTCATGGCGCTCGCCTTGTTCTGGATCTGCGAGCGCTCGTTCTGGCAGGAGACGACGATGCCGGTGGGGATGTGCGTCAGGCGGACCGCGGAGTCCGTCGTGTTGACGCCCTGGCCGCCGGGGCCCGACGAGCGGTAGACGTCGATGCGCAGCTCGGACTCGTCGATCTCGATGTGGTCGGTCTGCTCGACCACCGGGAGGATCTCGACTCCGGCGAAGGAGGTCTGGCGGCGTCCCTGGTTGTCGAAGGGCGAGATGCGGACGAGCCGGTGCGTGCCCTGCTCGACGGAGAGCGTCCCGTACGCGTACGGGACCTGGACGGCGAAGGTGGTCGACTTGATGCCGGCCTCTTCCGCGTACGAGGTCTCGTAGAGCTCCGTCTTGTAGCCGTGGCGCTCGGCCCAGCGGAGGTACATGCGCTGCAGCTTCTCGGCGAAGTCGGAGGCGTCGACGCCGCCGGCCTCGGCGCGGATGGTGACGAGTGCCTCACGGGCGTCGTACTCGCCGGAGAGGAGGGTGCGGACCTCCATCTCGTCCAGCGCCTTCTTGACGGCCGTGAGCTCGGTCTCGGCCTCGGCGCGGGTGTCCGGGTCGTCCTCCTCCTCTGCCATCTCGAAGAGCACGCTGAGGTCGTCGATACGCCCGCGCAGGGCCTCGGCCTTCCGCACCTCCGCCTGGAGGTGGCTCAGCTTGCTGGTGATCTTCTGTGCCGCATCCGGGTCGTCCCACAGGGACGGCGCGGCCGCCTGCTCCTCGAGCACGGCGATGTCTGCCCTCAGCTTGTCGAGGTCCAGGACGGCCTCGATCGACTCCATGGTCGAGGAGAGGGACTTGAGCTCTTCGGATACATCGACGACTGCCACGGGACCAGCCTAACGGCTGGACGCAAGCGGTCCCGCCTCCCGGCCTGGGGTGCGGCTCTCTCCTGGCCCCGGGGCCTGCCCTGCGGCTCGGCCGGAGCCGCCGGAGCGGCGGGTCAGGGTGCCGAAGGGGCCGAGTTTTTTGTGTCCTGGGGGGTGCCGTCCGCGTCGTCGCCGTTCGTGGCCGCCCAGGTGCCGATGCCTGCCGCTGCCACCAGGACCGCTCCCGCCACGCCCAGCGTGATCCTGCGGCGGCGGGCGGACGAGCGGTGGCGGGCCGAGCCGGGGCGGGCCGCGCCGGACGCCCGGGGGGCGCGGGCGGTGCCTCGGGCGCCCCCGGCGAGCTCGTCCGGGCCCGGGACGCGCATGGAGGTGTGGGTGTCACGGTTCGAGTCGGGCGACGAACCGGGGACGAGGGGGACCGCTCCGCGCCGGGGCGTGCCCGCGGACGGCCGCTCCGGTGCCGGCTCCTCCTCCGCCTCTTCCGGAAGCGGCTCCGTGTCCGGCTCGTCCACGTCCAGCGGCGGCATCCCCGCCACCAGGGACTGCAGCTCCCGCAGCCGCGCCGCGAGCTCCGACGCGCGCAGCCGGGACGCCGGGGCCTTCGCCAGGCACTGCACCATCAGCTGCCAGAGCTCGTCCGGGATGCCGGGGAGGGGAACGACCGTTTCTGTCACGTGGCGGCGCAGGACCGCGCCGGGGTGGCCGCCCCCGAAGGGCGTGAACCCGGCGAGGAGCTCGTACAGGACCGTCGCGAGGGCGTAGATGTCGACCGCCGCGCGCGGGGGCAGGCCCTCGATGATCTCGGGGGCGAGGTAGTCCGGCGTACCGATGATCTTCGTCGCGCGGGTCCTGCGCGGGGAGTCGATCAGTTTGGCGATGCCGAAGTCCGTGAGCAGGGCGGGGTGCGAGCCGCCGGGGCCCAGCGGACCCTGCATGTCGAGCAGGACGTTCTCCGGCTTCACGTCACGGTGGACGATGCCCGCCGCGTGCGCCGCGGCGAGGCCGTCCGCGACGTCCGCCACGATCGCCACCGCCGCCTCGGGGGCGAGGCGGCGCTCACGGTCGAGGCGGGTGCGCAGGTCGGTGCCCCGGACGAGGTCCATGACGAGGGCGAGGTCGTTCCCGTCGACCACCAGGTCGTGGACGCCCACCACGCGCGCGTGGTCGAGGCTGAGCAGGGCCGTGCGTTCCTGGACGAAGCGGCCGACCAGCTCCTGGTCGGACGCCAGGTCCTCGCGCAGCAGCTTGATGGCGACGGGACCCTCGGGTCCTTCGCCCAGCCACACCGTGCCGGCGCTGCCCCGACCAAGGATCTGGTGGGCGGTGTACCGGCTGCCGATCTTGCGTGCCAAGACTGCTCCTACGGATGCGTGTTGGCGACAAAACTACGCGGCCTCGACGCCAACCTTCACTCCAGGAGCAGAAATCACCCCGCAGGTGTCGACAAATCCCCAGAGTCGGGGAGGGATTCGCCCATCACTGACCGCGGGGCGGCTGCCTGACGGCTAGTTGCCGCCCACTTTCCCCATCCAGCCGGAGACCGTGTCGTACCAGTCCGTCAGCTGCTCCCAGTAGCCCTTCGTCGTGCCGATCCACTCCTGGAGCGGGCTCAGCTCCCAGACGAGCCAGCTCGCCACGAAGAGAATGATGAGCGTGAAGAGGCATCCCTTCAGGCAGCCGAGACCCGGGATCTTCATCCGGTTCGGGTTCGAGCTCCGCTGCCTGGGCTCGCGCGGCGGGCGTCCCGCGGGCGGCTGCTGGGGCGGCGGCGCCTGCTGCGGCGGCGGCGCGTACTGCTGACGCTGCTGGGGCTGGTGCTGCTGCTGCGGGGCGTACTGCTGCCCGCGCTGCTGCTGCGGCGCGTACTGCTGGGGGCGCGGTTGCTGCTGGGGCTGCGGCTGCTGCACCTGGCGCTGGGGGCGACGGCGGCGCAGCGGGTCCTGGCTGGGGTCCAGGTACGACTGGACCTGCGTCTGGTCGTTGCGGTCGCGCGCGGCCCGCATCTGGTTCTGCCAGGGGTGCGGGTCGTTCGGGTCGGCGCCCGGCTGGTTCGGCGGCACCGGCGGCATGACGGCCGTCGGGTCGGCGGCGCCGTGGCTGCCCGAGGGCAGCACCGACGTGGGGTCGGCGTCCCCGGAGCCGGTGTTCTGCATGACGCTCGTCGCCGCGTTCGGGTCGTACGAGCCCGCGTTGTTCGGAAGCATCTGGGTGGGATCGGCGGCTCCGGCCGTCCCCGGCACCATGGCGGGGTCCGGATCGGGCATCAAGAGGGCACCCACGCCCTCGGCCGCGGCGATCTGCGCGCTGGACGCGTGCACGCCCACGCCGTCCGCGACGGCCCGCAGGCCGCGGGCGAGGTTCTCGGCGCTGGGGCGGTGGTCGGGGTTCTTGCTGAGGCACCGTTCTATGACCGTCCACAGCGGGTCCGGGACCGTGGAGGGGCGGCGCGGTTCGGCGCTCAGGTGCTGGTGCAGGACCTCCAGGGCCGAGCCGCCGCCGAACGGCGGACGTCCGGTGACGAGCTCGTACAGGAGGATGCCCGCGCCGTAGATGTCGACCGCGCTGGTCTGCGGGCGGCCCTCGGCGGACTCGGGCGCCACGTACGCGGGCGTGCCGACGAACTCGTGGGTGCGGGTCAGGCCCGGGGAGTCGGCGAGGCGGGCGATGCCGAAGTCGGTGAGCATCGGGTGCATGGCACCGCCTGCGCTGTCGGCGTCCTGCTTGAGCAGGACGTTCGCCGGCTTCAGGTCCCGGTGCACGACCCCGTCCGCGTGGCTCGCGGCGAGGGCGTCGGCGATCTGGGCGGTCATGAGGGCCGCCGCGACCGGTGTGAGGGGGCCGTTCTCACGGAGGTAGCGGTGCAGGTCGGGGCCCTCGACCAGGTCCATGACGAGGGCCAGGAGCTCGCCCTCGACGACCAGGTCACGGGTCCGCACGATGTTCGGGTGCGTGAGCCTGAGCAGGACGGATCGCTCGCGGAGGAACCGCATCACGATGTCCGCGTCGTTGGCGAGCTCCTCCTTGAGGACCTTGATCGCGACGGTCTCGCCGGGCTGGCCGGGTACGGCCGCCTCGGCACCCGCGGTCTCACGCTGGCGGGCTCGCCAGACGGTGCCCGTGGCGCCGCGCCCGAGCGGCTCCTCGAGCAGGTACTTGCTGCCTACCGGCCGCACGTCATGCTCCCTGCTGATCTGCTGATCTCGCTGGTGTGTCCGGACCCGGCTACCCGCCGGAAGATGTTCCGACCCACTCTAGTGCCGCCGAACGGGGCACCGGCCGGTCACATTCCACGTCGGCCGCCGGGTGATCCGGATGGCTGTTCGGTGGGAAGACGCCCCTCGCGGGCCGTTGGTTGCCGGATGGCGTCGAATTGACCTTCGTCACGAAGGGATGACCGGCGATCGCATCGGTCCAAGCAGGCACTTTTCCGAGCAGAGCCGACCAATCAAGATCACTTGCGGGTGGCCGCCGGGCGTGTTGTCAGTGGCAGGTGCGAGGATGCTTATCTGTTACTGGCCGACGTGGCCGTGTGCGGTGGGGGGAATCACAGCGCGAGTCCCCGTGCCCGGCGGCAAGGGCAGAAGGGACCGCTGACGGCGATGCAGATCCGGCTGACCGTCCTCGGGCCGCGCAGCGGCCAGACCGCCGAGCCCCATGGACGCCTCGCCGCGCCGCGCGGCGCCTGTGACGTGCTGGTCACCGCTCCCGCGGGGACCGCCCTGGCCACCGTCGCCTCCGGTCTCGCCGCCGTCGTCGCGGGCGGCGAAGGCCCCGTCGCCCTGTACGCGGAGTCGGAGCGCCTGGACGCCCAGCGCTGCACCCTCGGGGAGCCTCCGCTGATAGACGGGGCGGTGCTCTCCCTCGGCTCCCCCGCGGAGCCCGGACCCGAACTCGCCGGAGCCGCCGCCCAGTTGCACGTGGTCGCGGGCCCCGACGCGGGCGGCGTGCACCTCCTGCACGGCGGCCAGATCCGCGTCGGCCGCTCGGCGGACGCGGACGTCCCGCTGGACGACCCGGACGTCTCGCGGCTGCACTGCGCGGTGACGCTCACTCCGGACGGCCAGGTCACCGTCACGGACCTGGGGTCGACGAACGGCACGACGGTGGACGGCCACGAGATCACCGACCGCCCGGTGCGCCTGACCCCCGGTTCCCTGCTGCGGCTCGGCGAGTCCGCGCTGCGGTTCACGGCCGGGGACGGCACGGGCGGCGCGCTGCCGACGGCTCCGGACGGCGAGGGACACGTGCGCGTGCGGGTCACCGCGAGCGCCGAGACTCCCTTCAACGCGCCCCCGGGGACGGGCCGCACGCCCTCGGACGGCACCCATCACGCGTACGGCTCCGCGGGCTGGGGCGCCGCGGGCGAGGGCGACCAGGACGGCCGGGGCGGGACCCACGGCACCTTCGGCCAGGCGCCCCTCACCGATGCGCCGCTCGTGCCGCAGCAGGGCGGCGCCCCGGACGCCGAGAGCACCCGGGTCGGCACCCCCTTGCGCGGGACGCCCGTGCCGCGCGCCCTCCGCAAGCGAGGCGGCCTCTCGGCCTGGGCCAGGCGACTGACGGGCGCCCGCGACGACGCACACGACCCGGCGGGCCACGAGGACGACGTGTACGGGACGGGGAGCGACGCCACCTTCTCCGAACCGGCGGCCCCCACCCCGGAGGACCTGGCGGTGGCCGCCGCCGCACGGACCCCGGAGTCCTGGCCCGACCCCGCGGCCCTGCTGCTCACGGCGCTCGGCCCCGGCCCCCGGCTCTGGGAGCGCGGGCCCGGCCACCCCGAGGCGCTCGCGGTCCGGCTCGGCACGGTGGACCGCGCGACCCCCGACGAGCGTGGCCTGCTGCCCGCCGTCCCCGTGACGGTCAGCCTGCGGGAGGCGGGCGCGCTCGGCCTCGCGGGCCCGCGCGAGCGGCTCACGGGCCTCACGCGTGCCGTCGTCGCCCAGCTCGCCGCGCTGCACTCCCCCGACGCCCTGGAGATCGTGCTGCTCAGCACGGACCGGGCACGGCCCGCACCGGAGCGCACCGCCGAGTGGTCCTGGCTCGGCTGGCTCCCCCATCTGCGGCCCACGCACGGCCAGGACTGCCGCCTCCTTCTCGCCTACGACCGCGAGCAGGCGTCCGCACGCACCGGAGAGCTGCTGCGGCGCCTGGACGACCACGTGGCGGACCAGGCGTCCGCCGTCGCCGCCGACGACGACAGCACCCCGGACGCGGGGCCCCGCACCGTCGTCGTGGTGGACGGCGACCCCGGGTCGGCAGGGCTGCGTGAAGCCGTGGTGCGGCTGACGCGGGAAGGGGCCGCCGCCGGCATCCATGTCGTCTGCCTGGCGGAGACCCCCGCCGCGTCGCCCGCCTCCCCGGTGACGGCCACGTACGAGGCCGCGTGCTCCGTGTCGCCCGCCTTTCGCGCCTGCGGTGCCGTGGCGCTGCTCAGCGGTGACGTGGCGACCGCGCTGCGGCTGCTGCGGACCGTGGACGGCCGCCTCGCGGGGCACGGCACGGTCGCCGCGGTGGACGCGGTGTCGCAGGCCTGGGCCGAGCGGTTCGCCCGCGCCCTCGCGCCTTTCCGCACGGACGGGGCGCCCGGCGACGGACACGCGCGCGTGTCCGCTCCCCTGCCCCAAATGGCGCGTCTTCTGGACGAGTTGGGTCTCGCCAGGGCCACTCCCGCATCCCTGATGGCCCGGTGGGCCGCTGCCGCCGACGACGCCGAGGCGCTGGGCGGCCGGGCCTGGGCGGTGCTCGGCGCGGGCCCGCGCGGACCCGTGGTCATGGACCTCGCCACCGAGGGACCGCATGTCCTGGCCGAGGGCCCTTCGGGCAGCGGGCGTACGGAACTGCTGCGTTCCGTGGCCGCCTCGCTCGCCGCGGCCGAGCGCCCGGACCGTCTCGGCATGGTCCTGATCGACGGACGTGACACCACGGGAAGCGGCGGCAGCGGCACGAACGGCGGGAACGTACGGCTGGTCGAAGGCCTCGCGGTCTGTACGGATCTGCCGCACGTCACGACGCATCTCGCCGCCAACGACCCCGTGAGGATGCGGGAGTTCGCCCAGTCGCTGACCGCCGAGCTGAAGCGGCGGGCCGAGCTTCTGGGGCGGCTCGGGTTCGCCGAGTGGCATGCACAGGCGCCCGCGCCTCAAGCCGGCGGGGGTGGTGCGGCTGATCTCGACCCGCCGCCGAGTTCCACGATGCGGCTGCGGCCCGTCGCCGCCCGCAAGGGGATCGAGCCGGGGCCGCCGCTGCCTCGGCTCGTCGTGCTCGTCGACGATTTCGACGCGCTGCTCTCACCCGCGCTCGGGTCCCCGGGGCGGCCTGCCGCGGGCTCCGTCGTGCGGGCGCTCGAAGCCGTGGCCCGGGACGGGGAGCGGCTCGGGGTGCATCTGGTCGCCACGACCGCGCGCAGCGAGCGGATGCCGGAGACGGAGCTGGGGCGGCGGGCGACGCTGCGGATCGTGCTTGACGCCGTCACCCCGGGGCCGGAGGAGCCCGCCCCGGGCCGGGGCGAGCTGCGTACGGCCGACGGCCGGGTGAGCCCCTTCCAGGCGGGGCGGGTCACGGGACGCATTCCTCGTACGTCGACGGTGCGGCCCACGGTCGTCCCGCTGGAGTGGGAGCGGATGGGCGATCCCCCGGCCCGGCGTCCGGTGCGTGAACTGGGCAACGGACCAACGGACTTGGCGCTCCTGGCCAGCGCGCTGGAGCGGGCCGCCCGCTCCGTCGCGGCGGATCAGGTGCCTTCTCTCCTCTAGTTGCGCACCACCTCTGCGCCGGCTCCGCACTTCGCCGGGCACCAGGCCTCATGACGGCACGTCACAACGCCATCACGATCACCTGGTTGACACTGTTTGCGCTCTTGCCGCCCCTCCCCGCCCGGGCGTAGACAGGCCGCACGGGACTCGCCATGGCAGAGAAACGGGGCAGTGATGCGCAGCAGTCTTCGAACACGCAGGGCACCGCACCACCGGCGTACCACCGCCAAATTCGCCGCGGCCTTCGTCGCGGGCGCGCTCGCGCTCACCGTCACCGCGTGTGGCGGCGACGGTGACGACGACGGGGACAGCGGCGACAAGGGTGGCGGCAAGGAGAGCGCCGCCGCGGTGAAACTGCCCAAGCTGGACGGGCAGACCGTCTCCGTGGCCGCCGTCTGGGGCGGCTCCGAGCGGAAGGTCTTCCTCAAGGTTCTCGACGAGTTCGAGAAGCGGACCGGGGCCGAGGTCACCTTCGTACCGGCGCAGGACCCCATCATCAGCTTCCTGGAGTCGAAGGTCGCGGGCGGCCAGCCGCCGGATGTCGCGATGCTTCCGCAGGTCGGCGCGATCGAGCAGGCCGTCGAGAACAAGTGGGCCAAGCCGGTCGGGCCCGAGGCGCAGAAGCAGCTCGACAAGAACTACGACCAGGGCTGGCAGGACCTCGGGGCCGTCGACGACAAGCAGTACGGCGTGTACTTCAAGGCCGCCAACAAGTCCTTGGTCTGGTACAACACCGAGGTCTTCGACAACGCCGGCGCCAAGGAAGCCAAGACCTGGGACGACTTCATGAAGACGGCCCAGACCGTGTACGACTCCGGGGTGCCGCCGATATCGGTGGCGGGCGCCGACGGCTGGACGCTCACCGACTGGTTCGAGAACATCTATCTCTCGCAGGCGGGTCCGGAGAAGTACGACGACCTCGCCGAGCACGAGATCAAGTGGACGGACCCCTCCGTGAAGGAGGCGCTGACCACGCTCGGTGAACTCTTCGGCAAGAAGGGCTTCGTCGCGGGCGGCGCGAACGGCGCGCTGCAGACCGAGTTCCCCGCCTCCGTGAAGCAGACGTTCACCGGCGGCGACCAGCCCAAGGCGGGCATGGTCTTCGAGGGCGACATGGTCTCCCTGCCGATCTCGGAGACGAAGGCCGAGGTCGGCACGGACGCCAAGGTGTTCCCGTTCCCGGCGGTCGGCGACGGTGAGTCCCCCGCGGTCGTCGGCGGTGACGCCGCCGTGGCGCTGAAGGACAGCAAGGGCGCCCAGGCGCTGCTGACCTTCCTCGCCTCGCCGGACTCCGCGAAGATCTGGGCGGAGGCGGGCGGCTTCGTCTCGCCGAACAAGAAGCTCGATCTGGCGGCGTACCCGAACGACGTGCAGCGGGGCATCGCCAAGGCGCTGATCGCCGCGGGCGACGACATCCGCTACGACATGTCCGACCAGGCCCCGCAGGCCTTCGGCGGTACGCCCGGCAAGGGCGAGTGGAAGGCGCTGCAGGACTTCCTGAAGAACCCGAAGGACGTCGCGGGCACCCAGAAGGCGCTGGAGACGGCCGCCGCCGCGGCCTACAAGGACTGACGCGGTGGCGTCCGCGAACGCCGGGGGCACGCCGAGTGTGGCGCTGCCCCCGGCCCCCAAGCCGCGCAAGAGCGTGACGGGCACGCGCAAGAGTGTGGCGGTGCTGTTCCTGGCACCGGCGCTCGTGCTGCTCGGCGCGCTCGTCCTCTACCCCATCGGGTACTCGGTCTTCCGCAGCTTCTTCGACAAGTCGGGCGACTTCACGGCGTTCGGCAACTACAAGACGCTGTTCACGGACGACACCATCCTGACCGCGATCAAGAACAACGCGATCTGGGTGGTCGTCGCCCCGACCCTGGCGACCGGGCTCGGCCTGATCTTCGCCGTGCTCACCGAGCGGATCCGCTGGGGAACGGCGTTCAAGCTGGTCATCTTCATGCCGATGGCGATCTCGATGCTCGCGGCCGGCATCATCTTCCGGCTCGTGTACGAGTCGGACCCGGACCGGGGTGTGGCCAACGCCGTGATGGTGGGGGTGCACGACACGTTCGCCGAGTCGTCCGCCTTCCCGCAGGCACATCCCAGTTCGCGGTCACCGCTGAAATCGGCGAGCGGCGGCGCGTTCATCACGCGTGAGCCGGTCAGCGCGGGCACTCCGGTGGTGCTCCCGCTGACGGGTGTCGCGCCGGACAACATGCCGGGTGACGCCAAGTCCGCCGCGGCCGCGAAGCCGGACCCCGACAAGGTCACCGGGACGGCCTGGCAGGACTTCACGCGCGGCAAGGGCAGGGGCGAGATCAACGCCCCGGACAAGGCCGAGTTCGGCTATCCCGGCATCAAGATCGAGGCCGTCAAGGACGGCAAGGTGGTGGCCTCCGCCGAGGCCGCGGCGGACGGCACCTTCGCGCTGCCCAAGGAGGCGGACGGGGCCCAGCTCCGCTTCCCCGCCTCGAACTTCCGCGAGCCGTACAACGGCGTGGACTGGCTGGGCCCCTCCCTCATCACGCCCGCGGTCATCGGCTCGTACCTATGGATCTGGGTGGGCTTCGCGATGGTCCTGATCGCGGCCGGTCTCGCCAGTGTGCCGCGGGAGCTCCTGGAGGCCGCCCGCGTGGACGGCGCCAACGAGTGGCAGGTGTTCCGCAGGATCACCGTGCCGATTCTCGCGCCGGTGCTCGCGGTGGTGGCGGTCACGCTCATGATCAACGTACTGAAGATCTTCGACCTGATCTTCATCATCGCGCCGAACTCCTCGAAGGACGACGCGAACGTCCTGGCGCTCCAGCTCTACAACTCCGCGTTCCTCGACGAGGATTCGGGCGTGGCGAGCGCGATCGCCGTGCTGCTCTTCCTCCTCGTGATCCCGGTGATGCTCTTTAACGTTCGGCGACTTCGGCGGGAGGCTCGGCGATGACCACCCAAGTCGAAGCGGTGAAGACGAAGGAGTCGCTCGGCGGGCGGATCGTCTCCGTCCTCAGCGGCACCGCCGTACGCGTCTTCCTCGTCGTCGTCGCGCTGTTCTGGCTGGTGCCGACGATCGGTCTGCTGCTCGGTTCGCTGCGCACGTCGGCCGACATGGCGGAGAGCGGCTGGTGGAAGGTCTTCAGCACGCCGTCGCAGATGACCCTTGACAACTACACGACGCTCCTCAAGGACGAGACGATCACCGACTCGATCCTGTCCAGCATCATGATCACCGTTCCGGCGACCCTGCTCGTCGTGATCATCGGGTCCCTCGCCGGATACGCCTTCGCGTGGATGGAGTTCCCGGGCCGCGACTGGTGGTTCCTCGGTGTGGTCGGGCTGCTCGTGGTGCCGGTGCAGGTGGCGCTGCTCCCGGTGTCGAAGATCTTCGGCGCGATCGGGATCTTCGAGTCGACGGTCGGCGTGGTCATCTTCCACGTGGCCTTCGGCCTGCCGTTCGCGATCTTCCTCCTGCGGAACTTCTTCGCGGAGATCCCCCGTGAACTCCTGGAGGCCGCACGCCTGGACGGAGCCGGTGAACTGCGGCTCTTCTTCCGGGTGGTGATGCCGCTCGGCGCGCCGGCGATCGCCTCGCTCGGCATCTTCCAGTTCCTCTGGGTCTGGAACGACATGCTGATCGCGCTGATCTTCGCCGACTCCAAGAGCCCGCCGATCACGGTCGCGCTCCAGCAACAGGTGCGGTCCTTCGGCGACAACGTGCAGATCCTGGCCCCGGGCGCGTTCATCTCGATGGTGATCCCGCTGGCCGTCTTCTTCGCGTTCCAGCGGCAGTTCGTGTCCGGCGTGATGGCGGGCGCGGTGAAGTAGCCGGCCACCGGCGGCACAGGCACGTGCGTTCGACGAGTGAGGCGGGCCCGGCAACGGGTCCGCCTCACTCGCGTCCATCCCCCGTATGCCATATACGGCGTAACCCGACCGGACGTCCGGGCGTTTTCGGGCAGTATGCCCGCGTCGACCCATGGATGTGCCTTGCCCCGGTTCAGTGTCATCGTGCCCGTGTACAAGGTGCAGGCCTATCTGCACGCATGCCTCGAGTCCGTACTCGGGCAATCGTTCACGGATCTTGAGCTGATCGTGGTCGACGACGCCTCCCCCGACGCGTGCGGCACCCTCATCGACGAATGCGCGGCCCGCGACACCCGGGTGAAAGCCGTCCACCTCAAGGAGAACGTCGGCCTCGGCCGGGCCCGCAACGCCGGCATCGAGCGCGCCGGCGGCGACTACCTCATCTTCCTCGACAGCGACGACACCCTCACCCCGGACTCCCTGCACGCGATCTCCGACCGCCTCAAGGAGACGGACGAACCCGACGTCCTGCTCTACGACTACGCGCGTGTGTTCTGGTCGGGCGAGGCCGTGCGCAACCAGTTCGCGCACCTCCTCAAGGAGGATGGCCGGGCGCCGTTCCGGCTGGTCGACCGGCCCGGCCTGCTGCGCCTCCTGATGGTCGCCTGGAACAAGGCCTACCGCCGCGAGTTCATCGAACGCGAGGCCCTCGCCTTCCCGCCCGGACTCTACGAGGACACGCCCTGGACCTATCCGGTCCTGATGAAGGCGGACACGATCGCCACCCTCGACCGGGTCTGCGTGCACTACACGCAGCGCCGCAGGGGCAGCATCCTGCGCACCACGACGCGCAGGCACTTCGAGATCTTCGACCAGTACGAGCGGGTCTTCGCGTTCCTCGACGAGCACCCCGAGCTCTCCGCGGCCTGGCGGCCCGTCCTCTTCCGGCGGATGATCGACCACTACTCCACGGTCTTCACCAAACACGACCGCCTGCCGCGCGGCAGCCGCGCCGCGTTCCTGCGCAGGGCCCGCACCCACTACCGCCGCTACCGCGTCCCCGGCGCCCGCCCACGCGCCACCACCCGGGTGCGGCACGGCCTGGTGCGCCTGGGCACGCACCGCACCTACCGGACCCTGTGGACGGCGCTGCGGGTCAGGTCGCGGGCCAAGCGGTATGTGGCGACCACCCGGCGCCGCGCCAAGGGCGCCGTGCTGCAACTGCACTACCGCGTCCAGCTGCGCCTGCCGCTGCGCGCCGACCGCGCGGTCTTCTCCTCGTACTGGGGCCGCGGCTACGGCTGCAACCCCGGCGCCCTGGAGGCCGCGCTGCGCGAACACGCCCCGCACGTGCGCACCGCGTGGATCGCTGACCCGGCCCACCACCACACCCTGCCGACCGCCACCCGCAGGCTGCGCCCCGGCACAGCCGCGTACTGGAGTGCCCTCGCGCGCTCCAAGTACCTCGTGAACAACGTCAACTTCGACCGCAGGCTCGTCAAACGCCCCGGCCAGATCATGATCCAGACCCAGCACGGCACACCCCTGAAGCTGATGGGCCTGGACCTCCAGGACCGGCCTGCCGCCGCCCGTGACATGGACTTCGGCGCCCTCCTGCGCAACGCCGACAAATGGGATTACGTCCTGTCGTCGAACCGCCACTCCACGCTGGTCTGGGAGCGCGTCTACCCCGCCTCGTTCACCACGCTCGAGTACGGCTATCCGCGCAACGACATCTACCAGCGGGCGAGCTCCGCCGACGTGACGCGCCTGCGCGAGTCCCTCGGCATCCCGCACGGCGCCGTCGCGATCCTCTACGCGCCGACCCTGCGCGACTACCGCCACTCGCAGGTGCGCTCACTCGACCTGAACCGGCTGTTGCAAAGCCTCGGCCCCCGCTTCGTCGTCCTGACCCGCGCCCACCACTCGTACGGGGAGCCCCTGGCACCCTCCTCGGACCGCCTGATCGACGTGTCGGACCACCCCAGCGTCGAATCGCTCTGCCTGGCGTCCGACGCCCTGGTCACGGACTACTCGTCGCTGATGTTCGACTACGTCAACCTCGACCGCCCCGTCGTCCTGCACGCCACCGACTGGGAGGCGTACGAAGCGGCCCGCGGCACCTACTTCGACGTGCGCGAGTTCCCGCCCGGCGCCATCGCCCGCAGCGAGGACGAACTCACCGACATCTTCGCCACCGGCCACTGGCGCGGCTCACGCTCGGCACAACTGCGCGCCGCCTTCCGAAACCGCTTCTGCGTGTACGACGACGGTCGGGCCGCTGAACGAGTTGTGAGGCATGTGGTGCTCGGTGAGACAGGGGGTCTACCGTCTGTGGCGCCACTGGCGGACCGGCACCCTGCGCCGGCCGCCGGGGTGGCCGACGAGGCCCTGCCGCGGGCCGACGTCGCCCGGCCCACTCCGCGCTTCTGACCCCCCGCACCGCCCTCCTTCCCCCATCCCCGGGACCAGACATGCGACACGCTTCCGCCCACGCCGACCGGCTGCCGCGACCGCGCCGGCTCTCCGATGTGAAGGGGTGGTTCCACCCGGTCGACCAAGTGCTCTTCGACTGGATCCTGAGCCGCCGGCGCGACCACGAGCAGCGGGGTGATCTGCTGGAGCTCGGCGCGTATCTGGGCAAGAGCGCCATCTTCATGGGCGCCTACCTGCGGGCCGACGAGACCTTCACCGTCTGCGACCTCTTCGACTCGCCCGCCCCCGACGAGGCCAACTCCGCCGAGATGGGCCGCTCGTACGCCACGCTGACGCGCCGCGCGTTCGAGACCAACTACGGCTCGTTCCACGACGGCCTGCCGCGGATCGTCCAGGAGCCGTCGGCGGGCATCACCGCGCACGTGAAGGCGGACAGCTGCCGCTTCGTGCACATCGACGCCTCGCATCTGTACGAGCACGTCCACGCGGACATCGCCGCCGCCAAGGAGGTGCTCGAGCCGGACGGGATCGTCGTGCTCGACGACTTCCGGGCCGAGCACTGTCCGGGCGTGGCCGCGGCGACCTGGGGCGCGGTGGCGGGCTCGGGGCTCAAACCGCTGTGCATCACGGCCACCAAGTTCTATGGCACATGGGGGAGTTACGACCCGGTCCACGCCGATCTCGCCGCGTTCCTGAAGGGGCGGGAGGACATGTGGCACGGCGCCGAGGAGGTCGCGGGCTTCCCGATGATCCGGATCAGCGGCAAGAAGGCGCAGTCGCCCGAGCACCCGGTGTCACGGCACGCGGACGAGGCCGTCCCGCAGCTGCCGGACAAGGCCTCCGCCGGGGCGGGCCGCCGAGCGCGGGGCTTGCTGTCGTCACTGCTCACCCGCTCGAAACGTTCTTGACGCCGGGGGCGCCCCTGCGGGGGCGCGGTCACCGCGCCCCCGCCCCTCATCGCTCCAGAAGCTCGAACAGCTCTTCCCAGCGCTCAAGCACCCGTGCCTCGGAGAACCGCTGCACGTTCCTGCGGGCCCGCTCCCCCATCGCGTCCCTCAGCCGTGGGTTGCCGGTGAGGCGCAGGAGGCGGTCGGCGAGGGCCTCGATGTCACCGGCGGGGGCAAGCAGGCCGTCCTCTCCGTGGCGCACGATCTCGCGGACGCCGGGCGCGCAGTCGAAGGCCGCGCACGGCACCGCACTGGCCATCGCCTCCATCAGGGCCAGCGGGAAACCCTCGCCGCGGGAGGACTGCACGAAGAGGGAGCTCTCGGCGAGCACGCCGGGCACATCGCTGGTACGGCCCCGCCACTGGACCGAACCGTCCAGGCCCAGGCGCGTGCACTGGCGCCTGAGGTCGGCCTCGTCCGCTCCGGCGCCGTAGATCCGCAGCGTCCAGTCGGGGCGCTGCGGGGCGACGAGCGCCCAGGTGTCGACGAGCATGTCGACGCCCTTCTGGTCGGCGAGCCTGCCGATGCTGCAGACCACCTTGGCCTCGCGCCGTGAGGGCACTTCGGGGAGGTGGGCCAGGGCGTTGGGCATCGCGCCGACGTTGTGCATGCCGTCGGCGATCCAGTCGTCGGCGTCCTCCTGGGTGAGCGCGAGCCAGCGGTCCACCGAGGGATAGCTGCGCTTGACCGCGCGGTAGCGGTGGCAGGCGCGGGTGTAGGCGTACGACTCGTGGCTCATGCCGATGATGCGCAGGCCCGCGGTGTCCGCCTCCCTGATCCACTCCATCGGCCAGACCTGCGTGACGATGGCGACCGCTCCGGGGCGCGCGGCACGGAAGAGCTCGGAGAGCCGCTCGACGGTGCGGCGCTTGGCGGCGACCCGGGCCGCCTCGCGACGGCGCGCCACCACGTTGAGGCGGCCGAGGCCGCGCACCGGGCGCGGGCTCGCGGGATGCTCGTCGTAGAGGCTGGTCACGGGGTAGCCGCGGTCGTCCGGGAGCGCCAGTTTCAGCTCGGCCTCGTGGACGCCGATGACGTGCACCCGGTGGCCGTTGCCCTGGAAGAGCCTTGCCATCTGGTGGGCCCAGGCGGTGACGCCGCCGAGTTCGTCGACGGTGTTCGCCACGAGGAAGAGATCGCGGCTCTTCGTCGGGGCGACGATCCTCTTGGTCGCGATCGTCGTGGTCATGCCCCGCCCCTCTGCTCCGTGTCCCCTGCCTGTTCGCCTGCCTGTTCCCCGGACCGCATCCCGAAGAGCGCGTCCACCACGTCGGCCGCGGCCCGTCCCCGGTCGTAGGCGCCGAACCGCGCGGCGAACGCCCGCCGGGGCCCGGCCCACGCGGCGTCGGCCTGCTTCAGCGTGGCGAGCACGCGCAGCAGTTCGTCCTGCGTCTCCACGACGGGCCCGCCCGCGTCGTCCCGCAGCGCGAAGTAGCTGCCGCGCTCGGCCGCGTACGCGTCGAGGTCCGGCGCGAAGTGCACCAGCGGCCGGTCGAGGAGCGCGAAGTCGAACATGATCGACGAGTAGTCGGTCACCAGGACGTCGGCGAGGCAGAGCAGCTCGCTCACGTCGTGGTGCGCCGAGACGTCGATGACGGTGCCCGGCGGGCAGAGGGGCAGATCGGCCGCCTCCGAGTAGTGGGCGCGCACCAGGAGGACATGGGTGTCGCCGAAGCGGGCGGCGAACCTGCGTACGTCGAGCGGAAGTTGGACCGGCTTGTTGTTCTTGGGCAGCCCGCGGAACGTCGGCGCGTACAGGACCACCGTCTTGTGGTCGGGGATGCCCAGGTCACCGGCCACGGACGGCCGGGGGAAGCGGCCCGACGCCTCGTCGCGGGCCCGCGCGGCGACCAGGCGGTCGTTGCGCGGATAGCCGCAGCGCAGCAGCCGGTCCTCGGGGATGCCGTAGGCGCGGGCAAGGGTGCGCACGTCGTGTTCGGAGCGCACCAGGAAGTGGTCGAAGCGGTCCACGGCCTGGCGCAGACGTGCACGCTGCGGGGCGTTCTGCGTCTTCAGGCGTGCCTCGTCGAAGCCCATGCGCTTGTACGCGGAGCCGTGCCAGGTCTGCAGGTACGTGGTGTGGCGCGGCTTGTCCAGGGCGTGCGGGAAGCCCTGGTTGTCGATCCAGAACTCGGCGCGGGCCAGGGCCCACAGATACCGCCAGGACCAACGGCGCACCAGGCGGGCGGAGTCGGGGTAGCCGTCGGCCGAGGTGGCGTACGCCCAGGTGCAGCGCAGGCGCAGCCCCCGGTCGACGATCTCCTGGTGGATCGCGCGCGGGCTGTCGCCGTAGCACCTGCCCATGTGGCTCTCGAAGACGACCGAGCCCTTGCTGACGGGGAGGCGCAGCAGCACTCGGCGGTAGACGCGCAGCTTGACCCCCTTGCCGTGGAGCCCGTCCCACCGCTTGCGCAGGGCGCGCAGCCGCAGCCTGAGTTTGCGCGCGGGCCGGAAGTGGGTGGCGTAGTGCAGTGCCGCGCGCAGTGTGCGGGCGGCACGGTGGCGGGGCATGAGGCGCAGCTCGACCTTGTTTGCCCCGGTGACGGTGATGCCTTGGCTCTGCCCCACGGTCTCCAGGTCGGCGACGAGTTCGGTGGTCATGTCCTGCCCGCCGGCCGCGAGTCGGAGCCGTGGTTCCCAGGTGCGGTCGCCGACGCCGAGGTCCCGCAGCCGGGCGGTGAGGACCACGGTGGCCCGCCAGAGGACCGCGCCGCCGTCGTAGTGCACCTCGTCCACGGGTACGCGGAAGCCACGCCGTCCCGTGCCCTGGGCCCGTACGTCGAGGCGGGCGGTGAGCGGCGGCCGGTCGGGCACCAGAGCGCCGGGCAGCACGACCCGCCCTTCGAGGACCGCCTTGCCCGCCTCGACGTCACACCTGGTGAGGCGGTTCAGGAGGCGCGCATCACCCAACCCCTGGTGCTGGTGGCCGAGTTCGGTGACGTCGAGCACCTCACGTACGCGGGGGTCGTCGAGCCCGTCCGCGCGCCAGTAGACCTTGCCCTCCCGCTCGGTCAGCTCCGAGACGACGGTGCCGGGCCGGGCGAGCGCGTACGCCGCCGCGAGGACGCCGTCCGTGTCGCCGTCCGCGAGCAGCCGCACGCACACCCGCTCCACGGGGGCGAGGGCGTCCAGGGCGCGCAGGTCCACGCGGCCTTGGAGGTGCGGGGCGGCCCCGTCGGTGGCCCGGCGCCGCTCATCGGCGGTGAGCTGGGGGAACGTACGGGCGCAGGGCAGCACATGGTCGACGAGGAACGACCGTTCGCGCCGGTCGGCCAGGTCGAGGCGGCCCAGGCTCACCAGGAGTCCGGCGACGCGGGCGCTCGCGACGGCGAGCGCCGGGGTCTCGCGGGCGGGGGCGGGCAGTGCGCGGTGGGTGGTGATCAGGTTCGGGACGAGGGTGAGGGCGCGGGCCCCGAGGGCGGCCTCGACGCCGAAGAGGACCTCGCTGTGGTCGAGGTCCGGCGCGTACCGGAGCCGCAGCCGGTCGAGGGCGGCACGGCGGACGCAGAATCCGGTGATCAGCGAGTCCCTGGCGACGAGTTCGGGGGCGTCGGAGAGGTTCTCGACCTTGCGTGTCCTGGCGTGCAGGTGTGCCTGCCAGTCCGGCCCGCGCTCCTTCTTGCCGCTGCCCGTGAGCCGCGTCCAGCGTCCCGCCACCAGGTCGGCCCCGGTGGAGCGCGCGGCGTCGAAGAGGTTGCGGCAGGCGTGCCGTTCCAGGAGTTCGCCGTCGCCGAGCACGATGACGTACCGCCCGCGTGCCGCGTCGAGCCCGAGATTCCGCGCGGCGGCCACCGGCAGCTCACCGTCGGCACTCACCAGGCGTACCCGGTGCGGCTGGTCGGCGGCGAGTTCGCGTGCCGCGTCCCGGGCGGGGCCGTCCGCGCCGGGGTCGACGAGGACCGCCTCGACGTTGCCCATCGTCTGGTCGAGCACGGACCCCACCGACTGCCGCAGCGCATCGGCATCCATGCCGGCGACCACGACGCAGCTGACGTCGTGCAGGTCGGGCGTGCTCATGCGCGGCCTCCTTCGAGCAGGGCGTCCGCCACTCCCGCCGCCGCGTTCCCGTCGTCCAGGTCGCAGAAGACCTCGCGGAACCTGTCGTACTTGTCGGCGTACGCGGCGGTGGCCGCCCGCGGGTCGCGCAGCGCGGCGATCACCTCGTCGCTCGTGGCGAGCAGCGGGCCCGGCGCCTGCGCCTCGAAGTCGAAGTAGAAGCCGCGCAGGGTGTCGCGGTAGTGGTCGAGGTCGTGGGTGTGGAAGAGCATCGGGCGCCCGGTCTGCGCGAAGTCGAACATCAGGGACGAGTAGTCCGTCACCAGGACGTCGCTGATCAGGAGCAGTCCGCTGACGTCGGGGTGGCGCGTGACATCACGGACGAAGTCCGAGCCGGGGACGGTGCCGCCGACGAGGTAGTGCCTGCGGACCAGGAGCACCGTGTCGTCGCCGAGGGCACGCTCGGCGGCTTCGAGATCAAGCTGGAGGTCGAGTGCGTAGCGTCCGGCCTGCTTGGGCTGGTTCTCGCGCCAGGTCGGCGCGTACAGGACGACGCGTCTGTCGTCGGGGATGCCGAGCCGTTCGCGTACGGAGGCCGCGACCTTGGCGCGGTCGGCGGCGTGCAGCAGGTCGTTGCGCGGATAGCCGCGTTCGAGGACCTCGCCGGTGTAGCCGAAGGCGCCGCGCAGGAGGGGCGTCGAGAAGCGGTTGGGGGAGACCAGCAGGCTCCACTGGTCGGCGCGTCCCGGCAGCGTCGCCATGTAGGCGCGGTCGGCGGAGGCGTGGCCCGCAACGTCGCGGCCGATGCGCTTGAGCGGGGTGCCGTGCCAGGTCTGCACGACGTACTGACCTTCGGCGCGCTCGAACCATTCGGGCAGCTGGGTGTTGGTGACGATGTAGCGGCAGCGGGCGAGGGCCTCATGCCACGCGGCGCTCCACAGGACGAGCGGTGTGGCGCTGCCGGGCAGCGCCACCTGCTGGTCGCGGACCACCCACAGATGCTCCAACTCAGCGCCCCGTGCGACCAGTTCCTCGTGCACGGCGCGGGGCGAGTCGGAGTACTGGCGTCCGTCGAAGCTGCAGTAAAGGACGGCGTCGCGCAGCGGTCCGCCGCGCCGGGCCGCGTACTCCTCGCGCAGCTTGCGTTGGCGCGGGCCGCCCCGGTCGGCCACGGGCAGCGCGGAGCCCGAGCGCAGGTGGAGGCCGTCGTGGGCGTGGCGCTTCAGGCTGATCTCGCGGCCGGATCTGGTGCGAGTGAGGGGCAGTTCGCGGCCCTTGCCCGGGGCCACGCACACGGCGGTGTACTGCTCGGGGTCGCTCGCGCCCGGCGCGCGCAGGAAGAGGTTCCAGCGCCCTTCGGCGAGCGGCAGGGTTCCTCCGGGCCCCGGCACGGCCTCGGGCCGTAGCGCCGCGGTGAACCGCCCGCCCTCGATCCGCACCGGCAACACGGCCTCGTCGCCGTGGCCGCCGTGCACGAGGACCAGCTCCGCGGCGCGGGTCTGTGCATCGGGGTGACTGCCCTCGACGATCAGCTCCTCGCCCCAGGTCACGGTGTCGGCGAGCGGCCGCTCGGTCTGGTCGCGCAGCTCCAGGTTCCCCGACGCGTTGGCGAGGACGAGGAGTTCGCGCCCCGGGAGGAGTGCGTAGCGCCCGGCCGGCACGTCGGGGCAGGCGGCGAGCGGTGTGCGGTCGCCGCCCTCGCGGACCACCGAGACGCCCCACGGGTCGGCCTTGCGCGGCTCGCCGGTGTGCTCGTCCTCACCGGCGTGGAAGAGGCCGAGCGGCACGTCGGCGCTGAAGTCGCGGCCGTTCACCAGGGCGGGGACGTCACGCGTCTCCTTGGTGGCCCAGTTCTCCACCCGCAGCGCTTCGACGCCCCGCGACTCCCCCGGCGCGAGCCGCCCGTGCAGCCGGACGGTGCCGCCGCAGCCCTCGTGTGTGACGAGCCGTGCGGCCACCCGCTCCGTGCGCAGCCTCAGCCGCCCCTTGCTGAGGGTGACGGCGACCCGCAGGAACTCCTCCAGGTACCGCACGGGAAGCCGCGGCGGGCTGCTCGTCCTGACCGGACCGGTGCGTGGCAGGAGCGCGCTGACCACGCCCATCTCCAGCTTCCAGGTGGTGCTGCGCCGCTTGGTGACGGTCCTGCGGGGGTCGATGACCGTCTCGAACCCCGACCGGTCGTAGCTGTGCAGGCCCTGCTTGGAGCGGTACGTCGCCTCGCGCGCCCGCACCGTGCGCAGCTTCAGCGGCAGGACGCGCCGCCGCCCGGCCCGCAGCCAGGCGACCCTGGCGCGCGCTCCGACCCGTCCCGCGGGCAGGTTGGGGATGTAGGCGTAGCCCTTGAGCCGCAGCCTGCCCTGTTCGTCCCAGGCGATGTGCGTGAGCTGCGCGGAGAGTGGCAGATCGGAGCGCTTCAGGGCGACGGTCTCGCGCGGCAGCCCCCTGATTCCGGGATACTCGGCCCGGCGCCCGCGCAGGCCGCGGACCTTGAAGGCGCCGGGGTTGGCCCTCTCGTACGCCATGAAGGCGAGCAGGTCGGTGACGCGGCGCCCGCGGATGAGCTGCCAGCGCACGCGCAGGGCGAGTGGCAGCGCGGCCAGGACCGCGGGGTCGACGGTGTCGGCGAAGGCGTTGGCCTGCTCCATGAAGACGTCGTGGTACGTGGAGCCGCCGTGCGGCAGAGCCTCCATGAACAGCCACAGGTCCCCGGACAGCACCGTCGTGTCGTAGCGCCGCTTGGCCTCCGCGAAGAGCTCGCCCTGCGGTGTGCCCGCCGCCCCGGCGGCCTTCGACGCGAGGAAGCCACTGGCCGCGAGGACGGCGGCGGTGCGGTCGCGGACGGCGCGGGGCTTGGCGCGGCGGGTGGTGATGGAGCCGTCGCGGTCGCGCCAGAGGTAGACGGGCTCCTTCAGTACGTCGACGGATGCGGCGAGGAAGTGGGCGGGGACCGTCACCGGGGTGTCCTCGAAGAGGACGCCCTCCGGGAAGGTGAGGGCGTGGCGGTCCCAGAAGTCCCTGCGGAAGACCTTGTTGCAGGCGATGCGGTCGCCGAGCAGGTCCCAGTCGCGGGTGACGTGCGTGCCGACGCGGGTGCTCGCCATCATCTTGCGGAACATCGGCGACTGCTCGCTCCGGTCGCCGGAGCGCAGCCGGTGCACGTTGCCGGTGGCGAAGTCGGAGCCCGACGTCTCCAGTGCCGCCAGCATCCGCTCGTAGGCGTCCCGTGGGACGACGTCGTCGCTGTCGACGAACGTCAGATACGTGCCCCGTGCCTCGCGCGCCCCCGTGTTGCGGGCCGCCCCGAGCCCCGCGTTCTCCTGCTCGACGAGACGGAATCTGGCGTCAGCGGCGGCGAACTCGCGGGCGATGCGCGGGCTCCCGTCGGTCGACCCGTCGTTGACCATGACGACCTCGATGTCCGGCATGGTCTGCTCGGCCAGTGACCGCAGGCAAGGGGCGAGAAACTCCTCGACGTTGTAGACGGGGACGACGACGGCGAGTCGGGGTGTCATGCGCTGCGCACATTCCTTCCGGAGAGCTGACGGGCACGGCCGCGCGTCCTGCCGAGGGCCACTCGGATAACCACCACCGCCCTTCCGGGTCACCCGCACGAAGCCATTCGAGTGATCTCGCGAGAGGGCCCGGCACCCGGTGGCCGAGGCCACCGGGCACGGGGCCCGCTCACGTGCCGCCGCCCGGGTCAGGGCTTCACGGCGATGCGTCCTTCGTCCATGCGCAGGAGCAGCAGGCGCTCGCCGGTCTTGTCCATGAACTCGTCGACCGCCTGGCGTGAGCCCTGCCAGTAGCCGTAGTCGTCGATGAGCAGGACGCCGCCGCTCACCAACCGTGAGTACAGGTGCTCCAGTTCGTGCTTCGTGGAGGCGTACCAGTCGGTGTCCAGGCGCAGGATGGAGATCTGCTCGGGTGCCTCGCGCGGGACGGTCTCCTCGACCATTCCCTTGACGAAGTGCACGCGCTCCTTGGGGTACGGCACCTTCTCGAAGCCGGACCTGACGTCGTCCAGGGAGGCGACCGCCCAGATCGGGCGGTCCTTGCCCTGCAGCTTGAGCAGCTCCTCGGCGGACTTGCCGTCGAGGCGCAGGTCCTCCTCGGTGGGCGGGGTCATGCCCTCGTAGGTGTCGAAGAGGTACAGGTCGCGCTCGGTGTCACCGGTCGCGAGCAGCGCCTTGGCGCAGGCCTGCATCGAACCTCCGCGCCACACACCGCACTCGACGATGCCGCCGGGGATGTCGTGCCGCACGACGTGCCGGGTCGCCAGGATGAAGGCGTTCAGCCGTTCGGGAGAGGTCATCGTGTACGGCTTCACCGCACGGATGATCTCCTTCGCCTCTTCGTCGTAGTCGGCGGGAAGGTTCAGGGCCTTCGGCTTCGGCTTCGGTGCCGGGGCGGGCTTCGGCGCGGGGGCGGCCGCCGCTCGCTGGGCCGGCACCGGCCTGCGTGTCAGCTGATATCCGGTCAGTTGCTTCAGTGCGCCGTTCACAGCGCGTCGCCATGCCATGGGAGCGGACAGTACGCGCGAAACGCCCGGGATGCCAGATTTCGTCAACATGAAGTCATTTGACATCACTTGTCGCCGAAACCGGCTGCTCGTCGGTCTCGCGCGGCGCCACCACCTTCGGCCTGCCGCAGTCGGCGCGGCCCGCGACCGGCTTGGGCAGCGGGACTCCGTCGACACCGCCGATCCTGTTCGCCCACCAGTTGGTCGTGCCGCGCACGAACGCCATGGTGAGGGCCGGGTAGTTCTTGGGGCGCTGGAACACGCCGACGGAGTCACCCCAGTAGGCGTGCTTGGCGTCGATGCTTCCGTAGGCGTGGCGGATGCCCTGCATGGGCGGGAAATCCGTGTAGGCCTCGCGGAGTTCGAGCCGGGTGTAGGCGGCCAGGGCGCGGAACCCGTCGGGGTAGTAGCGCCAGCAGTCCTGCGCGTCGTGCACGTGGCCGCGCGAGGGCGCCGTCACGAAGGCGATGCCCTCCGGCTTCAGCACGCGGGCGATCTCCAGCATCGTCGCCCAGAAGAAGGGGATGTGCTCGAACGCCTGCCCGGAGATGACGAAGTCGGCGCTGCGCGACTTCAGGGGGATGCGGTACGGCTTCGTCATCACCGCGTCGACGTTGCGCCCGTCGAGCACGTCGACGCCCACGTACTCCGTGTCGCGCCCTTCGAGCAGGGTCTTGTGGGTGCGGGTCTGCCCGTCGGAGACCCGGGCCCCGAGGTCGACCACCCGGTGGCGCTTCCCCGCGGGCATGTACTGCTGCACGCAGAGTTCCATCTGTTCGTACGCGGACTGGTGCACGTCTCCTCCTACACAGGGGCCTGAACCGGGATCTTCTCGGCATCACGCGCGTTTAACGTGTACCGACACAGCTGCGCCATCTGTGCGGAGTCCGCCGGGCGCACCACTTCCTCGCCGGTTCCTCGACGTACGTGTAGAGGGCCCACGACAGTGCGACGACCGTGACCCCGACGCCGAGCAGCGTGAACACCGCGACGTTCTCCGGCTGCGGGCGGCCGTAGGTGTCGAGGATCAGCCGGTTGACGGTCTGGTGCAGCAGATAGAAGGCGTACGACCAGAGCCCGAGCAGCACCATCGGGCGCGAGCAGAGCCAGCCGCGGTGTCCGGACAGCTCGCGCTGGACGTAGGCGGCGATGAACAGGACGGCGAAGAGCGCCGCGACCGACCGCAGGGCCCAGGTGAGCTGGGCCGCCGCGTACGGACCGAACAGTTCCGCACGGTGGCTGTGGACGGCGGCGTACACGACGAAGCAGGCGAAGAGCACCGGCGGGCTGAGGCGAAGGCGGTGCCCGCGGCGCAGGGCGAGCGCGCAGGCCATGCCCACGCCGAACTCCGGGAGCCGGGTCACCGGGTGCCGCATGACCCACTCGCTGGCGAAGGGCGAGAGGTGGGTGGCCGTCCACCAGTTGAGCGCCCACATCGCGACGAGCCCGCCGACGGCGAGCACGGCGAGGGTGCGGGTGCGCAGGCGCAGGACGTGACGGATCGCGAACGGGAAGAGGAGGTAGAAGAAGACCTCGACGCTGAGGGTCCAGGCGACGCCGTTGCCGGGGAACATCGGGGTGACGCCGGGGAACCACGTCTGCACCAGGAACAGCGAGGCGACGAAGCTGAGGACGTCCGTCGGCACGCCTCCCCAGAGGTAGAACACCCAGACGCAGGGGATGGTGGCGACCAGGTGGGCGGGCCAGATGCGGCCGAACCTGCGCCAGTAGAAGAGGCCGGCGCGGGCGCCGGGGCGGTGCCCCCAGGTGAGCAGGAAGCCGGAGAGCACGAAGAAGAAGTCGACGCCGGTCGCGCCGAGGCGCGAGTACGGGAAGAGCAGCGGCGCGTGGGCGACGCCGCCGTACGCGCTGAGTCCGGTGAAGTGGTGCACGAACACCGCGAAAGCGGCGAGGAAGCGCATCCCGGTGAGGGAGTCGACCCGGGACTCGGGGGCGTCGGGGGTGGCCGGTGCGGGGCGGGTCCTGGTCTGGTGCGGGAGGGCCGTCGTCATGCCTGCGCCCCCTCGCCCGCGCGCAGGGCGGGGCCGCAGCCCGCCGGGCGCATCTCGGCGACCATGGTGTCCAGGACCGGGCCCACGCGTGCGCGCAGTGCGGTGATGCGGGCCGGGTCGCGCACCGCCGCCGCCCGGACGTAGTCGCCGCCGTTGCCCTCGCGGTAGAGCGGGACGTAGCCCGCGGCGGCCAGACGGGGCTCGGTCAGGCCCGACTTGGCGGTCCAGGCGGCGTGCACGTGGAGCAGTTCGGGGCGTACCTCGTCCAGCAGGTAGCGGCGCAGGGCGGGCGTGTCGCGGGCCGCGTACGCGTCGGCCACGCGGCGGTCGGTCAGGCCCGCGACGTCCACGACGCGCAGCCGCGAGGTCAGCAGGGTGCCGCCGAGGTCGGGCAGGGCCACGGTGGCGTCGCGCAGGCCCAGGTACGAGGCGTACGCGTTGAAGGTGTGGCCGTAGCGCTCGGCGACGTAGCACATGGACAGCGTCGGGCGGTCGACGAACCTGCCGTTCTGCGCGGCCTGGCCGGTGACCGAGAGCAGCAGGGCGCCCGCGAGCGCGCAGCCGACGAGGGCACGCGCGCGGGTCCGTTCCGCGCGCCAGACCGTGGCCGCGGCCAGCGCGAGCGCGGTGGCGGCGAGCACCCACACCGGGGTCGCGAAGCGGTACAGCGCCATCCAGTCGCGGCCGAGCACGCCGTACGCCAGGAGGCTGAGGGCCAGCGGGACGAGCAGCGCGGCCAGGGCTCTGCGGGACGGTCCGGGGCGGGCGAGCGCGATGCCGACGCAGGCCGCGCCGATCAGGACGAGCGCCCAGCCGCCGTACGCCAACAGCTCACCTGCGGAGGCGAGTTGACCGAGCCGTGGGGGCTGCTGGGCCTTGGCCACCGCCGTGTTCGGGACCCAGAGGCCGAAGGTCGCGCGGCGCCACAGCAGGAATGCCGCGTACGGCAGCGCGAAGGTGCCGCAGCTCAGCGCCGCCGCCCGCACGGTCGGCGCGAGGCGGTCCTTGCGCAGGAACAGCAGGGCGGTGACCGGGTAGGCCGCGGCGAGCACCGCGCCGTCCGGGCGGGTCAGTGCGGCGAGCAGCGCGAGTGCCCCCGCGCTCGCGGCGACGGCGGGCCGCAGCAGGGTGCCGCCGACGGCCGCCCGGACGAGCAGGGCGCCGGTCGCGGCGGCGGTCAGCGCGTACAGCGGATTTTCGAGCCCGGAGAAGGACCAGGCCACGTACGACAGGTTCGTGGCGAGGACGGCGCCGGTCAGCAGCGTCACGGCCCAGGCGCGGCCCGGCAGCACGGCGCGCGCCGCCACGGCCACGCAGGCCAGGACGCCCGCCGTGCAGAGCACCGCGAGGGCCTTGGGGTAGAGCACCAGGTCGCTGACGCCCAGGAGCGCGCCGTGGTCGAAGAGGCCGAGCCTGCGGCCGGCGATCAGCAGGGCGAGCCAGGAGGGGTTGGAGTAGCCCTCGACGGGGTCGGCGCCCGGTTGCTGCACGGGGCCGAGGCCCTCGTCGATGCTCCGGGCGTAGGCGAAGGTGATGGCCGCGTCGTCCACGATCCACTGGCCGAGCGCGCTCGCCCGCCAGGCGACGAGCAGGGTCGCGAGGGCGACGGCCGCGGGGTCGGCCCAGTGGCGCAGGACGGCAGGGGTCGACTTGCGGGCCGAGGACGGGGTTTCGGCCGGTGGTGCGGAGGGTTCCTTGCGGCGCTGGAACTGCGCGAGGGGACTGATCATTAAGGGGCTAACTTACACATATCGCCTCAAGTCACCCTCGCGTCCGCCACGCGGGTGACCCGTACGCAGCCTCACCCTGACTCAGATGGACAACGGGCAAAGTGGCACAATGCACCACATTGGGTTCACGCCATGACCCCGGCCCTGCCGCCCGCGGCACGGCGGCTCCTCTCCACCGCACGGACCACCCGCTTCCGCGCGGAACGCGCCGCCGCGGGGCGCGCCGGTGGCGGGGCTCAGGCACTGCAGGCGCCCGTGCATCTGTCGATCCGGGACAGCCGTACGCTCAACGTCGCCGTCGCCGCCCTCCCCGGTGAACAGAGCGAGGGGGCGCATCTGTTGATCTCGCGCGGCCACCGCAGGTTCCGCGTCCCGCTCGCCCTCGAACAGCACGCCCACGGCGGCCTGCTGCTCGCCGGGACGGCCACCCTGCGCGACCTGCGGGAGGGTGTCTGGCGGCTCACGGTGGTGACCTCCGACGCCCGCGGACGCGTACGACGGCGCGGCATCGGCATCGAGGGCGACGCCGAACTGCCGCCCACGCCCACCGTCCGCCACGCCCCCGACCCCCGCACCGGCACGCTCATCCGCGTCGTGCGGTGCCGCAGCGGGCGCGCGGTGCTTCAGGTGACCCGGTCCAGGCCGCGCGCCGAGCTCGTGCGGTTCGTGCCCGGCGGTGACGGCATCGTCGTCCACGGACGGCTCGTCATGGCGGGCCCCTCGCGGCGGTGGCGGGCGAAGGCGGTGCGGCGGCGGGACGGGGTGACCGTGCCCGTCGGGGCGGTGTGGGAGGGCGCCGAGTTCAGCTTCCGGCTGCCGCTCGGCGAGATGGCGGGGGCGAGCCCCGGGCAGTGGGTGTGGGACTTCCTCGTGGAGGCGGAGACATCCGGCGCCTCGCTCCCGCTCGGGCGGTGGCTCTCCGACGTACGCGACCCCTCGGCCGCCTGTCCGACGCCCTTCCGCGTCTTCGCCCTGCCGGGCGGCGCCCTGATCCGCGCGCACGCCCACTTCACCAAGTCCGGCGCCTTCGGCCTGACGTGCTGGGACATCTCGAAGGAGACCTCATGAAGATCACGTATCTGCTCGGCTGGGGCGACGAGATGGGCGGCACCGAGCTGGCCACCTACACCCAGGCACAGCACCTCGCCGACCGGCACGACGTCGAGGTCATCTCCGTCTTCCGGACCCGCCCCGAGCCCTTCTTCCCCGAGGCCCGCAGCCTCCCCGTGCGCTATCTCGTCGACCGCACCGCCTCCCCCGAGCGCCCGGTGCGCGGCTCACGCCTCGACGAGGCCGCCCGCCGCACCCTGGCCGCGCTGCCCAGCGAACTGATCAAGCCCGCCTGGGAGTCCGCCTTCGACCGTCTCTCCGACATCGAGATGGCCGCCGCCCTGACCACCCTGGACACCGACGTCCTGGTCACCACGACGCCCGCCCTGATGGCCGCCGCCGTCGGGCTCGTCCCGGCCAGGGTCGTCACCGTGCACCAGGAGCACCGACCCACCCAGCGCCGCGGCCCCTCCGGCGAACCCCTGCTCCTGCACGCGCCGCGCCTCGACGCCCTGGTCACGCTCACCGACCGCACCCGCGACTGGATCGCGGAGTCCCTCGGTGCCACCGCCCCCGAGCTCGCGGTCATCCCGAACGCCGTGCCGGACGGCTTCCGGCCGCGTGCCGACGGCGAGAGCAAGGTCATCGTCATGGCCGCGCGGCTCACCGGCGAGAAGCGCGTCGACCACGCCGTGCGCGCCTTCGCCGAAATCGCCGAGGCCTATCCCGACTGGACCCTGCGCGTCTTCGGCGGCGGCCACCGCGAGCAGAGCCTGCGTCGCCTGGTCGACGGCTTCGGTCTCCAGGACCGGGTCGAACTCCTCGGCCCCTGCCAGGACATGGCCGCCGAATGGGCCAAGGCGGGGCTCACGCTGATGACCGCGGGGCACAACGAGGCGTTCCCGCTCGTGCTGCTCGAAGCGCTGGCCGCGGGTGTGCCCGTGGTCGCGTACGACGTCCTGACCGGGCCCGCCGAGATCGTCAGGCACCGCGTCGACGGGCTGCTCGTGCCGCCCGGCGAGGTGCGCGAACTGGCGGCCGCGATGAGCGAGTTGATGGGCGATCCGGAGACCCGGCGGTCCTACGCACGGGCCGCGCGCGAAGGCGTCTACGCCCGCTTCTCCTCCGCCGACGTCACGGCGCGCTGGCAGGAGCTGTACTCCCGGCTCGTGGCGCGGCGCGACGCCCCCGAGCGCCTCGACGACCGCGCGGACCGGGTGGCGCTCGGTGTCGCCTCCGGGGGCAGCGGCTTCCGCCCGACCACGCCGTACACCCTGGACGCCCCGCCGAGCACCGAGGAGCGTGCCCGCGAGGAGGAGATCGCCGCCGCCGACACGAGCGGCCTGCTCATCCGGTCCGTGGGCCGGCTCGCCGAGCGCCGTGACGACATCCTCGCGCCGGCCATGACGGACTGGAACCTCGAGATCGCGGCCACCGCGCTGGAGTCGGAGGACATCCCGTACGTCCTCGTCCGCACGTCCGGCACCGCGCACACGCTCGCCGTGGCCGACGACGAGCGCGAGGGGGCACTGAAGGCGCTCTCCGAGTCCCTGCACGGCCAGCCCGTCTACGCCGAACTGATCCGTCCCCGGGACTCGGCCCCCGGCGTCGTGCTCGCCGAGCGGCTCGACGGCATCGGCGAGGTCGCGGGCATCAAGCTCTTCAAGCCGGTGACCACGACGACGCTCTCCCTGCGCCACGGCGTCCAGCAGGCCTGCACGGTGGCGTTCTGGCCGCGGGTCGACGGAACCGCCGGTCTCACGGGTGCCGACGCCCGGCGCGCGCCCTTCGGCACCACCCTCGCCGGGTCCGAGCTGCCTTCACTGGCGCCCACCGCCACCCTCCGGGTGGGTGACCGCACGTACCCCACGCTGGACGTCTTCGCCCAAGTCCTCATGGGTGACGTCGACTTCCCCGTCGACGCGGTCTACACCTGGGTCGACGACTCCGACCCCGAGTGGCGCGCCCGCCGCGCGGAGGCGCTCGGCGGGCCCGAGGACGACTCCTCGCCGGACCACGGCGCCGTCCGCTTCCGCAACCGCGACGAGCTGCGTTACTCGCTGCGCTCCCTGGCCATGTACGCGCCCTGGATCCGGCACATCTACGTCGTCACGGCGGGCCAGAAGCCGTCCTGGCTGGACGAGGACCACCCGGGCCTCACAGTGGTCGACCACCGTGACCTCTTCGCCGATCCGGAGGCCGCGCTCCCCACCTTCAACTCCCACTCCATCGAGAGCCAACTGCACCGCATCGAGGGCCTGTCGGAGCACTTCCTCTATCTGAACGACGACATGTTCCTCGGGCGCCCCACCACCCCGGAGACGTTCTTCCTCAGCTCGGGCACCGCCCGCTTCTTCTGGTCGTCGGCCTCGGTGCCCGCGCTGCCCGTGTCAGCGGAGGACGAGGGCTACCTGGCGGCGGCGAAGAACAACCGGGAACTGTTGCGCGAGGCGTTCGGCAGGACGGCGACCCACAGTTTCTTCCACGCCCCCTACGCCCTGCACCGCAGCGTCCTCGCGGAGCTCACCGAACGCTTCCCCGAGGAACTCGGGGCGACCGCGCGCAGCCGCTTCCGCTCGAACAGCGACCTCGCCCTGGTCTCCTCCCTGCACCACCACTACGCGTACCTCACCGGCCGGGCGGTGCCCGCCGGCATCGCGTACGACTTCGTGGACATCGGTACGCGCACCGACCACGCGCGCCTGGGCCAACTGCTCCAGGGCCGCAACAAGACGGCCTTCTGCATCGGCGAGTCCCCCGACAGCGAACTGACGGACGAGGAAATGGCCCTGGCGATGCGCGCGTTCCTGGCGGCGTACTTCCCGGTGCGCTCCCCCTACGAGCGGGGCTGACCCTCCAGGAAGAGCCGCCGCACGACCCTCTCGGCGGCTCCCCCGTCGTCGTACGGGCAGAAGCGGTCCCGGAAGGCCGCCCGGAGCGCCGTCGTCTCCGCCGACTTCCAGGTCCCGTCCCGGAACAGCTTCACCAGCTCCTCCTCGTCCCTCGCCACCGCCCCCGGCGTCTCCCCCGGCCTACCCGAGAGCAGGTCGAAGTACGTTCCCCGTGCCAGCCGGTAGGCCTGCCAGTCGGGGGCGTACGTCACGATCGGGCGGTCCAGGCAGGCGTAGTCGAACATCAGCGACGAGTAGTCCGTGACGAGGGCGTCGGCGGCCAGGCAGAGGTCCTCCACGCGCGCGTGGCCGGTGACGTCGATGAGTTGGGGGTGGGCGCGCAGGCCCGCGTCGGCGCCGTAGAAGTAGTGGGCGCGGACCAGGACCACGTACTCCTCGCCCAGCGCACGCACGAGTCGCTCCAGATCGACGCGGGGCGAGAAGCCCTTCTGGTAGTCGCGGTGGGTGGGGGCGTAGAGCAGTGCCGTCCGGCCGTCCGCGATGCCCAACTCCGCTCGAAGAGCGGCGACTTCACTGGTTCCCGCCGTGTAGTAGACGTCGTTGCGCGGGTAACCCGCCTCCAGGGCCTCATACGCGGTCGAGGGGTACACCCGTTCCCAGATCTCCGTGGAGTGCGGGTTCGCGGAGAGGCTGTAGTCCCACTGGTCGGTGTGGTCGAGGATCTTCTGGAAGCTGATGCCGTGCGTGCCGGCCGGGTAGCGGCGCTGGTCCAGGCCCATCTTCTTGAGCGGTGTGCCGTGGTGGGTCTGGAGGTAGACCTGGCCGGGGCGTTTGGTGAAGCCGCCGGGGAAGCTTGAATTGTTGATCAGGTACGTCGCTCTCGCCATGGCCTGCCAGTAGTCACGCGAGCCCTCGATGACGTACTCGACCCCGGCCGGCACGCGGTGCTTGTTGCGGGACGAGACCACCCACACGCCCCTGATGTGCGGGGCCAGTTCGCGGGCCTTGGCGTGGATGGCGGCCGGGTTGCAGGAGATCCCGCGGTTCCAGTAGGCGCCGTAGACCGCGAGGTGAGGGTCGAGGGGGCGGCGCAGGTCGGCGCGGTAGGCGAGGCGCATGGCCCGGGCGCGCAGCTTCTTCTTCTGCTGCTTCAGCCTGCGGGCGAGGCCGCTCCTGCGGGACCGGCTCTTGCAGTGCGTCTCGTAGGCGGCGTACGAGGCGGTGGCCAGGGCGCGTTCCCCCGGTGTCGCCGCCGGGCCCGCCGGGCCGTACGTCCGGTAGAGGCAGGCGGCCCCGCGGAAGAAGTCCTTGCGGTCGCCCGGCGTGACGCGCCCCGCGTCGTCGAGCACGGCGAGCAGATGCCGGGCCGCGTGCGGGACGAGCCGGGCGCGGTCGGCGGGGTCGGCCGCGGCGAGGAGTTCCTCGTACCGGCCGATCAGCGCGAAGTGCGCCCGGCCCGGCGTCTTGGCGAAGCTGCCGCCGCGCCGCTCGCGCCAGCGGACGCAAGGCCGGTCAAGGACGGCGGTACGCGCGCCGGGCGCCAGGGTCGCGCGGACCACCGGCACCACGTCCTCGTACGGGCCGTCGCTGAACGCGAGGCGTTGCTCCTGCCAGAACGCGCGCCGGTAGACGCGGTTCCAGGGGGCGACGGTGACGGCGAGGGGGTCTCCCGCGAGGTCGTCGCCGCCCGCGCGGACGTTCTCCCACCAGTCGACGCGGTCGTGGCCGAAGAGCAGGACGTCCGGGTCGTCCGCCGCGTCGAGGGCCTCGGCGATCGCCTCCAGGGCGCCCGGCAGCAGCAGGTCGTCGCCGTCGAGGAAGAGGAGATAGGTGCCGGTGGCGCGGTCCGCGCCGATGTTGCGGGCGGGTCCTGCGCCCGCGTGGGCGGGGAGGCGTACGAGTTGCACGCGCGGGTCGCGCTCCGCACACTCCGCGGCGATCGCGGCGGACGCGTCGGGCGACGCGTCGTCCACGACGATCAGCTCCAGGTCGCCGCCGGTGCGGCAGAAGGCCTGGTCGAGCACGGAGTCCAGGCATTCCCGCAGATAGCCCTGGACGCGATGGGCGGGGACGACAACCGAGAAGCGCGACATGCACACCGACGGTAGTCAGCCGGACACGGCCTGTCGAAGACCCTCCCTCACTCATTGGGGTGAAGGGGGGCAAAGAAATTGACCGGAACGGGCAAAGGGGATGAATACGCCCGTACTCCCATGATTGCTCCCCCGTGAAAGGCCGGTCGCCGTGCAGCCCCGTCTCAGCGTCGTCGTGCCCATCTACAACGTCGAAGAGTTCCTGGAGGAGTGCCTGGAGTCGATCGCCGGGCAGACCATGGCCGACCTGGAGGCCGTGCTCGTCGACGACGGCTCCACGGACGGCAGCCCGCGGATCGCACGCGAGTTCGCGGCGAAGGATCCACGGTTCGTCTATGTGCGCCAGCCGAACGCGGGCCTCAGCGCCGCCCGCAACACCGGGGTGCGGCACGCGACGCCGACCGCCGAGTACCTGACCTTCGTCGACAGCGACGACGTCGTGCCGCACGACGCGTACGCCCGGATGACCGCGAGCCTGGACTCGACCGGGTCCGACTTCGCCAGCGGCAACGTCTGGCGCCTGAACGAGCGCGGCCGCCAGCAGGCCTGGCAGTACAAGTGGCTCACCGAACCGCGCTCGCGCACCCACATCAGCCGCGACCTGGAGCTCCTCGCGGACCGCGTCGCCTGGAACAAGGTCTTCCGGCGCGCCTTCTGGGACCGGCACGGCTTCACCTTTCCCGAGGGGAAGCTGTACGAGGACACGCCCGTCATGATCCCCGCCCACTTCCTCGCGGGGTCCGTGGACGTGCTCAGCGACCACGTCTACTACTGGCGCGTGCGCGAGGGCTCGATCACCCGGCGGCGCACGGACGTCAAGGGCGTGCGCGACCGGATCGCCGCGTGCGCGCACGTCAGCGCGTTCCTCGCCGAACACGCGCCCGAGATGCGGAGGACGTACGACACCTCCTGCCTGCGCGACGACTTCGTGTATTTCCTGGAGGGCCTGCCGATGGGCGGGCCCGAGTACCGCGCAGCCTTCGTGAAGGGCGCCGCCGCGTTCCTGCGCCGCGCCGATCCGGGGGTCATCGCGGGCCTCCCGGTGTCCCTGCGGGTGAAATGGCACCTCGTGCGCGAAGGGCGCACCGCCGACCTGATCGACCTGCTCACCTTCGAACAGCGCAACAACAAGAACGCCTTTGAGGTCCGCGGGGTGGTGCGGCGCAGCGCCGCCTATCCGCGCGGTTCCGGCGGTCACATCCGGGTGCCGCAGGAGATCGCCCGGCTCGGGCGGGGCGAGCTGCCGGTCATCGCCCGGGTGCGGGAGGCCGGCTGGAGCCCCGACGGGCTGCTGCGGATCAGCGGATACGCGTACGTCCGCAATCTGGAGGCGACGCGTCCGGGGCATTCCGTCAAGGCCGCCGTCCTCAAGTCGACCAGCAGCCGCACCCAGTTGAGACGGGTCGCCACCCGGACGGTCGCCGCCCCGCAGGCCACCGAGAACTCCCGGCAGCGGCTGCACTGTTACGACCTCTCCGGGTTCGAGATGACCGTCGACCCCGAGCAGCTGAAGACGGGCGGCCGGTGGCGGCCGGGCAACTGGCTGCTCGGCGTGGTCGTCGCGGGCCACGGTTCGGTGCGGCGGGCCGCGGTGCGCCCGCTGGACGGGTCGGCCGCGCAGTCCGTCGTACGCGAACTGGGCGACGGGCTCCGTCTCGTCCTCGGCTTCAGCAAGGGCCGCCTGGTGCTGCGGATCCAGGAGTACGTGGCGCGGGTCGACGCCCATCACCGGGACGGCGACGACATGGTCCTGAGCGGCCATCTGCCCAGCCATCTGCGGCCCAAGGCCCTGCGCCTGACGCACAAGCACACGTCGGCGGAGTTCGACTACCCCGTCACGCTGCCGGGCGACGACCGCTTCGACGTACGGGTGCGGCTCGCGGACCTGGAGGACATCCCGCCGACCCCGCACCTGGCCCCCAAGGAGGTCGAGCCCCCGCACGGCGACCGCTGGCAGGCCAACCTGGTGCTGCCCGACGGCAAGCTGAAGTCCCTGGCGGCGGCCCTCGACCTGCTGCCGGGGCGCTACGCCTCCCGCGCGGAAGGCCGCGAGCTGTGCGCGTCGGCGAACGACCAGGGCCAGTTGGTCGTCGAGCTGACCCGGCAGCCCATCGCCGACCGGGTGGCGTGGAGCACGGACGGCACGCTGACGATCGAGGGCACGGTGTCCGACGCGGGCCGGGACGCGGCGGAACTGGTGCTCCGGCACAGCGGCAGGGACGAGGAGGTGACCGTCCCGGTGGAACGTTCCGCCGGGCGCTTCCGGGGTGTCGTGGCGCCCGGGGGCGGAGTGCTGCGCGAGGGGCGCTGGTACGCGTTCCTGCGGGATGCGGGAGGCGACGGGGGTGGGAGCACCGCGCACGGCGCTTCGGGGGACGGCATGCCCGTGCGGCTGCTCGCCTCCGTTTCCGCCGCGTTCCCGCTCCACCAGACCGTGGACGGACGGGAGTTCACCGTCGACCGCCGGTTCGGTGACCGGCTGCTGCTCGAAGCCGGGTCCGTGCTCACCCGCGGCGAGCGGGGGGCGTACCGGCAGCACCGGCTGCGCACCGCGCACTACCCGCAGCAGCGCACCAAGCCCCTGCGGGACGCGGTGCTCTACTTCGACGGCGACTCCCCGCGCGCGGTCCACGAGGAGCTGGTGCGGCGCGGCGCGGACGTCGAGCACCTGTGGGTGACGCAGGACCAGCAGACGCGGGTGCCCGCCGGGGCGAAGGGCGTGGAGGAGCACAGCACGGCCTTCCACGAGGCGCTCGCCCGCTGCCGGCGCATCGTCACCGCGGGCCACCTGCCCGACTTCTTCGAGCGGCGGGACGGGCAGACCGTCGTACAGACCTGGAACGGGGCGCCCCTCAAGCGCATCGGCACCGACCTCACCGACACGCTCTACGCCGATCACGGCCACCTCGACGTCCTGCCGAGGCTCTCGCGCCAGTGGGACGTGCTCGTCTCCCCGAACCGCTTCTCGACCCCCCACCTGGGGCGCGCGCTCGCCTACGAGGGCGAGGTCATGGAGGCGGGCTCGCCCCGCAACGACGTGTTCTTCTCCGACGACCGCGCCAAGGTCGCCGACCGTGTGCGCCGCGAGCTGGGCATCGCCCCCGACAAGCGGATCGTCCTGTACGCGCCGACCTACCGGGACCACCTCGCCTACTCCCCCGGCCGCTTCCGCTACGAGCCCGCGCTCGACTTCGCCGCGGCCCAGGACGTGCTCGGCGGCGACCACGTCCTCCTCGTGCGCAAGCACCCGCTGACGGCGGGCCGGCTGCCCGGCGCCCGCGCGCCCTTCGTGCGCGATGTGTCCTCGCACCCCCGCACGGCCGAACTCCTGCTGATCGCGGACGTGTTGGTGACGGACTACTCCTCCCTGATGTTCGACTTCGCGCACACCGGGCGCCCGATGCTCTTCCACGCCTACGACCTGGAGCACTACCGCGACACGGTCCGCGGCTTCTACCTCGACTTCGAGACCAGCGCCCCGGGGCCGCTGCTCGCCTCCACCGGCGAGGTCGTCGAGGCCCTTCGCGACCTGGACTCGCTCACGGCGCGCCACGCGGAGGCGTACGCGGCGTTCCGCGAGGCCTACTGCGACCTGGACGACGGGCAGGCGGCGGCCCGTGTCGCGGAGAGGCTCATGCGATGACCGTGGCCACGCTCGGGACCCACCGGGAAACCCACGGCGCGACGGCACTGAACAAGCACAAACGGTGGCGGCCGAGCCCGTACGTCGTCTTCGGCGGGCTCTTCTGGATCGTGATGTCGCTCGCCTTCTGGCGGGTGCCGATGTGCTGCGACTTCGGGCAGCACGCGGCGGTCATCGAGCGGCTCAAGGCCGACCTGCTGCATCCGCGGCACCCGATGGCGGACCTGCCGGGCGCGGGCAGCCCGTACTACTCGCCGTACGCGGTGGCGCAAGGCCTCTTCGCGCGGGTGACCGGGCTCCCGGGCTGGGAGGTCGTGAAGCTGGCGGGCCCCCTGAACCTGCTCGTGCTGCTCACGGGCCTCGGCCGGTTCGTGAAGGTCCTGACGCCGCGTCAATGGGCGCCCGTGCTGGCCCTGTTCGCGATGGTGCTGCTCTGGGGCACCCGGATGGCGTGGTGGAGCGGCTACCTCGGCCTGATGTCGATGACGGGCAACCTCGCCTACCCGTCGACGTTCGCGATCGGCCTGGCGTTCTGGGCGTTCGGCTGGGCGGGCTCGCTGGCGAAGTCGCCCCGGGGCGTCATGGCGTACGTGGGTCTCGGCGCGCTGTGCGGGGTGATCCTGCTCGTCCACCCGATCTCGTCCGTCGCGGCGGTGATCGGAGTGGTGGCGTTCGCGGCCTCCGGCCCGCGGCCCTTCGCGGGGCTGTGGAAGTGGGCGGCGACCGCCGTGACGGCGGCGGCCCTCGCGGCGAGCTGGCCCTACTTCTCCGTCTTCTCGCTCGTCGGTGACGAGAGCGTCGACTGGATCCACCGGCAGCTCTACACGGAGATGCCCCAGCGGTTCTGGCTCGCGCTGATCGGCCTGCCCGCGCTCGCGCTCAGGTTCCGCCGGAACCGGCGCGACCCGCTGGTCCTGATGTTCGCGCTGGACTGCGCGGTCGTGGCGTACGGCTGGCTGAGCGGCCACTACACCTACGGCCGCATCATGGGCCTGACCCTGGTCCCGCTCCAGTTCGCCCTCGCGATCGAACTGGCGGCGCCCCGGCCCTGGCGCCGGTGGCGCATGACCCTGGGGGGTGTGGCGGCGACCGGAGCGGCCGTCGGGTTCTTCGCCCTCCAGGCGGGCGCCGTCGTGCCGCGCGCGCTCGACCCGGTGGGCTTCGACCAGCCGCCGCGCTGGCCGGGCTACGGCTGGGCGGTGAGCCGGATGCACCAGGGGGACGTCGTCCTGACCAACGGCTACTACCCCACCCGCTCCCTCCCCGCGTACGGCGCCAACCTCGTCGCCCCCGCCTGGCCGGACGCCTCGCTGGCCGAGGACACGCGCAACCACCGCCTCCAGAAGGTGCGCGACTACCTCTCCGAGGAATCGACCCGCGCGGAACGCTCGCGGATCGTCCGCCGCTACGACGTGCGCTGGCTGCTGCTCTCCCCCGACCAGAAGGTGCCCGCCGAGGCCGTGGTGGTGGCGTGGGGGCCGCGGACGGGCGAGGTGCTTGCGCGGATCGGCGGCGGGAACACGGGTGCAGGAGACGGCGACAGGGATACGGGAGAGAGCAACACGAAACAGCCGAAGACCCCCTAATCGGATAATTACCGGAAACCTCTAAAATTTCCCACGTGGACCCCTCTCTGTCTCCCTCGCCCCCGCCGCCCCCGTCGTCCCTGTCGCCCCAGGTCTGCGTCGTCGTGATCGGCTACAACGACGCCGCGCACATCGCGGACGCGGTGCGCTCGGCGCTTGCCCAGGGCCCCGCCGTCCGCGAGGTGATCGCCGTCGACGACTGCTCGACGGACGGCAGCGACGAGCTGCTCGCGGCACTCGCCCGGGAGGACCCGCGCGTCAAACCGATCCGCCGCGCCATCAACAGCGGCGGCTGCGGAACCCCCCGCAACGACGGCATCGAGGCCACGACGTCCGCGTACGTGATGTTCCTCGACAGCGACGACGTGCTGCCGCCGGGCGCGGTGGACGCCCTCCTCACGGCCGCCGCGCGGCATGACGCCGAGGTCGTCACGGGCCTGTGCGTACGCCGTGAACTGCCCTCCGGGCGCGAGACGCCCTGGCAGCCCATGCTCTACACGAAGCCCCGCCTCATCGCCCGCCCCGAGCTGCGCACCCGCCTGGTCCACGACACCCTGTGCGTCAACAAGCTCTACCGCACCGACTTCCTGCGAAAGCACGCCCTCCGCTTCCCCGAGGGCCACTTCACGTACGAGGACTTCGTCTTCACGGCCCGCGTCCTGGCCGCCGGGCCGCGCATCGCGCTGATCACGGCCCCCGTCTACGTGTGGAACGTGCGGCGCACCGCGGCCAAGCTGTCGATCTCCCTGGACCGCTCCGGCATCGACAACTGGCGGGCGCGTCTGGAGGCCCACCGTCAGGCCGTCGAGATCCTGCGGGAGGCGCGGAGCGCGTCGGGCGACGCGGGCAAGCGGCTCGCACGGGCCGCGCGCGCCAAGTTCATCGACCACAGCCTGCGGATGTACGCGCGGGAGCTCACCACACGCAGCCCGGAGTACCGGAGCGAGTGGTGGACGGCCACGCGCGCGTATCTCGCGGCCTTCGACACGGCCGATCTGGACGCGGCGCCCGCGCCGGGCCGCATCATCGCCCGCGTGATCCTGGCGTCCCCCGAGCCGCGCGACCTGACCCGCCTCCAGGAGGTGGCCGCCCGCCCCGCGCGCCTCTCGCCGCCCTACGCGCGATCGGCCGACGGCACCACGCCCACCTGGTCCGACGACCTCCCCCAGGTGACCCTGGACCACCTCCTCGTACGCCCCATCCGTCTCCTCCCGCTCGCGGTGGACGCGGAGCTGCGACCGCGCGCGGGCGGCAGCCGCCTCACGCTGCGGCTGCACGAGCTGTACGGGCGGGTGGCCGAGGCGGGCCCGACGACGGTCGACGTGGAGCTCGTGCCCAGGAGCGGCGAGGGCCCGGTGCTGCGCCGCACGGCGGCGTTCGGCCCGACGGCGGACGGGGAGACCTGGCTGACCGAGGCCGTCCTGGACCTGGGCTCGCTCGGCGGCGGCGTATGGGACCTGCGGCTGCGCCTGCACTTCGGCGACGGGACGGCGCGCGAGACGACGGCGCGCGCGGTGGCGGGCCCGGGGCTGCTGCGGCGCACGGCGCTGCCGTCACTGCGGGGCATCCTGCTGGCCCAGCCGTACCGGACGCAGGCGGGGAACCTGGCGGTGCGGCTCGCGCCGGGGCTGCGGGGCGTGCTTGGGGTGGCGCGCAGGCGGCTCGCACGATGGGTGGGCGCAGCGGGTCGCTGACGCCGCCCGAACACAGACCTCTGCGACACTGCACAACCGTTCACCGGAACTCACGGAAGAAGGCTGACTGACGATGACCTGGCTGATCACCGGCGGCGCCGGCTACATCGGGGCCCATGTGGTCCGCGCCATGACGGAGGCCGGTGAGCGGGCCGTGGTCTACGACGATCTGTCCACGGGCATCGCCGAGCGCGTCCCCCAGAACGTGCCGCTGGTGACGGGTTCGACCCTCGACGCGGACCTGCTGTCCCGCACCCTGAGGGAGCACGCCGTCACGGGCGTGGTGCACCTGGCGGCGAAGAAGCAGGTCGGCGAGTCGGTGGAGCAGCCGCTGCGGTACTACCACGAGAACGTGGAGGGGCTGCGGGTCCTGCTGTCGGCGGTCACGGAGGCGGGGGTCGCGTCCTTCGTGCTCTCCTCGTCGGCGGCCGTGTACGGCATGCCCGACGTGGACCTGGTGACGGAGGAGACGCCCTGCCTGCCGATGAGCCCGTACGGCGAGACGAAGCTGGCGGGCGAGTGGCTGGTCCGCGCGACGGGCCGGGCGCACGGCCTGTCGACGGCGTCGCTGCGGTACTTCAACGTGGCGGGCGCGGCGAGCCCCGAGCTGGCCGACACAGGCGTCTACAACCTCGTCCCGATGGTCTTCGAGAAGCTCACGGACTGTGCGGCGCCGCGCGTCTTCGGCGCGGACTACCCGACGCCGGACGGCACCTGCGTACGCGACTACATCCACGTGGCGGACCTCGCCGAGGCCCACGTCGCGACGGCCCGCAAGCTGGCGGCGGCGCCGCGCGGCACTGACCTGACGCTCAACATCGGCCGCGGCGAGGGCGTCTCGGTCCTGGAGATGACCACCCTGATCAACGAGGTGACGGGCTACGACCTGCCGCCCACCGTGGCCCCTCGCCGCCCCGGCGACCCGGCCCGGGTGGTGGCATCCGCGCACCGCGTCGCCGCAGAACTCGGCTGGTCGGCCAAACGGGACGTACGCGAGATGGTGACGTCGGCCTGGGCGGGCTGGCTGCGCACGCATCCGGGGGCGGCGCGGGGGTAGCTTCCGTCAGCTTCGTCTCACAACGCCCGCAACGCCGCCGCGGTAGCCGTGGCGAGGCTGGCCAGGTAGCCCTTGGGGAGTTCGGCCCGCACCACCACCGACCGCCAGTACAGCGGGCCCGACACCAGGTCGAGAGCCAGGTCCTCGTCCACGCCCTCCCGTACCTCGCCCCGTGCCACGGCCGCCCGCACGATGCCGTTCGCCACTCCGTGCTGGCCCTCCCGCAAGGCCTTCTGCAGGGCTTCGGCGATCTCCGGGTTGCGTGCCGCCTCTGCCTGCAGGTCGGGGATGACCTGCGAGGCCACGGGGTGCCGCAGGGCGCGTGACGTCACCTCGTACAGCAGCCGCAGATCGCCCTCCAGGGAGCCGCTGTCCGGCATCGGCAGGCCCTGGACCGCTATCGCCGACACCAGGTCGAGCACGAGGTGCAGCTTGGAGCGCCAGCGCCGGTAGACGGCGGTCTTGCCGACGCCCGCGCGGCGTGCGATGCCCTCGATGGACATGCGGGCGTACCCGACCGCCGCGAGCTCCTCGAAGACGGCGGACCTGATGGCCTCGGTCACATCCTCGCGGAGCACCGCCGCACCCGCGGGCGCCCTGCGGCGCGACCGATCACGCGGCTGTTCATCTCCTGGCCTGCTCGTCGTCATGCGGACAGCATAGAACGTGACGACGATACGGTTGCGTTCCGACGTCCCCTCGCCCTACTCTCGACGTGGCGACGATACGGGTCCGTCCCGACGTAACGAGTAAGGAGCAGCGGTAGTGAGTCAGGTCCTCGACGCACCACCCCGCACGGCGGCCCCGGCCCCCGACCCGGCCGAGCTCGCGGCCCGGTACGGCCTGACCGTCAGCGGCGCCCGCCCCACGCTCCCCGGGTACGTCCGGCAGCTGTGGCAGCGCCGCCACTTCATCACCGCCTTCGCGACCGCCAAGCTCACCGCCCAGTACAGCCAGGCGAAGCTCGGCCAGGTCTGGCAGGTGATGACGCCGCTCCTGAACGCGGCGGTCTACTACTTCATCTTCGGCGTGCTGATGAACACCAAGCACGACGTCCCCGACTACGTCCCGTTCCTGGTCACCGGCGTCTTCATCTTCACGTTCACGCAGAGCTCGGTGATGGCAGGCACCCGCGCCATCGCCGGCAACCTCGGCCTGGTCCGCGCCCTGCACTTCCCGCGGGCCGCGCTGCCGATCTCCTTCAGCCTCCAGCAGCTCCAGCAGCTCCTGTTCTCCATGGGCGCGCTGGTCGTGATCCTGCTCTGCTTCGGCGTACCGCCGAGCCTGTCCTGGTTCCTGGTGGTCCCGATCCTGGTCCTGCAGTTCACGTTCAACACGGGCCTGGCCCTGGTGATGGCCCGCCTGGGCAGCAAGACGCCCGACATCGCCCAGCTGATGCCGTTCGTGCTGCGTACGTGGATGTATGTGTCCGGGGTGATGTGGAGCATCGACGCGGTCCTGAAGGACCAGCACCTGCCGCACGCGCTCCAGGTCCTCCTGGAGTGCAACCCGGCCGCCATCTACATCGACCTTATGCGCTTCGCGCTCATCGACAGCTACCGGGCGGGCCAGCTCCCGGACCACGTCTGGGCCTGGGCCGTCGGCTGGGCGCTGCTCGCCGGCGTCGGCGGGTTCATCTACTTCTGGAAGGCAGAGGAGACGTACGGCCGTGGCTGACACCAGGAACGACACCAGAAATGACAGCGCCCCCACCGTCATCGTCGACCAGGTCGACATCGTCTACCGCGTCCACGGCGCCGGCGCCACCGCGGGCCGCGGCAGCGCGACCGCCGCGCTCGGCCGCATCCTCAAGCGCGGCGGGAAGGACGGCGAGGAGTCCGGCGTACGCAAGGTGCACGCCGTCAAGAAGGTGTCCTTCACCGCCCACAAGGGCGAGGCCATCGGCCTGATCGGCACCAACGGCTCGGGCAAGTCGACCCTCCTGAAGGCGGTCGCGGGGCTCCTGCCCGTCGAGCACGGCCGCATCTTCACCGACGGCCAGCCCTCGCTGCTCGGCGTGAACGCGGCCCTGATGAACGACCTCACCGGCGAGCGCAACGTCCGGCTCGGCGGCCTGGCGATGGGCATGTCCCGCGAGCAGGTCCAGGAGCGCTACCAGGACATCGTCGACTTCTCCGGCATCAACGAGAAGGGTGACTTCATCACCCTCCCGATGCGTACGTACTCCTCCGGCATGGCGGCCCGCCTCCGCTTCTCCATCGGCTCCGCCAAGGACCACGACGTCCTGCTCATCGACGAGGCCCTGGCGACCGGCGACCGCTCCTTCCAGAAGCGCTCGGAGGCCCGCATCCGCGAGTTGCGCAAGCGCGCGGGCACGGTCTTCCTGGTCAGCCACAACAACAAGTCGATCCGCGACACGTGCGAGCGAGTCCTCTGGCTGGAGCACGGCGAGCTGCGCATGGACGGCCCGACGGCGGACGTCCTGAAGGAGTACGAGCAGTTCACCGGCGGCAAGAAGTAGCCCCCCGGGGGGGCCGCCTCACCGCTCCAGGAACGCGAACAACTCCTCCCAGCGCCGCACGACTTCATCCGTCGTGTAGCGCTGGATGTTCACCCTGGCCAGCTCCCCCATCCGGTCCCGCAGCTCCTTGTCGGACATCAACGTGTCCAGCCTGCGCGCCAGTTCACCCGTGTTCCCGAGCCGCGCGAGCAGCCCGTCCACACCGTCCCGGACGATCTCGTGCACGCCCGGCGCGCAGTCGAAGGCCGCGCACGGCACGGCGGTCGCCATGGCCTCCATCAGCGCGAGCGGGAAGCCCTCGCCCCGCGACGACTGGACGAAGACCGACCCGCCCCGCAGCGCCCCCGGCACGTCGCTCGTGCTCCCCATCCACTCCACGGAGCCGTCGAGGCCGAGGGACGTGCACTGCTTCTTGAGGATCTCCTCGTCCTCGCCGGAGCCGTAGATCCGCAGCGTCCAGTCCGGGTGCAGCGGCGCGACCTCCGCCCAGGTGTCGAGGAGCATGTCGATGCCCTTCTGGTCGTGCAGCCGGCCGATGCTCGTGACGACCTTCTCGGTGCGCCGCGAGGGCACATCGGGCATGAACGGCAGCGGGTTCGGCATGAAGGACGCGTTGTCCATGCCCTGCCTGATCCACAGGTCGGCGTCCTCGCGGGTCAGCGCGAGCATCCGGTCGACGTTCTTGTAGTGCTTCTTCACCCGCCCGAAGCGCGAACACGCCCGCGAGTACGCGAACGACTCATGGCTCATGCCGATGACCGTCAGGCCCGTGGTGTCGGCGAGTTCGACCCACTCCATCGCCCACACCTGCGTGACGATGACGACGGCTCCGGTCCTGGCCCGCGCGAAGATGGCGGTCAGCTTGGCTGCCTGCTCGTGCATGCCCTGCTCGCGCCGCGTGCGCTGCCGGTGCTGGGCCACGTTGAGCCGCCCCTTGATGCCGCGGGCCGGTCCGACGCGCGGCGGGTGCTCGTCGTACAGCGTCGTGGTGGGGTACGGCAGGTCCGTGCCGATGTCCTGCGGTACGCCGGGCTCCGTGATGCCGATGACGTGCACGCGGTGGCCGCGCCCGACGAAGAGGCGGGCCATCTGGTGGGACCAACTGGTGACCCCGCCCAGCTCGTTGACGCTGTTGGAGACGAAAAATATGTCCCGGTTCACTTGCCGCTCCAGTGCGAGAAGAACTGATCGACGACGCTCTTGGCGGCATCGCCCCGGTCGTACTCACCGAACTCGGCCACGAACCGCGCCCGCGCGGCCGCGTACGCGAGGACGTGCTCGTCCAGCGCCTTCAGCGCCCCGAACAGTTCCTCCTCGGTGTCGACCACCGGCCCGGGAGCCCGTTCCCGCAGGTCGAAATAGGTGCCGCGGCCTTCGTGGACGTACTCCTCGTAGTCGTAGGTGAAGAACAGCATCGGCCGGTCGAGGAGCGCGTAGTCGAACATCACGGACGAGTAGTCGGTGATCATCGCGTCCGCGAGTTCGTAGAGCGGCGTGACGTCGTGGTGCGCGGAGACATCGATGACGCTGCCGCGCACGGAGGGCGGGAGCACCACGTGGTTCAGATAGTGCGAGCGCACGAGCAGCACATAGCGGTCGCCGAACTCCTCCGCGAACCGCTCGACGTCGAAGGGCAGTTCAAAGCGTCCGTGCCGGCCGCCGTGGCGCCGGAAGGTCGGCGCGTACAGCAGCACCTGCTTGTCCTCCGGGATGCCCAACTCCGCTGCCAGCGGCCCGCGTTCGCGCACCCCGCTCGCGTCCTCGGCCCGCTTCGCGCGCACCAGCGCGTCGTTGCGCGGGTAGCCGACCCGCAGCAGCACCTTCTCCTTCAGGCGCAGGGCCTTGGCGAGCGTCCGCACGTCGTGCTCGGAGCGGACCAGGAAGCGGTCGAAGCGGTCGAGCACCCGCTCCTGCTCGGCCTGCCGCGCCTTGCTGCGCAGCTTCCATGCGGGCTCGTCGAAGCCCATGCGCTTGAGCGCCGAGCCGTGCCAGGTCTGGATGTACGTCGTCCCGGGCCGCTTGGTGAGCTTGAGCGGGTAGCTCTGGTTGTCGACCCAGAACTCGGCCTGCGCGAGGGCCCGCAGATACGGCAGCGACCAGCGCCGCACCAGCGTGGCGTCCCGCGGAAAGCCCTCCGGACTGCCCGCGTAGGACCACACGGCGTCGAAGTCGAGGCCCTGGCGCCGCATCTCCTCGTAGATCGCCCGGGGGCTGTCGCTGTACTGCTTGCCGAGGTGGCTCTCGAAGACGACCGTGCCCTTCTTCACCGGCAGCCGGCTGAACACCTCGTCGTACACGCGCAGTTTGCTCTGCCCGGAGGTGATGTCCTTGCGCAGCTTCTTGGCCCTGCGGAAGCCGGACTTGGCGAGCCGCCCCGGCACGCCCTGCGTCCCGCGCGCCACGAGGTCCTGGATCCTGCCGCTCGCCGTCTCCCGCGTGACGAGCCGGAACGCGAGATGCCCGCGCTGCGAGACCTCGGGCTCCATGTGGTCGGCGACCAGGCGGGTCAGCCGCGGCCGCACCGGCAGCTTCCCCTCGGCGAGACCCGGGTCGCACGCGGTGAGCCGCGTCCGGGTGCGCACACCGTCGGCGGTCAGATGCAGGCGCACGTCCCACACCGCGTCCACGACCCCGAGGGGACGCAGACGCCGCGCGAGGTCGACGGATGCCTCCCAGACGATGACGTCACCCTCGTGCCGCACGGCGGAGACCGGGAAGCGGAACGTCTGCAGGCTGCGGCGGCGCGCGCTGAACTCAAGCTCGGCGGTGAGCACGGCGTCCGGGCCGACGACGCCGAGCGGGTTGGTGACGCGGCCCGCCATGCGGACGGTCCCCGCGGACTCCTCGTACCGCGTCAGGACGTTGCGCAGGAACATCTGGTCGAGCCGCTTGGTGTGATAGCCGAGCTCGGTCACGTCCAGGACGTGACGGCCGAGCGGGTCGTCGAGATGCTCGGCGCACCAGTACACGCGCCCGTCCCGCTCGGCGAGCGGTGCGGAGAGCTTGTCGCGGTTGGTGAGGGTGTCGACGGCGGGCAGCAGGTTCGCCCAGTCGCCCTGCTCCAGGAGGTAGGCGCAGATGGCCTGTATCGGCTGCACCTCGTCGTACGCGGCGTGGTCGATCCCGGCGAGATAGTCGCGTGCGAGCCCGGCGAACTCCTGCCGGTAGGCGGCGTCGCGGAAGGGCAGGTCGCGCAGGTGGAGCACCAGGTCGTGCTTGAGGTACTTGACGTCCTTGGCGAGCCGCACGTCGTCGAGGCCACGCTCCGCGAGCAGGGCGTCGATCCGGCGATGGATCTCCATCCGGTGCTGGAAGTTGACCATCTCGTGGCGCCGGTTGCTCACCGACTTCACCGGGCCCCGCGCGTAGACGTGCCAGAAGTAGACCTGGTTCGGGATGAGCGTGATGCGCCCGGCGGCGAGGTAGGCCTCCGCGATGAACATCAGGTCCTCGTAGAACATCCCTTTCAGGAAGCGCAGGCCGTTCTCGACGAGGAAGTCGCGCCGGTAGAGCTTGTTCGTGGACAGCGTGTCCCAGACGAACAGGTCGGTCAGCTCCTCGACGGAGTCCAGGGTGCGGGTCCTGGCGTACAGCCACGGGTACCACTGCTCGCGCTTCTTGTTGCGCGTGTCCATGTGCACCCGTACGCAGAGCCCGGAGACGATGTCGGAGCCGTCGCGCTCGGCGGCTTCGAGGAGGTTGCGGCAGGCGTTGCGCTCCAGGACGTCGTCGCTGTCCAGGAACATCACGTGGCTGCCGACGGTGTGCCCGATGCCCACGTTGCGGGGCTCGCCGCATCCCCCGCTGTTCTCCGGCAGCTGGTAGGCCCGCACCCGCTCGGGGTGCTCGGCGGCCATGCGCTGCGCCGTCTCGTACGAACCGTCCGTGCTGCAGTCGTCGACGATGACGACCTCGACGCCGCGCAGCGTCTGGTCGAGCACCGACCGGACGGCGGTCGGCAGCCGCTCGGCGTCGTTGTAGACGATCACCACCACGGACACATCGGGGCGCTCTGGTCGCTCCCCAGGCGTCCCCCGCTCACCTATCGCTCCCATGTGTCCCTCCAGTCAGATGCCGGCTCTTCCTCCTAATTATCGCTATTGCCCGATTAACGCTCTTCAGGGGGGTGTGAACGGCCTAGTCCCGGTACGCGAAAGGGGGCGCCCCGAGCCATCAGGCCCGGGGCGCCCCCCCATCTGCGTACGACGGACTACGAGTGCGTGCGCAGCAGCGTCCTCATCGTCCGCATGGCGACCGACAGGTTCGCCAGGTCGAACGCGTCCGAGCTCTGGATCTCGTCGAGCGTGGACCGCGACCGGCTCAGGATCGCCGCGTTCTTCTCCTCCCAGGCCTTGAAGCGCTGCTCGGGAGTGTCCTCGCCGTTCCCGGCGGCCAGCACGTCGGCCGTCAGGGCGGCGTGCGCCGCGTACAGGTCCTCGCGGATCGACGCACGCGCCATCGACTGCCAGCGGTCGGCCCGCGGCAGCTCGATGATGCGGTCCATGAGCTGGGTGATCCGCAGCCGGTCCGCGAGGTCGTAGTACACCTCGGCGACGGCCATCGGGTCCTTGTCCGTGCGGTCGGCGATCGCCACGATGTCGAGCGAGGGGAAGGCCGACGAGAACCCGGCGACGCGCTGCGCCAGTTCGTCGGGGACGCCCGAACCCACCAGCTCCTCGCGGATGCTCTGGTACCACTCCTGGTCGGAGCCCCGCAGCAGCTTCGGCAGCTCGGTCCAGACCTCGGCGACGCCCTGACGGAAGAAGTCGATGGTCTCGGCGAGCTGGAGCGGCTGCGGCCGGTTGTTGAGCAGCCAGCGCGTGCCGCGCTCCACGAGGCGGCGCGAGTGCAGCCGGATCTGCGTCTGGACATCGGCCGCCACGACGTTGTCGAGCGCCTCGACCGCGTCCCAGACCTTGCTCAGACCGAAGATCTCGCGGGCCGCGAGCTGCGCCCGCACGATCTCCTCGAGCGAGGCTCCCGTCTCCTCGCGGAGGCGGTGCAGGAACGTCGAACCGCCCGTGTTCACCGTGTCGTTGACGAGCACCGTGGTGACGATCTCGCGGCGCAGCGCGTGCCCGTCGACCTGCTCGGGGAACTTCTCCCGCAGGGCCGCGGGGAAGTACGCGTGCAGCAGACCGCGCAGGTAGTCGTCGTCCGGCAGCGTCGTCTGGATCAGCTCGTCGGCCGCCGTGATCTTCGTGTACGCGAGGAGCACGGCGAGCTCGGGCTGGCTGAGCCCGCGGCCGGAGCTCAGGAGCTCACGGATCTGCCGGTCGCTGGGCAGGAACTCCAGGCCCCGGTCCAGGTGACCGTCACGGCCCAGACGGCGCATGAAGCGCTGGTGGGCGTGGAGGAGGGACGGGGACTGGGCGACCGCGTTCGACAGGGCGGTGTTCTGCGCGTAGTTGTTGCGCAGGACCAGGGTCCCGACCTCGTCCGTCATGGCGGCGAGGAACGTGTTGCGCTGCTTGACGGTCATGTCACCGGCGCCGACGACCGCGTTGAGCAGGATCTTGATGTTCACCTCGTGGTCGGAGGTGTCCACGCCCGCGCTGTTGTCGATCGCGTCGGTGTTGATGCGCCCGCCGGCCTGCGCGAACTCGATGCGGCCGAGCTGGGTCAGGCCGAGGTTGCCGCCCTCGCCGACGACCTTGACGCGCAGGTCGGCGCCGTTCACGCGGATCGCGTCGTTCGCCTTGTCGCCGACGTCGCTGTTCGACTCGGCCGACGACTTCACGTACGTACCGATGCCGCCGTTCCACAGCAGGTCCACCGGCGCCTGGAGGATGGTCTGCATCAGGTCGGCCGGCGTCATCTTGCCGACGCCCTTTTCGATGCCGAGGGCCTCACGGATGTGGGCGTTCAGCTGGATCGCCTTGGCGCTGCGCGGGAAGATCCCGCCGCCCGCGGAGAGCAGCTCCTTGTTGTAGTCGGCCCAGGAGCTGCGCGGCAGCTCGAAGAGCCGGCGGCGCTCGGCGTACGAGGTCGCGGCGTCCGGCCTCGGGTCGATGAAGATGTGCCGGTGGTCGAAGGCGGCCACCAGGCGGATGTGCTCGGAGAGCAGCATGCCGTTGCCGAACACGTCACCGGACATGTCGCCGACGCCGACGACCGTGAAGTCCTCGCTCTGCGTGTCGGTGCCCAGCTCCCGGAAGTGCCGCTTGACGGACTCCCAGGCGCCGCGGGCGGTGATGCCCATGCCCTTGTGGTCGTACCCGGCGGAACCGCCGGAGGCGAAGGCGTCGCCGAGCCAGAAGTTGTACGACTGGGCGACCTCGTTCGCGATGTCGGAGAACGTCGCGGTGCCCTTGTCGGCGGCGACGACGAGGTACGTGTCGTCCTCGTCGTGGCGCACGACGTCGGCGGGCGGCACGACCTCACCGGCGACCAGGTTGTCGGTGATGTCGAGCAGCGCCGAGATGAACGTCTTGTAGCAGGCCACGCCCTCGGCGAGCCACGCGTCACGGTCCACGGACGGGTCGGGCAGCTGCTTGGCGACGAAGCCGCCCTTGGCGCCGACGGGCACGATGACGGTGTTCTTCACCATCTGCGCCTTGACCAGGCCGAGGATCTCCGTGCGGAAGTCCTCGCGCCGGTCGGACCAGCGCAGGCCACCGCGGGCGACCTTGCCGAAGCGCAGGTGGACGCCCTCGACGCGCGGCGAGTACACCCAGATCTCGTACGCCGGACGGGGCGCGGGGAGCTCGGGGATGGCCTGCGGGTCAAACTTCATGGAGACGTAGTTGTGCGGCTTGCCGCCCTCCGCCTCCTGGAAGAAGTTCGTGCGCAGCGTCGCCTTGATTACCGTGAGGAAGGAGCGCAGGATGCGGTCCTCGTCCAGGGAGGCGACCTGGTCGAGCGCTCCGTCGAGCTCCTCCAGGAGCCCGTCGGTCAGCTCGGTCCCGGCGCGCTGGCGGTCCGGGGACATCCGCGCCTCGAAGAGCGAGACGAGCAGCCGGGTGGTGTGGACGTTGTTGAGGAGGGTGTCCTCCATGTAGTCCTGGCTGAAGGTGGAGCCCGCCTGGCGCAGGTACTTGGCGTAGGCGCGCAGCACCATCGCCTGGCGCCAGTTGAGCCCGGCCCGCAGGACGAGCGAGTTGAAGCCGTCGACCTCGGCCTCGCCCTTCCAGGCGGCGGAGAATGCCTCCTGGAAGCGCTCGCGGCCGTCGTCGCCCAGGTAGTCGCCGTTGCCGTTCTGCGACTTGGGCAGGCGGAGACCGAAGTCGTAGATCCACGCGTTCGTGCGGTCCGTGCAGCGCAGCTCGTACGGGCGCTCGTCGGTGACCTCGACGCCCAGGCGCTGGAGGACCGGCAGGACGGCGGAGAGCGAGACCTGGCCGCCCGAGCGGTAGATCTTGAAGCGGCGCTCGCCGGGGGCCGCGCCCACCGGCTCGTACAGGCTGAGGGCGAAGTCCTTGTGCCCGAGCTTGAGCTGCTCCAGGTGCTGGAGGTCGGCGACGGCCGCCCGCGGGGAGTGGTCGGCCTTGTAGCCCTCGGGGAAGGCGCCGGAGTAGCGGCGGAGCAGCTCGGCGGCGCGCTCCTCGCCGCACTCGGCGGTCAGCGCCTCGGCGAAGCCGTCGGCCCAGGAGCGGGCGGCCTCGACGAGCCGGGCCTCGATGCGGTCGGTGTCGGCGTCGGTGAGCTGCGGAAGCCCGCCGCCCGGCGCGACACGGACCACGAAGTGCAGCCGGGAGAGGATCGACTCGGTGTTCCAGGCGGTGAAGTCGACGCTGGTGCCGCCGAGCTCCTCCTTGAGGATGTCGATGATCCGCAGCCGGACGCCGGTGGTGTAGCGGTCACGCGGCAGGTAGACGAGGGCGGAGTAGTAACGGCCGTACTCGTCCTTGCGCAGGTAGAGCCGCAGTCGGCGGCGCTCCTGGAGGTAGAGCACGGACGTGACGATGGCGCGCAGCTCGTCGGGCGGGGTCTGGAAGAGCTCGTCGCGCGGGTAGGTCTCCAGGATCTGCAGCAGGTCGCGGCCGTCGTGGCTGTTGGGCGAGAAGCCCGCGCCCTTGAGGACTTCCTGGACCTTGCGGCGGATGACCGGCACGCGGCGCACGGACTCGGTGTACGCGGCGGACGAGAAGAGGCCGAGGAAGCGGCGCTCCCCGATGACGTTGCCGTCGGCGTCGAACTTCTTCACGCCGACGTAGTCGAGGTAGCTGGGCCGGTGCACGGTGGCGCGGCTGTTGGCCTTCGTCAGGACGAGGAGCTTGTGCTCGCGGGCCTTCGCGCGCGCGTCCGCGGGCAGCCGGCTGAAGGAGGGGCTGACCGGGTGGTCCTCCTCCCCGTCGTGCTTCGGGTCGGCGCGCAGGATGCCGAGGCCGGTGCCGGGCACCGCGGAGAGCGAGTCGTCGTCCGTGAGGACGTACTCACGGAAGCCCAGGAAGGTGAAGTGGTTGTCGGCGAGCCAGCGAAGCAGCTCGCGGGCCTCGTCGACCTCCTGGTCGCGCAGGTCGTCCGCGGTCGGCTCGGTGGGGAGCTCGTCGGCGATGCGCAGCGCGGCGTCGCGCATCTTCTCCCAGTCCTCGACGGTCTCGCGTACGTCGGAGAGGATCCGGAGCAGATCGGCGCTGATCTGCTTCAGGTCCGCGCGGTCGGTCTCGCGGTCCGTCTCGACGTGGATCCAGGACTCGGTGACCGCGTCGTGCGGACGCTCGGTACCGGGGTCGGTGAGGACTTCGAGCAGCTTGCCGGTCAGATCACGGCGTACGACGACCTGGGGGTGGATGACGACATGGATGCCGCGCCCCTGCCGCGAGAGCTCGTTGGTGACCGAGTCGACCAGGAAGGGCATGTCGTCCGTGACGACCTCGACGACGGAGTGGCTGCACGTCCAGCCGTTCTCCTCGACGGTCGGGGTGTGCACACGGACGTTGGCCGTGCCCTGCGGGCGGTTCTCGGCCAGCCGGTAGTGGGAGAAGGCTGCTCCGAAGACGTCGACCGGGTCACGGTCGGCGAGGTCTTCCGGGGCGGTGTGCAGGTAGTAGCGCTGGAGGAACGCGAGGGCCATGTCCTCGTCAGGAGTGGCCTCGTCGCCCTTCGACCCGGTCGGTGCCCCATTCGGTAGGCGGCCACCGACCGGGCTGTTCTCAGCTACCCGGGCCGCCCGCGTGAGCAACTCGGCTTTGGCTTCGTCCAGCTTGGTCTGCATTGTCCTCTGACTCCTGTCGCGCGCCGTTGCGTGACGTAGAAGGAAGTGATCCGACGTAACGCCGCGACGCGGGGTCTCCGGTCGAAGTCGACGTTATGCCGCGGTGAGAGATGAGCGGGCGGTTATCCGCCATTTTCAGCGGTTTCGCTGACCGATGGCCGGGATGATCTGGCAGGCCGCACCGCGAAGAAGCGTCAGCGACGCCCCGGGCACGGATGTCCTCCGTGTTCCCCGGGCGCAGGGCGGGGGCGTACACGCCCCCGCGGGATATCGCGCTGATCACGGGTCAAGGCTATCGCCCTCCACCCCGGAGTCGTCATGAGCCGTATGTGTACAAAAGCAGGGGTGGAACTTTGACACTCTGCACAGAGACTTTCACGCCATTCGTCGGCGGCGGGCCCGCCGGGCGAACCGGTGGGGCCCCTTGGCAAACCGGACGGGCGGATGCACGTTGAGCGGAACGGACGGTCAGCGCGCGAGTGGGGAGCGAGCACCGATGGCAGCCAAGATCCTGATAGTGACCGGCGACGCGGCGGAGTCCCTGGAGGTCCTGTACCCCTTCCAGCGGCTGCGCGAGGAGGGGTACGACGTCCACATCGCCGCCCCCGCCCGCAAGAAGCTGCAGCTCGTGGTGCACGACTTCGAGCCGGGCTTCGACACGTACACCGAGAAGCCGGGTTACACCTGGCCCGCGGACCTCGCCTTCTCCGAGGTCGACCCCGGTCAGTACGTCGCCCTGGTGATCCCGGGCGGCCGGGCCCCGGAGTATCTGCGCAACGACCCGGAGCTCCGCAAGATCCTCAAGTCCTTCTTCGACGCGGACAAGCCGGTCGCCCAGATCTGCCACGGCCCGCTCCTGACCGCGGCGATCGGCGGCCTGAGCGGCCGCAGGGTCACGGCGTATCCGGCCCTTGAGCTGGACATGCAGACAGCGGGCGCGACGTTCAGGGACGCGGAGGTCGTGGTCGACGGCACGCTGGTCTCGGCCCGCGCATGGCCGGATCACTCGGGCTGGATGAGGGAATTCCTGACGGTGCTGCGGGCGAAGGCTCCGGTGACGTAGGGCGGGGCGATACGGCGGGGTCGATACGTATACCGATCACGCCGGGGCCACGGAAATGCGTATACGGCCCGGGAGCCGTACCGATGCAGGGCCCATGCACGGGACGTCAGGCTGTTCCCTGTGCCGCTCTCCGGTCGAACCGGGCAGACGGAGCGCCGGACAGTGTTTGGACAGCTCCCCCACATCTGTCGTGGCAATGGGCGCTCCGACGGCACCGCGCGCTGCCTGCCCTCGTCGGCGAGGGCAGGCAGCGCGCCACGAGCAGCCCCTACCCCTGCCCCGTCACCGAGGCGATCTCCGTCCGCGAGGCAACCCCCAGCTTCGCCAAGATGTGCTCCACATGCGCGTCAGCGGTCCGCTTCGAGATGACGAGCCGCTCGGCGATCTCCCGGTTGGACAGCCCCTGGGCGACCAACGCGGCGACCTCACGCTCACGCCGGGTCAGCACATCGAGCCCCGCCCCGCCGGCGCCCCGCGGCCCGGGCACCGCGACCGGCCGGTCGGCGTCGGCGTGCGCGGCGGCCACCGCCTCCCGCATCGACAGCCGCTCCCCCTCCCCGTACCACCGGGCGAACGCCTGCTCGCCGAGCGCCTCCGCGACCCGCTCGCGCACCTGGGCGTGCAGCCCCCGCAGCGTCGGGAACATCCCGAACGTGTCGCCGGTCCGGCTCCGCGCCGCCTCCACGTATCCGAGGAGCCACGCCGCCCTGATCCACCGCTCCTCCTGCGCCGCCGCCCAGGAGAGCCCGGCGCAGCACAGCCTCGCGGCGAGCGCCTCGCCGATCTGCCCGACGGAGTCCAGCGCCTGGAGCAGCGTCCGCGCGCTCTCCTTGCCGCGCCCCGCGACCCACAGCGAGACGCCCTTCACCATGAGCGTGGCGCCGCGCAGATATCGCTCGTCCTCGAAGGGCGCGAGCTGCGCCAGCGCCTCGTCGCACAGTTCCAGGGCCTGCGCCGGTTCCCCGAGGGCCGCCCGGACGGCCGCCGCCTCGTGGCAGAGCAGCGCCGCCCTGGCCGGGTCGTCCATCGCGATCAGCCGCACCCGGGCCCGCTCCATCGCCACCAGCGCCTCCGCGGTGACGTCGGTGCCGTCGCCCGCCGCGAGAATGCCGCGGGTCGCCGCCAGTTCGGCCTCGGCCATCTCCGCGGCGCCCGCCTCGCCGACGCGCCGTGCGACCCCGACCGCTTCGGTGAGCCGCCCCAGCGCGGCCGCGGGGTCACCGAGCCACAGCCGGAACTCACCGGTGCGGTGCAGCCCCGCCGCCCGCTCGGGGCTGTCGCCGGGCACCGCCTTCAGCCCCTTGTCGATCCAGTACTCCCCCTCGGACATCGCGCCCACCGCCCGCCAGTGCGGCCACAGCCGGGTCGCGAGCAGCAGCCCCTCGGTCTCCAGGCCGGGCGTCCGGTACGCGTGTTCCAGCGCGGCCCGCACATCGTCCTCGGCGTCCCGCGCCGCCGCGTGCAACGCCACCTGCTCCGCGCTCAGGAACCGCTCCTCGAAGCGCCGGCCCAGCTCGCCGTAGTACGTGAAGTGCCGCTGCCGTGCCTCGTCGGTGCCGTCGTCCGCCGCGAGCCGCTCGGCGCCGTACTCCCTGATGGTGTCGAGCAGGCGATAGGTGTCGCCCGCTCCCCCGGGCCGCTGCACCACCGACTTGTCCACCAGGCCGATCAGGTGCTCGATGACCTCGCAGGCGGGCAACTCGTCGCCGCCCGCGCAGACCTGCTCGGCCGCCGCGAGGTCGAAGGCACCGGCGAACACCGACAGCCTGGCCCACACCACGCGCTCGGGTTCCGTGCACAGCTCGTGGGACCAGTCGATGGCCGTACGCAGCGTCTGGTGCCGCGTGAGCGCGGTCCGCCGGCCGCCGGTGAGCACCCGGAACCGGGCGTCGAGCCGCGCGACGAGCTGCTCGAGAGGCACCGCGCGCAGCCGCACCGCGGCGAGTTCGAGCGCGAGCGGAATGCCGTCGAGCCGGCACACCAGCCCGCTCAGCAGCTCACGGTTGCCCTCGCTCACGGCGAACCCCGGCACGACGGCGCCCGCCCGCTGCACGAACAGCTCCACCGCCTCGGCCGCGCCCAGCGGCTGCAGGGGCCAGCAGCTCTCGCCCGGCACGTCGAGCGGCTGCCTGCTGGTGGCCAGGACGCTGGTCCCCGGCGCCTCCCTGAGCAGCACGTCGGCCAGCATGGCGCAGGCGTCGACGAGATGCTCACACGTGTCGAGGACGATCAGCGCCCGCCGCTGCTGCAGAAAGTCCACCACGGCGTCCAGGGGCTGCGTGCCGGTCTGCTCGGGCAGTCCCAGCACGGTGGCCAGGGTCCCGGGCAACAGCTCCGGGTCCCGCAGCGCCGACAGCTCGGCCAGCCAGACCCCGTCGGGGAACCTCTCGGCGGCCTCCGTGGCCACCCGGAGCGCCACCCGGGTCTTGCCCACGCCCCCCGACCCGACGACCGTCACCAGGCGGGACTGCCCCAGGGCCCGCCCCAGCGCGGCGACATCCTCACCGCGCCCGACGAAGCTGGTGATCTCGGCGGGTAACCGCCCACTCCTGCGCTGCCCGAAGCCGAACCCCATGTCGCCCCCGCTACGCCCGCATCGGAACCATCCCACCCAGCGTACGCATCCGACCGCACACGGTAAGCCGCTTCTCCTAAGCAGCCAGCCGCTCGGCGACCTCCACGGCCTCGGTGAGACTGTCCACCACCGGGACCCCCACCCCTACCGCCTCCAGGGAGGCCCTGCTGTGGGATCCGCCGGTGTAGAGCACGGCCTGCGCCCCCACATGTGCCGCGGCGACCGCGTCGTCGACGGCGTCCCCGATGACGACGATGCGCTCGGCGGCGGCAACGCCCTCAAGGGCCGCCAGGTGCCGCACCATCCGCTCGGCCTTGCCCGCGTGCGAGGTGTCCATGCGCCCGTCGATGCGCACGAAGTGCTCCTCGATCCCGTGCCGCCGCACGATCGGCACCAGGTGCTCGTGCGGCGCGAGCGAGAGCAACGACTGCGTGCGCCCGGCCGCCCGCCGCTCCGCGAGCAACTCGGCGGCGCCGTCGGCGAGACCGCAGGCCTCGGCACGCGCCCAGTAGTGCTTGTGGAAGACGGCGTCCATGACCTGCCACTCGGCGTCCGTGGGCAGCCGCCCCATCAGCCGCTCGTAGAACAGCGGCACCGGCACGCAGTACAGATCGCGATATCGCTCGAGCGTGATCGGGTCGAGCCCGATCTCCGCGAACGAAGCGTTCGTGGACTCGATCACCGCATGAATGTCATGCAGCAGAGTCCCGTTCCAGTCCCAGACGATGTGCGCCCCGCGCCGCGACTTCCCCATGCCAAAAAGGTACCCGCCCCCACCGACACTTCATTCCCCCGGCCAACGGGGCACCCGAGCCGGCGCCCACAGCAGCGCCCGACACCGCACGGCACCCGGCAACGAGCGCGGCGGGACGTGCCGGAAGCCCGCCCAGAGCACCGGCGGCCACCCCGCAGGGCCACCCCGCACCCCCAGGCGTACCGGCACCGCACCGCACGGGACCCACACCGCCGAAGCCAGGCCCCCCACCGCCAAAACCCCCGCGGTGAACCCTCAGCCGATCAGCGAGGGAATCTCCTGCGTCGCGAACCACAGCAGCTCGTGGTCCTCGACCCCGTCCCCGCCGCCGTCGCCCCGGCCCGCGCCGCCCAGCGCCGCGGCGACATCCGCCTCGGCGTCCTCGGCGTCCACGTGCACCGCGGCGACCTTCTTGAAGGGCAGCACCCCGGCGATCCGCACCTCGCCGAGCTCGCCCGAGCCCGCGCGCCCGGCATCCTCCAGCGCCCCGTCGGCCACGTCCGCGGCCAGCACGACCCGCCGCCGGGCCGCCCCGGGCTCCCCGGCGATCAGCTTCAGCGAGGCGAGCGCGGCCTGGCTCAGGGCCGCGTACTCCAGCTCCTCCACGTCGTCCGTCGCGCACCACTCGCGCAGCGCGGGCGTCACGGCGCAGGCGCTCAGCGAGGCGGTCTCGGCGCCCAGCTCGCCCGCCTTGTACGCCTCGGCGAGACGGCTCAGGGTCAGGGGAACGTAGACGCGCATGACGGCCCGCTTTCACAGTCGGAGTCGCGGGAGACGAAGTCGCTCCCAGGAGACGGAGTCGGAAGGTCGCGGAGAAGGCAACACGACAGGCCCCCAGAATACGTGCGGGAGTCCCCCTTCGAGCTGCGCCCCACACCCACCCCCCACGTCACCCAAGGCCCCCGCCCGTCACCCGCCGCACCCCAACGCCCCCAAGGAGCGGCGCACCCCCGGCCACCCTGATAGGTGATTCCCCCGGCCACGCACCCCCAGGCCCGCGGCCCCTTGCGACCCCCGCCACGGCCCCCGTACAAGATCTCCGACAGAAGTTACTCCCCGGTACAACCGCGGCCGGGACAGCGAAGCCGGAGGCGACACGGCATGCAGAAGGTAATGACCAGGCCCCGCTCCCGCCCGGTGACCACCCGCCCACCGGGCCGCACGGACCCCCGCCACCCCTCGGCGGCACGCGCCCCGCGCTCGGCCCCCCGCGCCCCCGCCCGCCCGGTACGCCCCCTCAGGACCCCGCCCCAGCCCCCACCGCACCCCACGGAGCTCTTCACCGAGCGTCTGCTCCTGGTGCTCAGCGGCCAGAAGCCGGTCCACTGGGCGGCACGCCACATCGCCCACACCGCGTTCGACGACCTGACCCGCCTCGCCGAGCAGACGCCCCTGACCGTGAACGGCCGTCGCCCCACGATCCACCGGATCGGCCACTACGAACCGCGCCCCGGGGTCTACGAGGTCTTCGCGAGGATCGGCGCGGGCCCCGCCCTCAGGGCCCTGGCCTTCCGCCTGCACCTGGGCGCGGACCAGCGGTGGCGCTGCACGGCGGTGGAGGTGGGAGCCCCGGCCAGGTAGCAGCGCACGGCACAAGCTCACGTCAAAACGCACGGCAAAGGGGGCCGAGCGCCCATGGCGCCCGACCCCCGAAGAACTGCCTATGGCCGCCCGCGGCTACTTCTTGCGGCGACGCCCCCCCTTCTGGGCCTTGCGCCGCTCCGCGCGGGTCATGCCGTCGGACTCCGAACGCACGCCGGCGTCCTCGGTCTCGAAGTCACCCTCGTCGACCCCGCCCTCGGCGTTCGGCGCCTGGAAGTGCAGACGGTCGGGCCGCTGCGGAGCCTCCAGGCCCTTGGCCCGGATCTCGGGACGACCGCCACCGGCGGGAACGGCGTCCTTCTTCTGCAGGGAAGCGCCGGCCGCGGCGGAGTCCGACACCGGAACCTCCTCGACCTGCTGCTCGACCTGGACCTCCAGGTTGAACAGGTAGCCGACGGACTCTTCCTTGATGCCGTCCATCATGGCGTTGAACATGTCGAAGCCCTCGCGCTGGTACTCCACCAGCGGGTCCTTCTGCGCCATGGCCCGCAGGCCGATGCCCTCCTGGAGGTAGTCCATCTCGTAGAGGTGCTCGCGCCACTTGCGGTCGAGCACCGAGAGGACGACGCGTCGCTCCAGCTCACGCATGATCTCGGAGCCGAGCTGCTCCTCACGCGCCTCGTACTGCTGGTGGATGTCGTCCTTGATGGACTCGGAGATGAACTCGGCGGTCAGGCCCGCGCGGTCACCCGCGTCCTCCTCCAGCTCCTCGATGGTGACCTTCACCGGGTAGAGCTGCTTGAAGGCGCCCCACAGCCGGTCCAGGTCCCACTCCTCGGCGAAGCCCTCGGCGGTCTCCGCCGCGATGTACGCGTCGATCGTGTCGTCCATGAAGTGCGTGACCTGCTCCTGGAGGTTCTCGCCCTCCAGGACGCGGCGACGCTCGCCGTAGATGACCTCGCGCTGGCGGTTGAGGACCTCGTCGTACTTCAGGACGTTCTTACGCGTCTCGAAGTTCTGCTGCTCGACCTGCGACTGGGCGGACGCGATCGCGCGCGTCACCATCTTGTTCTCGATCGGCACGTCGTCCGGGACGTTCGCCATGGCCATCACGCGCTCGACCATCTGCGCCTTGAAGAGGCGCATCAGGTCGTCGCCGAGCGAGAGATAGAAGCGGGACTCACCCGGGTCGCCCTGACGGCCGGAACGACCGCGCAGCTGGTTGTCGATGCGGCGCGACTCGTGGCGCTCGGTACCGAGGACGTAGAGCCCGCCGAGGCTCTTGACCTCCTCGAACTCCGCCTTCACGGACCGCTCGGCCTTCTCCAGGGCGGCGGGCAGCGCGGCGGCCCACTCCTCGACGTGCTCGACGGGGTCGAGGCCGCGCTGGCGCAGCTCCGCCTCGGCGAGGTCGTCGGGGTTGCCGCCGAGCTTGATGTCCGTGCCTCGTCCGGCCATGTTCGTGGCGACGGTGACGGCGCCCTTGCGGCCGGCCTGGGCGATGATCGGCGCCTCACGGTCGTGCTGCTTCGCGTTGAGCACCTCGTGCTGGACACCGCGCTTGGAGAGCTGCTGGGAGAGGTACTCCGACTTCTCCACGGAGGTCGTGCCGACCAGGATCGGCTGGCCCTGCTCGTGCTTCTCGGCGATGTCGTCGACGACGGCGGCGAACTTCGCGACCTCGGTGCGGTAGATCAGGTCCGACTGGTCGGCGCGGACCATGGGCCGGTTCGTCGGGATCGGCACGACGCCCAGCTTGTAGATCTGGTGGAACTCGGCGGCCTCGGTCATGGCCGTACCGGTCATGCCGCAGAGACCGGGGGTCTCCTTGCCGTCGTGGTCGTGCCGCTTGTAGAGGCGGAAGAAGTTCTGCAGGGTGATCGTCGCGAGCGTCTGGTTCTCGTCCTTGATGTCCACCCCTTCCTTCGCCTCGATCGCCTGGTGCATGCCCTCGTTGTAGCGGCGGCCGGCGAGGATACGGCCGGTGTGCTCGTCGACGATCATGACTTCGCCGTCGATGACGACGTAGTCCTTGTCCTTCTTGAAGAGTTCCTTGGCCTTGATGGCGTTGTTCAGGTAACCCACGAGCGGCGTGTTGACCGACTCGTACAGGTTGTCGATGCCCAGCCAGTCCTCGACCTTGGAGACACCGGGCTCGTGGATGGCGACGGTGCGCTTCTTCTCGTCGACCTCGTAGTCCCCGGTCTCCTCGATGCCCTTGAGGGTGTTGCCCGCCTCGCCCTTGGTGAGGCGGGTGACCAACTTGGCGAAGTCGCCGTACCACTTGGTGGCCTGGTCGGCGGGGCCGGAGATGATCAGCGGCGTACGGGCCTCGTCGACGAGGATCGAGTCGACCTCGTCGACGATCGCGAAGTTGTGGCCGCGCTGCACCAGTTCGTCCTTCGACCACGCCATGTTGTCGCGCAGGTAGTCGAAGCCGAATTCGTTGTTCGTGCCGTACGTGATGTCGCTGGCGTACTGCTCGCGGCGCTGGGCCGGCGTCATGTTGGCGATGATGCAGCCGACGCTCAGGCCCAGGAACTTGTGGACGCGGCCCATCATCTCTGAGTCGCGCTCGGCCAGGTAGTCGTTGACCGTGATCAGGTGCACGCCCTTGCCCGACAGGGCGTTGAGGTACGCCGGGAGGGTGCCGACGAGCGTCTTGCCCTCACCGGTCTTCATCTCGGCCACATAGCCGAGGTGCAGCGCGGCGCCGCCCATCATCTGGACGTCGTAGTGCCGCTGGCCGAGGACGCGCTTGGCGGCCTCACGCACCGTGGCAAAGGCTTCGGGGAGGAGGTCATCAAGGGTCTCGCCGTCGGCGTAACGCTCCTTGTACTCCTCGGTCAGCGCGCGCAGCTCGGCGTCGGAGAGGCTGACGAAGTCCTCTTCGATGGAGTTGACCTGGTCCGCGATGCGGTGCAGCTTGCGCAGGATCTTGCCTTCGCCTGCACGCATGATCTTCGAGAGGACGGACACGGGGGTTGGTCTCCTTGCCGGTCGGGCCTGGCATGGTCGGTTTACTCATAGGGCAACGGCCATCGTAAGCGAGGAGCGGGCCGCGCCGGGAGGTCTGCCGATACGTCAACGGACGGGGGGCCTGGAAGGTGCCGGGTTGTGCCGATCAGCGCTCGGCGAAATGCGGGTGAAAGCTCGGCCAAAAGCACTGGCCCGCAGCGCCCGGCCCCCGCAGAATCACCGGATGGAGCCCGTCACCCTCACCACCGAACGCCTGATCCTGCGCGCCTTCACGCCCGCCGACACGGACGAGACGTACGAAGCCTGCCAGGACGCCGACATCCAGCGCTGGACCACGGTCCCCTCGCCCTACACCCGCGCGGACGCGGAGGGCTTCGTCGGGCGCATGGTGCCGGACGGCTGGCGCCACGACACGGAGTACACCTTCGCCGTACGCCCCCGGGAAGGCGGCCCCCTGGTCGCCGCCGCCAGCCTCCACCACCCCCGCTCGGGCGCCTGGGAGGTCGGCTACTGGACGGCGAAGGAGCACCGGGGCAGCGGTTACATGACGGAGACCGTCCTCACCCTGGCCAGGTGGGCCTTCACCGACCTGGGCTGCAACCGTCTGGAATGGCGCGCCGAGGTGGGCAACACGGGATCACGCGCGGTGGCGGAGAAGGCCGGCTTCGTCATGGAGGGCACCCTGCGCGCCGCCCTCCTGAACAAGACCACGCTCCGTGACTGCTGGGTGGGCGCCCTGCTCCCGAGCGATCTCGGCATGGCGTCGCTCCCGCCGTACCTGCCCGCCCGCAGCTGAGGCCGCTCTGTCAGTGCCGGCCCCTATCGTTTCCGGCATGACGAGCCTGCCGCCGCGCCCCGCCATCGACCTCTCCGCCGACGAGGCCCGCCGCATCGCGCTGCGCGCCCAGGGATTCATCGGCGCGCCGGACCGCAAATCAGGTGTGCGGGGCGTGTTGCGGCATCTCGGCGCGGTCCAGCTCGACACGATCTCGGTCCTGGCCCGCTCCCACGAGCTCATTCCGTACGCCCGGCTCGGTGCCGTCGGCCGCGACAGGATCGAGGCGGCGTACTGGGACGGGGCGTCGGGCACCGGCCCGGCCCGGCCGCACGCCTTCGAGTACTGGTCGCACGCCGCGTGCATCCTGCCCATCGAGGAGTGGCCGCACTTCGCCTTCCGGCGCCGCGCCTACCGCACCCGCCCGCACTGGCACCACGACCTGCCGGCCGGTGCGTACGACACGGTCATCAAGCAGCTCACCGCCGAAGGCCCCCTCACCGCGACGGAGTTGGGCGGCGCGAAGAACAAGGGCGAGTGGTGGGACTGGTCGGACGCGAAGGTCGCCGTGGAGCGGGCACTGATGTACGGCGAGGTGGTCTGCACCGAGCGCCGCAGCTGGAAGCGGGTGTACGACCTCGCGGAGCGCGCCATCCCGAGCACGCTCCTCCATGACGACCTGGACGACAGGGAGTGCCTGCGCCGCCTGGTCCGCCTGGCCGGACAGGCGCTCGGCGTCGGCACGCGCGCGGACATCGCCGACTACCACCGCCTCAAGGGCGAGCAGTTCGACTCGGTGGTCGCGGACTCGGGTCTGGTGCCGGTGACGGTGGAGGGCTGGGACAAGCCCGCCTGGGCCGACCCCGCGGCCCTTCAGACGGCTCCGCGCGGCCGCCACCGCACGACGCTCCTCTCGCCCTTCGACTCCCTGATCTGGGAGCGGGCCCGCACGGAGCGGATCTTCGGCTTCACCCACCGCCTGGAGGCGTACGTCCCCAAGCCCAAGCGGATCCACGGCTACTTCGCGATGCCGGTCCTGGCCGGGGGCCGCCTCGTCGGCCGCGTGGACCCCGCACGCGCGGGCAGCACGCTGGTCGCCAAGCAGGTGTCACTGGACAGCCCCAAGGCCGTGCCCGCGGTGGCCCAGGCCCTGCGCGAAGCGGCGACCTGGGTGAACTGTGATTCCGTACGGGTGGAGCGTGTGGACAAACCGGAGCTGACCGCCGAGCTGGTCCGCGCCCTCACCTGATCTCGAGGATCTTCTCCCGCATCGCGTAGACGACCGCCTCCATCCTGGAGTGCAGCTGCAGCTTCTCCAGGATGTTGCGGACGTGGTTCTTCACGGTGTTCTCGGAGATGAACAGCTCTTTCGCGATGTCGCGGTTGTTCATGCCCGTGGCCACCAGCTTCAGCACTTCCAGCTCGCGGTCGGTCAGCCGGGGCGCGGGCACCAGCCTGCGCTCGTCGGTGCGCTGGATCATCGACTTGAACTCGGTGAGCAGTTTCGACGCCATCGACGGACTGATCTGCGACTGCCCGTCGGCCACCGCGCGAATCGCCGTGGCCACCTCGTCCGTGGAGATCTCCTTGAGGAGATAACCCGTGGCGCCGGCCTTGATCGCGTCGTAGAGGTCGGCCTCCTCGTCGCTGATCGTCAGCATGATGATCTTCGCGCTCGGCGCGACCTCCTTGATGGAGGTGCACGCCTCGATGCCGCCGCGCTTGGGCATGCGCACGTCCATGAGGATGATGTCCGGCAGCAGGTCCGCGGCCTTGTCCACCGCCTCGGCGCCGTCGCCCGCCTCCCCGACCACCTGGATGTCCTCCTCGGCCGCGAGGACGATCTCCAGGCCCCGGCGGAAGAGCGCATGGTCATCCACCACAAGGACCCTGATGGGCTCCTTGCGCGGTGCGCCCGCATCCGTGCCGATGCCGATGCCGTCGTCGTCATCGGCATCCCGCATCGGTCCGAAGCTGTCCGCCATCGTTCCTCCCCCTGAAGGCCGCGGCCCGTTGTGCGTCGGCTGCCGCCAACGAGAGGCAGCAGCGCACCGGTTGGCCGGCTCCGCCCATGATTTCATGCCCGGACGGTCGCGCGGTGCCCGCAGGGGTCGCATGCTGGTGCCCCTGGGGGCGCACATGCGCTCCAGGGGCACCAGCAAACCCTCGGCCGACCGGGGTCAGCCGCCGAGCGCACCGCCACCGCCGCCGGTTTCCGGCCGCGCGACCATGGGGTCGGTGTTGAGGCGGATCACGCCGTAGTCGTAGGCGTGCCGCCGGTAGACGACGCTCGGTTCCTTCGACTCCGAGTCGACGAACAAGTAGAAGTCGTGCCCCACGAGTTCCATCTCGTAGAGCGCCTGGTCGAGCGTCATGGGAGCCGCCACGTGGCTCTTCTCGCGGACCACGAGCGGGCCTTCGCCCTGGATCTCCAGCGAGCCGATCCTCTTGACGGGCACGCCGTCCGGCTCTTCCTCGCGCACGAGGGTGCCGTCTCCGTTGAGAGTCGCCGCGTCCGGCACCCGCTCGGCCACTTCGGCGGCGGAGAGCCTGCCGGTGCCGCGCCGGTTGTGGCGCTTCTCGTGCTGCTTGCGCAGCCTTGCGTCGAGCTTGGCGGTGGCCAGGTCGAGCGCCGCGTACGGATCGGTCGCCGAGGCCTCCGCGCGGATCACTGGTCCGCGTCCCCGGAGCGTGATCTCGACACGGTCGGAACGGTCGGCCTGACGCGGGTTGGCTTCCTTGGACACCTCGACGTCGAGGCTGATCACCTTGCCGTCGAGCTTCTGGATCTTCTCCAGGTTCAGCTTCTCGGCCACGTGCTTGCGGAACCGCTCGGGCACCTCGGTCTTGCGGCCCTTGACGACGATGTCCACGCAGAACTCCGTTCCCGGATCGCTCCGCTTCGGCGGCGGAGCATCTCCCTTTTGCACCAGGCCCCGGTGACTCCCGGAGCCTCGGACTCGGTGACTTCCACCTCCTCCTCCCCCGCGAACAAGATCTCCACCCCGACCGGCCCGGGTGATTGCGAAAAACCCGGCGACCGGCATTCCGATATGCGAGGGGCGGCGTCCGCCATTCCTCACAACCGAACATATCTCGCCCGGACGGATGTCGTCACCCTCTACCGCTGCATACCTCCATTCAGGTGTATTAGCCCTCTCACTACCTGCAACGATGCAAGTTCCCAGTCAGTTCCGGTTTATTCCGAAAGAATCCGGCGAGGAGGCAACAACAGCCGCGATGATCCTGTTCTCGCCGGTATTTTCACGGGCTGTCACCACGGCGGCCGTCCCTTTACTTTCCGTGTCTACGTCACGTATTGCGCGCGCCGCCTCGGCCAAAGACGCGCCCGTGGTCATCAGGTCGTCCACGATCACGACCCGCCCACCGGCGAGCAGCCGCCCGCACCCCGCGGTCACCTCCAGGGCACCCCGCAGATTCGCCTCCCGCTGACGGGAGTTGAGCCCCGCCTGGTCCGCCACGACCCGCCGCTGGCGCAAGACTCCGAGCACCCGCGCCCGCGTACCGCCCCGCCGCAACTCCCCCGCGGCGGCCAGCGCGATCCGCCGCACCGGATCGTGGCCACGCGCCCGCACGGCTCCGCGCGCCGAAGGCACCGGCACCAGCAGTACCGGAGCGTCACCGGCGACACCCTCGTGAGGACCGGCACCCGCCCGCAGCCCGGCCCGCACCGCCCCGGCCAGGCCCGTGCCCAGCGGCCCCGCGAGCCCCAGGGCGCCCCGCTCCTTGTGCGCAAGCAGCACCGCCCGCACCGAGTCCCCGTAGACGGCCGACGCATGCACCTCCGGCAGCCCCCGCGGCCGCGGACGAGGACTCACCCGGCACGGCGCCGCCCCGCACAGCGCGTCGCGGCACGGCGCGCAGAGCGCCGCACGAGGCCTGCCACAGCCTCCGCACTCGGCCGGCAGCACCAGATCGGTGAGGTCCCGCAACCACCCCGGCATGCCCACCACTGTGCCAAGACCGCAGCACCCCTGGCCACCCCTGTGGACAACGGCCTGTGGACAACTCCCCGCCACGGCGCAGGCGTTGCCGTCACCCGGGGCGAGTCACCGGGGCGAGTCACCCGGGATAGACCGGCGCCGACCCTTGCTCGACCACCGTCTGCCACTGCGCACCCGTCGGCAGCCGCACGATGCCGTCGTCCGAGTGGGCCACCAACGGCTGCTGCTCGTCCTCCGACGCCGCTATCTCCTTCACGCCGGTGAGACCGGGCAGCGTCGCACCGGCAGGCATCGAGCCGTCGCACTGTACGTACCGCATCTGCTGCACACCGCCGGACTCCCGTCCGACCACCACGAGGCGGCTGCCGCCCGCCCACGACATGGCGGTGACCTCCTCCATCTGCGGCGCGGCCTGGCGCAGCCCGTCCACCGAGATCTGCGGCTGCTCGCCCTTGGCGCCCGTCCGCTCGACGCGGCCTATCTGCAGGCTCGTCTTGCCGTCCTTCTTGACGAGGAGCGCGACCCGTACGCCGTCGGCCGACACCCGCACCGCCTCGATCCGCCCGTCGAGGCCTGCGATCTTGACCGGCAGGGGCTCTCCCGCGCCCTGCTCCAGCCAGAGCAGGCGGGGCCGCTTCGGGTCGCGGTCGGCCACCCAGAGGTCACCGCGCCCGTCCCAGCTGGGCGTCGAGAGGCCGTCCCGCTCGGACTTCGCCTTGCTGCGCACCTCCGGCTTGCCGAGGGTGCCTTCGGAGACCAGCGACCCCATGTAGAGCGCGCGCCCGTCGAGCGACACCCCGGCCGCCCGCTCCTCGTCCCGTGACACGGCGGCGGACCGCAGCGGCTGCTCGCCACTGCCCAGCTGCCCGGGTACGGGCCGCGGTCCGGCCTTGCCAGGGGGGCCGGCCGGCATCCGCACCAGTTGACGCTTGTCGTCGATGAAGTACTGGTAGTCGGGGTGCTCGGCGATGCGGCGCGAGGCGACGGACTCGGCCCGCTCCTTGCTCAGGACGCACAGCTGCGAGCCGTTGCGGCGCTGCAGCTCCACCTCCTCGACGCCGGACGACGCCAGATCCTGGAGCGTGAAGAGCAGCTGCGCGGCCATCTCCGTGCACCGCTCCTGGCCTATCTGATCGGCCTTCGCGTTCAGCGGCACCGTCAGCTTGCCCTGGTCGTCGGGCGCCAGCGTCTTGGTGCCCGCCTTGAGCCGCGTACCCGTCGGGAAACGCGTGCCCACGGCCTGCTTGAGCCAGGTGGTGGGGCCGTCGAGCAGCGCCTTCACGGACTCCGTCACGGGGTCTATTCGCTGGCGTATGTAGACGGGGTCGGCGACGAGCCCTTCCTGGCCGCCACCGGTCGCGCCGGTCGCACGCGTCGCGAAGTAGTACTTGTTGACGGACCAGTAGATGCGCTGGAAGTCGGACTGCCCGAGCACGACGCCCTGCGGCACCCGGTCTATCCGCCACTCCTTGCCGTTCGGCCCGTCCTGCTGGGTGAGGTGCACGCTCTGGTTGTACGGGGTGTCGTCGAGCTGGTAGGCGTGCTCGTCGTCCACGGTGGCGACCTTGCGGCCGTTCAGCGGAAACGTACGGCCGGTGTCGCCGTCCCCGACACTGCCCGTCCCCGGGGTCGGCCCGCTGTCGAACACCGTGGTCTGCGCATCGGGGTCCCAGCCCTTGGAGGCTTCCTTGGTCAGATACTTGCGTGCCATCGCGAACTCGGGGTCGTCGCTGGTCAGCGCCTCGAGGAAACCCTGGACGATCTCCACGGGACCGGCGTTCTCCCCCGGCGGCATCGCGTAGACCCGGACCTGCGACTGCGAGTCCGGCCGCTGGGAGGCGTCGACCGCCTTGAGGTTCCCGCTGTCGGGCATCGAGGCACACCCCGCGAGCAGCACCCCGCAGGAGCCGAACAGCACACCGGCCCGCAGCGGACGCCGGCGAGCGCGGCGGTCGTGGTCAGCGGCCACGAGAGGCCTCCCCTTCCCTGGCGGAATCCGTTTCCGTCCCGCTCGCGCGATCGGCGTCCGGCCCGGCGTCCTTCGTGCCGTCCGTCGCGCTGTCCGCCGCCGCTTCACCGGGACCGTCGTCCGGCGGCCTGCGCGGCACCACCCGCGCCCCGCTGCCCGGCAGCGCGGTCGGGTCCACCGTCGCGGCCGCCTGGGCGAGCCGCGGCGCGATCGGCGCCCTCGCGGGCACGGGCGGCGGCACCCGCTCCGACACCGTCGGCTGCGCGGGCACCGTGGCGAGCTTGTTCGCGCCGCCGAGCGGCAGACCGGCGTCGTTCAGGCCGCGGTGACGTCGCGAGTCGTCGGGCTCCAGCGGTATCGGCGAACCCCGAAGAGGCTCGTCCGCCGTGCGCGGCAGCGTCAGACGGAACTGCGAGCCGCCGCCCGGCTCACCCCACGCCTGCAGCCAGCCGCCGTGCAGCCGTGCGTCCTCCAGCGCGATGGAGAGCCCCAGACCCGTACCACCGGTGGTACGCGCGCGTGCCGGGTCGGCCCGCCAGAAGCGGCTGAACACGCGGGTCGCCTCGCCCGGCTTGAGCCCCACTCCGTAGTCCCGCACCGCGACCGCGACCGCGCCGCCCGCCACCGCGAGCCGCACCACGACGTCCTGGCCCTCGCCGTGCTCCACGGCGTTGACCACGAGGTTGCGAAGGACCCGCTCCACCCGGCGGGCGTCGGCCTCGGCGACCACGGGCTGCTGGTCCCCGACGACCCTTATGTGGGTCCCCTTGCGCTCCGCGAGCGGCTCCGCACCGCCCACGACACGTCGTACGACCTCACGCAGGTCTATCGGCTCGGCCTCCAGGGCCGCCGCGCCCGCGTCGAACCGGCTGATCTCAAGGAGATCAGCGAGCAGCGTCTCGAACCGGTCCAGCTGATCGGCGAGCAGCTCGGCCGACCGCGCGGTCACCGGATCGAAGTCCACGCGCGCGTCGTGGATGACATCGGCCGCCATCCGTACGGTCGTCAGCGGCGTACGCAGCTCGTGCGAGACGTCCGAGACGAACCGCCGCTGCATCCGCGAGAGCTCCTCCAGCTGCTGGATCTTCAGCTGCAGATTCTGCGCCATCTTGTTGAAGGCCTCACCGAGCCGCGCGATGTCGTCCTCTCCGGTGACCTTCATACGTTCCTGAAGGCGCCCGGCGGACAAGCGCTCGGCGATGCCCGCGGCCATCCGTACCGGCGTGACGACCTGGCGCACCACCAGCCAGGCGATGGCGCCGAGCAGCACCACGACGAACAGACCCGCGGTGGCCAGCGTCGTCCTGACGACCCCGAGGGACTCCTCCTCCTGCGTCAGCGGGAAGAGGTAGTACAGCTGGTAGGGCTGGCCCTGCAGGTCGTTCAGGCGCTTGCCGATGACGAGGCCGGGCTGTGCCTCACGGCCGTCGTTGAAGACGATGCGGGTATTGCTCTGGTACGCCCTGGTGCCCTTGTCGACGCTGTCGCGCAGCGCCTCGGGCACGCTCTGGATCGGGTCCACGCCCCCGGAGGCACGCGGCCCGCGCACACTCTCGCCGCCCGCCGTGGACGTCGGGCTCAGCGTCACCACGTTGAACGCGCTCTGGCCGCCGCTGGAGAGCTGCTCGACCAGGTCGGACATCCACACGGCGGTGGGCGGCGTGGCCCCTCCGTCGGGCGTGCCGCCGCCGCTCTCCTGCCCCGAGCGCGGCCGGGCGGAGTTCGCCTCGTCCTGGGCCGCCCGGAAGCCACCGTCGGCCTGGCTCTGCGAGGCCTTCACCTTGGCCTTGAGCAGGCCGTTGTTCACCGAGCTCATGACGGCGAAGCCCAGCATCAGGACCACACCGAGCGACATCAGGAGGGTCGTGACGACGACCTTCAACTGAATGTTGCGCCGCCACAGCCGCAGGGCAGGCAGCAGCGGACGGCGCACCCAGCGCACGAAGAGCCTCAGGACGGGGCTGCCCTGCACCCCGTCCTGCAACAGCAGACCACCGTCGAGGAGCCGCCCGAACGTCGAGCCGCGCCGCGTCGGCCCCCCAGTCCGCCCCGAGCGGCCGCCCGGAGCCGGAGCCCCGGGAGGTGCTGCGGGGGAACTGTCCCGGGACATGTCAGCTCGGTCCGGCCTTGTAACCGACACCACGGACGGTCACCACGATCTCCGGACGCTCGGGGTCCTTCTCGACCTTCGAGCGCAGCCGCTGCACGTGCACGTTCACCAGCCGGGTGTCGGCCGCGTGGCGGTAGCCCCAGACCTGCTCGAGCAGCACCTCACGCGTGAACACTTGCCACGGCTTGCGGGCCAGCGCGACAAGCAGGTCGAACTCCAGCGGCGTCAGCGCGATCGACTGACCCTCCCGCTTCACGGAGTGCCCCGCCACGTCGATGACCAGGTCACCGATGGTCAGCTGCTCCGGCGCGGGCTCCTCCGACCTCCGCAGCCGCGCCCTGATGCGGGCCACGAGCTCCTTCGGCTTGAAGGGCTTCACGATGTAGTCGTCGGCGCCCGACTCCAGGCCGACCACCACGTCCACCGTGTCGCTCTTGGCCGTGAGCATGACGATCGGCACCCCGGACTCCGCCCTGATCAGGCGGCACACCTCGATGCCATCACGGCCCGGCAACATCAAATCCAGCAGTACAAGATCCGGCTTTGCCTCCCTGAAAGCGGCCAGCGCCTTGTCGCCATCAGCTACGAACGACGGCTCAAAACCTTCACCACGCAGCACAATCCCGAGCATCTCGGCCAGTGCGGTGTCGTCGTCGACGACAAGGACTCGTCCCTTCATGCCTGACATCATCCCATTAGCTCATCGATACCTGGCGTGACCTGGCACACAGCTCGCCCAGGCCCCCTGCTGTCACGGGCGACACGACGCCCTCCTCGGTGACGATCGCCGTCACCAGTTCCGGCGGCGTCACATCGAACGCGGGGTTGTACGCCTGGGTCCCCAGAGGTGCCACCGCGATCCCGCCTCCCGCCTCAAAACCAGCCATCGGCACATACGGTGCCGTGACCTCCGTCACTTCATGACTCGCCCGCTGCTCCACCTCGATGGACGCTCCGTCCGGGGTGTCCGGGTCCACGGTCGTGACCGGTGCCACCACGATGAACGGCACGTGGTGGTAGCGGGCGAGCACCGCGAGCGGATAGCTCCCCACCTTGTTGGCCACCGAACCGTCGGCCGCGATGCGGTCGGCGCCGATCAGCACGGCATCCACCTCACCCGCCGCGAACAGCGACCCCGCCGCGTTGTCCGTAAGCAAGGTGTACGCCATTCCGGCCCGCGCCGCCTCATACGCGGTCAGCCTCGAACCCTGCAGCAAGGGCCGCGTCTCGTCCACCCACAGCCTGCGAAGCCGCCCCGCCCGGTGCGCGGCAAGGGCCACCGCGAACGCCGTGCCCTCACCTCCGGACACCAGGGCGCCCGTGTTGCAGTGCGTGAGGATCCGGTGCCCGCCGCCCGGCAGCATCTCGTCGAGCAGCGCCAGCCCGTGCGCCGCCATCTTCCCGCTGGCCTCGGCGTCCTCCCGGTGCAGCGCCCGCGCGGCCGCCAGCGCCGCGGCGCCCGCCCGCTCCGGATCGGCCCCGTCCGCCACCGCCGAGCGGTAAGCCGTCAGGGCCCTGCGTACGCCGTACCCGAGGTTGACCGCGGTGGGTCTGGCGCCCGCGAGCGCGACCGCCGCCTCCTCCACGTCGAAGCCGCGTACGGCGGCCAGCGCGACGCCGTAGGCACCGGCTATGCCGAGCAGCGGCGCCCCGCGCACCGCCAGCGTGCGGATCGCCTGCACCAGGGCCGGCGCGTCCGTGCACACCAGCTCGGTCTCCTCACCGGGCAGCCTGGTCTGGTCGAGAAGGACCAGCACGGGGCCCTCGGGCGGCTCGGCCCAGCGGATCACGGAGATCGCCGGGTTCGCCTCTTTCACCTGATTCGTCGGGGTCTGGATCGGCCGGGTGTCCTCGCCTGATTGCGCGTACTGATCAGCCATCCGCCCAGTCTGCCCCGTACCTGTCGGACAATTGAAGGTGTGCAGCCCATACGCTGCCCGGTCCCCGCACGGGTGTGCCGTGGCACGATGGCTGGCAACCTGCCGCCGCGACCGCGGGCGGGCACCGTGAAGGAGCGACGATGAACGACACTCCGGGCTGGGCTTCGCCCGGATCTGCCCCCTCCGACGACGGCAAGGACTCCGGCGGGCCCGGACCCGCCGAGCCCGCGGACCAGCCCGACGCTCCCGCATCGAAGTGGTCCAAGGAGCAGCCGCCGCCCGCCCAGTGGTCCGCCCCCACCCCACCCGCACCCGGCCAGACCCCGCCTCCGCCACCTCCGCCCGGCGGCGGACACCCCGGCCCCGGCCCCGGTGGGCCCGGCCGCTACCCCGGCTGGGGCGCGTGGCAGGGCCCGCCGCCCGCGGCGAAGCCCGGCGTCATCCCGCTGCGGCCCCTCGGCGTCGGCGAGATCCTGGACGGCGCGGTCTCCACGATGCGCACGTACTGGCGCACGGTGCTCGGCATCTCGCTCGCCGTGGCCGTGTTCACGGAGATCGTCGTCATCCTGTTGCAGGGGCTCGTCCTCAACGACAGCGCTTCCACGGACGCCCTCGACGACCCGAGCGCGACCGTCGGCGAACTGACCCGCGCCCTGGGCGACACCCTGCTGAGCTCCGGCGTGGTCCTGCTGATCACGCTGCTCGGCACGATCGTCGCGACCGCCCTGCTCACGATGGTCACCAGCCGCGCCGTCCTCGGTAAATCGGTCACCACGGCCGAGGCCTGGCAGGACGCCAAGCCGCAGCTGCCGAGGCTGATCGGCCTGACGCTGCTGCTCCCGCTCATCGGCATGGCGGTCGTCGCCGCAGGCAGCCTCCCCGGCGTACTGATCGCGGCGGCGGGCTCGTCCGACGCGGGCATCAGCCTCGCCGTCCTCGGCGGATTCGCCGCCCTGATCGTCGCCATCTGGCTCCTCGTCCGCTTCTCGCTCGCCTCGCCCGCACTGATGCTGGAGAAGCAGGGCGTCAAGAAGTCGATGACCCGCTCGGCGAAGCTGGTCCGCGGCTCCTGGTGGCGGGTGTTCGGCATCCAGCTGCTCGCCGCGATCATCGCCAACGTGGTCGCGTCGATCATCGTCATCCCCTTCACCCTCATCGCGGGCGCGCTGAGCGGCGACGGCGTCACCGGCTTCCTCGACAGCGGCACCGGCGACCTCGGCTGGACCTTCCTGATCGTCAGCGGCGTCGGCTCCGTCATCGGCTCGATGCTCACGTTCCCGATCACCGCAGGCGTCACCGTCCTCCTCTACGTCGACCAGCGCATCCGCCGGGAGGCCCTCGACCTCGAACTGGCGCGCGCGGCGGGTCTCCAGGGCGACAACGGCACCGGCGCCCCCGGAACCCCGGGGAGCTGATGCGGTGACGGGGGCAGCACTGCACGGACTGACGGCGGTCGTCCTGCGCACGGGCGACGACGACCCACCGGTGACGATCCCGCGCGCCCCCGCGCGGGAGGCAGCCGAGCGCGAACTGTCCGACCCCGCCTACCACCAGGACGACCCGAGCCTCCTGCAGCGCGCCCTGGACCGCTTCTGGGAGTGGGTCGACGACCTGTTCTCCGCCGCCTCGGGAGCAACCCCGGGCGGCAGCCTCGGCCTCCTCGTGGTCATCATCGCCGTGGTCGCCCTCGTCGCGGCCCTGTGGTGGCGCCTGGGCACCCCGCACCGCGCCCCCGCCTCCTCCCCCGCCCTCTTCGACGACCGCCCGCGCACGGCCGCGGAACACCGCGCCGCCGCCGAAGCACACGCCGCCCAGGGCCACTGGAACCAAGCCGTCCAAGAACGCATGCGGGCGATCGTCCGCGCCCTGGAGGAACGCGCCCTCCTGGACCCCCGCCCCGGCCGCACGGCCGACGAAGCAGCGGCGGAGGCCTCAGGCCCCCTCCCCACCCACGCCACAGAACTCAAGGCAGCAGCCCAGTCCTTCGACGCCATCACCTACGGCGCCCGCAAAGCCTCCGAACCGACCTACACCCGCCTATCAACCCTGGACAAAGCCCTAACCCAAACAAAACCAACCCTGAACACCCCCCAGGGAGCCCCCCATTGACGGCCTCCCAGACCCCCGCCACAAACCCCCAGGCGGCAACCCACCCCTACGCCACCACCCCCCGCCAGCTCTGGACCAAAACCCGCGGCATCCTGACCCCCCAGGGCTCCCCGTTGGCCACCCCCCAGCCCAACGCCCCCACCGCACGCGGCCCCCACACAGCCACGGAACACACCTACGCCCGCCTGACCCCCCTGAACCAACCCCTCCCCCAAACCAGTTCGCCCCTAAGCAACATCCCCCAGGGCCCTCCGTTGACGGCCCCCAAGGCCCACCCGGCCTCCGCCACGAACCTCCAGGCGCCAACCCAGCCGTTCGACGGCCGCCCCATCACCCTGAACAACACCTCCCAGGGAGCCCTCCGTTGACGGCCCCCCAGGACCCGCCGAACTCCGAGGCCGCCGCCGGCAGAACACCCGTCGACGTGGGCAGAAACGACATCCGCGCCGACGGGAGCGACACCGGCACTGGCTCCGGCGCAGGCGCCAGCACCGGAGCGCCCACCACCGCCCGCGCCACCACAGCCACCGCCCCCTCCGCCCCGGCGCCCGCGCCCACCTCCTCAGCCCCCACCCCCCGCCAGCTCTGGACCAAGACCCGCGGCATCCTCCTCGCCCTGGTACTCCTCCTGGCAGCCGCCATCGCCATCGCGGCCGTCCGCTCCGGCGGCCAGCACGGCCGTCTCGACCCCCGCTCCGCCGACCCGTACGGCAGCCGCGCCGTCGCCGAACTCCTCGCGGACCGCGGCGTATCCACCCGCGTGGTCACCACCTCCGAAGAGGCCAGATCAGCGGCGGGCCCGGACACCACGCTCCTGGTGACCACCCCCGACCGGCTCACCGAAGGCCAGCAGTCCCGACTCCGCGCGGCCACCGAGGGCTCCCGAGGCCGCACCGTCCTCCTCGCCCCCGGCACCCCCTCGGTCAGCACCCTCGCCCCGGGGGTCACCGCGGACGCCACCCCCAGCCTCGACTCGACCCTCTCCCCCCGCTGCGACCTCCCCGCCGCCGAACGCGCGGGCTCCGCCGACGTCGGCGGACTCCGCTACGACACCCTCGCCCCGAAGGCCGACGCCTGCTACCTCAGCGACGGCCTCCCCAGCCTGCTGCGGCTCCCGGCCGCCGAAGGCCCCGGCGACACCGTCGTACTCGGCGCCCCCGACATCCTCTTCAACGACCGCCTCGACAAACAGGGCAACGCCTCACTGGCCCTGCAACTCCTCGGCTCGCGCCCTCACTTGGTCTGGTACCTCCCCTCGCTCGCCGACGACGCCGCCACCGACGAAGCCGACCGCGACTTCTTCGACCTCATCCCCGACGGCTGGCTCTGGGGCACCCTGCAACTCACCGTCGCCGCCGCGCTCGCCGCCCTGTGGCGCGCCCGCCGCCTCGGCCCGCTGGTCCCCGAACGCCTCCCCGTGGCCATCCGCGCCTCCGAGACCGTCGAAGGCCGGGCCCGCCTCTACCGCAAGGCCAACGCCCGCGACCGCGCGGCCGCCGCCCTCCGCTCGGCCACCCGCACCCGCATCGCCCTCCTCATCGGCGCCTCCCCCACCCAGGCACACGCGCCCGAGACCCTGCTCCCCGCCCTGTCCGCCAGGCTCCGCGCCCCCGGCCAAGACCTGCACCCCCTCCTCTTCGGCCCACCCCCCGCCGACGACGCAGCCCTCATCAGCCTCGCCGACCAACTCGACGCCCTCGAAAGAGAGGTACGTACTTCATGATGGACCCGACCACTGACAACGCCGGGAGCTCCGGCAGCGCCCGCTCCTCCCTGGAGTCCCTGCGCACCGAGATCTCCAAGGCCGTGGTCGGCCAGGACCCCGCGGTGACGGGCCTCGTGGTGGCCCTCCTCTGCCGCGGCCACGTCCTCCTGGAAGGCGTCCCCGGAGTGGCGAAGACCCTGCTCGTCCGCGCCCTCGCCGCCTCCCTCGAACTCGACACCAAGCGCGTCCAGTTCACCCCGGACCTGATGCCGAGCGACGTCACGGGCTCCCTCATCTACGACGCCCGCACCACCGAGTTCTCCTTCCAGCCCGGCCCGGTCTTCACCAATCTCCTCCTCGCCGACGAGATCAACCGCACCCCGCCCAAGACCCAGTCCTCCCTCCTCGAAGCGATGGAGGAACGCCAGGTCACCGTGGACGGCACCCCCCGCCCGCTCCCCGAGCCCTTCCTCGTCGCAGCCACCCAGAACCCGGTCGAGTACGAAGGCACGTACCCCCTCCCCGAAGCCCAGCTGGACCGTTTCCTCCTCAAGCTCACCGTCCCCCTCCCCTCCCGCCAGGACGAGATCAACGTCCTCACCCGCCACGCGGAAGGCTTCAACCCCCGCGATCTCGCCGCCGCCGGCATCCGCCCCGTGGCAGGCCCCGCCGACCTGGAAGCAGCCCGCGCCGCAGTCGCCAAGACGTCCGTCTCCCCGGAGATCACCGCCTACGTGGTGGACATCTGCCGCGCCACACGCGAATCCCCGTCCCTCACCCTGGGCGCCTCCCCCCGCGGCGCAACCGCCCTCCTCTCCACGGCCCGCGCCTGGGCCTGGCTGACGGGCCGCGACTACGTCATCCCCGACGACGTGAAGGCCCTCGCCCTCCCCACCCTCCGCCACCGCGTCCAACTCCGCCCGGAGGCCGAGATGGAGGGCGTGACAGCGGACTCCGTGATCAACGCGATCCTCGCCCACGTCCCGGTCCCCCGATGATGGCCCTCACCGGACGCACAGCCCTCCTGGCGGCCCTCGGCAGCCTCCCCGTAGGCATCTGGGAACCCAGCTGGACCGGCATCCTCGCCGTGAACGCCCCCCTGGCCCTGGCCTGCGCCTGCGACTTCGCCCTGGCCGCCCCCGTACGCCGCCTCGGCCTGACCCGCACAGGCGACACCTCCGTACGCCTCGGAGAATCCGCCGACGTCGAGCTCACCGTCACCAACCCCTCCGGCCGCCCCCTGCGCGCGCAACTCCGCGACGCCTGGCCCCCCAGCAGCTGGCACCCCGGCACCGAAGTCGAGGCCTCCCGCAGCCGGCTGACGATCCCTCCCGGCGAACGCCGCCGCCTCACCACCCGCCTGCGTCCCACCCGAAGAGGCGACCACCAGGCCGATCGCGTCACCATCCGCTCGTACGGCCCCCTCGGCCTCCTCACTCGCCAGGGCAGCCACAAGGTCCCGTGGACCCTCCGGGTCCTGCCCCCCTTCACCAGCCGGAAGCACCTCCCGTCCAAGCTGGCCCGCCTCCGCGAACTGGACGGCCGCACCAGCGTGCTGACCCGCGGCCAGGGCACGGAATTCGACAGCCTCCGCGACTACGTCCCCGGCGACGACACCCGCTCCATCGACTGGCGCGCCACCGCCCGCCAGTCCAACGTCGCCATCCGCACCTGGCGCCCCGAACGCGACCGCCACATCCTGCTGGTCCTCGACACCGGCCGCACCTCCGCGGGCCGGGTCGGCGACGCCCCGCGCCTCGACGCTTCCATGGACGCGGCCCTGCTCCTCGCTGCCCTGGCCTCCCGAGCAGGAGACCGAGTCGACCTCCTCGCGTACGACCGCCGGGTGCGCGCCCTGGTCCAGGGCAAGGCAGCAGGTGACGTGCTCCCCTCAGTCGTCAACGCCCTGGCCACCCTCGAACCCGAACTCGTCGAAACGGACGCCAGAGGCCTGACCTCAACAGCGCTCCGCACCGCGACCCGCAGCTCGCTCATAGTGCTGCTGACCAGCCTTGACGCAGCCCCCATCGAAGAGGGCCTGCTCCCCGTACTCTCCCGCCTCACCCAGCGCCACACGGTCCTCCTGGCCTCGGTCGCGGACCCTCACGTAGAGCAGATGGCCAAGGCCCGAGGAACAACAGAAGCCGTGTACGACGCCGCAGCCGCCGCCCAGGCCCACGCGGAACGCCACCGCACGGCAGAACAACTGACGCGCCACGGCGTAACAGTCGTGGACGCCACCCCCACGGACCTGGCCCCCGCACTCGCAGACGCATACCTGTCCCTAAAGGCAGCCGGCCGCCTCTGAGCGGGGCAATTGTTTTTGAACGCAAAAAACCCCCGCACCCAGAGGGTGCGGGGGTTTCCCGTTAATAATAGTTCGGCGGCGTCCTACTCTCCCACAGGGTCCCCCCTGCAGTACCATCGGCGCTGTGAGGCTTAGCTTCCGGGTTCGGAATGTAAC
>NZ_JBFAJT010000009.1:0-48188 GCF_040655335.1 Streptomyces sp. NPDC050439
CTATCAGACTCTTTCGTGTCCGATTTCCTCGGTGCCTTTCCGGTTCCCGCTCCGGCCTTTCGGCTTTCGCGTTTCCCTTTCCGGCGAGTCCGACTTTATCAGAAGTTTTCGGCCGGTCTTACCGGCTGGAGTTTCCGATTTATCGGGTGCGGCTTCTTGGCTTATGAGAATCAAGAAGCAGGCAGATATTAACTGCCGCCGCTGGACTTGTCCAGCTCTAGGCAACTGTTCGAATCTACCTCCCCAGTCCTTCCGTGTCAACGGTTTTTCTGGGGCGTCGAGGACACTAGCAGCTCAGCAGGGGCGTACGCACATCAGGCTGCGACGGGGACCGTGGCGCTGCGTTCGGCGGGGTCCACGTCGCCCGTGGCACCGGCGCGTGCCGCCCTGCCGCCCACTACGTAGACGTAGACCAGGAAGGCCAGTTCAGCGGCGATGCCGATGCTGATGCGAGCCCAAGTCGGCAGGCCCGAGGGCGTGACGAAGCCTTCGATGGCGCCGGAGACGAACAGGACCAGGGCCAGGCCCACCGCCATGCCGAGGGCGGCTCTTCCCTCTTCGGCGAGGGCTGTTCGGCGTGAGCGCGGGCCCGGGTCGATGACGGTCCACCCGAGGCGCAGGCCCGTACCGGCGGCAACGAAGACCGCCGTCAGCTCCAGGAGGCCGTGCGGGAGGACCAGGCCGAGGAAGGTGTCGAGGCGGCCGGCGTCGGACATCAGGCCGATGCCCACTCCCAGGTTCAGCATGTTCTGGAAGAGGATCCAGATGACGGGGAAGCAGAGGAATGCGCCCAGGACCAGGCACATGGCGGCTGCTTGGGCGTTGTTCGTCCAGACCTGCGCCGCGAATGATGCTGCGGGGTGGCTCGAGTAGTACGTCTCGTACTCGCCGCCGGGCCGGGTGAGCTCGCGCAGTTCCGCGGGGGCCGCGATGGACGCCTGGACCTCGGGGTGCGTGGCGATCCACCAGCCGATGACGGCCGCGAGGAGCGTCGAGAGCAGCGCGGTGGGGACCCACCAGTGGCGGGAGCGGTAGACCGCTGCCGGGAAACCGTGGCTCAGGAAGTGTGTGGCATCGCGCCAGGAAGCTCGGCGGGTGCCTGTCACCGCACTACGCGCGCGTGCCACGAGGTGGGTGAGGCGGCCGGTGAGCTGCGGGTCCGGGGCGCTGGACTGGATGAGGGAGAGATGGGTGGCGGTGCGTTGGTAGAGCGCGACGAGTTCGTCGGCCTCTGCTCCGTTGAGGCGGCGCCGGCGGCGCAGCAGGGCGTCGAGTCGGTCCCACTCTGCTCGGTGGGCGGAGACGAAGACGTCGAGGTCCATCAGGTGGCTGCTCCTCGTACTGCGGCGCGATGCTGCCTCAGCTTGGCAGACTGGCGGTTCCGACGGCAGGGCAGGGAAGGGCGGCTGGCGTGAGTGAGCTGGTGACGGGCGAGGCGGTGGCGCTTGAGCTGCGCCCGGCGAAGCTGCCGAGTCGGGGGCTCGCCGTACTGATCGACCTGGTGGTGGCCTGGGCGGTCTACCTGGCGGTGACCCTGACGATCGTGGCCTCCACGTCGTCGTTGGACGACGCTGCGGCCGCCGCTGTCGCCGTGGCGAGCTTCGTGCTGATTCTGGTCGGCGGGCCGATCGCGGTGGAGACGCTCAGCCATGGGCGGTCGCTGGGGAAGATGGCGTGCGGGCTGCGGGTGGTGCGGGACGACGGGGGGCCGATTCGGTTCCGGCACGCGCTGGTGCGGGGTGCGGTGGGGGTCGTCGAGATTCTGCTGACGTTCGGGGTCGTCGCCTGCATCGCTTCGCTGGTGTCGGCGCGGGGGCGGCGGCTCGGGGATGTGTTCGCGGGGACGCTCGTCGTGCGGGAACGGGTGCCGACCGGGCAGGCGGCGTTCATTCCTCCGCCGCCGCCTTGGCTTGCGGGGCGGTTCGCCGAGCTTGATTTGTCCGGGGTGCCCGAGGGTCTTTGGCTGGCCATCAGGCAGTACCTGACGCGGATGGGGCAGTTGGATCCGCAGGTGGGCTGGACGATGGCTGAGCGGCTTGCCGGGGATCTCGCGGGACGTACGGGGGCGCCGGCTCCGCAGGGTGTGCCGCCGGCGGCGTATCTGGCGGCGGTCGTGCAGGAGCGGCAGGCGCGGGATGCTCGGCGGGCGTTCGGTGGCGGGGGTGGGGTGCCTGCTGGCGGGGCGGCGTACGTGGCGCCGTCTCCCCCCGCGTACCCGTCTCTCCCTGCCTACCCGTCCTCCCCTGCCCATCCGGCGCCCCCAGCCGCCGGGCCGGAGATGCGTGACGTACCGCCGGCCGTTCGGCAAGAGGGTGCGGAGGCCGCGCCTCCTGGCACCGGGTTCGTGCCGCCCGCGTAGGGCCGGCCGGGGTCAGGTGAACGTCGAGGGCGGGGATTCGAGGTTCTCGAGCTCCGTGCCGGGGGCGGAGAGGACGACGTCGCCGGCGATGTGGATGGGGTGCTGTTCGCCGGTGTCCAAGGCTGTGACCTGGTATTCGTCCACGATCAGGGGGCCGTTGTCAGTGGCGTGTGCTTCGCTTTTCAGCAGGGCCCAGGACTGGTCGAGGGTGCGGGGGGCGAGGACCGGGTCGGTGAAGGCGACGAGGCGGACGCGGGTCGCGGGGGAACCGGGGGTGAGGCGCAGCAGGCGTGTGGTGGCGACGAGGAAAGCGGGGGATGTGCCGGTGAAGGCGTGGGCGGGGGCGTTGTCTTCGGTGGCGTGGGTTCCGGTGGGGTCGGTGCGTACCCACGTGACGCCGTCGATCGCCGCGGCACGGATCTGCCAGTCACCCGCGTGCAGTTCGAGGCGGATGGGCCGGCCAAGTTCGTCCAGGGCGAGGTCGACGGAGCCGGTGGGCTCGCCTGAGGGCGCGGTCCGCTGGGAGACGTAGCGCCAACCGGAGGGGCCGGGGGCGCAGTGGAAGTGCTCTTCACCGAGGGGGGTGTGGTCGTGCGGGTCGTGAAGCGAATAGTGGCCGCGGGGCATGGGGCTCGGTCCTTGTAGGGGGCGGGTTCTCGTCCCGGAGCCGGGGCAACTGTGGGTCAGTGCTGGGCCGGGTGGGCTGCTGCTGTCGGTGGACTGCGGGCCGTGAGGGTCTCTCGGCCCGCCCCGAACCCCACGGTAGTCAGTCGAAATGCTTGGCCTGCGGGTGCCGGGCGCCTGGGTGGCCTCGCCGACTGTTCGAGGGGCGGCGCGAGGAGGCTGACGGTGGACGTAGTGCGCGTGCGCATCCGGGGGGCTGGCAGAGCAAAGGGCACGGGGGTGTGTAAGGCCGAACCCGGGGGGGTGACGCGAAGGGCGCGGGCCGCGGACGTCCGTCGCGGGCGGTACCCCGTTCCACGCTGACCTGCTGATCCGGACCGACGCCGTCCTGATGCACGCCTGTTTGCAGACCTGCCTTCCGCAGCTGCAAGAACACGGATTGGCCGTCCCGTAGCAGGGGGCGACGGTGGACGTAGTGCGCGTGCGCGTCCGGGGCTGGCAGCGCAAAGGGCACGGGGGTGTGCAAGGCCGAACCCGAGGGGTGACGCGAAGGGCAGAAGGCCGCGGACGTCCGTCGCGGGCGGTACCCCGTTCCACGCTGACCTGCTGATCCGGACCGACGCCGTCCTGATGCACGCCTGTTTGTAGACCTGCCTTCCGCAGTTTCAAGAACGCGGATTGGCCGTCCCGTAGTAGGGGGCGACGGTGGACGTAGTGCGCGTGCGGGTCTAGGGAGCCGTACACGGGTCGGCGGGAGGACAGAGGCTGGGCCTACGGCGGCTGGTCTCCGCGGCCTGCGCGGTGCCGGTTTAGGGAGCCGTACTGGACTGGTGGAGGACAAGGCTGAGCCGCGGCCGGTCTCCGCGACCTCCGCGGTGCCGGTTCGGGCGACTGTGCCTGGCCCAGTCGGAGGGCCGGAGGGCATGGCTTTCGAAGCTGCTGTGGCTGGGACGGGGGCAGGCCCCCGCCGGGAAGGCGAGGGCCTGCTGTTGAGCGGGGCCGGGGGCCCGGGGCTCAGTAGCGGTAGTGGTCGGGCTTGTACGGGCCCTCTACCTCTACGCCGATGTACGCGGCCTGCTCGGGGCGCAGCGTGGTGAGCTTGACGCCGAGCGAGTCCAGGTGGAGGCGGGCGACCTTCTCGTCCAGGTGCTTGGGCAGCACGTAGACGTCGGTGGGGTACTCCTCCTGCTTGGTGAACAGCTCGATCTGGGCCAGGGTCTGGTCCGCGAAGGAGTTGGACATCACGAAGGACGGGTGGCCCGTGGCGTTGCCCAGGTTCAGCAGGCGGCCCTCGGACAGGACGATGAGGACCTTGCCGTCGGGGAACGTCCACGTGTGGACCTGCGGCTTGACCTCGTCCTTGACGATGCCGGGGATCTTCGCGAGGCCGGCCATGTCGATCTCGTTGTCGAAGTGGCCGATGTTCCCGACGATCGCCTGGTGCTTCATCTTGGCCATGTCCGAGGCCATGATGATGTCCTTGTTGCCGGTCGTGGTGACGAAGATGTCGACCTTGTCGACGACCTCGTCCAGCGTCGTGACCTGGAAGCCGTCCATCGCCGCCTGCAGGGCGCAGATCGGGTCGACCTCGGTGATGATCACGCGCGCGCCCTGGCCGCGCAGCGACTCCGCGCAGCCCTTGCCGACATCGCCGTAACCGCAGACGAGAGCGGTCTTGCCGCCGATAAGGACGTCCGTGGCGCGGTTGATGCCGTCGATCAGGGAGTGGCGGCAGCCGTACTTGTTGTCGAACTTCGACTTCGTCACGGCGTCGTTCACGTTGATCGCCGGGAAGAGCAGGGAGCCGTCACGGTGCATCTCGTACAGACGGTGGACGCCCGTCGTGGTCTCCTCGGTCACGCCGCGGATCTCCGAGGCGAGCTGGGTCCACTTCTGCGAGCCCTCGGTGATGGTGCGGTTGAGGAGCTGCAGGATGACGCGGTGCTCGTCCGACTCGGCGGTGTCCTCGGAGGGGACCTTGCCGGCCTTCTCGTACTCGACGCCCTTGTGGACCAGGAGCGTGGCGTCGCCGCCGTCGTCCAGGATCATGTTCGGGCCGCCGGTGGGGGTGTTCGGCCAGGTCAGCGCCTGCTCCGTGCACCACCAGTACTCCTCCAGGGTCTCGCCCTTCCAGGCGAAGACCGGGATGCCCTGGGGGTCGTCCGGGGTGCCGTTCGGGCCGACGGCGATGGCCGCGGCCGCGTGGTCCTGGGTCGAGAAGATGTTGCAGGAGACCCAGCGGACCTCGGCGCCGAGGGCGACCAGGGTCTCGATGAGGACGGCGGTCTGCACGGTCATGTGCAGCGAACCCATGATGCGGGCGCCGGCCAGCGGCTGGGTGGCGGCGAATTCCTTGCGGATCGACATCAGGCCGGGCATCTCGTGCTCGGCGAGGGTGATCTCCTTGCGGCCGAACTCGGCCAGGGAGAGATCGGCGACCTTGAAGTCCTGGCCGTTGGTGAGAGTCGTCATGTGCGAGCTGCTCCTCGTGGGGTTGATCGAGGGTGGGTGGGCATGGCTGGCTGACCTGCGACGACGGCACAGAGGTGCATCGGCGCGCAGCAGCGCAGTCCGTCGGAGGCCCTCTCTCCCTCGGACGGCACCCGTAGAGGCACCGCCCGACCGCCATCAGCAGCGACGTCTGGCTCGGTCACAAAGCTACACCGATTGGCCCAGCGAGCCCCAGCCCGCCTCCAGGGTGTCAGGGCCCGCCTTGAGGGTGGCTGGACCTCGCCTCCAGTGCGGCCGAAGGCTTGCCTCTCCCGTGTCCGGGCTGGCGGGGCGGCCGACGGGCGGCGCGCGGGGCGGCTGACGGGCGGACCCGGGAAGGGCCTCATACCCACCTATTCGGGACCTTTGCGCTTTTGAACCTGCGCCCGCGTGTTGCAGGATGCCTTGAGATCGGGAACATTTGCGCGATCTTGTTGGACGAAGGCTTGAAGACGCTGAAGGCGTTAGGAGATCCACGTGACCCATCCGGCCGATCCCCCCATAGGCGGGAGCAGTGGCGAGCGCAAGAAGCTCAGGCTGCTCGCCGTGACCGCCTGTCCGACCGGTATCGCCCACACGTACATGGCGGCGGAGAAGCTCTCGAAGGCGGCGGAGAGCCTCGGCATCGACATGAAGGTGGAGACGCAGGGCTCCATCGGTGCCGAGAACGTCCTGACTGACAACGATGTCAGGGATGCTGACGGCATCATCATCGCCGCCGACAAGGACGTCGACCGCGGCCGCTTCGTGGGCAAGCGCGTGTTGTCCGTCGGCGTGTCCGAGGGCATCAGCCGCCCTGAACAGTTGATCGAGCAGGTGCAGAGCGCGCCCGTGCACGGTGGTGGCGACGGCGGCGGGACCGCCGAAGCGGCCTCCACAGGTGGCGGCGGGGGCGGAGGCGGCAAGGAGCGGAGCCTCGCGTACAAGGCGCTGATGAACGGCGTCTCGTACATGATTCCGTTCGTCGTGGTCGGCGGGCTGCTGATCGCGATCTCGCTGTCGCTCGGCGGGCACACGGACCCCAAGGGCGGACTCGTCATCCCCGACGACTCGTTCTGGATGCACGTCAACCAGATCGGTGTCATCGGCTTCACGCTGATGGTGCCGATCCTCTCCGGCTATATCGCCTACGCGATCGGCGACCGGCCCGCGCTCGTGCCCGGCATGATCGGCGGCTGGATCGCCAACACCGGCGAGCTGTACGACTCCAAGGCGGGCGCGGGGTTCATCGGGGCCATCGTGACCGGTTTCCTCGCCGGTTATCTGGTGCTGTGGATCAAGAAGGTCAAGGTCCCCAAGTTCGCCCAGCCGATCATGCCGATCATCGTGATCCCCATCATCTCGACGACGGCACTCGGTCTCTTCTTCATCTACGTCATCGGGAAGCCGATCTCGTGGGTCTTCGAGCATCTGACCAGCTGGCTCAGCGGTATGACGGGGACCAGCGCGATCCTGCTCGGCGCGATCCTCGGACTGATGATCGCTTTCGACATGGGCGGGCCGGTCAACAAGACGGCGTTCCTGTTCGGCGCGGGGCTCATCGCGACCGGCAACCAGACCGTCATGGGCATGTGCGCCGCCGCGATCCCGGTCATGCCGCTCGGCCAGGGGCTCGCGACGCTGATCCGCAAGCGGCTCTACAACGAGCAGGAACGTGAGACCGGTCTGGCCGCGCTGTTCATGGGCTTCTTCGGCATCTCGGAGGGAGCGATCCCCTTCGCGGCCGCGCGGCCCGCGCAGGTCATCCCGGCGAACATGCTCGGCGGTGCCGTCGCCGGTGCGATCGCCGGTCAGGCGGGCGTCGAGGACGCGGTGCCGCACGGCGGGCCGATCGTGGCGGTTCTTGGTGCCGTCGGCGGCGTACCGATGTTCTTCATCGCTGTCGCCATCGGTGCCGTCGTCACCGCCCTCACGACGGTCACGCTCGTCGACATCAGCGAGCGCAAGCGCCGTGGGGCGCCGGTCGTCGACGTACCGGGCGGTCCTGAGCCGGTGCTCGCCGGTGTGGGCGCGGGAGCCGTCGCCGCAGGCGGGACGAGCACCCCGCAGAAGGTGCCTGCGCCCGCCCCCACAGCGACAGCCGCCCCCGAGGAGCCCGAAGTCCTCTCCGGCTATCTCACCGAGCAGACCGTGAAGGTCCGTCTCGACTCCGCCGACAAGGACTCCGCGATCCGCGAGATGGCGAACCTCCTCGCCGCCACCGGCAAGGTGAACGACGTCGAGGAGCTCGTGCGGACCGCGCTGCGCCGCGAGGCGCAGGGCACGACCGGGCTCGGCGAGGAGATTGCCATCCCGCACGCCAAGACCGACGCGGTGACCTCGCCGGTCGTCGGGTTCGCGCGGTCGGCCGAGGGCATCGAGTGGGGTGCTCTCGACGGCACGAAGGCCAAGCTGATCTTCATGATCTCCGTGCCGGAGGCCGCCGCGGGCGACGAGCACCTGCGGATTCTCGCGCTCCTCTCGCGCAAGCTGATGGACACCGGCTTCCGGGAGCGGCTCGAGGCCGCCCCCGACGAGGCGGCGGTCCTCGAGGTGCTGCGCGAGGTGCGGTGACCCCTGGGTGAGTCACGCAGTCGGGGCCCCGCACCTGCACGGTGCGGGGCCCCGACTGCGTACGGGAGTGGCGGGAGGTCAGTGGGCGCCCGGCGACTTCGCCGGGTTGGTGCCCTCTGCGGCCGCCGTCTCGCTGTAGATGTCCGGCTCCAGGTAGATCACGCGGGCGATCGGGACCGCGGCGCGGATGCGTTCCTCGGCGGCGTTGATCGCGGAGGCCACCTCGGTGGCCGTCTCGTCGTGGCGTACGGCGATCTTGGCGGCGACGAGCAGCTCCTCGGGGCCGAGGTGCAGGGTGCGCATGTGGATGACGCGGGTCACCGTGTCGCCGTCGACCAGGGCCTTCTCGATCTTCTGGACCTCTTCGGTGCCCGCGGCCTCACCCAGGAGCAGGGACTTGGTCTCCGCGGCGAGGATGATCGCGATCAGGATGAGCAGGACGCCGATGCAGAGCGTGCCGATGCCGTCCCAGATGCCGTCGCCCGTCGCGAGCGCGAGGCCGACGCCGCCCAGGGCCAGGATCAGGCCGACCAGCGCGCCGAGGTCCTCCAGGAGCACGACCGGCAGCTCGGGGGCCTTCGCGCGGCGCACGAACTGCGTCCACGTGAGGTTGCCGCGCGTGAGGTTGGACTCCTTGATCGCCGTACGGAACGAGAAGGCCTCGGCGATGATCGCGAACACCAGGACGCCGACCGGCCAGTACCAGTGCTCGATCTCGTGCGGGTGCTTGATCTTCTCGTAGCCCTCGTAGATCGCGAACATGCCGCCGACCGAGAAGAGCACGATGGAGACCAGGAAGGCGTAGATGTAGCGCTCGCGCCCGTACCCGAAGGGGTGTTGGGGGGTCGCCTCGCGCTGCGCCTTCTTGCCGCCGAGGAGCAGCAGCCCTTGGTTGCCCGAGTCCGCGAGCGAGTGCACGCTCTCGGCGAGCATCGACGACGAACCACTGAAGATGAACGCGACGAACTTCGCCACCGCGATCGCGAGGTTCGCGGCGAGTGCCGCGACAATCGCCTTTGTTCCGCCTGACGCGCTCATGTGTGCCCGTTGTCCCTTCGCCTGCGTACGTACTTGTCCGTTGCCGCTTTGCCCGGCCTTTGCGGTGGGTCATTGTTGCAGCACGAGGCGCTGGTGGTGAGTCAGGCCACCACAGTGGCACGGAAGACCGTGCCGACTCCGGACACTTCGGTCTTTTCGTCCGCGGGGACGAACACGGACTGGCCGGGCGTGAGTTCGCCGGCGTCGCCCACGCTCACGGAGCCCGCGACGCAGAGCAGGATCTGCGGGGTGGCCGCGGTGAGGTCGTGCGGCGCCGCGCCCTCGGGCAGGACGAAGCGGGAGAGGCGGAACTCGTCGATCGGGGTCTCGTAGACCTCTTCGCCGTCGGGCGATGCCTCGGGGCGCAGGATGCCCGGGACGGTCGGCTCGAAGCGGACGATGCGCAGGAGTTCGGGGACGTCGACGTGCTTGGGGGTCAGGCCGCAGCGCAGCACGTTGTCCGAGTTGGCCATGATCTCGACGCCGAGGCCGTCGAGGTAGGCGTGCGGGACTCCGGCGCCGAGGAACAGGGCCTCACCGGGCTGCAGTCGGACGTGGTTGAGGAGCATCGCCGCGATGACGCCGGGGTCGCCGGGGTAGTGCCGGGCGATGCCCGCGTACGGGGCGTAGGCGCCGCCGAGCCGCTGGGCCGCGTCGGTGACCTCGGTGACGGTCGCCGCCATCTCGTCGGGGTCCGCAGTAAGTACTGCCGTCAGTACCTCGCGCAGCGCGCCGTCCTCGGGCTTGGCGTGCAGCAGGTCGACGTACGGCTTCAGGGAGTCGACGCCAAGGCCGGCGAGCAGGTCGGCGGCCTCGACGGGGTCGCGGAAGCCGCAGAGGCCGTCGAACTCCGTGAGGGCGCAGATCAGTTCGGGCTTGTGGTTGGCGTCCTTGTAGTTGCGGTGCGGGGCGTCGATCGGGACGCCTCGCTCCTCCTCGGCCTCGTAGCCCTCCCTCGCCTGCTCCAGGTCGGGGTGGACCTGGAGGGAGAGCGGGGCGCCCGCGGCGAGGAGCTTGAGGAGGAAGGGCAGGCGCGGGCCGAACCTGGCGACGGCCGCCCGGCCGAGTTCCTGCCCCGGGTTCTCGTCGATCACCTTGTCGAGCGGACCGCGCCCGGTGCGCGAGGGGGCGCCGGGGTGGGCGCCCATCCACATCTCGGCCTGCGGTTCACCGGTCGGCTCGGCGCCGATGAGCTCCGCGATGGCGGTGGTGGAACCCCAGGCGTAGGGGCGGATGGTGTTGGTGAGGCGGTCCACGGAGGGGTGCTCCCTTACGTACGTACGCGGTGCGGGCGAGGCGGGGCCATGCGGTGTCGTGCTGCGTCCGAGGTCATGGCCGGGCTGTGGTCATGATCGGTCCCTCGGGGCGAGCGCCAGGTAAACGGCGGCGAAATCCGTGACGGCGATCAGCTCGGCGAGGGTCTCCAGGTCGTCGCCGTCCTCCGGTTCGAGCTCGCTGATCGCGATGTCGTGGCCGTGGGCGAGCTCGCGGGCGGCGGGCGCCGCGCTGAGGCCTCCGACGTCCACCGGGCGGTCGCGGAGCAGGACGACGCGGGCGCGCAGCTGCTGGGGTTCCTCGACGCGGTCGCGGAAGAAGTCGTCGCCGTCGTCCCCGCCGCTCGACGCGAGGTTGCCCGCGAGCAGGGCGCCGTGCGCGGGCAGGGACTCGGGCAGCTCGCCCGCGACCGCGGGGTGCCCGGCGAGCTCGGCGAGGCCTGCGGCGAAACGGCGGCCCACGGGGCCCGCGAGCCCGCCCTCGGTCCAGATCACCGGGAGGGTCTCGTCGAGCTCAGCGGCGAGCGTCTTGGCGGGGTTGCTGTACGTCGCGACGACCGGGCCGCAGCGTTCGGCGACGTGGTCGAGGCGGTCGGCGATCTTCTCCAGGGTCTCGGCCGGTGCGGTGATCAGGCCGGTGCGGTCCAGGAGGATGAGGAGCGGGGTGAGCAGGGCCCAGAGGGTGGCGGGGGCGGAGGCCGCGGCCTCGTCGTCCACGCGGCGTGCCTCGTACGCCTCGGAGGCCCGCTCCCCGTCGTGCGGGGTCTCGTACTCCCCGTAGGGGGAAGTGGCCATGGGGACCGTGAGGCCGTGCGAGCCCTCCACGCCTTCCGCGAGCGGGGAGCGGGCGGGGGCGACGGCCACGACCGTGCAGCCGCGGCGGTAGGCCTGGCCCGCGAGGAGTTCGAGGCCCGGTTCCGTGCCGTCCGGGGTGGCGATGAGCAGCAGGTCCAGAGGACCCGCCCAGCCGGGGAGCGCCCAGCGCAGGGCGCCCGCCGCGGGGGCCACGCCGGTGGGGGCGAGGCGGACCACGGGGCAGCCAGCGCCCGCGAGGGTGCCGAGCAGATCGGCCACGCAGGTGGCGGCCGTGCCGGGCCCCGCGATCAGGATGGCGCGGGGGCGGCCGTCCGGCTTGAGCTGGGTGAGCCCGGCCTCCGTCGCGTGCCGCACCGCCGTGCGGACGCGGGCGCCTGCCTCCGCGGCGCCGCGGAGGAGGCCTCGGCGGTCGGCCACGGCGAGGGCCTCGGGCGCGTCAAGGAGCGATTCGTCCAGCATGGGGTCGGGCCTCCGATTCGCCGGGCGACGGGGCGGGGGCGCCGCCGCTCGCACTTCTTGTCGTTACGCGGGGCCTGGCGGGCCTTGGGGGCGCTGCCCCGGGCGGCCTTGCGGGGCCTTACGCGGGGCGGCGGGCCTCGTCGACGAGGAGTACGGGGATGCCGTCGCGGACGGGGTAGGCAAGGCCGCAGTCCTTCGCGGGCGCCGTGCAGACCAGCTCTGTGTCCGCCTCCTTGAGGGGGGCGTGGCAGGCCGGGCAGGCGAGGATCTCCAGGAGGCCGGCTTCGAGCGGCATGGGGTGGGTCCCTTCGAGCGGTGGGGCGAGGAATGTCGCCTGGTCAGCCTACCGCTGGCCCCTGGGCCTGTGCTGGCCCCCGGGCCTGTGCTGGCCCCGGGCCTGTGCTTGCCCCGGGGCCTTGCTGCGCGTGTATTGCCGGGGCTCCGCCCCAGGCAGGTGCCTCAGCCTCGGATGATCCCCAGGGCCTCGTCGCGGGTTCGGGTCATCGTCGCCTCGTCGCGGGCCTCCACGTTCAGGCGCAGGAGCGGCTCCGTGTTGGAGGCACGGACGTTGAACCACCAGTCCGTGGACGTCACCGTGAGGCCGTCCAGTTCGTCGAGGGTGACGCCCTCCTGGCCGGTGTACCGCGTCTTGATGGCGGCGAGGCGGGCCGTCTGGTCGTCGACCGTGGAGTTGATCTCGCCGGAGCCCGCATAGCGGTCGTACTGCGCGACGAGCGCCGACAGGGGGCCGTCCTGGCCGCCGAGCGCCGCGAGGACGTGGAGCGCGGCGAGCATGCCCGTGTCCGCGTTCCAGAAGTCACGGAAGTAGTAGTGCGCCGAGTGCTCGCCGCCGAAGATGGCGCCCGTCTTGGCCATCTCCTCCTTGATGAAGGAGTGGCCCACGCGGGTGCGGACCGGCGTGCCGCCGTTCTCCTTGACGACCTCGGGGACCGACCAGGAGGTGATGAGGTTGTGGATGACCGTGCCCTTGCCGCCGTTGCGCGCGAGCTCGCGCGAGGCGACCAGGGCGGTGATCGCCGACGGGGAGACCGGGGCGCCGTCCTGGTCGACGACGAAGCAGCGGTCCGCGTCGCCGTCGAAGGCGATGCCGAGGTCGGCGCCCTCCTCGCGCACCCGCTCCTGGAGGTCCACGATGTTCTTCGGGTCGAGGGGGTTGGCCTCGTGGTTGGGGAACGTGCCGTCCAGCTCGAAGTACATCGGCACGAGCGTGAGGGGCAGGCCTTCGAAGACCGTCGGGACGGTGTGCCCGCCCATGCCGTTGCCCGCGTCGACGACGACCTTGAGGGGGCGGATGGACGTCAGGTCCACCAGGCCGCGCAGGTGCTCCGCGTAGTCCTTGAGGGTGTCGCGCTCGGTGAGCGTGCCGGGGGTGGCCGCGGGCTCCGGGGCGCCGGTCTCCGACCAGCCCTCGACGAGGGCGCGGATGTCGGCGAGGCCGGTGTCCTGGCCGACCGGGGCCGCGCCGGCACGGCACATCTTGATGCCGTTGTACTGCGCGGGGTTGTGCGAGGCCGTGAACATCGCGCCCGGCAGGTTCAGCGCACCCGACGCGTAGTAGAGCTGGTCCGTCGAGCAGAGGCCGATCTCCGTGACGTCGACGCCGAGCGCGGCGGCACCGCGCGCGAAGGCGCGGGAGAGGCCGGGCGACGAGGGCCGCATGTCGTGTCCGGTCACGATCGCGTCCGCGCCCGTGACCTTCGCGAAGGCGGCGCCGAACAGCTCGGCGAGCGACTCGTCCCACTGGTCCGGGACCACCCCGCGCACGTCGTACGCCTTGACGATCTGGGACAGATCAGCAGTCACGGCCAACCCTCTCTGCAGGTTCTGCGAGTTCAGCGGTTTCGGAAAGCACTCGGTCGAGTGCTCGCCGGTCACCCCAAACTACCCGCAACAACTGACAGCAGGCTGTGAGCGGCGTCAAGCTCCGTCAGCCGGAGGTCAGGCGCGCGTCACGGCAGCATCCAGCCGAGCACCACCGTGCTCTGTCCCACGACGATCAGGCACATCACCAGGAGCAGACCGAGGCTCCAGGGCAGCACCTTGCGGAGCAGATCGCCCTCCTTGCCCGCGAGTCCGACCGCCGCGCACGCGATCGTCAGATTCTGCGGGGAGATCATCTTGCCGAGCACACCGCCGGAACTGTTGGCGGCCGCGAGCAGTTCGGGCGAGAGCCCGGACTGCTGAGCCGCCGTCACCTGGAGGGCGCCGAAGAGCGCGTTGGCCGAGGTGTCCGAGCCGGAGACCGCGACGCCGAACCAGCCGAGCACCGGCGACAGGAAGGCCAGCCCCGCGCCCGCCGCCGCCACGAAGTGGCCGATGGTGGCGGCCTGCCCGGACAGGTTCATCACGTACGCGAGGGCCAGCACGGACGTCACGGTGAGGATCGCGAACCGCAGTTCGTGCACGGTCGCGAGCCACTCCCGCACCGCCACGCGCGCGTGCACCCCGATGACGGCGGCCGTGCCCACACCGGCGAGCAGCACGAGCGTCCCGCCCGTCGCCACGAGCGGCAGCGAGAAGAGGTTGCCGCTCACCGGGCCCCCGTCGGGGCCGGCGACGTTCAGGAAAGGCCAGTCGAAGGTCTGCGTCGCCTTGGCGAGGAAGTCCTTGACCGGCGGGATCTGGGCGACCGAGAAGATGGCCACGATCAGGGCGTACGGGGCGTAGGCGCGCAGGATCTCGGGGCGCGGGTCGTCCTGGTCCAGGTCCTCGCTGCGGGCGCCGGTGAGGACGGCGACCCGTACGGGCTCCGTGGCGGGCTTGCGCGCGCCGGGGACCGCCATCAGGGCGCCCGCGCCGGCCAGCGCCGCCCCGATGTCGGCCAGTTGGGCCGAGACGTAGTTGGACGCGGCGAACTGCGCGGCGGCGAAGGCGAATCCGCACACCAGGGCGGGCACCCAGGTCTCGCGCAGCCCGCGCCGCCCGTCCACCAGGAAGACCAGGAGCAGCGGCACGACGAGGGCGAGCAGCGGCGTCTGGCGGCCGACGACCGTGGCGACGGTGTCCAGCGGAAGCCCGGTGACCTGCGCGAGTGTCACCACGGGGGTGCCCATGGCGCCGAACGCGACGGGCGCGGTGTTGGCCACGAGGGCGACCACGGCGGCCTTCACGGGGTCGAAGCCGAGCGCCACCAGCATCACCGCGGAGATCGCGACGGGTGCCCCGAAGCCGGCGAGCGCCTCCAGGAGCGCCCCGAAGCAGAAGGCCACGACGAGTGCCTGGATGCGCGGATCGTCCGACAGCCGTCCGAAGGAGCGGCGCAGGATGTCGAAGTGCCGGGTGCGGACCGTCATCCGGTACACCCACAGGGCGTTGACGACGATCCACAGGATGGGGAAAAGCCCGAAGAGGACACCCTGTGCGGCGCCGGAGGCGGTCTGGCCGAGCGGCATCCCGTACGCGATCCAGGCGACGAGGGCGGCGACGCCGAGGCCGATGAGGCCCGCGTGGTGGGCCTTCATGCGGACGGCGCCGAGCAGGACGAGGACGGTCAGGAGGGGCAGGGTCGCGACGAGGGCGGACAGGCCGAGCGAATCGGCCACGGGCTCCAGCTGCTGCACGTACACGGGCGGCTCCCCGGTTCCATTTCCGTATTCCGCGATGTGGAACGTGATCTCTCACGGCTGGGGGAATGGTCGAGTCGCCGACATGGGCACGTCAATGGGTCGTACAAGAAAACTTGTTCAGCGATGAACGACAGGGGTCTCCGGAGAGGGCCGTTCAGCAAGGAGAGGGGCGGTTCAGGAATCCGGTGAGCGCAGCACCCGCAGATGGCCGCGGCGCGCGACCTCCATCGGGTCCGCCCTGCGCGCGCCGCCACCGGCCTCCGCGGCGCGCTCCTGCGGGCGGGCCGCCTCGCGCACCGCGTTGGCGAGCGCTTCGAGGTCGTCACCGCTGGGCCGGGCCGGACCGGAGGAGTCGGCGAGCCGGACGACCTCCCAGCCACGGGGCGCGGTGAGGCGCTCGGAGTGCTCGGCACAGAGGTCGTAGCAGTGGGGTTCGGCGTAGGTGGCGAGGGGGCCGAGGACCGCGGTCGAGTCGGCGTAGACGTACGTCAGCGTCGCGACGGCGGGACGGCCGCAAGCGGTGCGCGAACAGCGACGTACAGGGCTCACGATGTTGGACGGTACCGCACTCTTGAGCGGGCCGCGACGACTCTCCGCGAGGTCACCCCACCGTGTCGTGCCGTGATCCCCGCCACCGCACGCTCCCGCGGCGCGTCGCTGACCTGCGGTGACACAAGGGGCCCGAGTGGCCGGTGGTGTTGAATCCGGTCACTACTTGGCGCAAATACCGTCATTCATCGCGAGGTCGACGGTCCCGGAGAGATACGGAATCGGGCCCAACCCTGGCCGGAATGGTCATCGGACGACATGCGGCGCGCCGGACGGAAGCCGTACGGGGGCAGTACGGAAGCAGTGCGAAAGCAGCACGGAAGCAGTGTGGAAGCCCGGTGGAAGCTGTGCGGAAACGCCGATCTCGAGGACTACTCTTCGTCAGTGATGGACGACCCCGTACAGCCCCGCACCGCAGACCCGAGGCCCCGCCGCCGCGACCGCCACGGCAGGGGCATGCGCGGACCCGTGGCGCCGCCCCAGGTGCCGCTGTCCGCCAGCCGCGCCGAGGTCTTCACCGATCTGGTGCAGGACTCCGTGGAACGCCTCGAGCGGCGCTGGCCGCAGCTGAGCGAGATCGACTTCCTGGTCCTCGAGGTGCCCGCGCTGGGGCGGGGCGGGGGCGCGGGCGAGGACGACTGGAGCGATGACGTCGTGCCGTTGGGCGGCACGATCGAGGCGGCCGGTGACCGTCCCGCGCGGGTGGTCATCTACCGGCGGCCGGTGGAGATCCGCACCAAGGGGCGGGACGAGCGGGCCGCGCTCGTACACGAAGTGGTCGTCGAGCAGGTCGCCGAGCTCCTCGGGCTCTCGCCCGAGTCGGTCGACCCGCGGTACGGGGAAGACTCCTGACGGGCTCCCCCGCCCCGGTCGACGGGCCCCCGGGCCTACTTCTGCAGCACCTTCAGATCCTGTTTCGCATGCGGCACCGACACCATGCCCCTGTCGTCCGGCAGGGTCTGGACGGTGAACATGGGGACGCCGTCCTCCGGGTCCTCCAGCATGCGGGAGGCATGGACGTCTCCCCCCGACACCGGCTCCACCGTGAGCGCGTACGTGCCCTTGAGACCGCTCGGCACGGGCGCCTTGATCCCCAGGGTCGTCCCGCCCTTGACCGTGTACGTCTTGGTCGTCGGCGAGCCGCCCTCGCTGCCCTCCGACGCCGTGACCTTCACCTTGCCGGTCTCGCCCGGGGCCACGAGCGACAGCGTGGAGCCCTTGGCCCGGTTGTCGGCCACCGTCGCGCGCGTGCCGATGGCGCTCGTCGCGGGGATGAACGCCGTCTCCTGGTCGGCGCCCTTGCCCCGGGTGACGCGCAGGGCGGCCACCACGGGCGTCGCCTCCTCCGTCGGCGTCAGGATCAGCGAGCCCGCCTCGCCCTTGGTGACGTCGCCGAGGTCCACGGCTGTCGTCATGCCGGACTTGACGTGCAGGTTCGCGTGCCCGGCGGGGCTGATCGAACCGGTGGGCGAGGCAAGTTGGACCTTCAGGTCGGCGTCGTCGGCGCCGGGGGTGAAGGCGACCAGGCGTACCGAAGTGGCGTCCTTGGGGATGCCGGGCAGGACCAGGCGGCTCGCGGGGTCGGCGGACGCGGGCAGCCAGTCGCCGCCGAGCTTGTCGTCCGACGACTGCACGGCGGCCGCGACCCGGCCGCTGCGCGCGGTCACGTGCATCGTGAGGTTGGTGTGTTCCTTGGCCGCGAGCGTGGACAGCAGGACCGGGACGCTGGAGTGCGGCTGGACCTGGATCGCCTCGCCCACCTCGGTCTTGAGGGCGCCGTCCTTGCCGTACAGCTCGACGTCGACGACCGCCGCCGAGTCGTCCGGGTTGGTCAGGTGGACGTAGTCACTGCGGTCCTTGGCGGTGCTCGCGCCCGGGAACCAGAAGTCCGTGTCGGGCGCCGTGCAGTTGGTGCCCTGGATGCCGCGGCCGCTGCCCACCGCGTACTTGGTGGTCTGCTGGACGGTCCAGCCGGGGGCAAGACGGCCGTCCGCGGTGCCCAGGAGCGAGGGTGACTCGCCCCCGGTCTCCTCGCCGGTGACCGGCTTGCCGGGCGCCTTGGAGGTCAGGAAGGGCTTGTCTTCCTTCTTCGTCTCTTTTCCGGCCTCGTCCTCAGGGGTGACCTTCAACGCCCTGGTGGCGGGCATCAGTTCCGCCTTGCCCGTCTTGCCGGAGCCCTCGCCCTCGGGCGTGAACGCCGTGTACGTGGTCTCGGCGAGGTCGGAGGAGCTGGGCACCGGGCAGAGCAGGCTGGTGCGCTCCACGGGCAGCCGCGCGGCCGCCTTCGCGCCGTCGTCGCCGCTGCCGTCGGGCGCGTTGGCCACGGCGAACCCGGTGACCGCGGCGAGCGCGGCCGCGGCGGCGATCAGGGACTGGGTCGTGCGGTTCACTGCTGGCTCCCGTCGGGGCGCTCACTGTCGGTGCCGTGCGGCGGCTGCGGGGGCTGGGGCGGCATCGGGGGCTGCTGACCGTACGTGGCGTCGAACGCCTGGCCGTACTGCTCGGCGCCGCCCTGCGCACCCTGTGCGCCTCCGTAGGCGTACGGGTCGTACTGGCCGCCCTGGTAGGGGTCCTGGTACGCGGGCTGGTCGTACGCACCCGCGGGGTACTGGGCGTCCTCGTACTGCTGCTCGCCCTGGTACGTGCCGTAGCCGGCGCCCGCGTCGGCGGCCTGCCACTCGTCGTGCGACTGCGACTGCTGCTGGGGCACCGCGGCGTAGGCACCTTCCTCCTCCGGAGGAGGAGGCGGAGTACCGGCGTCGTCCTGCCCGGCGCCTCCCTGCGCGGCGTCCTGCTCGGCCTGCGCGGCCCGCAGCCTGCGGGCCCTGCGCCCCTCGCCCTCGACGGGCTCCGCCGGGACGACGGCCTCCTCGGGGAGGTCGTCGTCCACGTCGCGGCGGCGGCCGGGAAGGGCGAGGACCACCAGGACCACGGCGAGCGCGCCCTGGGCCCAGAGCCATCCCGTGTGCCCCACGGGCGTCGCGTGCGTGACGTCCAGGCGGCCGCCCGAAGCGGGCAGTTCGAAGCCCTGCGCCCAGCCGTCAAGGGTGGTCGGGGTCAGCGTGCGGCCGTCCAGGGTCGCCGTCCAGCCCTCGTCGACGGCGTCGGCGAGCCGCAGGGTGCGGCCCTCGTCTCCGGCCGGGATGTTCGTGTGCAGCTCCACGGGACCCGCGGCCACCGGCAGCGGATCGCCCGTCTCGGGGACGATCGCGGCGCGCGCGACCTGCCGGTCCACGCGCCACAGGGCGCTGCCGTCCTCCTGGGAGAGCCGGGTCAGGCCGGGGGTGGAGTCCAGGGTGCGGCTCATCTGGCGGGGCGCGCCCTCGCGTACGAGGACGTAGCGCACGGCGAAGCCGCCGAGCTGGTCGGCCTGGTCGGCACCGGAACCCGCGAGGAGCCGGGCGACGATCTTGTCCAGGTGCCCGTTCGAGCCGCCCGCGTCGGCGAGTTCGGCGTCGCCGAGGCGGGCGCCCGAGCCGCGGACGAGGGTGTACGACACCTGGGCGGCCGATTCGCTGTCCAGGACGAGCGTGCGGGCCTGATCCTGCGTGCCGCTCTCCTCGGCGACGAACGCGGGCACCTGGACCGGGTCGCGCCGCTCCAGGGGGCCGTCGGCGCCGCGGATCATCCACCCGGCGGCGACGAGCAGCGGCCCGGCGGCCGCCGCGAAGGCGATGAAGACGGCGACCGGCTGGCGCCAGCCGAAGCTCTGCTCGGCGACACGCGTGCGTGCGCCGTCGGCGCCGAGCGCGGCGGCGGCGAGGAGCGCGAGGCCGTACCCGAGGGTCGCGGGGCCCGCCCACGCCGAGCTGTTCGAGAGCGCGGCGAAGACCAGGGAGACCAGCGCGACGATCCAGGCTGTGCGGACGGCGAGCTGCCGCTCCGTGCGCAGGAGCGCGGCCAGGGCGGCGAGCACGATGCCGATGAGCAGCAGCCCGTCCACGGTGCCGGGGCCGCCGGGGCTGCTCCCGAGCAGGTCGAGCCCCGTCGCGGAGCCGACGCCGAAGGCGAGTCCCGCCTCACCGAAGAAGCCGAAGGGCAGCAGCGAGAGCGACCAGGGCGCGAGGACCAGGAGCGGGGTGCCGAGCGCGGCGAGGAACCGCAGGCCGTACGCGGTGATGTCGCCCCTGCGCACCACGAGGAGTGCGAGGCCGAGCACCAGGGCGACCGGCCACACGATCGGCGTGAAGGCGGTGGTGAGCGTCAGGAGCAGGGCGAACGCCCACGAGGCGCGCCAGCTTCCGCGCGTGCCCTCCGGGGAGGCTAGGCCGCTCGCCGCGACGCCCGCGCGCGCCATGAGCGGCAGCAGGATCGCGAGGACGGCGGTGCCGATGCGCCCGCCGGCGAGCGCGCCCGTGGCGGCCGGCAGGAAGGCGTACGCGACGGAGGCCCAGGCGCGCAGCAGACGCGACTCGACCAGCGGCCGTGAGGCGAAGTAGGCGGCGAAGCCGGCCAGCGGCACCGAGCCCACCAGGAGCACCGTGACCGCGAGCCCGGTGGACCCGAACAGCAGGCTGCTGAGCCCCGCGACGAGCGCGAGGTAGGGCGGCGCCGACTGGGTGCCGCCGGTGCCGACCGGGTGCCAGGCGTCGAGATAGCGCGCCCAGAGGGCCGAGGAGTCACCGGGGGCGGGCAGCAGCGCGCCGCCCGCGAGCGCACCGCTGCCGAGGAGTTCGCGGCAGGCGATGAGCGAGGCGAACAGGAGCACCACGAAGAGCATCGGGCCCGGCTTGCGGGCCAGGCGCTTGAGGCGGGCGAACTGCTCGACCTGGAGGAAGTCCGCGTCGTCGCCGCCGGGTCCGGTCTCGACGGCCCCGTGCCGCCCCGCGCCGGTGACGGCCTCGGGGTCGGAGCGGCCGACGATGTTGCCCGCCACCTGTTCGACGGTGGCGCGCACGGTGGCGCCCGGCGGCGGGAAGAGCGGCCGCATCTCGGACGGTTCGAGCACCGACTTGCCGCGCTCCTTGCGGGCGCTGACGATCCGTCCGGGCCGCAGCAGTGTCCCCAGGAGACCGGCGACCTCGTCGACCGCCTGGCCCGGGACCTTGCCGACCAGATACGCCACGGTGCGCAGCAGGGTGCCCAGGACGAGCCGCAGGAGCACCCAGGGCAGCACGGCCGTACGGGCGTTGACGAGCAGGGTGTAGGCGGCGCCCGCCTTGTCCACGCGGTGCGGCGACGTCGACGTACGCCCGACGCAGTCGACGGTGCGGCGCTCGCGCGAGGAGGCCTCGGCGTGCCGGACGACGGCTTCGGGGGCGATGAGGACGCGGTGGCCCGCGTTCTGCGCGCGCCAGCACAGGTCGAGGTCGTCCCGCATGAGCGGCAGGCGCCGGTCGAACCCGCCGAGTTCGTCGAAGACGTCCCGCCGGATCAGCATGCCCGCGGTGGACACCGAGAGCACGGGCCGTACGTGGTCGTGCTGGCCCTGGTCCTGCTCGCGCCGGTCGATGCCGGTCCAGCGGCGGCCGCTGTTGGCGACGGAGACGCCGACCTCGAGGAGCTGGCGGCGGTCGTACCAGCCACGCAGCTTGGGGCCGACGATCGCGACGTCCTTGCCGACCTCGCGTTCGTTCTCCACGACGCGGAGCAGTTCGGCGAGGGCGCCGGGCTCGGGCGCGCAGTCGTCGTGCAGCAGCCACAGCCACTGTTCGGGCTCGCCGTGGGGCAGTTCGGGGAGGTCGTAGGCGTCGTCGCGCCAGGTCCGGCTGACCGGGTCCCAGCCGCTGGGGCGCTTCAGGTAGGGCAGCTCTTCCGGGGTCAGCACGCCGGCGGTGCGGTTCGCCTCGTCGACGGCGGTGCCGAAGCCGGAGCGCCGGGCCAGGTGCAGGACGCGGTCGGGGCCGAGTGCCTCGGTGACCAGGCGGGCGGAGTCGTCCGCGCTGCCGGTGTCCGCGGCCACGGCGTTCTGCACCGGGCGCTCCTGGCCGAGCAGCCCGGCGAGGGCGTCGGGCAGCCAGCGGGCGCCGTCGTGGGAGACGATCACGGCGGTGACTACATGCCGCGGGAACTCAGGAGCGGCAGCGGCGTCTTGGTGACTGGCTGCCGAATGGCTGTGCACGGACATCGAGGTACGGGCCCCGGTTCGATGGACTGCGGTGGACGCCTGCGCTTCATGGGGGCGCCGGGGCGTCTCGGACGGGGCCCCACACTAACGGCTGGCATCACAACAGCCCGCCGCCTGTGGATAACCCACGGGCGACGGGCTGTTCCTTACGTAGGGGTGTGTGCCGTTTGGTCGGGCGGATCCAGCTGGTGTTCAGACGGCGGCCTTCTTCAGACGGCGGCGTTCCCGCTCCGAAAGGCCGCCCCAGATTCCGAACCGCTCGTCGTTCGCCAGTGCGTACTCAAGGCATTCCGAGCGAACCTCACAGGCGAGGCAGACCTTCTTGGCCTCTCGCGTGGAGCCGCCCTTCTCGGGGAAGAAGGACTCGGGATCGGTCTGGGCGCACAGCGCGCGCTCCTGCCAGCCGAGTTCCTCGTCCGCGTCCTCGACCAGCAGTTCCTGAACCAGCTCGGTCATGTGCGCCCCTCGTCTGTCTGTGCGTCCCCGTGGTGCTTGCCGTTACCGATTTCGGCTGAACGACACGAGTGAAATTACAAGTGTGCCGATCCGGGCCAGTCAAGCCGAGATCTGCTATTGGGCCCCTTATTCACCCTGCGGAACCAAGGTAATGCGGAAAGTGTTCAAATCGGCATAAACCCCGTCACTTGCCGGTGGCCCATCCCGAGGCACCCCGCGACCGCCTTCACCAGGGAAGGACGTCACGGGGAACGATCCCGTTGCGACCGGTCCACCGAAGCGAAGGGGATCACATTCGGGTCACGGGAGTGCGCCGGGGTTTACGCGCCGGTTGAAGCGCGATGTGACCCTGGGTGTCCCGTGAACCCCATGCACAAACCTTTCACCTGAGAGAACAACCGGATGAGGTGAAACATATCCCACATACCGGACATAGAGTTGACAGAGAAGGTGTGAGCGGCTGTCCTAGTGGGCATGCTCGCAAACTTGGCACTCCCGACGACCCGCACCCGCGGGCTCCTCGGCGCTGCCCACGCGCGCTGTCTCTGTTCCTGTTCCAGCTGTTGAGCCAACCCGCTTCCAGCTGTTGAGCCCGCTCCGGCGCTTCACCGCCCGAGCCGCTTTTCCCCTCTTTGCCTGTAGCCCCCTCTGTTCCCTCGCACCAGCTCCCTAGCGACTCCTGGCACTCACGTTGAGGAACCACCGCACCATGAACAGCGACAGCGACCTCCAGATCGCCGGCGACATCCTCGAAGTCACCCACCTCCTGCAGCCCGCCCGCGAGCACCCGGCCACCGTGGCCGAGTTCGTCGGCCTGGCCCGCACCATCGCGGCCGACCGCGCCCAGTGGTCCCACCTCGTCGAGTACGACGCGACGAGCCGCTGGTACCACCGCCTGCGCACGGGGCCCGGATACGAGGTCTGGCTGCTCTCCTGGGTGCCGGGACAGGGCAGCGGCACGCACGACCACGGCCGCTCCTCCGGCGTACTGGCGGTCCTGGAGGGTGAACTGACGGAGCGTACGGAGCGCGGGCAGCGCGCGCTCGGCGCCGGGTCCCAGCGCGTGTTCGCGCCCGGGTACGTCCACGACGTCGTCAACGACTCCCTGGAACCGGCCGTCAGCCTGCACATCTACTACCCCGGCCTGACCGACATGCCGATGCACGCGGCGCAGTGCGGCGTGCGGGCCACCGCCCCGGCGGCCGGAGATGTCGTAACCGCCTGACGCGCTGTCGTACCTGCCTGACATGCTTGGCCCCATGCGCATTGTGGTCCTGGCCGGCGGTATCGGCGGCGCCCGTTTCCTCCGCGGGCTCAAGAAATCCGCGCCTGACGCGGACATCACCGTCATCGGCAACACCGGTGACGACATTCACCTGTTCGGGCTGAAGGTCTGCCCCGACCTCGACACCGTGATGTACACCCTCGGCGGTGGCATCAACGAAGAGCAGGGCTGGGGCCGTACGGACGAGACGTTCAAGGTCAAGGAAGAGCTCGCGGCGTACGGGGTCGGGCCCGAGTGGTTCGGGCTCGGCGACCGTGACTTCGCCACGCACATCGTGCGGACCCAGATGCTGGCCGCCGGATTCCCTCTCAGCGCGGTGACACAGGCGCTGTGCGAGCGGTGGCAGCCCGGCGTGCGGCTCATCCCCATGTCGGACGACCGCGTGGAGACGCATGTCGCCGTCTCGGTCGACGGCGAGCAGAAGGCGATTCACTTCCAGGAGTACTGGGTGCGCCTTCGGGCGTCCGTGGACGCGCACGCCGTGGTGCCGGTCGGCGCGGACCAGGCCAAGCCCGCGCCGGGCGTCCTGGAGGCGATCGCCGAGGCGGACGTCGTGCTCTTCCCGCCGTCCAACCCCGTGGTGAGCGTCGGGACGATCCTCGCCGTGCCGGGCATCCGCGAGGCCATCGCCGACGCGGGCGTGCCCGTCGTCGGGCTCTCCCCCATCGTCGGGGACGCGCCCGTGCGCGGCATGGCCGACAAGGTGCTCGCCGCGGTGGGCGTGGAGTCGAACGCCGCCGCGGTCGCCGAGCACTACGGAAGCGGGCTGCTCGACGGCTGGCTCGTCGACACCGTGGACGCCGGGGTCGTGGAACGGGTCGAGTCGGCGGGCATCCGGTGCCGGGCGATCCCGCTGATGATGAGCGACGACGACGCGACCGCCGAGATGGCGCGTGCGGCGCTCGCCCTCGCGGAGGAGGTGCGGGCGTGAGCTTCATCTCCGAGGCCGGGTCCGGGGCCGGGGCCTCGCCGTCGTTCCGGGTCTGGGCCGTGCCCGGACTGCCCGAGGTGCGGCAGGGGGACGACCTCGCCAAGCTGATCGCCGCCGCCGAACCGGGGCTCGCCGACGGGGACGTGCTCCTCGTCACCTCGAAGATCGTCAGCAAGGCCGAGGGGCGGATCGTCGAGGCGAGCGACCGCGAGGCGGCCATCGACTCCGAGACCGTACGGGTCGTGGCGCGGCGCGGGACCCTGCGCATCGTCGAGAACCGGCAGGGCCTCGTGATGGCCGCCGCCGGTGTCGACGCCTCCAACACGCCCGCCGGGACCGTCCTGTTGCTGCCCGAGGACGCCGACGCGTCGGCGCGAGCGGTGCGGGACGGACTGCGGGACGCGCTGGGCGCGGACGTCGGCATCGTCATCACCGACACCTTCGGGCGCCCCTGGCGCAACGGCCTGACGGACGTCGCCATCGGGGCGGCGGGCGTGCGGGTCCTGGACGATCTGCGGGGCGGCGTCGACGCGTACGGCAATCCGCTGAGCGCTACGGTCGTCGCCACCGCGGACGAGCTGGCCGCCGCGGGCGATCTCGTCAAGGGGAAGGCCGGCGGGCTGCCGGTCGCGGTGGTCCGCGGGCTGCCGCACGTCGTCGGGGAGACCGGCGAGGGGGCTCGCGCCATGGTGCGGTCCTCGCGTGACGACATGTTCCGGCTCGGCACGTCCGAGGCCGTGCGGGAAGCGGTGACGCAGCGGCGTACCGTGCGGGAGTTCACCGACGAGCCCGTGGACCCCGGGGCCGTGCGCCGGGCCGTGGCCGCCGCGGTGACCGCGCCCGCGCCGCATCACACGACGCCGTGGCGGTTCGTCCTCCTGGAGTCCGAGGACTCCAGGGTGCGGCTGCTCGACGCGATGCGGGACGCGTGGGTCGCCGATCTGGAGCGGGACGGCAAGTCCGCCGAGTCCATCGCGAAGCGCGTACGCCGGGGAGACGTCCTGCGCAGGGCCCCCTACCTGGTGGTGCCCTGCCTCGTCATGGACGGCTCGCACACGTACGGGGACGAGCGGCGGGACGCGGCCGAGCGGGAGATGTTCGTGGTCGCGGCCGGTGCCGGGGTGCAGAACTTCCTCGTGGCCCTCGCCGGGGAGCGTCTTGGGTCCGCGTGGGTCTCGTCGACGATGTTCTGCCGGGATGTCGTACGGGACGTTCTCGGGCTTCCGGAGTCGTGGGACCCGATGGGAGCGGTGGCTGTCGGACACGGGGCGGTCGAGCCGGGCGCCCGGGGGGCGCGGGATGCGGGGGACTTTGTCGCCGTGCGGTGACTCGCCCCTGGGCGTTGAGCGCGATACTGCCCGGGCTTGATTCGGGTGCGCGGCTGTGGGGGCTGGGCGCGCAGTTCCCCGCGCCCCTTACGGGGCGCCCCGGAACGGAGCGTTCTAGAGCAGTGCGATGTCCGTTTTTGGCATTTTTGGTTTTCTGCGGGACGGGGTGCGGCCGCTCAGGAGGATGAGGCGGGCCGCTCGGTGGCGTTGGCCCTCGTAGGGGGTCAGGAGGCGCAGCATTTCCTCGTCGTCCGCCTCGCGGTTGTCCGCGAGGGCGTGGCCGATGATGCCCGGCAGGTGGAGGTCGCCGACCGTGACCGCGTCCGGGGCGCCGTTGCTGCGCTGGACCGTCTCCGCCGAGGTCCACGGGCCGATGCCCGGGATCAGTTCCAGGCGGGCCTGGGCCTTGAGCGGTTCCATCGCCGCCGCCTCCTCCAGCCGCGCGGCCACTCGCACCGCACGCAGGATCGTCGACGCTCGTTTGTCGTCCACGCCCGCCTTGTGCCACTCCCAGGACGGGATCAGGCTCCAGGTCCTCGGGTCCGGCATGACGTACATGCGCAGCTGCTCGGGGACCGGGCCGGGTGCCGGTTCGCCGTACTTGCGGACCAGGAGGCGCCAGGCGCGGTACGCCTCGTCCGTCGTGACCTTCTGTTCCAGGATCGACGGGATCAGGGACTCCATGACCAGGCCCGTGCGGATCAGGCGGAGGCCGGGGCGGCGGTGTGCTGTCACCGCGAGGAGGCGGTGGCGGGGGACGAACGCCTCCGGGGCGTCCGACTCGCCCAGGAGGTTCGGGAGTTGGTCCAGGAGCCAGGTCGCTCCCGGGCCCCAGGCCGCCGCCTCCACCGTGTCGCCGCGCAGGGCCACCCGGAGCGTGCCGGGGCCCTCCGGGGTGCGGCACGCCCGCCAGGCTTCGCCGGCCGGCGTCGTACGGAACGTGGGGTCCGCGGGGCCCCTTCGCAGGGGGCCTACCGTCAGGCCCAGGTTGAGGGGGTAGGGCGGGGTCCAGGTGCGGGTCCTGGCCGTGGTGGCCTGGCGGGGTGCGCCCTGGCCCACCGCTCGGGGGATCGCCGTTTCGCCGCCGCGCACTGTGGTGCGGGTGGGGCGCGGGGCGAAACGGGATGACATCTGTACGAGGGTAAGGGCTTCCTTGGCCCCAGCCCCGCCCCTTCCCGAAAACCTGCTCCGGCGCAGGGGCCTGGTTACCGCATCACCGGCTTCGCCGAGCTCGTCCTCAAACGCCGGACGGGCTGGTGGTCACTGGTCCGACGAGAACCTCACCGAACCCGCCGGCAACACCGCCCCGCACCACACCCGTACGCCGTCGCGCAGTTCGTTGTCGGCGCCCACGTCCGCGCCGTCGCCGATCACCGCGCCCGCCAGGACCGTGCGTGCGCCCACCCGCGCGCCCGCGCCGATCAGCGAGTCCGTGACGACCGCGTTCGGTTCGATGATCGCGCCCGCGAGGACCGTGCTGCCGTCCACCCGCGCGCCCTCGCCGATCACCGCGTGCTCGCCGACCACCGTGCCGCCGGTGAGCTTCGCGTCGGGGGCGACCGTGGCGGTCGGCAGGACCAGGCGGTCGCCGCAGCGGCCCGGGATCGCCGGGGACGGGGCGCGGCCGAGCACCAGGTCGGCCGAGCCGCGCACGAAGGCCTGGGGTGTGCCCAGGTCGAGCCAGTACGTCGAGTCGACCATGCCCTGGAGGTGGGCCCCGGCGGCGAGCAGGTCGGGGAACGTCTCGCGCTCGACCGAGACGGGGCGGCCCACGGGGATGGTGTCGATGACCGAGCGGCGGAACACGTACGCGCCCGCGTTGATCTGGTCGGTGACGATCTCCTCGGGCGTCTGCGGCTTCTCCAGGAAGGCCTGCACCCTGCCCGTCCCGTCGGTCGGCACGAGGCCGTACGCGCGCGGGTCCGTGACCTTCGTGAGGTGCAGGGAGACGTCCGCCCCCGACTCCTCGTGCGTGGAGACGAGGGCGCGGATGTCCAGGCCCGTGAGGATGTCGCCGTTGAAGATCAGGACCGGCTCGTCGGGTCCCGAGCGCAGGCGCGACGCCACGTTGCGGATCGCGCCGCCCGTGCCGAGGGGCTCGGTCTCCGTGACGTACTCGATGTGGAGGCCGAGGGCCGAGCCGTCGCCGAAGTACGGCTCGAAGACCTCGGCGAGGTACGAGGTCGCCAGGACGATGTGCTCCACGCCCGCCGCGCGGGCCCGCGCCAGCTGGTGGGTGAGGAACGGGACGCCCGCCGCCGGAACCATGGGTTTCGGGGTGTGCACCGTGAGCGGACGCAGCCGGGTTCCCTTGCCGCCGACCAGGAGGATCGCTTCTGTCACCTGTCGTCTCTGCTTCCTGCTGGGGCCGGCCGAACTTGAGTCGCGGCCGGCCAGTGTATGCAGATGGCTTTGCAGATCGTGCAGTGCGCTGTGCGGGTCGTGCGGTGTGCTTCGTGGTACGGGTGCGGACTCAGCGGCCCTGGTAGCGGGCCGAGGTGGACCGGGCCTTGCCCAGCTTCTGGTACAGCCTGCTGCCGGGGCATTCCGTGGCGAATCCGTCACGGTGCCCGGAGATCACGTGGAGCCGGACGTTGCGGCCCTTCTTGTACAGGTTTCCTCCCCCGGACCTCAGGTATGTCTTTCCGCGCGGGTTGGCGCCGTACAGGCCGAGCTTCCACGCGGTCAGCCGGGCGATGGCCCTCACCGAGGCCGCGGGCGGCCTGGTGGACCCGAAGCTGCCGATGACGGCGATGCCCATGCTGTTGCTGTTGAAACCGAGAGTGTGGGCCCCGAGGACGGGCTTGGCCACACCTCCGGCACGTCCTTCGTAGATCTTTCCGCACTTGTCGACCGCGAAGTTGTAGCCGATGTCACGCCAGCCGCTGCTCTTGACGTGGAAGCGGTAGATGCTGCGCAGCACCGATCCGGTCTGTGAGCAGCGGTAGTTGTTGCCGGACGCGCTGTGGTGCACGAAGGCCGCCTTGACGGTCTTGGTGTACGCGAAGTTCTTCTCGCGGAGCCTCTCGTTCGCGCCCCAGCCCTTGCGCGTGGTGATCCGCGGCCGCGGTCCCACGTAGGGCCTGGCCTGGCCCGCGGCCTCCTCCGGGCCGCCGCGGGCCGCGATGAGGTCGGACTCCGTCTCCTTCTTGCCGAGCGCCGGGATGACGTCGGCGCCGAGCGGGGCGAGGTCGGCGTTGACCGCGGAGGAGGCGGCGGTCTCGGCGGTCAGGGCCGTGGAGCCGGCGCCCTTGGGTGCCGGGCCCTGCGGGGGCGGCTCGGCCCCGGGGTCGACGAGTTCGAGGCGCAGGCCCGTCGGCAGGGCCTGTCCCGCGGAGGGGTGTGCGCCGCCGCGGTGCTGCGCCATTTCGCCCCGCACTCGGATCTCGACCCCGTCCGAGTCGCCGACCCACAGCGGTGCCGTGGAGCCGCGGACCCGGCCCGAGGCCCGCTCCGGGTCGTCCGGGTCGGCGGCGTGCTCGTGGTTGTGCGTCTCCACGGGCTGCCAGCCGGACCAGGTACTGGTGCCGTTCGCCCGGGTACGGACCTGGACGCTGCCGTGCAGTTCGTCGTCCGGGTCGTCCCAGATGACGCCCACCAGGGAGAAGGGGCGGACCTCGCGCTGGAGCAGGCCCTGTTCGACGGATGCTCCGCCGCCCGTCGAGCGGTCGGAGCCGAGTGGGGTGAGCGGGAGTGACTGGGTGCTGCCCGGCACCGATTCCGCGGAGGGCCCGGCGGGCGACTCCGCGGCCGGGGTCGCGGCGCGGGCGCCGGACGACGGCAGGGTCAGGGGGAGGGCCAGGGCGGCCGCGCACGTGACGCCGATCGAGGAAGCTAGAAATCCACGCATACAACTGATAGTTGGCATAGCGGGACAGATCTGTCCATTGGGGAATTGACGGTCCGTCGGTTGCTGTCCGCCGAACCGGTGTCCGCCGCTCCCCCGCCGCACCCGGGGCGCAAGGGCACGCGCGTACCCTTGCGCCCGTGAACGCCACCGACCGCACCCCTGCCGACCTGCTGCGATCCGCGCTCGCCGCGGACCCGGGCCGCCCGCTCATCACCTTCTACGACGACGCCACGGGCGAGCGCGTCGAATTGTCCGTGGCCACCTTCGCCAATTGGGTGGCCAAGACCGCCAATCTGCTCCAGGACGATCTCGCCGCCCAGCCCGGCGACCGGCTCGCCCTGCTGCTGCCCGCGCACTGGCAGACGGCGGTCTGGCTGCTCGCCTGTTCGTCCGTCGGCGTCGTCGCGGACGTGGGCGGCGACCCCGCGGGCGCCGACCTCGTCGTCAGCGGGCCCGACTCCCTGGACGTGGCGCGCACCTGCTCCGGGGAGCGGGTCGCGCTCGCGCTCCGGCCGCTCGGCGGCCGCTTCCCGCAGACCCCCGACGGCTTCGTGGACTACGCGGTCGAGGTGCCGAGCCAGGGCGACCGCTTCGTGCCGTACGCGCCCGTGGACCCGGCGGAGCCCGCCCTCGCCGTCGGCGGGACCGGGGAGCTGACGGGTGCGGAACTGGTGGAGCGGGCCCGCGCCGACGCCGGCGCGCTGGGGCTCACGCCCGGCTCGCGGCTCCTCTCGGGGCTGTCGTACGGCACCTGGGAGGGCCTCAGCTCCGGCCTGTACGCCCCGCTGGCGGCGGGCGGCTCCGTGGTGCTCTGCCGCCACCTCGACCAGCTCGCGGAGGCGGGTCTGGCGAAGCGGATCGAGGACGAGCGGGTCACGGCCACCGCCAAGTAGCCCAGGTCGTCGGGCGCCCCCTCGCCTCCCCCGTTCGGCCCACCCACGCCCCTGGCCCGCAGGCCACCGGCGTCGCGTCGGTCCATGGTCATAAGAGCGCACCATGCACCGACGTCGCGATGAGGGGTGGCCGTACACGTGTCCGACACCGCAGGCATGCCCGCCGGACCGGAGCGCCCGGACGCCGACGGCGGCCCGCCTGAGCCGTCGGCGACGTACGCACCCGGCGCGGGCTCCAGCCCCACCGGTGAGGGCGTCGCCCGGCGCAGGCGGCGCTGGCTGCGCTGGACGGCCGTGGGGGCCGCCGGGCTGGTCCTGGCGGCCGGGGGTGCGGGCTGGGCGGTCTACAAGAAGCTCGACGGCAACATCACCAAGGACACCGACGCCGCGGCGGAGCTCGCCCGCTACGAGAAGGAGCGCCCGACGGCGCTGGTGAACGGCGCGCAGAACATTCTCCTGATCGGCTCGGACACCCGCTCCGGACGCGGCAACAAGAAGTACGGCCGCGACCCGGGCACCCAGCGCTCGGACACCACGATCCTGCTGCACCTCGCGGCCGACCGGCGCAGCGCCACCGCGGTGTCGATCCCGCGGGACGTGATGGTGGACATACCCCGCTGCCGCAAGAGCGACGGTTCGCGGACGCGGGCCCAGTTCGCCCAGTTCAACTGGGCCTTCCAGTTCGGCGGGACGGCCTGCACCATCCGTACGGTCGAGAAGATGACGAAGATCCGCGTCGACCATCACATGGTGGTGGACTTCGCCGGATTCAAGGACATGGTCGACGCGGTCGACGGCGTACAGGTCTGCCTCAAGGCGCCGATCAACGACCGCGACGCCCGTCTGAAGATCGCCGCGGGACGGCAGACCCTGAACGGCGAGCAGGCGCTCGGCTATGTGCGGGCGCGCAAGAGCATCGGCAACGGCAGCGACACCGACCGGATGGACCGCCAGCAGCAGTTCCTCGCGGCACTCGTCAACAAGGTGCAGAGCAATGACGTCCTGCTGAATCCGGCGAAGCTCTATCCCGTTCTCGACGCGGCCACTTCTTCTCTGACGACCGACCCGGAACTCGCGAGTTTGCGTGGTTTGTACGAACTGGTGCGCGGCATGCGCAACATCCCCACAGAACAGGTGCAGTTCCTCACGGTGCCCCGGCGGTCGTATGCCTACGACGCCAATCGGGATGAACTCGTCGAGCCGGCGGCGGAAGAACTCTTCACCCGACTCCGAACGGACGCACCCCTCCAAGTGACTCGCGAGGAGCCGGAGACCGACCCCGGCGACGAGCAGGCGGCGGACCCTTCCGCGACTCCGAGCCCCGACCCCACTTTCCGCGGCAACACGGCAGCCGGGACGACCTGCGAGTAAACACATCCTCAAGCGCAAGACCGCCCGCACAAAGAAATGGGGCGGATTGCCCAGTTGTAGGGGAGTGGAATTTGTCACCGGCGTCGTTCGACGCTGAACTGGCCGGATAGTGTGAGCGATCCGGTGCGCCTGGCCCCTCGTGGCCCGCACCGCTGGATGACTGACCGAGCGCCTTTCTTGAGGGGGGAATGGCGCCGCGTGGCCCCGACGGAGGACGCAGACAACCGTGGACGCGCAAGGCCGTGGGCGGGCGGAGAACATCGACCCCGCAGACCAGTGGGTGCTCAACCCGAACACCGGCGATTACGAACTGCGACTGAGCCCTTCCGCTGGGCAGTCGCCAGTGCCCGGACCGCGCAGATCACCGCGGTCCTCGCCCCGCCAGGGAACGCGCGGCCGCGATGGCCGGCGCGACGAGCGCCGTGACGAGCAGCGGGACGTGCCGCCGCAGCGCAGAAGGCGGGCGCCGCAGCCGGAGGCCGCGGGCGGGCGCCGCAAGCAGAAGCCGAAGAAGTCCAAGGGCAAGAAGGCCCTGATGTGGACGGGCGGCTCGCTCGCCTTCGTCCTGGTCGCGGTCGGTGTCGGCGGGTACGTCTACTACCAGCACCTCAACGACAACATCAGCTCGATCAATGACGACGGCGCGAGCACCGGCGGCTTCAGCAAGGACCGTGCCATCAACATCCTGGTGATGGGCACGGACAAGCGCAGCGGCGAGGGCAACGAGAAGTACGGCGACAAGGGAAGCGTCGGCCACGCCGACACGACGATCCTGCTGCACGTCTCCAAGGACCGCACGAACGCCACCGCGTTGAGCATCCCGCGCGACATGATCACGGACATTCCGGACTGCCCGACCACGATGGAGGACGGCAACAAGAAGACGATCCCGGGATCGCAGGGGGCGCGCTTCAACGAGAGCCTCGGTCAGAGCGAGCGCACGCCCAGCTGCACCATGCGTACGGTCACCAAGATCACCGGGATAGTGCCGGACCACTTCATGGTGGCCGACTTCAACGCGGTCAAGACGCTCTCCAGCGCGGTCGGCGGCGTCGACGTATGTCTGGCCAAGGACATCGACGACCCGGACTCGCATCTGAAGCTGCCCGCGGGCAAGCACACCATCGAGGGCGAGGAGGCGCTGGCGTTCGTCCGCACGCGCCACTCCGTGGGCACCGGCGGCGACTTGAGCCGCATCGAGCTGCAACAGCAGTTCCTCAGCTCGCTGATGCGCAAGCTCAAGTCGAACGACACGCTGACCAGCCCGTCGAAGATGATAAAGCTGGCCGAGGCGGGCACCGAGGCGCTCACCGTCGACTCCAAGATCGCGGACATCATGAAACTCCGTGACCTGGGCATGGAGCTCGGCAAGCTCGACATGAAGAACCTCAGCTTCGCGACCGTGCCCGTGGTCGACAACCCGGCGGAGAAGGTCCACACGACGGTCGTCGTGAACGAGGCCAAGGCCGACCCGCTGTTCGCCATGATGCGCGCGGACGAGTCGCTGACCGCGGTGAAGAAGAAGGAGAAGAAGGAGAAGGCAGCGGTCGCCGCCCGGCTCAAGGGCAGCAAGTCCGCCGCCTCCGATGTGCGGGTCAACATCTACAACGGCAGTGGTAAGACCGGCGCCGCTCAGGCAACTCTCACGTACTTGCAGAACACTGAGGGCATGTCCAAGGCCAGCCAGCTCGGCAACGCGTCGTCCGACCTCAAGAAGACGACGCTGGAGTACGCGCCCGACCAGGCCGATCAGGCCCGGCGGCTCGCCGACGTCATGGGGCTTTCCGGCTCCGCGATGAAGCCCGGGAAGAGCGAGAAGAACTCGCAGGGGCTCCCGGCCATCAAGCTGACGCTCGGCAGCGACTTCAAGGGGGCGGGAGTGCCGATCAGTGCCCCGTCGAAGGCGCCGGAGGGCATTCAGAAGGTCGAAGCGGACAAGACTGTGTGCGCCAAGTGACCTGAAGCGGCCATTCTGCGTCTCACAAGGCGCAGGATGGCCGTATTTCGGGGTAGCGCGGGGAGGGACAGGGGATGGGGAAAAGCAGCGTGCGTGGGGAGGGGGCGCGACCACGCGCCCCGCACGCAAGTGATCATGGCCAGGAAGGAGGCCCGCCGCACGAGGGAGGGGAGCCCTCGACGGACGGCGGGCACCGCAGGAGCGGCCGTGGGGGTGGTGGTGGCCGGGCTCCGCGTCCGAGACGCCGGATACTCCGCTGGTCGGCGACGATCCTGTCGGTGCTGATCCTTGGCACGGCCGGCGCCGGATACCTCTGGTACCAGCACCTGAACGACAATCTGGAGACGGACGACCTGACCCTCGGCGAGCACCGGGCCCCCGAGCCCACGCCGAACGCGGCCGGTCAGACCCCGCTGAACATCCTGCTGATCGGTTCGGACGCGCGGGACTCCAAGGAGAACCAGAAGCTCGGCGGGGCCAAGGAGACCTTTGGCGGCACCCCGCTCGCCGACGTACAGATGCTCCTTCACCTGTCGGCGGACCGCACGAACATGTCGGTCATCAGCATGCCGCGCGACACCCTTCTGGACATCCCCAAGTGCACCGACCCGGACGACGGCAAGGTCTACGAGGCGTCGACGCAGCGGACGATGACCAACCAGACGCTCGGCCGCGGCGGCCCCGGCTGCACGGTCGCCACCTGGGAGAAGCTCACCAACATCCACGTCGACCACTTCATGGAGGTCGACTTCGCGGGTGTCGTCTCCATGGCCGACGCCATCGGCGGCGTACCGGTCTGTGTGGACGCCAACATCCACTCGCGCGACAGCCAGGGCCACGGCTCCGGCCTGAAGCTGAAGAAGGGCACCACCGCCGTCAAGGGCGAGCAGGCCCTGCAGTGGCTGCGCACCCGCTACGGCTTTGACGGCGGCACCGACATCAGCCGCGCCAAGGCCCAGCACATGTACATGAACTCGCTGGTGCGCGAGTTGCGGGACAACGCCAATCTGAGCAGCCCCAACAAGCTGCGCAGGCTCGCCGAGACGGCCACCAGCGCGCTCAAGGTCGACGACGGCCTCGGCACCGTGAAGAAGCTCTACGACCTGAGCAACGAGCTCAAGAAGGTCTCACCGGAGCGCACCACGATGACGACCATGCCGTTCGAGTACGTGGGCGCGCGCGTCATCCCCAAGCCGGGCGACGCCGAGCAGCTCTTCCGCCTCGTGCGCGACGACATCGCACTGGACGGCAAGGGCAAGAGGAAGCCGGCCGAGGAGAAGCTCTCGGACGACCCGGCGGCGGCGGACGACGAGATCGCCGTACGGGTGCAGAACGGCACCCGCACGGACGTCGAGCCGCCGGTCAGCGGGCGCGCCAACGCGGTCACGCAGATCCTCGCGGGCAAGGGCTTCGCCAAGGCGACGGCCGACACGACGACGGCGCTCGCCCAGGAGAAGACCGTCGTCAGGTTCCCCAGCGCCGAGCTGGAGGGCGACGCCCAGCGGATCGCCAAGTCCCTCGGGATGAAGCTGAGTTCGGTGAAGAAGTCGACGGACGTCTCCGGGGTCACCCTGGTCGTCGGCGCCGACTGGCGGGAGGGGAACAAGCCCCCCAAGGCGAAGCAGGACGACAAGACGCCGGATTCGGCCGACGCGCTCAACGGCTCGGACAAGAAGGCGTGCATGCACGTGGACCCGGACTTCACCTGGAAGTGAGGACCGCCCGGACATGAAGAGACCCGGCCCACCAGTGGTGGGCCGGGTCTTTTTCGGCTGCTAGGCCTCGCTGAGGACCGCCGGGCGCCGGGAGGCGATGACCCTCTTGGCGAGGGAGCGCGGGCTGGTCAGAAAGCCCCAGCCCCACGACATGTGCATGGTCGCGAGGGCCACCGGGATCTGCAGGCGCGCCTTCAGCGGCAGGCCCTTGCCGGCGGGCAGTGAGCCTGCCGTGATCGCCGCGAGGTAGCCCGCGGGGACGACGAAGCCCCAGGGCGTGACCAGGGCGCCCACCACGACGCCTGCCGCGATCGCGCAGACGGCGGTCGGCGGCGCCAGATAGCGCAGGTTGATGGAGCCCTCGTGGTAGCGGGCGACGACGTGGCGCCAGCGGCCGTAGTCCTTGTACTGCTTGGCGAGCGCCTTCACGCTCGGCCGCGGGCGGTACTGCACCCTCAGCTCGGGCGAGAACCAGATGAGGCCGCCGGCCTCGCGGATGCGGAAGTTCAGCTCCCAGTCCTGGGCGCGGATGAATTCCTCGTTGTACCCGCCCTGCTGTTCCAGGGCCTCGCGGCGGAAGACGCCGAGGTAGACGGTCTCGGCCTGCTGGGCGGCGCCGCCGGTGTGGAAGGCCGCGTTGCCCACGCCGATCTTCGACGTCATGGCGGCGGCGACCGCGTGCTCCCAGTCGTTCTCGCCCTCGGCGTGCATGATGCCGCCGACGTTCTGCGCGCCGGTCTCCTCCAGGAGGCGTACGGCCGTCGCGATGTAGCCGGGCGACAGGATGCCGTGGCCGTCCACGCGCACCACGATCGGATGGCTGGAGGCCTTGATCGCGGCGTTCAGGGCCGCGGGCGTGCGGCCCGTGGGGTTCGGGACGGTCTGCACCTTCGCGCGGTGGCCCGCGGTCTCGGCGACCAGTTCGGCGGCGATCTCGTTCGTGCGGTCCGTGGAGGGACCAAGCGCGACGACGACCTCCATCTCTCCGTCGTACTCCTGCTCGAGGATGGCGGAGACGGCAGCACGCAGATGCCGTTCCTCGTTGAGCACCGGCATGATCACGGATACGGCAGGAAGCTGCTCGTCGGGCGTCGCGTTCATCGGCGCCACGTTACCGCGAATGGGGGACACGGGCGCGCGCCGCCCGGCCTGCTGCCCCGGGTCGCAGATCGTATGGGCCTACGGTTCTCGCATTCCCCGGCCCCCCACGCGTCCTTCCACCTACCCGTCCGGACAGGCCCGTCACCGCGGAGGTGTCCCCCCACGTGCCCACACCGCCCCGCCGCTACCCCACCCCGCCGCCGCGTGGCCAGCGTCCGCCTCGGGCGAGGCAGCCGGCGCCGCAGCCCGTGGGGCGGCCGGTCAAGCAGCGCAGGCGGCCGCGGTGGGTCATGAAGGTGGCGACGGGGTTCTCCTTGACGGTGCTCGCGGCGGCCGGGATCGGGCACGGCGTCGTCACCAGCCTCGACACCGAGATCGCACGGGTCGACGCCTTCAAGGACATGAAGAACCGGCCCAAGGGCGGCAACGGCATGAACGTCCTGCTCGTCGGCACCGACGGCCGGGACAAGATCACCCCGGCGGAGAAGGAGAAGTACCGCCTCGGCGGGGCGCCCTGCCACTGCACGGACACGGTCATGATCGTGCACATCTCCGAGGACCGGGACCGCGCCAGCGTCGTGAGCCTGCCCCGGGACAGCTACGCCATGATGCCCGAGCACGTCGACCGGAACTCCGGCGACCGGCACAAGGCGCACCCGGTCAAGCTGAACGCGGCGTACGCGGAGGGCGGCCCCAACCTCACCGTGCGGACCGTCGAGAACATGACGAAGGTCAAGATCGACCACTATCTGGAGATCGACTTCACCAGCTTCATGAAGACCGTGGACGTGCTCGGCGGCGTCGACATCTGCACGACCCGCCCCCTGCGGGACTCCTACACCGGGCTCAACCTGCCCGTCGGCACCCACACGCTGAACGGCGGCGCGGCACTCCAGTACGTCCGCACCCGGCACGTCGACGGCACGTCCGACCTGGGGCGGATGCAGCGCCAGCAGCGGTTCCTCGCGGCGCTGATCTCGAAGGCGACCGGCAGCGGGGTGCTGCTGAACCCGCTGAAGTTCCGGGACGTGTCCAGGACGCTGCTCGGCTCGGTCCGCGCCGACAAGGGCTTCGGCACGAACGAGATGCTCGCCCTGGGGCGGGCGATGCGCGGCTTCTCGCCGAAGTCGTCGGAGTTCACCACCGTCCCGTTGCGCAGCAAGGGCGTGCTGGTGCCCGGCATCGGGTCGACGCTGAAGTGGGACCCGGTCAGGTCCGCGAAGCTCTTCCAGGCGCTGCGCGACGACCGTCCCCTGGCCGCGCACAATCTCGGGCGCAAGGCCATCGTCGACGTGTCACCGCAGCAGATCAGGGTGCAGGTCGACAACGCCACGGGCGTGCCGGGCCTGGGCAAGCGGGTCGACAACGGTCTGCGGGCCACCGGCTTCCGCACGACGCGGACCCCCGGCAACGTGCCGGCCAATGTGCCCGGCATGCCGCTGAAGCGCACCATCGTCGCGTACGACCCGCGCTGGGACCGCTCGGCGAAGTCCCTGGCCACGGCGTTGCCCGGCTGTCAGATGCGGGCGATCAACGGGCAGGGCGCGACCCTGAAGGTACTCGCGGGCCAGGACTTCAAGATGGTCAGGCCGGTGCGCGCGGAGGACGCCTACCAAGGCGAGTTCGGCGCCGTGACCGGTGACCAGGTGGTGTGCCAGAAGAACTGACGGCCCGCGGGCCCGTCCGCGGGCACCCGCGCCCGGCGCTCAGTCGTCCAGACCCTCCGCGGCGCGCGCTCGGCGCAGGTCCTTGATGGCCCGGCGGCGCGCGAGGCGGTGCGTGCGCCGGATCTGCGCCTCCTGATAGCGGCGGCGGTCCCGCTCGGTCTCCGGGAGCACCGGCGGCACGCCACGCGGCTTGCCGTCGGCGTCGACGGCTGCGAAGACGAGGTAGGCCGAGCCCACCTGCTGCGCGGGCGTCGACTCGTTCCAGCGCTCGGCGAGGACCCGGACGCCGACCTCCATGGAGCTGCGGCCCGTCCAGTTCACCTGCGCCTTCACATGGACGAGATCGCCGACGCGCACCGGCTCCAGGAAGGCCATCTCGTCCATGGACGCGGTGACCGCGGGCCCGCCCGAGTGCCGTCCCGCGACCGCCCCCGCGGCGTCGTCCACCAGTTTCATGATCACACCGCCGTGCACCGTGCCGAGGAGGTTGGTGTCGTTGTGGGTCATGATGTGGCTGAGAGTCGTGCGGGACGCCGAAGTCGGCTTGCCCGGAATCTCCGATTCCGCGCCAGGGGCCAGGTCTGTCATGGGCTCCACCCTATGTCTGACGTGTGCCGGGCCCGCGCCGGGCCGCTTTGCATCAGCTCTGCAACAGCCCTGAACCGAAATCACGCCTGCCCTGTGAGGCACGTGGGCGGAGACGGCACACTAAGCCACATGAGCGATTGGCCTGACGACCAGGGCAACGGCCGCGCGTACGGCCGTGGCAGCGGGAACACGCAGCCTGAGGGCGCCCGCAGGATGCGGCATGTCCAGCGCGGCGGCCCGTCCGGCCGACCGGGCCAGCAGCAGGCGGGAGGCGTGCCGCAGCAGCAGCCGTACGACGACGGGTACGGCCGGCCGTACGGCGACGCGCGCGACGACATGTTCGAGCCCCGCAGCCCCCGTCAGGAGGGTTACGACAGCGGCTACAACACCGGTCAGGTCTACGGCTCCCCGAACGGACAGGGCCAGGGCCAGGGCGGCCGGGGCGGCGACGACGGGTACGGCGCCCGCGCACCCCGTCCCGCTCCGAACTGGCGGCGCCGCATCAAGATCGGCTCGATCTCCCTCGTCGTGGTGCTGCTCGCCGTCTCGATCGGCACGTACTTCTGGGCCGACTCCAAGCTCAAGCGCGAGGTCGACCTCTCCAAGGTCATCGAGCGCCCCGACGGCGGCGACGGCACGAACTACCTGATCGTCGGCTCCGACAGCCGCGAGGGGATGTCCGACCAGGACAAGAAGGACCTCCACACGGGCTCGGCCGAGGGCAAGCGCACGGACTCGATGATGATCCTGCACGTCGCGGACGACGGCGGGAACACGATGATCTCGCTGCCCCGCGACTCGAACGTGACGATCCCCTCGTTCAAGGGCGCCGAGTCCGGCAAGCTCTACCCGAACCAGGGCCGCCAGACGAAGCTCAACGCGGCGTACGCGGAGGACGGCCCCGAGCTGCTCGTCCGCACCGTCGAGTACAACACCGGCCTGCGGATCGACCACTACGCCGAGATCGGCTTCGGCGGCTTCGCCAAGATCGTGGACGCGGTCGGCGGCGTCGAGATGGACATCCCCAAGGGCTTCAAGGACGAGAAGTCCGGCGCCGACTTCGAGGCGGGCAAGCAGACCCTCGACGGCAAGCAGGCCCTGGCCTTCGTCCGTACGCGCTACGCCCTGCCGGGCAGCGACCTGGACCGCACGAAGAACCAGCAGAAGTTCCTCGCGGCCCTGGCCAACCAGGCGGCGACGCCGGGCACGGTCATGAACCCCTTCAAGCTCTACCCCACGATGGGCGCGGGCCTGGACACGCTGATCGTCGACAAGGACATGGGCCTGTTCGACGTGGCCTCCATGTTCTGGGCGATGAAGGGCGTGACCGGCGGCGACGGCAAGTCCATGAACATGCCGCTCGCGGGCTCCACCGGCGGCAACCTCCTGTGGGACAAGGCCAAGGTCAAGCAGATGGTCGAGCAGCTGAACAACGACGAGAAGGTCACCGTCTCGGGCGGCTGAGCCGTCTCCCGGACATGTCGAAGGGGCCCCGCCGGACGATCGGCGGGGCCCCTTCGCGTACCGTCGCCGCCCCCTCGTACCCCGAACGCTCCGCCCGCCGCGAAGCCGCGGCCGAGGCGTGTCACGGTGGACCGGACCCCCCTGAAGCCGGAGCACCGCCATGGCAGATTTGCAGGTCGAATTCGACACCACCGCCGAAGCCGGAGAGCTTGACCGGCCCGTCGAGCGACGACCCCCCGCACCCCCGTCCATATCCGAGCCCGGTCCTGAGCCGCCCGCCCCGGAAGCACCCGTCTCGGAACGACCCGTCCCGGAACCGCCCGCGCCCGACCCGCTGCGGCGGGCGCGCGCGCTGCTCGCCGCGCATCCCGTCGCCGACGGCTACAGCGGACTGCCCTGGGCACTGCGCGCACTGCCCTGGTACGACCTGGAGCTGGGCGACAGCGCGGTGGACGCCGACGTGCCGCGGCTGCGGGCGGGCGGCGTCGGGGCACAGTTCTGGTCGCTGCACGTGCCGGAGAGCATCACCGGCGACCAGGTCCTCGCCGCGACCCTCGAACAGCTCGACCTCGTCAAGCACGTCGTCGGCCGCCACTCCGAGGGGCTGCGCCTGGCCCACACCGCGTCCGAGGTGGCCGACGCCCGGCACTGCGGGCGCATCGCCGCCCTGATCGGCCCGGCGCGCGCCGAGGCGATCGGTGACTCGCTCGCCACCCTGCGCGCCCTGCACACCCTCGGCCTGTGCTCGCTCACGCTCTCGGGCACGTCCTGGGCGGGCCCCGAGGGGCTCACCCCGTTCGGCGAGGAAGTGGTGCGCGAGCTCAACAGGCTCGGCGTCCTCGCCGAACTGACCGGCGCCTCCGAGGCCACGGCGCACCGGGTGCTCGCCGTCTCCAGAGCGCCCGTCCTGTTCACCCGCTCGGGAGCCCGCGCGCTGCGGGACGCCCCGGCGAACCTCCCGGACGACCTGCTGGCCGCGCTCGGCGCCGCCAAGGGCCTGTGCCTGGTGCCCCTGGCGGCCGAGCAGACGGGTATCTCGGTCAGCGAGGTCGCGGACCATCTCGACCACGTACGCCGCGTCGCGGGCCCGGAGTGCGTGGGCCTCTCGGGGATGTACGACACCCCCGCCGCGCACCCCGAGGGCCTTGCCGACACCTCGCGCTATCCGCACCTCGTCGCCGAGCTCATGGAACGCGACTGGTCCGACGAGGACCTCGCGCGCCTGACGTGGGGCAACGTCCAACGGGTGCTGCGTGGCGTGGACTTCGCGGCCCGGGCGGCGCGGGAGAGGCGCCGGCGGCAGGCGGCCGACTGAGACCGCCCGGACCGCTCGGTCCGACCGCTCAGTCCACGGGGATCCGGCAGAGGCAGAAGGGATGCCCTGCCGGATCGGCGTAGACGCGGAAGTCGCGCTCGCCGTTGTCGTCGTCGACGTCGAGCGGCTTGGCTCCCAGGCCGATCACGCGCTCCTGGGCCCGCTCGACGTCCTGGACGGTCGGGCCCACGTCGATGTCGAGGTGGGCCTGCTGGGAGCCGGCGTCCGACTGCGGCCAGTCGGGCGGGCGGTGGCCGGGGGCTTCCTGGAAGCAGAGGCGCAGGCCGCCGGGGGTGTCGAGGGTGACCCAGTCGTCCCCCTCCTCGGCGTCGACCTCGATCTCGCCGCCGATCAAATGGGCGTAGAACTCGGCGAGTTGGTGTGGGTCCGGGCAGTCGAGGACGACGTTGCGCAGGCGTCCGACGGGTGCCATGAGTGTTCCTTTCTCGGCTGGATTCAGCAGGCGCAGAGACAGAACGGGTGCCCGGCAGGGTCGGCGTACACGCGGAAGCTGCGCTCGCGGTCCTCCGTGTCGAGCGCGGCGGCGCCGAGCGCGAGCACCTCCTTCTCGACGGCGTCCAACTGGGCCCGCTCCACTTCGAGGTCCAGATGGAACTGCTGCGAGCGCGTGGCCTCGGGCCACTGCGGCGGTACGTGACCGGGGGCGGCCTGGAAGGCGAGCGGTGTACCGCCGGGGACCTCCAGCTGGACCCAGCCGTCGCCGTCGTCCTTGGGGGTGCCGCCGAGTACGGCCGCGTAGAAGGTGGCGAGCGCGAGGGGGTCGGGGCAGTCGAGTGCGACGACGCCGAGTTTGGCGAGGGGCATGGTGGTCTCCTCGGATTGGTTACCGGTAGGTGAGCTCTAGCAGTAACGGTTACTGCATGGTGCCCCACTGGAGGTAACGTCGCAAGCATGAATGACAGAGCACCCGCTCCCGGGGGCCTCGCGCTGATCCAGGCGCTGGTGAACACCCTGGACGTGGAGTCGGGCGCGGACGCGCTGGACACGGCTCAGGGGCGTGCGCCCTTCGGCCTCGCGCCGGGCGCGGAGGTGGTGGCGGCACGGGAGCTGCGGGAGTCGCTGCGGGTGGCGTGCCTCGCCCACGCGGGGCACGGGCCGCACGCGGTCACACCGCCGCTGGGTCAACTCCTGGCGGGCGCACCGCTGTTGGTGACCGTCTCCGTCGATGACGGATCGGCTTCGCTCGTCCCTGCCGATCCGTCACCGCTGGCGTCACGGGTGGCGGCAGCCATCGCCGAGGCGGCGGCCGACGGTACGTGGAGCCGCCTCAAGGCGTGCGAGGCCGCGGACTGCCTCTGGGCGTACTACGACCGGAGCCCGGCCGGGCGGAGCCGGTGGTGCGACATGGGGGTGTGCGGGGCCCGCGCGAAGATGCGGGCGTACCGGGCGCGGAAAGCCCCGCGGGGCGAGCGGAGGTCCCCGCGGGGCGGGCTCTGAGGCCAGGCCCCCCGCATCCGCCTCGCGCCGAAGAGGCTCTCCCGCCCACGCGCCCGATTGCCCCGCAACCTTCCCTGCCCGAACAAGCCTTCCCGCCACCCGCCCGATTGCCCCGCAGCACCATCGAACCGACGGACCAAAACGCGCCGCCGGACCTCAGGCCGAAGGCCGTCCCATCGCCCGGTAGGTCCACCCGGCGCCCCGCCACACGGCGGGGTCCAGCGCGTTGCGGCCGTCCAGGATCAGCCGCTCGGCGGCCACCTCGCCCAGCGCCACCGGGTCGAGCTCGCGGAACTCGCGCCACTCGGTCAGGTGCAGCACGGCGTCCGCGCCCCGCACCGCCTCCACGGCCGACTCCGCGTACGCCAGCGTCGGGAAGAGCCTGGCCGCGTTCTCCATCCCCTTGGGGTCGTACACGGTGACCTGGCCGCCCTGGAGGTGGATCTGCCCGGCGACGTTCAGCGCGGGCGAGTCACGTACGTCGTCCGAGTCCGGCTTGAACGTGGCGCCGAGGACCGCGACCCGCTTGCCCAGGAAGGACCCGCCGCCGAGCGCCTCGCGCGCCATCTCCACCATCTGCCCGCGCCGGCGCATGTTGATGGAGTCGATCTCGCGGAGGAAGGTCAGGGCCTGGTCCGCGCCCAGTTCACCCGCCCGCGCCATGAACGCGCGGATGTCCTTGGGCAGGCAGCCGCCGCCGAAGCCGATGCCGGCCCGCAGGAACTTCTTGCCGATCCGGTCGTCGTAGCCAAGCGCCTCGGCCAGCTTCACGACGTCGCCGCCCGCGGCCTCGCACACCTCGGCCATCGCATTGATGAACGAGATCTTCGTGGCGAGGAAGGAGTTGGCCGCGGTCTTCACCAGCTCGGCGGTCGGGAAGTCCGTCACGACGAAGGGCGAACCCTCGCCGACCGGACCCGCGTACACCTCGCGAAGGAGCTTCTCCGCGTGCGAGCTGCGGACGCCGACAACGATGCGGTCGGGGTGCAGCGTGTCGTCCACCGCGAAGCCCTCGCGCAGGAACTCCGGGTTCCAGGCCAGCTCGGCCTCCGCGCCCACCGGGGCGTTCGCGGCGAGCTCACGCGCGAGCCGGTCCGCCGAGCCGACCGGCACGGTCGACTTGCCGACGACCAGCGCGGGCTTGGTCAGATGCGGGGCGAGCTGCGCGAAGGCGCTGTCGACGTAACTCATGTCGCAGGCGTACTCGCCGTGCTTCTGCGGGGTGTTCACGCAGACGAAGTGGACGTCGCCGAAGGCGGCGACCTCGGCGAAGTCCATGGTGAAGCGCAGCCGCCCGCTGGAGCCCTCGATCCCGGCGACGTGCTTGCGCAGCAGCTTCTCCAGGCCGGGCTCGTACATCGGGACCTCGCCCCGCTGCAGCATCTCGATCTTCTCGGGCACGACGTCGAGGCCGAGCACCTCGAAACCGAGCTCGGCCATGGCCGCGGCGTGCGTCGCACCGAGGTAGCCGGTGCCGATCACGGTGATCTTGAGGGCCATGCGGTGCTCCAGGGGTCTACGGCCGTCAGTGCGGTGCCCGAGCATAGTCGGGCCCTTGACCGGGCACGTTTCCGCCATCGCCACCCGTCGGCTGCCCGTTGTCGGCAAGCTCACGTATCCCTCGCGTGGGCCGCCCTCTAAAATTTGGGTTACTTAACGGTAATTAGCGTCCTTGGAGCGTGAGAGACCTTGGCCGGATCGGCTGATTTCGACCTGTACCGCCCGTCCGAGGAGCACGACATGCTCCGCGACGCGATCCGTTCGCTCTCCGAGGCGAAGATCGCGCCCTTCGCCGCGGCGGTGGACGAGGAGGCCCGCTTCCCACAGGAGGCGCTCGACGCCCTCGTCTCCTCCGACCTGCACGCCGTGCACGTACCGGAGAGCTACGGCGGCACGGGCGCCGACGCGCTCGCCACGGTCATCGTGATCGAGGAGGTGGCGCGCGTCTGCGCCTCGTCCTCGCTGATCCCGGCCGTGAACAAGCTGGGCTCGCTCCCCGTGATCCTCTCCGGGTCCGAGGAGCTGAAGAAGAAGTACATGACGCCGCTCGCCAAGGGCGAGGGCATGTTCTCGTACTGCCTCTCCGAGCCGGACGCCGGTTCGGACGCGGCGGGCATGAAGACGAAGGCCGTCCGTGACGGGGACTTCTGGGTCCTCAACGGCGTGAAGCGCTGGATCACGAACGCGGGCGTCTCCGAGTACTACACGGTCATGGCCGTGACGGACCCGACCAAGCGCTCGAAGGGCATCTCCGCCTTCGTCGTCGAGAAGTCGGACGAGGGCGTCTCCTTCGGCGCCCCGGAGAAGAAGCTCGGCATCAAGGGTTCGCCGACCCGCGAGGTCTACTTCGACAACGTTCGCATCCCCGCCGACCGCATGATCGGCGAGGAGGGCACCGGCTTCGCCACGGCGATGAAGACCCTGGACCACACCCGCATCACCATCGCGGCCCAGGCGCTCGGCATCGCGCAGGGCGCCCTGGACTACGCCAAGGGGTATGTCCAGGAGCGCAAGCAGTTCGGGAAGCCGATCGGTGACTTCCAGGGCGTGCAGTTCATGCTCGCGGACATGGCCATGAAGATCGAGGCCGCGCGTCAGCTGACGTACGCCGCCGCGGCCAAGTCGGAGCGCGGCGACGCGGACCTCACCTTCCAGGGCGCGGCCGCCAAGTGCTTCGCCTCGGACGTCGCGATGGAGGTCACCACGGACGCCGTCCAGCTGCTCGGCGGCTACGGCTACACCCGTGACTACCCCGTCGAGCGGATGATGCGCGACGCGAAGATCACGCAGATCTACGAGGGCACGAACCAGGTCCAGCGGATCGTGATGGCCCGCAACCTGCCGTAACCCCGCACAACACAGCCGAGCCGCCCTTCCCCTGTCGCAGGGGGAGGGCGGCTGCGTTTTTCGGGGTCAGTCCCTGTCCGGAGCGAGTACCGGCGGGGTGCCCCACGGGAGTTCGAGCGCCGTCCGCAGTGCATGCGCCGCCCGCTCGCCGATCCGGGCGGCCAGCTCCTGCTCGACGCGGCGCAGGACCATTTCGGCCCTGCGGTGCGTGCGCTCCCCTTCCGCCGTGCGCCGGATGAGCCGCTGCCGCCCCGACGTGGGGTCAGGGGCCTGCTCCAGGAGGCCCGCGGCGACCAGGCCGTGCACCGCCTGGTGTGCGGTCTGCCGGGTGACGCCCATGCGGCGGGCCAGTTCGGACACCGTTGTGCCCTCGTCGTCCAGTACGGCGAAGAGGCCCGCCTGGGTCGGCGAGACACGGCTCTCCCCCGCCTCCTCCAGGGACGCGAGGAGCGCGTCCTCGAACCAGCGCCGGGCGTCGCCGAGGAGCTGGGGGAGGTTACGGCCGGTGGTGGCATGCATGGCGTGAGCCTATGGGTTCGAGGGTGCTTCGAGAGGGCTTCAAGAGGGCTTCGAGAGGGCTCCCTTGCCCGCATCGGATTTCATATGTCAGGCTACCTGACATTGCTACCTGGCATTGCCCTCGTCCCTCAGTCCCGGAGAGCTCATGACGATCGAGTACGCCACCCGCCACCGGCCCTCCTCGCGCATCCCCGCCGAACCGGGCAAGCCCTACGTCATCGAGAAGGGCGAGGGCGATCGCGCCCATCTGTTCGGCGACCTGATCACCATCTACGCGGGCGGCGAGCAGACCGAGAACGGCTTCAACTTCTTCACCGTCGAGGGCCCCAGGGGCAACGTCATCCCCGCCCACCTGCACCCCGACACGTACGAGGTCTTCTACGTCACCCAGGGCGCCGTCCGCCTCTTCGTCGAGGACCTTCAGGGCGAGCAGCTGGAGAAGCTCCTCACCCCCGGCGACTTCGGCTTCGTGCCCAAGAACTGCCCGCACGCCTACCGCATGGAGCGCCACCACAGCCAGGTCGTCGGCGTCGCCGCGGGGCCCGGCGGCACGTTCGAGCGGTTCTTCGAGACCCTCGGGGCGCCCGCCGAGGGCCTCGGCCTGCCGCGCGAGCCCGTCGTGCCCACGCCCGACAAGTTCGCCACCGTGCCCGAGCGGTACGACGTGCGCTTCCTGCCCGAGCATCAGTGGCGCACCCGGTGAGCGAGTCCCTGCGGGAGCTGATCGCCGCGCCCCACCCGGACGTGGCACCGCTCCCGGCACCGGATCCGCAGGTGCTTCGCGGCATCCCGTACGGCGAGGTCGAGGGCGGCCGTCCGCTGGAACTCGACCTCTGGCTGCCGGAGGACGCCGGGAGGGGGCCCGCGCCTCTCGTGCTCTTCGTGCACGGCGGGGCGTGGCGGCGAGGGCACCGCGACGACATGGGGCCGCGGACCCGGCACTGGGACCCGGGCCCGTTGGCGCGCATCGCCGCGGCGGGCTTCGCGGTGGCCTGCGCCGACTACCGGCTCAGCGGCGAGGCCCGTTTCCCCGCCCCGCTGGACGACCTGCGGGCCGCATTGCGCTGGCTGGAGCTACGGGCGCCGGAGCCCGGCATCGACACCTCTCGCACCGTGCTGTGGGGCGAGTCCGCGGGCGGGCACCTGGCCTCGCTCCTGGCTCTCGACCCCGCGGTCGCGGCCTCCGGCGCGGTGATCTGGTACGCCCCGAGCGACCTCACCGTCCCCCGCGGCCCGTTCGACCCGCACAGCGCCACGACCCCAGAGGCCCTGCTGCTCGGCGCCGCCCCCGCGGCCGTACCCGAACGGGCCCGCGAGGCAAGCCCCGTGGCCCGGGTCCACCCCACCGCCCCGCCCTTCCTCCTGATCCACGGCGAGCGGGACACGATGGTGCCGGCAACACACAGCGAGACGCTGGCCGCCCGACTGCGGGAGGCGGGCGCCCGCGCAGAACTACGCACGGTGCCGGACACGGACCACGGCTGGTACGGGGCACCCGATGCCGAGGTGGAGGACGTCTTCACCCACTCGCTGCGGTTCGCGCGGGGGCTCCTCGGCTGAGACACGCGAAGACGCCGACGGCACGACCACAGGAGGCAGGAGCCAAGGTGTAGCTGCGCAAGATACC
>NZ_JBFAJT010000009.1:48283-293379 GCF_040655335.1 Streptomyces sp. NPDC050439
TACCCGGGCGCCGACCACGGCTGACGCGGGGCGCCGGATGACACGCTGGCGGGCCCCTTCACCCACTCGCTGCGCTTCGCACAGGGGCCCGTCGGCTGAGACACGCGAAGACGCCGACGGCACGACCACAGGAGGCAGGAGCCAAGGTGTAGCTGCGCAAGATACCGGGCGCCGACCACGGCTGACGCGGGGCGCCGGATGACACGCTGGCGGGCCCCTTCACCCACTCGCTGCGCTTCGCACAGGGGCCCGTCGGCTGAAGCACGCGAAGGCGCCGACGGCACGACCACGGGAGGCGGGAGCCGAGGCGTAGCTGCGCAAGATGCCGGGCGCCGACCACGGCTGGCGCGGGGCGCCGGATGACACGGTGGCGGGCCTCTTAACCCACTCGCTGCGCTTCGCGCGGGGGCTCGTGGGCTGAAGCTACGGGACGCGGGCGCCCGCGCCGAGCTGCGCACAGTGTCGCGCGCCGACCACGGCTGGTGTCGCGCGGCGGCGTCTGCTGAGCAACGCGAAGGGCGGGGGCGGCCGTTCGGCCGTCCCCGCCCTGATGTGCGTAAGCCCGTGTCCCCGTACGGCCTCAGCCGTCCAGCTGCTGGAGCGTCGCGTTTGAAGGGCCGCGCCTGGACTGCTCGTCGCGTGCCACGTCCTCGGCCGCGCCGAGCACGCGGACCGCGTTGCGCCACGTCAGCTTGGCCAGGTCCGGCTTCGACCAGCCGCGGGTCAGGAGCTCCGCGATCAGGTTCGGGTAGCCCGCGACGTCGTCGAGGCCGTCCGGCGTGAACGCCGTGCCGTCGTAGTCCCCGCCGATGCCGATGTGGTCGATGCCCGCCACCTCGCGCATGTGGTCAAGGTGGTCGGCGACCGTCGCGGCCGTGGCGACGGGGCGCGGGTTCGACTCCTCGAAGGCCGCGTGGACCTTCATCGCGTCCGGCGTCGTGTCCAGGTGGTGGAAGCCGTGCGCCCGCATGTTCTCGTCTGCGGCAGCCGTCCAGTCGACCGCCGCCTGGAGGACGAACTTCGGCACGAACGTGGCCATCGCGACGCCGCCGTTCGCCGAAAGGCGTTCGAGGACGTCGTCCGGGATGTTGCGCGGGTGGTCGCACACCGCGCGCGATGACGAGTGCGAGAAGATCACCGGGGCCACCGACGTGTCCAACGCCGCCCGCATCGTCGTCGCCGCCACGTGGGAGAGGTCCACGAGCATGCCGCTGCGGTTCATCTCGCGGACCACCTCGCGGCCGAAGGCGGACAGGCCCCCGACCCCCGGCTCATCCGTCGCCGAGTCCGCCCACGCGATGTTGTCGTTGTGCGTCAGCGTCATGTAGCGGACGCCCAGCGCGTGCAACGCCCGCAGGGTCGCGAGGGAGTTGTTGATGGAGTGGCCGCCCTCGGCACCCATCAGGGACGCGATACGGCCCTCCGCTCGCGCCGCTTCCATGTCCGCGGCCGTCAGCGCGCGCTTCAGGTCCGCGGGGTAGCGCGTGAGCAACTGCTCGACGCAGTCGACCTGTTCGAGCGTCGCGCTCACCGCCGCGTCACCCGTCAGGTCGGTGCGGACGTACACCGACCAGAACTGCGCACCGACCCCGCCCGCCCGCAGGCGCGCGATGTCCGTGTGGAGGTGGCCCGTCTGGTCGGCCGCGATGTCGAGGCGGTCGATGTCGTACCCCGCCTTCTCGCGCAGCGCCCAGGGCAGGTCGTTGTGACCGTCGACCACCGGGAACTCGGCGAGGAAGGCGCGGGCGTCGGCGAGGGAGGTGCTGTCCGGGGACGTCACGCCGCTCACTTCCCCGAGCCGAAGCCGAAGCCGGAACCCGCGCCCTCGACCTTCGTACGGAGCCGCTTGCCCTTCTCCGTGGCCTGTTCGTTCAGCTCCTGCTGGAACTCCCGCATACGGCCCAGGAGTTCGGGGTCGTGCGCGGCCAGGATGCGCGCGGCGAGGAGGCCCGCGTTGCGCGCGCCGCCCACCGAGACCGTGGCCACCGGCACGCCCGCGGGCATCTGCACGATGGAAAGGAGGGAGTCCATGCCGTCGAGATACTTCAGCGGTACGGGCACTCCGATGACCGGCAGCGGCGTCACCGAGGCCAGCATGCCCGGCAGGTGCGCGGCACCGCCGGCCCCCGCGATGATCGCCTTGAGGCCGCGGTCCGCCGCTTCCTCGCCGTACGCGATCATCTCGCGCGGCATGCGGTGCGCCGAGACGACGTCGACCTCGTAGGGGATCTCGAACTCGTCGAGGGCCTTGGCCGCGGCCTCCATGACGGGCCAGTCGGAGTCCGAGCCCATGACGATGCCGACCACAGGTCCCACGGGTTCTACAGGTGCCGTCATTCGGTGATCGTCCCTCTGAGATAGCCGGCCGCGTGGCGCGCGCGCTCCAGCACGTCGTCCAGGTCGTCGCCGTAGGTGTTGACGTGGCCGACCTTGCGTCCGGGTTTCACGTCCTTGCCGTACATGTGGATCTTCAACTGCGGGTCGCGCGCCATGCAGTGCAGGTACGCCTGGTACATGTCCGGGTAGTCGCCGCCCAGGACATTGGCCATGACCGTCCACTTCGCCCGCGGGCGCGGGTCGCCGAGGGGCAGGTCGAGCACCGCGCGCACGTGGTTGGCGAACTGGGACGTGATCGCCCCGTCCTGCGTCCAGTGGCCGGAGTTGTGCGGGCGCATCGCCAGTTCGTTCACCAGGATGCGGCCGTCGCGCGTCTCGAAGAGCTCGACCGCCAGGTGGCCGACCACGCCGAGTTCCTTCGCGATGCGAAGGGCCAGTTCCTGCGCCTGGCCCGCGAGGTCCTCCGAGAGGCCGGGGGCCGGCGCGATGACCGTGTCGCACACGCCGTCGACCTGCTGCGACTCGACGACGGGGTAGGCCACGGCCTGGCCGTGCGGCGAGCGCACGACGTTCGCCGCGAGCTCTCGCGCGAAGTCGACCTTCTCTTCGGCGAGCACGGGGACACCGGCCCGGAAGGGGTCTTCGGCGTCCTCGACGGAACGTACGAACCACACCCCCTTTCCGTCATAGCCGCCACGCACCGTCTTGAGGATCACGGGGAAGCCGTCGCCTTCGGCCGCGAAGGCCGCCACGTCGGCCGGATCGCGCACGATCCGGTGGCGTGGACAGGGCACGCCGATCTCCGTGAGCTTCTCGCGCATCACGCCCTTGTCCTGGGCGTGCACCAGCGCGTCGGGCCCCGGACGCACGGGGATGCCGTCCGCCTCCAGGGCCCGTAGATGCTCGGTGGGTACGTGTTCGTGATCGAAAGTGATCACGTCGCAGCCCCTCGCGAACTCGCGCAGCGTGTCGAGGTCGCGATAGTCGCCGATGACGACATCGCCTACGACCTGCGCCGCGGAGTCCTGAGGGGTGTCACTGAGGAGCTTGAATTTCAGGCCGAGGGGGATACCCGCCTCGTGGGTCATGCGGGCGAGCTGACCGCCGCCGACCATGCCGACTACCGGGAACGTCACACCCCCAGGGTATCGGCCTGTATCGGCCACCTCGGAACGGCCGGTTTCCGCGCACCGTACGGTCTCTCCCGTCACAGAGGCGCCACAGTGTGGAGGCGCCCCCGAGCGACGGGCGGGGTCGCTGGTTAGCATGGCTGGGTTGACGCGACCGAATCACCACATACGTCGACGAGGACGAGACCGGAACGAATCGACGACGGGGGCTGGGGCGACCACCATGACGGAACGTGGCGCACTACGGGTGCGACTGGAGCAGCTCGCGCGCGAAGTGGCCAAGTTCGGAGCCGTGGGGGCGCTGGGCACGCTGGTGAACTTCAGCGTGTCGAACCTGCTGTGGCACACCACCGACCTGCAGGCCGTGCGGGCGAACGTGATCGCCACCGTCGTGGCCATCGCCTTCAACTACGTGGGGTTCCGTTACTTCACGTACAAGGACCGCGACAAAAGCTCCCGCACCAAGGAGCTCACGCTGTTCCTGGTCTTCAGCGCGGTCGGCCTGGTGATCGAGAACGGCGTCCTGTACGCGGCGATCTACGGCTTCGACTGGGACAGCCCGCTGCAGCGCAACATCTTCAAGTTCGTGGGCATCGGCATCGCCACCTGCTTCCGCTTCTGGTCCTACCGCACCTGGGTCTTCAAGGCGCTTCCGGCGCGGGAGACGGTCGCCCGTGCGGAATCGTTCCTGGAGGACGACTCCAAGGCGTCCACCGCGTCCACGGCCGTGGCGGCCGAGGAGAAGCGGCCGGCCGGGCGGGGCACGCGCTAGCGCACCGTCTCCTCGTCGTGCCACCGGTCTCGCTTCTGCGGCGGTGTACGCGACAGGAACAGGCCGAAGACCGGCGGCTTGGTCTGCAGCATCTCCAGGCGGCCGCCGTCCGCCTCGGCCAGGTCCCGGGCGACCGCGAGGCCGATGCCCGTCGAATTGCGGCCGCTGATGGTGCGCTCGAAGATCCGCGCGCCGAGGTCGGCGGGGACGCCGGGGCCGTCGTCGGTGACCTCGATGACCGTCTGGTTTCCCGTGACGCGGGTCCGCAGCGCCACGGTGCCGCCGCCGTGCATGAGCGAGTTCTCGATGAGAGCGGCCAGGACCTGCGCGACCGCCCCGGGGGTGCCCACGGCCCGCAGATGGCGCTTGCCCGAGCTGACGATGGCGCGGCCCGCGCTGCGGTAGGCCGGGCGCCACTCCTCCAGCTGCTGCTTGACGACCTCGTCCAGGTCGAAGGAGACGGCGGAGCCGGTGCGCGGGTCGCGTGAGTTCGTGAGCAGCCGCTGCACGACGTCGGTGAGGCGCTCGACCTGCGCGAGCGCGATCGTGGCCTCCTCCTTCACCGTGTCCAGGTCGTCGGTGACGGTGATCTCCTCCAGGCGCATGGAGAGGGCCGTCAGGGGCGTACGCAGCTGGTGCGAGGCATCCGCGGCGAGCCGGCGCTCGGCGGTCAGCATCCGGGCGATCCGCTCGGCGCTGCCGTCCAGGACGTCCGCGACGCGGTCGAGCTCCGGCACCCCGTATCGCTTGTGGCGGGGCCTCGGGTCGCCCGAGCCGAGGCGCTCCGCGGTCTCCGCGAGGTCGGTGAGGGGCGAGGCGAGGCGGTTGGCCTGGCGTACGGCGAGAAGTACGGCGGCGATGATCGCGAGGAGGGCGACGGCGCCGATGATCAGGAGGGTACGGCCGACCTCCTGGGTGACGGCGGTGCGCGGCTCCTCGACGGTGACCTTCTCGCCCTCCTCGCCCATGGCCGTGTCGCGGATGACGTCGCCGGTGGGGCGGGAGCCGATCTTGATGGGGGCGCGGCCGGGGATCTCGATGAGGGCGTAGCGGTCGGCGTCGACCGCGGCCACGTCCCGCAGGATGCCGGCGCTGATCCGCTCGTCGCTGATGAGCCTGCTGTCGACGACGCTGGCCAGGCGGAGCGCCTCGCTCGTCACTCGCTCCTGGGCGCTGCTGCTGATGGTCCTGGTCTCGACGATGACGAGGCTGACGCCGAAGACGGCGATGACCACGAGGACTACGGCGAGGGTGCTGCTGATCAGTCGGCGGCGCATTCACTCAGTGTGGCCGATCGAAGGCCCCGTCAGGGGCGCGGGGAACTGCGCGAGCAACCCAGAACGCCCCGCACCCGCCGTAGGACCGCAGTGGGCAGACGCGTCTGCGGCTCCGTCGCGGCTGGCCGCGCAGTGCCCCGCGCCCCTGACGGGGCGCTCCTCAGCTCTTTTCGAAGCGGAAGCCCACGCCCCGCACAGTGGCGATGTAGCGGGGGTTCGCCGCGTCGTCGCCCAGCTTCTTGCGCAGCCAGGAGATGTGCATGTCCAGGGTCTTGGTGGACGACCACCACGTGGTGTCCCAGACCTCGCGCATCAGCTGGTCACGGGTCACCACCCGCCCCGCGTCGCGGACGAGGACCCGGAGCAGGTCGAACTCCTTGGCCGTGAGCTGGAGCTCCTCCTCGCCCATCCAGGCGCGGTGCGACTCGACGTCGATCCGCACGCCGTGCGTGGCCGGAGCCTGCTGCGGCTCGGCGGCGCCACGCCGGAGCAGGGCCCGGACCCGGGCGAGCAGTTCGGCGAGGCGGAAGGGCTTGGTGACGTAGTCGTCGGCGCCCGCGTCCAGGCCGACGACGGTGTCCACCTCGTCGGCACGGGCGGTGAGGATGAGGATCGGCGCCGTGTGCCCCCCGGCGCGGAGGCGGCGGGCCACCTCCAGGCCGTCCATGCCGGGCAGCCCCAGGTCGAGTACGACGAGGTCGACGCTGCCCTGCAGCCCGGCGTCGAGGGCGGTCGGGCCGTCCTCACGCACTTCGACCTCGTACCCCTCCCTGCGCAGGGCACGGGCCAGCGGCTCCGAGATGGACGCGTCGTCCTCGGCGAGCAGTACACGGGTCATGGGGTGATGGTAGTCCGCACCGGAGGACCGCAGTGGGGTGATCGACAGCTGTCGGTCGGCCCCTGCGGCTATGGGGTGCGATCCTGGGGATCACCTTGGAATGTGGGCAGGCGGTTCCACCGTAACCTGTGATCCATCTCTCAAGTCCTTCCATATGCCGCACTGTCGTGGCGTATGGTGACCCAACGCCTGATGCACTATGCAAGGACCTTTGGCCCACTGTGCGGCCTTAGGTCTCTTTTATGTGCGGGTTGGCTTCTGCCAGCCTTTGAAAGGAATGACCTGTGGTCGGGCCCTGCGCGTGAAGATGCGTCCAGGGCGTGGATCTCGGAGTCGCCGTCCTGCGCCTTCCCCGTAAAGGGGCGCGAACACTCCCCGGGCGTGGGGGTGAGGCCGGTCAGACCCCGGTGCCGACCGCCCCCCACCGGGCGCGCACACGCTCTTGCCGCGCGTCCCGAACCACGAGGATCGACCCATGGCGTCCAGCCTGACGAAGGACTCCGCCGGTACCCCTGGCTCTGAGAAGACCTTCTTCGGCCACCCCCGCGGACTGGCCACACTCTTCATGACCGAGATGTGGGAGCGCTTCTCCTACTACGGCATGCGTGCTCTGCTCGTGCTCTACCTGGTCTCCGGCGGCGCAGACGCGGCCACCGGCAGCCAGGGCGGCGGCCTCGCGTACACCGCGGCGACCGCCACGGCCATCTACTCCGTCTACGTGGCCATGGTCTACCTCATGGCCATGCCCGGCGGCTGGATCGGCGACCGTGTCTGGGGCGCCCGCAAGACCGTGGCCATCGCGAGCATCGTGATCGTCGCCGGTCACCTGTGCCTGGCCCTGCCGAGCTCGGCGATGTTCTTCGTCGGTCTGGCCCTGGTCGCGGTCGGCTCGGGCCTGCTGAAGGCCAACATCTCGACGATGGTCGGCCAGCTCTACAGCGACCCGAAGGACCTGCGCCGCGACGGTGGCTTCACGATCTTCTACATGGGCATCAACCTCGGTGGTTTCGCCGCGCCCCTCGTCATCGGCATCCTCGGCGAGAAGGTCAACTGGCACCTGGGCTTCGGCCTGGCCGCCGTCGGCATGGCGCTCGGCGCGATCCAGTTCATGATCGGTTCCCGCCACCTGTCCGCGGAGAGCAGCAAGGTCCCGAACCCGCTGTCGGCCGAGGAGAAGCGCGGCGTCATCGTCAAGACGCTGGCGGCCGTCGCCGTGATCGCGGCGTTCTACCTCCTGGTGGCCTTCACCGACGTCTACCGGCTCACCCTCAACTGGGCGCTGCTCCCGATCACCGTGGCCGGCCTGCTGATCCCGATCGCGGTGCTGCTCAAGATCAAGCGGGACCGGGACCTCAACGCCGAAGAGCAGACCAAGATGACGGCGTTCATCTGGTTCTTCGTGGCCGCCGCGATCTTCTGGATGATCTTCGACCAGGGCGCGTCGACGCTGTCCCTCTTCGGTGACTCCCACACCTCCCGGGACATCTTCGGCTGGGAGATGCCGAACACCCTGTTCCAGGCGCTGAACCCGGGCTTCATCATGCTGCTCGCTCCGGTCTTCGCCGCCTTCTGGATCGCGCTGGCCCGCCGCAACCGCGAGCCCAGCACGATCGTGAAGTTCTCCTTCGCCCTGGTGATGACCGGCGCCTCGTTCTTCGTGTTCCTCGTCCCGATGGGCATGGCGACCGGCGACACGAAGGTCACCATGTGGTGGCTCGTGCTGATCTTCCTGATGCACACGGTCGCCGAGCTGTGCCTGTCCCCGGTGGGTCTGTCGCTGACCACGAAGATGGCGCCCGCGAAGTACGCCTCGCAGATGATGGGTGTCTTCTTCCTCGCCGTCACCGCGGGTGACAGCGTGACCGGCATGCTCGCCATCGCCGGGGTCGACCTCAACGGCCGGGGCATGGTCGCCCTGGAGGCCACGGCCGCGGTGCTCGCCGGCTTCTCGGTCTACATGGCCCGCAACAAGGTGAGCTCGCTCATGGGCGACGTGCGCTGATCCGCACACCTGCACGCTCGAACTGAGGGCCGCCGCACCACCCGGTGCGGCGGCCTTTGGTGTTTCTGCGGGTGCCGAGCCGCGGGACGGTGGAGCATCTGGCCATGCGCCGTACGTTGCCGACCCTCGCCCTCTGCGTGGCGTTGCTGTCGTCCTCCACTGCCGCCGTCGAGGCCGCACCCGAACCGCCGCCCGTCCGGACCTTCTCGTACGGGGAGCACGCGCGGCAGAAGATCACCGTGTACGGCGACGGGTCCGGGCGCCCGGCGCTGATGATCCTGCACGGCGGTTCCTGGGTGCGGGACACCGACTGGAGCGGGCGTGCGCGGTGGTTCGCGGCGCGCGGGTTCACCGTGTACGACACCGACTACCGGCTCGCCACCGACGCCGCCTGGCCCGCGCAGCGTGACGACGTGCTCGCCGCCCTGCGCTGGGTGAAGCGGCGCGGCGGTGCCGCGCCCGTGGTCCTCGGGTCCTCCGCCGGCGGGCATCTCGCCGTCAGCGCGGGGGCGTACGGGGCCGGGCGGAAGCGGGTGCGCGGCGTGGTGGCCCTCTCCCCCGTCGCCTCGCCGTACCGCGCCTGGAAGGACGGCGGGATGACCGCCGCCGCTCCGGCCCAGCGCAAGCTGCGGGGTACGGCGGAGCTGCTCGCGGGGTGCGTGCCGGACCGGGCCTCCGGGCGGTGCTGGAAGAAGTGGGTCGACCTGGTGGCCAAGTCGCACGCCTCCGGCAAGGACGACGCGCCCCTCTACCTCACGCACTCGGCGGCGGACTTCGTCCCGGTCGCCCACTCCACGGACCTCGCGCACGCGCAGACGGTGGCGGGGCTGCGGGACGTCACCGTACGGATCGAGCCGGGTACGGGCCACGGGGGCGAGCTGTTGCGGGACCCTGCGGTCGCACAGGCCGTCCTTGGGTGGCTCAGAAAGCACACCTGAGGGGCGCCCCGTCAGGGGCGCGGGGAACTGCGCGAGCGGCCCAAGGCGGCCCGCACCCGCCGACCAACCGCCGTAGGCAGACGCATCTGCGTCGACTGCAGGCCGTGCTCGGCTGAGCGCGCCCACGCGGCGGAGTCGCACATGTCACAGCCCCGCGCCCCTTGCGGGGTCTCAGCGCAGGCCGCGCCTCCGCCCGGGGAGGAACGTGAACACCGCGCCGCCCAGCAGGATCACCGTGCCCGCGACAAGCCCCAGCGCACGCAGCGTGCCGTCGTTCTCGGCGCCGGTCTCGGCGAGGCCGCCGCCTGCCGCACCACCACCGCCGGTGGTGGAACCGCCCGCCGAGCCGGTGCCACCGGCCGACCCCGAACCGCCGGCCGCCCCGCCGGGTACCGCCGCCGTGTCGATCTCCAGGGACACCTCCGCCTTGGACGGGGTGCAGGTCGTCGTCGTACCGAGTGCCTTGACCGTCAGGACGCCCGGCGAGAGCGTCGACTTGCCGTCGGCTCCCGGCTTGTACGTGCCGGTCAGGTCAGGGATGGTCATCGGGTCGCCGGACTTGATGGGCTCCTTGTTCGTGGGGCCCTCGACGTGCACCGTGCCCTTGTCCGCGCCGCCCAGCTCGACCTCCATCGACGGCTTCACCGAGTCCGCGGGGATGTCGGCGGGGCTGTCCATGACGGACTTCTTGAACTCGACGGTGAGGCCGTAATTCCCGCCGTCCTTCTTGGCGTTGATCTGGACGGGGGACGTGGCGTCCTTGTCGCCGATGGGCGTCTTGCACTTGTAGGGCGTCTGGACCTCCTTGCCGGGGAAGTCGGTCTTGCCGCCGTCGTCGCCACCGCCACCGGTGGAGCCGCCGCCGGTGTCGCCGCCCGTGTCACCGCCGGACGCGGAACCGCCCGACGTACTGCCGCCCGACGTACCGCCACCGGAAGTGCTGCCGCCCGAGGCCGTGCCGCCGCCCGAACTGCCGCCGCCCTCCGTCACCTTGATGGTCGCGCCCGCCTTGACCTCTTCCTTGGGCGTGCACTTGGTGTCGGTCGACATCGGCTTGCTGACGTTGATGTTGTACGCGCCCGGGGTGAGCGTGAGGTCGCCCGCCTTGGTCAGCTTCAGCTTGCCCTTCATGTCGGACAGGAGCATCGGGCTGTTCTTCTTGATCGGCGGGTTCGCGCGCTCGCCCGCCACCGCCAGGTCACCGGTCTGGCCGCCGCCCAGCTTGATCGTGCCGGTCGGCTTCACCGTGTCCTTGTCCAGGTCGAGGATGTCCGGGTTCTTGGACGCGGCCTCCGTGGTCTTCCATACGACCTCGACCTCGTCGCCCACCTTCGCGGTGGCCGGCGCGGTGATCTCCACCTTGGTGGTGCCCTGCACCGGCGGCAGCCCCGATATGGACGGCGGGATGCACTCCGTCTTGTACGCCACCTCGGCCGCTTGCGCGGGACTCGCGCCCAGCAGGATGCCCGCCCCGCCGAGCAGCAGCGAGACCGAGGCCGCGCCCGCTCTCCGTCGTGTGCTGATCACGTGTTTCCTTTCGTCGTCGGGCTGTTCTCTGACGGTGCGGAGAGCTGTCCGGCGGCGGGTGCGGTCCCGGAGCCGGGGTCTGTGTCAGGGGTGAACCACGGGAGGGTGCCCGTGTGCGTGGCGGTGTCCTTGGCGGATGGCCCGCCGGTCTCGCGGGGCGGCTTCGTACGTGGCGTACGGGCCGCCTCGTCCGCCGCGACCGCCCCCTGGGGCAGCCGCAACTTCGGTATGCGGTCGGTGAGTTCGGCGATCCTGCCGGTGCGGTGGCGCCCCGCGGGGCGGGAGCCGCGGTTACGGCGGCGGCCCGGCCGCAGCCTGTCGACCACCGCCATGCCGATGCGGAAGACGGCGGCCGGCACGACGACGCAGAGCAGGATCCAGAAGAGGGTGACGCCCCACGGACGCCCGACGCCCCAGGGTTGCTCGGCGAGCACCTTGCCGCCGAACTTCAGTGAGACGAGGTAGTCGCCGTGCGCCCCGGCCGACAGTTCGACCGGCAGTTTGATCTGCGCCTTCTTGCCCGGCGCGATGGTGCCGCGCCACTGCTGCTCCTCCCACTGCGGGGCGAACACCCCATGGGAGGTGCCCACTTGGAAGACCGGGTTCTTGACCGGGGCCGAGCCGACGTTGCCCACGGTGAAGACGAGCTTGCGGGACGGCGGGGCACCGAACCAGGTCAGGACGCCGCTCGACCCCTCAAGGCGCGTATCGGTGAGGACGGAGAGCTTCCCGCCGCCCTGCTGCTTCGGCAGGGGCTTCACGGGGTGCCCGGCGACCGCGAAGACGGCGTCCGCCTGCGCCTTGTCCCCCGTGACCGTGGCCACGTGGACCACGCAGGGGCAGGGCTTGGGCGGCTCGGCCACCGGGAGCTTCTTGCTGAAGGCGCCCTTGGCGTCCGTGGTGACGGCGCGGCCGCTGTCGTTGGCGCAGGAGTTCGTGCCGCCGGGCACGCCGTCGGCCGGGGTGGACTGTCCGCAGACGAGCATCATCAGGAGGGCGTTCGGCCGCCACCCCTCTCCCTTGACGGTGATGTCACCGCCCTTGCCCGCCTCTGTCTTCGAGAGGGTGAGGGAGGGTTTCTCGGCGGCGCCGGCCCCCGCCGCCGGGAGCAGCGCCAAGGCCATGGCCGCAAGCACGGCGGTCACGGCGACGCACCGCCGAACCGCCCACAACGGGTTGCCGTTCACAGCTGCTCTCCCTCTGCCGTCCCCACTCCCGCCAACTCCGGTTTCATGACGCCCTGTTCAGGTACTTCGTCCGGTGGCAGCTCCGCGGCCGCCGCTCTGCGTCTGCGCACGAACCAGACGCCTGCCGCCACCAGGCCGAGCACCCCGGCCCCCACTCCTGCCACCGCTCCCCATGGGACGAAGCGGGCCGATGCCGTCGCCTCGCCGTGGGCTCCGCCCGATGCCGTCACCGTGAGCGTGACCTCCACGGAGTCGAGCGCGGGGGCGTCCTTCCACGGTTCCGTGAGGGTGACCCTGCGGCCGGGGAGGAGTTCCACGGGGAGCGTGCGGGGCTTCCGGTCGAGCAGCGGGCCGAACACGCCCTCCGCGTGGACCGTGAGCCTGGGGGTCAGGACCGTGTTGCCGCGGTTGACGACGTCGTACGAGATGCGCCCGCCCTCGGCCCGTACGCGCTCGACCGTGAGCGCGGACAGCGTCGGGCCGCTCACCCGCAGATGCACGCGGACCCCGGCGTCGCGGCCGCCCTCCCGCGCGACGACCGCCCCGGGGTGGTCGCCGGGCACCGCGTTCTCGGGGATGCTCACGCTGAACGGCACCTCGGCGCGGGTGCGCGGCGGCACCTTCACCTTGCGTTCGGCGAACGTGATCCAGGAGCCGGTGTCCTTCGGCTTGCCCCGCTCCAGGGAGTACGCGCCGCTCTTGGTGTTGTCGGCGTCCGCGCCGCTCAGCTCCACCGTGCGGGGCTTCGACCCGGGGTTGGTGACCGTCACCGTGTCCTCCAGGACGGAGCCGGGCGTGCCCTCCACGTAGAAGTACGGCCGCCCGTCCTTGGCCGGCCGCGTCCCTCCTCCCGCGGAGGGCGCGACGGACCACGCCCCGGAGTCGTCGGCGGACGCCCCGGTCGCCGGCGCCACGCCCGTCACCAGTAAGGCCACGGCCACGGTGAGGGCTCGGGCGACGGACAGCAGCGACGGCTTCGGCGGCATCGGCGGCTCCTGGATCTTCTCGCGCTTCGTACCTTCGTACGCGTCGCGCCTAGCGCGACCTGGCCGCCTGGTTCCTGCGGGTCAGCCAGAGCGCGCCGGCCGCGCCCGCGAGCAGCACGGTGCCGCCGAGGGTGCCGAGCGCGATGGCGGAGTCCGCGGGGCCGGTCTGCGGGAGCTCTTCGCCGCCGGAGGGTGCGCTGGCCGAGCCGCCTGAGCCGCCGTCGTCGGTCGATCCGCCTCCGCCGGAGCCGCCGTCCGTCGCGCCGCCGCCGCCCGAGCCCTTCACGTCGAGGGAGAGCGAGGGCTTGGGACTGTTGGACGGGGTGCACGTCGTCGTCGTGCCGAGCGCCTTGATGGTCAGGACACCCGCGGTGAAGGTGACCTTGCCGCTCTTCTTGGGCGTGTACGTCCCCGACAGGTCACTGATCTTGATGGGGGTGTTGGCGGGGATCGCCTTGTCGTTGGGCGCTCCGGACACCGGCACCGTGCCGCTCTCCGCGCCGCCCAGTTTGATGAGCGCGCTCGGCTTCATCGCGCCCTTGCCCAGTTCCACGGGGCTGGAGGAGACGCCCTTCTGGAAGGACATGGTGAGTTTGTAGCCGCTGCCGCTCTTCACGCTCTTGATGTCGATCGGCGAGACCGCGCCCTTGTTGCCGATGGGCGTCTTGCACTGGTAGTTGACGTCCTGGACCTCGGCCTGCGCGGCGGGGGCGGCCATCAGCACCGCCGAGCCGCCGGCCAAGGCCGTGGCAAGCGCGAGCACAGCCGTTCGTTTCTGGTACGACACCTCGGGTTCCCCTCATGCCGGTCGTGGCGTGCCGCGGTGCGGATTTACTGACGGCACATCAGATTGGGCGCTCAAGGTACGCCCGGGGCCTTGCCGAGGGAAGACAAAGAACGCGCCGGATCTCAGTGATCCGGCGCGCGTACGAACCGTGGGTAACCCAAGGGGGAACTGAACGGGCCCTATGCGGGCGCGCTCAGCTCGGCCCACACCGTCTTGCCCGCCACCCCCGGGGTGCGGACAACACCCCAGTCCAGGCAGAGCCGCTGGACTATGAACATTCCGTGCCCGCCGGGCCGGCCGGCGCGGTGCGGGGTACGGGGCTCGGGCTGACCGGCGCCGCGGTCGGACACCTCGATCCGCAGCACCTTGCTGTCGGAGGAGAGCCAGAGCTCGTCGGGTCCCTCGGCGTGCAGGCACGCGTTGGTCACCAGCTCGGACACGACAAGGAGGACGTCCTCCGCGGCGGCACGCTGATCGGCGCCCGCCGCGGGCAGCCAGCCCCACGCCTGCAGCGACTGGCGCGCGAAGTCCCGGGCGAGCGGAACGATGCCACTGGCGCCGTTCAGGTTCAGCCTGCGGACCTGGCGACCCTGACGGACCGTGGCCGCCGGGACGGCCTGATCCGCGGGGGCGGCCGCGACGACGGCCTCGGGCTCCGGGCCGCGGTCGCCCGGCGAGCAAGGCCGGGTGGTGCTCATCAGCGCTTCACCTCACCGACAAGAGGACTCTGGACAAGGAACTGGACAAGTAGCAGGGCTCCAAGAGGGATCATCGGCTGCTCGGCCGTTCCGGCTGTTGATTTGGCAACGATTGTGCGCGGACCGCTGTCGACGTATCCAGGATGTCTCCTGCCCGGCCGAACCGTGAGAACACCCACTTATTCGACGCTACCCGTGTGACACTCGTAACGCAGTGATCACATAGAGACAACTGACGCGTAACTCTTGAGCACGCTCCGTCAGCGGGCCCCCTGAGTCAGTCGGCCAACGCGTCGGCGAGCGTCTCGTGGACACTGAAGACCGCCTCGGCCCCGGTGATCTCGAAGACCCTGGCCACCACCGGCAGCATCCCTGCCAGATGCACCCCACCTCCCGCCGCCTCGGCCTTGAGCCGGGCACCCAGTAGGACATTGAGTCCGGTGGAGTCCATGAACTCCAGGCGCGAGCAGTCGACGACCAGGCGTGAGTAGCCGTCGTCGAGGCATGCCTCGAGCGGCTCACGCAACAAATCGGCGGTGTGGTGATCCAACTCACCCGCCGGAGTAACGACGACGCTCGGGCCTTCTGCCCGGACTTCGACCAGAAGCCGGCCCCGATGCGCGCTACCGACTGTCCCGCGGTCCATTCCGTCACTCACTTCCGACCGTCGTGGCTGTTGATGACGCCCCTGAACATTACGCCTTCCTCACGCCCTCGGGTACCCGAACATCCCCCCGAAATCGGACATTTAGCCGCACAACGCACTTGCGACCGGGCTGTGGAAACGGGTAGGGGTAGAAGAGACAGTAATCAACACTGACGGCTTTGGAGGCGCCGCACTCCGCAGTGCACGTATTGGCATCGGCAGCCATATGCCGAGAACGATGGAGGACACCATGTCACCCCGGCTCGACGAATCGCGCACTGACCGAGCGACGTCGACACTCCCACCGCACCGTATCGAGACCGAGATCCCGGGTCCCCGCACGGAAGCCACGCCCGGCGAACTCCCGGACCTGACGGCCATGCCGGAGGCGGAAGCCCTCGAAGGGCTCGCCGACCTGCCCGAGATCCCGCCGTTCGACGAGGTGGGGCCGCTGGATGCGAGGGCCCTGTCCAAGACCCTCTTCGAACGCCTCGAGTCGCTCGAGGAAGGCACGCACGAATTCGCGTACGTGCGCAACACGCTGGTCGAACTCAACCTCGCCCTGGTCAAGTTCGCCGCCTCCCGGTTCCGCTCCCGCAGCGAGCCCATGGAGGACATCATCCAGGTCGGCACCATCGGCCTGATCAAGGCGATCGACCGCTTCGAGCTCAGCCGAGGCGTCGAGTTCCCCACCTTCGCGATGCCGACCATCGTCGGCGAGATCAAGCGCTTCTTCCGCGACACGAGCTGGTCGGTGCGCGTTCCGCGCCGCCTGCAGGAACTCCGACTGGACCTCGCCAAGGCGGGCGACGAACTCGCCCAGCAGTTCGATCGCGCCCCCACGGTGGGCGAGCTCGCCGAGCGCCTGGGCATCTCCAACGACGAGGTCGTCGAGGGCATGGCCGCGTCCAACGCCTACACGGCGAGCTCGCTGGACGCCCAGCCCGAGGAGGACGACTCCGAGGGCGCGCTCGCGGACCGGATCGGCTACGAGGACCACGGCCTTGAGGGCATCGAGTACGTCGAGTCGCTCAAGCCCCTGATCGCCGAACTGCCGCCGCGCGACCGCAAGATCCTCTCGCTCCGCTTCGTCGCCAACATGACGCAGTCGGAGATAGGCGATGAGCTCGGCATCTCGCAGATGCACGTCTCGCGACTGCTGTCGCGCACGCTGGTCAAGCTTCGCAAGGGATTGACCGTCGACGAGTGAGGGGGCGCGCCGCTCGGCGTACCTCCGGGTCCTCGGACCGCCGCTCCGCGGCGGAACGCGCCCACCCACCCACCCGTTTGCCCCGCGTCCAGGGGTGGACGGGTGGGTTGCTGTCGTCTGCCTACTTCACTCGGCCTCCATCGCCAGCGCCGCCGCCACCGCTGCCTCCGCATGCAGCCGCGTCGTCGGGAAGAGCGGTACCGGGCTGTGCTCCTGCCCGATCAGCAGCTCGATCTCGGTGCATCCCAGGATGACGCCCTCAGCTCCTTCCCGTACAAGATCCTCGATGACGTTCTGGTACCCGACCCTGGACGCCTCATGCACCACCCCGAGGCACAACTCCTCGTAAATCACGCGGTGCACCAGAGCGCGTCCCTCCGCGTCCGGAACGAGTACGTCGAGCCCGTGCGAGGCCAGCCGCTCCCGGTAGAAGTCCTGCTCCATGGTGAACGCGGTCCCGAGCAGCCCCACGCGCCGCAGACCGCCCCGCAGGACCGCATCGGCGGTGGCGTCCGCGAGATGCAGCAGCGGCACGGAGAGAGCCGCCTGGACCTGTCCTGCGACCTTGTGCATCGTGTTGGTGCAGATCAGCACGAGCTCGGCCCCCGCCGCCTCGACCCCCTTCGCGGCCCCGGCGAGCACCTCCCCCGCCCGCTCCCACTCCCCCGCGACCTGCAACTTCTCGATCTCGGCGAAGTCCACGGAGTACAACACGCAGCGCGCGGAGTGCAGCCCCCCGAGCCGCTCCCGCACCAACTCATTGAGCAGCCGGTAATACTCGGCGCTGGACTCCCAGCTCATACCGCCGATGAGGCCGATGGTCTTCATGGGGCCAGGATGCCGTAGCCGTGCCGACGTCCGGCCGAAGGCACCGCGGCAGCAGCCAGCTCAAGAACCTCGGGGATCACGGCGAACGCGGCGTCCATGTGCCCGACCAGTGCACCGCGGTCGTGGTCTCCACCAGGCGTGGACCACTCCTTCAGCGCGCCGCGCCACGCGGAGAGCATCAGCTCCAGGAGGAGCCGCACCCGTAGCGGCGCCGGGTCCGTGGGGAGGGCGGCGACCGTCAGGGCGATGACCTCATCGGTGATCTCCGCGCAGTGCCGCAGGCTGTGCGCGTTGAGCGCGGGCGTAGCGTCGGCCAGGGCACGGCTCGTCAGGAAGCGCCGCTCCCAGTCCTCCTCCATGCCAGCCACGGCGGCGTACAGCGACTGCTCGAAGACGGTGAGCAAGGGTTGGCCTTCCCCGAACGGCCGCTGGCCGATGTCGTCGGTGTACGCCCGCCACAGCTCTCGCTCCGGGGCGAGCGCGACGTCCTCCTTCGACGCGAACGTACGGAAGAACGTGCGCTTGGAGACCTCTACGGCCTCGACCAGTTCGTCGAGCGTGGTGGCCGCGAACCCCTTGGCGGAGAACAGCTCAAGGGCCGTCTCGACGAGGGCCCGCCGCGTGCGCAGCTTCTTCCGCTCCCGCAGCGGCAAGTCTCCAAAGACACCCCTGTCCCTGCCCTTGCCCCCGCCTGGCCCTTCGCCCTTGCCCATCTCGCTCGCCATGGCGCCATCTTAGCCACGACGCCTCCCGTGCGCCTTTGCCCCTTGAAGGCTTTTGCCACTGAGTGGCACTATGGCGGCCATGCGAGCACTCACGATCGACCACTCCGCTCCCGGCCACCTCTCTCTGCGCGAGGCACCCGACCCGGTCCCCACATCTCATCAGGCGCTCGTCCGCATTCACTCCTTCTCCGTGAACCACGGCGAGGCCGCTTTCGTCGTCCCGAACGGCGAGGAGGGCACCATCCCCGGCTGGGACGCCGCGGGCGTCGTCGTGCGCGCGGCCGCCGACGGCACCGGGCCCGCTGCCGGCACCCCGGTCGTCACACTCGGGCCCTCCGGGGCATGGGCCGAACTCCGGGCGGTGGAGACGGGGTTGCTCGGGATCGTGCCCGAGGGTGCGGACCTGGGTGCGGTCGGTGCGCTGCCGGTCGCCGCTGGGTCGGCGCTGCGCGCGCTGCGACGGCTCGGGCCGATCCTGGGGCGCCGCGTTCTGGTGACAGGGGCGAGCGGCGGCGTCGGCAGGTTCGCGGTGCAGCTCGCGGCCCGTGGCGGCGCGCACGTCGTGGCGGCGACCAGCGACCCCGCCAAGGGTGAGGCACTGACGCACCTCGGCGCCCACGAGGTTGTGGCGGGCGATGCCCTGACGCTCGTCGAGCCGGTGCACGGCGTGATCGACGTGGTCGGCGGTCCACAACTGGTGGACGCCTATCGGGCGTTGGCGCCCCACGGCACTCTGGTGGCCGTCGGCCACAGTTCGGGGGTCGGGGAGGAGCTCCCGTTCGGCGCCCTTTTCGGGGACGCCGGGCGTCACGACCGTTCGCTCACCACGTTCTTCCTGATGGACGACGCCGACGGCCTCGGCACCGACCTCGACTGGCTCGCGTCGCTCGTCGCCCGCGGTGAGCTGGACCCCCAGATCAGTCGCCGCGACGACTGGACCCGCACCACGGATGCGTTGGCCGCGCTACTCGCCCGCGAGGTCACCGGCAAGGCCGTCTTGGACATTGCGCGGTGACGGGTGGTGGTGCCCATGCGAGGAAATCCCGCTCGGTGGTGGGTGTAGCGCTTGGCGGGTGGGATTTTTTTGCGGTCGGGTCGGGTCGGGTCGGGTCGTGTCGTGTCGTGCCGTCAGGACGCCGCACCCTCAGGCCACCCGCATACCCCGGCGCCAGACCTCGCTGACCAAGGGGACTCCCGGGCGGTAGGCCAGGTGGACGTGGCTGGGGGCGTCGAGGAGGGCCAGGTCTGCTCGGGCGCTCTGGCGGATGTGGCCGATGTCCGTGCGGCGCAGGGCTGCCGCGCCACCCGCTGTCGCCGACCAGATCGCCTCGTCCGGGGTCATGCCCATGTCCCGTACCGCGAGGGCGATGCAGAACGGGACCGAGGACGTGAAGGAGCTGCCCGGGTTGCAGTCCGTGGAGAGGGCCACCGTCGCGCCCGCGTCCAGGATGCGGCGGGCGTCGGGCCACTCGGCGCGGGTGGAGAACTCCGCGCCGGGGAGGAGCGTCGCCACCGTGTCGCTGTTCGCGAGGGCGTCGACGTCCTCGTCCGTGAGGTGCGTGCAGTGGTCCGCCGATGCCGCGTCCAGTTCTACGGCGAGCTGGACTCCGGGGCCGTACGAGAGCTGGTTCGCGTGGATGCGGGGGTGCAGGCCCTTCGCCTTGCCCGCCGTGAGGATCGCGCGGGCCTGGTCGCCGTCGAAGGCGCCCTTCTCGCAGAAGACGTCGATCCAGCGGGCGTGCGGGGCGCAGGCCTCCAGCATCTCGCCGGTGACGAGGTCCACGTACGCGGCCGGGTCGTCGGCGTAGTCCGGGGAGACGATGTGGGCTCCCAGGTACGTCACTTCGTCCGTGTGGCGGGAGGCGATGCGGAGGGCTCGGGCCTCGTCCTCCGTGTTGAGGCCGTAGCCCGACTTCGTCTCGAACGTGGTCGTGCCTTGGCGCAGGGCCTCGCGGAGGTAGTGGGTGAGGTTCGCTTCGAGCGTCTCGTCTGTGGCGGCGCGGGTTGCGGCGACCGTGGTGCGGATGCCGCCCGCCGAGTACGCGCGGCCCGACATGCGGGCGTTGAACTCCTGGGTGCGGTCGCCTGCGAAGACGAGGTGGGAGTGGGAGTCGACGAAGCCGGGGATGGCTGCGCGGCCCTTCGCGTCGTACGTCTCGTCTGCCGCGGGGGCCTTGGCGGCCGGGCCCACCCAGGCGATGGTCTCGCCGTCCAGGACTACGGCGGCGTCCGTGAGGAGGCCCAGGGGGCTGCCGTCCCCCAGGGCGGGGTCGTTCGTCACCAGGCTGCCGATGTTGGTGATGGCGGTCGTCGTCATGGGGGTCTCCGTGGTGGGCTGAGGTTCGGGCGGTCTTCTTTCCCCGATCCCGCCCCTTCCCGAATTTTCCGGCTCCGCCGGCCGTGGTGACCGTCGATCACCGGCTCCGCCGAGTTCGTCCTCAAACGCCGGACGGGCTGGAGATTCAGCTGCGGGGCAATCGGGCGGGTGGGTGGGAAAGATTCGCCGCGCAGCGGCGGCTCGGCGGCCAGTCGCGGCCGACGACGGCGGAGCTGGAAACACTCCGCCGGGTGCACGGGCAACTGCCGGGTAATCGGGTGGGTGGGCGGGAGAGATTCGCCGCGCAGCGGCGGTTGGGGGACGGGCGGGTCAGTCCCGTAGCGTTGCCACCGCCTTCGCCAGCGCCCCCGGTACGTCCGGTACCAGCGTGTGGATGCCGTCTCGTACGACATGGCGGCCCCCCACCACCGTGTGCCGCACGTCCGCCGACGTTGCCGCGAAGACCGCCGTCTCCGCCGCCAGGCGCGGCAGAGGGCCGGCCGTGCGGACCGAGTCCAGGGCGATCGTCGCGAAGTCGGCCAGTGCGCCGACTTCCAGGACACCCGCGTCCGACCAGCCAAGCGCCGCATGCCCATCGGCGCTCGCCGCGCGCAGCAGCGCCGCCGCCGTCCAGTGGCCGCGCGTGTGCGAGCGGAGGCGTTCGTTCAGCTCCATCGCGCGGGCCTCCTCCAGGAGGTCGATCACCGCGTGGCTGTCGCTGCCCAGGGAGAGCGGGCTGCCCGCCTGCTGGAGGCGGACCGCCGGGCCGATGCCGTCCGCCAGGTCCCGTTCCGTCGTGGGGCACATGCACGTGCCGGAGGAGGAGCGGCCCAGGAGCGCGATGTCCTCGTCCGTGAGGTGCGTGTTGTGCACGCCCGTCGTACGGGGGCCAAGCACCCCGTGGTCCGACAGGAGCTGGGTGGGAGTGCGGCCGTGGACCGACAGGCACGCCTCGTTCTCCGCCTTCTGCTCGGAGAGGTGCACGTGGAGCGGGGCGTTGCGGGCCGACGCCCAATCCGCCACCGCGCCCAACTGCCTTGCCGGGACTGCTCGCACGGAATGGATCGCCGCGCCGATCCGCGCGTGGCCGCGGTCCTTGAGGGCCGAGGCCCGCTCCGCCCACGCCTCCGTCGTACCGTCGGAGAAGCGGAGCTGGTGGCGGTTCGGGGCCTCGCCCCGCGTCTCGCTGAGCAGCCCCGACGCCACGTACGCCGTGTCCAGGAGCGTGATGCGGATGCCCGCGTCGGAAGCCGCCTCGATCAGCGCCTCGCCCATCGCGTTGGGATCGGCGTAGGGCGTGCCGCCCGGCGCGTGGTGCACGTAGTGGAACTCGCCCACCGTGGTGATGCCCGCGAGGGCCATCTCCGCGTACACCGCGCGGGCCAGCTCGCGGTACGTCTCCGGTGTCAGGCGGTCCGCCACCGAGTACATGACCTCGCGCCACGTCCAGAACGTGCCGGAGCCCACCTGGACCGTGCCCCGCAGGGCCCGGTGGAAGGCGTGCGAATGGGCGTTCGCCAGGCCCGGCAGCGTCAGGCCGCGCAGCACCGTCGCGCCTGGTGGCGGGGACTCCACGCCCTTGCGGACCGCGGAGATCCGGTCGCCCGTCACCTCCACCGCCACGCCCGGCTCGACCGTCGGGTCGAGCCAGGCCTGCTCCAGCCAGTAAGTCTCCGTCACCTGCACGCCAGCCCTTCCAGTACGTCGGCCAGTGCGGTCACCCCGGCCACGCAGTCGTCCTCGGCGGCGAACTCGGCCGGGGAGTGCGAGATGCCCGTGGGGTTCCGTACGAACAGCATGGCGGTCGGGATCGAGCCGGACAAAATACCCGCGTCGTGTCCCGCGCCCGTGCCCAGGACGGGAAGCTTCCTGCCCGTGCTGCCGCCGAGAATCCGGCCCAGTTCGTCGCGCAGGGCGTCCTCGAACTCCACCACCGGCGTGAAGGACTCCTGTACGACGTCGAGGTCGATGCCGTGCCGGTCCGCGTACTCGCGGGCCGCCTTCTCGATGCCCGTCACGACCGTGTCCAGCGACTCCTGGTCCGCGGCGCGCGAGTCCAGCCAGCCGCGCACGAGCGACGGGATGGCGTTGACGCCGTTCGGCTCGACCGCGATCTTGCCGAACGTCGCCACCGCGCCCGCGAGTTCCGCCTCCCTGCGCGCCGCGAGGACCGTCTCCGCGTACGACAGCATCGGGTCGCGGCGGTCCACCAGGCGGGTGGTGCCCGCGTGGTTGGCCTCGCCCCTGAAGTCGAAGCGCCAGCGGCCGTGCGGCCAGATGGCGGAGGCGATGCCCACGGGGTCGCCGGTGAGGTCGAGGGCTCGGCCCTGCTCCACGTGCAGTTCCACGAACGCGCCGATTCGCGCGAGGCGTTCGGGGTCCGGGCCGATGGTCGACGGGTCGTATCCCGCCGCCTCCATCGCCTGCGGGAGCGTGGTCCCGGACGCGTCCGTCAGCTCGTACGCCTTCTCCTTCGTGAGCTGCCCGGCGGTCAGGCGCGAGCCCACGCAGGCGAGGCCGAAGCGGGCGCCCTCCTCGTCGCCGAAGTTGGTGATGGCGAGGGGACGACTGAACGACACCTTCCGGGCGCGGAGTTCGTCCAGGGCCGCGAAGGAGGAGACGACCCCGAGCGGGCCGTCGAAGGCGCCGCCGTCCGGGACCGAGTCCAGGTGCGAGCCCGTGACCACCGCGTCGCCGCGGGCCGGGTCGCCGAGCCAGGCCCATTGGTTGCCGTTGCGGTCGACCTCGTAGTCGAGGCCGCGTGCCTCCGCCTGCGCCTGGAACCAGAGGCGGCACTCGGCGTCCGCGCCGGTCCAGGCGTAGCGGCGGTAGCCGCCCGAGGCGTCGCTGCGGCCGATGGGCCGCAGCGAACGCCACATGGCGTGGAACGTCTCGCTCACGCCTGGTCACCCTCGCGCATCGGGATGCGTACGCCCTTCTCGTCCGCCACCGACTCCGCGATGTCGTAGCCCGCGTCGACGTGCCGGATGACGCCCATGCCGGGGTCGTTCGTGAGGACGCGGCGGATCTTCTCGCCGGCCAGCTTCGTGCCGTCGGCGACCGAGACCTGGCCCGCGTGGATCGAGCGGCCCATGCCGACGCCGCCGCCGTGGTGGATCGAGACCCAGGAAGCGCCCGACGCGACGTTCACCATGGCGTTCAGGAGCGGCCAGTCGGCGATCGCGTCGGAGCCGTCGAGCATGGCCTCGGTCTCGCGGTACGGGGATGCGACGGAACCGCAGTCCAGGTGGTCGCGGCCGATCGCGAGGGGCGCGGCGAGGGTGCCGTTGCCGACCATGTCGTTGAACATGTCGCCCGCCTTGTCGCGCTCGCCCTGGCCGAGCCAGCAGATGCGCGCCGGGAGGCCCTGGAAGTGGACCCGCTCGCCCGCCATCTTGATCCAGCGGTGCAGGGACTCGTTCTCCGGGAAGAGGTCGAGGAGCGCCTTGTCCGTCTTGTGGATGTCGGAGGCCTCGCCGGAAAGCGCCGCCCAGCGGAACGGGCCCTTGCCCTCGCAGAAGAGCGGGCGGATGTAGGCGGGGACGAAGCCGGGGAAGGCGAACGCGCGGTCGTAGCCAGCGAGTTGGGCCTCGCCGCGGATCGAGTTGCCGTAGTCGAAGACCTCGGCGCCCGCGTCCATGAAGCCGACCATGGCCTCGACGTGCCGGGCCATGGACTCGCGGGCGCGGGTGGTGAAGCCCGCCGGGTCCTTGGCCGCGTACGCCGCCATGTCGTCGAAGTCGACGCCGGTCGGGAGGTAGGCGAGCGGGTCGTGGGCGGACGTCTGGTCCGTGACGATGTCGATCGGGGCGCCCTCGGCGAGCATCTGCGGGAGCAGGTCGGCGGCGTTGCCGAGCAGGCCGATGGAGAGGGGCTTGCGCTGGTCGCGCGCCTCGACCGCGAGCTGGAGCGCGTGCTGCAGCGAGTCGGCCTTCACGTCGAGGTACTTGTGCTCGATGCGGCGCTCGATGGCGCGCGGGTCGACGTCGATGCAGATCGCGACGCCGTCGTTCATGGTGACGGCGAGCGGCTGGGCGCCGCCCATGCCGCCGAGGCCGGCGGTGAGGGTGATCGTCCCGGCGAGCGTGCCATTGAACTTCTTGGCCGCCACCGCGGCGAAGGTCTCGTACGTGCCCTGGAGGATGCCCTGCGTGCCGATGTAGATCCAGGAGCCCGCGGTCATCTGGCCGTACATGGTCAGGCCGAGGGCCTCCAGGCGGCGGAACTCCTCCCAGTTCGCCCAGTCGCCCACCAGGTTCGAGTTGGCGATCAGGACGCGGGGGGCCCACTCGTGGGTCTGCATGACGCCGACCGGGCGGCCGGACTGGACGAGCATCGTCTCGTCCTGCTTGAGGGTCTTCAGGGTGCGCACCATCGCGTCGAACGAGCGCCAGTCGCGGGCCGCCTTGCCGGTGCCGCCGTAGACGACGAGCTTGTCGGGGTGCTCGGCGACCTCGGGGTCGAGGTTGTTCTGCAGCATGCGCAGGGCGGCTTCCTGCTGCCATCCCAGGGCGCTCAGTTCCGTACCGCGCGGTGCCCGTACGGGGCGGGGTCCTGACATGGCGATGCCTCCTCGTGACGCTCTGCTGTGACCTTGTTATTCACATCCTGCGATGTTGAATAGAGCTAGTCAATACGCCGACGGGGCAGCGATACCCCGTGACGGATGATTGGCTGGAACACATGAGCGATCAGGGCACGGAGACCGCACCCACGACCGAGGTGGACGGAGAGGATCCGGCGGACCGCGCCGTCCGGCGTGACCAGGCCGTCCGCGCCGCCGTCGAGCAGGGCCTCGTGGACCCCGCGTCCCCGGTCGTAGGGCTCCTGGACGTCACCGGCATCCGCTCGGCCGCCGCCGCGCTGCGCGCCGCCTTCGAGGCGGTCACGCCGCCCGGCACCCCCGTCCTGCACGCCTTCGCGGTGAAGGCGTCGCCCCTGGTCCCGGTCCTGCGCCTGCTGCGTGACGCGGGCATCGGCGCCGAGGTGGCCAGCCCCGGCGAGCTCGCCCTCGCGCGGGCCGCCGGTGTGCCGCCCACGCACACCGTCCTCGACTCGCCCGCGAAGACCGCCGCCGAGCTGCGCGAGGCCCTCGCCCTCGGCATCGCCGTGAACGCCGACAACCCGCAGGAGCTCGCCCGCCTGGACGCGATGACCCGCTCGGCGCCCACCGGCTCCCCCATCGGCCTGCGCGTGAACCCGCAGATCGGCGGCGGCTCCATCGGCGCGCTGTCCACCGCGACCGCGACGTCCAAGTTCGGCGTCGCGCTGCTGGACGAGGGCGCCCGCGAGTGGATCGTCCGGGCGTACCTCGACCGCCCGTGGCTGACGCGCCTGCACGCCCACTCCGGATCGCAGGGCATGCCCCTGGAGCTGATGGTGCGGGGCGTCGCGGCGACGTACGAGCTCGCCGAGGAGATCAACGAACGGGCCGGCCGGCAGCAGGTCGACACCATCGACATCGGCGGCGGCCTGCCCGTCAACTTCGGCTCGGACGAGGAGACCCCGACGCACGCGCAGTACGCCCGCCGCCTGAAGTCCCGCGTGCCGGGGCTGCTCGACGGGCGGTACGGCATCGTCACCGAGTTCGGCCGCTCGCTGCTCGCCAAGCACGGCACGATCCTGGCCCGCGTCGAGTACGCCAAGTCGGCGGGCACCCGGCCCATCGCCGTGACGCACGCGGGCGTCCAGGTGGCCGCCCGCACGGTGTACGCGCCCGCGTCCTGGCCGCTGCGGATCGCCGCGTACGACGAGAAGGGCCGCCCCAAGAGCGGGCCGGCCGTCGGGCAGGACATCGCGGGCCCCGCGTGCTTCGCTGGCGACCTGCTCGCCGAGAACCGTCCGCTCCCGCTGCTCGAACAGGGCGACTACGCCGCGGTGCTCGACACGGGCGCGTACTACTTCGCGCACCACTACTCGTACAACAGCCTTGCCCGGCCCGGCATTTACGGCTTCTCCGCGGGTCAGGGCGGAGAAGTCGGCTTCGCCACCGTTCGCGAGCCGCAGACCCTTCAGGAGATCGTCGCCGAGTCCGGGGGCGCGCTGCGGGACGCGCTGCGCGACCTCTGAGGTTGCTCAACTCCCGCATCGCATCGGCACTTCCGGGGCAGATGCTCCCTCCAGGCACACCCTCGGGGGAGATGATCCTGTGACGACATCCGAAAAGGCCACCGGTACGCCGCCGCCGTCCGGAGAACCCGCGCTGAACCGCGCGATCGGCCCCAAGCTCCTGATCCTCTTCGTGATCGGCGACATCCTCGGCACCGGCATCTACGCCACCACCGGCAAGGTGGCGGGGAAGGTCGGCGGCGCGCTGTGGCTGCCGTTCGCGATCGGCTTCGTGGTGGCGATCCTGACGGCGGCGTCGTACGTCGAGCTGGTCGGCAAGTACCCGAAGGCGGCGGGCGCCGCCCTCTACACGCAGAAGGCGTTCAAGGTCCCGTTCCTCACCTTCATCATCGCCTTCATGGTGATGTGCTCGGGCCTCTCGTCGGCGAGCGCCGCGGCCCGCGCCTTCAGCGGCGACTACCTCGGGGAGCTGACGAGCAACGCGCTCCCGCCGACGCTGGTCGCGATCCTCTTCATCCTCGCGCTCGCGGCGCTGAACCTGCGGGGCGTCTCGGAGTCCGTCAAGACGAACGTGGTCCTCACCCTCGTCGAGCTGACGGGCCTGGCCATCATCCTCGCGATCGGCGCGTACGCGGTCCTGAGCGGGGACGGTGAGCCCTCGCGCCTGACGGAGTTCGAGGCGGGCGACGGAACGGCCTACGCCCTGATGACGGGTGTGCTCGGCGCGACCGCGCTCGGCTTCTTCGCGTTCGTCGGCTTCGAGGACTCGGTGAACATGGCCGAGGAGACGAAGGACCCGACGCGCACGTTCCCCCGGGCGATCTTCCTCGGGGTCGCGGTGACGGGCACGATCTACGTCCTGGTGGCTCTGGTGTCCTCGCTGCTCGTCGACTACAAGGTGCTCGAAGGATCGAGCGGCCCGCTGCTCGAGGTGGTGAAGGCGGGCGGCATCGACTTCCCGCACAAACTCTTCGCCCTGATCGCCCTGTTCGCGGTCACCAACTCGGCGCTGATCAACATCATGATGGCCTCGCGGCTCTGTTACGGCATGGCCAACGAGCGCATCCTGCCGCGCGCGATGGGGCGGGTCCTTCCCAGTCGCCGGACACCGGTGGTCGGGATCGTCTTCGTCTCGCTGCTGGCGATCGGTCTGGTGACGACGGGCGAGATCGAGGGCCTCGGCGACACGACGGCCTTCCTGCTGCTCTGCGTGTTCGCGGTGGTCAACGTGGCCGTCCTGGTGCTGCGCCGCGACCCCGTCGAGCACAAGCACTACCGCGCCCCGACGGTCCTTCCCGTGCTCGGCGCCCTCACGGCCCTGATCCTCGCGAGCCCCCTCGCCGACCGCCCGGCGGAGGTCTACATCCGGGCCGGGGTGCTGCTCGCCATCGGCATCGGGCTGTGGGCCGTCAACAAGGTGGTGCTCAAGGCGCGCGGCGAGGAGTGAAGGGGGCGGTCCGGTCGTCGGCCGCCACAATCGGTCAGGCTCGGGCCCGAACCCACCTCTCCTCGCACTGATCCCGTCGAGGTCGGGCATGTTCCCCTGGAAAGTGCCCATTTCCCAGGACTCTCCACCACTTCTGCGTACCTTCCTCACACCGGGCGGCGCTGAGCCTCCGGTCGGGTGGTAGGGGCCACCCGGTTCAACCCTGGGGAAGGGGAGCCGCGTGCCCGGAATCGACGAGTGTCTGCTCGAAGCGATGACACTGCCTGGTGCGCGCGGCGCGGCGATCGTCGACTGGACCAGCGGGCTCGCCCTCGGTTCGGTCGGCGATCCTCCCGGCGGCGACCACGAGGCGACCGCGGCCGAGACCGCGGAGGTGGCGCGGTCCGCGGCGGAGTACCAGGCGTTCGCGCCCAGGGACGACGTGCTGGACACGGAGCGGTGCGACGACCGCAAGGGGCTTCCCGTCGAGGACCTCATGCTCACCACGAGGACCGGGTTCCATCTGATCCGCTTCGTCGAGACGACCTTCGACAGCAGCGTCTTCCTCTATCTCTGGCTCGACCGGCACACCGGAAATCTCGCGCTCGCCCGCATGCGGCTGCGCGACCTCTCCGAGCGTCTGGTGCTGGTGTGAGCGCCATGCGCATCACCGCGGCCGCCACCTCACCCATGCTGATGCGGCTCGCCGACGAGCGGGCGACCGGTGCGCTGCTGCGCGACCAGGGCACCCTCTATCTCGTCGAGGGCCGCGTCGTGCACGCGGAGAGTCCCGCGGCGCCGGGCATAGACGTCCTGCTCACGGCCGGTGGCGTGCTGCCGCCGCAGGGCTGGCAGGAGGCCCTCTCGCTGGCCGGGACACGCAACGAGGTGGGGCGGCAGCTGATCGACAGCGGCCGGGTCACCGCGGGCGAGCTGGAGGTCTGCCACATCGGCGCGCTGTTCGACGCCGCGTTCTTCGTCCTCGGCCCGGCGAGCGGACCCACCCGGTTCCGTTACGGCGTCGCGCACTGGCTCGGCCGGGTGCGCCCGGTGGCGGCGGAGGCCGTGGAGCGGGAGACCCGGCGGCGCCGGGCTCTCCTGGACAGCGTCTGGCCCTGTCCCGAGCTGGACACCTCTCCCGTCGTGGCGCGCCCGCCCGCGCCCGGGCAGACGGTCACCGGACGTCAGGACGCGCTGCTGCGGCTCGCCGACGGGGTCCGTACGCCGACGGCCATCGCCTGGGCGCTCGGCCGGCCGTCCTTCCACACCCTCATCGAGGTCAGGCGGCTCGCCGCGGCCGGGCTCGTGGAGCCACCGCGCACGCCCGACCCGGCCCCGCCGATGCTTCCCGCCCCGGCCCGCACGGAGCACGACGAGCCGGACGTCGCCCTGCTGCGCCGGGTCCGTGACGCGCTGGAGGCGACCCTGTGAAGGTCCGTGCCGTTCAAGGGACTTGGCCCCCGTGCCCATGAAGTTTTTCGCGCTCTGGAAGCGCGCCGGGAGGAGAGAGCTGATGGCTGCCGAAGCCGACGTACTCGTCGAACTGAAACGGCTGCGGACCAGGATTCCTCAGCTCAAGGGCGCCCTGACGGCCAGCGTCGACGGCTTCGTCCTCGCGCAGGACGCGCCGGACGTCGAACCGGAGGGCCTCTGCGCGCTCACCGCGGCGGCGCTCGGAGTGGCCCTGCGGCTCTCCGACGCGACGCATCAGGGCGGCTTCCGCGAACTGCTCATCCGCGGCGAGGGCGGCTACGTGGCGACGTACACGGCCGGCTCGTCCGCGGTGCTCACCCTGCTCGCCGAGTCCCGAGTCAACGTGGGCCGGCTGCACCTGGAGGGCCGCCGTTCGAGCGTGCTCATCGGAGAGCTGGTCGACGCCGCCGTCGAACGAGCGGAGGAAACCTGACCCATGTCCCCCACCACACCCTCATCGTCCCCAGCACCGCGTACACCCGGCAGACGGAAAGGAAGTGCGAAAATCATGGCCAACACAGAGACATCGCTCAAGGAAGTCACCACCTCGATCGAGGGAGTCATCGGCGCCGCCCTGGTCGACTACACGAGCGGCATGGCCCTCGGCACCATCGGCGGCGGAAAGGACCTGGACCTGGCCGTCGCCGCGGCGGGCAACACCGACGTGGTGCGCGCCAAGCTGCGCACGATGGAACTCCTGGACCTCAAGGACGAGATCGAGGACATCCTGATCTCGCTCAGCAGCCAGTACCACCTGATCCGCCTGATCAAGGGCCGCAACAACAACGGCCTGTTCCTCTACGTGGCCCTCGACCAGAAGCGTTCCAACCTGGCCATGGCCAGGCACCAGCTCAAACGCATCGAGGCGAACCTGGACGTCTGAGCCCGGCACGCAGAGAGCGACGGACCGGGCCTTTGTGGCCCGGTCCGTCGTGCACGGCCGGGGTTCAGCAGCTCTTCACCCAACGGACCGCGTCGACTTCGAAGGTCTTCTTGTCCTCCCACTTCTCGCCCGGGGACAGGCATCCCCACTTGGAGTCGCTGCTGCCCGGGTAGTTCCACTTGACCTTGACGTGGTCGTAGGGCTCATCGGTGTGGCCGTTGTTCCGGGCCGAGTTGATGCTCTTGAAGTTGCTGTTGCTGTCGGCGTGACGCTCGTAACGCGTGCCGTCTCCGTTGCTCCCCGTGTAGAAGCAGACGGCCCCCTTGGTGCAGCTCCACGCCGCCTGGGCGTCCACGCCCTGGGCAGGCGCGGCCCCCGCCGTCATCGTCCCGCCGGTGGCGAGCAGTGCCGCCGAACCGACGCCGACCAGCACCATCTTCATCGTGCGCATCTTTACCCCCGTTGTCCGCCGCCTCCTTGGCGGCCTGACACGACCATGCCGTCCGGCGCGGTCCGGGGGTACCTCGTAACTCATAGGGTCGCCGCCCCGGAGGCCCGCCTCACTCCACGAAGAGCCCCCGCGCCGCCGCTCCCGCGTCGAACTCCTCCAGGCGGGCCTGGGCGTCCGGGAGTCCGTCGCACATCGCCTCCAGGAGTACGCGGCCCAGGAGCATCGGGGCGCAGGCCGTGTCGAAGGCGAGGCCTGTGCCGACCGCTGCCGGGAGGAGGAGGTCGGAGTGGGCGGCCACGGGGGCGAACGCCGAGTCGGCCACCGTCACCACGGAGAGGCCCGCCCCCTGGGCGTGGGCGAGGGCGTCCACCACCTCGCGGGGGTGCCTCGGCAGCGCGAAGCACAGGAGCGCCGTCGCGCCCGCCCGCACCGCCGCGTCGATCCGGTCGGCCAGCATGGTGCCGCCCTCGTCGAGGAGGCGTACGTCGGGGTGGACCTTCGCCGCGAAGTACGAGAAGCCGTACGCCTGGGACGCGGCCGCCCGCAGGCCGAGGACCGGGAGCGGGCGGGAGGAAGCGAGGAGCTGTCCCGCGCGCTCCACCGGGGAGGGGTCGGCGAGGATCTCCGCCAGGTGCCGCAGGTTCGCGATCTCCGCCTCGACCGCCTGCTGGTACTCGTTGAGGGAGTCGCCGCCCGCCGCCTCCGCGGGCGCCAGTTCCCGCAGGTGCCTGCGCAGCGCCGGGTAGCCGTCGAAGCCGAGCGCCACCGCGAAGCGGGTCACCGAGGGCTGGCTGACCCCGGCGAGCTCCGCCAGTTCGACGCTGGAGAGGAAGGGGACGTCCGCCGCCCGCCGCACCATGCAGTGCGCGATGCGCCGCTGGGTGGGCGTGAGCCGGTGCCCCTCGAAGAGCACTTGCAGCCGCGCCGCAGGACTGTCACTCATACCGTTCCCCTCACAACACCCTGACTCTCGCCCAGGTCCGACCACAGCTCCGTGAACCGGTCGAGCAGCCCGGCCGCCGCCGTCACATCATCCGTCAACGGCCGGTCGGCCAGCTCCGCGTCGAGGACGGAGTCCGCGAGCTCGAAGGCCCGCCCGACGGGCAGCTCCGGGTCGAGGCGCATGTCGCGCTGCCTCAACGCCCTGACGGCGGCCACCAGTTCACAGCCCACGACCAGGCGGTACGCCTCGCACGCCCGCAGCGTCTGGCGTGCCGCGAGCGAGGCGAAGCTGGCCTGCTCCTCGACCCCGCGCGAGAGCACGGCGTGGCCGAGCGAGGCGGGCGCGGAGAAGGCCCGCAGGTCACCGAGGGCGGCGCCGGCCGCGTACTCCAGGATCATCACGCCCGACGACGCCGGTTCGCCGTCCGCGAGGAAGGGGCGCAGCCGGGTGAAGCCCGGTTCATTGAGGGTCGAGAGGCGTGACGTCGACAGGCGTGCCGCCTGGGTCACCGCCAGTCTGAAGTGGTCCAGGGACAGAGCGAGTTGGGCCAGGTAGAAGCCGCCGTGGTGGTACGCCGCCATGTCGTCCGCCGAGATCAGCGGGTTCTCGGCCGCCGCGTTGATCTCCACCGTGAGGACGTCCTCCAGGGCGTCCGCCGCGTCGTGCGCGGGCCCGTGGATCTGCGGCACACAGCGCAGGCCGTACGGGTCCTGGATGCGGCCGAGCGGCGGCGTGGGGCGGTCGGGCGCGCCGAGTATCCGCCGCATCCGCTCGGCGACCGCGAACGAACCGGAGTGGCGCCGCGCCTCGTGCACGGGCAGCGCGTACGCCTCGTACGAACCGTCGACCGCCATCAGGGTCAGCGCCGCCACCACCTGGGTGGCCGCGATCAGGCCGCGCAGTTCGTGCAGGGCGAGCGCGGACTGGCCGAGGGTCAGGGCGTTGCTGCTGATCAGGGCGAGTGCGTCGTTGTTGTCGAGGGGCTGCGGCTCGGGGGCGGTCCCCGGCCCCTGCCAGGGATGCTCGCCCGCGAGCGCGAGGCCCATCTGCGCGAGCGCGGCGATGTCGCCCGTACCGACCGAACCGAATTCGTTGACCCGGGGGTACGCGCCCGTCTCCAGGGCCTGGCAGAGCGCCGTGACGACGGTCGGGCGCAGGCCCGCGCCGCCGGCGAGCAGCTGGTTGGCGCGGACCGCGAGCATCGCGCGCACCTGCCGCGCGGGCAGCTCGTCGCCGATCGCCCCGGCGTGGCTGCGCAGCAGCCGCAGACCGTGGTCGGCGGCCGCCTCGGTCGGCACGGACTCATTCCGGTTGGCGCCCACTCCGGTGGAGCGGCCGTAGACGCGGCCCCAGGACGCGATCTCCCGGGCGGCGTTCCACGAGAGCTCCACCCGCTTCATGCCGTCCGTTCCGGGTACGGGCTTAGCGGTGGATTCGGCCATACGTACGACATCTGCGACCATCAGTCCCCGGCCGTCCAGGACGACGACCGAGTCACTGGCGTCGGTCGCCCTGTCCGCGATACGAGACGACATCACTCGTAATTCCTCCTCAACCGGACGCTCAGTCTTGCCCTGCGACCACTTGTCACCAGTGATTTACGTCGGGGCGTGGACAAGCTATTGACAATCTATTCAGTCAACGAGAACTCTGCATGACGATATACAGCCGGGCAAGGGACTCCTCATGATCCAATTCGATACGGTCCACAAGCGCTTCCCGAACGGCACAACCGCGGTCCACGACCTCAGCCTTGAGATGCCGGAAGGGGGCGTGACCGTCCTCGTCGGATCTTCCGGTTGCGGCAAGACGACCACGCTCCGCATGATCAACCGGATGGTCGACCCGACCTCCGGGACGATCAGGGTGGGCGGCAAGGACGTCCTGGAGCAGGACGCCGCCGAACTGCGCCGCTCCATCGGTTACGTGATCCAGCAGTCCGGGCTCTTCCCGCACCGCACCGTCCTGGACAACATCGCGACGGTGCCACTGCTGCTCGGCTGGGGCCGCAAGAAGGCGCGGGCGCGGGCGGCCGAGCTCCTGGAGACGGTCGGCCTCACCGCCGACGCCGGGAAGCGTTACCCGCACCAGCTCTCCGGCGGCCAGCAGCAGCGCGTGGGCGTGGCCCGCGCGCTCGCCGCGGACCCGCCGGTGCTCCTGATGGACGAGCCGTTCGGCGCGGTCGACCCCGTCGTCCGCACCCAGCTCCAGGACGAACTCCTGCGCCTGCAGCGGGAGTTGAACAAGACCATCGTCTTCGTCACGCACGACATCGACGAGGCCGTCCGGCTCGGTGACCGCATAGCCGTCTTCCGCACCGGCGGCCACCTCGTTCAGTGCGCGAGCCCTGCCGAGCTCCTGGCCCGCCCCGCCGACGACTTCGTCGCGGACTTCCTGGGCGCGGAGCGCGGCCTGAAGCTGCTGTCCCTGGTTCCCCTGGCGGGCGTCGCGCAGGGCCCAGCCCCGCAGGACGGCGACTGGACACTCCGCCTGGACGCGGCGGGAGCACCGCTGGCCTGGCGGCACAAGGACGCCGCGGAGCCCGACCTCCCCGTACGCCCGTTGCGGGACGCCGACTCGCTCCTCGCCGCCCTCGACGAGTCCCTGTCCGCACCGACGGGGCTCGTGGCACGCGTCGACGCGGAGGGCCGTCTGACAGGGGTGTCTTCGCGGGAGGACATCCACGAGGGCGCGGCGCGCGGGCGGAACTCTTCCGTCCGCGGGCCGGTGGGGGCTGATCGCGCAGTTCCTCGCGCCCCTTCCAGGGGCGATGCCCCGTCAGGGGCGCGGGGAACTGCGCGAGCAACCCAAGACGGCCCCGTGCCCGCCGAAACGACCCCCGCGGGCACGGCGGACGGCGCAAGCAAGGCCGACGTATGACCATCGACTGGTCGTGGATAGCCGACCACACCGACGACCTCACCACCCTCACCCTCTCCCACCTCCAGGCCGCCCTCACCGCCGTACTCCTCGGCCTGCTCATCTCGCTCCCCCTGGCCGTCCTCGCCCACCGCGTGCGCCCCCTGCGCGGACTGCTCCTCGGCCTGTCGAACGTCCTGTTCACCATCCCGTCCATCGCCGTCTTCGTGCTGCTCCTGCCGGTCAGCGGACTGACCCGCACCACCACCGTCATCGGCCTGACGATCTACACGCTCGTCGTGCTCCTGCGGAACACCGTCGAGGGCCTGGACTCCGTCCCGGCGAAGACGAAGGAAGCGGCCAAGGCCATGGGCACCCGCCCGCTGCGCACCCTCCTCACCGTCGAACTCCCCCTCGCACTCCCGGTGATCATGGCGGGCGTACGCATCGCGACGGTCATGGCGATCTCCCTCGTCTCCGTGGCGACCTACATCGGCGACGGCGGCCTCGGCCAGCTCTTCACGGACGGGTTCCAGCGCAACTTCCCCACCCCCGTCATCGTCGGCGTCGTCCTGACCCTGCTCCTCGCGCTCGTCGCGGACGCGCTCCTGGTCACCCTCCAGTACGTCCTGACCCCCTGGACCCGCCGCAAGAGGAGCGCGTGACATGTACGAACTCTTCAAGGATCTCGGCGCCTGGCTGGTCAGCGGCGAGCAGTGGGCCGGTCCCGACGGCATCGGGCACCGCCTCCTGGAACACCTCCAGTACTCGCTCCTCGCGACCCTGATCGCCGCCGTGATCGCGCTGCCGGTCGGCCTGCTCATCGGGCACACCGGGCGCGGCGCGTTCGTCGCCATCAACCTCTCCAGCTTCGGGCGCGCGCTTCCGACGGTCGGCCTCGTCGTGCTGGTCTTCCTGGCCAGCGGCCTGTCCATGTGGCCCGTCTACATCGCTCTGGTGGCGCTGGCCGTCCCCTCCATCGTCACCAACACCTACGCCGGGATGACCGCCGTCGACCCCGAGGTTCGGGACGCGGCGCGCGGCCAGGGCATGCGCTGGCACCAGGTCCTCTTCCAGGTCGAACTGCCCCTCGCGCTGCCGCTGATCATGACCGGGCTCCGGCTCGCGCTGATCCAGGTCGTCGCGACGGCCACCATCGCCGCGTACGTCTCCTTCGGCGGGCTCGGCCGGTACGTCTTCGACGGGCTCGCCCAGCGCGACCTCGTGCAGGTGCTCGGCGGTGCCGTGCTCGTCGCGGTCGTCGCCGTCGTCCTCGATCTCGCGCTCTCCGGACTGCAGCGCGCCCTCTTCCGCCACCGCCCCGCCAAGTCGGCCTAGGAGCAACCCAGATGGCCCCCATGAACCGCAGGACCCTCCTCGGCGGACTCTTCGCCGCGGCCTCCGTCCCCGCGCTCGCCGCCTGCAGCGGCGGCATCACCTCCCTCGACGGGGGAGGTTCCGGCGGCGGAGGCGGTGGCTCCAGCAAGGACGGCGTCACCATCGGCACCGCCAACTTCACCGAGAACCAGGTGCTCGGCCACCTCTACGCCGCCGCCCTGGAGGCGGAAGGCGTGAAGACGACCGTCCGCCCCAACCTCGGCACCCGCGAGATCCTCATCCCCGCCCTCAAGGGCGGCGACATCGACCTCCTGCCCGAGTACCAGGGCGCCCTCCTGCACTACCTCGACACCAAGGCGAAGGCCACCGAGGAGGGCGAGATGCAGAACGCGCTCGCCATGGTCCTGCCGCGCGGCCTGCAGATCCTCCCGTACGGCAAGGCCGAGGACTCCGACGCCTTCGTCGTGACGCGGGAGACCGCCGACAAGTACGGCCTCAAGTCCCTCGCGGACCTGGCGAAGCACAACGGCAAGCTCGTCATCGGCGCCGCACCCGAGGTCAAGAAGCGCACGGTCGGCTCGGTGGGCCTCAAGGACGTGTACGGCGTCGAGTTCAAGGAGTTCAAGTCCCTCGACTCCTCCGGGCCGCTCGTGAAGGGCGCCCTGAAGAAGGGGGACGTGGACGTGGCGAACCTCTTCACCACCGACACGGACATCGTCGCCGAGAAGTGGGTCGTGCTCACCGACCCCAAGAACCTGATCCCCGGCCAGCACGTCGTGCCGCTCATCGCCGACCGCAAGGCCGACTCGACGGTCCGCAAGGCGCTCGCGCGCCTGGGCAACGCCCTGACGACCAAGGACCTCACCGAGCTCAACCGCCTGGTGGACAAGGACAAGAAGGACCCCGAGGACGTCGCGAACGACTGGGCGGCGCGGCACGGGATCAAGAAGAAGTAGCTCACCAGCAGGGCAACGGCTCACCAGCAGCAGGGAGTTCACCGGATCATGGCAGACACTCTCGTGGAGCGGCGCTCCATCGACGTCGTCCCCGACGACGAACGGCACGGCACCGCGTTCAGCCAGTTCACCCTCTGGCTGGGCGCCAACCTGCAGATCACCGCGGTCGTCACCGGCGCGCTCGCCGTCGTCTTCGGCGGCGACGTGGTGTGGTCGGTGGTCGGCCTGCTGCTCGGCAATCTGCTCGGGGGCGCCGTGATGGCCCTGCACTCCGCGCAGGGCCCGAAGCTCGGTCTGCCCCAGATGATCCAGTCGCGCGCCCAGTTCGGGGTGCGGGGAGCCGTCGTACCGCTCCTGCTCGTCATCCTCATGTACGTCGGCTTCTTCGCGAGCGGCAGCGTCCTGGCCGGACAGGCCACGGCGCAGCTCACGCACACGAACGACACCACCGGCATCATCGTCTTCGCGGTGATCACCGCGGTGGTGGCGGCCGTCGGCTACCGCGTGATCCATGTCCTGGGCCGGGTGGCGAGCGTGATCTGCGCGCTCGCCTTCATCTACCTGGGCATCCGTCTCCTGGACCGCGTGGACCTCTCGGCGCTCCTGAACGACGCGCACTTCGACCTGCCGATGTTCCTGCTGGCCGTCTCCCTCTCGGCGTCCTGGCAGCTCGCCTTCGGCCCGTACGTCGCGGACTACTCGCGCTATCTGCCGCGTACGACGTCGGGGCGGGCCACCTTCTGGTGGACGCTGTCCGGGTCGGCGCTCGGCTCCCAGTGGTCGATGACGTTCGGTGTGCTCGTGGCGGCGAGCGCGGGCGAGGCGTTCCTCGCCAACCAGGTCGGGTACGTGGTGGGCCTGGGCGGCACGGGTCTGATCGCGTCGTTCCTGTACTTCGTGATCGCGCTCGGCAAGCTGACCATCAACGTGCTCAACACCTACGGCGGCTTCATGTCGATGGTGACGAGCATCAGCGGCTTCCGCGGCCAGAAGACACTGTCCCCGCGCGGCAGGTCGGCGTACATCGCGCTGATCATGGTGGCGGGCACGGTGGTGGCGCTGCTCGGCAAGGACAGCTTCCTGACCTCGTTCAAGGACTTCCTGCTGTTCCTGCTGACGTTCTTCACACCCTGGTCCGCGATCAACCTGGTCGACTACTACCTGATCTCCAAGGAGCGCTACGACATCCCGGCGCTCTCCGACCCGCACGGCCGCTACGGAGCCTGGCGCTGGGACGCGCTGACGGTCTACGGGGTGGGGCTCCTCGCCCAGCTGCCGTTCCTGGTGACGCACTTCTACACCGGCCCGCTGGTGGAGCCGCTTGGCGGTGCGGACATCTCGTGGATCGTGGGCCTGGTGGTCCCCGCGGTCCTGTATTGGCTGCTCGCCCGCCGCGACACGTCGCACATCCCCGCGGAAAGGGGGGGTAGCCCCACTGTCAGGGCCTCGTCCGCTGCGTAACGTGAAGGACTATGGAAGCCCGAGACGCCGAACTGAAGAAGGAACTCGACGCCTCTTTGCACGCTCGCAAAGAGCTGGGCGAAGAGTATGAGTCCGCGCTGGTCGACTCGTTCCTCGAAAAGGTCGAGCAGCGCCTGGACGGCACCATCGACCGGCGGATGCGCCGGCACATGGCCGAGCAGCAGATGGTCGTGGCGCGCGGCTCGCGCGCGCCGAACGGCCCCGTGGACTCCTGGGGCGAGCGCTTCGGGTTCGGCATCGTCTCGCTGATCCTCGCGATCCCCCTCTCGGCGATCGGCGTGGTCAACGCGGACCTGCCGGGCCTGTTCGTCACCTGGGGCGGCATCGTCGGCGTGAACGCGGTGCACTCGATGCGGGGCATGAGCTTCGGCCGCGGCAAGGACCGCGGACGGAAGTCGGAGTGGGACGACTGACACGGCACGGCGACGGGGCCGGCCCCCGGGCGTGCTGCCCGAGGACCGGCCCCGTCGCCGTGGAAGCGGGCCGGGCCCGGCCGCGTCAGTTCGACGCCCGCTCCCGCTCCTTGGCGTCCTGAGCATCCGGCGGCGGTGGCACCGTCGCGCCCGCCGCGCTCCCGGTGGCGGCCGGCATCTCGTGGTGGAAGCCGTACTTCTGGTGGAAGCGGCGCAACGGCCCCGGTGCCCACCAGTTCGCGTTGCCGGCGAGCCGCATGAACGCGGGCACCAGCAGACCTCGGATGATCGCCGCGTCCATGACGATCGCGAGTGCCGTCCCCAGACCGAGGATCTTGACGGGGGTGAAGCTGGTGAAGACGAGGGCGACGAAGAAGATCGCCATCAGCCCGGCGGCCGCGGTGATCAGCCGCCCCGTGCTCTGGATGCCGTGCGCGACCGCCGCCGTGTTGTCGCCGGTCCGGTCGTACTCCTCCTTGATCCGGGAGAGCAGGAAGACCTCGTAGTCCATCGAGAGGCCGAAGATCACGCAGAACATCAGGATCGGCATCGTGACGTCGATCTGCCCTGTCACGGTGAAGTCACCGGCCAGGAAGGTGAGATGGCCCTCCTGGAAGATGAACACCATCGCCCCGAACGTGGCCGTGAGGCTCAACAGGTTCATGACGATCGCCTTGAGCGGGACCAGCAGGCTGCCGGTGAAGAGGAAGAGCAGCACGAAGGTCAGCACGGCGATGATCAGCGCCGCGTAGGGGAGCGCGGCCCAGAGGCTGTCGAGGGTGTCGGTGTAGGCGGCGGCCATGCCGCTGACCTTGGCCTCGGTGTCCCCCGGCGGGGAGAGTCCGCGCACGTCGGCGACCATGTCCTGGCCGTCGTCCGAGTACGCCTCCGTGGTGCTCTGGAGCGAGAGCCAGGTGGAGCCTTCGGCGTCGAAGGCCTCCGCGGCACCCGAGGGCGCGGGGGCCACGCGCTCGCCGTCCTTGAAGATGCCGGCGGACGAGTCGACCCGCTCGATGCCCTTGACCTCGGACAACTTGACGGCGTATGAGGTGAGTTCATCTCCGGATGGCTTGGTGTCGAGGACGACCTGGAGTCCCTGTCCGGCCATGGCGGGGAAGTCGTCCCGCAGGGCGTTGCCGACCTGTGCGGCCTCCGCGTCCTTCGACAGTGAACGGTCGTCGGGCAGCCCGTAGGACGCACTGCCGAACGGCGCGACCAGGATGGCGAGGCCGACGAGCACCACGGTGAGCACCGGCACGGGTCGGCGCATCACGAAGGTGGCGAGCCGGTACCAGAAGCCCTCCGTCTGATCGGCGGCGGCCACGGGCTGCTTGCGCCGGAACCTGGCCAGCAGGTCGAACTTGTCGACCCGGGGGCCAAGGAGGGAGAGCAGGGCCGGGAGCAGCACGAGCGAGCCCAGCATCGAGAAGAGCACCACGCCGATGCCCGCGTAGGCGAACGACGTCAGGTAGTACAGCGGGAAGACCAGCAGCGCGCAGAGCGAGAGCAGCACCGTGAGCGAGGAGAAGAAGACCGTGCGGCCCGCGGTGTTCAGCGAGCGGCGCAGCGCCTCCTCCAGGTCGCAGCCTCTGGCAAGTTCCTCGCGGTAGCGGCTGACGATGAAGAGCGAGTAGTCGATGGCCAGGCCGAGGCCAAGGGCGGTGGTGAGGTTGGTGGCGAAGACCGACACCGAGGTGAACTGGGCGATGACCACCAGGGCGGCGAGCGACCCCACGACCGAGACGCCCGCGACCGCCAGCGGCAGCAGTGCCGCGGCGCCCGAGCGGAAGACCAGGATGAGCAGAAGCAAAGTGATCGGGACCGCGATGGACTCGGCGAGCAGCAGGTCCTGCTCGACCTTCTCGTTGCTCTGCCGGTTGAACTCCGCGTAGCCGCCGGACTTCACCTGGAGGCTGCCCTGGTCGCCCACCACATCCGGGACGATCTCCTTGGCCGTCTCCGCGATCTTGTCGTCGTCACCGCCGAGCCGGGCCAGGATCAGGGCCTGGTCGCCGTCCTTGGAGACGAGTTCGGATGCCGCCTCCCCGCCCTTCGGGGCGAAGTAGGACGTCACCGACTCGACGCCGTCCTCACCGGCGAGTCTCTTGGTGAGCCGCTCCCCGTCGCTCTTCGTCCGCGGATCGTCGAGCGCCCCGTCGGGCGTGACGAGCAGGATGAAGTTGGCATCGCCCGCGTCGAAGCGCTCCTCGATGACATCGGAGGCGACGGACGACTCGGAGTCGGGGTCGTCGAAGCCTCCGGCGGACAGCGAGGTCATCACCGGTCCCGAGACGACGGCTATCAGCACGAAACCCAATGCGGACAGTACGAGAACAAGACGGCGCCGGTGGACAGCCAGCGACGCCAGTCGCGAAAGCATAGAGAAACTCCGTTTGTTTGCGTGAGAGCAGGACGGGAGGCGCATTCGCGATTCGGCGCAGAACGCGATCAACAGGCGTGCAGGAGAAGGGACGCCCAGGTTCTGCATGAAATAGCCCGCCGGATAAGAATGTCAAGACGGCATTTAGCCCCGGCAGATGATTTCCCCCGGTCAGGGCGCGGGAAAGAATTTCAGCGGGCTCGGCGGCGCCCACGGCACATCTGACGGCGGCGGAGCCCGCACGGCGCGGCAGGCCGCGACGGCGTCCCGCACGGATCTTCGCCGAACGCACGCCGCTGACCTGCGGTGATGGCCGGGCGTGACAAAGGCGAGGCGTAACGCTAGGTTGGTCACATGACTAATTTAGTCGATCGGCCAACTTCGGCACGCGGCCAACGCCGACGTGAGCAACTGGCCGATGCCGGCGTGGAGCTGCTCGCGGAGAGCGGCTGGCCGGGCGTCACCACCCGTTCCGTCGCCGAGCGCGCCAACGCCAACCTCGGCCTGATCCATTACTACTGGGGCGGGTTGCCCCAGCTGAAGGCGACCATCGCCCGCCGGGCCGGTGAGCAGGTCTTCGACCCGGTCACCACGGAGCTGAGCAGCACCACGACGATCGGCGAGGCGCACGCCAAACTGATCGAGCTGCTGTCCACCCCGCACGACGACAGGACCGCCCGGCTGACGGTCGAACTGATCGCGGGCGCGGCCCGTGAACCGCTGCTCGGCGAGGTGCTGCGGGAGTCGCTCACCGAGACCAGGGCCGTGCTCCGGGCCTGGATCAAGAGGGTCCACCCGACCGCACCGGACGGCACCGAGACCGTTCTGATCGCGCTGCTCGACGGCATGCTCCTGCACCGGATGCTCGACCCCGACCTGGACAACGGCGAGGCGCTCTCCGCCCTGTCCCAATTCCTTCCCGGCCGCCCCGACGGGTAACGATCCCCCTGACGGCACAGTCTCGGCGGCCCGGACCTCCCCCGGCCGGGCCGCCGATCCCCCCTCTCTCCCTGCCTTCCTGGAGGACTCACAGTGGATGCGGCCAAGCCGAGCTGGGCGTTCGGCGCCGGCGCCACCCGCGTGGAGAAAGGCCTCGCCTACGCGGTCTCGGCGTTCGGCATCGGCGCACTGACGGTCGGCGGACACGGACTGGGCTGGAGCTGGTGGCAATGGCTCATCGGTGTCCTGCTCGTCCACGATCTGGCCGGCGGTGTCGTCGCCAACGGCCTCGACACGGCCAAGCACTTCTACCACTCACCCCTGACCTTCACCGACTCGGTGCTCGCCCGCTTCTTCCACCACCCGGTGGGGTTCACGGCGGTCCACTTCCAGCCGGTCCTCATCGCCCTGGTGATACCGGGCGGCACCTGGTGGTGGGGCCTGCTCTGGTACGCCTGGGCGCTCGCCGGAGCGGTCGCCGTGGACCGGGCCGGCGAACGCCTGAAGCGGCCGATCGCGCTCGCCATCGTCGTCGCCGGGATCATGGTGGCGTCCTTCGTCGACTCCCCTCCGGGGCTCGGCTGGCTGCCGGCCGTGCTGCTCCTGAAGCTGGTGCTCGCCCATGGAGTGCCCGAACGCCTTGGTCAGCCCGCGGAACACGTTTCGAAAATCGATCCGAATTCCGGGACAGATAGAAGAAGGCACTCTCACTTGTGAAGATGGGAACTCCCCGGTATCCACGTCCGGGGAGTTCCCATCTGCTTTACGTTGCGGACCCGCGAATTTGACTCTGGTTCAGCTGCCGACGGGTAATGCCCATTAAGAGGTGACCGCTGTCACTTCATGCACGGGATTGGCTGAAACCACTAGAACTCGGCCAAAGAAGCGTGTATACCTATTGCTTCAATCCCTTGCGAGTGAAAGCAGATGTGCCGCGAAGAGGATCGTGAGGTCAACTGAATGCCCCACCCGCACCCCTTTTCCATGCCTCCCGCTGTCCACGGCGGCCCGCCGCCGTAGAGATCACCCGCCAGCCCGCCTCAGTGCTGGGCAAAGCACGGCATCAAGTTCGAGCAGACGGGGAACGAAATGCTGATCGAAGTTTTGGGACCGATGCACGTCACCCATGGCGGAAAAGAGATCGAGATACCAGGAGCGAAACCCAGGACCATCATCGCGAGCCTTGCCCTCCATCCCGGCGAGGTCATATCCGCCGCCGATCTTCTCGACGAGCTGTGGGGTGACAACCCGCCACGCTCGGCGGCCAACTCACTGCAGGGCCACGTGGCCAGGCTGCGGCGCTCGCTGGCCGCACAGACCAACAGCGCGCAGGCCCGTGACGTGCTGCGAACCTCCGGATCCGGCTATCTGCTCGACGTCGACGCGGACAGCGTGGACGCCCTGAGGTTCTCCCGCATCGTGCAGCAAGTGGGCAGCCACACCCTTCACCACGCACCGGATCAAGCCATCGTGAAGCTCACCGAGGCACTCCAGATGTGGCGCGGTCCCGCGCTCGCGGACACCGGTCAGGGAATCAGCTGCCAAACAGCTTGTGCACATCTCAACGAAACCAAGCTGATGGCGCGAGACCTCCTGATCGAGGCACAGCTCACCCTTGGACTGCACCGCGAAGTCGTTCCCCAACTCGAACAGCTTCTCACCCGCCACCCCTTGCGCGAGCGGTTCTGTGAACAGCTCATGCTGGCCCTTTACCGGTCAGGCCGGCAGGCGGATGCCATAAACGTCTACTACCGGGTCCGGCAACAGCTCAGCAACGACCTCGGGCTCGAACCGGGCCCCGGAATGCGCAGCCGTCTCGCGGAAATCCTCAAGCAGGAGCCCAGCCTTATCCTCGCCGGGCGCTGAAGTCCCTTCCCGGGCACGGGAACATCGAAACGCACCTCGCTCGGACACCATGCTCACCGGGAAGCATTTCCCGCCGCGCACCGGCTGATTTTCTGCGCCGTCATCAACCGGCCACGCGTGTGCACCCCTCCGCATTCCCGATGGCAACCCCCCTCCAGAACCCATGACCCGACCCAGTGACCACCCCCGCGCGCTCAGGATTAGTCACCCGACTAACTATAGTGCGGGCGTGGTCCTGTGTCACCACTCGAATCCAGCCGTGCGCCGAAAAACAGCCTCAGTCAGGTATCAGCGCATTCTCAGGAACCCCTGGAAAGGTCTTGTACGCACCCCCTTCTACAGACTCGACTCGCTCGATGTCCGCAGACGAAATGGAGTTAGTGTGGGCACTGGTCAGCAGTACCGTTCGAATCCTCAGGACCTGCGCACCTACTACTCCTACGTGAACGGCGAGCGGAGGGAGAGCGGCGAATGGGTCTACGTGATGGACTCAAATGCCCTGCTCGACGACGTCTTCGCCAGCCTCCGCCTCAAGCGCCGACTGGAACAGGGACGGCTGGAGGACGTCGCCCCCGACGGCCTGCCGGACACCGTGGTCGGCCGGGTCGCCAAGGCGGACCGCGACACCGTCGAACTCGCCGTCAAGGCGGCCGCCTCGGCTGCCCCCGAGTGGGGCGCGGTCCCGCTGGAGATCCGGGTCGACCGGTTCGCCGAGCTGCTCCACCAGCGGATCTCCGACAACGCCGAACAGATCGCCGCCATCCTGGTCGAGGAGGGGCATCCGCTCCCCCTGGCCCGCTGGCAGGTCTCCGGCATGCTGGAGATCTTCGGCTCGCAGTCCGCCGCGTTCTACCGCGCGCAGATGCTGCAGGAGTTCAGCCACGGTGAGCGCCGCCTGCAGGTCCGCCGCCGGCCGGACGGCGTCGTCTGCCTCAACCCGCCCCAGAACGCGCCGCTTTCGAGCGCCATGCTGGGCGCCACCTCGATCATGGCGGGCAACGCACTGGTCGTCAGGGCGCCGCGCAGCGGTCCCCTGGGCGTGATGTACGTGCTCCAGGAGATCGTCGCGCCGGTCCTCGAGGAGCTCGGGGCACCCAGCGGGGTGCTCAACGCCGTCTGCGGCGATCCGGCACCGATGCTGTCGGCCTGGCTGGACAGCCCCGAGGTCGACGACATCATCTACTTCGGCAGCAGTGAGAACGGCGTGCGTTTCGAGCAGCGCTGCATCGCCGCGGGCAAGAAGCCGATCCTCGAACTGGCCGGCAACGACGTGGTGACCGTCTGGAAGGACGCCGACGTCGAACTCGCCGCCGAGGCCCTCACCGAGAGCTTCTACGGCTCCGGCCAGCTGTGCATGATCCCCAACCAGGTCGTCGTCCACCCGGACGCCGCCGACGGGCTGCTCGAGGCCCTGCTCCGGCAGGTGCGCTCGATCCGTCCCGGCCGGCCGCAGGACCCCGAGGTGCTGCTGACGCCCGTACTGCGCAACGAGAAGTTCTTCGCCTGCCTGGAGCAGGCGCTGGAGAAGGGCGCCGAACTCGCCCACGGCGGGCACGCGATGCAGCTCGACGGCACCCGCGACCCGAACGGCATCTTCCTCGAACCGACGGTCCTCGTCGTACGCGGCCTGGCGCACGCCCGGGATCTCGATGCCGTACGCCATGAGACGTTCTTCCCGCTCCTTCCGGTGATCGTCGCCGAACCGGCGGACGACAAAACGCTGTTGGACCGCTTCGTCTCCTTCGTGGAGTCCAACGAGTACGGGCTGCGGAACTCCCTGTGGGCGCGGGACGAACACGTCGTGGAGCACTTCACCGACCGCATCACGGGCGGCGGTCTGCTCAAGGTCAACGACTCGCACATCGGCTTCCTGCCCTGCCTGCCCACGCACGGCGGAACGGGCCTTACCGGCGGCGTCTTCGGCGAGGCCAACTACCCGATCCTGCGCACCTCGCACGTCCAAGGAGTCAGCTTCAGCACGGGTACGCCCCCGCGCGCGGCCGTCTTCGGCGCCTGGCGTGAGCTCTTCAGCTGACTCGTTCGGCGGACACCTGCCCCAGGCGTTCGCCGTGACGCTCCAGGAAGCTCTTCGCGGCCTCCGCGACAACCTGCCCTTCCGGGCGACCACTAAGGGAACCATGACCACAGTCGAAACTCCGGGCAGCGCCGCCGAGGCAACCGACGCGGACACCCTGATCGAGCTCTATCGGACACGCATGAACAAGGGCCGGGCCACGCTCGGCGAACTCTTCGGCAGGCACGTCGAGTTGGCGTCGGACGGGGCCTGGGTCACCGGCGAGGAGGACCGCCGCTTCCTCAACTGCGGGGGCTACGGCGTCTTCATCACCGGTGCCCGGCACCCGGCGGTCCTCTCCCGGGTCACCGAGCAGCTGGGCCGCCATCCCGTCGCCACCCGGCTCTTCCTCGAACCGCAGGCCGCGTACGCGGCGGACGCGCTGGTCGCCCACGCGCCACAGGGTCTTGAGCGGGTGCACTTCGCCTGCGGCGGCGCCGAGGTGGTCGAAGCGGCGATCAAGCTCGCCCGCACCCAGGGCCGCACCCGACTGGTGGCCACCGAGGGCGGATACCACGGCAAGACCATGGGCGCGCTCAGCCTCACCGGCAAGGATGTCTTCCAGGACCCGTTCCGCCCGCTCCTGCCGGGCGTCGACCACGTCCCCTACGGCGACGCGGCGGCACTGGAACGGCTACTCGCGACCATGCCGGGCGAGGCCTGCGTGGTCCTCGAACCGGTGCAGGGCGAGGCCGGGGTGATCATCCCGCCGGCCGGGTACCTGCGCGACGTACGCCGGATCTGCGACACCCACGGCGCCCTCCTTGTCCTCGACGAGATCCAGACGGGTCTCGGCCGCCTCGGCGCCTGGTGGGGGGCCGATCTGGCGGGCGTCACCCCCGACATGCTGCTCACCGGCAAGGCGCTGGGCGGCGGCATCCTGCCCGTCTCCGCCCTTGTGGCCACGCCCGAGGTGTTCTCGGTCTTCGACAAGGACCCCTACCTGCACACGTCCACCTTCTCCGGCTCGCCGCTCGCCATGGCGGCGGTCCGCGGCGCGCTGGCCGCGATCGAGGACGACGGACTCGTGGACCGCGCCCGCGTCCTCGGCGCCGAACTGCTCGGCGGGCTCCGCGAGATCGCCGTACGCCACTTCGGCGACACCGTGGCCGAGGTGCGGGGCCAAGGGCTCCTGATCGGCGTGGAGTTCACCGAGCCCGGACTCGCCGGAGAGCTGCTGATCGAGCTCCTCGACCAGGGCGTCATCGCCAACCACTCGCTCAACTCGCACATGGTGCTGCGCTTCACTCCCCCCGCAGTGCTCGCCCCCTCGGACGTGACGTTCCTCTACGAGGCGTTCGACCGCGCCTGCCGCGCACAGGCAGCGCAGTACCTTCCCTCCGCACCGACTCACTAGGCGGCAAACCCCATGCGTAGCGTGCAGCTTGTGATCGATCTGCCCGGCGTCGGCCCCGACACCGCGTTCGCCACGGTCCGCGAGTTCGGCCGGTTTCCCGGCCTGGCCCCCGCGGTGCGCTCGGTCGAATCGCGTACGGGCGAGAGCGACTGGGAAGTCTATTTCCGCAACGGCGTCCTGCGCTGGACGGAGCACGACCGGGCCGACGAGACCGCGCGGACCATCGACTTCGAGCAGGCGGAAGGGGACTTCGAGTCCTTCTCCGGCCGCTGGCACGTCGTCGCGACGGACGGCGGCAGCCGGGTCGACTTCACCACCGACTTCGACTTCGGCATCCCCAGCCTGATCGGCATCCTCGACCCGGTGGCCGAGCGCGTCATCAAGGAGACCATCGGCCTGATCGTGCTCGGTCTCTTCCCGGGCGGCTCCGTGGTCGGCGACCCGAAGCTCGCCGAGCGCATAGCGTCCCTGGCCCCGACGGCTCCCGCGACGACGCCCGCGGGAGCGGCCTGAACGGAGGACTGCCGCGATGACACGGGCCTCGGTCCTGGCGGGCCTCGGCAGCTGGCTGCCGGCCCAGGTGGTCACCAACGACGACCTGGGCCGCGAACTCGACACCTCGGACCACTGGATACGCAGCAGAACGGGCATCGGGCAGCGGCACATCGCCGAACCCGGGACCGCCACCTCCGACATGGCCGTCGAAGCCGGCGGCCGGGCGCTGAAGTCCGCGGGCCGGGAGCAGACGGACGCGGTCGTGCTCGCCACCACCACGCCCGACCGGATCTGTCCGGCCACCGCGCCGCTGGTCGCCTCCCGGCTGGGGCTCGCGCCGGTCCCCGCCTTCGACGTGTCGGCCGTGTGCACCGGATTCCTCTACGCGCTGGCCACCGCCCGCGGCCTGATCGCGGCGGGCACCGCGGACAGCGTCCTGGTGATCGGCGCGGACACCTACTCGAGCCTCCTCGATCCCCGGGACCGCTCCAGCCGTGCCATCTTCGGCGACGGGGCGGGGGCGGTGGTGCTGCGCCTGGGCTCACCGGACGAGCCGGGCGCGCTCGGACCCACCGTGCTCGCCAGCGACGGCAGCGGCGAGGACCTCATCTCGGTGCGCTCCGGCGGATCGAGGGAGCCGTTCCGTCAGGAGACCGCCGCCGACGCCGACCCGTACTTCCGGATGAACGGCAAGTCCGTCTTCCGCAACGCCGTGGAGCGGATGACGCACAGCTCCCGGCAGGTGGCCGAGGAGTCCGGCTGGGCGGTGGAGTCCATCGACCGGCTGGTCGCGCACCAGGCCAATCTCCGCATCCTGTACGCCGTCGCCGACCAGCTCGGCCTGGAGCGCGAGCGCTGTCCGATCCATCTGGACCGGGTCGGCAACACGGCTGCGGCGTCGCTGCCGCTCGCCCTGGCCGACGCGGTGAACGAGCGCCGCCTGCTGCCCGGCCATCGCACCGTGCTCACCGCTTTCGGCGGCGGACTCACCTGGGGCGCCGCCGCCCTGACCTGGCCGGACGTACAACCCGCCTGACCACCCCGTCGTACGCCCGACTCACCCACCCCTCGCGCGGGCGCACCGTCCGCGCCATCCTTACGGAGATACTCATGAGTGACGTCTACGAACGCTTCGTCGGCCTCCTGGTGCAGGGCTTCGGCGCCGAGGCAGGCGAAGTCACCGAGAGCACGACCTTCATGGACCTGGAGCTCGACTCCCTCGCCCTGGTCGAGCTGACGATCGCCGCGCAGCAGGAGTTCGACGTCCCGATCGGCGACGACGAGCTGCACGCCGAGGACACGATGGCGCACGTCGCCAAGGTGATCGAGGCCAAGCTGGTGGAGGTCTGATGGCGGCCGGTGACGGCCGCTTCGACGCCGCCATCACCGGCCTGGGGATGGTGACGCCGGCCGGTGTCGGAGTGTCACCCACCTGGGAGCGGCTGTGCGCCGCCGAGGGGACGTGCGCGGGCCTGGTGCCCGAACTCGCGGGTGCGCCGGTTGAGTTCGGCGCTCAGGTGCCGGACTTCGACCCGGTGAAGTCCATCGGCCGGCGCAAGGCGTGGCGGCTGGACCGCCACAATCAGCTGGCGCTCGCGGCAGCCGCCGAGGCGGTCGCCGACTCGGGGCTGGACCCGGCCACCTGGGACGGGGCCCGCGTCGGCGTCGTGCTCGGCGTCGGTCTGGGCGGGGCCGCCAGTTGGGAGACGCAGCACCGCAAGCTGCTGGAGAAGGGCTCCGGGAGCGTCTCGCCGATGCTGATCCCGATGCTCATCTGCAACATGTCGGCCGGTCATCTGGCCATGGAGTACGGCGCCAAGGGCCCCAACTTCGTGACGGTGACGGCCTGTTCGTCGGGCACCACCGCCATCGGCGCCGCCCGGGACCTGCTGCGCGGCGGCCTCTGCGACGTGGTGCTGACCGGCGGAGCGGAAGCGTGCATGGTGCCGTCGATCGCCGGAGGCTTCGCGCAGATGGGCGCGCTCTCCCGGCACGACGAGGACCCGACGGCGGCCTCGCGGCCGTTCGACGTGAACCGGGACGGCTTCGTGCTCGCCGAGGGCGCGGCCGTGCTGGTCCTCGAACGCGTGGCGGACGCCAGGGCGCGGGGCGCCCGGATCAGGGCACGGGTGAGCGGGTACGGCGCGTCGGCCGACGCGTACAACCCGACGGCGCCCGACCCGCAGGGCGCGGGCGCGGAGCTCGCGGTGCGGGCGGCGCTGCGGGACGCCGGGGTCGGCCCCGAGGCGGTCGACCACGTCAACGCGCACGGCACCTCCACCCCGCTCAACGACGCCGCCGAGTCCCGGCTCATCCGGCGGGTCTTCCCGCACCAGCCGCCGGTCACCTCCGTCAAGGGGGTCCTCGGGCACACCCTCGGTGCCGCCGGGGCCATCGAGGCGGCCGCGGCGGCGCTGACGCTGGAGCACTCCTTCATCCCGCCGACGGCGAATCTGACGGCCCAGGACCCGGAGATCGACCTGGACGTCGTGCACAAGGCGGGCCGGGAGGGTCCGGTCTCCACCGTGGTCAGCAATTCCTTCGGGTTCGGCGGGCAGAACGCGGTTCTCCTGCTGACGCCGGGCTGAGGCGGACGGCACGCACACGGGCGGGGCCCCGGTCGCTTCCTGCGACCGGGGCCCCTCCTCGTGTGGTCAGGAAACGGGCTTGCTGTAGCCGGCGCCGATCCGTTCCCCGGCCGTCTCGTCGACGACGTCGGCCATCTCGGCGAAGGCCTCCTCCAGACCGTGGAAGGCGTCCAGTTTCATGTCCCGGTCGAAGGCGTCCCGGCCGGTCACGCCGATGATCTCGAAGTAGTTGAAGGGCGCCTCGGGATCATCCGAGGCCCGCTGGACGCTGAAGGTGACGACACTGGGCAGTTCGGGGCAGGTCGCGTAGTCGGTCTCGCGCACCCAGTCCTCGAAGCGCTTCGGGTCGACGCCGGGACGGAGCTTGATGCGGTGGACGATGTACTCCACTGTTCCTCCGGAACGGGAAGTGGGAAACGGGAAGCAGGAAGCGATGGGCGGGAAGCGGCAGACGGTCAGCGGCCCGTGCGGCGCCGGTGCGGCGCGCGGCCGAGGCCCAGGCTCCTTGCGATGTTGTTCTTCTGGATCTCATTGGTGCCGGAGAAGACCCGGGAGGGCAGCGCGTCCCGCAGGAACGCCTCCGCCTCCCCGTCCACGATCCCCAGGCCGCCCCTCAACTGCACGGCGTCCAGGCCGATCTGTACGGCGGCCTCACTGACCGCGATCTTCGCGAGCGCGGGGCCGACCTCGTCGTGACTGCCCTCGTCCAGACCGGCGGCGGCGCGGAAGAGCAGCAGCCGGGCCGACTCGTGACGCAGCAGCATGTCGACGACGCGGTGACTCACCGCCTGGAACGACCCGACCGGCACACCGAACTGCTCGCGCTCCCTGACGTACTCGATCGTGGAGTCCAGCAGCCGCTTCATCCCGCCGAGGTACGCGGCGAACAGGCAGGTGCGTTCCCACCGCATCGAGGAGGTGAAGACGGCCGCGCCGCCCCCCTCGGCGCCCAGGATGCGGTCGGCCGGTACGGCGACGTCCTCCAGGCGGACATCGGCCGTCGGTGATCCGCGCAGGCCCACCTTGTCGTACGGACGGCCGACGGTGAGCCCCGGAGTACGGGCGTCGACCAGGAACGAGGTCAGGCCGAAGTAGCCGCTCTCCGGGCTGGTCACCGCCTGGATCAGGAAGACGTCGGCGACCGGGGCGTTGGTGGTGAAGCACTTCTCGCCGTTGAGGATGAACCGGTCGCCGTCGCGTACCGCCCTGGTCCGCAGGTTGAGCGCGTCCGAGCCGGCCTCCGGCTCGGTGATGCCGTGGGCGGCGATCAGCTCACCGGAGGCGAGCCCCGGCAGCCAGCGCTTCTTCTGCTCGGTCGTGCCGAACTCCACCACCGGCATCAGGCAGGCGTACAGATGGGCGGCGACGGAGAAGACGAAACCGGTGTCCCGGCACCCCCTGCCGAGCGCCTCCATCAGTGCGGTGGCGGTCACCGCGCCGAGGCCCGCGCCACCGAACTCGTCGGGTACGCAGGTTCCGGTGACGCCCTGCCGTCCGGCGAGCAGCCACCGGCGGCGGAAGTCCTCGGCGTCGAACACGTCCGGTGCCTGGAGCCGGTTCTCGGCGAAGTCCATGAGCGTCGCGCACATGTCCTCGGTGTCACGGTCGAAGGTGGTGCTGATCAGCGGGTTCATCGGGAGAGGTCCGTCCCATCGTTCGGTTCGTCCTGACGGGGTGCGCCCGGCCGGCGGCCGCGGCCCTCGTCCGGGCCCGCCTCCTCGACCAGCAGGTGGTAGTTGATGCCGCCGGTGCCGAACGAGCTCACCGCCGCGCGGCGCGGCCGGCCCGGCGTGCGGGGCCACGGCTTGGGCCGGGTGCCGAGCACGGCGGGCAGAGCCTCCAGGTCCAGTGCCGGGTTGGGATGGTGGAGGTTGGTGTTGGGCGGCAGCGTCCCCGCGCGCAGGGCGAGCACGGCACGCAGCAGGCCGGCCCCGCCCGCGGCCGCGAAGGTGTGGCCGACGAAGCTCTTGGCCGAGCCGATCTCCAGCGGGCGTACCCGGGCGGCACCGCCGTAGACCCGGCCGGTGGCGGTGATCTCCACCCGGTCGCCGACCTTGGTCCCGGTGCCGTGCGCCTCCAGGTAGTCCACGTCGGCCGGTGCGTGGCCGACCTGGGTGAACGCCTGGCGCATGGCGCGGACCTGGCCGTCGGCGTCCGGGGCGATCAGGGACTTCGCGTCGTTCGAGGCGCCGCTGCCGGTCAGCAGGGCGACGATCTCGTCGCCGTCCCGCTCGGCGTCCGAGCGGCGCTTGAGCAGGAAGAGCGCGCAGCCGTCACCGGGCGTGAAACCGTCGGCGTCGGCGTCGAACGGGGTGATCCTGGCGTGCGAGAGCAGCCCGAGTGCCGAGCACAGGACCATGTCCCGTGCGGAGCAGGGCAGTTCGACGCCACCGGCCAGGGCATAGTCGGCGGTGCCGTTGCGCAGGGCGGTCATCGCGGTGTCCAGGGCGGCCAGCGAGGAGGCACAGGCCGCCTCCACCGCCAGCGGCACGGCGTCCAGGCCGTACACCCCGGCGAGCAGGGCCGCGCTGCCGCTGGCCAGGGCGCCGTCCAGGGTGTCCGGTGTCGGGCCTGCCGGGGTGCCGTAGGCCTGCCGGACGGTGTCCAGGAGCCGTTCGAGGTCAGCGGAGGAGAGGCCCTTGAAGGCGGTCAGATCGCGCACGAACTCTTCGAGTTCGCCGAGCGAGCCGTCCACATGTGCCTGCCGGTCGGCGGCCAGGCCGAGGTTGCTGGCCACGGCGATCAGCCCCCGCCCGGTCAGCGGCCGCCCGCCTCGACCGCGGAACACCTCGTCGGCGACGGCGAGGGTCATGCGCTGGGCGGCGTCCATCGCCGCGTACCGGTCCGCGCCGATTCCCGTCCCGGGCGGCGGGGACTGCGGTACGACGGCGTATCCGCCGAGCTCGGTGTAGCTGCGGTTAAGGCTCAGCGCACCGGGGGCGTAGTGGAGTTCCCGGTCGAGTCGGTCGGCGGGCACCGGGCGCAGCCGGTCGCGGCCCGACAGCATCAACTGCCAGTAGGCGTCGGCGCTCTCGGCATCGGCGAACCGGCCGCCGCAGGCCACCACGGCGATCGGCTCGGGCAGTCGGGCGGCGCGTGGGGCGGGGTCGGTGCGTGGGGTGGCGTCGGTACGTGGGACGGCGTCGGTGCGCCGCGGCACGTGCTCCTCCAGGACCAGGTGGCACAGCGTCCCGGTGAGCGATGCCCCGCTGACCGCGGCCCGTCGGGGTGCGGCGCCGGCCGGTGCCGTCCAGTCGGCGGCGGGCTCCGTTCCGTCCTGCGTGCGGTGCGCGGGCAGCGTGCGGTGGTGCAGGGCGAGCGCCGCCGTGGTGACCGCGGCGAGTCCCGCGTGGGCGAAGGTGTGCCCGAGGCGGTCGCTCGCGTCGCGGATGACCGGTGCGTCTTCGCCGAATTCAGCACGCATGGCCGCCAGTTCGGCCTTCTGGGCCTCCTCGCCGGAGGTGCCGGTCCGCTCGACGTACCCCACCGGGGAGGTGCCGGGGGCGGTGGGCCGGTGGGCGGCGCGGATGACCTCGCGGTACTGCTCGGCCGAGTCCTCGTGCCGGAACTCCCCGCCACGGGCGCGGTGCCGGATGGAGCCGGCCGTGATCGTGGCGTAGATCCGGTCGTGGTCCCGCTCGGCGGCGGCCAGCGGCTTCAGGAGCAACGCGCCGACTCCTTCTGCGAGTTCGGCGGCGGGGTCCGATGATCCCTGCGGGTGCGTCAGCAGGCCCTTGGTCCGCAGCAGCGAGGCCAGCAGCCCGCTCTCCCGCAGCTGCCCGGTGACGACCAGGGCACGCTCGGCGAGGCCGCGGCGCAGTGAGCCCATCGCCTGGTCGAGCGCCAGGAACGAGGTGACGTCGGCCGACTCCACGGCGAGCGTGCGGCCGCGCAGCCGGAACACCGAGGCGATCCGGGCCGGGATCGTGCTGGCCATCTCGCCGACCCGGTCGTGCGGGGCGCCGCCGAGGTTCCGCTGCAGCAGGGCACGCAATTCCTCGCCCGCCTGGCTCGCGTTCTCCACCGCCTCGGGGATGCCGGCGGCGAGCGCGGCACGGACCACCTCGCGGGCGTACCCGCTGCCCGCGATCCGCAGGGCGTTGGCGTACTGCCGGTCGAGGCCGAAGCAGGTGCCGACCACCACGTCGGTGCGGTCGCGCTCCTCGGTGCGCTCACTCTCGTCGGTGCGGCCGTGCACGTCCGCGCGGCCGGTCCTGGCGTCCGTCAGGCACTGGTCCGCCGCCTCCAGCATGAGCAGCTGGAGCCGGGCCATGGAGCGTGCCTGCACCGGCGGGACGCCGAAGCGGGCGACGTCGATCGCCGGTTCGTCCGGCGCCCAGTGGGCGGGCGACCGTATTCCGTCGGAATCGTCCCGTACCAGTTTCCAATAGGCATCAACCCCCGCTGCCCGAGGAGTGAGCGCGGCGATACCGACGATCGCCGTGTGCTCTGTTCCGGTGTTCTCCTGCTGAGAGCAGGCTGCATATTCGGAGCGCATGACAGGCAACTCCAGATTTATCGTTCGGCCGGTGGGCGAAAATCCGTGGCAACGTACCATGAAAATCCAAAACGCCGTTCCGCACATCGAGTTTCGCCGCCGACGCGCACGGGATTCCGGCGCAGCTCGTCGGCCATCAGACCGCAACCATGCGCTCACCTGCACTGATGGGCGCAACAGCAGATTTACACCGGGATCTCAGCCGGATGTAAGTCACATCTGCAAGTGTGGTCACCGCTCGGCATTCTGCCGAATACGAGTCTAAGGCGGCCATGATTACTGAGCAGTCGATCATCGATTACATTGCCACGGCCTGGCTTGGTGGAGACAGCGAAGGTCTGGATACCGAAACACCGCTCGCCGAATTGAACATCATCGACTCCGCGGGAATTTTCGACCTGGTGCACTTCTTGCAGAGCGAATTTCGTATCACGGTGCCACTGCACGAGGTCGCACCGGGGAATTTCCAGTCGGTCGGCGCCATCGCCGCGCTGGTGGACCGCATCCGGAACGAGAAAGAGAACGAGAAAGAGGGGGTCCGATGAGGGAGCCGGTGGACGTCGCCGAGGACACCTCGTCCATCCACCGCCAGGTCGTCGAGATCGTCGCGTCCCGCACGCTGTACGACGTCGAGCACCTGGCCCCGGACAGCGATCTGGAGGGTGAGCTCGGCATCGACTCCGTCGTGCTCGAGTCGATCCTGGCGGCCCTGACGGAACACTTCGGCCTGAAGCGCGAGCTGGACTCCGTGCCGACGACGCTGCGGGAGCTGGTCGCGGACGTGACCACCGCGCTCGGCGACGCACCCGAGGCCGGCAGCCGTTCGCAGGAGCTGATGCGGACCCTGCTCGACACGGCCATGCGGCACACCCACTACCAGCGCGACCAGCTCGGCCTCGACGCCGATCTGGAGAGCGAACTGGGCATCGACTCCGTCGTCCTCACGTCGGTCATCGCCGACTGTGCCGAGGCCTTCGGCATCCCGCAGGACGCCACCGACGGAGTCGCCGCCACCACCTTGCGCAAGCTGCACGCCGAACTGGAGGCCCTCCAGCCGCTCGACGGCGTGGACACGGACGCAAACAGCGACGGCGACAGTGACGGCGACGGCGACGCGTGGGACAGCCGCTCCATGAAGGACTTCATGGAGGAGCGCGACCCCGACCTCTTCGCCAAGGCCCGCTCGTTCCAGCGCTACCGAACCCGGCGCGAACAGGACCGGCTCTACTGGTACGGGATGCCGCACCGCGCCATGAGCGGCAGCCGCGCGGTCATCTACGACGAACTGGAGGGCCGGGAGCGCGAGTTCCTGATGTTCGCCTCCAACAACTACCTCGGCCTCGCCAACCACCCCCGCGTCATCGAGGCGGTCTGCGACGCCACCCGCACCTTCGGTGCCACGCACACCGGCTCACGCATCATCGGCGGCACCAACGAGCTGCACCGTGAGCTGGAGCGCAGGCTCGCCCGGCTCAAGGGCCGGCAGGCCTGCGCGGTGTTCCCCGGCGGGTACTCGGCCAACCTCGGCGTCATCTCCGGCCTGGTCAAGAGCTATGACGCGGCCGTGGTCGACAAGCTCAACCACATGAGCATCGTGGACGGCTGCAAGCTGTCCGGCGCCGTCCGCAAGATCTACCGGCACAACGACATGGCCGATCTCGAACGCGTGCTGCAGCGCTGCCAGAGCGAGGCGATGGGCAAGCTCATCGTGGTCGACGGCGTGTTCAGCATGCACGGCGACATCTGCGACCTGCCCGAGATCGTCCGCCTGGCCCGGGAGTACGGCGCTCGGGTGCTGGTCGACGACGCCCACGCCACCGGCGTCCTCGGCGAGCGCGGCACCGGCACCGCCGAGCACTTCGGCCTCAAGGGCCAGGTCGACCTGGAGCTCGGCACGATGAGCAAGACCCTCGCCGGCATGGGCGGCTTCGTCGTCGGCGACGAAGAGGTCATCGACTATCTGCGCTTCTACGCCAACTCCTATGTCTTCGCGGCGAACATCCCGCCCGGCACGGCCGCCGGCCTGATCGCCTCCATCGACGTCATGGAGTCCGAGCCGGAGCGCGTCACCCGGCTCTGGGAGAACATCCGGACGCTGCGCACCGCTCTGACGGACGCCGGTTTCGACCTGGAGCAGTCCGAGAGCGCCATCCTGCCGATCGTCATCGGCGACGAGCGCACCGCGATGGAGATGGGCCGGGCCGTGCGCGCCCGCGGCCTGTTCTGCCAGACCGTCGTCTTCCCCGGCGTGCCGCTGGGCGACGCCCGGCTGCGGATCAGTGTCACCAGCGAGCACACCGCCGCCGACCTGCGGGAAGCGGCCGGAATCTTCGTCGAGGCCGGACGTGAGGCCGGGGTGCTCGCCCCGTCCGAACAGTGAGGGGCGCACCGTGAACAAGGGGAACATCTCCGTGATCCGGCTGCCGCGGAACCTGAGCGGGAGCGATCTCGCCCGTCCGGCGCTGGTCGGCGACGAGCCGGTCACGTACGCCGAGTTGACCCGGCGGGTGGACGCCCTCGCGCTGCGGCTGCGCACGGTCACCGCCGGGCCGGGCGAGCGGGTGGCCGTCTGGCTGGGCAAGCAGCCGCGCTATGTGGAGGCGATCCTCGCCACCCTGGAGGCCGGATGCGTGTACGTGCCGCTGGACGGCGCGCAGCCCGCCGGCCGGGTGGCCACGATCCTCGGCGACTCCTCGCCCACCGTGCTGTTCACCGACAGGGCACGGTTCTCCCGGCTCCGACGCGACGAGCTGCCGCGCTCGCTCCGCGCCGTCGTCCTCTCGGACGATGACGACGGCGCGGAGGCGGGGGACGCGGAGGAGCCGGTGCCCGTCCGCGGCTGGGCGGCGTTCGTCGCGGCCACGCCCACCGGAGCGGCGGCACCCGCCGAGCGCACCGTCGCACCCGACGACCTGGCCGCCCTGCTCTACACCTCGGGTTCGACCGGAACGCCCAAGGGCGTGAAGATCTCCCACCGGAACCTGGCCAACTTCGTCGGCTGGGCGTCACAGGAGCTGGACGTGGGTCCGGGCGACGTGTTCGCGAACCACGCCTCGTTCAACTTCGACCTCAGCACCTTCGACCTGTTCACCGCGCTCGCCGTCCGGGCCTCCCTGTGGGTGATCCCGGACGCCCGGTCCAAGGATGTGTCCGCGCTCGCCGAGGGCATCCGCGAGCACGGCGTCACCGTCTGGTACTCGGTGCCCTCCATCCTGCATCTGCTCACCACGTCGGGGGCGCTGACACCGCGGACCGCGTCCACACTGCGGTACGTGCTCTTCGCGGGCGAGGTCTACCCCATCGGTCAACTGACGCTCCTCTCAAGCCTGTTGCGTGAGGAGACCGAGCTCTACAACCTCTACGGGCCCACCGAGACCAACGTCTGCACCTTCCACCGGTGCACCCCCGCCGACCTGAAACGGGACCATCCCCTGCCGATCGGCACCCCGATCAAGGGCGCCCATGTCCGGGTCGAGGACGAGGACGGGAACACCGTCGACGACGCGCGGGAGCCCGGCGAGCTCGTCGTCAGCGGCGCGTGCGTCACCCCCGGCTACTGGGGCCTGGAGCACGAGCCGGCCGCCGACGACCACCGCAAGGGACAGCACCGCACCGGGGACCTGGTGACCTACGAGGACGGCCGGCTGGTCTACCGCGGCCGCAAGGACCGGATGGTCAAACTCTCCGGCTACCGGGTGGAGCTCGGCGAGGTCGAGGCGGCCGTGCTGCGGCACCCGGCCGTCGAGGACGCCGCGGTCATCACCGCGGAGACGGGCGGCCGGACCGGGATCGCCGTGTACTACGTGCTGCGCGAGGGCGCGAGACAGCCGAACCTGCTCCAGTTCAAGCAGCACTGCAAGGAGCATCTGCCGCCCTACATGCTGCCGCACTCGGCGACCCGGCTCGACGCCCTGCCGCGCAACGCGAACGGCAAGACCGACTACCGCGCCCTCGCCCGCGACGCCGCCGCACCGCCCTCCTGACCGGCCACGCCCCACCGGTCCCCCGCCCTGCCCACACCACACACCGAAGGTCACCGTGCACCCAGCCCGACCGCCCGTCCGCACACCACCGGAAGCCCGTGCCGCCGGCCCGTGGTTCCCCGCGGGGGGCTCCGGCACCTCCGCGCCGGGAGCGCTGCCGCTGGTGTGCTTCCCGTACGCGGGCGCCACCCCTTCGGTCTTCCACCGCTGGACCGCCGCGCTCGGCACCGGCGTACGGGTCGAGCCCCTGCTGCTGCCCGGCCGTGGACTGCGGCTCGCGGAGGAGCCGTTCACCTCGATGGCGCCTCTGGTCGAGGCGATCACCGAAGCTCTGCTGGAGCGGGGCCTCGACGCGGACTGCGGGTTCTTCGGGCACAGCATGGGCTCCGTCCTCGCGTACGAGGTCGCCTGCGCGCTGCGGACGCGCGGACGGCCCGGCCCCAGGGGCCTGTTCCTCTCCGGCAGCCGGGCTCCGCACAGCTACGGCAACCGCAGCGACAGCACCCTGCCGGACGAGGAACTCATCGCCCTGCTCGGCGACCTGGGCGGTGTGGGCGGCGGCCGAGACGCCGTACGCCAGACCTATCTGCGCCGCCGGCTGCCCGCGCTCCGCGCCGATCTGCGGGTCTGCGACCACTACCGGTGGCAACGGCGGCCCCCGCTGGACATACCGCTGACCGTGCTGGCCGGTTCGCACGATCCGCTGGCCACCGCAGGGCAGGCCGAGTCCTGGCGTGCGTACACCACGGCCGCGTTCCACCGGCGCCAGGTGCCCGGCGGCCACTTCTACCTGCTCGACGAACCGGAGCTTCTCCTGCGCGAGCTGCGCGACTGGTGCGCAGCCCTGGCCTCCGCCGAATCGGCCACGCCCGGCCTCCACGGTCCTGCCCACACACCACAGAGGTACTCATGACGTCGACCGGACACCGCTCCCGCAAGGCCTCGACGCGGACGACCGCGGCGACGGTGGCAAGGCTGCTGCGCTCCCCGCAGATCAGACTGCTCCTCTCCCTCTCGGGCAAGCTGGTCGTCCCGGTCTACCGGGCGGCCTTCCTCACCGGCGCGGCCTCCAGCGGCGTACTGCGCCGGCTGGCCGACGGCCCCGCCGATCTGCGCACCCTGGCCGTGGAGTTGGGCGCCGAGGGCGACACGCACCGGCTCGGGCGCTGGCTCGACGCCGGGGTGAAGCTCGGCCAGCTCCAGTCGCGCGACGGCCGGTACGCGCTGAAGAGCCGGCTGGCCAAGCAGCTGGCCCGGGTGGAGAACGACGCGGCCGCTGGAGCCCTCGAAGAGGTCGTCCGCTTCCACTACCCGGTGCTCCTCGACGCGCCGCGCATGGTGCGGGAAGGGCGCTCGTTCAGCCTCGGCGACCAGGACGGCTCGGTCATCGCCCGCTCCTCGCTGGTCGTGCAGCCGTTCATCGAGGAGGCCGTCTCCCGCATCCTGGACCGGCAGGGCGCCGTCCGGCTCCTGGAGATCGGCTGCGGCAGCGGCGTGTACGTGCGCCACGCCGCCGCGCTCAACCCCAGGCTCACCGCGCTCGCCGTCGACCTGCAGCCCGAGGTGGCGGCGGAAGCCGCCCGCAACATGGACCGCTGGGGGCTCGCCGACCGTGTCACCACCCGCCAGGGAGACCTGCGCGACCTGGCATCGGACGAGCGCTACGACCTGGTCACCCTGCACAACAACATCTACTACTTCCCCGAGGACGACCGCGTCGAGGCGCTCTCGCGGGCGCGCGAGGCCCTGGCCCCCGGTGGCCGGCTGCTCCTCACCACCTCGTGCCAGGGCGGCAGCCCGAGCCTCGAAGTCCTGAACCTCTGGTTCGAGTTCGCCGACTTCGGCGGCCCGCTGCCGGTGGAGGAAGAGCTGGTCGGACAGCTGCGGAAGGCGGGGTTCACCGACGTGGAGGCCCACCGGATCGTCCCCGGCGAACAGTTCCGCGCCTTCGTCGCCACCAACCCCTGACACACGCCACCCATCCCGGCCCATCCTGGAGGCCTGCATGACCGCCACCGACGGCACGCCGAACACGGAAACACCCGAGGACGACCCCGAGTTCGTCGTCATCCTCGGCAGCGGCACCCCGGTCGCCACCGAGCATCTGGGCGGCAAGGCCGCCCGGCTCGGCGAGATGATCGAGGCCGGGGTGCCGGTCCCGCCCGGGTTCTGTCTCACCACCCGGCTCTTCCAGCGCTTCATGGACGAATCGGGTCTCGCCGAGGAGATGCGCAGCGGCGACACCCCGATCCGCAAGGAGATCGTCGCCCGCGAACTCCCCGAGCCCATCGCCCGGCTGATCCTGGACGCGTACGCGGCGATGGGACGGCCGCGGGTCGCCGTGCGGTCCTCGGCGAGCAAGGAGGACTCGGCCGCCCAGTCCTTCGCCGGACAGCACGACACGTTGCTGGACGTCGGCGGGGACGAGGCGGTGCTGACCGCGGTGAAGGAGTGCTGGGCCTCGCTGTGGTCGGACCGGGCGACGGTCTACCGGGAGGGCGGCGAATCGGTCGGCGCCATGGCCGTGGTCGTCCAGGAAATGGTGCACGCGGACGTCAGCGGCGTTCTGTTCACCATCGACCCGATGGGCGGCAGGCCGCACCGCATGGTCGTGGAGTCCTGCTGGGGCCTGGGCGAGGGCCTGGTGTCGGGCAAGGTCACCAGCGACCTGTTCGTGGTGGACGACCGCACCCTGGAGGTCGTCGAGAAGCGGGTGCGGTACAAGGTCACCCAGTGCGCGGCCGTGGAACCCGGCCGGGTCGCCATGGTCAAGGTCGACACCGCCAAGCGGAACCGGGCCAGCCTCACCACCGAGCAGCTGGGTGAACTCGCCCGGCTCGCCGTCCAGGTGCGCGACAGCTACGGCACCGAGCAGGACATCGAGTGGGTGCTCAAGGACGGCCGGATCTCGCTGCTCCAGACCCGGCCCATCACCACCAGGCCGCGGCCGGCCGGCAAGCACAGCCCGTACATCAAGGACGTCCCCGACCACGTCCGGCAGAACACCATGTGGTCCCGCATGGACATCGGCGAGATCTTCGTCGGCGAGATGACCCCGCTCGGGCTGAGCTTCGCCCGCTACTACCAGCAGAACATCCACGGCGACTGCGTCCGGTCCATCGGCACGCGCGACACCGGCGACATGGATCTGCACATGGGCTACCTGCAGGGCCATGTGTACCTGAACGTCTCCTACACCTCGTACGTCCTCACCCAGAGCCCTCCCACCAAGGACGCGTCCGTCTTCACGGAACGCTTCGCCAGCGAGGAGGTGGACATGCCCTCCTACCGCTCTCCCTTCGGCCAGTTCACCAGCGGTCTGCGGAGCGTGGCCGCCGCCGGTGTCTGGGCGCGCAGCTTCGCCCTGGAGCTGGCCCGGATGCGCAGGCGCTGCGAGCGGATGGCTGACTCCCGCCACCGCGCGTACGACCGGGCCCGTGCCATCGACCTCAGCAAGCTGGACCGCGCCGAGCTGGGCCTCGAATTCCGTCGCTACCTGGCGTACTGCAACGCGATGAACGTGGGCTACATGCCCTACTACATCAACGCGTTCGCCTTCTACAGCGCGTTCTCCGACCTGTGCGGCCAGTGGCTCGGCGACAAGGGCACCAACCTGCAGAACCGCATCAAGACGGACATGTCGAATCTGCGGACCGTCGAATCCGCCCGTGAGCTCTGGGATCTCGCCCAGGCCGCCCGGCGGCGCCCAGAGGTGCTGCGGACGATCATGGAGTCCTCGCTGACGGACATCGAGGCCGAGCTGTGCGCCACCGATGACGGCCGCGACTTCTGGACGTCCTCCGTCCTGCCGTTCATGCGCGCCAACGGCACCCGCGGCAGCCAGGAGATGGAGCTCACCCACCCGCGCTGGGTGGACGATCCCGCCTACGTCTTCCAGATGGTCCGCCGCTACGCGCAGGACCAGGAGTTCTCCATCGACGACCTGCTGCGCGGCGACGCCACCGTCGCCCAGGAGGCCGAGGCCGCGCTGCGGGAACTGCCCGCGGTGAAGCGGGCCGTGCTGCGGAAGATCATGTCGCTCTTCGCCACCTGCAGCGAACTGCGCGAGATCAGCCGGATGGCGATGGTCACCTCGGTCTGGCTGATCCGCACCGTCGTCTACGAGGTCGGCCGCCGCCTCGTGGAAGAGGGCGTCCTGCGCTCCGCGGACGAGATCGCTTACCTCGACTTCGAGGACATACGCACCTATCTCAACGGCAACCGCGCCGCGACCGAGATCTTCCCGCGGGCCCGCCTCGACGAGCGCCGGCGCACCCACGAGTACCACAGCCGGCTGCCCGAGCCGCCGCTCACCTTCATCGGCGAGTACGACGTCACCCAGGCCCTGCGCACACCGGACGACACCGCCCGCCTCGAGGGGCTCGGCTCCAGCCCCGGCAGGATCGTCGGCCGGGCGCGGATCATCGAGGACCTGGCCTGGCAGGCCGACGAGTTCCAGCCGGGCGAGATCCTCGTCGCCCGTTTCACCGACGCGTCCTGGACACCCCTGTTCGCCATCGCGGGCGGCGTCGTCACGGACATCGGCTCGATGCTGTCGCACAGCTCCATCGTGTCCCGCGAGTTCGGTCTGCCGTCGGTGGTGAACTGCAAGCACGCCACCCAGCGCATCAACACCGGGGACATGATCCTGGTGGACGGCGACGCCGGTCTGATCGAGGTGGTGCAGCCCGCCGGGTCCACGGACACGCCGGACGCGGCGGTCACGGAAACCGAGGACTGACCGTGCCCCGCACGCGACCGCGCGGCGGGCCCGCCGGGCGCCACGCGCTCCTGGCGGGCCTCGACCACCGGCTGCGGCTCGACCCCGCACGCCCGCTCCTCGTCCACCGGGCGCCGGGCCCTCTCACCTTCGCCGTGGTCTCCATCGCCTGGCTGCGGGCCCTGGAACCCGGCGTACGGGAGCGTCTCGCCGAGACCCGGCTGCACGCGTCCGAGCGTGGCTTCCTCCGCGGACTCACCCTGCCCAAGCGGCGCTCCGAGTGGCTGGCCGGCCGGCTCGCCCTCAAACACGCGGTCGCCGACCAGCTGCGCGGGAGTGACCCGTCGGCGCCCGGTGGCACGCGCGACCCGCGCGACATCGTCGTACGAACGGTCGCCGACGGCCCGCGTGCCGGGAAGCCGTTCGTCGAGGAGCCCGCGCACATCGCGCTCTCCCACTCGCTCGACTACGCCATCGCCGTCAGCGGCACCCGTCCGCTCGGCATCGACCTGGAGGGGCAGCCGATGGGGCCGTACGTCGCGCGGATGCTCGCCGTGCCCGGCGGCAGGCACGTCCCCGCCGGGCTGCGGCGGGTGGCGGGCATGCCGCTCGCGCTGCGCTGGGCCTGCCGGGAGGCCGTCGTCAAGTACACCGGCGTCGCCGGCCGGAGCGCGCTCAGCCAGACCACGGTCACCGACTGGCTGCCCGACGGCACCTTCCGATGGTCCCCCGGGGCCGCCCTGCTCCAGCACTCCCGTGGAGCCGAATCCCTGCCGGCCCACGGCTGGGCACGACAACTCGGCTCGTACGCACTGGCCGTCACATGGAGGTAAGACCCGCCGTGGTCACCGCAGATCTCACTTCGTCCCGCATCCTGGTCACCTGCAGTGACTTCACCCGGGCGCTGCAGACCGCTGCCGAGACGGCCCGGCTCGCCCCGTCCTCGCACAACTGCCAGCCCTGGGCGCTGGTCAGGCTGAGCGGCGCCCGGGCCCGCGCGAGCGCGGCCCGGCTGCTCGGCTCACCGGGCGGTTCGCTCCCACGGGACGACAGCGAGTACGTGGCCGTCGTCCTCGACCGGACCCGGCAACTGGACTCGCTGGCGTCGCACGAACTCGAGATGCAGCTGAGCTGCGGCGCGTTCACCCAGCTGCTCGTACAGGCCCTGGCCTGTCAGGGCTGGTGGCTGGAGCGCAGCGCGCTCACGGACGAGCCCGGAGGATGGGCGTACCGCTCCGTGCCCGCGCCCGTACGAGCGCTCCACGACCTCGGCTGGCGCCCCGGCTGGTCACTGCTCGCCGTCCTCGAACTCCGGTACGCGGGGATGCCCGAGGGAAGCCTGACGGAGTACCAGGAAGTCGCCGCGCGCCGCCGGACCAACCGCGGGCCCTATCTGGACCGGGCCGTCGACGCCGACGACATCGAGCAACTCCTCACCGCCACACCGGGGTTGTCCGCGGACGCGCCCGTCGGCATCCGGCACCTGCGCTCCCGCGAGGAGCGCGAGCGCTTCGTCGACTTCGTCGCCCGGCACGCCGACCGCGACTTCAGCGACGCGGCCGCCTGGCGCGAGACATACGGCTACGTCCGGCCCACCCGGGCCGAGGCCGCGCGCCGGGGCGACGGTTTCAGCCTGAGCCAGCTCTTCGGCCGCCTCCACCCGGTGCGCGCCATGATGCTGCGTACCGCGCTGCGGCCCACCACCATGCGGGCGCTCAAACACTTCGGCTATCCGCACATCCTGGCCGGCCGGCTCGCCGCCGCCGTCCGGCCCACGCCCGCCATCGTCGCCATGGGGTTCACCGAGACCTCGCCCAGCGCGGCCGACGCCCTGCGCGGCGGGGCCCGGCTCGCCGACTACTGGCTCGCCGCCACGCGCCGCGGGCTTGCGCTCCATCCGATCAGCATCGTCCTCCAGCACGAGGACCTGCGCCTTCGGCTGCAGTCCACGCTGGCCCTGCCTGGGCGCACCTTCTTCATCAGCAGGCTCGGCCACCCCGGGTCCGGCTTCCCGCCGGCTCCCCGCCGGGCCCCGGACAGCTTCACCCACACCCTGTAGGCGGTCGTCGCGCGGGCGGCGCGGCACGTATACGAAGTTCATGCGCGGGGACCGCCGCACCCCCGGTTCACCGGGGGGCGGGACGACGGCGGTCCCCGCGGGGGACCTGGGCCGGGTCAGGACCGGGCCCACGTCCGGGCGTTCAGAGGTCCGGGAGCCGCTCCGGAGTTCCTGTACGCCGCCAACCACCAATGTGCCGCAGGCGTGTTAAGCGGGTGCTGCGCGGACGTGTCGCGCTCGTACCACTTCCGCGAAGTTCGCCCCACGCCGCACCGCTCGCGGCGCGGGGCGCACCCGGCGGCTACTGGCCCTGCTGCTCCGCGAGGAAGGCCAGCAGGTCCTGACGGCTCACCACGCCGGTCGGCTTGCCCTCGACCAGGACAATCGCCGCGTCGGCCCTGCCGAGCACCGACATCAGGTCGGCGACCGGTTCGCCGGAGCCGACCTGCGGAAGCGGGTCCGACATGTGCTTCTCCAGCGGGTCGCCGAGCGAGGCGCGCTGCGCGAACAAGGCGTCCAGGAGCTCGCGTTCGACGACGGAGCCGATGACCTCCGCGGCCATCACGTCCGGGTGGCCGGCGCCCGGCTTGACGATGGGCATCTGCGAGACGCCGTACTCCCGCAGTACGTCGATGGCCTCGCCGACCGTCTCCTCCGGGTGCATGTGGACGAGTGAGGGCAGCTCGCCACCCTCCTTGCGGCGCAGTACGTCACCGACGCGAGGCGCGTCGCCCGCCTGCTCCAGGAACCCGTAGTCGTTCATCCACTCGTCGCTGAAGATCTTGCTCATGTAGCCGCGACCGGAGTCGGGCAGCAGCACGACCACGACGTCGTCGGGCCCGAGCCGCTCGGCCACCCGCAGCGCGGCCACGACGGCCATCCCGCAGGACCCGCCGACGAGCAGCCCCTCCTCCTTCGCTAGCCGCCGCGTCATCTGGAAGGAGTCCTTGTCGGACACCGCGATGATCTCGTCGGTCACGTTCCGGTCGTACGCCGTCGGCCAGAAGTCCTCGCCGACCCCCTCGACGAGGTAGGGGCGCCCGGAGCCCCCGGAGTACACGGACCCCTCGGGGTCGGCGCCGACGACGGTGACCCGCCCCTCGGAGATCTCCTTCAGATACCCGCCCGTCCCGGAGATGGTGCCGCCGGTCCCGATGCCCGCCACGAAATGGGTGATCTTCCCTTCCGTCTGCTCCCACAGCTCAGGGCCGGTGGAGTGGTAGTGGGAAAGGGGATTGTTCGGGTTGCTGTACTGGTCGGGCTTCCAGGCGCCGGGCGTCTCGCGCACGAGGCGGTCGGAGACGTTGTAGTACGAGTCCGGGTGCTCGGGGTCGACCGCGGTGGGGCAGACGACCACGTCGGCGCCGTACGCCCGCAGGACGTTGATCTTGTCGAGCGACACCTTGTCCGGGCACACGAAGATGCACTTGTAGCCCTTCTGCTGGGCCACGATGGCGAGGCCGACCCCGGTGTTGCCGGAGGTGGGCTCGACGATGGTGCCGCCGGGCTTCAGCTCCCCGCTCTGCTCGGCCGCCTCGATCATGCGCAGCGCGATGCGGTCCTTCACGGAACCGCCGGGGTTGAAGTACTCGACCTTGGCCAGGACGGTCGCCTGAATGCCCGTGGTCACGTTGTTGAGCCTCACCAGCGGGGTGTTGCCGACGAGACTGATCATCGAGTCGTGGAATTGCACCGTTGTCTCCGGGCTGCGATGTAGTGCGACGAATGGGTGTCGTCAGCCTAAGGGTCCCGTTCAGTCGTTCACCTCCGCTTGCGATTGGCCGACCGTCCTTACGGGGCAATGAGTTGATGTAGGGCGGTACGAGGAGGTGGCTGCAGGGCATGTCGAGGGCGAGGGTGGCGCGGCGGATCGCGGCGGGCGCGGCTTACGGCGGCGGAGGTATCGGGCTGCTCGGAGCGGCAGCCGTGGGAGTGGTCCTCGCGGAGGTCCAGCTGGCGAAGCGGTCCGTCGGGAACAGCGGGGAGCATCCGGCTCCACCGCGGGCGGACGGGCGGTACGGCTGGGGCTACGCGGACCGGCAGGACGGGGCTGAGCCCTTGCGGTTCGCGATGCTCGGCGATTCCACGGCGGCGGGGCAGGGTGTGTACCGGGCCAGGCAGACCCCCGCCGCGCTGCTGGCGGCGGGGCTCGCGGCGGTGGCCGAGCGGCCGGTGGAGCTGCGGAACGTGGCGCTGCCGGGCGCCCAGTCGGACGACCTCGACCGCCAGGTGACGCTGCTCCTCGCCGACCTCGCGTCGTGGGCGCCGGACGTGTGCGTCGTGATGATCGGCGCGAACGACGTGACGCACCGGATGCCCGCGACGCGGTCCGTGCGCCTTCTGGCGTCGGCGGTGCGCAGGCTGCGGACGGCGGGCGCGGAGGTGGTGGTCGGAACCTGCCCCGACCTGGGGACGGTGGAGAACGTCTACCAGCCCCTGCGCTGGATGGCCCGGCGGGTGTCGCGCCAGCTGGCCGCCGCGCAGACCATCGGGGTGGTCGAGCAGGGCGGCCGCACGGTCTCGCTCGGGGACCTGCTCGGCCCCGAGTTCCTGGCGAACCCCCGGGAGCTGTTCGGTCCCGACAACTACCACCCCTCCGCGGAGGGGTACGCGACCGCGGCGATGGCGGTGCTGCCGACGCTGTGCGCCTCGCTGGGCCTGTGGCCGGAGGAGGAGCGCCCCGACGTGTCGCGGCGCGAAGGCTTCCTGCCGGTGGCGCGGGCTGCCGCGCAGGCCGCGTCGGAGGGCGGCACGGAGGTGGCCGCCGCGATGCCCACGGGCCCACGAGGCCCCTGGGCCCTCATCAAACGCCGACGCCGCCGCCGTATCCACCACACCCCGGACCCTTCTCCGCTGCCGCAGTAGCCCTGCGGGGGTCCCGGTCTGCCACCGGCCGGTGGGGCGCTGCGTGCCGCCCCACCTTGTCCCGCCGGGCAACGGGGCGGGCATGGCTTCAATGCCGGGTGAACGGGTGGGTGGGTGGGGGAAAGCCGCCGCGCAGCGGTGGGCTGGAGTGGTGGTGCAGCGGCGGGCCGGCGTAGGCACCGGTCAAGGCGACCCCGCCAGCCTGAGCAAGCGCTTAGAAAAATGCGGCCCGCATCACAGTCCCCGCCCGATGACCTATGGCGATACGTGCAGGTAACTTCCCAAGGAGTCCTGCCCCCTCGCCCCAGGAGTTCCGTGATGCCCGAAGCCGTGATCGTCTCCGCCGCCCGCACCCCGATCGGCCGCGCCTTCAAGGGCTCCCTGAAGGATCTGCGGCCGGACGACCTGACCGCCACGATCATCGAGGCCGCCCTCGCCAAGGTCCCCGAGCTGGACCCGAAGCTCATCGACGACCTGATGCTCGGCTGTGGTCTGCCCGGCGGCGAGCAGGGGCACAACCTCGGCCGCATCGTCGCCGTACAGATGGGCATGGACCACCTGCCGGGCTGCACCATCACCCGGTACTGCTCCTCCTCCCTGCAGACCTCCCGCATGGCCCTGCACGCCATCAAGGCCGGGGAGGGCGACGTCTTCATCTCCGCCGGCGTGGAGATGGTCTCCCGCAGCGTGAAGGGGTCGAGCGACGGACTTCCCGACACCCACAACCCCCTCTTCGCCGACGCCGAGGCCCGCACCGAGGCCGTGTCGAAGACCGAGGGCGCGGACTGGCACGACCCCCGCGAGGACGGCCTGATCCCGGACGCCTACATCTCGATGGGGCAGACCGCCGAGAACCTGGCCCGCGCCAAGGGCGTCACCCGCAAGGACATGGACGAGTTCGGCGTCCGGTCCCAGAACCTCGCCGAGGAAGCCATCAAGAACGGCTTCTGGGAGCGGGAGATCACCCCGGTGACGACCCCCGACGGCACCGTCGTCAGCAAGGACGACGGCCCCCGCGCCGGCGTCACCCTCGAAGGCGTCGAGGGCCTCAAGCCCGTCTTCCGCCCCGACGGCCTCGTCACCGCGGGCAACTGCTGCCCGCTCAACGACGGCGCCGCCGCCCTCGTGATCATGAGCGACACCAAGGCCCGCGAGCTCGGCCTGACCCCGCTGGCCCGCATCGTCTCCACCGGCGTCACCGGCCTCTCCCCCGAGATCATGGGCCTCGGCCCGGTCGAGGCGTCGAAGCAGGCCCTGTCCCGCGCCGGTCTCACCGTCGACGACATCGACCTCTTCGAGATCAACGAGGCCTTCGCCGCCCAGGTGATCCCCTCCTACCGCGACCTGAACATCCCGCTCGACAAGCTGAACGTCAACGGCGGCGCCATCGCGGTGGGCCACCCCTTCGGCATGACCGGCGCCCGCATCACCGGCACCCTCATCAACAGCCTCCAGTTCCACGACAAGCAGTTCGGTCTGGAGACGATGTGCGTCGGCGGCGGCCAGGGCATGGCCATGGTCATCGAGCGCCTCAGCTGACCCTCTGACCCCCGCGAATCCCTCACGTCTCCATTGATTCGTGACTCAATCTCCCCCAGGATGTGACCTATCTCCTGGGGGAGATGCATATGCCCAGCTCAGAGCCCATCTGTGGATAAACACCGGGCCGAAAGACCTGTCCAATTCGTGACGTAATGCACTGACAGGTGGATCGTGCAGGCTTCAAGCTGATGTAGGAAGTCGGGGGTCGACTTGAAACCGGGAGTACGTCAGTGAGCGCTCTGCCTATTGCCTTGCTGCTCTCCACGGCCGCTGCCACGGCCGTGGGTGCCGCCGCCCTGCACGCCGTGCACGGGCTGCGGAAGCAGCTTGCCGAAATCACCGCCCTGCGCACCGAGCTGGTTCAGAGCCACTCGGCGACCGCGCACGCCACCGTGCCCGCCGCCCGCACCACTCCGGACACCGACGAGATACGCACGGCTGTCGCCGAGGCCCTCGCCGAGGAACGGGAGCGCGAGCTGGCCGAGGCGCGGGCCTTCTGGGCCGCCCAGGAAGCCCGTGACGCGTCGGACGCGCCCTCCCTGCTGAGCGGCCTGCCCGGCCTCTCCGACATGGCCGACGAGCTGTTCCTGCCCCGCCAGGCGGACCTCGCCGGCCTGGAGTCGGACAGCCTGGAGCCGGTCATCGAGCCGTACGCGGACCCGGTCGACGAGTTCGCGGGCGACTCGCCCGAGCTGGCCGCGGCCCGCCGCCGCCACCCCTCGCACCCGGACTTCGTGCCGGTCCAGTCCCCCGTCAACGGCGACCACGAGCGCACTGTCGCCTGTCTTGAGGAACTGGCCGACGCCCGCACGGCGCTCGCCGACGTCCGCCCGGGCCCGCTCGGCACACTGGACGTCTACGTCTTCGCCGACGGCACCACGCTCTGCATGACGCCGGGCCACCGCGAGACCGCGGAGCTGCTCGCCGACGCCCTGCGCGACGGCCACACCCCGGTCCTGCTGGGCGGCTCCGGAGTCTCCGGCGCCTACGCACTGACCTTCGAGTGCGGCACCGAGAACGTCTACATCCTGGCCGACCGCGTCATCGCGTCGGTCTGACCGAAGCGGCCCCGGCGTCCGCCGGGGTCGGCCCACACCCCGTCACACCCCGGCGCGCTTCTGCGCCTTCTCCACGAGCGTCAGCGCCTCCGCGAGCTGACCCTCGTCGTCGAGCACAAGGGCCAGATCCCGCCCCGCCACCGTGATCTGGTCGGCCGCCGCGAACATCCCGGCGTCCGGCATCTCCCGTGGCTCCGCGTCCGGCACCTCGATCCGCTGCGCCCACGCCGCCAGTTCCCTGGCCAGAGCGAGCGCCTCGGTCGCCGCCCCCCGCTGCAGGCGGCTCTGCGGGGCGGCCCGCAAGCGGTCGGCGAATTGGTCCACTGCGGCCGTCAAAGGCGTCGTATCAAGCACCCGGCGACCTTATGCGCCTGGGCGGGACTGTTGCCAACGTCCCGACGCTCAGGCACGGTGGCGTGAAGGACGGAACACATCGCGACGCGTCCGGAGGCGCCGATGTCACAAGTCTTCTCCGAGGAGACCCACCGCAACCTGATCGCCCGAATCCCCCACTGCACCGGTCGTGAGATCTCCGACTGGATCCGCGCCGTGGACGAAGGCCCTTCTCTCTTCCGCTTCGAGGAGAAGGTCAGCTGGCTCCGCGCGGAGCACAACCTGGCTTATGGGCACGCCAAGGCAATCATTCACGAGTACGACTTGCGCCGGGCCGCGCGCAAGCTGCTCTGACTCCCCTGTCCCCCTCACACACCACTCACCCACCACTCACCCACAACGGCGAAGGGCCCCGCGGAACATGCGTTCCGCGGGGCCCTTCGTCGAGTCGGGCGCGTCAGTCGTTGCCCTGCAGGATGGCGATCAGACGCAGGAACTCGAGGTAGATCCAGACGAGCGTCATCGTCAGGCCGAACGCCGCGAGCCAGGCCTCTTCCTTCGGCGCGCCGTACGCGATGCCGTCCTCGACCTGCTTGAAGTCCAGGGCCAGGAAGCACGCGCCGAGCAGGATGCCGACGATGCCGAAGACGATGCCGAGGCCGCCGCTGCGGAAGCCGAGGCCGTCACCGCCGCCGAAGACCATGAACAGCAGGTTCACGGCGGTAAGGAGCAGGAAGCCCATCGCCGCGGCCATCACGAAGCCGTAGAAGCGACGGTTGACGCGAATCCAGCCCGCCTTGTAGGCGATCAGGACACCGGCGAAGACGGCCATCGTGCCGAGCACGGCCTGCATGGCCGCGCCGTCCGCGATGCGGTTGTCGACGACGCTGGAGACGACACCGAGGAAGACACCTTCCAGGGCGGCGTACGCCAGGATCAGCGCGGGCGATGCCTTGCGCTTGAACGCCTGCACCAGGCCGAGCACCATCGCGACGAGGCCTGCGCCGATCGCGATGCCGTACGACTTGCTGATGTTGGCGTCGTCCACCGGCAGCAGTGCCCAGGCGAGGGCGGCCGTCACCAGGAGCGTGCCGAGCGTGGTGGCCGTACGCAGGACGACGTCGTCCATCGTCATGCGGCCTGCGGTGGTTACGGGCGCCTGGGGGGCGCCGTGCTGCAGGTCCTGCTGGGCGTACGGGTTCGTCGCGTACGGATTGGTGGGCGCCTGCTGGGCACCCGCGTACGGGTTGCCCTGCTGGGTCTGCGTCCCGACGGCGGGTCCCCCGGCCTGCGGCTGCGTGCCGAAGCCCGCGTAGCCGTTGTCGCGGCTGAACCCCCGTCGCGAGAAGACCGGGTTACTGCTCCTCATTTCACTCCTCCATGGCCACCGTGTGTGGCTTTGGCTCAAGAGTAATGCGTAGGCAAAAGGAAGACCCTAGTGCTTGGGGAGGATCTTTCCCTCCTTGTGACCAAGAACGTTCGGCCCAGTGCTCTCTGTTCCCGGTGAGACGGGCGATACTCCCTCGTCGGCCGGGGTGCGGCGGCTGCGCCGGACGAGTGGCACCAGCGAGATCGCGACAGCTCCGAGGACGGCGGCCACGGCGAACGTGGTGAATCCGAGGGACGCGTTTCCGCCGGAGACGACGGCGCCTCCCAGCCACGGTCCGACGACGGCCCCGGTGCGTCCGACGCCGGTGATCCAGCCGAGCCCGGTGGCGCGCTGGGCGGGGGTGTAGACGGACGGGGCGGAGGCGTAGACCATCACCTGCGCCGAGAACAGCCAGATGCCGGTGACGAAGACGACTCCGTACGCGACACCGAGCGGCAGCTCCGCCTTGAGCAGGAACGCGCCGCAGGCGGTGAGCAGGAACCAGATCGCGGAGATCCGCACGGCGCCGAACCTGTCCGCCATCCGCCCCGCGACCAGCATGCCGACGATGCCGCCCGCGTTGATCACCATGAGGAAGGTGACGGAGGAGGAGAGGGAGTAGCCGGAGGCGCGCATCAGCTCGGGGAGCCAGGTGGAGACCCCGTAGACCAGGAGCAGACCGGCGAAGGAAGCCAGCCACAGGAGCGGCGTCGCGAACCGCTGGCCGGGGCCGAAGAGCGAGGCGACGGCGGCGAAGCGGCCCTTGGCGCCCGCCTCGGGGGCTTCGGCGAGGGTCGGGGACGGCAGCAGGTACCGGGCGGCGACGGCCTCGGCCTCGGTGGTGCGGCCCTTGGCGAGCAGCACGCCGGGCGATTCGGGCAGCCACTTCAGTACGAGGGGGATGGCGACGGCCGCGGGGATGACGCCCGCCCAGAAGACGACGCGCCAGCCGTGGTCGGGCCCGAGCCAGAGCCCGAGGCCCGTGGCCGCCATGCCGCCCGCGTGGTACGAGGTCATCATCAGGCCGGTGGCGAGCGCGGCCCTGCGCGGCGGCGCGAACTCGGCGACGATCGCGAGGCTGATCGGCATCAGGCCGCCGAGCCCGAGCCCGGCGATGAACCGGCCGCCTCCGAAGACGGCGGCGGTGGGCGCGAGCGCACAGATCGCGGAGCCCAGGGAGAACAGCGCGACGCTGCCCGTGACCATCGGCTTGCGCCCGATCCAGTCGGTGAGCGTGCCGCAGCCGAGGGCGCCGATGAGCATGCCGAAGGTGGTCCAGGAGCCGATGGTGCCGGCGGTCGACGTGGTGAAGCCGAAGTCCTTGTCGTCGATGAGATGCGGCATCACGGCGCCGTAGATGTTGACGTCCATGCCGTCGAAGAAGACGACGAGCCAGCACAGGGCTATGACGGGGACGACGGATCTGAAGGTCCGCTGGGGCGCGGCACCTCGGGGAGCGGTCACGGGGCTCTCACTTCTTTGTGGGACCTGGTGGGGACGGGGGTTTTCGCGGCGGGCTCAGTCGAGCGGGAAGCCCGTGTAGCTCTCGGCGAGGTCGGTCTCCGCCGCGCGGGCGGTGGTGATGCGGTCCAGCTGGGCGAGCTGGATGCGGTCGTCGAAGGGGGTGGCTTCGGGAGCGCGGTGCAGCATCGTGGTCATGGCGTACGAGAAGCGCTCGGCCTGCCAGACGCGGCGCAGGCAGGTCGCGGAGTACGCCTCCATGCGGGCGTCGGAGCCGGTGTCGCGGAGTTCGGTGAGCGCGCGGGCGAAGGTGACGACGTCGCCGACGGCGAGGTTGAGGCCCTTGGCGCCGGTGGGCGGGACGATGTGGGCGGCGTCCCCGGCGAGGAAGACGCGTCCGTGCCGCATGGGCTCGTGGACCTGGCTGCGCATGGGCGTGACGGACTTGGCGGTGATGGGCCCGCGCTTGAGGGTCCACTGCGGGTCGTCCGTCTCCAGGCGGCGGTCGAGCTCGTCCCAGATCTCCTCGTCGCCCCAGTCGGCGGCGTCGGTGCCCGCCGGGACCTGGAGGTAGGCGCGCGTGACGGCCGGGGAGCGCATGGAGAGCAGCGCGAAGCCGCGGTCGTGGCGGGCGTAGACGAGCTCGTCGTGCGAGGGCGGCACGTCGGCGAGGATGCCGAGCCAGCCGAAGGGGTACGTCCGCTCGAAGACCCGGGAGACGTCGGCGGGCACGGCCTTGCGGGCCACGCCCCAGGAGCCGTCGCAGCCCACCACGTAGTCGCACTCCAGGACGTCCTCGCGGCCCTGGTGGCGGAAGCGGACGCGCGGGTTCTCCGTCTCGGCGCCCTCCACGGCGAGCGCCTCCGCCTCGAACAGCAGCGGGCCCCCGGCGGCGAGCTGCAGGGCTATGAGGTCCTTGCAGACCTCGGTCTGTGCGTAGACCATCACGGATCGGCCGCCGGTCAGCGCGGGGAAGTCGACGCGGTGCCTGCGGCGGTCGAAGCGCAGCTCGATGCCGTCGTGCGGGATGCCCTCGCGGTCCATGCGGGCCGCGGCGCCCGCCTCGCGCAGGACGTCGACGGTGCCCTGTTCCAGGATTCCGGCGCGCTGGCGCTGTTCGACGTAGGCGCGGTCCCGGGTCTCCAGGACGACGGAATCGATGCCCGCGTTGTGCAGCAGGCGGGCGAGGAGCAGGCCCGCCGGTCCGGCTCCGATGATTCCGACGGTGGTACGCATCGGCCGACCCCTCCACTTGTTCGACAACTGCCACTTGTTCGCCTGGTGAACTTTCGTTCATAATGTGCTGACGGGAGTCTCCGACCGGACCCAGCGGCTGTCAACGGTTGCGAGGCACCTGATTTCCGCCGTGCGAGGAGCGAGGCCATGCCAGAAGAGTCCGTACGCCCCCTGGAGCGCGGTCTCGCGGTGCTTCGCGCCCTCGCGGTCGCCGAACAGGTCAGGGCGGGCGACCTCGTGCGCGCGACCGGCCTCGCGCGTTCGACCGTGGACCGGGTCGTGGCGACCCTGGCCCGCCTGGGCTACGTACGCGAGCACGGCCAGGAACTCCACCTCACGCCCCGCCTGATGGAGCTCGGCAACGCCTACCTGGCGGCGAGCGGGCTGAGCGGCGAGGTCGCGGCGCGCACCGCCCGGCTCGCGGACGAGCTGGACGAGTCGGTGTCCCTGGCGGTGCCGGACGGCGACGGCGTCCGCTTCATCACGCAGGCCGCGCGGCGCCGAGCGATGTCGGTGGCCTTCCGCATCGGCGACCTGCTCCCCGCCGAACGGTGCGCGCCGGGCGCGCTGTTCGCCGCCGAGTGGGACGAGGCGGCGTGGGCGGCCTGGCGGGCGCGCGTGGCCGCCGACCCCGAGGGCCACGCCTTCCCCGCGCTGCCGCCCGGCCCCGCGTCCCCGCCCCCGGACCTCGCGGAACGGGTGGAGCGCTCGCGCGAGACGGGCTGGGCCCTGGACGACCAGCTGATCGAGCCGGGCCTGATCGCGACGGCGGTCCCGGTGCGCGACGCGGCGGGCCGCCCGCGGTACGCCCTGTCCGCGGTGAGCCACACCAGCAGACACACGGCGCGGGGCCTCGCGGAGCTCGTGCTGCCACGACTCCGCGAGGAGGCGGCGCACCTGGAGTCACTCCCGACCGTCACACCGCCGTACACAGAACCGGAGTTGACACCCGCTCAGCCGCCGGACACGGTCGGCGCCAAGGTCGAACTCGGCCCCGGCTTCCTCCAGTCGCTGGCCCGCGGCCTCGGCGTCCTGCGCGCCCTGGGCGCGGCCCACGGCGACGGCCTGCCTCTCACCGCCATCGCCGCCGCCACCGGCCTGCCACGGGCCACCGCACGCCGCTGCCTGCACACCCTGGAACTTGAGGGGTACGCGGCGCACGACGGCCGCCTCCACCGCCCGCTCCCCCGCATCCTGGAACTCGGCTACGCCCGCCTCTCCCGCCTGGGCTTCGCCGACATCGCCGAGCCGCACCTGCGCCAACTGACGGGCCGCGTACACCAGTCGGCGTCGGTGACGGTGCTCGACGGCACGGACATCCTGTACGTGGCACGCGCGGCGACGGTCCGCGTCATGAGCGTCTACATCACGCTCGGCACACGCTTCCCCGCCTACCCCACGGCCATGGGCCGGGTCCTGCTCGCCGGGCTCCCCCGAGAGGACCGCGAACGCCTCCTGAAGGCGGCCCCGCCCCGCCCCCTTACCCACCGCACGGTCACCGACCCGACGACCCTGCACGCCGTCCTGGACCGCGCCGCGGCCGACGGCCACGCCACCGCGGACGAGGAACTGGAGGAGGGCCTGCGCTCGGTGGCCGTACCGATCAAGGACGCGAAGGGCCAGGTGATCGCCGCCCTGAACGTGGCACAGCACGCGGGGACCGCGCCACTGGAGGAGACCGTCGGGGCGCTGCTTCCCGCACTGCGCGAGACGGCGGCGGCCATCGAGGCGGACCTGCACACGGCCGCACGCTTCAACGGCGCACTGATGCCTTGGCGCTCGTGACCCGCCGAGGCCTTGGCGGAGGTGCCCGGAGCCGGACTTGAACCGGCACGCCCGCTAGGGGCAGCGAGGTTTAAGCTCGCCGTGTCTGCATTCCACCATCCGGGCAGGCCATGGGCTCCGCATCAAGTGATTCGACCCTATCGGGAGGCGTCCCCCGAACAGCGGAACAACAGCCCGATGTTGTCTTATTTTATTGACGTCTGAGGGTGCATCAGCCACCGGTACGGCCCATCGGTACATGCCGCAGGCCCTTCCACCGCTGTGCGGCCTCCGGGACGGAATGACGGAATTTAGCCGCCTACGCGCCGCGTGCGGGTCTCTGGTGAGTGCTACCTGCGTCAGGGACCGGGGTCATCCCCAGGTATGACACGAGCTCCCGGAGTCCGACTGCAGAGGGCCATCGGAACCGGAACAGCGGCTGACTACATGGCGCGGATCTGCCCGCACGATGGAGTACGTCCCCACTCGTCGTCCCGACAGGAGCACCACCCCGTGACCACCACCCCCTTCGCCGCCCGCAGCACCGCGGTGGCCGCACGCGCCACGGACCTCTCCAAGGTGTACGGACAGGGCGAGACCCAGGTGGTCGCCCTGGACCATGTCTCCGTCGACTTCGGGCAGGGTGAGTTCACCGCGATCATGGGCCCCTCGGGCTCCGGCAAGTCGACCCTGATGCACTGTGTCGCGGGGCTCGACAGCTTCAGCGGCGGCTCGGTGCGGATCGGTGAGACCGAGCTCTCCACCCTCAAGGACAAGCAGCTCACCAAGCTCCGCCGGGACAAGATCGGCTTCATCTTCCAGGCCTTCAACCTGCTGCCGACGCTGACGGCCCTGGAGAACATCACGCTGCCGATGGACATCGCGGGCCGCAAGCCGGACAAGCAGTGGCTGGAGCAGGTCATCTCGATGGTCGGCCTGGCGGGGCGGCTCAGCCACCGGCCGACCGAGCTCTCCGGCGGGCAGCAGCAGCGCGTCGCCGTGGCCCGCGCGCTCGCCTCGCAGCCCGACATCATCTTCGGCGACGAGCCAACCGGAAACCTGGACTCGCGCTCGGGCGCCGAGGTCCTGGGCTTCCTGCGCAACTCCGTGCGGGAGCTGGGCCAGACCGTCGTCATGGTCACCCACGACCCGGTGGCCGCGGCGTACGCGGACCGCGTGATCTTCCTCGCCGACGGCCGGATCGTCGACGAGATGCTCTCGCCGACGGCGGACGGCGTCCTCGACCGGATGAAGGACTTCGACGCCAAGGGGCGAACGAGCTAGCCGCCGACCCGCCCCTCCGCTTCTCGTCCGCCTTCTCCCCCACCAGGACTCACACCCATGTTCCGTACCGCCCTGCGCAACGTGCTCGCGCACAAGGCGAGGCTGTTGATGACGGTCCTCGCCGTCATGCTCGGCGTCGCCTTCGTCTCCGGCACCCTCGTCTTCACCGACACCTTCGGCAACGCCTACAAGAACAAGTCCGCCAAGAGCTTCGACCACGTCTCCGTCGCCATCCAGCCGTGGGGCGGCGAGGCGGACGAGACCAAGCAGAAGCCGCGCCTGACCGACTCCCTGCTCAAGAAGGCGGACGGCCTGCCCGGAGCCGACTCCGCGATCGCCGGCGTCAACGGCTTCACCGCGCTCGCCGACAAGGACGGCAAGCTGGTGGGCGGCGAGTGGGGCACTTCGGGCGCCAACTACTTCCCGGGCAAGGACGGCAAGGACCCGCGCTACGACTTCACCAAGGGCGCCGCCCCGAAGTCCGCCAATGACATCGCCCTCGACTCCCGCACCGCCGAGCGCACCGGATACAAGGTCGGCGACACGGTCCGCTACTCCACCGACGGACCGGTGAAGACGGCGAAGATCAGCGGCGTCTTCGACACCGAGGACGGCAGCGTCCTCGCGGGCGGCAGCCTGGTGGTGTTCGACAACGACACCGCGCTGAAGGTCCTCGGCAAGACCGAGTACGACGAGATCGACGTGAAGGCCGCCGCGGGCACCTCCGAGACGGCGCTCAAGAGCTCGGTCGACAAGATCCTCCCGAAGGACTCCAAGGCCCTGACCGGTGCCGAGCTCAAGTCCGACCAGGACGACATGATCGAACGGCAGACCAGCTCGATGAGCCAGGTGCTGCTCATCTTCGCGGGCATCGCGCTCTTCGTCGGCATCTTCATCATCGCCAACACCTTCACCATGCTGGTCGCCCAGCGCACCAAGGAGCTCGCGCTGATGCGCGCCGTCGGCGCCTCGCGCCGCCAGGTGACGCGCTCCGTGCTCATCGAGGCGTTCATCGTGGGCCTGGTCGCCGCCGTGACCGGCTTCGCGCTCGGCATCGGCGTGGCCCTCGGCCTGGAGTCCCTGATGAACTCCGCGGGCGCCTCGCTGCCCGACGGGCCGATCATCATCTCCCCGACGACGATCGTCGTCGCCCTGATCATCGGTGTGGTCGTCACCATGCTGGCCGCCTGGCTGCCGGGCCGCCGCGCCGCGAAGATCCCGCCGGTCGCCGCGATGAACAGCGTCCACGCGACGCCGACCACGCGCGGTCTCGTCGTGCGCAACACCATCGGCTCGATCATCGTCGCCATCGGCGTGGTCATGCTCCTCGCGGACGACAACTACGTGATGGCCGGCGGCGCCGCGACGATCCTCGTCGGCGTCATCGTCCTCACCCCGCTCCTTTCGCGCCCGTTCATCGCCGCCTCGGCCCCGCTCCTGAAGCCGTTCGGCGTCCCGGGCAAGCTGTCCCGGCTGAACGCGGTGCGCAACCCGCGCCGCACGGCCTCCACCGCCTCGGCCCTGATGATCGGCCTGACCCTCATCACGGCGATGACGGTGGTCGCGACCTCGATGAGCACCGCCATCAACAAGATGGCCGCGGACTCCCTGAAGGCCGACTACACCGTCTCCATGGCGAACTACCAGCCGCTGACCCCCGAGGTCCGCGAGAAGCTGGACAAGCTCCCGGCCGTCGAGGCGAGCAGCCCGCTGCGTGAGGCCTACGGCGAGGTGGAGGGCTCGTACTCCTCGGTCTACGGCATCGACGAGAAGGCCTTCGGCAAGCTGGCCGGCCTGGACTTCACCAGCGGCTCCCTCGCGGGCCTGAGCGGAAAGTCCACGCTCCTGGACAAGGAGACCGCGGACAAGAAGGGCCTGAAGACCGGCGACACGATCCCGGTGAAGTTCGACGACGACAAGACGGTCAAGCTGAAGATCGCGGGTGTCTACAAGCAGAACGAGATGCTCGACGGCCTGTTCACGCCGCTCGCCGTGGTCGACCCGCACCTGTCCAAGATCACCGACCAGCAGGTCCTGGTGAAGATGAAGGACGGCGTCTCCGACGCGTCCGAGGACTCCATCGTCAAGGCCCTCGGCGACAACCCGGCCATCAAGATCCAGGACAAGGACGCCATCAGCAACGAGATCGGTGGCGCGATCAACATGATGCTGTACATGCTCTACGGCCTCCTGGCGATGGCCATCCTGATCGCGGTGCTCGGCGTCATCAACACGCTGGCCATGTCGGTCTTCGAGCGGAAGCACGAGATCGGCATGCTGCGGGCCATCGGCCTCGACCGCGCGAAGGTCAAGCAGATGGTGCGCCTGGAGGCGGTCATCATCTCCCTGTTCGGCGCGGTGCTCGGCATCGGCCTCGGGATCTTCATGGGCTGGGCCGCGGGCAACAGCATCGTCGGCTCGCTGAAGACGTACACGATGGAGATCCCGGTCGGCCGTATCGCGGTCTTCCTCGCGATCGCGGCGCTCGTCGGTGTCCTCGCGGCGGTGTGGCCGGCCCGCAGTGCGGCCAGGCTGAACCCGCTCATGGCCATCAAGAGCGAGTAGCGCGGAAGCAGGCGACAGAAGCGGGGCCCCGGACGCACACGCCGTCCGGGGCCCCGCTCGCGTACGTCCTACTGCCAGGCGCGGGCCCGCAGCGGCATCCCGGAGGTGCCGGCCTCCGGGGTCTTCACCGCGAGGACCTGGTTGACGCCGATGCGGTTGCGCTCGAAGGAGAGCGCGGAGGCCGCCATGTAGAGGCGCCAGATGCGGGCGCGGCCGGGCGAGGTGAGCCGCTGGCCCTCCTTCCAGCGGGCCTCCAGGTTGGCGACCCAGCGGCGCAGGGTGAGGGCGTAGTGCTCGCGGATCGCCTCCACGTCACGCACCTCGAACCCGGCGCGCTCCAGCTGCGCGACGGTGGACCCCACGGGGGCGAGCTCGCCGCCGGGGAAGACATAGGCGTCGATGAAGGCGTCGACCTCGTAACTCGACTCGTCGGCCTGCGGGCGGCGCGCGATCTGGTGGTTGAGGAGCCGGCCACCGGGCTTGAGGAGGGCGTGCAGGTCCTGTGCGTACTCCAAGTACCTCTCGGCGCCGACGTGTTCGGCCATGCCGATGGAGGAGATGGCGTCGTACGGACCGTCGCGCACGTCGCGGTAGTCCTGGACGCGGATCTCGACCCGGTCGGTCAGGCCCTCCTCCGCGATGCGTTTCCTGGCGTACGCGGCCTGCTCCTGGGAGAGCGTGACGCCGACGACGGTGACACCGTGCTCGCGGGCCGCGTGGATCGCCATGGAGCCCCAGCCGCAGCCGACGTCGAGCAGGCGCATGCCGGGCTTCAGGGCGAGCTTGCGGGAGATGAGGTCGAGCTTGTCGCGCTGGGCGTCCTCCAGGGTGCCGTCGGGCGACTCCCAGTAGGCGCACGAGTAGACCATCGAGGGGCCGAGCACCAGCTCGTAGAAGTCGTTGCCCACGTCGTAGTGGTGGCTGATGGCCTGCCGGTCGCTGCGCTTGGTGTGCAGGTGGAGGGTGCGCCGCCTGCGCATCTCCTCCGGCGGCGGGGCGGGCGGCAGGAAGGGCGCGGCGAGTCCGATCAGGCCGCGGGCTGCGGCGCGGAACCGCGGGTCGCGCAGCGACTCCCTGAGACTCTTGGCGTCCTCGTCGCGCTCCCAGATGAACCCGGCGAGCCGTTCGAGCGCGGCGTACAGATCGCCCTCGACGTCCAGGTCCCCGGCCACCCAGGCGCGGGCCAGGCCCAGCTCGCCCGGCTTCCACATCAGACGGCGCAGGGCGCGGCGGCTGCGTACAACGAGGATGGGGGCACCCGGCGGGCCTGCTTCCGAACCGTCCCAGGCACGAATGCGCACGGGGAGCGGGGCTCCCAGCAGTTGTTCGGCGAGGCTCTCTAGCCGCAGTGCGGCGTGTGGCATGGTGCACACCTCCGTGACGGAAATCCCGGACAGCTCAACACCACGTAAACACCAACACGACGCTTGCGCAGTCCCGTTGCCGCGTCACGGATCGGCAAAATAAGTGTAAGCACCATGTATACGGCGCCGGGAAAGCCCGAAGGGGCCGCCCGCACCACGGATGGCGGACGGCCCCTTCGGGGTGGATCAGTGACCGGAGGTCAGGAGGCCTTGGCCTTCTCCTCGGCCTTGACGGCCGGGGCCTCGGCCTTGGCCGCGGCGGGCTTCGGCGCGGGCTTGGCGGCCTCGTAGAACTCCTCGCGAGGAGTCTCCATGGCACCGAGCGAGACGACCTCACGCTTGAGGAAGACCGCGAGAGTCCAGTCCGCGAAGACGCGGATCTTGCGGTTGAACGTCGGCATCGCCATGCCGTGGTACGCGCGGTGCATGTACCAGGCGAGACGGCCCTTGAGCTTGATCTTCATCTTGCCCATGACGATCATCGCGACGCCCTTGTGCAGGCCGAGACCGGCGACCGCACCCTTGTTGGCGTGGCTGTACTCCTTCTGCGGGAAGCCCCGCATGCCGGAGATCACGTTGTCGCCGAGGACCTTGGCCTGACGCAGCGCGTGCTGGGCGTTCGGCGGGCACCAGGCGTTCTCGTTGCCGGCCTTGCGGCCGACCATGTCCGGGACCTGGGCGTTGTCGCCCGCGGCCCAGATGTAGTCGGTGCCCTGGACCTGGAGGGTCGTCTGGGTGTCGACGTGGCCACGGGGGCCGAGCGGCAGACCGAAGCGGGCGAGCGCCGGGTTGGGCTTGACGCCCGCGGTCCACACGATGGTGCTGGAGTCGACCTCGAGGCCGTTGTTGAGCACCACGTGGCCGTCCACGCAGGAGTCCATGCCGGTCTTGAGGTAGACCTCGACACCGCGGCCCTCGAGGTGCTCCTTGCCGTACTGGCCGAGCTTCGGGCCGACCTCGGGGAGGATCTTGTCCGCGACGTCGACGAGCACGAAGCGCATGTCCTCGCGCTTCACGTTGTTGTAGTACTTGGCCGCGTCGCGGGCCATGTCCTCGACCTCACCGATGGTCTCCGCACCCGCGAAGCCACCGCCGACGAAGACGAAGGTCAGCGCCTTGCGGCGGACGTCCTCGTCCGTCGTGGAGTCAGCCTTGTCCAGCTGCTCGAGGACGTGGTTGCGCAGGCCGATGGCCTCCTCGATGCCCTTCATGCCGATGCCCTGCTCGGCGAGGCCGGGGATCGGGAAGGTGCGGGAGACCGCGCCCATCGCGATGACCAGGTAGTCGAAAGGCAGCTCGTACGCCTCGCCCACGAGGGGGGCGATCGTGGCGACCTTGCGGTCCTGGTCGATGGTGGTGACCCGGCCGGTCAGAACTTCCGCCTTGGGCAGCACGCGTCGCAGCGGGACGACGACGTGCCGAGGCGAAATGCTGCCGGCGGCGGCTTCGGGGAGGAAGGGCTGGTAGGTCATGTACGACCGGGGGTCGACGACCGTGACGGTCGCCTCTCCGTAGCGCATCTTCTTGAGAATGCGCCGAGCTGCGTACAGGCCTACGTACCCACCGCCTACTACGAGGATCCTGGGACGCTCCGTGGTGCTCATGCCATCGAGTATCCACCTGCCCGGCGGGGGTCGCTCGTGCGCCCCTTCACAAGCATGGGTGGACCCTCTGCTATAGTTCGCCGCCCACGTGACGCAGGCCATAGAGCCCCAGGGGAACCACGGGATGACCCGGGACGTTGTGCACCCCTTGTGAGCTGCCGCTCTGGCCCATCGGACGCAGTGGACCACTCGATGGACCCACCCTCCGGACCCCCTCCCGAACCTTCACTGTCGTGGGTCGCGGGGCCCTCTCGGGTCACTTTTAGGGGTCCGGAACCCCTGAACATCGACCAACCGAGCCGATTTCCTTGTGAAGAACTTCACGAACTTTCCCGACGGCATGTCGTCGGGGGCCCTTCCGGGCCCCTCGACAGCCGCTCAGACGCTACATCAGGCGCTCAGGCGATCGACCAGCCGATGCCGTCGAGGATGTCGTGCTCACTGACGACAACCTCCCGCGCACCGGTCCTTTCCATGATCGAAAGGAGGACGAGGGCGCCCGACACGATCACGTCCACGCGCCCCGGATGCATCACCGGGATCGCGGCCCGCTCGTCGTGCGTGGCCCCGGCCAGACGGCCGACGATCTCGCTCACCTGCTCGTAGGAGACACGGGAGTGGTGGATCGCCGCGGAGTCGTACGCGTCGAGGCCGAGCGCGATCGCGGACACCGTCGTCACCGAGCCCGCGAGGCCGACCAGGGTGCGCGCCTCGCGGATCGGCACCGTCTCCTCGGCCAGGTCGAGCGCGGCCGTGATGTCGGCGCGGACGGCGGCCAGTTCGGCGAGCGCGGGCGGATCGCTGCGGATGTGCCGCTCCGTGAGGCGCACACAGCCGATGTCGACGGAGCGGGCGGCGCGGACGGTGTCGTCGCCGACGACGAACTCCGTGGAGCCGCCGCCGATGTCGACGACGAGATACGGCTTGGCGAGGTGATCGCTGCCCGTCAGCTCCTTCGTCGCCCCCGTGAAGGAGAACTCGGCCTCCTGGTCACCGCTGATGACCTCCGGCTCGACGCCGAGGATGTCCAGGACCCCGCGGACGAAGTCGTCGCGGTTCTCGGCGTCGCGGGAGGCGGAGGTCGCCACGAAACGGACGCGTTCGGCGCCGTGGGCCTTGATGACCTCGGCGTACTCGCGGCACGCGGCGAAGGTCCGCTCCAGGGCCTCCGGGGCCAGACGGCCCGTCTTGTCCACGCCCTGGCCGAGGCGGACGATCGTCATCCTGCGGTCCAGGTCGACGAGTTCACCGGTCCGCGGGTCGGCGTCCGCCACAAGGAGGCGGATGGAGTTCGTGCCGCAGTCGATCGCGGCGACGCGGGTCATGCGGGCTCTCCCGTGCTCTCCCCCGCGGGCTCACCCTCCGCGAGGGACACGCACGCTCCCTTGCGCCACCACTCCGGGAGCATCGCGATCGCCTCGTCGCCCAGCGGATTCACGCCGGGACCCGCGGCCAGCGAGTGGCCGACCAGGACGTGCAGGCACTTCACGCGGTCCGGCATGCCGCCCGCGCTCGGGAAGCCCTCCAGGACCTCGATGGCGTCACGGCGCGCGATGTAGTCCTCGTGCGCCTTGCGGTAGGCCGCGGCCAGCTCGGGGTCCGTCTTCAGACGCTCCGACATCTCCTTCATGACGCCGTTGGCCTCAAGGGTGCCGATCGCGGACGCGGCCCGCGGGCACGTCAGGTAGTACGTCGTCGGGAACGGCGTCCCGTCGGGAAGGCGCGGCGCCGTCTCGACGACGTCCGGCTGCCCGCACGGGCAGCGGTGGGCGATGGCCCGCAGGCCGCGCGGCGGGCGGCCGAGCTGCTGCTTGAATGCCTCGACGTCGGCGTCGGTGGGCTCGGTGCGCGGGGTGGTCGGCGGGGGCGTTTCCATGCCTGTCTTTCGATCGGTTCCGTAGAGGTTTCTGTGGGGCTCAGTCGTCGTGGGGCTTACGGAGCTCAGCCGTCGTCGGCCGGGCGGTCCGCCTTGTCGACGCCGTCCCATACGTTCGAGTACCAGGGCCTGGCGGCGGCCCCCTGGTCGGTGCGCTGCTTCTGCGCCGCCTCGGGGTCGATCACCGTGTAGCCGGTCTCACCCGGCATCACATAGTGCAGCCGGTCCCGGATGCGCTGCTCCGCGTACGCGTCGTCACGCCAGCGGGCCTTCTCGTCCTTCAGCCTCTCGACGTGCTCGCGGCGCTCGGCCTGCTCCTTGCGCTGGTCGGCGATCTCCGCGCGCTGGGAGACGTACTGCCTTATCGGGTAGGCGAGCGCGACGACCAGCGAGCACAGCACGAGCGCGAGGAGCGCGGCGCGTCCCGTGAGCCGGGAGCGGCGCGCCTGGCGCTTGGTCTGGGAGCGGTAGACACGCTCCGCGGTCTGCTCGCCGAGCAGCCGCAGCCTGGTCGCGGTGGAGAACCGGTCGCGGTCCTTCACGGCCATGTGTGCCGCCTCCCCGATACGTACGAACGTCCCCGCACACGGTACGGGACCGAGTACGGGGACGTACGTATCTACTCAGCGGAGCCGAGCACCTGAGCTGTTCAGCCCTTGAAGCGGGGGACCGCCGAGCGCAGGGCGTCAGCCCTTGAAGCGGGGAAACGCGCTACGGCCCGCGTACACCGCGGCGTCGTCCAGGATCTCCTCGATGCGCAGGAGCTGGTTGTACTTGGCGACGCGCTCGGAGCGGGCCGGGGCGCCGGTCTTGATCTGGCCGCAGTTGGTGGCGACGGCGAGGTCGGCGATGGTGACGTCCTCGGTCTCGCCGGAGCGGTGCGACATCATGCACTTGAAGCCGCTGCGCTGCGCCATCTCGACGGCGTCGAGGGTCTCGGTCAGCGAGCCGATCTGGTTGACCTTCACCAGGAGGGCGTTGGCCGACTTCTCCTCGATGCCACGGGCGAGGCGCTCGGGGTTGGTGACGAACAGGTCGTCGCCGACGAGCTGGACCTTGTCGCCGAGCTTCTCGGTGATGACGTTCCAGCCGGCCCAGTCGTCCTCGAACAGCGGGTCCTCGATGGAGACGAGGGGGTACGAGGCGACGAGCTCCTCGTAGTACTCGGTCATCTCGGCGGCCGAGCGGGACTTGCCCTCGAAGTCGTACGAGCCGTCCTTGTAGAACTCGGACGCGGCGACGTCGAGCGCGAGCGCGATCTGCTCGCCGGGGACGTAACCGGCCTGCTTGATGGCCTCGAGGATGAGGTCGAGCGCGGCGCGGTTGGACTCCAGGTTCGGGGCGAAGCCGCCCTCGTCGCCCAGGCCGGTGGAGAGGCCCTTGTCCTTCAGGACCTTCTTCAGCGTGTGGTAGACCTCGGTGCCCCAGCGCAGGGCCTCGGAGAACGACTCGGCGCCGATCGGCGCGATCATGAACTCCTGGATGTCGACGTTCGAGTCGGCGTGCGACCCGCCGTTCAGGATGTTCATCATCGGAACGGGCAGCAGGTGCGCGTTCGGGCCGCCGAGGTAGCGGAAGAGCGGGAGGTCGGAGGCCTCCGACGCGGCGTGCGCGACGGCGAGCGAGACGCCGAGGATGGCGTTGGCGCCGAGCGAGCCCTTGTTGTCGGTGGCGTCGAGGTCGAACATCGCCTGGTCGATCAGGCGCTGCTCGGTCGCGTCGTACCCGACGAGCTCCGGGCCGATCTGCTCGATGACGGCGAGGACGGCCTTCTCCACGCCCTTGCCCATGTAACGGTTGGGGTCACCGTCACGGAGTTCGATGGCCTCGAAAGCACCGGTGGACGCACCGGACGGAACGGCGGCACGACCCGTGCTGCCGTCGTCGAGGCCGACCTCGACCTCGACCGTGGGGTTGCCTCGGGAGTCCAGGATTTCCCGGGCTACGACGACGTCGATGGACGGCACGAGCATCTCCTTCTGGGATGTGACGCGGGTACGCGAGGCGTTGGCCTCGCGGACACGAGCCTAACCGGCTCCCGGACAAGAGCCAGCCGAGCGACCGTCCTGTGGACAAACCGAGAGCAAAAAGTTTCCGAACGGAACAAACATACCCCGCCCCGGTGCGTACGGGGGATACGCGCACCGGGGCGGGGTGGACCCGAGGGGACGGGGTGGGGACGGCAGCTACCGCTTAGCTCAGGTGGAGCTGCTGACCGGGGAAGATCATGTCGGCGTTCTCGATGATGTCGCCGTTGAGCTTGTACACCTTGTGCCAGCCGCCCTTGACGTCCTCCGCCTTGGCGATCTTGGAGAGGGTGTCACCCTTCTTGACCTTGTACTCGCCGTCACCCTTCTTGACCGTCTTGCCGGTCGGGGTCTCGACGGTCTTCTTGGACTCGGCCTTCGGCGCGGCCTCCGCCTTCGGAGCGGCCTGCTGCGGCTGCTCGGTCTGCGGCGTGGGCTGGCTCTTGGGCTGCTCCTGGGTCTGCTGCGGGGCGCTCTCCTGCGCACCGCCACCCTCGTTGGAGGCGCCCGAGAGGCCGACACCGCAGCTCGGCCAGGCACCCTTGCCCTGACCCGCGAGGACCTTCTCGCCGATCTCGATCTGCTGGGCCTTGGAGGCCTTGTCGGCGGTGGGCGCGTACTTCGTGCCGCCGTACGCCGCCCAGGTGGACGACGAGAACTGCAGGCCGCCCGTGTAGCCGTTGCCGGTGTTGATGGACCAGTTGCCGCCCGACTCGCACTGGGCGACGGCGTCCCACTCGGAGTTCGTGGCGGCGGAGGCCTGGCCGGCCGCCATCAGCGGGGCTGCGACCGCGACACCGGTGACGCCGGCGAGCGTGGCGACACGGGTGGCCTTGGACGGGCGGCGGTGCTTGCCCTTGCTGGAAAACAGCATGAGTGATCCCCTCACCGACGCCTGCGAGGTGAGCTGTCGGGTTCGGGCCGATGAAGTTGCCCGGCCGCACTTCCTGAGTGCGACTTAACCCCTAGCCGTTCCCGTCCGTCTCCCCGCCTCGCTCTCGCGAGGCCGTTCAACGGCCGGGCCCGGCGGAAACCTTGGGTCCCCCGCTCCTGCCTACGGCGCTTACGCGACGACTGTTCCCGAACGGCCGTTGGCAGGACTCGGCGTACCGACCGGCGGGGCCCGCTGTGGCGAGCGGTCACGACCGTAGACATGCGATCGCCCGAATTTCAAAGACGATCAGGGCTTCTGAGACCCATGTCTCACTTGCGCCAATTGGGACATCAAGCGCAAAGCGACTCGCCAACTACCCCTACTTTTCGCCCAAATCGAGGCTCTGACCGGGAAGGATGAGGTCGGGGTCGGTGCCGACCGACTTCTCGTTCTCGGCGTACAGCTCGGTCCACCCGCCCTGCACCTCCAGGTCGTCGGCGATGACCGAGAGGCTGTCCCCGGAACGGACCGTGTACGTCCCGTCGGTGACGTCGTGCTCGCGCTCGTCGCCGCGTGAGGCGTGCCGGCCCGAACCCTCGCGGGCTGAGCCTTCGGACGCCTCGTCGTCGGCGCTGCCGCCGCGGTGGCGGCCTTCGCCCTCGCCGGTGGAGGGGGTGGGGGCGGGCGAAGTGGCCTCTTCGCGCCCGGACTTGTCCGGGTCACCGGACTTGGTCGAGTCACCGGCCTCGGCCGACTCGTCCGAGTCATCCGACTTGCCCGACTCGTCGTGATTCTTGTCTCGTGACGCGTCGTCGGCGTCCGGCTTCCCGGACGGCTCGGCGTCGTCCGAGGGGTCGGCCGACTCGCTCGGCGACGCGTCCGTCTCATCCGACCCGCCCGGCTTCGACGACTCGTCGTCCGAACCGGTCGATTCCGACGGCTCGTCAGAAGGGATGGTCGTGATCGGGGCGCCCGGGTCGACGTCGGCGGCGGCGCCGCCCTCGGTGAGACCGGCGACCGGCGCGCAGCTCGGCCAGTGGTCGGGCCCCTGGTCGTCGAGAATCTTCTCGGCCACGGAGATCTGCTGGGAACGGCTCGCCTGGTCGGCGCTCGGCGCGAAGTCGAGGCCGCCGTACTCCTCCCAGGTCTCCTGCGAGAGCTGGAGCCCGCCGTAGTAGCCGTTGCCCGCGTCCGAGCTCCAGGATCCGCCGCTCTCGCACTCCGCGACCTTGTCCCACGTGGCGGTGTCCGCCGCGCTCGCGCTGGTGGCGCCGAGCAGCGGGATCGCGATGGCCGATCCCGCCACTCCTGCCGCGACGATCAGGGCCGGGGCCTGGCGGGGGCGTCGGTGACGACCATTGCCGGAGAGCATGCGGTTGCCTTTCGCGTGACTGGAGCGACGACTGCGGCACGGGATGCCGAGTCGTCGGTGAACGTAGCGGCAGTCGAACGCTTGTCACAAGTCGATGCAGCGGAGATCACGTGAAAGTCACAGTCTTGACGGTCCGTCAGCTAAACGTCGTTCCAGGGGTCGATTATTTGCTCTGCTGTGCGGGTGTGAACTCCACGGGAAGCGTGCGCAGTCCCCGCATGATCAGCCCGCCGCGCCATCTCAAATCACCAGGTTCCACCGCCAGGCGCAGGTCAGGGAGGCGCCGCAGGAGGGTCGCGAGGGCGGCCTGCCCTTCGAGTCTGGCCAGCGGTGCGCCGAGACAGTAATGAATGCCATGGCCGTAGCCGAGGTGTTGGTTGTCGCGGCGGGAGAGGTCGAGCGTGTCCGGCCGGTCGAATCGCGCGGGGTCGCGATCAGCGGCGGCGAGGACCACGAGGACGGGGTCGCCGGCGGCGATGTCCTCCCCTCCGACGGTCAGCGGCTCGGTGGCGTACCGCCAGGTGGCGAGTTCGACGGGACCGTCGAAGCGGAGGAGCTCCTCCAGTCCCGTTTCCAGGAGGCCGATGTCGCCGCCCGCGAGCGACTCCTGGAGCCGCTCGCGCTGCTCGGGGTGGGTGAGGAGGGCGTACGTGCCGTTGCCGATGAGATTGACGGTGGTCTCGAATCCCGCGAAGAGAAGGATGAAGGCCATCGCGGCGGCCTCGTTCTCGGTGAGGTGCTCGCCGTGGTCGGAGGCGCGGATGAGTCCGGAGATGAGGTCGTCGCCCGGCTCCAGCCGCTTGCGGTGGATCAGCTCGGCGAGATAGCCGCGCATCTTCTTGACGGACCGGGCGACCCCGCCCCTGGGCCCTCCCCCGTGCCGGATCATCATGCCCGCCCAGTCGCGGAAGTCGTCCTGGTCCTCGCGGGGGACGCCGAGCAGGTCGCAGATCGCGTAGATGGGGAGCGGGAAGGCGAAGTCGTGGATGAGGTCGGCCTCCCCCTTCTCCGCGAACTGGTCGATGAGGTGGTCGGTCAGTTCCTGGACGCGGGGGGCGAACTCGGCGATACGGCGGGGCGTGAACGCCTTGGAGACGAGGCGGCGCAGGCGGGTGTGGTCCGGCGGGTCGATGTTGAGCAGATGCGTCATGAGGTTGGCGCTGCGCTCGCCGGGGATGCCGGTCTTGCCCTTCGCGGGCTCGCCGTGATGGGCCGGGTTCTTGCTGAGCCGCTGGTCGGCGAGCGCCTGCTTGGCGTCGGCGTACCGGGTGACCAGCCATGCGTCCACACCACTGGGCAGCCGCGTCTTGCGCACGGGCGCGTGCTCGCGGAGCCAGGCGTAGGCGGGGTAGGGGTCGGTGGCGAACTCCCAGGTGAAGAGCTCTGGTGCGACTGGCCCCTGGGCCTCGGACACGTGGGCCCCTGCGGGGCAGGCAGCGGGGGTGTCCCCGGCGGGGGCGGGCGGCTGGTCTTGCATGGGACGACGTTATCCGGCGCCGTCATCACCGGCTCCGCCGAGTTCGTCCTCAAGCGCCGGACGGGCCGGAAGCCTCCTACGCCGGGGCGCTCACCGGAAAGCCGAGCTCCTCGGCCGCGCGAGCCAACTCCTGGTCATAGGTGACGAACTCCGTGATGTCCTGCCGGAAGGGGTCGGCGCTCGCCAGGTGAATGGCGTCGAGCGTGCCGAGCCGCGGGGTGCGATAGGCGGCGGCTCGCGCCATGACCGTGGTGGTGACGTCGGCCAGATAGACGCCGCGTACGGCCTGCCCCGCAAAGAAGAATCGGTGGCTGCGCGCGCCCCTCAAGCCCCCGTCCCCGCACCCTCCGCCGCCAGCACCGCATCCCGGTAAGCCCTTGCCGCCGCCCGCAGGGCCGCCTCCGGGTCGACTCCGTCCGCCTCCGCGCGCAGCGCCAGCGCGAGGAGTTCGTAGCCGACTCCTTCCCCGGAGGGGACCGGCACCTCCAGGCCCGCCGTCCGTGCCCGTGAGGCCAGCTTGGCGGTGAGGGCCAGGCCCGGCTGGCCCAGGGGGATTCCCTCCGTCACCGACGCGCGCTGCTTCTCCTCCGCCTTCGTGCGGAGCCAGTGCGCCTTGACGTCCTCGGGGGTGTCCGCCGAGTCGTCGCCGAAGACGTGCGGGTGGCGGTGGATGAGCTTCTCGACGATCGTGCCCGCCACGTCGTCGACGGAGAAGGGGGATTCGGCGTCCTCCTCCGCGATACGGGCGTGGAAGACCACCTGAAGCAGGACGTCGCCCAGCTCTTCGCGCAGTTCGTCCCTGTCGCCCTCCTCGATCGCCTCGACCAGTTCGTACGCCTCCTCGATCGCGTACTTCGCCAGGCCCTTGTGCGTCTGCTGGGACGACCAGGGGCACTCGACCCGGATCTGGTCCATGACCTGGACGAGGTCGAGGAGCCGCGCGCCCGGCAGGTCGTACGACGCCGGGAGCAGCTCCAGGTCGGGCATCGCGACGCGGCCCGAGCCCGCGAGCCTCGCGAGGCCGTCCGTCAGGGCGCTGTCGCCCTCGGCCGTGGCGACGACGAGGACCGTGCGGCCGCCGGCGCAGGCGTCGACGAGCTCCTGGGCCGTGGGCGACGTCTGCTCCACGCGCACGCCCGCCTCGCGCAGGTACGGCAGTTGAGGGTGCGCGGCGTCGGCGCACAGGACCTCGTCGGCCCCGTGCAGGGCCTGCCACGCGGGCCAGGACAGCAGGCCGGGGGCCACCCGGTGGCTGGTGGTGAGGAGGATGACGCGGCCGGGGGCGTCGGCCGGGAGCGTGGTTGCGTTCACCCGTCGAACGTAACCCACGCCGCCGACGGCCCCCGACCGGCGTCCTTACGCCTGCTTGGGGGCCGCGGCGGCGTCCTTGGACACCTCGCGCACCCACGGCGTCTTGCTGTCGGCGCGCTTGCTCTTCTCCACGTCCCACGTGCCGTAGCGCGGGTTCAGGTTCACGTCCAGCTTCTTGGAGGCCTTGGAGAGCTCCTTCCAGAAGATCGCCTGGCCCTCCGGGGCGTTCATGTCCGCGCCCAGTTTCCTGGCGAGCTTCTGCGCCTCGATCTCCGTGCGGAGGCTGGCCTCCAGCTGGGACGGGGCGACGCTGTACTGCTGGAGCCAGCCCTGTTCGAGCTGCTTCTTGCCGCCCGCCTGCTGTTCGAGGCCCGCTCGCATCGTCTGGATGTCGCGGCGTGAGACGTCCACCCCGGCGTCGACGGCCGCGCGGTGCAGCACCTTGTCGAGGACCATCGTGTGCAGCGTGCTGCGGGTGAGGCCGCCGGACTTGGCGATGGCCTGCTCGTACTGCTGCTCGTCCGGGATCGCGGCGCGCTGTGCGGCGCGCACCTCGTTCACCCGGCCCTCCAGCTGCGAGACCGTGATCCGGTCGTTGCCCACGACGGCCGCGGCGCCCGGATGGGCTTCGGCGCCGCAGGCGGTCAGGAGGGGGGCCGCGGCGATCGCGGCGGCGGAGAGGGTGAGCGCGGTGCGACGGCGGCGGTGCAAGTGAGCCTCCCGGTCGGAGATTGTGCGGCGGTGCACAAAGTCTTGCGGTGATCGATGTTAGGGAGTGGCCGGTCTCTCGGCCACCTATTCGACCAACGATTCTCGGAGAGTTGGGGCACCCTCGGCCCGCACTAACCCCGCACTTGTCCCAGCCACTGCAACGTCCGCCTGATCTCCGCCGGGAACGGGTGCCCGACCCCGTGCATCCGTTCGGCGTCCATCAGCAGGCGCGCCAGCGTGTCGTGGGCCGCCGCGCGGTCGCCGAGGGCGAGGAGCAGATGGCCGATGCGGCGGCGGATGTCGAGAGGGCGCTCGCGGTCGTCGGATGCGTAGCGGTTCTCGTAATAAGGGAGGAGCGCCCTGTACTCCGCGAGGGCCGCCGCCGGTTCGCCCAGTTGCTCCAGGCACTGCGCGGCCTCGTAGCGGAACTGGAGGGAGTGCGGGTCGGCCTGGCCTGACTCGGCGGCGCGCTCGTCGGCGAGGCGGCGCAGTTCGGGCAGGGCGCGGCGGTACTGACCGTCGTCCATGAGGGTCGCCGCGTACTGCTTGCGCAGGGAGCGGACCACCGGGGAGTGCTCGCCGTGCTTGGCGGCGGCCGCGGGCAGGATCGAGCCGAGGATGTCCACGGCCTGGGTGATGCGGCCCTCGCCGAGGAGCCGCTTGACCTCGTCGACCGCGTGCACCACGTCGGTGTGGCTGCCGGGGGTCTGCCGGTGGTCGGTCCGGTCCGGCTGGATGGCGGGGGCGGGCGCCGGGGTCGTCGCGCGGTCCGGCCACGGGGCGTGCGGGCGCAGGAAGGGGCGGGTGGGGTCGAGCGGACCGCCGGTCGGTATGCCGCGCGCGGGGAGCAGCGGGACCAGTTCCTCGTAGACCTCCTGGGCGCTGGCGTGCCGGTGCTGGGGGTCCTTGGCGAGGAGCCGGAGCACCAGGGCTTCGAGTGCCTCGGGGACCTCCGCGCGCAGGCGGCGGACCGGGAGCGGCGGTTCGTAGAGGTGGCGGTGCAGGACGCCGAGCGCGGTGGAACCGGAGAACGGCACGTCCCCGCTGAGGAGTTCGTGGAGAAGGACGCCCAGGGCGTAGAGATCGGTGTACGGGCCTACCGCGCCGCCCATCGCCTGCTCGGGGGCCATGTACGCGGGGCTGCCGATGGGCGAACCGGTGTGGGTGAGGCGGGTGGTGTCGGTGTCCATGACCGAGGCGATGCCCAGGTCGAGGATGCTGATCGTGCCGTCCTGCTTGACCATCACGTTGCGCGGCTTGAGGTCGCGGTGCACGATCGGCACGGCGTGCACCGCGGAGAGCACGGCGCATACCTGCGCGGCGATGGCGACGGCCCACTGCCACGGGTAGGGGTCGTGTTCGGCGAGGTGGTCGCCGAGGTCCGCCCCGTCGACGTACTGCATGACGAGGTAGAGGTCCTCGCCCTCGGTGCCCGCGTCGTGGACGGTGACGAGGCCCGGGTGGTCGACCTGTGCGGTGACGCGGCACTCGCGCACGAAGCGGCGGCGCAGTTCGTCGGCCTCGGCGCCCGCGACGCGGTCGGGGCGCAGGAGCTTGACCGCGACGCGGCGGTCGAGGCGCTGGTCGTACGCCGTCCAGACCTGGCCCATGCCGCCCTGGCCGATGAGCGTGGAGAGTTCGTAGCGCCCTGCGATGACACGGCCGCCGCGGCCACCGCCGCCGCCCGCCCCCGGTGACGTCCCCGATGACACGTTCAGTTGCCGCCTTCCTGCTTGCGCAGGTAGTCACTGAGCTCGTCGAGCTCGGCCTGTACTTGGTGGATGCGGGCCGGTGCGGGGCGCGTGGGCGGGGGCGGCGTCTGCTGGACCGGCGGCTGGTGCAGTTGGGTGGGCTGGAGGTGGACGGGGGCGGGTCCCTGCTGCTGCGGGTAGCCGTACGCGGGCTGCGGTCCCGCGTAGCCCGGGTACTGCTGCCGGTAGCGGCTGAAGTGCCGGATGTCCGCGAACAGGTAGTAGGCGACGGCGGCGAGGAGCGTGGTCAGGAGGATGACCATGCCCGCGTTGCCCGGTCCCTGGAACTCCTCGTCGCCCGGGTCGACGCCGACGAGCACGAGGGCCGTCACGTCGAGCGCGGTCACGAGACCGAAGAGCACCCAGTCGTACGACTTGCGGGTCACGATCGCGAGGCGCAGCATCGGCGCCCAGGCGAGCAGGCCGCAGGTGACGACGGCGAGGACCACGAACAGCACGCGCAGCGTCACGTGGGAGCCGCCGGGGTTCGGCGGCGGTTGCTGCGGCGCATAGCCGTGGCCGTGCATGGCTGCTCCTGGTGCCTGATGCGGCCGTACGTTCCCGCGGGGGAACGCACGGCCGAAAGTCGAAATACGAACTGATGCTGATTCGAGCGTATAGGCCGACACGTGGAAGCGGCCCGGGGTTGTACCGAACCGTTGCCGTACTGGTCACGTCCTGATCGCGGCCCGATCCCGCGCCCGCCCGGAACCCGGTCGACTCATTCCGGCGGAAGCGTGCCGTCCGTCAGTCCGTCGTGCAGTCCCCGCACCAACTGTTCGCCCAGCCTGCCCGCGAGACGCAGGGCGTCCTCGAAGGCGGCGAGTGCGCGAAACCGCTCGCCGTAGCCTCGCTGCCCCTCCAGCGGCAGGCGCGGCAGCCGCAGTCGGCGGACGTCGAGCCTGGCGGCGGTGGAGGCGTAGCTGCTCGCCTGGCGGTTGTTGGCGGTGCCGCGCAGGAAGCCGGCGAGGAACCACGGGTCGAGGGCGGCCGGGTCGGGGCGCAGGAGGGTGAGCCCACGGCCGAGCACGGCGCCCGCGGTGCCGTCGTCGATGACGCGGGCCGCGGTGCCGCCGCCGGAGACAGGGATGACGACGTCCCCGGGGCGGGTCACCACGGAACTGTCCTGTGCCGGATCGGCCGACGGGGCGGCCATCGGGTCGAGCGTGCCGGAGGGCCCCGTCCCGGCCAGCACGTCGTGCTCGGTGAGGACGCGCGTGACGCCGGGGGCGGCAGCACCGGACCCCGGCCCCGCTCCCGGCCCCATCCCCGTACGCAGCAACAGGGCGCCCGCGCGCGCCAGTTCGCCCACGGTCGTCACCGGCCAGTGTTCCGCGTCGCCCGGTTTCGCGGGCGGCGGCATGAGATCTCCGGTGCGCCGCACGGCTTCGCCGAGCCGCTCGCGGACGGCGGCCAGCTCCTCGGCCCCGCCGCCCGCGGCCGGTGGCGGCAGACGGCGGGCCGGGGCCAGGTCGACCTCGTCGTCGAGGAGTTCGAGCACCGGCACGCTGCGGGCGAGACCGGGCCGCTCGCCGACCGTGCCGTGCCGGTCGAAGCCGCGCCAGACGTCCACCACGGTGTCCTGCACCGGACGCCACGCCTGCCGGTCCCTGCCGTCGGCGGCACAGAGCCCCGCCGTCTCGACGAGGAGCAGCTCCGGCGGGGTCTTCGCGCCGGGCGTCGGCCTCTTCAGGACCCAGACGTGCAGGGGGATGTTGTACGGGGGCGCGGCGCCCGCGGGCAGCGCGATCACGGCACGCAGGGCGCCACGGCGCAGGAGATCGGCGCGGACACGGCGCCCGGAGCGGCGGGACGCGGCGGCGGGCGGCATCAGGAGGACGGCGGTGCCGCCGTCCCGGAGGCGGGCCAACGCGTGCTGGACCCAGGCGAGTTCGGACTCCGTACGGGCCGGGAAGCCGTACTCCCAGCGGGGGTCGTAGGCGAGTTCGTCGTGCCCCCAGTTGCGTTCGTTGAACGGCGGGTGGCAGAGCACGGCGTCGGCCCGCTCCTCGCCGAAGGCGTCCGCGCGCAGGGTGTCGGCTGCCGCGGCGCGCACGGTGGCGTCGGAGTGCAGGGCGAGGCGCAGCGCGGTGAGGGCGGCGAGTTCGGGGGCGCTGTCCTGGCCGTGGAGGCGCTGGTCCGGGCGGGGGGCGACGGCTCGCAGCAGGGCGCCGGTCCCGCACGCGGGGTCGAGCACGGTCGGGGCGGGTCCCGCGAGCGCGGCCATCAGGTCGGCGGGCCCGGCCGGAGTGAGCGTGTACTGGCGGGGGTTGGCGTCGATGTACCGCCCGATCAGGAACTCGTACGTCTGCCGGGCCCCCAGCTCGGAGGCGAGCTCGGCCGCGCCGCGCAGCAGCGGGACGGAGGGCAGGAGCTGTCCGGCGTCCGGGACGTGCACCGCCGCCCGCTGCGGGGCTGCCGCGACGGCCGGGGGTTCGCCGAACCGCGGGGTGACGACTTGTTCGAGGGCCGCAGGCAGCAGCTCCGCCATCCGCTCGTCCGACACCGCACTCACCTTGAGCCAGTCCGGGTGGCGGTCGTGCACGAGGAGCAGGGCGCAGCCCGCGTGAAGGAGTGCGGTGACGGGGCCCGCGGGGTGGCCCGCGAGGTGCTGCCAGACGCGTTCCTTCAGCGGGACCTCGCCCAGCTCGCCCAGCTTGCCCTGGGCGCGCAGCCACGCCTCGACCTCCACGAGCGCGAAGGAGGGGCTGGTCTCGGTGCCTCCGACGGGCTTGGGGAAGTCGGGGTGGCGGCGGCGCCAGTTGCTGACGGCCGCCCGGCCGACACCGGCGAGCCGGGCGATCCCGGCGGCGGTCACCTCTGTCGCGTTCTCCCCCACCGACTGGCTCCCCTCGGTCCCGCTGCCCCGCCGCGAAGAGATGCCCACCGCGGCGCCGTGAGCGCCGATCGTACTCACTCCCACGCGGGACCGCTCGCTTCACGGTGTTAACAAGCTACGCACCTCACTTCGTGTTGACTCGGTTCACAAGCTCTGCTGAGATATCGGTAGCACTTCCGAGTTCCCGTGGGGGGATCTTCATGCGCTTCATGCGACGTACCACTCTTGCCGCTGTATGCCTGGCCACTGCCGCGACCGTCGGCCTCACGGCCTGCGGCACCGACACAGGCGGCTCCAAGAAGAGCGAGGGGAAGGTGACGGGGGCCGCCAAGGAAGGCGGCAGGGAGGCCAAGAAGGAGACCGGCCCCTTCCCCGGCATGTCCGGGCCCGACATCGTCGACAAGGCGGTGAAGGCGACGACCGACGCCAAGTCTCTCAAGGTGAAGGGCAGCGTCCCCGACGAGACCGGCACCATCGAGCTGGACATGGCCTTCGACACCAAGGGGCAGTGCGCGGGCACGATGGGGATGGGCGGGGAGGGTTCGCTCGACCTGATCACGACCGCGCGCACGGTCTACATGAAGTACGACGAGGAGTTCCTGCGCGCCCAGGGCAAGGGCCAGCCCGCGGCCGAGACCGAGGCCGCCGTGGACATGCTCGCGGGCCGGTGGGTGAAGACCTCCGCGACCGGCGGCGACGCCAAGGACATCGCCTCGTTCTGCGACCTGGACGTGCTGCTCGCCGAGTTCAAGGACGTCAACTCCGCCGCCCGCAGGGGGAAGACGACCACGGTCGACGGCACACCCGCCCTCACGCTCACCGAGAGCGACGGCAAGGACCGGTACACCCTCTACGTCGCGACGGAGGGCAAGCCGTATCTGCTGAAGGTCGTGAACGAGACCGCCAAGACGCCCGAGAGCCTGGCGTTCAGCGAGTTCGACAAGCCGGTGAACGCGCAGCCGCCCGCCGGCGACGTCATGGACATCGACAAGCTCGCGGGCTGACCCGCCCGCCCCACGTCGGCCGCGGTGCGGCCGGGCTCACAGCACGTGCCGCACCCACACGTTCGGCTCCACGTACACCGCGTACCCGCGCTCCGGCTCGCAGAGCACCGGCACCAGCGCGCCCGGCACCTCGACGGGACCGGCGGTGTCGAACGGCAGCCCGGTCCACGACCGCCACTGCGCGAGCGAACCGGACACGGTCATCGACGCGTGGGCCACCTTCTCGATGGTGCCGCCCGCCCGTACGTGCACCCGCAGCCACGGGTCGGCGGGCAGCCCGTCGTCCCGCCTGCGGTCCGCGTACGCGTCGATCAGCGCGGCCGGTTCGAGGTGCTTGGCGTTCGGGCGGACCGGGGCGACGACCTCCGCGAAGCCACGCGCGCGTGCGTTCTCGCGCATCGCGGCGAGCATCCGCCCCGAGACCCCCTGCCCGAGGAACTCCGTCGCCACGGTGATCTCGATCGCGCTCACCGTGTCCGGCTTCCTGCCGTGCCGCAGGTCCGAGAACGCCCAGAGCATGACCTGGTCCCAGCCGCCGTCCGGCAGTTCGCCGCGCCCGTCGGCGGCCAGCGCGAACGGCACGCTGAACGCCTTGGCCGCGACCGTGCCCCGCTCGTCGGTGGCCACCAGGACGTACTCGGGGAAGTCCTTGACGATGCGCCCGATCATCGACCACGCGATGGGGTCGTTGCCGATGAACTCCGGCCAGGTGTCGTCCATCGCCCAGAGCGGCCCGGCGAGTCCGGGCCGCTCGGCCAGCGTCGTGATCTTCAGGTCCATGCCGCGGACGCTAGCTGGCGCGGGCCCGCCTGTTAAGTCGTTTTCCGCCGTACGAAGCGGCTCAGCGCGCGTGGAACCGTCCGGGCGCGGCCGTCGGTCCCTCGCCCACGGGCAGCTTCTCCCGCGGACAGGCCGACAGGACCCGCTTCATCGCGTCCCGTTCGGCGCCCGTCACCCACACCTCGTACTTCTTCTTGACCGCCACCTGCCGCGCCACATAGGCGCACCGGTAGCCCTTGTCCGGCGGCAGCCACGTGGCCGTGTCGCCGTCCCCCTTGCCGCGGTTGGGGCCCGCGTCGACGGCCAGCAGGTTGAGCGGGTCGTTGGCGAAGGCGATGCGCTTGCTCGGCTCCCACTTGCCCGCACCCTTCTGCCAGGCGTCGGAGAGGGCGACGAGATGGTCGATGTCGACCTGGCTGCGACCGCGCACGAACGTTACGTCTTTGCCGGTGTACGGATCGGGCGAGAGCTCACCGGAGACCACTTCGCAGTCGCCGTCACGGTACTTCACGTCCTTGAGGTCGCGCTTGAGTATGTCGTCGCGGGTGCCGCAGTCGTTGGAGTCCGTGTCGGCCCAGGGGCTGCCGAAGCGGTCGCGGTCGTAGCCGGTCCTGGGCGCGCGGCCCTTGACGGTGAGCGTGTCGACCGCGGCGAGCGCGGGGCCCGCCTCGGCGTCAGGTCCGGAGGAGCCGCCGGCCTTCTCCTCCAGGGAGCAGCCGGTGACCGTTCCGGTGACGGCGAGCGCGAGCAGCAGCACCGCCCGGACTCCCTTGCCGTGAGCGCTCACAGGACGGTCACCTCGGCCCCGAGTGCGAGCGTGCCGGGCGTCACGACGTCCGCGTACACCCCGATGCACATGCCGCGCGACGCGGTGAGCGTCTTGAGGATGCGGTTGTCGGCCGGGAGGCCGCGCTGGGCCTGGGTGGTCATCACGCAGCGCTCGATGCGCGCGACGACGCGCAGGCGCGGGCCGCCGTCGAAGGCGATCTCGCGTCCCACCCAGTCCTCCTCGATCCACGGCTCCTCGGTGCCGATCACGATGTTCTTGCGCAGCCTGCGTACGTCTACGGGGTCGGAGTCACCGAGCAGCTCGCCGAGCGCGCGCAGCGAGGCGGTGCCGACGAGGGAGACGGCGCCCGCGTCCTGATGACTCACCTCGCCCTCGCGGGCCAATTCCACGCCCGCGCCGAAGAGTTCTCCGATCCGGGGGTCGCCCGGGCGCAGGGTCTCGCCGTCCGGGGTGGTGACCACGGGATCACCGCCGTCTCCCTCGCCGCTCTCGTCACCCTCGTACGCGGCGGCGTACTCCAGCATCCCGGGCGTCCGCCGGAAGCGGCGGCTGTTCTTGCCACTGCCCAGCTTCCCGTCCTCGTGGCGCAGGGCCCACAGCCGGTCACCGGCCACGCCCCGCTCGTCGAGGACGAGCCGCTCGCGCTCCTCCCCCAGCATCGACTTCACCGGAAAACAGCCGAGCCCCGCAATGACCCCAAGCCCCACGGCACTTCCCCTCCCCTGGCCCACGCACTTCGGTCTCTCCCCGTCACCGTAATGGCGTCGGCATTACCTCCGGCGTAATCGACCCTTCCCCGGCGCTGCGGAAGTATCGACGGCATCGCAGGAACACCGACCGAGGAGTCCGGATGACCGTCAAGCCCTCCACCGAAGAGACGACCCGCGCCGCTGTCCAGGCCTTCCTGGGTTTCCGGCTCAGCGGTGACAGCGAGGGCCTGACCGCCCTCTTCGCCGACGAGGTCGACTGGATGCTCGCCGAGAACCCGGGCGTGCCGTGGATCCGGCCGCGGACCACCGCCGCCGAGTGCGCCGCCCAGTCCGCCGAACTGGCCACGCACACGGTGCCGGAGAAGGCCGGTGCCACGGTCGACACCCTGCTCGTCGACGGCACCGATGCCGTGATCTTCGGCCGGCTGTGGGGCACCGTGCGCGCCACCGGCAAGTCCTTCGAGGGCCCCTTCGCCCTGCGCCTGACCGTCGAGGACGGCCGGGTCACGCGCCACCACCTCTACGAGAACAGCCGCTCGATCGCCGACGCGTGCGCTGCCTGAGCGGCCACACGACCCGCCCCACGCACCGCGTCCGGCCTGGGCCGATTAAGCGCCCGCGTCGCCGACCCAAGCCGTCAGGCCGTGGCGGCCGGTTCTCGTCCGCCGGTCCGATGTGGCCGGTCGCGCAGTTCCCCGCGCCCCTGAAGGGGCCTACAAGCCCCTACGAGCCCAGGATCGAGGTCAAGAACTCCCCCACCCAGCCGAGCAGTTCGCGTCCGACCAGGGGCTTTCCGCCGACCTTGGCCGTCTTCGGGCGCGGGACCAGGAGCTGGTGGACGTTCGCCTTGATGACCGTGCCGGGGTAGAGGCGCTTGAGCCTCAGTTCCTGCGACTCCCGCAGGTCCGCCGGGGCGAACCGGATGTTGTTGCCCTGCAGCACGATCTCGCCGACCCCGCACGCACGGGCCAGCATGCGCAGGCCCGCCACCAGGAGGAGGTTCTCCACCGGCTCCGGCAACTTGCCGTAACGGTCGGTGAGTTCCTCCCGTACCGCCTTGACGTCCTCTTCGCTGCTCGCCGAGGCGATCGAGCGGTAGGCCGCCAGGCGCAGCCGCTCGCCGGGGGCGTAGTCGTGCGGGACGTGCGCGTCGACCGGCAGCTCGACCTTGACCTCCAGCGGCGGCTCCTCCTCCACGCCGCCCTCCAGCGAGGCGCGGTAGTCGGCCACCGCCTCGCCGACCATGCGTACGTAGAGGTCGAAGCCGACGCCCGCGATGTGCCCGGACTGCTCGCCGCCCAGGAGATTGCCCGCGCCGCGGATCTCCAGGTCCTTCATCGCCACGTACATGCCCGCGCCCATCTCCGTGTGCTGGGCGATCGTGGCGAGGCGCTCGTGGGCGGTCTCGGTCAGGGGCTTCTCCGGCGGGTAGAGGAAGTAGGCGTAGCCGCGCTCGCGGCCACGGCCGACACGGCCGCGCAACTGGTGGAGCTGGGAGAGGCCGAAGTTGTCGCCTCGCTCGACGATCAGCGTGTTGGCGTTGGAGATGTCGATGCCCGACTCGACGATCGTCGTCGAGACGAGCACGTCGAACTTCTTCTCCCAGAAGTCCACCACCACTTGTTCCAGGGCCTGTTCGGACATCTGGCCGTGCGCGGTGGCGATGCGGGCCTCGGGGACGATGTCCCGCAGGCGGGCAGCCGCGCGGTCGATGGACTCGACGCGGTTGTGGATGTAGAAGACCTGGCCCTCGCGGAGCAGCTCGCGGCGGACGGCCGCGCCGATCTGCTTCTCCTCGTAGGGACCGACGAAGGTCAGGACCGGGTGGCGCTCCTCGGGGGGCGTGGTGATCGTCGACATCTCGCGGATGCCGGTGACGGCCATTTCGAGCGTACGGGGAATGGGGGTGGCCGACATGGTCAGCACGTCCACGTTCGCGCGCAGCTTCTTCAGCTGCTCCTTGTGCTCGACGCCGAAGCGCTGCTCCTCGTCGACGATGACAAGGCCGAGGTCCTTGAACTTCGTCTCGGAGGAGAACAGGCGGTGCGTGCCGATGACGATGTCGACCGAGCCGTCGCGCAGGCCCTCCAGGGTGGCCTTGGACTCGGTCTCCGTCTGGAAGCGGCTCAGCGCCCGCACCTTCACCGGGAACTGCGAGTAGCGCTCGGAGAACGTGCCGAAGTGCTGCTGGACGAGCAGCGTCGTCGGGACCAGGACCGCCACCTGCTTGCCGTCCTGCACGGCCTTGAAGGCGGCGCGGACCGCGATCTCCGTCTTTCCGTAGCCGACGTCGCCACAGATCAGGCGGTCCATCGGGACCGTCTTCTCCATGTCCTCCTTGACCTCGGCGATGGTGGTGAGCTGGTCGGGCGTCTCCACGTACGGGAAGGCGTCCTCCAGCTCGCGCTGCCAGGGGGTGTCGGGCGCGAAGGAGTGGCCGGGGGCCGCCATGCGGGCGCTGTAGAGCTTGATGAGGTCGGCGGCGATCTCCTTGACCGCCTTCTTCGCTCGCGCCTTCGTCTTCGTCCAGTCGGCGCCGCCCAGCCGGTGCAGCGTGGGGGCCTCGCCGCCGACGTACTTGGTGATCTGCTCCAGCTGGTCGGTGGGGATGTAGAGCCGGTCGCCGGGCTGGCCGCGCTTGGCGGGGGCGTACTCCACGACCAGGTACTCGCGGGTGGCGCCCTGGACGGTGCGCTGCACCATCTCGATGTAGCGGCCGACGCCGTGCTGCTCGTGGACGATGTAGTCGCCGGCCTCCAGGGTCAGCGGGTCGATCGTCTTGCGGCGCCGCGCGGGCATCCGCTGGCCGTCCTTGCCGGCCGCCTTCTGGCCGGAGAGGTCGGTCTCGGTGAGGACGGCGAGCTTGAGCGCCGGGTCGATGAAGCCGTAGTCGATGGAGCCGCAGGAGACGTGCACCAGCGAGGGCGTGAGCTCGCCCAGCTCGCCGTCCAGACGGGCCGCGATGCCCTCACCGCCGAGCACCTCGACGGTACGGGCGGCCGGTCCGTGGCCCTCGGTCACGTACACGGTGCGCCAGCCGTCGGCGAGCCAGCCCTTGGTGTCGGCGAGCGCCTTCGCCGTGTCGCCGCGGTAGGTCTCCGTGGCGTGCATGCCGAGCTTGAGGGTGTCATCCCCCAGCTCTTCGTCGGCGGCGAAGGGCGAGACGGACCACCACATCATGCCGAGGTCGCTCGCGTGGTCGCGGACGTCGGCGATGCCCCACAGGGAGGCCGCGCCCACGTCGATGGGCGCCTCTCCGCCCCCGGCGGTCGCGGCCCAGCTGGCCTGGAGGAACTCCTGCGAGGTCGCCACCAGGTCGGCGGCGCGGGTGCGCACGCGCTCGGGGTCGCAGACCACGGCCATGCTGTCCTGCGGCATGACGTCGAGCAGCAGCTCCATGTCGTCGACGAGGACCGGCGCGAGGGACTCCATGCCCTCGACGGCGATGCCTTCGGCGATCTTGCCGAGCAGCTCGCCCAGCTCGGGGTGCTGCTCGGCGAGGGCGGCGGCCCGCTCCCGTACGTCGTCGGTGAGGAGCAGCTCGCGGCAGGGCGGGGCCCACAGGCCGTGCTCGGCGACTTCCAGGGAGCGCTGGTCGGCGACCTTGAAGTAGCGGATCTCCTCGACGTCGTCGCCCCAGAACTCGACACGGAGCGGGTGCTCCTCGGTCGGCGGGAAGACGTCGAGGATGCCGCCGCGCACGGCGAACTCGCCGCGCTTCTCGACCAGCTCCACCCGGGAGTACGCGGCTGCCGCGAGGGCCTCCACGGTCGCGTTCAGGTCCACGCTCTCGCCGGTGCGCAGGGCCACGGGCTCCAGGTCGCCCAGGCCCTTGACCTGCGGCTGGAGGACCGAACGCACGGGGGCGACGATGACGGAGACCGGGCCCGTCTCGGGGTCGTCGGGGCGCGGGTGCGCGAGGCGGCGCAGGACGGCGAGGCGGCGGCCGACGGTGTCGGAGCGGGGCGAGAGGCGCTCGTGCGGAAGCGTCTCCCAGGAGGGGTACTCGGCGACGCCGTCCGGCGGGACGATCGTGCGCAGGGCTGCCGCCAGGTCCTCGGCCTCTCGCCCGGTCGCTGTCACGGCGAGGACGGTGCGCCCGGTCTCACGGGCCAGGGCCGCGATGGCGAAGGGGCGCGCTGCCGGCGGGCCGACCAGGTCCACGTGCATGCGGTTGCCGTCGGTGGCGGCCTTGACCGCTTCGGCGAGTGCGGAGTCCTTGACGACAGCGTCGAGCAGACCGTGCAGGCTCATGTGGGCTTTCGCTTTCCGTCCAGGTTCCAGGGCACGCGGGGGCAACGCGAACCGCCCGGCACGTCGCACGGGCCGGGGGATCTCCAGCGTACGACTCCGGACTGACAGCCGCTGGCCGTCGGGGCCCACCCGGAAAGATCCGGCGCGCGATTGCGGCCCGTCCGGGCGTAGATCCACACGAGTCGGCCCCCGGCAGGCATCGCCTGCCGGGGGCCGACCCCCCGCACCCCCGTAGCGGGAGCTATTCCGTGGCGATGGCGTTCAGTACGTTCATCCGGCCCGCCCTGAAGGCGGGGACCAGGGCCGCGAACAGGCCCACGAAGGCCGAGCCGATGAAGACCGTGATGATCGTCGGCCAGGGGATCTCCAGGACCTTCAGGCCCTCCAGGGCGAGCAGCTTCTGGGCCGTCGCGCCCCAGCCCATGCCGAGACCGAGGCCGAGCAGCGCGCCGAAGAGGGCGATGACCACCGACTCCAGGCGGATCATGCGGCGCAGCTGGCGGCGCGAGAGGCCGATGGCCCGCATCAGGCCGATCTCACGGGTCCGCTCGACCACCGAGAGGGCCAGGGTGTTCACCACACCCAGGATCGCGACGATGATCGCGAGGCCGAGCAGGCCGTAGACCATGTTCAGCATCTGGCCGACCTGGTCCTTCAGCGTCTGCTTGAAGTCGGTCTGGTCCATGACCTTGTACTGCGGGTAGTCGGACATGGCCGCCTTCAGCGACGTGTACGCGGCGTCCTGCTTGCCCTCCGCCGCCTTCGCGAACATGATCTCGTTCGGCGGCATCCGGTCGGCGGGCACGTACTTCGCGGCGGTCTCGATGTTCACGTACATCGCGCCCGAATCGATCGACGTCTCGCTCGACGTGATGGCCCGGACGGTGATGTCAGCCGTCCTGCCGTGGTCGAAGGCGAGCTCCACCTTGTCGCCGAGCTTGATGCCGTGGTCCTTGGCGAAGTCCTCGCCGACCGACATGGAGTCCGGCTTGTAGGCGTCGGCGAGCTTGCCGGCGACGGTCTCGCTGCGCAGGTCCTCGGCGTATGTCGCGTCGGCGGCGCTCAGGCCCACCTTCTTCGCGGTCTTGCCGTTCGAGGCGGTCAGGTCGGCCTTGATGTCCTTGTACTCGGTGATGTGGGCGATGTGGTCGGCCTTCTCCAGGGACTTCGCGGCCTTCGGCGTGATCGCCTGGCCGTTGTTCGACTGGATGATGAAGTCCGCGCCGACCGACTTGTCGAGCTCGTCCGTCGCGGAGGCGACCATCGAGGAGCCGACCACCGAGAGGCAGGCGACCAGGGCGAGGCCGATCATCAGGGCCGCCCCGGTGGCGCCGGTGCGGCGCGGGTTGCGCAGGGCGTTGCGCTCGGCCATCCGCCCGACGGGTCCGAACATCCGCAGCAGTACGGCGCTGATGACGCGGACCACGCCGTTGGCGAGGACCGGGCCGATGACGACGAAGCCGATGAGGGTGAGGACCACGCCGCCGCCGAGGAAGAGCGAGCCCTCGCTCGCCTTGTCCGCCTGCGAGGCGGTGTAGAGGCCGAAGGCGCCGGCGCCGGTGAGGACCAGGCCGATGATCGCGCGCAGGACGCTCGCCTTGCCGTCGGCCGGTGTCCCGGCGTCGCGCAGGGCTGCCATCGGGGAGACCTTGGCGGCGCGCCGGGCGGGGAGGTAGGCGGCGAGGACGGTGACGACGACGCCGAGGACCATGCCGACCACGGGGGTCGTCCACTTGACGGTGAGGTCCTGGGTGGACAGCTCCATGCCTATGCCGGACATGAGCTGCATCAGGCCGACGGCGAGCCCGACGCCCGCGCCGACCCCGAGGACCGAGCCGATGACGCCGAGAAGGAGCGCCTCGACGAGCACGGAGCGGTTGACCTGCTTGCGGCTGGAGCCGATGGCGCGCATCAGGCCGATCTCGCGGGTCCGCTGGGCGACCAGCATCGAGAAGGTGTTGATGATGAGGAAGATGCCGACGAGGAAGGCGATCCCGGCGAAGCCGAGCATCGCGTACTTCATCACGTCGAGGAATCCGCTGACGCTCTCACGGCCGTCGTCCGAGGTCTCCTGCTGCGTCTTGACCTTGTACGCGGAAGCCTCCGCGCCCATGGTCTCGCCGACGTTCCGCTTGAGGACGGTGTCGCTGACGCCTGCTTCGGCGGTGACGTTGACGTGCGTGAACCGCCCTGTGCCGCCGAGGAGTTCGCGCTGTGCCGTCGCGGTGTCGAAGTAGACGATGGCGGCGCCGGGGTTGGTCACCTTGAAGGTGGCTATGCCGGAGATCTTGGCGGTGTGGTCGCCGGAGACGGCGATCGTGCGCAGCTCGTCACCGATCTTGAGGTGGTGCTTGTCGGCGGTGTCGGCGTCGACCATCACGTCGGTGGGGCCGCGCGGGGCGTGCCCCGAGGTGATGTCCATCGAACGCAGGTCGTTGTGCGTCCAGTTGCCCGCGATGGTGGGACCACCGCCGGTCGGACCCACGTTCTTCTTCTCGGAGTTGACGACGGTGACGGCGGTGCTGCTGACCGCGCCCTCCGCGGACTTCGCGCCCTCGGCCTTCTTCGCCTGCCCGACGACCGAGGCGGGAATCGACTCGGGCCTCCCGCTGTCGGGCGTCTCGCCCGAGTCCTCGGCGTTCTTGTTCGTGACGGTGACGTCCGCGGACGTCGCGGCGAAGAGCTTGTCGAACGTCGTGTTCATCGTGTCGGAGAAGACGAGCGTGCCGCAGACGAACGCCACCGACAGGACCACGGCCACCGCGGAGAGCGCCATGCGGCCCTTGTGCGCGAAGAAGTTGCGCATCGAGGTCTTGAGGACGGTCATGACGTGCGCCCCCGGGCGTCGAAGTCCTTCATGCGGTCGAGGACGGACTCGGCGGTCGGCGAGTACATCTCGTCGACGATGCGGCCGTCCGCAAGGTAGAGCACGCGGTCCGCGTACGAGGCGGCCACCGGGTCGTGCGTGACCATCACGATGGTCTGGCCCAGCTCGGTCACCGACTTGCGCAGGAAGCCCAACACCTCTGCGCCCGCACGGGAGTCGAGGTTTCCGGTCGGCTCGTCACCGAAGATGATCTCGGGGCGCGCGGCAAGGGCGCGGGCCACGGCGACGCGCTGCTGCTGGCCGCCGGAGAGCTCGGTCGGGCGGTGCTTGAGGCGGCCGGCGAGACCGACGGTCTCCACGACCTGGTCCAGCCAGCCGCGGTCGGGCTTGCGGCCCGCGATGTCCATCGGGAGCGTGATGTTCTCGATGGCGTTGAGCGTCGGCAGGAGGTTGAACGCCTGGAAGATGAAGCCGATCCGGTCCCGGCGCAGCTGCGTGAGCTTCTTGTCCTTCAGGCCGGTGATCTCGGTCTCGTCGAGGTAGATCTGCCCGGAGGACACGGTGTCCAGGCCCGCGAGGCAGTGCATCAGGGTCGACTTGCCGGAGCCGGAGGGACCCATGATCGCGGTGAACTGCCCGCGGGCGATGTCCACGTCGATCTCGTCGAGCGCCACGACCCGGGTCTCCCCGGTCCCGTACGCCTTCACGACCTGGCGAGCCCGTGCCGCCACGGCCGTACGCCCTCCAGTGCCCCCGTGCCTGGGAATGGTTACAGCCGTTGCCACGGTAAGTCTCCTAAGTCGGTTACGCGGTGGATCGGGTGTGCTCGGACGTGTTCGCCGCGCATAAAGAGTCTGGTCGTCCGACGGGCCGGGCGCGCTGGTGCCCAGCGCAGTCTTTTGCTGGGGAAAACCCCACCCCCGGAGGTGTGGCTGGTCCGACCCGGGGCCTCCCCCGGTCCGCCCCCGGTCCGCCCCCGTCGGCATAAAGCCAATCTAAGAAGCGCCCGGGGCCTTCTCGTCCTCCGGCAGTACGAACGCTCCCCGGTCCGTAGTACGGAGGTTCCCCTAGGGGATCTCCACCTCCCGGGGGAGCAGTTCTCGGGGTTGCTCCACCCTCCTGCCGATCGGACACCGGCCCACCTGCCGGGATGCTCCGCACCCCTGCCCCGCGGCCCACCCGGGTGAGAAGGTGGCCGCAAGCAATTAGATGCAGGGGGAAGGAATCTCGGTGGGCGGCACAGGCGACATACCCTCGGCCACGCAGGACACCCGGCGGCGCGGCCCCGTCGTGGCCGCCCTCATGCTCGCCATGGCGCTCGCCGCCCTCGACTCCACGATCGTCTCGACGGCCATCCCCCAGATCGTCGGCGACCTCGGCGGCTTCTCCGTCTTCTCCTGGCTCTTCTCCGGCTATCTGCTCGCCGTCACCGTCACCCTGCCCATCTACGGCAAGCTCTCCGACACCTTCGGCCGCAAGCCCGTCCTCATCGCGGGCAGCATCCTCTTCCTGATCGGCTCGGCCCTGTGCGCCGTGGCCTGGAACATGGGGGCGCTCATCGCCTTCCGCATCGTCCAGGGCCTGGGCGGCGGCGCGCTCCAGGGGACGGTGCAGACGCTCGCCGCCGACCTCTATCCCCTCAAGGAACGCCCCAAGATCCAGGCGAAGTTGTCCACCGTGTGGGCCGCCTCGTCCATCGCGGGCCCGGCGCTCGGCGGGCTCATCGCCGCGTACGCCGACTGGCGCTGGATCTTCCTCATCAACCTGCCCATCGGCGCGGTGGCGCTCTGGCTGATCGTGCGTCACCTCCACGAGCCGCAGCGCGAGAAGGCGACCCGGGGGCGCACCGACTGGGCGGGCGCGCTCGCCGTCTTCGCCTGCGGCGGCGTCCTGCTCACCGCGCTCGTGCAGGGCGGCGTCGCCTGGGGCTGGCTCTCCGCGCCGTCGCTCGCGCTGTTCGCGGGCGGGCTGCTGCTCGCGGCGGCCGTCGTGGTCGTCGAGCGGCGCGCGGCGGAGCCGATCATCCCCGGCTGGGTCTGGCGCCGGCGCACCATCGCCGCGGTCAACCTCGCCCTGGGCGCGCTCGGCCTCCTGATGGTCGCGCCGACGGTCTTCCTGCCGACGTACGCCCAGTCCGTGCTCGGCCTGGCGCCGGTCGCCGCCGGGTTCGTGCTCTCCGTGATGACGCTGAGCTGGCCGGTCTCCGCCGCCCTGAGCCAGCACGTCTACCGCAGGCTCGGCTTCCGCGACACGGCGCTCATCGGCATCGGGGGCGCCGCGCTCTTCCTCTTCGCGTTCCCCTTCCTGCCCTATCCGGGGCAGGCCTGGCAGCCGGCGCTGATCATGCTGCTGCTCGGCGCGGCGCTCGGCCTCTTCCAACTGCCGCTGATCGTCGGGGTGCAGTCCACCGTCGGCTGGTCCGAGCGCGGCACGGCCACCGCCTCGATCCTCTTCTGCCGCCAGATAGGCCAGACCCTGGGCGCCGCGCTCTTCGGCGCGGTCGCCAACGGGGTCCTCACCTCGCGGCTCGGCGGCGCGGGCTCCCTGGACTCGGTGGCCCACGCACTGGAGGACCCAGCTTCGGTCGCCGACCCCGAACGGCTGCGGCGCGCCGTCGACTCGGCGGTCGACACGGTGTACGTGGGGGCGGGGTGCGCGGCGGTGCTCGCACTGCTCGTACTGGTGTTCCTCGCCCCTCGGCGGTTTCCGGTAATCGGGGCGGACACCCCGGAGAACGGGCAGGTCAGCGCCCCGGAAGGCGGAGAGAAGACCAAACTTGCCCCGCGCGAAAGCCCCGTGAACAGACCGGCGGACTAGACCGACCAACCAGTATGGTCAAAACCCTTCGCGGCTCTACTACTTACAAGTAACGTGCTCGATTCTCACCTCTCGCTCCCTGCGGTCCCGCACCGGACCGACGCCGCGCAAGGAGAACCGGGATGCCCTACCCTCACCAGCCCCAAAACCCGCACCACCACCCACAACACTCCCCGTACCCGCAGAGCCAGCCGAACCCTCAGCGCCCTCAGTACCCCCAGTACCCGCAACACCCTCAGCACCCTCAGCAGGCGCAGAACCCCCGTCCCCCGCAGCACCCACCGGGCCTGCACGCTCCCTCGTACCCCACCTACCCCTACCAGCCCGTCGTGCCGCCACCTCCCCCACCGCCCCCACGGCTCCCCCGCCACCCCGCACTCGGCCGCCACAGCGACCTGCGCCACCTGCGCAGCGCCTACCGCTGGCAGCGCCGCGTCGCCACGCTCACCGCGCTCGGCTACTTCACCCTCTTCCTGATCCTCTCCGCCTTCGCCCCGTCCCTGATGACGGACACGGTCTCCGGCGGCCTCTCCACCGGACTGCTGCTCGGCCTGTGCCAGGTGCCCGTCACGCTGCTCGCCATAGGGCTCTACGAGTACACGGCCCGCCGCAGGGTCGACCCGATGGCCGAACGGCTGCGCAAGCTGGCGGAGTTGGAGGCCAACCGATGAGCCCCTCCGCCCTGCCGGTGAGCCCCGGCATCAGAGGCGGCGTCACGCTGGCCGCCGACTCGGCCCAGGCCATGTCCCTGGTGGCGTTCACCGCCGTCGTCACCCTCACGCTGCTCCTGTGCGTGATGACGGGCCCCGACCGCGACAACCTCGGCGAGTTCTACACCGGCTACGGCGCCCTCTCGCCCATGCGCAACGGCCTGGCCATCGCGGGCGACTACATCTCGGCGGCGACCGTGCTCGGCACCGGCGGCATCATCGCGCTCCTCGGGTACGACGGTGTCGTCCTCGCCCTGAGCACCGCGCTCTCCCTGATGCTCCTGATGTTCCTGCTGGCCGAACCCCTGCGCAACGCGGGCCAGTTCACCATGGGCGACGTACTGGCACGCCGGATGCCCGGACGGGCCGTACGCATCACGGCCTGCGCGGCGACACTCGCCGCGCTGATCCCGCTCATGCTGGTGCAGTTGGCGGGCGCGGGCGACCTGCTCTCCTTCATCCTCGGATTCTCCGGCGAGGGCGTGAAGACCGCATGCGTCGTCGCACTCGGCGCGCTCATGATCAGTTACGCGGCGATCGGCGGCATGAAGGGCACCGCCCTCATCCAGATCCTGAAGATCGTGATGCTGCTCGGCTCCGGCGTGGTCATCGCCGCCCTGGTCCTGCGCCGCTTCGACTGGGACCTCGGCGCGCTGCTCGCCGCCGCCGAGAAGGGCAGCGGGGTCGGCCCCGCCTTCCTCCAGTCCGGCCTGCAGTTCGCGGGCGGCCCGCACCCTGGCCTGGACATGATCAGCTCGGAACTGACGGTGGTACTCGGCGGCGCCTGCCTCCCCCACGTCACGATGCGCATGTACACGGCCCGCAGCGCGCCCGAGATACGCCGCTCGATGTCCTGGGCGGTGTCCCTGGTGGCGCTCTTCGTCCTCATCATCACGATCGTCGGCTTCGGCGCGACGGCGATGATCGGCCGCGCGGCGATCGCGCAGGCGGACCCCCAGGGCAACACCGCCTACCTCCTGGGCTCCAAGGCGGTCTTCGGCGTCAACGCCTCGACGTTCGAGACCCTCATCTTCACCTCGGTCACCACGGCGATCTTCCTCACGCTGCTCGCCTCGGTCGCCGGAATGATCCTCGCCTGCGCCAACTCCCTGGCCCACGACGTCTTCGCACACCTGCGCCTGCGCAAGGAGCTCACCGCGCGCCGCGAGATGACACTGGCCCGCGTCTCGGCACTGGCCATAGGGGGCCTCGCGATCGTCCTCGCGGTCATGGTCCAGCACCACAACCTGCAACCGCTGGTCACCCTCTCCTTCTGCCTGGGCGCGTCAGCGCTCGCCCCGGCCCTGGTCTACAGCCTCTTCTGGCGCCGCTACACCCGCCGCGGCCTCCTGTGGACCCTGATCGGCGGCACCCTCGGCTCGATCATCCTCATGACGGGCACCAACCTGGTCTCGGGCTCCCCCACCTCAGCCTTCCCGGACCACGACTTCAACTGGTTCCCCTTCACCACCACGGGCATCGCCTCCATCCCCCTCGGCTTCCTCCTGGGCTGGCTGGGCACGGTGACATCGGGCCCCGGCGAGTCGGACAAGCAACGCAGGCGGTACGAGGCGGTGGAGGGCTGGATCCTGGCGGGGGTGACGAGGAGGTAGAAGAGCGAGGGCCGGATCCGGGGTGCTCGGGTGGGTGGGCGGGAAAAGCTCCGCCGCGCAGCGGCGGCCTAGGAAACCCGCCCGGTCAGCGCAGCGAGACTGCTCCGCACATGCTCCATGTGCGCCCGCACCTCGTCCCACTCCTCACCGTGCTCCCGCAGCATCCGCTCCGTCTCCCGGGTGATGCCCTCCTCGCGGGAGACCGCGGCGGCGACCAGTTCCGCGCCCCGCGCCTCCGCGTCCTCCTGCCCGTGCCGCGCGGCCTCCTCCGCCTCCGCGAAGGCCCGCTTGGCCTCGGACAGGCCGGCCTCGGCGGCGGCCACGAGCGACGCCTCGTGAGCCTCCGCCTCGGCCTCGCGCAAGGCGATCTCCCGCTCGGCGGCATCCCATCGCTCGGCGTGCTCCTTCTCCTGCTCCTCCAGGAGCGCGGCGCTGCGCTGCCGCATCTCCCGCAGCGCGGCCAGGGCCTCGCCCCGCCACTCCTTCACGTCACGGCGGGCCGCGATCCGCGACTCGTCCGCCGCAGCGCGACAGGCGAGCAGCCGCTGCCGGGCCCGCTCCTCGGCCTCGCCGAGGACTTCGTCGGCGTACGCACGGGCGGCGTCGCGCAGCTCCCCGGCCTCCGTGTCGGCGGCCTCCGTCGCGCGCCGTGCCTCGGCCTCGGCCGCCTCCCGTACGGCCGCCGCCTCCGCCTCGCCCAGGGCGAGGATGTGGCGCGCGCGCTCGCTCAGCGTCTCGTACGTCTGAGGGGCGAGCCGCGAGACCACGTCCCGCAGCCGCTCCGCCTCCGCCTCCATCTCCTTGGCGAGGACGGTGAGCCGGGCGGCGCGTTCCCACGCGTCGTCGCGGTCCCGGGACAGATCGAGGGCGTACGCGTCCACCTGCTCGGGGCGGTAGCCCCGTCCGCGCACGGTGACGAAGCCGTGCTCCGACGCCGCTGAACCGCTGCTCATCCTTGAATCCCTCCTCCGACACACCACGCGCGTACTACGCGATTGGCGCACATCTTGATGGATCAAGCGGAAGCGCTCATAACGCGACACTCCGCGCATCTCATCTGCTCAAGGATGCGTTATTTCTTGCCAGAAGTCGGAATCGGGGGGTGCTGTTTCTTCGCGGCGCGACAGGCACGACTCCGGCGACCCCATCAAAATCGCCGCGAAGCGGCGGCCAGGGCTACGCGCGAGGCCGCAGCCCGAGCACGCAGGAGGCGCCCGACCCGGAGAATGGGTCGAGCGCCTCGGACACCTGCCGGGGGGCGGCGGGCTACAGCAAGCCGTCCCACATCTGCTCGAGCAGCACCGACCACCAGCTCTCCGGCGAAGCCAACGCCGCCGGGTCGAGCGCGGCCAGCTGCCCCTGGAAGTCCACGGTCCAGCGGCCCGCCTGCTCCTGGTTAAGCCCGTACCGCAGCCGCCACATGCGGCCGAGCAGCGCCAGGCAGCGCGCGAACTCCGGCAGCCCCGTGTTCACGAACTGCGGCGGCACCGGAGCACCACCGGGCCCGGACTCCACCGGCACGGCAACGATGTTCGCCGTGCCGTACTGGACACAGATCGCGCGGCCGAAGTCACTGCCCATCACGAGGTACGACCCGGCGTCCGACGCCGGCTGCACCCCGCGCTCCTGCGCCGTCTCGGCGAGCGTCGGCACCGGACGGCCCGGCTGGGCCTGCGCCCAGAAGAACGGACCGAAGTCGACCGGCAGACCCGCCACCACGAGCGTGTGCGCCACGAGGTCGGGCACGCCCTGCCGCGACACCGCACGCTGGTCGAAGCGGAAGATGCCGGGCCCGAACGCGGCCATCAGCTCCTGCGCCACGCCCTCCGGCGGGATCGGCGGCGCGGGCTGCACCTGCGGCAGCGGCGCGCGTACCGGCGCGGGGCGCGCCGGACCGTCCGCGACCTGGTGCAACTCGGCCTGGTGCGCGATGAGCTGCTGCATGCCGCCCTGCCGGGAACCGTGGTCCCTGCCGTACGGGGCGATGCTCGTGATCCGCGCCTGCGGCCAGGTCTCCCGGATCATGCGGGCGCAGTACGCGCCGGGCAGCTCGCAGGACTCCAGCTCGGTGTGGAGTTCGAGCACCTGCTGCGGCGGCACGTTCATGCCGCGCAGCTCGTGCAGGATCTGCCACTCCGGGTGCGGCGTGCCGGGCGCCGAGCGGCGGATGAGCTGCTGCTCGGAGCCGTCCTGCGCGCGGTAGCGGAGTACGGCCTGATAGCCGGGGCCGACGGTCGGCTGACCGGTGGGCGGCTGCGGGTAGCCGTAGGGCTGACCGGGTACGGGCTGACCCGGCGCGGGCGGCGGCATGCCGGGAGCACCCGGAGCGCCGGGAGCCTGCGGCGGCATGGGCGCACCGGGACCGCCGACCGCGGGACCGGCCAGCATCGTCGCGGCGTGGTGAACACCGCCACCGGGAGCGCCAGGAGCACCGGGAGCTCCCGGAGCCGCAGGCGGCTGGGGCGCACCAGGAGCGCCCGGAGCGCCGGGCGGACCGGGCGGACCGGGAGGCTGCGGGGCACCAGGAGCGCCGGGAGCACCCGGCGGCTTGATCCCACCAGGGCCACCCAGACTCGGGTCCGCCAGCATCGTCGCCGCATGGTGCACACCACCGGGAGGCGTACCCGGAGCACCGGGCGGGCCAGGAGGCTGCGGAGCACCCGGAGCACCCGGAGCACCCGGCGGCTTGATCCCACCGGGACCGCCCAGACTCGGGTCCGCCAGCATCGTCGCCGCATGGTGCACACCACCAGGGGGCGTACCCGGAGCACCCGGCGGCTTCGGCGCGTCCGGAGCCGGAGCCGCGGGCGGCTGAGGTCCGTCGGGGCCGAGCGCCGACACGAACTGCGTCGGGACGTAACCGCCCGCAGGGGCGCCCGGAGCACCGGGCCCCGACGGCGGCGGCGTACCGCCCGGCGGCATGCCCGGAGTCCCCGGGGCACCGGGAGGCGGCGGCGTGCTCGCACCGCCGCTGCCACGCGCACCACGCGGCGGGGCCTGCGCCTTGCTGGTCGCGGCGTCGGCGATGTCCCCCGCGCCGGGCGGCACGGAACCCTGCGGGTAGCCGTACGCGGACGGGTCAGGAGCGCTCACGCCCGGAGGCGGCGGCATGTTCACCGCGGCACCGGCGGGCGGCGGGGGCAGGTTCGGCCCCGGAGCAGCCGGCGGCTGCGTGCCGGGAGAGCCCGCCCCCGGAGGCGGCGGCAAGTTCGGGCCGTCAAGCGCGGGCGCCACCGTCGTCGACGGAAGGCCGCTCCCGCCGTGCATCAGCGCGGTCTTGGCCTCCGGCGCCACACCGGGCGGCGCAGTGTCGTCGTCACCGCCGACCAGCGGCGGCGCGAACACCGTCGCGGGCGCGGGCACCGAACGGTCGTCGCCGGAGTCCGCGTTGGTGTCCGTACCGGCCCACGGGGTGGCACCGACAGGCGCGCCACTCGACCCCCCGGCCGCGGGCCACGGCGTACCGCCACCGGGCGCCTCGGGAGAAGCGGACGCGGCGGGAGCCACGGGCGCCGCATCCGAGGGACCCGCATCCGAAGGACCCGCCCCCGCGGACGCACCCGCGCCCGAGGACGACTCCCCCCTGCGATCCGGGATGCCCAGCTTGTCCGCCGCCTCCTGGAGCCACTCGGGAGGGCTCAACAGGAACGACGTCTGATTCAGGTCGACCCGCTCCGGAGGTGCCGGCGCCGCGTCCTCCGGCGCCGTCTCCGGCGTGCCGTACTCCTCCTCGTACCGGCGGATCACCTCACCGACCGGCAGACACGGCCAGAGCGTGGCGTCGCCGCTGTCCCGCGCGATGACGAGCCGCTGACGGCCGCCGTCGGACACCGGACCGTTCTCACGGTCCTCCGCCCACACGACGAAACCCAGCTCGAACTCCCGTACCCGCACCGCACGATGCTGGTAGCCGGGCACATCGCCGTTGATCCATTCCTCGGCGCGCTCCTGCGCCTGCGCGAAGGTCACCATCGCCAAGTCACTCCCCCACCGGGACGGCGCGCGCGAAGCCACCGTCCACCATCAGGTTCGCCACGGTCTCCAACTCCGGCGGGTTACCCGCCAGACGGGACAAGAACGCGTCGAAGTCGTCACCGCACGGCAGCAGCAGCCGCTGCACCCGCTCGGCGGGCTGCCAGCCCACCGTCTCCGAGACGTCCCGTGCGTCGTCGTACGCGCAGAACCACACCGAACCGATCTGGTCACCCTTGACCTTCACGGCCAGGATGCCGCCCTGCACGAAACCGACCCCCAAGTAGTCCTTGGTGAGATGGTCACGCAGGCACTTGTTCACGTACACCAGGTCGTTGACCGCGGCCTCGTCCCGCACCGTGAAGAACGGCTGGTCGATCAGGAGACCGAGCTCCGCGTCGAGCGCCGTACCCACCGGCGCACAGCCGCCCGCCGCCTTCAGGAACGAACGGTAGGCGCCGGGCAGCCGGTACCCCAGCTCCTCCTCCGCGCCGAGGATCTCCTGCTCGCTCACCGCGACCGCCGACTTCGGCAGCGCGAGATGCGCGGGCCGGGTCTCCTGCAGCGGGCGCGTACCCCTCTTGTCCTGGTCCACCGGCGTCGTGGCGAGCCCGCCGTGATGCCGCAGGAGCGCCTTCACCTCCACCGGGACCAGCTCCAGACGCCGGCCGCCCGGCACGTGGTGCCAGGTCCAGCCGTGCGGGGTCGCCACCGGCGGAATCGTGTCCCACAGGTCATGGTCCGCCGCGGCCATCGCCGCGTTCGCGGAGACATAGTCCGTCAGGCGCAGCTCGTCGACACCGAAGCCCTCCGGGGGCTCGGCGATCTCGGCGGCCGCACGCGCGTAGGCCGAGAAGTCCGGATGGCCGTGCTCGTCCACGCGCACGCCTCTGGGATGGCGCGTGGCCCGGACCGGGTCCGGGAAGTGCACGACCTGCCCGGCGTAGGCCGCGTTCGGCGGTGCGGCTTGCTGCCCCAGCCGACCTGTCGTCATGGCGGTTGCCCCCTGCGGCACTGTTAATGGTTTCGCGGATCGGTGTGCGTGGATCGATGTGCGTGGATCGTGCGACTTCGTCCTGCGTTCCGCGGTCTGCGGATGTCGACAGCCTATGCGCAAGGACGACACCGGTCACCGGGCCTCCGGTTCCATGACCAGCAGCCACCGGACCGTCACCGTGCGACGAAAGCCGGGCGTGTCGCGGTGCCCCAGCTTCCGCACCACCCGCCCCATTTGGCAGGCTGTCCCCGCAACGCGGGGGCGTGGCACACGCGGTCACAGCCGCGAGTTGCGGGGAGGGAAGCACCACCATGCACACGGCACAGACCGGTACGGCCCACAGTACGGCGGCCACGACGGCGCCCTCGGCGACCGCCGAGCACCTCGCCGACGCGGGAGATCCACGCGTCGGCTGGAGCAGCGCGTCCGCGCACGCACCCGTCCTGCGCCAGCGCCGCGACGGCATACTTCCCACCGTCGCCGCCGCGCTCTCCGTGCGCGGCGCGACCCTCACGAGCACCGCGGGCCGCGGCGAGGAACCGCCCTCCCTGCACCCCCTCGTACAGGACTTCCTCGACACCCTCACAAGCAGTCAGCGCGAACGCTTCACCGGGCGGTGCGCCGAAGCCATCCTCATCTCGCGCCACCTCACGACGGCCGACGCGAGCCGCTCCAAACGCGCGGCACGCAAACCGATGACCAACGGCGAGGCCCGCAAGGCCCTCAAGCACGCCAAGCTCACCACCCGCCGCATCCGTGAGGACGGCGACCCGCTGCACGGCGGCTTCGCCCGCCCCTGCCGCTCCTGCACCGCCCTCACAGCGCACTTCGGCGTACGGATCGTGGAACCCGCGACACCCGAATCCTGATCCCCACCACCGAGCCGCTGACCCCGAACCGCAACGAGGGCCACCCATGCACGCCGAACAGCACACCGAGAACGCCGCGCACGCCACCCAGACCGCCGCGTCACCCCGCTTCCCCGTCCCCGTCGACGCCGCCCTGCGCGCGGCCGGCTGGACCCCCGGACGGTGGGACATAAAGCAGGCCGAGATCTGGGCCGACGTCCTGCGCCGCCACACCTCGCCCGCGGGACACCAGCACGCCGTCTTCCCCGCCGCCGTCGAGGCCTGGGCCGAATTCGGCGGACTGCACATCACCCCGCAGGGCCCCGGCCGCCACATAGCGCCCGCCGCCGTGCACCTGGACCCCCTCTACGGCCTCCACCTCGCCCGCACCCTCGGCGACCTGGGCCGCGCCCTCGACACCGAGGTGTGCCCCATAGGAGAGGAGACGGAGACCCAGGCACTCCTGGCCATCGACGCGGAAGGCCGCGTCTACAGCCTCGACCACAGCGGCGACTGGTACCTGGGCGCCCACATCGACGAGGCCCTCGCCACCCTGGCCTCCGGCACCCAACCGGAACGCCTCAAGGCGGGCTGAGAAGAGCCCGCCGACGACCGGCGCGCGGGCCCCGCGACAGTGGCCGGCCGCCATTGACGACGTCGGGCCGGGCAGGCCGAGAAACCGCCCGACGACTGCGCCCCTCCGAAGGCAGGCCGCGGACCTCCGCAAGCGGGCCGCGGACCCGCCCCGCGGCTACGCCGCCTAGGCCGCCGCCGGCAGTACCGCCGACACCCGGAAGCCGCCCGCGTCCGTCGGGCCCGAGACGAAGACGCCGCCCAGCGCGACGACCCGCTCCTTCATGCCCACCAGGCCATTGCCCCCACTGGGCAGCCGGGCGTCACCGGGACCCACCTCCGGCGGCGGCTCGTTCTCCACCTGCATCGCGATCTCCGCACCGCGATGCGCGAGACGCACGTACGTCTTGGCGCCCGCGGCATGCTTGTGGACGTTGGTCAACGCCTCCTGGACCACCCGGTACGCGGTCTGCTCGACGTCCGCCGCGTACGCACGCGACTCACCCTCCACGGACAGATCCACCGCCATCCCCGCCGCACGGGACTGCCCCACCAACTCGTCCAGCTCCGCCAGACACGGCCCGTCCTCGTCCACCGCACGCGACGCCGCGGCGGCAGCGGCGAACCCGACGGCGGCCAACGGCATCACGTCCGAGACCGACCCGTGCCGGCCCCCCGCCGGCGTCGGCTCCCCCGTCCGCAGCACACCCAGCATCTCGCGCAACTCCGTCAGCGCCTGCCGCCCCATGTCACCCACGAGAGCCGCGTTCTTCACGGCCTTCTCGGGATCCTTCCGCGCGACAGCCTGCAACGCGGCGGCATGCACGACCATCAGACTCACCCGGTGCGCGACCACATCGTGCATCTCCCGCGCGATCCGGGTCCGCTCCTCGTTACGCGCCCACTCCGCCCGCTCCTCGGCCCGCTCGGCCAGCAGCTGCAACTCGCCCTTCAGGCTGTCGGCACGCTCCCGAAGACTCTCCATCAGCCGCCGCCGCGCCCCGATATACAGCCCCAGCAGAATGGGCGGCGCGGTCAGACCGATGGACGTGGTGATCGCGATGAACGGTATGAACCCCTCCGCGAACCCCAGATCCCCGCTCTCCATGTCCTGCCGAGTCCGCACGAGCGTCACGATGAGCGTCCCCAGCAAGGACATCCCGGCGAGCGACCCGATGATCCGCCGGGGCAATTCGGAGGCGGCCAGCGTGTAAAGCCCGACGACCGTAAGAAAGATCCCCATCTGAGCAGGCGTGATCGCAATGGAAATGAGCACCACGGCGATCGGCCACCGCCGCCGCAACACCAGCGAAGCGCCCGCCACCACCCCGAACGCGACCCCCACCCCCGTGGGAATCCCCGTGTCCCCCGCGAACGTGATCCCCTCGGCCCCGCACTCCGCGGCCGAGGCCAACGCGAGCCCCACGTCCAGCACGGCACTGCGCCGCCGCTCCCACCACCACGGCCCACTCACGGCCGCGCTGTGGTTCTCCCCCGTCGTGGTCATGCCTTCCAGCCTACGGGCGACAAGCCCTCCTTTTCCGGCGAGTTTCCGGCTCGGTGATCGAACGCACGCGCTGTTCGATGCGAAACGAAACGGCCAGAAATCCCTCGAACTGTTGAACCGCTCCCGGTTCCCGGCCGGACGTTCGCATTCCGGACGAGGGTCGTCGCATGACAGAGATCACGGGCAAGTACGCCGACTTCGAGGGACTGCGGGAGCGGGCGATCGCCTTGCGGCGAGAAGGGCTGAGCCGCCGCCAGATCCGCGACCGACTGCACGTCGACAACAACGACATACTGAACCGCCTCCTGGAGGGCGAGCCTGCACCGGAGTGGACGAAGCGCCCGAACGCGAAGGACGACCTTCGGGAGCGGGCGCGGGAACTGCGGGGCCAGGGCCTGACCTACGACCAGATCCAGGTCGAGCTGGGCTGCTCGAAGGGTTCGATCTCCCTGTGGGTACGGGATCTGCCCAAGCCCGAGCGGAGGGACCCCTCCGAGCAGGCCAAGCTGGCGGGGCGGAAGCGGTGGGAACACGAGCTCGCGGTGCGGGACGCCGAGAGGCGGCGCACGAAGGAAGCCGCCGCCCAGTCGATCGGGAGGATGACGGAGCGCGAGCTCTTTTTGGCGGGCGTAGCCCTCTATTGGGCAGAGGGGACCAAGGACAAGCCGTACGCCCGCCGCGAGAACGTCACGTTCGTGAACAGCGACCCCGGCATGATCAAGGTGTTCCTGGCCTGGCTCGGCCTCCTCGGCGTGGAGCGACACCGCCTGCGCTTCTCCGTGATGATCCACGAATCCGCCGACGTGACGGCCGCGGAGCTCTACTGGGCCGACCTCGTCGGCCCGGACCAGACCTTCAACAAGACGACGCTCAAGAAGCACAACCCCAGGACCGTCCGCAAGAACGTGGGCCCCGACTACCGAGGCTGCCTGGTGGTCAAAGTCCTTCAGAGCGCCGACTTGTACCGTCGCATCGAAGGCGCTTGGTACGGCATAGTGTTGTCCGCGCACCGACTCGACCAGTCGAATCGGACATAAGGCGCAGACCATCCCGGGTCGTCTAATGGCAGGACAAATGGTTTTGGTCCATTGAATGAGGGTTCGATTCCTTCCCCGGGAGCAGCGCAGAACGGGTCCTGACCTCAAGGTCAGGACCCGCCCTCATTTCCGGCCCGCATCGCCCCGGTATCCTGCGGATGTCCACTCCCCGCACATTCGAAGCCGAAGGGCACCCCCGTGAGCGCCAACAGCCCGGCAGCCGTCGTCGTCCTTGCAGCGGGTGAGGGCACCCGTATGAAGTCGGCCACCCCCAAGGTCCTGCATGAGATCTGTGGGCGTTCCCTCATCGGGCATGTGCTCGAAGCCGCGTACGCGCTGAGCCCGGAGCGGCTCGTCACCGTCGTCGGGTTCGCCCGCGAGCAGGTCATCGCGCATCTGGGGACGATCGCTCCGGACGTGCGCACGGCGTACCAGAGCGAGCAGAAGGGCACGGGCCACGCGGTCCGCATCGGTCTGGACGAGCTCGGCGGTGCCGTCGACGGGACCGTCATCGTCGTGTGTGGTGACACTCCGCTGCTGACCGGCGCGACGCTGCGGAAGCTGGCCGAGACGCACACGGGTGACGGCAACGCCGTGACCGTGCTGACCGCCGAGGTTCCGGACGCGACCGGCTACGGGCGGATCGTGCGGGACGGCGAGAGCGGCGCGGTGACCGGCATCGTCGAGCACAAGGACGCCACCGAGAAGCAGCGCCTGATCCGTGAGATCAACTCGGGTGTGTTCGCGTTCGACGGGCAGCTCCTGGCGAAGGCGCTGGGCAAGGTGCGTACGGACAACAGTCAGGGCGAGGAGTATCTGACGGATGTCCTGGGGATCCTGCGGGAGGCGGGGCATCGCGTGGGGGCGGCCGTCACCGGCGACCACGAGGAGATCGCGGGGATCAACAACCGTGTGCAACTGGCTCAGGCGCGTCGGACCTTGAACGACCGGCTGCTGACCGAGGCGATGCTGGCGGGTGTCACGGTCGTGGATCCGGCGTCGACGTGGGTGGACGCGACGGTGACGTACGAGCAGGACGCGCTCGTGCACCCGGGTACGCAGTTGCAGGGGACCACGCATCTCGGTGAGGGCTCCGAGGTGGGCCCCAACTCGCGTCTGCTGAACGTCAGGGTGGGCGCGGGGGCGCGGGTGGACAACACGGTGGCGTACGACTCGGAGGTCGGGGAGCAGGCGAGCGTCGGTCCGTTCGCGTATCTGCGGCCGGGTACGCGGCTCGGTCTGAAGGCGAAGGCCGGCACGTTCGTGGAGATGAAGAACTCGAACATCGGCGAGGGCACGAAGGTTCCGCATCTGTCGTACGTGGGTGACGCGACGATCGGTGATTTCACCAACATCGGTGCTGCCAGCGTCTTTGTGAACTACGACGGTGAGGCGAAGCACCACACGACGGTGGGGTCGCACTGCAAGACCGGTTCGGACAACATGTTTGTGGCTCCTGTCACTGTTGGGGACGGGGCTTACACGGCGGCGGGTTCGGTCATCACGAAGGATGTTCCGGCGGGTTCGCTGGCCGTGGCCCGTGGGCAGCAACGGAATATCGAGGGTTGGGTGGCGCGCAAGCGTCCGGGGAGCGCGGCCGCGAGGGCGGCGGAGGCGTCGTCCGGGGAGCCCGGGAATCCGGCAAGCGGAAGCTGACCGGAAACAGGTGCGTCGGACACGGCGTACCGTGATAGATGCACACCATTTCGGCCGGCTCAGCGCTTCGGGACTGTGTTTTCCGGGGCGCGTGAGGACGGCAGCGGGAAGAACTCGTCTGAGGAGACTAGTGCTGTGACCGGGATCAAGACGACCGGCGAGAAGAAGTTGATGCTCTTCTCCGGCCGCGCCCACCCCGAGTTGGCCGAGGAGGTCGCACACAAGCTGGGTGTCGGCATCGTGCCGACGAAGGCCTTCGATTTCGCCAACGGCGAGATCTATGTGCGGTATCAGGAGTCGGCTCGTGGCGCGGACTGCTTCTTGATCCAGAGCCACACGGCTCCGATCAACAAGTGGATCATGGAGCAGTTGATCATGATCGACGCGCTGAAGCGCGCGTCGGCACGCTCCATCACCGTGATCGTGCCGTTCTACGGCTACGCGCGCCAGGACAAGAAGCACCGCGGCCGTGAGCCGATCTCGGCCCGCATGGTGGCGGACCTGATGAAGACGGCGGGCGCGGACCGCATCCTCACGGTCGACCTGCACACGGACCAGATCCAGGGCTTTTTCGACGGCCCGGTCGACCACCTCTTCGCGCTGCCGGTCCTCGCGGACTACGTGGGCGCGAAGGTGGACCGTTCGAAGCTGACGGTGGTCTCGCCCGACGCCGGCCGTGTCCGCGTCGCCGACCGCTGGTGCGACCGGCTGGGCGCGCCGCTGGCGATCGTGCACAAGCGCCGTGACAAGGACGTCGCCAATCAGGTCACCGTGCACGAGGTCGTCGGTGACGTGAAGGGCCGTGTCTGTGTCCTGGTCGACGACATGATCGACACGGGTGGCACGATCTGCGCCGCCGCCGACGCGCTGTTCGCGCACGGTGCGGAGGACGTCATCGTGACGGCGACGCACGGTGTGCTCTCCGGTCCGGCCGCGGACCGTCTGAAGAACTCCAAGGTGAGCGAGTTCGTGTTCACGGACACGCTGCCCGACCCGGGTGATCTGGAGCTCGACAAGATCACGGTGCTCTCGATCGCGCCGACCATCGCGAACGCGGTGCGTGAGGTCTTCGAGGACGGTTCGGTGACGAGCCTCTTCGACGAGCAGGCGTAGCCTCCGCGGGCTCACTGAAGATCGATTTCTGGGGCGGCCTCCCCGCCGGGTAGACTCACGGAGTTGCTCGGCGAGGGAGGCCGTACTCATATGAGGTACGGCTGTCCGTTATCGACGCGCTCTTCGTAGCAGGCCGCCAGTCGTGGCCGGGTGACCGACCTTTCTGTCACCACTTTTTACGAGGAGTGCACATGTCCGAGGTGAAGATCTCCGCGGAGCTCCGCAACGAGTTCGGCAAGGGCGCCGCCCGCCGTCTGCGTCGCGAGGACAAGCTGCCCGCCGTTGTCTACGGCCACGGCGCTGACCCCATGCACATCACGCTGCCGCACCACGGCACCCTGATGGCGCTGAAGACCCCGAACGTCCTGATCAACCTGGACATCGACGGCAAGAGCCAGCTGGTCATCCCCAAGGCCGTCCAGCGTGACGCCGTGCGCATCGGCATCCTCGAGCACGTCGACCTGCTTCTCGTCCGCAAGGGCGAGAAGGTCAACGTCGACATCTACGTGCACACCGAGGGCGAGCTCGCCCCGGGCGGCAACCTGCTCGAGCACGTGCTGAACGCGCTGCCCGTCGAGGCCGAGGCCACGCACATCCCGGAGTCGGTCACCGTCTCCATCGCCGGTCTCGAGGCCGGTGCGACCGTCCTCGCCAAGGACATCAAGCTGCCCGAGGGCACGACCCTGGCCGTCGAGGAGGACACCGTCGTCCTGCAGGTCCTGGCCGCGCAGGCCGAGGAGGCCTCGGAGACCGAGGCCGAGGGCGACGCCGCCGCCGAGGCCTGAGCCTTCGCCTTGCTCGACTGAGCTCCTCTGGGCTCGACTCTGCCGACCGCCGCTCCGCGCTCCTGCGCGGGGCGGCGGTTGGGCTATGAAGGAGACATGCAGATGACGACGGACCCCAGTGCGCCGTGGCTGATCGTGGGTCTGGGCAATCCAGGCCCTGGGTACGCCATGAACCGGCACAACGTGGGTTTCATGGTGGCCGATCTCCTCGCGGAGCGGATCGGTGGCTCGTTCAAGCGGAGCGGGCGTGCGCAGGCGCAGGTGCTCGAGGGCCGGATCGGTCCCGCGGGTCCGGGGAGCCGCCGTGTCGTGCTGGCGAAGCCGATGTCGTACATGAATGTGTCGGGTGGTCCGGTGACGGCGCTGCGCGATTTCTACAAGGTGCCGACGGCGAACATCGTGGCGGTGCATGACGAGCTGGACATCGATTACGGCACGCTGCGGCTGAAGCTGGGCGGCGGCGACAACGGGCACAACGGTCTGAAGTCGATGACGAAGGCGATGGGTCCCGACTATCACCGGGTGCGGTTCGGGATCGGGCGTCCGCCGGGGCGGATGCAGGTCGCGGACTTCGTGCTGAAGGACTTCTCGTCGGCGGAGCGCAAGGAGCTCGGTTATTTCGTGGACCGGGCCGCGGATGCGGCTGAGGCTCTGGTGATCGAGGGCCTGGAGCGGGCGCAGAGTTCGTACAACTCCTGACAACTCATGGCAACTCCTTGGCGGTGGCCCAGGAGTGTTGACTGAGCGCAGGCTCATGGCCAAGGATCGCCGCCATGAACGCGCTCCTTCTCCTTCGCCGGGTGGCGATGGGCGCGCTCGCGGCGCTGTTGCTCGTCGCGGGTGTCTGGGCGTCCTGGGGCACGGCGCAGCACGTGATGCTCACCGATGAGCGTGAGCGGGGCACGATGCGGGTGGCGCGCTGCTCCTCCGACACGTGCGTCGGTCCGTATGTTCCTTCGACCGCTGGTTTTCAGCCGCGTGCGGAGGTCGTGATCGACCGTTCCATCGCGGAGGAGAAGGGGGTGCGGGTGCCGGTGGCGGTGAAGCCCGGCACCGACGAGGTCGTCCGCACGGGTGGCCCCGGGTTCCTCCACGCGTGGCTGCCGCTGGGCGGCGCGCTGCTGCTGTCCTCGGTGGTGGTGGCCGGCGGCCTGCGCCTGCCCCGCACGGCGTGGGCCCTGGCCTTGGCGGGCGCCGCCTTGCTGACGGCGTCCTTCGCGACGCTGACGTTCTAGATGTCTCCCGCCCGCCGCAAACGGGTGGGTGGGCGGGAGAAATCCGCCGCGAAGCGGGCGGCACGGGCAGAGGCGAGGGCGCCCAAGGTGCCCGGGAGCGCAACAACCGCGCCCCGCGAGCAAAGGCGCCCCCGCCAGAGAAAATCAGCCGGTGTTGCGCAGGCCCGCCGCGACGCCGTTGACGGTGAGGAGGAGGGCGCGGCCCAGGAGGGGGTCCGGCTCCTCGCCCGCCGCTGCCGCGTCACGCTGACGCTTCAGGAGCGCGACCTGGAGGTACGAGATCGGGTCCAGGTAGGCGTCACGGATGCCGAAGGTCTGCTGGAGCTCCGGGTGGGAGTCGAGCAGCTTCGTGCCGCCGGTGATGCGCAGGACTTCCTGCACGGTCAGCGCGTGCTCGGCCTCGATGTCGTCGAAGACGTGCTTCAGCTCGTCGGGGACGAGGGTGTCCACGTAGTGACGGGCGATCCGCAGGTCCGTCTTGGCAAGGGTCATCTCGACGTTCGAGAGGAAGTTGCGGAAGAAGTGCCAGTGCTCGTGCATCTCGCCGAGCACGGTGTCCAGACCGGCTTCCCGCAGGGCCTTGAGGCCGGAGCCGACGCCGAACCAGCCGGGCACGATCTGCCGCGACTGGGTCCAGCCGAAGACCCACGGGATGGCGCGCAGTCCGTCGAGCGAGACGCCCGAGCCGGGGCGGCGGGAGGGCCGCGAGCCCAGGTGCAGGTCGGCGAGCTGGTCCACCGGCGTCGACGCGAGGAAGTACGTCGGCAGGTCCGGGTCCTCGACGAGCCGCCGGTAGGCGGAGTGCGCGGCGTCCGAGACGACGTCCATCGCGGCGTCCCAGCGGGCGAGCGCCTCGTCGGACTGGCGGGGAGAGGTGTGCAGGGCGGATGCCTGCAGCGTCGCCGCCACGGTCAGTTCGAGGTTCTCCCTGGCCAGGGACGGCACGAGGTACTTGTCGGAGATGACCTCGCCCTGCTCGGTCACCTTGATCTCGCCCTCCAGCGTGCCCCACGGCTGCGCGAGGATCGCGTCGTGCGAGGGGCCGCCGCCACGGCCGACGGTGCCGCCGCGGCCGTGGAAGAGACGCAGCCGCACGCCGTAGCGGTGCGCGACGTCGCGGAGCCTGCGCTGGGCGCGGTGGATCTCCCACTGCGAGGTGGTGATGCCGCCGAACTTGGAGGAGTCGGAGTAACCGAGCATGACCTCCTGGACGTCGCCCCGCAGCGCGACGAGCCTGCGGTACGAGGGGTCGGCGAGCATCTCGTCGAGGATGACGTCGGCGGCGCGCAGCTCGTCCGTCGTCTCCAGGAGCGGCACGATGCCGATCTTCGCCCAGCCGGCGTGCAGGTCGATCAGGCCCGCCTCGCGGGCAAGCACCGCGGCCGCGAACACGTCGTCGGCGCCCTGGCACATCGAGATGATGTACGACTCGATGACCTCGGGCCCGAAGACCTGCAGGGCCTTCTTGACGGTGAGGAAGACGCCGAGGGTCTTCTCGCCGGCGGCGTCCAGCGGGGCCGGCTGCGGGCCGAGCGGCCTGCGCGAGCGCAGCTCCTTGGCGAGCAGCTTCTGCCGGTACTCGCGCGGCATGTCCACGTAACGCCAGGACTCCTCGCCCAGGCGGTCGAAGAGCTGGCCGAGCGCGTGGTGGTGGGCGTCGGCGTGCTCGCGTACGTCCATGGTGGCGAGCTGGAGGCCGAACGCGGCGAGCGTACGGATCGTGCGGTTCATCCGGCCGTCGGCGAACAGGGCGCCCTTGTGCTCGCGCAGCGACGTCTGGACGAGGGTGAGGTCGTGCAGGAGCTCGCCGGTGCCGAGGTAGTCGCGGCCGTCCTCGTGGGCGGTGCCGCGGGCCAGGCGCTCCTTGGTGTTCTCCAGCTTCTGCCGGATGCAGGTGGCCTTGAGGCGGTAGGGCTCCTCGGCGTTCAGCCGCTTGTAGCGGGGGCTGATCTCGGGCAGCCGCTCCAGGTCGAGCTGGAGGGATGCCTTCAGTTCCTCGGTGGCTCCGGTGTAGCGGATGGAGTTGGAGAGGAAGCCGCGCAGCTCGTCGACGAGGGCGAGGGCGTCGTTGATGCCGTGCTCGTGCTGGAGGATCAGGACGTCCCAGGTGACGGCGGGCGTCACGTTCGGGTTGCCGTCGCGGTCGCCGCCGATCCAGGTGCCGAAGGTGAGCGGCCGGGTGCCTTCCGGCAGCTGGACGCCGACCCGCTCCAGCTCCGCGGTGAGGTCTTCGAGGACGTCACCGACGGCGCCGGCGTGCAGCTCGTCCAGGTAGTAGATGGCGTTGCGGGCCTCGTCCGCGGGTTCCGGACGGACGACGCGCAGCTCGTCGGTCTGCCACACCAGGTCGATGCTCTCGGCCAGGCGGGTGTCGTGACGGCGCCGGTCGGACTCGATGACCGGGGTCTCCAGGAGCTCGGCGATGCGGCGCAGCTTGTTCAGGACGGAGCGGCGGGCGGCCTCCGTGGGGTGCGCGGTGAAGACGGGGCGCACGTTCAGGTGTTCCACGGTCTGGCGCAGGTGCTCGGGGTCGGCGTCCTTGAGCCGGTCGGCGGTTCGGGCGAGGAGCCCGCCCTCGGCGGCCCTGCGGGCGCGCAGCTCGCGTCCGCGGTGGACCTGCTCGGTCACGTTCGCCAGGTGGAAGTACGTGGAGAAGGCGCGGACGAGCTTGGCCGCGGTCTCCAGTTCGGTGCCACCGAGCAGGCGCGCGGCGGCCTCGCCGTCCTCACGGGTCAGGCGGCGGACCTTCTCGACCAGTTCGAGGAGCTCGGAGCCCTCCTGACGTACGAGGGTCTCGCCCAGCAGATCGCCGAGGCGGCGGATGTCGGCGCGCAGCTCGGTGCTGGCTGTGGTGGTCTGGTCGTCGGCACTGCTCACAGGTGCGGCTCCTTGCAGTGTTGAAGCACGTCAGGTCTGGGAGGGGTCCCCGGCCGGATATGAATCCGTGTTCCGGGGGAATGAGAGAGAGCGGACCGCGCTGTCCGACCGATTCCAAGGATAGGTGTCACATCGCGGCACGGACTCGCGGCCTCTTGCCGCCGGGTTCCGCGCTGCCATACTTACGTCGCCGTAGGTTACGGGACCGTAGCCAACACGGGACCCGTGATCGTGCGCCCGCCGCACCCGCGCCGTGACCCTCACCCTCGACCCCACAGGGGACGTGCCCATGACCACATCTTCCGATGCGTATTCCGACACTGATGTGATCGAAGACGCTTCGCCCTCCCCCACACCCTCCGGCTCTCCCACCCCTTCCGCGACGCTGGGCGGTGAGCAGAAACGTTCGCTGGAGCAGCTGGCGCTGCTGCTCTTCATCACCGTCCCGTTCCTCGCCCTGCTCTTGGCGGTGCCGCTGGCCTGGGGCTGGGGGGTGAGCTGGCTGGACCTCGGCCTGCTGGTGTTCATGTACTACCTGGGCTGCCACGGCATCACGATCGGTTTCCACCGTTACTTCACGCACGGCTCCTTCAAGGCGAAGCGTCCGCTGCGGATCGCGCTCGCCGTGGCGGGGTCGATGGCGGTCGAGGGTCCGCTGGTGCGCTGGGTGGCGGATCACCGCAAGCACCACAAGTTCTCCGACGCGGAGGGCGACCCGCACTCGCCGTGGCGCTTCGGTGAGACGGTCCCGGCCCTGATGAAGGGCCTGTGGTGGGCGCACATCGGATGGATGTTCGACGAGGAGCAGACGTCGCAGGAGAAGTACGCGCCGGACCTGATCAAGGACCCGGCGCTGCGCGCGGTCTCCCGTCAGTTCCTGCTCTGGACGATCGTGTCCCTGGCGATCCCGCCGCTGGTCGGCGGTCTGGTGACGATGTCGTGGTGGGGTGCCTTCACGGCGTTCTTCTGGGGGTCGCTGGTCCGGGTCGCGCTGCTGCACCACGTGACGTGGTCGATCAACTCGATCTGCCACGCGGTCGGCAAGCGCCCCTTCAAGTCGCGTGACCGCTCCGGCAACGTGTGGTGGCTCGCGGTCCTGTCCTGCGGCGAGTCCTGGCACAACCTCCATCACGCCGACCCGACGTCGGCGCGGCACGGTGTGCTGAAGGGCCAGGTCGACTCGTCGGCGCGGATCATCCGCTGGTGCGAGCAGCTGGGGTGGGCGACGGATGTCCGCTGGCCGTCGGAGTCCCGTATCGACGCCCGCCGGAAGCAGAAGACCGTCGGCCCGGCATGATTGACGACGTGGCGACCGACTCCAGCAATTCCAGCCCCTCCAGCAAAGAGAAGCAGCCCCGGCGTGCGCGCCGGACCCGGATGACGGGTGCCGAGCGCCGGGAGCAGTTGCTGGACATCGGCCGCACCCTCTTCGCCGCCAAGGGCTTCGAGGGCACGTCGGTGGAGGAGATCGCGGCCAAGGCCGGGGTCTCCAAGCCGGTCGTGTACGAGCACTTCGGCGGCAAGGAAGGTCTGTACGCGGTGGTGGTGGACCGCGAGATGCGGGCGCTGCTCGACGGTGTGACGGGCGCGCTGACGGCGGGCCATCCGCGTGAGCTCCTCGAACAGGCGGCGTTCGCCCTCCTGGACTACATCGAGACGTACACGGACGGTTTCCGCATCCTGGTCCGTGACTCGCCGGTGGCGCAGTCGACGGGCACCTTCGCCTCGCTCATCTCGGACATCGCGACGCAGGTCGAGGACATCCTGGGCCAGGAGTTCAAGACGCGGGGCTTCGACCAGAAGCTGGCGCCGCTGTACGCGCAGGCGCTGGTCGGCATGGTCGCGCTGACGGGTCAGTGGTGGCTGGACGTCCGCAAGCCGAAGAAGGCGGAGGTGGCGGCGCATCTGGTGAACCTGGCGTGGCACGGCCTGGACGGCCTGGAACCGAAGCCGCGCCTGATAGGCCACCGCAAGAGCTAGCACCCCGGCCCCGGGCTACGGCTGCTCCGGTTCCAGGAATTCCAGGCGGTTGCCCACCGGGTCGTCGGCGTAGCAGCGCCGGTGGCCCGGCAGGGCGTCGTCCCAGGTGACGGGGGTGCCCCGGGAGGCGAGGCGTTCCGCGAACGCGGTGATGTCCCGTACCCGCAGCCCTGGGTGCGCCTTCCGTGCGGGGCGGAAGTCGGCCTCGATGCCGAGGTGGAGCTGTACGGCCCCCGAGAGGAACCAGCAGCCGCCCCGCGCGGCCAGCGCCGGCGGCTTGGGGATCTCCGTCATGCCGAGCACGCCGCCGTAGAAGGCCCGCAGCGCGGGCTCGCTGCCGGGCGGGGCGGCCAGCTGTACGTGATCGACGGCCACCAGCATCAGGCCCCGCCCTTCCGTGCCACCCCGAAGACCCTGCGGAAGGGGAACACCGTGCCGCCGCTCCCCGCCGGATATGCCTTGCGCAGCAGCTCGCGGTACTCGGCGAGGAACGCGTCCCTGGCCTGCGGGTCCTCCTCCAGCGCCGTGAGGACCGGCCGCAGGCCCGTCCCCTTCACCCAGTCCAGGACCGGGTCCTCGCCCTGAAGGAGATGCAGGTACGTCGTCTCCCAGACGTCCGCCTCGCAGCCGAGCCCCACCAGCCGTTCCAGGTAGGCCGTCGGCGTGAGCACCGCGTCCGCGTGCCGCAGCCGCCCGCCGAGCCGGTCCCGCCACCGCGCGGACTCGCTGAGCTCCCGCATCAGTACGTGGCTGGGGGCGTCGAAGTTGCCGGGGACTTGGAAGGCGAAGGTGCCGCCGGGGGTGAGCGCCGCGGTCCAGGCGGGGAAGGATTCGGGGTGGCCGGGGACCCACTGCAGGGTCGCGTTGGACAGGATCAGGTCGTACGTCCCCTCGGGCGGGGTCCAGTCGCCCGCGTCCGCCGGGGCGAAGTCGAGGCGGCCGCCGCCGGACGTGGGGCCCGCAAGGCGCTCGGCCTGCTCCAGCATCTGGGGGGAGTTGTCGAAGCCGGTGATGTGCGCGGTGGGCCAGCGTTCGGCGAGGAGCCGGGTGACGTTGCCGGGGCCGCAGCCCAGGTCCGCGACGCGTGGCGGGCGGCCGCCGGTGGCGGGGAGTTCGGGGATGCGGGCCAGCAGGTCCACGAAGGGGCGGGCGCGGTGCCCCTCGTGACGCAGGTACTGGCCGGGATCCCAGGTGGGGGCGGGGGCTGCGGACATGGGGCGGGACCTCCTCGATAAGACTCCGTACAGACGCCGTACCGCCATACTCAACCCCGAAGTATCTTGACGTCAAGAGACTTCATGTCGACAGACCCTCTACACTGATCGTCATGGAGGACGAGGTCGACCGTCTGGTCGCAGCATGGCGCCGGGAGCGCCCCGACCTCGACGTGGAACCACTCGAGGTGCTCAGTCGCGTCAGCAGGCTCGCGCGGCATCTCGACAGGGCCCGCAGGCTCGCGTTCTCCGAGCACCATCTGGAGCCCTGGGAGTTCGACGTGCTGACGTCGCTGCGGCGCGCGGGCGCGCCCTACCAGCTCTCCCCCGGACAGCTCCTCACCCAGACCCTGGTCACGTCCGGCACGATGACCAACCGCATCGACCGGCTCGCGAAGAAGGGCCTCGTCGAGCGGCTGCCCGATCCGAGCGACCGGCGGGGCGTGCTCGTGCGGCTGACCGGCGAAGGGCAGGACCGCGCGGACCAGGCCCTCGCCGGACTCCTCAAGCAGGAACGGGCGATCCTCGCCGAGCTCTCGCGCGGACAGCGCGGCGAACTCGCCGGGCTGCTACGCCAGTTGACCGCCCCGTTCGACAACATCCCCGGCTAGGTCGACCGGACCGACCCCTGCCCTGCGCGCGAGCGCGACGGCGGCGAGCGTGGAGTGGACACCCAGCTTCCCCAGCACGTTCTGCATGTGCGTGCGAACGGTGTGCGGGGAGAGGAAAAGCCGCTCGGCGACCGCCTTCCTGCCGAGACCCGCCACCATGCAGCGGAGCACCTCACGCTCGCGCGGGGTCAGCGACTCCACCAGGCGCTCGGATTCCGTGCGGTGCTTGCGGGCGGCGGTCAGCTCGCGCAGGACGCCGGTGAGCAGCGCGGGCGGCAGATGCGTCTCCTCGCGCAGCACCCCCCGGATGACCGTCAGGAGCCGGGAGAGCGAGCAATCCTTGGCGACCCAGCCCGAGGCGCCGGCCTGCAGCGCGAGGGCGGCCCTGCGCGGGTCGTCCTTCTCGGCGAGCACGACCGTACGGACCATCGGCTGGCCCGAACGGACCCCGGCCACCAGGGAGATGCCGTCCACCAGGCCGTCGGCGTTGCCCTCCTGCACGGAAGGCGCGGGGCGGACACCCTGCATGGCGCTCGCGGACGCGCCCAGATCGGCGTCGACGAGCAGCACGTCGTATCTGCGCCCCTCGGCTATCGCCCGCTCCAGGCAGCGCAGTGCGGCCGGGCCACTGCCCGCCGCGGACACGTCGACGTCGGGCTCCGCCGCCAGTGCCGCCGCGAGCGACTCGGCGAAGATGCGATGGTCGTCGACGACCAGGACTCGGATACGAACCACTGAAACCCCCTTCCCCAGGCTCTCCTCGAAGAGCAGGGGATACCCCGACCTCGGAGGACGTACGGTGCGGGCACGACACCCGGAACGGGGATCGCCGCAGTCGCACGGCCGCCGCCGAGCTGTGACTGCCACCCCCACGCCGGGTGTCGTACCCGACTGTCTCGCCCCCTGATCAGTGCCGGCCCCCACCGGCACTGCCACTCAGAGTAGGGCCGCACGGCAGGAGCGGAAGGTAATTTACAGAACTGACTGGCCAGCGCGTTTAGGGTGAGCCGTATGTTTCGTATTGAGACAGGAGTCGACAAAGACCGGTTCGCTCTGCTCCTCGCCGGTCTCGAGGACGCGAACTCCGCGGCGTCCCCCGTGATCCGTGCCCTGCGCGACACCCCGCAGGACCGCGAAATACCACTGGCCGTCTGGCTCATGGACGAGACGGAAGGCCTCGCGGGCGGTCTCGCCGGACACACCTGGGGCCGCTGGCTCCACGTCAACTACCTCTGGGTCAGCCGGAAACACCAGGGTGCGGGCCTGGGCGCAAGCCTCCTGGCGGAGGCGGAACGCATCGCACGCGAGGAACGCGAATGCGTCAACTCCCGAGTGGAGACCTGGGACTTCCAGGCCCCGGGCTTCTACCGCGGCCAGGGCTACGAGGTCGTCTCGGTGATCCCGGACTACCCGGAGGGCGCAAAGGAGTTCACCCTGACGAAGCGGCTCAGCTGAAGCCACCCTCCTCCCTGACACCCTTCCCCTCGGTCTTTCGGCACCGGTACTTTCGCCCATGCATGACAGTGACCGGTGTTGAGTACGTGACGGGGGTTACGAGATGGCGGGGAATCGTCCGGCGGACTGGCATGTCCTGGACCTGGACAGGGACCCAACGCCCGGTGATCCGGACCGGGTCCGAAACTTAGCGAAGAACTTGCACGACTTCGCCGACGACGTATCCAAGGTGCTGCGTGACATCAAGGGGATGGCGGGCGAGGACGCCATCCTCACCTGGGCGGGCAAGACCGCGGAGTCCTTCACGGCGGAATTCGAGGACGCCCCGGGCAAGCTGAAGAAGCTCAAGAAGAGCTACGAGATGGCCGGTGACGCGCTCTCCGCCTACTGGCCGGAACTGGAACGCTCCCAGGCCCTGGCCGACAAGGCCCTGGCCCAAGGCCGCGAGGCCCAGACCAGCCTCTCCGCCGCCCAGTCCCGCCTGACCTCGGCCGACTCCTGGGTCGACCGCGCGGGCAAGGAAGCCGACAAGTACAAGGACGACGACGGCGGTTCCAAGGCCGGCAAGGACGTCCCCAAGCCCGACCCGGACAAGGTCAAGGCCGCCACCCGCAACGCCGACTCCGCCGAAAAAGCCCAGACCGCCGCCAAGTCGGACGTCAACGCCGCCCAGGGCAACCTCGACGCCGCCAAGAAGATGGCCGAGGACGCCCGCAAGATGCGTGAGAACGCGGCGGGCACAGCGAAGAAGAAGCTCGAAGAGGCCTCCGACGCGGGCATCCAGAACCGCAAGTGGTGGGAGGAGGTCGGCGACTGGGTCACCGACAACTGGGACACCATCGTCGCCGTCTGCAAGGTCGTCGTCGCCGTACTCGGCGTCATCGCCCTGATCGTCGGTGGGCCCATCCTCGGCGCGATCGTCCTCATAGCCGCCCTGGTCGTACTCGCCGACACCCTCCATAAATACGCCAACGGGGAAGCGGGATTGCTCGATGTCGCCTTCGCCGCCCTCGACTGCATACCCGGCATGAAGGGCCTCACCTCCCTCCGCGGCCTCGCCAAGGGCATGAAGGGCCTCAAGGCCGGGATGAAGGGCATGGCTGCCGGAGTGAAGGGGCTCGGCAAGAGTGCCCGGTCCATGCTCGGGCGAGGCAAGGACGCCTTCGCGCGCAACTCCAAGGCGATCTGGAACAAACTGACCGACCCGGTCGACCTTGCGACCGGAAAGATGTACTTGCCGCAGACCGACCTGGAACTGCCGGGCCTGTTGCCGCTGGTGCTGTCACGCCGAGCGGAGTCAGGGTACGGGGTGGGCTGGTGGTTCGGCCCTTCGTGGACCTCCAGCTTCGACGAGCACCTGGAGATCGACGAGCAGGGGGTCGTCTACGTCACCGAAGGCGGGCAGCTGCTGCCCTACCCCCACCCGTCGGGGCCCGACACCCCTGTCCTGCCGGAGGCCGGCCAGCGCTGGCCGCTGCGGCGCCTGGACGACGGCGGCTATGCCCTCACGCAGACGGACACCGGTCACATACGCCGTTTCCACACCCCCGCGGGCGGCGTGGCCCGACTCCGGCAGATCACCGACCGCAACGGCAACTCCATCACGTACGAATGGGACGAGGACGGAGCCCCTGCCGCGGTGCGGAGTTCCGCGGGGCACCACATCACAGTGGACACCGAGGACGGGCGAGTCACCGCTCTCCACCTGTCGGAGGCGGCGACCGACGGCAGCGCCGTCACGATCAAGCGCTTCGGGTACGCCGACGGCAATCTCACCGAGGACATCAACTCGTCCGGCGAGGCGCTCCATTACGCCTACGACGAGCGGAGCCGCATCGTCTCCTGGACCGACCGCAACAACTCCCACTACACGTACACGTACGACGAGTCCGACCGTTGCACGGCGGAAAGCGGAGAGGGCGGGCACTTCAGCCTCACCCTCGACTACGACCGGACACTGCCGGAGTATCCGGGCTGCCGGGTCACCACGCTCACCACGGCCGACGGAGCGGTGTCCCATTTCGTCATCAATAACGCCTGCCAGGTGATCGCGGAGATCGACCCGCTCGGCCACACCAGCCGGACCAGCTACGACGACCGCCACTACATCACCTCGTACACGGACCAGGTGGGCAACGTCACCGAGTACGTGAACGACGAGGGCGGCCGCCCCGTGGTGATCCGTCGCCCCGACGGCGAGGAGACCACGGTGCGCTACAACGAGCTCGGTCTGGCCACCGAGACGGTGTTGCCCGGCGGCCGACGCTGGGTCCGCGCGTACGACGAACGGGGCAACGGCCTCACCCTCACCGACCCGAGCGGCGCCACCAGCCAGTTCGCCTACGACGAGCGGGGCCGCCTGACCACGTTCACCGACGCGCTCGGCCGCACCGCGCAGCTCAAGTGTGACCGGGCGGGGCTCACGGTGGAGGCGGTCGATCCGCTCGGCGGACGTACCCGCATCGAACGGGACGCCTTCGGCAGGCCGGTCGCCGAAACCGGGCCACTGGGCGCCACCTCACGCTGGCAGTGGACTCCCGAGGGCAATCTGCTCAGTCAGGAACTGCCGGACGGGTCCACCGAGTCGTGGACGTACGACGCCGAGGGCAACTGCCTCACGCACACGAGCGCGACGGGTGCGGTCACGCGGTACGAGTACACCCACTTCGACCAGCCCAGTCTGCGCATCGAGCCGGACGGCACACGGCATGGCTTCGAGTACGACGCGGAACTGCGGGTGACCCGGGTGACCGAGGCCTCGGGACTCTCGTGGGACTACACGTATGACGCAGCCGGTCGACTGGTCGCAGAATCGGACTTCGACGAGCGTACGACGCGCTACGAGCGCAACGCGGCAGGATGGGTCGTCTCCCGTACGACACCGCTCGGCGACGTCGTACGCCATGACCACGACGTTCTCGGCCAGTTGGTCCGCAAGGAGGCCGGCGGCCACATCACCTACTTCGCGTATGACGCGGCGGGAAACCTGATCCGTGCGGCGTGGCCCGACGGCGAGCTGAGCCGTTCGTACACATCCACTGGTCTGTTGGCATCCGAGACCGTCAACGGACGTACGTTGGAACTGACTTACGACGTCATGGGCCAGCTCGTCGAGCGACTGACGCCCACCGGGGCCCGGACGGCCTACACCTTCGACGCGGCCGGCCAGCGCACCCGGCTCACCACCGAGGGCCGCACGATCGACTACGCGCACGATGCCGCCGGCCGCGAGACGAGCCGACGCTGGGGTACCGCGGTGCGGCTGGCACACCGTTGGGACGCGGCGAACCGCCCGCTGGCCCGGCGCCTGAGCGGGAGGGGCGATGCCCACCTCGTCGAGCACAGGTACGACTGGCGGCCCGACGGAGTCCTCACCGGCGCCGACGAGCAGCGCTACACCCTGGACGGTGCCGGGCGCGTCACCGAGGTGCGGTCACCGGAGCGGACCGAGTCCTACGCCTACGACGCATCGGGCAACCAGACACAGGCACAGTGGCCGGAGGCCCTCCCCGGAGCCGACGCCGCCTGGACGCGGCACTACGAGGGCACCCGCCTGGCCGCGGCTGGGAACGTGCGCTACGAGCACGACGCGGGCGGGCGCCTCACGGCCCGGCGGCGCGCCCGGATCTCCCGCAAGCCCGACGTGTGGCGCTACAGCTGGGACGTGGAGGGCCGGCTTGCCTCGGTCACGGTGCCGGACGGCACGGTCTGGAGCTACCGGTACGACCCGCTCGGGCGCCGGATCGCCAAGCTCCACCTGGCCGCCGACGGGCGGACGGTCCTTGAGAAGACCAGCTTCACCTGGCACGAGGGGACACTCGTCGAGCAGTGCGCACGCTCCGCCGCGCAGCCCAGCAGGCAGACGCTGACCTGGGAATTCGATGAGGACGGCCTGGTGCCCGTGTCCCAGACCGACCGCTACACATTCGCTCCGGAGCCAGATTCTTCCCCTGCTGCCCTTGCGTCACAAGGAGAGATCAACACGCGGTTCTACGCCATCGTGACGGACCTCATCGGCTCCCCCACGGAGCTTCTGGACGAGGACGGCGCGGTCGTATGGCGCCGCAGCGCGACGCTATGGGGCAACACCACCTGGAACACGGACGCCACTGCCTACACACCGCTGCGTTTTCCCGGCCAGTACCACGATCTGGAAACCGGACACCACTACAACCTGCACCGGCACTACGACCCCGAGACAGGCCGCTACCTGAGCTACGACCCCCTCGGCCTGCAACCCGATCCCAACCCGGTCTCGTACGTCCAGAACCCGCTGACCGGAGCCGACCCCTTCGGTCTCTCTCCGTATGACCCCATCCGGATCAAGGCGGGGCAGCAATTGCCGGGGGCGTACAAACTGAGTCCGCCTGAGATGGACTTCGTCAAACAGCTGATGGCGAAAAAGCCGAACCTGCAGATCTTCCGCACGCACGGTGAGAAGTTCCAGGGCGACTTCATGGCAGTCGACCTGTCCAACCCTCAGGTCCCTGTCGCTTTCGTCGTGGACCATAAGATGGGCGGCGGCAATGCAGGCCAGCAGCTCAAGAACGCGATGCAGGCCGCGAATCACGTGGGCATCAGGAATCCCGCTCACGTCATCACCGGCTCCGGAGACACTCCGAAGCTACTTGACCTCATGAGTCGTGGGCGAGGGGAGTGGAGCACCTAATGATCATCCTGCCGAAGCGTCTCAACGACATGCTGAGCGAGGTCGATGAAGCCCGCAGGGCCACCCTGGCCCTGGACTTCGCCGAGCGTGCCATCGGCATTCAGGCGGAGGGGATTCACCCCAAGCTGCTTGGCGCCTGCCGCGAGTACATCGGGGCCGCCCGGGAAGCGCTGGAGCTGGGGCGGGCGCACGGGCGGCTGGTCGAGGCGCATGAGCAGCTCGTTCAGGTCAGTTGGGACTTTGCGGAGAAGTCCCTCTCCACCAACATCGTGAGCCTGGCCGTCGCGCTCGGTTGTCAGCGGATGATGGAGGAGGTCGGCGCGTTGCACAGGGCCTCCCGTAGAGCCAGGCTGGACTGCCAGTTCGTGGCACAGCAGGCTCAGTTGGACATCGCCGCGTGGTACTCCCGGCATGCACCGGACGGTGCCGACTCGCGGCAGGTGCACCAGGCCGCCCGTTGGGAGGAGGCCCGGTGGCAGCTGCTGCATGTCATCTCCACCGAGCCCAACCCATCCGTCGATCAGGCGAGTTGAGACACCCGCCCCTTACGCCTCCCGCCGCGCCCCCGCCGAAGGCACCGCCGGGAACACCCTCGGGGTCGTGAAGCCTGCCGAGGTGAATGCCTTCAGGATCGACTTCGTCACCGGGTCCGCGTCGGTCTCCTCCACCAGGACGACGGCCGAGCCGCCGAAGCCGCCGCCCGTCATGCGGGAGCCCAGTGCGCCCGCCTCGTTCGCGGCGGACACCACCAGGTCCAGTTCCTCGCAGGAGATGCGGAGGTCGTCCCGCAGGGACGCGTGGCCCTCGGTCAGTACCGGGCCGATCGCCCGCACATCGCCCGCGTCGAGCAGGCCGATGACCTGCTCCACCCGGTGGTCGTCCGAGACGATGTGGCGGACGTAGCGGCTGATCCGTTCGTCCGGCAACTTGGCCAGGGCGGCGGGGAGTTCCGCGTACGGGACGTCACGAAGGTGCGTGACGCCCAGGATGCGGGCGCCCTCCTCGCAGCCCGCACGCCGTTCCGCGTACGCGCCGTCGCCCAGTTCGTGCTTGACCCGCGTGTCGACCACCAGGAGCTGCAGGCCGTGCGCCGCCAGGTCGAAGGGCACCTGACGTATCGACAGGTCCCGGCAGTCCAGGTGCAGGGCGTGGCCCGCCTCGCAGCACGCGGACGCCATCTGGTCCATCACACCGCAGGGCACGCCCACGAAGGCGTTCTCGGCGCGCTGCGACAGCACCGCCAACTCCGGTCCGGGCAGGCCGAGTTCGTACAGGTCGTTGAAGGCCAGTGCCGTGACGACCTCCAGGGCCGCCGACGAGGACAGGCCCGCCCCCGTCGGCACCGTCGACGCCAGGTGGATGTCCGCGCCGCCGGAGACCTCGTGGCCGGCCTCCCGCAGCGCCCACACCACGCCCGCCGGGTAGGCGGCCCAGCCGCCCTGCCCGTACTCGGAGAGGGGCGTCAGGTCGTCGACCCGCAGTTCGGTGACCGGGGCGTCGATGTCCGCCGAGTGCAGGCGCAGCACACCGTCCGTGCGGCGCGCCACCGCCGCCACCGCCGTGTGCGGCAGCGCGAGCGGCATCACGAAGCCCTCGTTGAAGTCCGTGTACTCGCCGATGAGGTTGACCCGGCCGGGAGCCGACCAGACCCCGTCCGCCTCGTACCCGTACAACTCGGCGAACTGCCCCGCTACGTCCATCAGTTACCCCTTAACCCCTGTTGACCCAATTACCGCTGAGCGAAGGCCCACGCGTCCGCGACGATGCCCGCGAGGTCCGCGCGGGACGGCTTCCAGCCGAGCTTCTCGCGCGCGGTGGCGGCGGAGGCGACGAGGATCGCCGGGTCGCCGCCGCGGCGCGGGGCCATGACCTCGGGGATCGGGTGGCCGGTGACCTCGCGGACGGTCTCGATGACCTCGCGCACGGAGAAGCCGTTGCCGTTGCCGAGGTTGCAGATGAGGTGCTCGCCGGAGGTGGCTGCTTCCACGGCGAGAAGGTGCGCCTGGGCGAGGTCCGCGACGTGGATGTAGTCGCGGACGCAGGTGCCGTCCGGGGTCGGGTAGTCGTCGCCGTAGACGGAGATCGCCTCGCGCTTGCCCTGGGCGACCTGGAGGACCAGGGGGATGAGGTGCGACTCGGGGTCGTGCCGCTCGCCGAACATGACACCCGAAGACGCCCCGTACGCGCCCGCCACGTTGAAGTAGCGCAGCGACACCGCTGCCAGGCCGTGCGCCACCGCCTCGCCCGTGATCATGTGGTCGACGGCGAGCTTCGACGCGCCGTAGGGAGAGGTGGGGGCGGTCGGGTCGACCTCCGTGATGGGGGTGCTGACCGGCTCGCCGTACGTCGCCGCGGTGGAGGAGAAGACCAGCCTGCGCACGCCCGCGTCACGCATCGCGGCGAGCAGCGCCATCGTGCCGCCGACGTTGTTGTCCCAGTACTTCTCGGGCTTCGCGACGGACTCGCCGACCTGCGAGAAGGCGGCGAAGTGCAACACGGCGTCGAAGGAGGAGTCCAGCCACTTGGCGGCATCCCGGATGTCGCCCTCGACGAACGTCGCGTCGGCGGGGACGCCCTCGCGGAAGCCGGTCGAGAGGTTGTCCAGGACGGTCACCTCGTGCCCGGCCTCGATCAGATGCTGGGCCACCACGCTTCCCACATAGCCCGCCCCGCCGGTGACCAGGTACTTACCGCTCATGAACTCGCTACCTCTCGCAGTCGCTGGGCCGCGGCTTCCGGCGGCACGTCGTTGATGAACACGCTCATGCCGGATTCGGAACCCGCGAGGAACTTCAGCTTGCCCGAAGTGCGGCGAATGGTGAAAAGCTCGAGGTGCAGGGCGAAGTCGTCCCGATTGACGCCGTCATGTCCGTCCAGCGTGCCGAACGGCGCCTGGTGCCAGGCGGCGATGTACGGCGTGAGCGCCTCGCTCCCCGCCCCTCCTTCCCCTTCCCCGAAGATCCGGTCGAAGCGCCTCAACAGTTCCAGATAGACCTGGGGAAACTCTGTGCGCGCGGCTTCGTCGAGCCCGAGGAGGTCCGGGACCCGGCGCTTGGGGTAGAGGTGCACCTCGTAGGGCCAGTGCGCGGAGTAGGGGACGAAGGCCACCCAGTGCTCGGCGTCCAGGACGACGCGTTCGCCGGCCGACTCCTCGGCCACCACGTCGTCGAAGAGGTTGTGGCCGGTCGCCTCCTTGTGCGCGGCGAGCGACCTCAGCATCAGGGACGTACGCGGGGTGACGAAGGGATAGGCGTAGATCTGGCCGTGCGGGTGGCCCAGGGTCACGCCGATCTCGGCCCCGCGGTTCTCGAAGCAGAACACCTGCTCGACGGAGGGGAGGTGCGAGAGCTCGGCGGTCCTGTCGGTCCAGGCGTCCAGGACGAGGCGGGCCTGGGCCTCGGTGAGGTCGGCGAAGGACGAGTCGTGGTCGGAGGTGAAGCAGACGACCTCGCAGCGTCCCGCGTCCCCGGCCAGCGAGGGGAAGCGGTTCTCGAAGACCACCACGTCGTACGCGGAGTCGGGGACCTCGCTCAGCCGGCCGCCCGCGGAGGGGCAGAGCGGGCACTCGTCGGCCGGCGGGTGATAGGTGCGGCCCTGGCGGTGCGAGGCGATGGCGACCGCGTCGCCCAGGAGGGGGTCCCGGCGGATCTCCGATGTGGTGGAGATGGGGTCCAGGGGCCTCCGGTCGATGGCGTCGCGCACCGCGTCGTCGCGCGAGTCGTAGTAGATGAGCTCACGACCGTCGGCGAGACGGGTCGAGGTCTTCTTCACGTCCGGGGCTCCTCACCAACACCCACCCAACATAACCGCACATAACAAATCACAAGCCAACAGCATCGTCAATGGCGCGGCTGCAACGAGGCGCGAACAGGCCCACCTGGGCGACACCTGAGCGAAAGCTATGCGCCCGATCACAATCCAACAAAGAACACCAACAGAAGTCTTCAGTTCTTGAAGCGAGAAGCGTAGGTTCCGGTCTGATCAGTTCGCGCAACGAAGCGAGTTCCCCATGCAGTCCCCCACACAGACCCTGGCCGAGGGGCTTCGGCTGCCCACCAACGGCCTCGACTACGCGATCCTCGCGATCTACTTCGCCGTGGTCCTCGGCATCGGCTTCGCCGCCCGCCGCTCCGTCAGGACCAGCCTCGACTTCTTCCTCTCGGGCCGCTCCCTGCCCGCCTGGGTCACCGGCCTCGCGTTCGTCGCCGCGAACCTCGGCGCCACCGAGATCCTGGGCATGGCGGCGACCGGCGCCCAGTACGGCGTCGCGGTCGTCCACTGGTACTGGATCGGCGCCATCCCCGCGATGGTCTTCCTCGGCCTCGTGATGATGCCGTTCTACTACCGCAGCAAGGTCCGCTCGGTCCCCGAGTACCTGCTCCAGCGCTTCGACAAGTCGGCGCACCTGCTCAGCTCGGTGCTCTTCGCCTTCGCCGCCATCCTCATCGCGGGCGTGAACCTCTACGCCCTGTCGATCGTCGTCGAGGCGCTCCTGGGCTGGCCGCAGTGGGTGGCCATCGTGGTCGCCGGGTTCTTCGTCCTGATGTACATCACGATCGGCGGCCTCTCCTCGGCGATCTACAACGAGGTCCTCCAGTTCTTCGTGATCCTCGCCGCGCTCATCCCGATCTGCGTCATCGGCCTGAAGAAGGTCGGCGGCTGGGACGGCATGTCCGACTCACTCGTGAAGGCGCACGGCGACGACTTCATGAGCGCCTGGGGCGGCACCGGCATCGGTGACGCGAACCCGCTCGGCGCGAACTGGCTGACGATCATCCTCGGCCTCGGCTTCGTGCTCTCCTTCGGCTACTGGACGACGAACTTCGCCGAGGTGCAGCGCGCCCTGTCCGCGAAGAACCTCTCCGCCGCCCAGCGCACCCCGCTGATCGCCGCCTTCCCGAAGATCTTCATCGTCTTCCTGGTGATGATCCCGGGCCTGGTCGCGGCCGTCCTCGTCCCGAAGATCGGCACGCCGGGCTCGGACCTCACCTACAACGACGCGATCCCGTACCTGATGCAGGAGTTGCTGCCCAACGGCGTGCTCGGCATCGCGGTGACCGGTCTGCTCGCGGCGTTCATGGCGGGCATGGCGGCGAACGTGTCGTCCTTCAACACGGTCTTCACCTACGACATCTGGTCGAAGTACGTGGTCAAGGGCCGCGAGGACGCCTACTACCTGAAGTTCGGCCGTCTGATCACCGCGATCGGCGTCCTTGCCTCCATCGGGACGGCCTTCATCGCCTCGTCGTTCTCGAACATCATGGGGTACCTCCAGACGCTGTTCTCCTTCTTCAACGTCCCGATGTTCGTGGTCTTCATCATCGGCATGTTCTGGAAGCGCGCCTCGGTGAAGTCCGGCGTCTGGGGCCTGGTCGCGGGCACCACCGCCGCGATGGTCAACTACTTCTACATCTACAAGCAGGGCGTCATCGACATCCCGACCGACCAGGGCGCCAACTTCGTCTCGGCGATCGTCGGCTTCGTCGCCGGTGCCGTGGTGATGGTCGCGGTCACGCTGTTCACCGCCCCCAAGCCGGAGGCCGAACTGGCCGGTCTGGTCTACGGGACGACCGCGCCGGACCTCGACGAGCCGCCGGCCGAGGGCGACGACGCCTGGTACCGCAAGCCCGCGCTGCTCGGCTGGGGAGCGATCGTGCTCGCCGCGCTCTGCTACCTGCCCTACTCGCTCTAAGCCCGATCGGAGGTCTGGAAGAACATGTCTGAACTGCGAAAAGAAGTCTCCGCACTGGAGCGCAAGTCCGCCACGGCGGCCCGTCTCTTCGACATCCGGCGGATCATCGGCGGTCTGTTCGTCGTCTACGGCATCATCGTGACGATCGCCGGAATCTCCCCGTCCGACGCCGACATGAAGAAGGCCGAGGACATCAACATCAACCTCTGGACGGGCCTGGCCATGCTGGCGCTCGGGCTCTTCTTCCTCGGCTGGCTCTGGCTGCGGCCCACGCCGCCGCCCACCGAGGCGCCGGAGGAGGAAGAGTAACGTCCAAAGGCGGGGCCCGAGTTCACTGTGCCGGTGGCTCGGGCCCCGTCGGCGTCTCCGTGTCCTGCGGGTAGGCCGGGACGGGACGTTCCGCGCGGTCGAGCAGGCCCGTCCGCGCGGCGAGCGCCGCCGCCTCCAGGCGGGAGCCGACGCCCAGTTTCATCAGGACGCGCTGCACGTGCGTACGCGCCGTGCTGGGCGCGATCCCCATTCCGGCGGCGATGAGGCGGGTGTCCTCGCCGTCGGCGACCCGCACCAGGACCTCGACCTCGCGCGGCGTGAGCATCTGGAGCAGCCGCTGCCCCTCGTCGTCGGGCTGCGCGGCCGGATTGAGCAGTTCGCTGAACGCGCCCTGCAACAGCTGCGGCGCGACGGCCGCCTCGCCGGCTCTCGCCTTCATGATGGCGCGCTCGACACCCTCGATGCGCTCGTCATGGCGTACGTACCCGGAAGCACCCGCGGCGAAGGCCGCCGCGATGCCGCGCGGGCTCGGCACCGGGCCGAGCACCACCACGGCCACCTGCGGCCGCTCCCGCTTGATCTTCACGACCGGATCGAACATGCCGGTCTCCGCGGGTGTCGCCGTGCCGAGCAGGCAGACCTCGGGTGCCCGGCTGATGACCAGCTCCGCCGCCCCGGCCGCGGGCGCGGCCGCGGCGAGCACCCGGTGCCCGCGCAGTTTCAACGCCGAGGCGAGTGCCTCCGCGAGAAGTCGGTGGTCGTCGACCACCATGAGTCGCACACCCATCGAGCAGCCCCCCACTTTCCCCCACGGAACCCCCACGGATCGAGGGCCCCCCGGCCCCACGCCCACTCATCCCCCGGAAGCTACACGCTTGTTCGACGCCGCGCGCCCCCTCCCGGCGATAAGCGGCCCGGATTGCCGAAATCCCGGCCATATTCGAGTGAAGGGGAGTACGTGCGTACGGAACGGTGCACACGGGGAGACGAAACGGCCCCGCTCCTTTGCAGGAACGGGGCCGTCCGGTGCGTACGCGGAGGTCAGAGGGCTTACTGGGCGACGAAGCCCAGGGCCGTGTACTCCTTCTCGTCCTTCGAGTACGGCTTGCTGATCAGCTCCTTGCCGAGGTACAGCCTGCCTCCGGCGTAAAGGAGTTCGTTCGATTTCGGGACCATGCCGCTGATGGCGCTGCCGACGGATTCGGCCGCGGGGGTCTCCAGGAGCTTGGTCTCCTTCATCGTCTTGCCGTTGAGGGAGATGACCTGGGCGCCCTTGTCGTAACCGGCGTCCTTGTAGGCCAGGATGTTGCCGCCGTCCATGCGGATCGGGAACATCTCGCCGTTCTCGCCCGCGTCGGCACGGTCACCCGTGGTCTTGCCGGTGGCCAGCGAGAACGAGATGATCTCGTTCGTCTGGCTGTAACCGTCGCCGCCGCCGTCGTGCTGGCGGGTCGGGACGTAGAGCTTGTCGTTGCCGACGGCCAGCGAGGAGCAGGCGTAGACGACGTTGACCTCGCAGTCGTGGTCGTACTTGCCGTCGGGCAGCGAGATCTTGGCGCGGAGCTTGCCCTGGTCGTCGAGCGAGAAGGCATCCGTGACGCCGCTCGCGGTGATCTCCTGGGTGTCCTGGCCGAAGACGATCGGGCGCGTCGAGATGATCTTGGCGTTGTCGACGCCCGGCGTCACCGGGTACGTCCACTTCGACTTGCCGGTCTTGGCGTCGAGGAGCTGGATCTTCAGCTTCTCGTCGCCGTAGTCGCCGCACTTCTGGACGGCGACGAGCTGCTCGCCGCCCGCGTAGCCCTCGTCCTGGCACTCGTCACCCGGGGTGGGCTCCCACAGGTGCTTGCCCGAGGTGAGGTCGAAGGCCGCGCCACCGGCGCTGGAACCGGCCGCGACGGTGCTGCCGCTGATGGTGACCTCCTGGACGCGGGCGGCCATGCTGCCCTCGTCGATGGTCTCCGTCCAGAGCTTTTTGCCGTCCGTCAGGTCGACCGCAGAGATCTGCGAACAGGTCTTGTGGTCACCCTTCTTGGTCCGCTTGCCGTCTTCGTAGGCAACCGCGACGATGCCGTCCTTGGTGACCTCGCGCGATCCCGCGCAGGTCTGCCCCTTCAGCGGCAGCGTCCACAGTTCCTTGCCGTCGGACGGGTTGTACCCGACGATCTCGTTGACGCCCGCCTTGGCGTAGACGTCCTCGGTGAGCCAGGAACCCTTGATGCTCCAGACGTCGTCCTTGGGCACCTCGGGCTGCGGGAGCTGCATGGAGACGGTGGCGCTGGTGTTGGCCGGGACCTTCTCCTTGCCGGGACCGCTCGGGCCCTGCTCGCCGCCGCCGCCCTTCTTGTCCTCGCCGCCCTTGCCCGTGGGGCCCGCGGAGCTGGCCTCGTCGTCCTTCTTGTCCGAGGTCGAGGCGTAGAAGACACCGCCGCCGACGATCAGGGCGATGGCGACGACCGCACCGATGATGATCTTCATCTGGCCGCTGAGCTTCGAACCGCCCGGGCCGCCGGGCACGCCCGCCTGCGGAGCCATCGGCATCGTGCCGGGCTGCTGGTAGGCGCCGTACGGAGGCTGCTGGCCGTACGGAGCCTGCTGGCCGTACGGCTGCGTCGGCTGGTTGTACGGCTGCGTCGGCTGGCCCGGGTAGCCGTAGCCCTGGGGCTGGCCGGGGGGCGGGGTGCCGGGGGCCTGCGGCGCCTGCGGGTAGCCGTAGTTGGGCTGGCCCTGCGGCTGCGTCGGCGGCTGGGCAGGCGGCGTCGGCGGCTGTGCCGGCGGCGGGGTCTGCGGGTATCCGTACGACGGGTCGTTCGGCTCGGGGGCCTTGCCGAAGCCGACCGGCGGGGGGTCCTGCGGAGGGCCGAACCCGCCCTGCGGGGGCTCGTTGGGCGGCTGGGGCGGCTGGGTCATGACGTCGATTCCTTGGGGACGAGAGATGAACTGAGCGACGAAGAGGACGCGGGCACCTGCCCGACGGAGAAGGTCACTTGCCGTAGGCCAGCATCAGCTTCTCCTGGCCCTTCGCGCTGCCCGAGAGCCGCGTGGTGGAGATGTAGAAGCGACCGTCCACGTAGTCGACGTCCTTCGAGAAGAAGCCGCTCTCGATCTCCGAGGTCCCCTCGGGGTTCTTCAGGAGCGTCTTCGGCTTGTGCGAGCCCGAGAGCGGGATCGAGACGACCTGACCACCCGAGTCGTACGCGGGGCTGACGTAGGCGATCAGCTCACCGCCCTCGACCTTCATCGGCAGCATCGATTCCTCAAGCGGCGACTTCACGCGCCAGGCCTCCTTGCCGTTGGCCAGGCTGATCGCCACGACCTCGTTGGCGCCGGTGGTCGCCTTGGTCGGCAGGTAGAGGTTCTTGTCGTCGGTCGTCGCGCCGAGGCAGCCCTGGAGGCTGCCGCCGAGGAACGTCGAACCGCCGCACTCCGGCGCGAAGTCCTCGTCCACGCCGACCTCAGAGCGCGTGGCGCTGCTGTTGGGCTTCAGCGTGGTGATGTTCCACTGCTTCTTGTCCTCGTTGGTGAGGTAGACGATCGTCGGGCTCTCGGAGTAGATCCGGCCGATCTGCCAGCCCTTTTCGAACTTCCTCGTCCACACGGCCTTGCCGGTCTTCGGGTCGATCTGCTGGAGCTCGTCGTGCTCGGTGGGCGAGCTCGCGCCGCACGAGAGCGCGCGGAGCATCTTCTTGCCGCCGGTGAAGCCGCTGGGGAAGCAGGTGCCCTCGTCCTTCTTCCCGGACACGAAGAGCTCCTTGCCGTCGCTCATCCGCAGTGCCGTGCCGGACTGGGAGCGGCCGACCATCAGCGTGTCACCGGTGATGGAGAGGTCGGCGTCGCTGGAGAAGTCGAAGAGCCCCTCTTCCTTGACCGGCTTGGTCCAGCCCTTTTCGCCGGTCTCCAGGTCGACGACCTGGACCTGGCTGCACTTGGCGGAGTCCTTCTGGCCGTCCTTGTACGCGACGACGATCTTGTTGTCCTTCGTGACCTGCGGTGTCGTGCCGCAGATCTTCTGCGGGAACTTGATCGTCGGCCAGGCCTCGTCGCCCGTCTTGACCTTGTAGGCGGTGATCTCCTTGTACGCCGCCTTGATGGCGACGTCACCCTGGATCCACATGCCCTTGGCGTCGGCGCCGGAGCCGGGCACCTTGGGCGCCTCCTTGTACCAGAGCACCTTCGCCTCGCCGGGCTGGCGGCCCGCGTTGAGGTCCTCCTGCTGGCCGCCGTCACCGTCGCCGTCGCCCGGGTTGACCGGTGCGGACTCGCTGGACTTGGGGTCGTCGCTCTTCTCCGCGACCGGCTTCTTCTTGCCGCCGTCGTCACTGCCGACGACCGCCCAGGCGACGCCGCCGATGACGAGCGCCGCGGCGGCCACGGCCGCCACGACCAGAAGCGGCTTGCCCTTGAAGGGGTTCTTGCCGCCGCCACCGCCGCCGGGCGGCTGGGTGCCGGGCACGCCGGGGGGCGGGAACTGCTGCTGCGGGTAACCGTACTGAGGCTGCTGGGCGTAGGGGCCCGGCTGCGTCGGCTGGCTGTAGGGGCCCGGCTGGCCGGGCTGCGTGGGCTGGCCGTACGGCCCGGGCTGACCCGGTTGCGTGGGCTGGCCGTAGGGTCCGGGCTGGTTGTACGGTCCGGGCTGCTGCGGGTAGCCGTAACCCGGCTGGGGCGCGGGCGGCGTCTGCGGGTAGCCGTAACCGGGCTGGGGCGCGGACGCGGGCGGCGGAGTCTGCGGGGCTCCCGACGGCGGGGCCGGCGGCTGGCCGGGCATCTGCGGTGGCTGACCCGGTGGCTGCGGCGCGGATCCCTTCTCCGGATCCTGCGGAGCTCCGAAACCGCCGGACGGCGGCTGGTTGGGCGGCTGAGTCATCAGCGCTTCCCCCTTCACTGATTTTTCGGCACGCCAAGTGGTGCTCAGGCCGCCCTTTCTATCACCCTGCGGCACTAGCACAACTGACCGGTCCGTCCCCTGTTCCCAAGGGAGGACCGGCCCGTGATGCGTCTGTTACGAGACCTCTACGCGCTCTCCGCGAGCTCCAGCCAGCGCATCTCCAACTCGTCGCGCTCGCTCACGAGTTCACGCAACTCGGCGTCCAGTTTGGCCACCTTTTCGAAGTCGGTGGCGTTATCGGCGATTTGGGCGTGCAGCCACGTCTCCTTCGTCGACATCTTGTCCAGCTGCCGCTCGATCTTCTGCAGTTCCTTCTTCGCGGCGCGTGCGTCGGCGGAGGAGACCGCCGCTTTCTGCGGGGCCGCGGACGGCGCCGCGGACGTGGCGACGGGCGCCGAGGGAACGCCCGCTTCCGCCATCCGCTTGCGCCGCTCCAGGTACTCGTCGATGCCGCGCGGCAGCATCCGCATCGTGGCGTCGCCGAGCAGCGCGAAGACCTTGTCGGTGGTGCGCTCCAGGAAGAACCGGTCGTGGGAGATCACGACCATGGACCCCGGCCAGCTGTCGAGGACGTCCTCCAGCTGCGTCAGCGTCTCGATGTCGAGGTCGTTCGTCGGCTCGTCGAGGAAGAGGACGTTCGGCTCGTCCATCAGGAGGCGCAGGAGCTGGAGCCGCCGCCGCTCACCACCGGAGAGATCACCGACGGGAGTCCACTGCTTCTCCTTGTTGAACCCGAACGTCTCGCAGAGCTGCCCGGCGGTCATCTCCCGGCCCTTGCCGAGGTCGACGCGCTCGCGGACCTGCTGCACGGCCTGCAACACCCGCAGCGTCGGGGAGAGTTCGGCCACTTCCTGCGAGAGGTAGGCGAGCTTGACGGTCTTGCCGACCGCAACCCGCCCCGCCTCGGGCTGTACGTCGCCGTCGGAGCGCTGCGCCTCGGCCATCGCCCGCAGGAGCGAGGTCTTGCCCGCGCCGTTGACGCCGACCAGGCCGATGCGGTCACCGGGGCCGAGCTGCCAGGTCAGGTGCTTGAGGAGCACCTTCGGTCCGGCCTGCACGGTCACGTCCTCAAGATCGAAGACGGTCTTGCCGAGCCGGGTCGTGGCGAACTTCATCAGCTCGCTGGTGTCACGCGGCGGCGGCACGTCGGCGATGAGTTCGTTGGCGGCCTCGATGCGGTACCGCGGCTTGCTGGTGCGCGCGGGGGCGCCGCGCCGCAGCCAGGCGAGCTCCTTGCGCATCAGGTTCTTGCGCTTGGTCTCCTCGGTGGCGGCGATGCGCTCACGCTCGGCACGCGCGAAGACGTAGTCGGAGTACCCGCCCTCGTACTCGAAGACGGACCCGCTCTGTACGTCCCACATGCGCGTGCACACCTGGTCCAGGAACCAGCGGTCGTGCGTGACGCAGACGAGCGCCGAGCGCCGCGTCCGCAGGTGCCCGGCGAGCCAGGCGATGCCCTCGACGTCCAGGTGGTTGGTGGGCTCGTCGAGCACGATCAGGTCGGGCTCGCCGATGAGCAGTTTCGCAAGGGCGATACGGCGGCGCTCGCCACCGGAGAGCGGCCCGATCACGGTGTCGAGGCCCTGCGGGAAGCCCGGCATGTCCAGGCCGCCGAACAGACCGGTCAGCACGTCACGGATCTTGGCGTTGCCCGCCCACTCGTGATCGGCGAGGTCACCGATGACCTCGTGCCGCACGGTGGCCTCGGGGTCGAGCGAGTCGTGCTGGGTCAGCACGCCGAGCTGCAGACCGCCGTTGTGCGTGACCCGCCCGGTGTCGGCCTCCTCCAGCTTGGCGAGCATCCGGATGAGGGTCGTCTTGCCGTCTCCGTTGCGCCCCACGACGCCGATCCGGTCCCCCTCGGACACGCCGAGGGAGACACCGTCGAGCAGGGCACGGGTGCCGTACACCTTGCTGACTGCCTCGACATTGACCAGGTTGACGGCCATTAACGCTCCAGGGAAGGGGATCGATCGACCTCCAGCGTAGTCGGAGGCGGCGACCACCTGCCCGGGGGCCGGTCAGGGCCCCGGATCAGCAGGACGGCATTCCTGGGGCCCCGCCCCGCACGCCCCGGCCCGCCCGCTCGACAAGGAGCCACCCGGCCAGGGCCATGCCCACCGCCACCGGCGCCGTCACCCGCACCGCGACGAGCATCGCCGTACGCCCTTCGAGCAGTCCCCCGAAGCCGACCATGGAGAGGCCGAGCACCCCGAAGAGGCAGAGCGTGACGCCCACGGCAGCTGCCGGGCCCGCGCCCGGCGCACCCGTCGACTCCTTCGCCGCGACCGGCTTCTCGAAGCGGCGGAAGGCGGCGACCAGCAGTGCGGTGAGCACCACGGCGGCCGCCATGCGCAGCGGAACCTGTGTCCACCACTCCGCCGTGGCAGGCTCCGGCAACGGCACGTCCGCCGCGATCAGCACCCCGTACACCCCGAGCATCGCCGTCAGGTGCCACAGGAACGCCGTCATCGAGACACCGTTCGCCGCCACCACTCCCCGCCATACCCGCGGTCGTGCCAGCCACCGGGTCGCGGGGCCCCGCAGCAGTTCCACCGCGCCCACCAGCCACATGCCGTGGCAGAGCAGGGCGAAGGTCGGCGGAGCCATGTTCGAGACGCGCTCGCCGGGCATCCCCACCATGGAGAGGGGGTACGGGCCGAGGGCCACCAGGGCCGCGGCTCCGGCGAGACCCGCCCCGGCCATGGCCGCCGGCATCCGCAGCCTGCCGTCCGCCCGCAGGAAGCCCAGCTGATGCACGGCGAGCCACACGAAGGCGAAGTTCAGGAACTCCACGTACGGGACGCCGAACGCGAAGCGCGCCAGGTCCACCGCCCCCGCGGCGAGCACCAGGCCCCCGAAGGCGCCCCAGCCGTACCGCTCGTGGAGCTTCAGCAGCGGCGGCGTGAACGCCACCATCGCCAGGTAGATGCCGATGAACCACAGCGGCTGGGCGACCAGGCGCAGCGTCACGTCCAGCAACGCACCGCCCTCGCCCGCGAGTTGCACCGCCAGAGCGGCGACGCCCCACACCCCGATGAAGACCATCGTCGGCCGCAGCAGCCGTTGCAGCCGCGCCCGCAGGAACGCCGAGTAGACCGAGCCGCCGCCCTCGGGGGCCTTGCGGCTCAGGGAGCGGTACGACAGCGCGTGGGAGAAGCCGCCGACGAAGAAGAACACCGGCATGATCTGCAGCGCCCAGGTGAGCAGCTGCAGGTCGGGCACGACGGCGAGGAGGTTGCCGACCTCGGTGCGGCCGTCGTCCCCGACGGTCACCGCCGCCATCAGCCAGTGGCCCACGACGACCGTGCCGAGCGAGGCGACCCGCAGCAGGTCGATGTACCGGTCGCGCCCGGTGGGCGTCTTCTCGGCCAGTTCACGAACGCTTGATCCCATGTACGTACGGTCGCGCGCACCGCGGGTCCCGCGTCAGCGCGCACGTACTCAGATCGGCGTCTGAGTACGTGCCCCCTGTACGTGCCCTAGAGGATCGTGGCGCCCGGCGCCGGGGAGTCGGCCACCCGGGCGGTCCGGCAGGTGCCGGAGGCCGAGAGCGCTTCGGCGACCCGTCGCGCGGACTCCGCGTCCGCGGCCAGGAACGCCGTCGTGGGCCCGGAGCCGGAGACGAGCGCGGCCAGGGCGCCCGCCCGGGTCCCCGCGGCGAGGGTGTCGACGAGCGAGGGGAACAGCGAGAGCGCCGCGGGCTGAAGGTCGTTGCTCACGGCATCGGCGAGCGCCTCGGCGTTCCCGTCCCGCAGGGCGTCGAGCAGCGCGGGGGATGCCTGCGGGGCGGGGGCGTCCGGGGTCAGCCGGTCGAACTCGCGGTAGACAGCGGGCGTGGAGAGCCCGCCGTCGGCCACCGCGAAGACCCAGTGGAAGGTGCCGCCGACCTCCAGGGTCTCCAGCTTCTCCCCCCGCCCGGTGCCGAGCGCCGCCCCGCCGACCAGGCTGAACGGCACGTCGCTGCCCAACTCGGCGCAGATGTCGAGCAGTTCTTCGCGCGAGGCCTCGGTGCCCCACAGCGCGTCGCACGCCACGAGCGCGCCCGCGCCGTCCGCGCTGCCGCCGGCCATTCCGCCTGCGACGGGAATGTCCTTGGCGATGTGGATGTGCACGTCGGCGGTGCGCCCATGCCGTGCGGCAAGGAGTTCCGCGGCCCTCGCCGCCAAGTTCGTGCGGTCGAGCGGCACTTGGTCGGCGCCGGGCCCCGAGCAGGTGATCCGCAGCTCTTCCGCGGGCGTCACCGTGACCTCGTCATAGAGACCGACGGCGAGGAAGACATTGGCGAGGTCGTGGAACCCGTCCGGGCGGGCGGCGCCCACCGCGAGCTGCACATTGACCTTCGCGGGAACGCGGACGGTCACTTCGGGGTTCACAGGCCCGCGCCCTTGTTCTCGGCGATCCGCGCGAACTCCTCCACCGTCAGCGCCTCGCCGCGCGCCTGCGGCGACACCCCGGCGGCGACGAGCGCGGCCTCGGCGGCGGCAGCGGAGCCCGCCCATCCGGCGAGGGCGGCCCGCAGGGTCTTGCGGCGCTGGGCGAAGGCCGCGTCGACGACGGCGAAGACCTCCTTCTTCGAGGCGGTGGTCTTCACCGGCTCGGCACGCCGCACGAGCGAGACGAGACCGGAGTCGACGTTCGGGGCGGGCCAGAAGACGTTGCGCCCGATGGAACCGGCGCGCTTCACGTCGGCGTACCAGTTCGCCTTCACGGAGGGCACGCCGTACACCTTGGAGCCCGGATCGGCGGCGAGCCGGTCGGCGACCTCGGCCTGCACCATCACGAGCGTGCGCTCGATGCTGGGGAAGGTGTCGAGCATGTGCAGCAGCACGGGGACGGCCACGTTGTACGGAAGGTTGGCGACCAGCGCGGTCGGGGCGGGGCCCGGCAGCTCGCGCACCAGCATGGCGTCGCTGTGCACCAGCGCGAAGGACGCGGCCTTCGCGGGCATCCGGGCCTCGATGGTCGCGGGCAGAGCCCCCGCCAGCGCGTCGTCGATCTCCACGGCGATCACGCTGTCCGCGGTGTCGAGGAGGGCGAGGGTCAGCGAACCGAGCCCGGGGCCGACCTCGACGACCACGTCCTGCGGGCCGACGTCCGCGGTGCGGACGATGCGGCGGACGGTGTTGGCGTCGATGACGAAGTTCTGGCCGCGCTGCTTGGTCGGGCGTACGCCCAGGGCAGCGGCCAGCTCGCGGATGTCGGCGGCGCCGAGAAGGCTGCCGGGCTCACTGTTGCTCACCGCACCAGATTACGGGTCCTGACCTCGGGCCCCCACCAGCCGCCGGAGCGGGCCGGCCCCTCTACAACCGCCCCCCGCAGTGCGGCCACGGGCTCGCGCCCCGTTGTACGTACAGCTTCTTCGCGCGGAACGTCTGTTCCTCCGACGACGCGTCCTGCGGGCGGCCCGAGCCGCCGAGGCCCTGCCAGGTCCGGGTGTCGAACTGGTACAGGCCGCCGTACGTCCCCGACGCATCCACCGCGTTCGGGCGGCCGCCCGACTCGCAGTGGGCCAGCGAGCCCCAGTTCAGGCCCTCCGCCCCGGCCACCGAACTCGGACGCTGCTTCGTGCCGACCTTCACGATCTGCGTCTGCGGCTCCCGCACGATCTCCGAGCGCAGCCGCCGCGGCTTCTGCTTGACGCCGTTGACCGTACGCAGCGCGTACGTCACCCGCCGGGTCCCCTGGTGGCCCTGCCGTTCCACGACCTCCGTGCCGACGAACAGGGAGGAGTCGTCGGTCCGCCGCACGTCGAACGGGATCGGCTCGTCCCGCACCTCCTTGCGGCCGGAGATGCGCATGACGGTGATCGTCTGCCCGTCGCGCGGGAAGCTCTCGGGCGCGACGGAGGTCGTGTCCTGGCCGTTCAGGCTGATGCCGGACTCCTCGACGGCCTCCCGCACGGTCGCCGCGTTCGTCCGGATGGTCCGCTCACGGCCGTCCGCCATGATCGTCACCGTGCGCTCGGTACGTACGTCGAGGTCGAGGCCGCCCCGGTCGATCCGCTTGCTCCGCGAGGCCGACAGATAGGCGCCCTCGGCCCGCACCCCGAGCTGGCGCAGCGCACCGTCCACCGTGCGGGCCGTCGTCCACACCTCGCGCCGCTGCCCGTCGAGGGTGAGCTCGACCGGCCTGCCGTAGCGGACGGCGATCTCGTCGCCGCTGGCCAGGGCCGTGCTCGCGGTCGGCGCCACGATGTCGTGGGCGCCGAAGTCCACGCCCTCGTCCTCAAGGAGCTCGCCGACGTCGTCCGCGAAGGTGTGCAGGGTGCGCGACTCGCCGTCGACGCTCAGCTCGATGGCCTTGTCGTCGGCCACGAAGGCCGAGGTGCCGCCCGCGAGGAAGGCGACGACCAGCGCCTGCGGCAGCAGCCGGCGCAGCGTCTCGGGCCGCTGCGTCTCGGACCGCTGCGTCTCGGACCGCTCCGACGAGGCCGGGTCCGGGGTCCTCGACCTGGACTGCGGCTTGGACCGCGGCTTTGGCTTCGGCTTCTTCCGGCGGGCCGCCCGCCGTGCCTCGGCCCGCCCGCCGTCAGGGATGACCACGGTGGCCTGCCGGGGGAAGAACTCCGGCTCCGGCTCCGCCCCCTGCTCCGGCTCCGGGTCCGGCTCATAGGTCGTGCCGCCCCCATAAGACGTCTCGTACTGCGGCGCATGACTCACGACGACGCTCCAGCGTTCTCGTTCCGGTCCGGATCGGGCGAGGCGGACCAGAACCTAGCGGAGCAACCGTCACTCTCCAAAGCAGCGCGACCACGCAGCGTGGTGACGCTGCCCGGAACCGCGGGGGTATGGGCGTTATCGGTCAGTAATCAAAGGCGCGTGCCGTGTTGGCCGAGATCGCCTCGGCCATGGCGTCCTCGCCGATCCCCCGCACCTCGGCCATGGCCCGCAATGTGACCGGAATGAGATACGGCGCGTTAGGCCGTCCGCGGTAGGGGGCGGGCGTGAGAAAGGGCGCGTCGGTCTCCACGAGAACCAGTTCGAGGGGGGCCACGGCCAGCGCGTCCCGCAGACCCTGCGCGTTCTTGAAGGTCATGTTGCCGGCGAAGGACATGAAGTAGCCGTTCTCCGCGCACACTTGCGCCATCGCCGCGTCTCCCGAGTAGCAGTGGAAGACGGTGCGTTCCGGAGCCCCCTCCTCCTTCAGGACCCGCAGCACATCGTCGTGCGCCTCGCGATCGTGGATGACCAGGGCCTTGCCGTGCCGCTTGGCGATCTCGATGTGGGCGCGGAAGGACCGCTCCTGGGCGGCCTTGCCCTCGGGCCCGGTGCGGAAGTAGTCGAGGCCGGTCTCGCCGACGCCCTTGACGTGCGCGAGGGCGGCAAGACGGTCGATCTCGGCGAGCGCGGCGTCCAGCGCCTCGTCGCCGCCCGCCCGGCGCGCGCCCTGCCGGGACCAGCCGTCGGGGTCGCCGTGCACGATGCGCGGCGCCTCGTTGGGATGCAGGGCGACGGTCGCGTGCACGCTCGCGTGCGCGGCGGCCGTCTCGGCGGCCCAGCGCGAACCCGCCACGTCACAGCCCACCTGCACGACCGTCGTCACCCCGACCGCCGCGGCCTTGGCGAGCCCCTCGTCCACCGTCCCCGACTGCATGTCGAGGTGCGTGTGGGAGTCGGCGACCGCCACCCGAAGGGGTTCGGGCAGCGGCGGCGCGGCGTTCTTGGCGTCGGCGTTCTTGCGGTCGGCGTTCTTGGAAGGCATGCCCCCGATCCTACGAAGGGGACGTCACCCCGCCTTGCGGTGGTGGAAGGGATGCAGCAGCGCCGAGAGGTGCCAGTGGTGGTGCTTGGGCTCACGGGGCTCGGGCACTCCGGCACCGGTCTCGTCCCCCGTCGCCTTGCCCGCGCCGGCCGCCGCCCGCGGGGCGTGGTGCCGCTGCATCAGGTCCAGGACCGACGACACCTGTCCGGCCCGCATGATCCGCACGACGTGCCCGCCGCAGTTCTGACACGTCGGCCGGGTCAGCGGCGACGGCACGTGAAGGCCGTCCGCCACGTACACCACGAATTCCTTGCCCTTGCCGTCCACGTGATGCTCGATCTCGTAGGACTGTTCCCAGCCGTGCCCGCACCGCATACAGGCGAATGCATAAGATTCGTGAACGGTATTGGTCGCTTGCGTCGCACGCGTCGCATCGGGCGCCGTGGTGGGGTGACCGGTGTCGGCGATCTCACTCATGCCAGCTCCTCTTGTCCGCTGGACAAGCGCTGCCGGACCGGGGATTTCCTCCCGGCCGGAAGCGTGGGGACGGGTGCGTCCCCTTTGACCAGTGGACGCCTTTCCCGAGGCGAAAGCATCAGACCTGTCGACAGTTGAAGGCGATTTGGCCTTTCCTTAGCCTTCAGGCCCGGTGCACGGCCCGCACTTTGCTTTTCACGATAGTCCTTTGCCTTCCGATGGGGCGGCCCGAGCCGCATTCTTTGCCGCCACGACCGCATCGAACACGTCGCGTTTGGGCAGCCCCGCATCGGCCGCGACGGCGGCGATCGCCTCCTTGCGCCGCTCCCCCGCCTCCTCGCGCACCCGCACCCTGCGCACCAGCTCGTCCGGGCCCAGGTCACCGGGGCTCTTCTCCGGGGCTCCCTCGACGACGACGGTGATCTCACCGCGTACTCCGTCGGCCGCCCACTCGGCGAGTTCCCTCAGCGAACCGCGCTTGATCTCTTCGTACGTCTTGGTCAGCTCGCGGCAGACCGCGGCCCTGCGTTCGTCGCCGAACGCCTCGGCCATCGCGACGAGGGTGTCGTCGATCCGGTGCGGTGCCTCGAAGTAGACGAGTGTGCGACGGTCCTCGGCCACCTCGCGCAGTCGCGAGAGCCGCTCGCCCGCCTTGCGCGGCAGGAAGCCCTCGAAGCAGAAGCGGTCCACCGGGAGGCCCGAGAGGGCGAGCGCGGTGAGCACCGCGGACGGTCCCGGCACGGCGGTGACCCGGATGTCCTTCTCCACGGCGGCGGCGACGAGGCGGTACCCGGGGTCGGACACCGACGGCATCCCGGCGTCCGTCACGAGCAGCACCCGCGCGCCGCCGACCAGGGCTTCGACCAGCTCGGGCGTCCGCGCGCTCTCGTTGCCCTCGAAGTACGAGACGACCCGGCCGCCCACCTGCACGCCGAGCGCCTGGGTGAGCCGGCGCAGGCGCCGGGTGTCCTCGGCGGCCACCACGTCGGCCGACTGCAGCTCGGTGGCGAGCCGCGGCGGAGCGTCCGCGACGTCGCCGATGGGCGTGCCGGCGAGGACGAGGGTTCCGCCGGAGGAATGTCCGGGGGACGGGCTCGAGGGGGGCGGGCCGTCGGGAGAATCTGCGCTTCCAGTCACTGTTCCATCCTCGCAGGGGCCGGGTGGGGCCCAGGAGCGGGACTCACACAGTCGGGTTCCCTACGATGGCGCGGTGACCAGTACCGCGTCTTCCCCGGACACCCGCCAGGGCCAGGCAGCCGAGGAGCAGCAGCCGTCGTGGCAGCACAGGCTGCGCCGCTTCGGTTACGTGGCGCGGCCCGGCGAGCCCACGGCCGACGTCCGGGCCCGGCTCGTGCCCGCGTACACCGAACCGAGCCCGCGGCTGTGGGCGACGATCGGCCTGCAGAAGAGCTCCGCCGACCTGCTGGTCCGGTGGTCGGGCTGGATCGGCCCGCTGCTGATCACGCTGGTCGCGGGCATCACCCGGTTCTGGAATCTCGGCAGCCCGAAGGCCGTGATATTCGACGAGACGTATTACGCCAAGGACGCCTGGGCGCTGATCCACCGGGGCTTCGAGGTCAACTGGCCCGAGAAGGTCAATCCCGACGTCCTGAAGCAGGGATCGGACATCGCGATCCCCACGGACGCGGCGTACGTGGTGCATCCGCCGGTCGGCAAGTACGTCATCGGCATCGGCGAGTGGATCTTCGGCTTCGATCCGTTCGGCTGGCGCTTCATGACGGCGGTGCTCGGCACCCTGTCGGTCCTGATGCTGTGCCGGATCGGTCGGCGGCTGTTCCGCTCGACGTTCCTGGGCTGTCTGGCGGGCGGGCTGCTCGCGGTGGACGGGCTGCACTTCGTGATGAGCCGCACCGCGCTGCTCGACCAGGTCCTGATGTTCTTCGTCCTCGCCGCGTTCGGCTGCTTCCTGATCGACCGGGACAAGGCGCGCGCGAAGCTCGCGGCCGGCCTTCCGGCCGACGAGGACGGGCGGGTCCGTCCCGACGCGTGGGTCGCCGAGACGCTGCGCCTGGGGTGGCGTCCGTGGCGCTGGGCGGCCGGTCTCTGCCTGGGTCTCGCCTTCGGCACCAAGTGGAACGGCCTCTACATCATGGTCTTCTTCTGCTTGCTGACCGTCCTGTGGGACGTGGGCGCCCGCCGCGTCGCGGGCGCCGAGCGTCCCTACCGGGCGGTCCTGAAGCGGGACGTGTTCCCGGCGTTCGTCTCGACGGTGCCGGTCGCGATCGGCGTGTACGTCCTGTCCTGGCTCGGCTGGATCCTCTCCCCGACCGACGGCACCGGCGGCTACTACCGCAACTGGGCGGCGACGGACGGCAAGGGCGGCTCCTGGACGTTTTTGCCGGACTGGCTGCGCAGCCTGTGGCACTACGAACACGCGGTCTACGACTTCCACGTGGGGCTCTCCTCGCCGCACACCTACCAGTCCAACCCGTGGAGCTGGATCGTCGACGGCCGCCCGGTCTCGTACTTCTACGAGTCGCCGCTGCCCGGCAAGGACGGCTGCCCCGCGGGCACCGCGGAGAAGTGCGCCCGCGAGGTGCTCGCGCTCGGCACGCCGATGCTGTGGTGGGCGGGGGCGTTCGCGCTGCTCTACGTGCTGTGGCGGTGGGTGTTCCGCAGGGACTGGCGTGCGGGCGCGATCGTGTGCGGGATCGCGGCGGGTTATCTGCCGTGGTTCATGTACCAGGAGCGGACGATCTTCTTCTTCTACGCCGTCGTCTTCGTGCCGTTCCTGTGCCTGGCCGTGGCGATGATGATCGGCGCGATCCTCGGTCCGCCCGGTTCGAGCGAGCGGCGTCGGGTGGTGGGCGCCGCGGCCTCGGGCGTCCTGGTTCTCCTGATCCTCTGGAACTTCATCTGGTTCTGGCCCATTTACACCGGCCAGGCCATTCCGATCGACTCCTGGCGGGCCCGCATGCTCCTGGACACGTGGGTCTAGACATCTGGTTGTAGCGGGCACCCAGGACACCTTCGGATAACAGCTCCCTCCTTCTTCACCTGCGCCGCTTAAGGTTCTGTTCGAACCACCCTTCCGGACACACATTCGGGAGGGCTCCTGGGGAGGGGGCGCGGAATGCGCAAAGGGGTAAAGGTCACTTTGGTGGGCGGCGTGTTCGCCGTCATGGTCGGGGGCGCGGGGTACGGCGCGTACAACTTGGTGAACGGCGTGACCGGGGGCGGCGGTTCGCCGGGGGCGGGTCCCGCCTCGGTGAAGACGGGTCCGCCGACGAGCGGCGAGGTCAGTGAGACGGCGAAGGACTTCCTCGCCGCGTGGGCCAAGGGCGACGCCAGGCAGGCCTCGTCCCACACGAACAACGCGGAAGCGGCCTCGACGCTCCTGACCGGCTACCACGACGACGCCCATCTGACGAAGGTGCGGCTCACGCCGGGCAAGGCCTCCGGCACGACCGTGCCGTTCTCGGTCAAGGCGACGGTGTCGTACAAGGGGAAGACCAAGCCCCTCGCGTACGACTCCGAACTGACCGTCGTGCGGGGCGAGACCACGGGGCGCGCACTCGTCGACTGGACCCCCTCGGTCGTGCACCCGGACCTGAAGAGGGACGACACCCTGGAGACCGGCGAGGCCGCCGTGCCCCCCATCCAGGCCGTCGACCGGCACGGCACGGTCCTGGACAAGAAGGACTACCCCTCGCTCGGCCCGGTCCTCGACCAGCTGCGCGCGAAGTACGGCGACAAGGCGGGCGGAACACCCGGCGTCGAGCTCTACGTCCGGCACGCCGACGAGAACGCGGGCACCGAGACGCTGCTCACGCTCGCCAAGGGCAAGGCGGGCCACCTGAAGACGACGCTGAGCGCGCCCGCGCAGCGCGCCGCCGAGAAGGCGGTGACCCGGCACGCGGACTCCTCCGTGGTCGCCGTGCAGCCGAGCTCCGGCGAGGTCCTGGCCGTGGCGAACAACCGGAATGACGAGTTCAACGCGGCCTTCGAGGGCAAGATGGCCCCGGGCTCGACGATGAAGATCGTCTCGGCGGCGATGCTCATCGACAAGGGCGTGACGAAGGCGAGCGGTCCCGCGCCCTGCCCGGACACCGCGACCTGGCAGAGCAACACCATCCAGAACCTCCCCGGTCTCGCCCCGAACGAGAACGCGACCCTGGCGGACAGCTTCGCGCGCTCGTGCAACACCGCCTTCGTGAAGCTGGTCGACGAGGACGGCGTCACGGACTCCTCCCTCACCGAGGAGGCGCAGAACGGCTTCGGCCTCGGCCTCGACTGGCAGGTGGGCGTCCGGACGGTGGACGGCTCGGTCCCCGCGTCCCCCGGCCCCGACCGCGCGCAGAACATGATCGGCCAGGGCCAGGTGCAGCTGAACCCGCTCAACATGGCCTCGGTCACGGCGACCGCGATGACGGGAGCCTTCCGGCAGCCGGTGATCGTGGACCCGTCCCTCGACGACCGGCAGCTGGCCACGGCACGCGGCCTGCCCGCGTCCACCGTCCAGCAGCTGCGCCAGATGATGAACGCCACGGCGGTCAGCGGCACCGGCGCCCCCGCCATGTCCGGGCTGAGCGGCAGCATCGGCGCGAAGACGGGGTCGGCGGAGGTCGCGGGCCAGGAGAAGCCCAACAGCTGGTTCGCCGCATACCGCGGTGACGCGGCGGCCGCGGCCGTGGTGGAGCGGGGCGGCCACGGCGGCGACGCGGCGGGTCCTATCGTGGCGGCGGTGCTTGCCGCAGGCAGTTGAGGTGATTGGTAGGGGGCTTCATGAAAGCCCCCTAGTGTGGGGCCTTCCGGTGCAGAGCCTGGGGGTTCTGTGTTCTGGGATCTGCGGAGGGTCAGTGGGTAAGCGAGGGCGCGCCAGCGAGCGCAAGGGCATCAGGAACATCACGGGCACATCGGGCGCCAAGAGCGCCAAGGTGCACCCTGGTGTGCTCGGCGGCGCGGCCGCCGTGGTCGTGTGCGGCGTGGGCGTCGCCGCGTACAGCCTGATCGGGGGCTCGTCCGGCGACGGACCGACGGTCGACGAGAAGCCGGTGGCCGCGGGGCCGCCGACTGCCTCCGAGGTGCGTGCCACCACGCGGGACTTCCTTGCCGCGTGGGAGAAGGGCGACGTCGCGGGGGCCGCGGCGCTCACGGACGACCGGACGACGGCCAAGACCGCCCTCACCGCGTACGCCAAGGACTCCCACCTCACGAAGGTGAAGCTGACGCCGGGCAAGCGCTCGGGCGCGAAGGTGCCGTTCTCGGTCACCTCCACGGTCTCGTACGAGGGAACGAACAAGCCCTTCGCGTACGAGTCCGAGCTGACGGTCGTACGAAGAAAGCACGACGGCAAGACGCTGGTCGGCTGGCAGCCCTCCGTCGTGCACCCGGACCTGAAGGCCGGCGACCGGCTGGTCACCGGTGAGGCCGGGGACCCGCCGATCAAGGCGGTGGACCGCGACGGCGGCGAGCTGACGAAGGCGAAGTACCCCTCCCTCGGCACCGTGCTCGACAGCCTGCGCGAGAAGTTCGGCGACAAGGCCGGCGGCAAGGCGGGCGTGGAGCTGCGGGTCGTGCGCGGGGACAGCGCGAAGGACGCCGAGAAGTCGGCGACGACGAAGGACGACGCGAAGGCGACGCCCGACAAGACGCTCCTGACGCTCTCCCCCGGCACTCCCGGCACCCTGAAGACCACCTTCGACGCCTCGCTCCAGGCGGCGGCGGAGAAGGAGACGGGCAAGCGCAAGCAGGCCTCGGTGGTCCTGGTGAAGCCGAGCACGGGCGAGATCCTCGCGGCGGCCAACTCGAACCCGACCGGCTTCAACATCGCCTTCCAGGGCTCGCTGGCCCCCGGCTCGACGATGAAGGTCGTCACCTCCTCGCTCCTCCTGGAGAAGAAGCTCGCGGGAGTCGACAAGAAGCACCCCTGCCCGAAGTACGTGACGTACGGCGGCTGGAAGTTCCAGAACGACGACAAGTTCCAGATCAAGGACGGCACGTTCCGCGCGAGCTTCGCCCGGTCCTGCAACACGGCCTTCATCAGCCAGGCCAAGAAGCTGGAGAACGACTCCCTGACCAAGCAGGCGCAGGAGGTCTTCGGCCTCGGCCGCGACAACTGGTCGATCGGCGTCCCGACCTTCGACGGCGCGATCCCCGTCCAGAGCGACGCGCAGATGGGCGCGTCGCTGATCGGTCAGGGCGGCGTCCGCATGAACCCGCTGAACATGGCGTCGGTGGCGGCCACGGTGAAGTCGGGCGAGTTCAAGCAGCCGTACCTGGTCTCCCCGGACGTCGACAAGCGCACCCTCGCGACGGCCCCGCGCAAGATGTCGGGCGCGACGGCATCGGCACTGCGCGACCTGATGCACTACACGGCGGTCGCCGGGACCGCGGTGAAACCCATGTCCGGACTCGGCTCCGACATGGGCGCGAAGACGGGCTCCGCGGAGGTCGACAACCAGAAGAAGCCCAACGGCTGGTTCACGGCGTACCGCGGTGATCTGGCGGCGGGCGCGGTGGTGCAGGAGGGCGGCCACGGCGGCGACTCCGCGGGGCCGCTGGTGCGGGCGATGTTCCTGGCTGCGAAGTAGCCGCTCACGCGCTCACGCTGAGCGGGACCGGTTGTCCGTCATCCGGATACCTGGTCGCGTGCCCGGTACACGGACCGCTAGCGTGCGGCGCATGACGGCAACAGATTCCCGCGCCAATCCCCGTTTCGCCGAGGCCCTGCACCAGCTGGGCCTCGGCGAGCTGATCGCAGAGGTCCGCAGCTTCCCGGAGGGAACGCGCACTGCCCAGGAGGCCGCGGCGGCCATCGGCTGCGAGCTGAGCCAGATCTGCAAGTCCCTGATCTTCGCGGCGGACGGCGTCCCGGTCCTGGTCCTGATGGACGGCGCCTCGCGGGTGGATCTGGAGCGCGTGCGGTGGGAGTTGTGCGCGGCGAAGGTGACACGCGCTAAGGCGGACATCGTCCGCGAGACCACGGGTTACGCGATCGGCGGCGTGCCGCCCTTCGGCCACGCGACGAAGACACGGGTCCTGGCCGACCGCTCGCTCCTGAACCACGACGTGGTGTGGGCGGCGGCGGGCACTCCGTACGCGGTCTTCCCCATGGCGCCCAAAGACCTGATCCAGCACGCGAACGGCACCCTGGTGGACGTGCGCGAGACCGCCAAGTGACGCCGCTGGTCGCGACGGCGGTGCTCCTTGCCGCCGTCACGCACGCGAGCTGGAACGCGATCGCGCACCACATCACGGACAAGCTGGTCGGCTTTACGCTGATATCCGGTGGTGGGCTACTGATAGGCGTACTCATCGCCCCGTTCGCGGCGATACCGGCGGCAGGCGCATGGCCGTACCTGGTGCTGTCCGCGGTGATCCACATCGGCTACTACGCCCTGCTGATGAAGTCATTCAAGCTGGGCGACTTCGGCCAGGCGTACCCGATCGCACGGGGCACGGCGCCCCTGGTGGTCACGGTCTTGGCGGCCATCTTCGCGGGCGAGATCCCGGACGGCTGGCAGGCGGGGGGAGTCGCGGTCTCCTGCGCGGGCCTGACGGGGTTGGCGCTCTGGGGCATACGCGGCTCGGGCCGGCGCCCCGACTGGGCGGCGATCGGCGCGGCGCTGGCCACGGGCGTCTCGATCGCGGCGTACACGGTGGTGGACGGCCTGGGCGTCCGCGCCTCGGGTTCCTCGATGGGCTACATCGCGTGGCTGATGATCCTGGAGGGCATGGCCATCCCGCTGTACGCGGCGTACCGCTGGCGCGGGGCTTTCGTCGCCCGCCTACGCCCGTTCGCGGCGGTGGGCCTACTTGGCGCGGCCCTCTCCGTGGCGGCGTACGGCCTGGTCCTATGGGCCCAGACAAAGGCAGAACTGGCCCCCATCTCGGCACTCCGCGAGTCCTCGATCATCGTGGGCGCGGCGATAGGCGCGGTCTTCTTCAAGGAAAAGTTCGGGGCGCCGAGGCTGGTGGCGGCGGGTCTGATGGTGGCGGGGATCGGGTTGATGCTGCACGCGGGGTAGGGGTCGGCCGTCAGCCCCGGATCGCGTAGGAGGGGGAACGGAATTTCGCGCCTCCCGGGGGCTGGGGGGCGGCCTGGGGCTTCGGCGGGCCTGGGGCTTCGGCGGGCCTGGGGCTTCGGCGGACCTGAAGCTCCGGCGGACCTGAAGCTCCGGCGGACCTGAAGCTCCGGCGGACCTGAAGCTCCGGCGGACCTGAAGCGTTGATTCGTGCCGGGGCCATCCGGTGTCGCGAGGTTGGCGGTTCCGGGCCGGGAGTCAAGGGCGCTTCGCTGCGCTACGCGTCGGCTGCGCCGATTCCGCTGCGCTCCACCCTTGACACCCGTCCCTCCACCGCGCGAGGGAAGACGACCGGACGGCCCCAGGGGCGGGACTCTCGGGGACTCCCGTGGGTGGGGGCGGTGTGCGTGCCGGGTGCGGACCAGTCCGTCGCAGGGCACCCGGCGGCGGACGGGGTGCGCGGTCGGCCGGGAATGGGTGACGCTCTCGTCAAGCGGGCGCGGACCGGTGAGTTGGGGGTGAGTCGGGGGTGATCTGGGGGTGAGCCGGGAGAGAGTTGGCGGTGAGCCCCGGGGGGGAGAGAGTTGGGGGGTGATGGTGATGGTGATGGTGATGGTGATGGGGTACCTGGGTCGTTGGGTGGTTGGGTCGTTGGGTCGTTGGGCCGTTCGGGGATGGGCGTCGGGCTCGTCAAGCGTCTGCGGGTGATCTCCTCCCGACGGGAACCGAATGCAATGAACTCCCGGAGATAAGGCCTCTGGGGGGCGATTGCTGGGATTTCTTTGCATTCCGCGTGCGATGCGTGCTGTGGGCCCCGGCCCGGCGCCGGGGGTGGGGACCTACTTTGGGAAGGTTGTGTTCTGGCAGACAGGGGGCGCGCGGCACTGCGAAACACAACTTCTGCGAAGTAGGTGCCAGCCCCCCCACACACAGCCCGCTGGTCGCCATTCGCCATTCGCAGGTCGCCACTCTCCGGTAGCCGATCAGCCGCTCGCTCGGCCAAGACGCCCCCGCCCCCATATCCCGCCGACCACCCCCAACTCACCGGTCCGCAGCCGCTTGACGAGACCGGCATCTCACCCCCGGAGAGGCCGCGCGCCCCTGCCCGTGACGGTCACGCCGGAAGATCCGGTCCGCGCCCGGCAGCGAGACCCACGACCCCACGGGAGTCCCCGAGAGTCCCGCCCCTGGGGCCGTCCGGTCGTCTTCCCTCGCGCGGTGGAGGGACGGGTGTCAAGGGTGGAGCGCAGCGGAATCGGCGCAGCCGACGCGACGCAGGAGCGCCCTTGACTCCCGGCCCGCAACCGCCAACCTCGCGACACCGGATGGCCCCGGCACGAATCAACGCCCCAGGCCCGCCGAAGCCCCAGACCGCCCCCCAGCCCCCACCGAAGCCCCCGCCAACGCCCGTACAAGCCCCTGCGCCCGCGGATCCGCCGTAACCCCCTTGTTCATCCCGTTGGTCACGTACCCGAACGCCACCCCCGACTCCGGATCGGCGAAGCCCAGCGCGCCGCCGCGCCCGGGGTGGCCGAACGAGCCGGGGCCCAGGAGGGGCGACGCACCGCCATGCAGCATGTAGCCGAGGCCGAAGCGGGTGTTCACGATCAGGACACGGTCGGGACCCGATGACGCCTCCGCGCGGGCCAGTTCGACCGTGTCGGGCCTGAAGAGGCGTGCGGCGCCGTCGACTGAACCGATGAGCGAGGCGTAGAAGCGCGCCAACCCGCCCGCCGTGGCGACGCCGTTGGACGCGGGGAGGACAGCCGCCCGGTAAGCGGGATCGTTCTCGTCCGGCTCCGGAGTGATCGCGGCGAACGCCCGCCGCGTGAGCGAGGCGGGATCCGCGTAGGCCTCCGCCACGTCCCGCTTGGGCCGCACCCTGAGACCCCCGGCGGCACCGGCCGCCTCGATCCGGCCCAGCCGCCCCACGCGCCCCGCCTCCGCCGACGGAAGCCCCACCCACAGCCCAAGGCCCAGGGGCCCGGCGATCTCAGCGGACACGAACTCCCCGAGGGACCGCCCCGTCACCCGCCGCACCAGCTCACCGGTCAGCCAGCCGTAGGTGTGCGCGTGATACCCGTGGCCCTCCCCCGGCTCCCAGAACGGGGCCTGCGCCGCGACCGTCTCAGCGGCGAGATCGGGATCGAACGCCTCCGCGGGCGTCAACGGCCGGTCGAGCGCGGGAACGCCCGCCCGGTGCGCGAGAACATGCCGGACCAGCACCCGCTCCTTGCCCTGCGCCTTGAACTCCGGCCAGTAGGAGCTGACGGGAGCGTCCAGGTCCAGCTCACCGCGTTGATGCAGAAGGAGCAGAGCAGCGGCGGCCACACCCTTCGTCGCCGAGCGGACGATCTGCGCGGTGCTCCGCTCCCACGCCCCGCCGCCCCCGCCGCCCCCGTCACCCCCGTCGACGTTCTTCGTGCCGCCCCACAGATCCACGACCGGCCGCCCGTCGCGGTACACCACGACCGCCGCGCCCTGCTCGCCGAGGTCGGTGAAGTTCCGTACGAAGGCGTCCCTCACCGGCTCGAAGCCCTCGGCCACTGACCCGTGCACATCAACGTCCATGCCACACCCAACAGCCGCCCGCAGCCGTGGATTCCCTACCGGTTCACCTTCGCCGTCTTCGGATCGAAGCCGAAGGGTAGTTCGAGCCGGTGCGCGGCCATCAAGCTCTCGTCGGCGAGCAGCTCGCCCGTCGGGCCGTCCGCGGCGATCACGCCCTCGCTCAGGATCAGGGCCCGGGGGCACAGTTCGAGGGCGTACGGCAGGTCGTGCGTGACCATCAGGACCGTCACGTCCAACGAGCGGAGGATGTCGGCGAGTTCGCGGCGCGAGGCGGGGTCCAGGTTCGAGGACGGTTCGTCGAGGACCAGGATCTCCGGCTCCATCGCGAGGACCGTCGCCACCGCGACCCGCCTGCGCTGGCCGAAGGAAAGATGGTGCGGCGGGCGGTCCGCGAATTCCGCCATGCCGACTTGACCAAGGGCCTTCTCGACCCTGGCCTCCAGTTCAGGGCCGCGCATCCCCGCCGCCGCCGGGCCGAACGCCACGTCCTCCCGCACCGTCGGCATGAACAGCTGGTCGTCCGGGTCCTGGAAGACGATGCCGACCCGTCGCCTGATCTCGGCCATGTGCTTCTTGCCCACGGGGAGTCCCGCGACGGTGACCGTGCCCGCGCCGCCCGTCAGGATGCCGTTCAGGTGCAGGACGAGCGTCGTCTTGCCCGCGCCGTTCGGGCCGAGCAGCGCGACCCGCTCACCCCGGCCGATCCGCATGTCGACGCCGAAGAGCGCCTGGTGCCCGTCGGGGTAGGCGAAGGCCAGTCCGGCCACTTCGAGCGAGGGTGCGGCAGTCACAGGGTCCATCCCAGCAGGCAGACGACAAGAGCGGCGCCCGGCAGGGCGAAGGCGTAGGTCCACTGTGCACGGGAGGCGGTGACCTCGTCGATCACCGGCATCGAACCGGCGTACCCCCGGCTGACCATCGCCAGGTGCACCCGCTCGCCCCTCTCGTACGAGCGGATGAAGAGCGCCCCCGCGGACTTCGCGAGGACGCCCCACTGCCGCACGCCCCGCGCCTCGAAGCCGCGTGACTCACGGGCGATCTTCATGCGGCGCATCTCGTCCGTGATCACGTCGCCGTAGCGGATCATGAACGAGGCGATCTGGACGAGCAGCGGCGGCAGCTTCAGGCGCTGCAGGCCCAGGAGCAGTGAGCGCAGTTCGGTGGTCGAGGCGAGGAGGACCGATGCCGCGACGCCGAGTGTGCCTTTGGCCAGGACGTTCCAGGCGCCCCAGAGGCCGTTCACGCTCAGGGACATGCCGAGCACCTCGACCCGCTCGCCCTCCGCCACGAACGGCATGAGCACCGCGAACGCCACGAACGGGACCTCGATGAGCAGCCGCTTCAGGAGGAAGGGGAGGGGGACGCGGGACGCGTAAGCCACCGCGCCGAGCAGGAGCGCGTACAGGCCGAACGCCCACATCGCCTCGCGCGGCGTGGAGACCACGACGACCACGAAGCAGAAGACCGCCGCCAGCTTGGTGTGCGGGGGCAGGGCGTGGACGGGTGAGTGGCCGTGCCGGTAGAGCCGGTGGGCGTGGCCCGCGCCCATGTCAGGCGTTCTCCGAGGAGACGGCCGCCGTGGACGCCGGGTCCGTGTCCGTCGTACGGCGGCGGCGCAGCGCCCAGAAGACCGCCGAGCCCGCGACGACGGTGACGCCGACGCCGATCACCCCGGCGAGGCCGCCGGAGAGGCGGGTGTCGGTGATGTCCTCGACGCCGTAGTCGGCGAGCGGGGAGTCCGAGGTGGCGTGCTCCTCGACCTTCTTGTCGATGCCCTTGTCGGCCGCGACCTTCTCCAGGCCGTCGGGGTTCGCGGAGGCGTAGAAGCTGACGAAGCCGGCGAGGACGAGGGAGGTGACCAGGCCGGCGATCCACACCTTGCGGTGCGAGCGGGCGGCGACGGGAGCGGGCTCGGGGGCCGCGTCGGGGGCGTCGACCAGCTCACCGCCCACCCGCAGCTTGAGCTTCTGGGTCAGGCCGCGGGCGCCGTACACGAGGTCGGGGCGTACGGCGATGACGGCGCCGACGGTGAGCGCGGTGATGGCGGCCTCACCGATGCCGATCAGGACGTGCACGCCGACCATGGCCGTGGCGACCTTGCCGATGGAGACGTCGGTGGTGCCGCCGAGCGCGTAGAGGAAGGTGAAGGCGACCGCGGCGGCGGGCACCGAGATCAGCGCGGCCACGAAGGAGGAGGCGGTGATGGAGCGGCGGGTGCGCGGAAGCACCTTCACCAGGCCGCGGAAGGTGAGATAGGCCACGACGGTCGTGACGATGGCCATGTCCGTGATGTTCACGCCGAGCGCGGTGAGGCCGCCGTCGGCGAAGAGGACGCCCTGCATCAGGAGGACGACGGACACGCACAGGACGCCCGTATAGGGGCCGACGAGTATCGCCGCGAGCGCGCCGCCGAGCAGATGTCCGCTGGTCCCGGCCGCGACCGGGAAATTCAGCATCTGCACGGCGAAGATGAACGCGGCCACGAGCCCGGCGAGCGGCGCCGTCCGCTCGTCCAGTTCGCGCCGTGCGCCGCGGAGGCTGACGGCGATCGCTCCGGCGGCGATGACCCCGGTGGCGGCGGAGACGGGGGCGTTGATGAATCCGTCGGGGACATGCATGCGCGCGCTCCTGGGCAGGACAGGAAGAGGAAGGCAGAGCGGATCGCTCGTGAACCGTTCAATGATAGTGCTCTGTTGCGAACGGTTTGCAAGAGCGGTGACTACCCAGTTATCCCGGTCACACCTGGAGCAGGAATCGGAATATATGGGACATTAGAGGGCAGAAAGCGCGTGACGGCGTGCGTGATGGTGAGGAGTTCGGCGATGTCCGCAGTAGAGCAGTTCGCACGTGCCCACGTCGTCACGGACTCCCCCGACGACCAGCTCGCCGTCCCCGCCGTCCTCCGGTACGACCCGGAGGCCGACCCGCTCTCGGTGCGGATCGGCCTCCCTGGTTCACCCGGGGGTTCCCACGAGTGGACCTTCGCCAGGCAGCTGCTCGAACAGGGCCTGCGGGCCCCGGCCACCAGCGGCGACGTACACATCTGGCCCTGTGGGCGGGTCCAGACGGTCATGGAGTTCCACTCGGCGCACGGGGTGGCGGTCGTGCAGTTCGACGCAGCGGCACTGATCCGCTTCCTGCGCCGCACCTACGCGGCCGCCCCCGTGCCCCACTGACGCGTCAGACGCGCTCCAGCTCCCGGCCGTCACCATTGCGCCCGGCGGCCACCTCATCGGCGTCCCGCAGGGCCTCGCCCTCGACGTCCACGTTCGGCAGCGCCCGGTCGAGCCACCGCGGCAGCCACCACGCCTTCTTGCCGAGCAGCGCGAGCACCGCCGGGACCAGCGCCATGCGCACGATGAACGCGTCGAAGAAGACGGCGATCGCGAGGCCGAAGCCGATCATCTTCACCATCTGCTCGGACGAGCCGATGAATCCCGCGAAGACCGCGATCATGATCACGGCGGCTGCCGAGACCACCCTCGCCCCGTGCCGGAAGCCGGTCACGATCGCCTGGCCGGGCCGCTCCCCGTGGACGTACGCCTCGCGCATGCGCGTCACGAGGAACACCTCGTAGTCCATCGCGAGGCCGAAGACGACGCCCACCATGAAGATCGGCATCATCGACATGATCGGGCCGGTCTGCTCCACGCCGAAGAGCGAGCCGAGCCAGCCCCACTGGAAGACCGCGACGACCGCGCCCAGGGCCGCGAGGACCGAGAGCAGGAAGCCGAGGGCCGCCTTGAGCGGGACCAGGATGGAGCGGAAGACGACGATCAGGAGGAGGAAGGCGAGGCCGACGACCAGGGCCAGGTAGGGCAGCAGCGCGTCGTTCAGCTTCTGGGAGACGTCGATGTTCATGGCCGTCGTGCCGGTGACCATGACGCTCGCACCGGTGTCGGACTTGATGTCGGCGCCCGCGTCACGGATCGCGTGCACGAGGTTCTCGGTCTCGATGCCGCTGGGCTTCGAGGACGGGACGACGCTGATGATCGCCGTGTCGCCCGCCTTGTTGATCATCGGCGGGGCGACCGAGAGGACGTCGTCGAGCTTGGAGATCGTCTTCTGGATCTCCCCCGCCGCGGCCTTCGGGTCGTCGGAGCCCTTGAGGTCGGCGACCGTCATCAGCGGGCCGTTGAAGCCGGGGCCGAATCCGTCGGAGACCAGGTCGTACGCCTTGCGCTGGGTCGTGGACGTCGGCTGCGAGCCGTCGTCCGGGAGGCCCAGTTCGAGGGAGGACACGGGCAGCGCGGCGGCACCGAGGCCGATCACGCCGACCAGCAGGACGGTCAGCGGGCGGCGCACGACGAAGCGCGCCCAGCGCGTGCCGAGGTTGTCCTTCTTCTCCGTGACACCTTCGGTGGCCGCCGCCTTCTTGCCGCCGCCGAGCAGCTTGCTCTTCTCGCCCGTGGGCTTGACCTTCTTGCCCGCGTAGCCGAGCAGCGCCGGGATCAGGGTGAGCGCGATGAGCACGGCGATGACCACCGTGCCGGCCGCCGCGAAGCCCATCTTGGTGAGCATCGGGATGTTCACCACGGCGAGGCCGACAAGGGCGATGACCACGGTGAGCCCGGCGAAGACCACGGCCGAACCGGCGGTGCCCACGGCGCGGCCCGCGGCCTCCTCACGGTCCCGCCCGTCGGCGAGTTCACCGCGGTAACGGGAGACGATGAAGAGCGCGTAGTCGATGCCGACCGCGAGGCCGATCATCATGGCGAGCGTCGAGGTGGTCGTCCCCAGGTCGAGCGCGCTGGCGAGCGCGGTGATCGAGGAGACGCCGATGCCGACGCCGATCAGCGCGGTGAGCAGCGGCAGACCCGCCGCGATCAGCGAACCGAAGGTGATGACGAGGACGACGGCCGCGACCGCGATGCCGATGATCTCGGTGGCCCCGGTCTCGGGCATCGCCTGCAGCGCGTCGCCGCCGACCTCGACCGTGAGCCCGGACTCCCGCGCCTGGTCGGTCGTCTTCTCGAGCGCCTCACGGCTGTCCTCGGTCAGCTCCATCGAGGTGACCTTGTACGAGACCGACGCGTACGCCGTGGACCCGTCCTTGCTCACCGTCTTGGTCCGGAAGGGACTGTCCGCCCTCGCGACCTCGTCCGAACCGGACTTGAGGGCGGTGACGGTCTTCTCGATCTCGGCCTTGTTGCCCGCGTCGGTGACCTTCTCGCCGTCCGGCGCCTTGAAGACGACCCGGGCGCTCGCGCCGTCGGCACTGGCTTCGGGCACACGCTCTTCGAGCAGGTCGAAGGCCTTCTGGGCCTCCGTGCCGGGGATGGAGAAGGAACTGGAGGCCGCGGTGGGCGCGGACGCGGCGCCGACTCCGGCGAGCGTCAGGAGCGCCACCCATATCAGGGCGACGAAGTGCCGTCGCCTGAAGGCGAGTCGGCCCAGTTTGTACAGGAAAGTGGCCACGGGGGCGTACTCCCGGTCAGGTCGTGGTGTCTACAGGGCAGGGGGGATCAGCCCGACGACGTGAGCGGTCGCGTCAGGTAGAGGTGGTCCGGTGAGGGGGCTGGGTCAGACGCCGAGAGCGGGGAGGATCACGGCGTTGATGTAGGAACGGAGGAACTCACGGTCGACCGTGCGCTCCTCGATCAGGTCACGGGCGACGAAACCGCCCACCATCATGTGGATGACGAAGCCCAGCGCGGGGTTGTCCGGGGACACTTCGCCGCGCTCCACGGCCCTGCGCAGCAGCGCGTTCAAACCGGTGATCTCCGGCTCGATGAGCACCTGCCGCAGCGCGTGGTGGAGTTCGGGATTTCCGTGGATGACGTGGAACAGGCTCCGCATCAGCGCGGCGTCCCGCTCCATCTGGCAGTCGTCCGAACGCTCGACGGTCTCCAGGAGGTCGCCGCGCAGGGAACCGGTGTCGATGTCCTCGATGGACACCGGCTTGTTGTGCCGCAGCGCCCTGGCGATCAGCTCGGGCTTGCTCCCCCACTGGCGGTAGAGGGTGGCCTTGCTGGATTTCGTGCGGGCCGCGATGGCGTCCATGGTGAGCGCCTCGTACCCGACTTCGCGGAGCAGGTCGAGCGCGGCCGCGTAGAGCTCGGCCTCACGCTCGGGTGTGATCCGACTGCGCCGCACCGTTGCCGCCTCAGCCATGATCCCTCCGCCCCTCGTCGCATTCGTTCCGTACGCCATGACTGTACCCGCGGGCTTAACGAAACGAAACCGTTTCGTACGTGTGCTGCATCACGCGCCGCCCTGACCGCGGTGCGCGCCGCGTCGCACACCCCTTTCACCCCATGTACGAGTTGCCGCGCCCTGCGCCCCGGAAAAGCATGGTGAAGTGACCGACGCGCGCGATGAAGCCCATGCTGACCACGCCTACCTGCGATTTCCGCACCTCAGCGGCGACCGTCTCTGTTTCGCGGCCGAGGACGATCTCTGGGTGGCGCCGCTGAGCCCGGACGGCGCACCCGCCGGCCGGGCCTGGCGGGTGACCGTCGACCGGACCAAGGTGAGCCATCCGCGCTTCTCGCCTGACGGCCGCCACATCGCGTTCACGACCTGGCGCAGTCTCGACCCGGAGATCCATCTGGCCCCGGTCGACGGCGGCCCGGCCCGGCGCCTCACCTACTGGGGGAGCACGGACACCCGGGTCTGCGGCTGGTCCCCCGACGGCGACATCCTCGCCGTCTCCTCGCACAATCAGCCCTTCTCGTACTTCTGCTGGGCCTACAGCGTGCCGACCGACGGATCACCCGGCGGCAAGCTGCCCTGGGGTCCGGTGTACGACATCGCGGTCAACGACATCGAGGGCGAGCGCAAGACCCTCCTCCTGACCGGGAAGCCGCCGCACGAGCCCGCCGCCTGGAAGCGCTACCGGGGCGGGGCGACCGGCCGCCTGTGGCTGCACGGCGACCAGCTCCTGCCCGACCTCGACGGACACCTCGACTCCCCGATGTTCGTGGACGGCAGGATCGCCTTCCTCTCCGATCACGAGGGCGTCGGCAACCTCTACTCCTGCCTGCCGGACAGCTCCGACCTGCGCCGGCACACCGATCACGACGCGTTCTACGCCCGGCACGCCTCCAGCGACGGTGCCCGCATCGTCTACCAGTGCGCGGGCGACGTCTGGCTGGTGGACGACCTGTCCGCCGGCTCCGTGCCGCGCAGGCTCGACGTACGCCTGGGCGGACCGCGTGCCGGACGGCGGATCTATCAGGTGCCCGCCGCGCAGCACGTCGACTCGCTCTCGGTGGACACGACGGGCCGGGCCAGCGCCGTCGTCGTACGCGGCAGCCTGTACTGGCTCACGCACCGGGACGGGCCCGCCCGCACCATCACCGACACCCCGGGCGTGCGCGTTCGGCTCCCGGAGATGCTCGGCAAGGGCGGGCAGGTCGCCTACGTCACCGACGCGGAGGGCGAGGACGCCGTCGAGATCGCCTATCTGCCGCGCGCCAGCGGCGACCGCGCGCCGCGCAGGCTCGCGCAGGGGCAGCTCGGCCGGGTCCTCGAACTGCTCTCCGACCCCGAGGGCGAACGGCTCGCGATCGCGTCGAACGACGGGCGGCTCCTCCTGATCGACGCCTCCGAAAAACCCGAGGGCGAGGCGTCCGAGGACGAGGACTCCGAGGGCAAGTCGCCCGAGGGCGAGGTGACGGAGCTGATCCGCTCCGAGAACGGCCCGGTGCGGGACCTGGCCTTCTCCCCGGACGGGGCCTGGCTGACCTGGTCGCATCCGGGCGTCGGCCGCTCGCTGCGGCAGATCAAGATGGCCCGCATCGAGGGGCCCGGCTGCCGCATCATCGTCGACGTCACCAATGGCCGCTTCGAGGACGAGAACCCGGTCTTCACCAGCGACGGCCGCTATCTGGCCTTCCTGTCCTGGCGCGGCTTCGACCCGGTCTACGACGTGCACACCGGCGACCTGTCCTTCCCCCTCGGCTGCCGCCCCTATCTGGTCCCGCTGTCGTCGGCGACCCCCTCGCCCTTCGCCCTCTCCCCCGACGGCCGCCCGGCGGCGGGCGGCCTCGACCCGGCCGACGGGCTCTCGCCCGCCGGCTCCGCCATCGTGGAGGTGGAGGGCCTGGAGAGCAGGGTCACGCCCTTCCCCGTCTCGGCGTCGAAGTACTCGGCGCTCTCCCCCGTCAGCGGCGGCGGCCTCGTCTGGATGCGCTGGCCGATCTCGGGCGCGCTCGGCGAGACCTTCGCCAACCCGTCGGACACCTCCGGGCGCCCCACCCTGGAGTACTTCAACATCACCAAGGGCAAGAAGTCCGAACTGGTCGACCACCTCGACTGGTTCGCGCTCAGCGGCGACGGCTCGCGGCTCGTGGTGGTCGACGAGGGCGAGCTGCGCGCCGTCCCCTCGACGGAGACCGGCGACAGCGACACGACCGTCTGGATCGACCTGCGCCGCATCCTGCACGAGGTCGACCCGGCGGCCGAGTGGCGCCAGTCCTACGACGAGGCGGGCCGCCTCATCCGCGCCTACTTCTGGGAGCCGCACATGTGCGGCATCGACTGGCCCGCGATCCTGGACCAGTACCGGCCCCTTGTGGAACGGGTCGCGTCCCCCGACGAGTTCGCGGACCTGCTCCGCGAGGTCCTCGGCGAGCTCGGCACCTCGCACGCGTACGTCTCCGCCGCCCGCCGCAACGAAGGCCCGCCGCACTACCAGCGGGCGATGGGCCTGCTCGGCGCCAACCTGGTCTGCCGCGAAGGCAGTTGGATGATCAAGCGCATCCTGCCCGGCGACTCGTCCGACTCCAAGGCGCGCTCCCCGCTCGCGGGCGCGGGCATCCGCGAGGGCGCGATCCTCACGCACATCGACGGCCGCCCGGTGGACCCGGTGACGGGCCCCTTCCCGCTGCTCGCGGCCGCCGGCGGCACGACGGTGGAGCTGACGTTCCGGCCGGCCGAGGGAGAGGGCAGGTCCAGGAGGGTGGCGATCGTCCCCCTCATCAACGAACGCCCCCTGCGCTACCAGGACTGGGTGGCCAAACGGCGTGACGTCGTACGGGAGTTGAGCGGGGGCAGGTGCGGCTATCTGCACATCCCCGACATGGGCGGCTCCGGATGGGCCCAGTTCAACCGGGACCTGCGCCTGGAGGTCTCCCGCCCGGCCCTGCTCGTCGACGTGCGCGGCAACGCGGGCGGGCACATCAGCGAGCTGGTGGTGGAGAAGCTGACGCGCAAGATCCTGGGCTGGGACCTGACACGCAACGCCCAGCCGGTGTCGTACGCGTCGAACGCCCCCCGCGGCCCCGTCGTGGCCCTGGCCGACGAGGCGACGTCGTCCGACGGCGACATGATCACCGCGGCCTTCAAGCTGCTCGGCCTCGGGCCCGTGGTGGGCCAGCGCACGTGGGGCGGTGTGGTGGGGATGACCGGGCGGCACGTGCTCGGTGACGGGACGGTCATCACGGTGCCGATGAACGCGGGGTGGTTCGACGAGTACGGCTGGTCCGTGGAGAACCACGGCGTGGCCCCCGACCTGGAGGTGCTCCGTACGCCGCTCGACTGGGCGGAGGGGCGGCACGCGCAGCTGGACGACGCCGTGCAGGTCGCTCTCGACCTCCTGGAACGGCAGCCCGCGGTGACGCCGCCGGGCCTCGACGACGTACCGGACCGGCGGCGTCCGAAGCTGCCGCCGCGCGGCTGACGCGGCTGAGGGGGCGGCTTCCGAGCCCGTGATCACTGCCCGTCATTGATCGAAATGCGAGGTAAGTCCCCCCATGTAAGTCTGGTCGAGGCCCCTCCCACCTCACCCTCTAGGAGTGAACAAGCATGGGCATCAAGGACCAGTTCCAGGACAAGGCCAACGACCTCGCCGACAAGGCCAAGGGCGCGATGGGCGACCGCAAGGACGAGGCGAGCGAGCGGGCTTCGCAGGGCCGGGACGAGGCGAGTGAGCGCGCCTCGCAGGGCCGGGACCAGGCCCAGGACGCCGCGCAGGAGCAGCGGGAGAAGTTCGACCGCTGACACGCCTGGTGCTGCACCGAGCTTGACGAGATGAGGCCCTCCGGGACGCCGGAGGGCCTCATCGCTGCGCAGGGGTACTGCCCCGGGGCATCGACTACCCGCCGGTACGCGCCTGCTCGTCGGCGGAACCGCCCGCTCCCACGAGGCCCGTGGACACCGACGAGAGCCGCGGCTCGAAGCGCCGCATCTCGCGCTGACCGACCGTGCCGATGAGCGCCGGCAGGTAACCCCGGATGCCCTGCATCCCCCGCAGCCACCACTGCGCGTACACATGGCTCGACCGCCGCTCGATCCCGGCGACGATCCGGTCGACGGCCGGACCCAGCGGGTACGTCTTGTTGGACGGCCACGGCAGGCGCTGCCGCAGCTCCCGCATCACGTCGTTCTCGTCCGCGCCCCGCACCATGTCCGTGTCCGTCCAGGACAGGTAACCGACGCCCACCTTCACGCCCTTGTAGCCGACCTCGGCCCGCAGACAGTGCGCGTACGCCTCGACGCCCGACTTCGAAGCGCAGTACGCCGTCATCATCGGCGCCGGCGTGATCGCCGCGAGCGAGGCGATCTGCAGGAGATAGCCGCGGCTCTCCATCAGGACCGGCAGGAACGCCCGCCCCGTCACCGCGCTGCCGATGAGGTTGACCTCGATCACCCGGCGCCACGCCACGGGGTCGGACTCGACGAAGGGACCACCGTTGGCGACACCCGCGTTGGCGACGACGATGTCGACCTTGCCGAACCGCTCCTTGACCTCCTGGGCGACCCGGGCCATCGCGTCATGGTCCGTGACGTCCGCGTGCCAGGCCTCGGCCTCGGTGTGCAGCCGCCCCGCCACCTGCTTCAGCTCGTCCGGCTCCAGGCCGACGAGCGCGATCTTCGCACCCCGCGCGGACAGCTTGCGCGCGAGCAGCTCCCCCACGCCGCGCGCCGCCCCGGTGACGACCGCGACCTGACCCTCAAGGCTGACCTTGCTCATGCGCTGCTCCCTTCGAGCCCCTGAACCTGAACCTGCTGACCGGCGCCCCTTACGTACCTCCGCACGAGGCCCCTGATCCCCGATGTGACCGCTTCCGGAGCCTCCACCGGGGTCATGTGACCGATCCCCGGCAGCTCGGTGAGGCCGAGGGAGTCCGGCAGCATCCCGGCCAGGCGCCGCGCGTGCGTGACGGGCGTCATCCGGTCGGCCGTACCGGCGATGACGGCGGTCGGCACCTGCAACTCCAGTACCCCCGCGTCGAGTGCGATCTCGTCGAGCACGTGCGACCAGCGGTAGCGCACCACCCGCGGGCAGCCATGCACGATCCGCGCGCACACGTCGACCCGCTCCGGCGCCGAACCGGGGCCCATCGTGGCGTACTTGAGGATGCGCCTGGCCATCGGCGTCACGGGTCCCAGCGGCGCCTTCGCCCCGAGGACCGACCGCGTGAGCCGGGTGCGTATCCGCCCGGCCCGCATCGGCACCACCAGCGACTCGGCGACGAGCCGCGCACTTCCCGTGCTGCACAGCAGAACCGCCGCCGCGTGCTCCCGGAACCCGGGACGCGTGCTCGCGGCCATGATCGTCATGCCGCCCATGGAGTGCCCGGCGAGCACGGCCTGCTCCCCCGGCTCCAGCGTCGCCGCGAGCACGGCTTCGAGGTCGTCGGCGAGGGCGCTCGTGCTGTACCCCTCCACCCCGTCCGGCGCGACGCTGCGGCCGTGCCCCCGCTGGTCGTACGCGATCACCCGGTGATCGACCGCGAGGTCACGTATCTGCGCCGCCCAGAAGGCGGTCGAACAGGTCCACCCGTGCGCGAGGACCACCGCGGGCGCGCCGTCGGGTCCGTGCACCTCGGCGTGCAGCCGCGCGCCGTCCGCCGACACGACGGTCAGTTCCCGCGCGGCGGCAGGCGGCGCGAACGGCCCGCTCGTCACATGCGTCAGCCTGCTCATGCCCCTGCCTCGACCTTCTTCGCCTTGCCTGACTTCGGCGCCGCCGCCACCGCGCTCACCTTGGGCGGCCGCACCACCTCGTACTCGGCGAGATCGACGCGCCGGGTGGCGGCGCGGAACTCGCTCGTCGTGCCCGGCCAGATCGTCGTGTTCACGCCGTTCTCGTCGAGGTACCAGCTGTTGCAGCCGCCGGTGTTCCACACGGTGCGCTTCATGCGCTCCTGCACCTTGTCGTTCCAGGCGTCCACGGCGCTGGTGCGCACGGCGAGCGCGGCCCGGCCGCCGAGCACGTCCAGTTGCCGCATGTAATCGGCGAGATAGTTCAGCTGGGACTCGATCATCAGGATCATCGAGGAGTTGCCGAGGCCGGTGTTCGGGCCGATGACCGTCATGAAGTTCGGGAAGCCCGCGGCGGTCGCGCCGCGCAGGGACTTCATGCCGTCCTTCCAGGACTCCATCATCGTCCCGCCGTCGGCGCCCACCACACGGTCGGCGATCGGCATGTCCGTGACGTGGAATCCGGTGCCGAAGATGATCGCGTCGACCTCGGTCTCGGTGCCGTCCGCGGCGACGACGGTGTTCCCGCGCACTTCGCTGAGCCCGCTGGCGACGACGTCGACATTGGGCTGCGCGAGCGCCGGGTAGTAGGTGTTGGACAGCAGGATGCGCTTGCAGCCGATGCGGTACGACGGCGTCAGCTTGGCCCGCAGGTCCCGGTCCTTGATGGCACGGGCGATGTTCCGCTTGGCCAGCTGCTCGACCGCACCGAGCTCGTTCGGCCGCTTGGTGAACGCCTGGACCTGCAACTCCCGTATGCCCCACAGGATTCCGCGCCGGGCCTGCGTGGTGAACGGCAACTGGCGGTGCACCCAGCGCTCGGCCTTGCTGATGGCGCGGTCCATGCGCGGCATCACCCAGGGCGGGGTGCGCTGGAAGAGGGTCAGCCTGCCGACCTCGCGCTGGATCGCCGGCACGATCTGGATGGCGGACGCGCCGGTGCCGATCATCGCGACGCGCTTGCCGCGCAGGTCGTAGTCGTGGTCCCAGCGCGCGGAGTGGAAGACCTTGCCCTCGAAGGTGTCGAGGCCGGGGATGTCCGGGAGCTTGGGGTCGGAGAGCGGCCCGGTGGCGGAGACGACGACGTCAGCGGTGAGCGTGCCGTTGCTCGTCTCGACCTCCCACCACAACTGCTCGGCGTTCCAGCGCAATTGCGTGACCTCGGTACTGAGGCGGATGTGCGGGCGCAGCCGGAAGGTGTCGGCGACCTGCTCCAGGTACTCCTGGATCTTCTCCTGGCCGGAGAAGGTGCGCGGCCAGTCGGGGTTGGGCGCGAAGGAGAACGAGTACAGGTGCGAGGGCACGTCGCACGCGCAGCCCGGATAGCTGTTGTCCCGCCAGGTGCCGCCGACGGAGTCGGCCCGCTCCAGGACCACGAAGTCGGTGATGCCCTCGCGGCGCAGCCGGACCGCGGCACCGAGCCCGCCGAATCCGGTCCCGATCACCGCCACCCGCACGTGTTCGCGTTCGCGCTCCTGCTGGCGCTCGTCCTCGGCCATGCCGCCGCCTCCCGAACTGCTTCACGACTCTGCCAGTGACCACTGGCGCAATTGGGAGCGTAGAACACCTGCCTACTGATGGGTAGGGGTCTGGCGACTTGAGTTGCCCTCAGTGTTACCGCCGGTAGATCTCGACCGAAAGCCCGCGCGATCCGGCACCACATAGGCTGCTGCCGTGGCAGAGACACGCGAGTACCGCATGGAGGAGCTGGCCAAGGCGGCCGGCATCACGGTGCGCACCGTGCGCTTCTACCGGGAGCGCGGCCTCATCCCACCGCCCCGCCGCGAGGGCCGCATCGCCTGGTACGACGACCATCACCTGGCCAGACTCCGCACGATCGCCGCACTCCTGGAGCGCGGCCACACTCTGAGCGGCATCGCGGAGCTCGCGGAGGCCTTCGAGAACGGCCGGGACGTCGGCGAGCTCCTCGGCATCGGCGAGTCCACCGAGGAGACCCCGGTCCGCCTCACCCCCGAGGAACTGGCCGACCACTTCGCGGGCGAGGTCACCCCCGAGAACCTCGCCGCGGCCCTCGACCTCGGCTATCTCGGCACGGACGGCGAGGAGATCGTCCACGTGAGCCGCCGCCTCCTGGACGTCTCGTCGACCCTGGTCCGCGAGGGCATCCCGCTGGCCGCGGTCCTGGAGGCGGGCCAGCGCGTACGCGAACACGCGGACGCGCTGGCCGAGTTGTTCATCACGATCATCCGCGCGCACACGCCGCCCGAGGCGGGCAACGTCAGCATCGAGCGCCTGCGCCCGCTGGCGAAGAGCGTGGTGGAGGCGGAACTGTCGATGGCGCTGGACCGCCGCCTGGCGTCGGAGAAGCCGGAAAGCATGTAGCCCGGCCGGCGTTTGAGGCCATCTTCCCGAAACCAGGGGGCTCCGCCCCCTGGTTTCGGGAAGGGGCGGGATCGGGGAAAGAACCGCCGGAGGCACGACCTCAGCCCCCACGCCCCGTCCGCCCTACCGCGGCAGGAACCACCGAGCCTTGTAAATCCCGCCGTTGACCAGCTTGTACTCACCGGCAGGGCGATGCACGCTCACCTTGGTCGTCCACCAGGTCTCCTCAAGCCCACCCTCCGGCACGGTGGAGATGACCTGCCCCGTCCGCGGATCGTCGCCGACACCCTTCACCGACTTCCGGGAGATCTCCTCGGCCCCGGCGAAGTCCTGCACGAAGGCCCGGTCACCGATGTCGTACTGGAAGACGGCCGCGTTCGTCGTCACCCACAGCCGCCCGGGACGCCCGGCCACGGGGAAGAGATCGTGTCCGCCGGGGGTCTTGCCCGGAGTCCCGACCGGCAGCCCGACCGAGGACCGCTGCCGCAACGTGGGCCTGGCCCGCGTACCGCCCACGTCGTACGTGACCAGCTCGTCGTCCCCGATGGCCCACAGCACCTCGCGCGCACCGTCCCAGTGCAGCCCGTGCGCACCCTTCAGCTCCGCCTCGGCGAACCGCGAGGCACGCGGCCCCTGCGACGCCGCGTACAGCCGGACCAGCGCACCCGTGCTGCACGCCACCGCGACATTGCCGTCCGGCAGGATCTCCGCGCTGTGCGGATTGAAGAGGTCGTCGCCCGGCCCGATCGCCGCGCCCCAGTACCGCTTGCCGGAGGGGTAGTCGACGACGGCGACGAAGCCGAAGGACGCGGTGGTCAGGACGTACGTACGCTTCTTGTGCCTGCGCACCTTCGACTCGCTCGGATACACGAAGCTGTCGTCGGGCCGCAGATCCTCGTACCCCTCGCGCTCCCGCGGCGAGAACGCCCACCGCACGACGGAAGGATTCTCCTCCGGGTCCCAGACCCTGCGGCGCGGATCGAGCACGAGGATCTGCTGGGTCGCCTGCTCGGTGAGGAGCACCGGCGGCGTCCGCCGGGGAATCCCTCCGACACCTCCGGCGTCTCCGCCACCACCGGCCGCGGCGGGCGACGCGGCCACCATCGGCAGCCCCGCCCCGATCCCCGCTCCCAGAGCCCCGAGCAGCACACCCCGACGAGACGGTCTCGACATACCGGACATGAAGTTACCCCCACACGGCTGACAGTTGAGACATTGTCAGGTACGCGCTCGCAACATGCCATGGCGCCGCGCGGCATCACATGTCGTAGACCACCGTGACGGGCGCATGGTCCGACCACCGCTGCTCGTGCGTGGCCGCCCGCTCCACGAACCCCTTGACCGCGCGCTCCGCGAGGCCCGGCGTCGCCACGTGGTAGTCGATCCGCCAGCCCGTGTCGTTGTCGAAGGCGCGCCCCCGGTAGGACCACCAGGAGTACGGGCCCTCGACGTCGGGATGCAGCGCCCGCACGACGTCGACGTACCCGGCGTCCCCCTCGAAGACCTCGCTCAGCCAGGCACGCTCCTCGGGCAGGAAGCCCGAGTTCTTCTTGTTGCCCTTCCAGTTCTTGAGGTCGGCCTCCTGATGCGCGATGTTCCAGTCACCGCAGACCACGACCTGCCGCCCCTCGGCGGCAGCCCGCACCTTGAGACCCTTCAGGTACGTGAGGAACTCGTCCATGAAGCGGACCTTCTCGTCCTGCCGCTCCGTGCCGACCTCACCGGAGGGGAGATAGAGGCTCGCGACGGTCACACCCGGAAGATCTGCCTCGACATAGCGCCCGCTGTCGTCGAACTCCTGCGACCCGAATCCGATCTGCACGCGGTCCGGCTCACGGCGCGTGTAGAGGGAGACACCCGCACGCCCCTTGGCGGCGGCCGGCGCGTGGACCACGTGCCAGCCCTCGGGATCCCGCACCTCGGCCGGCAGCTGCTGCGGCTCGGCCCGCACCTCCTGGAGGCAGAGCACGTCGGCGGAGGTCTCGGCGAGCCACTCGACGAAGCCCTTCTTGGCGGCGGCGCGCAGCCCGTTCACGTTCACACTGGTCACTTGGAGCATCCCGGCACGATACCGGCACACTGAATGGACACCCACACGCCTCGATGGACACCGGCACACGTCAATCGACTCCCACACACCACCGCATAGAAGTACGATGTTTCGCATGAGTATTCAGTCACCGTCGCAGCGGGCCGCCGTCGAGCTGCGCCCCACCCCCTTCGACCACCCCGACGCGGTCAGGCTCAACGACCGCGTCCAGCTCGAATACGCGGAGCGGTACGGAGATGAGGGCGACGTCACACCCCTCGACCCCGCCATGTTCACCGTCCCGCGCGGTCTGTATCTCCTCGCGTACGACGAGAGCGGCACCCCGGTGGCCACCGGCGGCTGGCGCGGCCACGAGGAGAACGACGAGGGTTACGAGCTCGGCGACGCCGAGATCAAGCGCATGTACGTCACCCCGGAGGCCCGCGGCCTGGGCCTGGCCCGGCTCATCCTGGCGGCCCTGGAGAACGACGCGAGGGCGGCGGGCCGTACGCGCATGGTCCTGGAGACGGGCACGAAGCAGCCGGAGGCCATAGCCCTCTACACGTCGACCGGCTACACCCCGGCCCCCTCGAAGTTCGGCCACTACCGCTTCGAGGACCTGAGCCGCTGCTTCGCGAAGCCTCTGTAGGCGCCGCGCGCGGGGCGCACGCAAAGATCCCGCCCGGTTCGAAGAACCGGACGGGATCTCATGTGCAGTGGACCTGTGGGGATTTGAACCCCAGACCCCCTCGATGCGAACGAGGTGCGCTACCAGACTGCGCCACAGGCCCTTGCAACGAGTGAAACTCTAGCATCCCGATCCGGGTGCTTGGAAATCCGTTCCTGCCCGGTCCCTCGCTGGTCAGGCGTCACTCGTTGGCGGCCCGCGGCCGCTCCCCGTCGTCGTACTGATCGAAGAGGGGCGTGCGTCCGCGTTCGCGGGCCCTGCGCGCGGACGCGGCCCGGCGTGCGTCGCTGCGGCCACCGCCGCCGTCCGCGCTGTCGGCGCCTTCCGCGGGCCCGGCGTGATCGGCGTACTCGCTCTCGGCGGCCTCGGCCCGCACCTCGTCCGCGCTCGGCTCCACGGAGCTGGACCGTGCCGAGCTCCAGGCGTCGGGTGCGCCCAAGTCCACGTCACCGGTGGCGCGCGGGGCGACCGGCGCGGTCACGTACGTCGGCAGGGGAACCGGCACCGGGTCCCAGCTGTCGCCGTGGCCGGGGCGGCGCTGGCGCTCGCGCTGCTGGTCCACCCACTCCGCGTGGTCGGTCTGCTCGACCAGGGCGCGGCGGTCGGCGGCGAGGGCGGAGAGGCCGGTCTCCGTCTCGGGGCCGGGTCCTTCCTCCGGTTCGTCGACGACCGCGTCCGCGCCGCCGCCCGGCGCACGCCTGCGCGGCTGGCGCTCGCGCAGCCGCTGGGCGGCGACCTCGGCCCGGCGCCGGTCCATGGTGTAGGTGTAGCGGCGCCGCTCCTGGCCGCGCAGGTACACGATGTACGCGCTGAGGAGCGCGGCCGGTGCCGCGGGCGCCCAGAGGAACGCGAGCCCTCCGACGGCGGCGACGACCGTGCCGGCCGTGAAGGCGATGAACAGCATCACCGTCGTACGCCTTCGGCGCGCGAGCACCTTCGTGCGCCGGGCGCGCGCGGCGGCTTCCGCCGACGCGGCCCGCCGGGCGGCCGACTGCTGGGACCGGGGTCCCGTCGGGGCCGGGGTGGGGGCCGGGGTCGGGACCGGGGCCGGTGTCGGGACCGGGGCCTTCACGGAGGGCTTGGCCGGGGGCTTCGCCGCGGGCCGTTCCTCCTGGGCGCCCTGCCGATGCGGGGGCGCGACGAAGGCCCGGACGTCCACCGCGCCGGTGGCGTTGTCCGGGTCGCGCGACTCCTCCTCTTCAGGCGAGCGCGCTTGCAGGTCCTTGGCGTACCGGCGCTCCATCCCCGCACGTCCGGACAGGAGCCGGATGGCGGTGCTGAAGCGTTCCGTCGGACGGGCTTCATTGAGCTCGTCCTGCCTACGGAGCCACATCGGCACCAAGTAGGCGGCCCAGGCCCCGACGATGACTGCGTAGATGAGGCCGCTGCTGCTCACGCCTCACACGGTAGAGGGGTTTGCGGGAGGCCATCTGCCAATTGAGCCGGTGTGTCGCACGATCTGGCTGATATCTCGAACTTTTTTTGTGACTGATGCGATCAACAGGCCACCGGGACCGTGAAATTAATGCCTCAGAGGGACCAAGTCGGGCCCCAGACGGTCGATCACGGATATATTTCAAACACTTATTCTATTTACGCGGTGTTCCGAGGTCGTGCCTGGTGCCAGCGCCGCAGCAACCCTTCCGGTACCTCTTCCGCGGTGAGCGCGAAGACCAGATGGTCACGCCAGGCGCCGTCGATGTGGAGATAGCGCGGACGAAGCCCCTCCTCGCGGAATCCGAGTTTCTCCACGACCCTGCGACTCGGCCCGTTCTCGGGGCGAATACAGACCTCGATACGGTGCAGCCCGACCGACCGGAAGCAATGATCGACCGCGAGGGCGACGGCGGTGGGCATCACGCCGCGGCCCGCGACCGACTGGTCGACCCAGTAGCCGACATGGCCCGAGCACATCGATCCCCAGGTGATCCCGGCGACCGTCAACTGCCCCACGAGCCGCCCCTGGTACTCGATCACGAAGGGCAGCATGCGCCCGGCGTGCGCCTCGGCGCGCAGATGCCGGACCATCTGACGGTACGTCGGGCGGTGCACGATCGGGCCACTCGGCGTGGGCGGCGGGATGGTCGCCTCCCAGGGGCGCAGCCAGTCCCGGTTGCGCCGGTTGACCTCACGCCAGGGCCGCTGGTCGCGCATCTTTATCGGACGGAGGGCGACGTCGCCGTCCGTCAGCTCGACGGGCCAGGAGGGGCTGTTCAGCTCGCACCGCCCGGGGGTCTGGGATGGTCGCCGCCCCGGAGCTGCTCGACGGCGTGCGCGAGGAGGGGCTCCAGGACCGCCATGCCGTCCCGTACGCCGCCGGTGGAGCCCGGCAGGTTCACGATGAGGGTGCGGCCCGCGACCCCGGCAAGACCGCGGGAGAGCACGGCCGTGGGGATCTTCTCCCTGCCGTACGCGCGGATCGCCTCCGGGATGCCGGGCACCTCGTGGTCGATGACGGCGCGGGTGGCCTCGGGGGTGCGGTCGGTGGGCGAGATGCCGGTGCCGCCTGTGGTGAGGATCACGTCGAAGCCGGCCTCGGATCCGGCGCGCAGGGCCTGCTCGACCGGGTCACCGTCCGGGACGACTTGCGGTCCTTCGACCTCGAAGCCGAGGGCGGTCAGCGCCTCGGCGATGATCGGCCCGCCCCGGTCGGCGTAGACCCCGGCGGCCGCGCGGTTGGAGGCCGTGACGACCAGTGCGCGGTAGGCGGTCATGCCCCGGCTCCTTCGCGGCTCCAGTCCCCGGACTTGCCGCCGGTCTTCTCCTCGACGCGCACGTCCGTGATGACCGCGCCCTTGTCGACGGCCTTCACCATGTCGATCACCGTGAGGGCGGCGACGGTCACCGCGGTGAGCGCCTCCATCTCTACGCCCGTACGGTCCGTCGTCTTGACCGTGGCGAGGATCTCGACGGCGTCGTCCGCCACGGAGAGGTCCAGCTTCACCCCGGAGACGGCCAGCGGATGGCAGAGCGGGATCAGGTCGGGCGTGCGCTTGGCGCCCATGATGCCCGCGATCCGCGCGGTGGCCAGGGCGTCGCCCTTGGGCACGCCCTCGCCGCGCAGCAGCTCGATCACGCGGGGCGAGACCAGGACGCGGCCACTGGCCCGGGCGGTGCGCGCCGTCACGTCCTTCGCGGATACGTCGACCATGCGGGCGGCGCCCGCTTCATCGATGTGCGTCAGTCGCTGCTCGGTACTCATGTGCTGTCGCGCTCCCGGTCCGGGCCCTCCGGCGGTGCGGCGCAAGGGGGCCTATGTGCGCGACACCGTACCGCGCGGACACGCCCTTCAGCCGAGCAGGACCACTTCGACGTCCGTACCCGGCTCCACCGAAGTGATGTCCTCGGGGACGACGATCAGCGCGTTCGCGTGCGCGAGGGCCGCGACGAGGTGGGAGCCCGCGCCGCCCACGGGGCGCACCTCGCCCGCCTCGGCGTCGTACTGCCCGCGCAGGAACTGCCGCTTGCCCGCGGGTGAGGTCAGCGCCTTGTCGGCGGTGAGCTCCGCGCGCGCCGTGGCCCGGTGGACGTCCGGGAGGCCCATCAGGGCACGCACCGCGGGACGCACGAAGATCTCGAAGGAGACGTACGACGACACCGGGTTGCCCGGCAGGGCGAGCAGCGGGGTGTGGTCGGGGCCGATGGAGCCGAAGCCCTGCGGCTTGCCCGGCTGCATGGCGAGCTTGCGGAACTCGATGCCGCTGCCGTCCTCGTCCTCGTCCCCCACGGAGGAGAGGGCTTCCTTCACGACGTCGTACGCCCCGACGCTGACGCCGCCCGTGGTGACGATGAGGTCGGCGCGGATCAGCTGGTCCTCGATGGTGGAGCGCAGCGTCTCGGCGTCGTCGGCGACCGCGCCCACGCGGTAGGCGATCGCGCCGGCGTCCCGGGCCGCGGCGGTCAGGGCGAAGCTGTTGGAGTCGTAGATCTGGCCCTTGGCCAACTCCTCGCCGGGCTGGATCAGTTCACTGCCGGTGGACATGACGACCACGCGGGGGCGCGGGCGCACCTTCACCGTGCCCCGGCCGATCGCGGCGAGCAGGGCGATCTGCGGGGCGCCGAGGACCGTGCCCGCGGTCAGCGCGCGGTCGCCGGCGCGGACGTCGCTGCCCTGCGCCCGCACGTGCGCGCGTGCCTCCGCGGAACGGTGCACGCGGACCTCGCCGGAGGCTCCTTCGGGGGCGCCGCTGTGCGCGCGCATGCCGGAGACGGGGCCTTCGCCGAGGCCTCCGTCGGTCCACTCCACGGGGACGACGGCCTCGGCGCCGGGCGGCAGCGGGGCGCCGGTCATGATGCGGGCGGCCTGGCCCGCGCCGACCTCCGGCTGCTCGACCTGGCCCGCGGCCACGTCACCGATGACCGTCAGGACGGCGGGGAACTCCTCGCTCGCGCCCGCGATGTCGGCGACCCGGACCGCGTAACCGTCCATGGAGCTGTTGTCGAAGGGCGGCAGCGAGACGGGCACCGTGACGTCCTCGACGAGGACGCAGCCCTGGGCGTCGAGGAGTTGGAGCTCGATGGGCTCCAGGGGCCGGACGGATCCGAGGATGTCGTCCAGGTGCTCGCTCACCGACCAGACGTGTTCCTGGCCGGTGACTTCGGTCGTCGCGCTGCTGCTCAAAGTGCTACATCTCCTCGGACACGTAACTGCGAAGCCAGGCCTGGAAGTCCGGGCCCAGGTCTTCACGTTCGCACGCGAGTCTGACAATGGCACGCAGATAGTCGCCCCGGTCGCCGGTGTCATAGCGGCGGCCCTTGAAGACGACGCCGTGCACGGGCCCGCCGACCTTCTCGTCCGCGGCGAGCTGCTGAAGGGCGTCGGTGAGCTGGATCTCGCCGCCGCGGCCCGGCTCGGTCTTGCGCAGTATGTCGAAGACATGGGGGTCGAGGACATAGCGGCCGATGATGGCGTAGTTGCTGGGGGCGTCCGCCGGGTCGGGCTTCTCGACGAGGCCCGTCACCTTCACGACGTCGCCCTCGTCCGTGGCGTCCACGGCCGCGCAGCCGTAGAGGTGGATCTGCTCCGGGGCCACCTCCATGAGGGCCACGACGCTGCCGCCGTGCCGCTCCTGGACCTCGACCATGCGGGCCAGGAGCGGGTCGCGCGGGTCGATCAGGTCGTCGCCGAGGAGCACCGCGAAGGGTTCGTTGCCCACGTGCGGGGCGGCGCACAGGACGGCGTGACCGAGTCCCTTGGGGTCGCCCTGGCGTACGTAGTGCATCGTGGCGAGGTCGCTGGACTCCTGGACCTTCGCCAGCCTCGCCTCGTCGCCCTTCTTCAGGAGGGCCGACTCCAGCTCGTAGTTGCGGTCGAAGTGGTCCTCGAGAGGGCGCTTGTTGCGGCCCGTGATCATGAGGACGTCGTCGAGGCCGGCGGAGGCGGCCTCCTCGACCACGTACTGGATCGCCGGCTTGTCGACTACCGGCAGCATCTCCTTGGGAGTGGCCTTGGTCGCCGGCAGGAACCGGGTTCCGAGACCTGCTGCGGGAATGACAGCCTTGCTGATCCGCGGGGGGTGAGACTCAGTCATGTCCGTAACCATAACCGGTGAGTATGTGCGGAATCTGCGGCTCAGGACATTTTGTTCTCATATGAGCGCACCTGGAAGGATTTGTGAGCGCACCATGCAAGAAACCGGCCCCGCCGAGCCAACCAAGCGCACATTGCGCGGAGAAATCCTCGCGGTGAGAAGCCGGTTGACTAGGGATGACGCACAGAAGGCCGCCGCGGTTCTCGCCGACCGCGCATTGGAGTCACCGGAGCTTGCCGGGGCGCGCACGGTCGCCGCGTACGTCTCCGTGGGGAGCGAACCGGGGACGCGCGCACTCCTCGACGCCCTGCACGCGCGCGGGACGCGGGTCCTGCTGCCGGTGCTCCTCGACGACAACGACCTGGACTGGGCGGACTATGAGGGCGCGGACTCGCTGGCCCCCGTGCAACACCCGGGCAAGATCCGGCTCTTGGAACCCTCGGGGCCACGCCTCGGGCCCGAGGCGGTCGTGGCGGCCGACGTCGTGCTGCTGCCGGGCCTGGCCGTGGACGCGCACGGGATGCGCCTGGGGCGCGGCGGCGGCTCGTACGACAGGGTCCTCGCGCGGCTCGGAGGGGCCGGGGCCGATCCGGCCCTCGTGGTGCTCCTGTACGACACCGAAGTCGTCGCCCATGTCCCCCGGGAGCCGCACGACAAGCCGGTGCACGCCGTCGTCACCCCGTCGGGAGTACGCCACTTCCGCTGAGGCCCCCGCCGACGGAAAGGGCCCTCCACGCGCGCGTGGAGGGCCCTTTCACTGCTGCGTGCGGCGGTTCAGGGCCGCAGCACCAGGGTGTCGTTCGTGCTCTTCTTGACGGCGTCGCCCGAGTAGGACCACGGCAGCAGCTCGCCCTTGACCCACTTGCTGGTCTGGTCGGTGTAGTGCGCGCTGTAGGCGTGGCCCGAAGCACCGGTGAGGTTGATCCACTTCGACTTGTCGAAGTCGTCGAGGTTCACCACCATGCGCATCGAGGGCACCCACTGCACTCCGTAGCCGCCCGCCGCGTTCCAGCCGGTCGCGTTGACCGCCGCCTCGCCGCCGCCCAGCTTGAACGGGCCGCGGTTGAGCATGAACTGGAGCCAGCCGGGGCCTTCGACGCCCAGGGTCTGGTTCTTCAGGGTCAGCCGGTGCAGGCGGCCCCAGCTCCAGGTGTCGACGTCCTTGCCGAGCTTGGCCGTCAGGTCCCAGCGCGCGTCCTCCATGGCCCGGCCGAACAGCTGGTCGCGGGTCTTGGTCTCGGCGTCCGTGCGGGTCTTCGGCGACTTCCACCAGTCGTTGTCCTGGTCGTCCATGATCGACCGGATCACTTCGTAGTAGCGGTCGCCGCCGTCGGGCTGCGCGGATTCGGCGTCACGCTGGCCGCACTCGCGCACCGGCTCGGCCTCCTCGGCGGGACCGGTGTTCCCGGCCGGCTCGACGTTCAGGCACTGGCCCTTGACCCGCAGCTCCTTGGGCAGCTTGTTGCCGATGGAGAGCTTGAGGATGTTGCGCCAGACCGAGTTGAAGTACGCGGCAGCCGCCGAATCGGGGTCCTGGGTGTAGTCCCAGCCCTCGAGCAGCTTCTGCGCCTCACGGACGTAGCTGTCCTTGACGTCGATCTTGAGCAGCTTGGGCACCAGCAGCTTGGCGATCTCGCTGCTGTTGTCCATCTGCATCGTGCGCATGTCCTCGGTGGAGACCTTCCCACCGTCCTTGATCTTCGACTGGATCAGGTCGGTGATGCGCTGGCTGCGCGCCCCGTAGCCCCAGTCCGACGTGAGCTTGTACGGGTAGTCGGACTTCTCGTCGTCGATGACGGCCTGGTTGGCGGTCACGATGTAACCGCGCTTCGGGTCGTACTCGTAGGGCAGCGCGGCCTGCGGGATGTAGCCGGTCCAGCGGTAGTCCGAGTCCCAGCCGGGCGCCGGAAGCGCGCCGTCGCCCTTGCCGCGGACCGGGATCTTGCCCGGTGCCTGGTAGCCGATGTGGCCCTTGGTGTCCGCGTAGATCAGGTTCTGCGAGGGCACTTCAAAAGAAGAGGCGGCCTTGCGGAAGTCCGAGAAGTCCTTCGCCTTGTTGAGCTCGAAGACGGCGTCCATCGACTTGCCCGGCTTGAGCGCCGTCCAGCGCAGCGAGACCCCGTAGCCGTCGCCCCGGTCGGGGGCGGCGCTGTCGACGGTGGCCTTCTTGCCGACCTTCACCAGTTCGTCGTCGCGGTCGGACAGCAGGGGTCCGTTGCCGGTCTCACGGACGGTGATCTTCTTGGAACTGCCGCCGGCGACCTTGATGGTCTCCGTGCGCGTCTTGAAGGGCAGCACCTTGTCGTCGTACGCGTAGCCGTCACCCTCGAACTTCTCGAGGTAGAGGTCGGTCACGTCGGCGCCCAGGTTCGTCATGCCCCAGGCGATGTCCTGGTTGTGGCCGATGACCACACCGGGCATGCCGGCGAAGGTGTAGCCCGAGACGTCGTACTGGCAGTCCTTGGAGACCGTCCGGCAGTGCAGGCCCATCTGGTACCAGACGGACGGCAGCTGCGGTGACAGGTGCGGGTCGTTGGCGAGCAGTGGCTTCCCGGTGATCGTGTGGTCGCCGGAGACCACCCAGGAGTTGGAGCCGATGCCGTTGCCGTTCGGGCCGAGGCCCGCGTCCGGGACGCTGTCCAGGATGTCGGAGAGGCCCGACAGCTGGGACTGCAGGCCGTCGGGGGCCTGGGTGTTGCCCGCGAGGCCCGTGCCCGCCGCGCCGCCGGTCTGCGACTGGCTGCCCGTGCTGCTGCCCTTGCCGTCGTACTCCTTGGTGACGCTGTTGAAGGCGCCCTCCTGGACGATCGGCTTGTTCCGCGCGTACGGGTACTCCGGGTACAGGTCCTTGATCTGCGACGGGCCGAGGCGGCTGGTCATCAGGGACCGGTCGATCTCGTCCTGCATGTTGCCGCGCAGGTCCCAGGCCATGGCCTTGAGCCACGCCACGGAGTCGACGGGGGTCCACTCCTGGGGCTCGTAGTCGTTGGTGAAGCCGAGGGCGGCGTACTCCAGGGAGATGTCCTTGCCGCTCTTGTCCTTCAGGTAGGCGTTGACTCCCTTGGAGTACGCCTGGAGGTACTTCTTCGTCGCGGGCGAGAGCTTGGTGTCGTACTCCTTCTGCGCCACGCGGTGCCAACCGAGCGTCCGCAGGAACTCATCGGTCTTTACTTGGCCCTTGCCGAACATCTCGGAGAGGCGACCGGAGGTCATATGGCGGCGGACGTCCATCTCCCAGAACCGGTCCTGCGCCTGGACGAAGCCCTGGGCCATGAACAGGTCGGCGTCGGACTCGGCGTAGATCTGCGGGATGCCGTTGCCGTCGCGCTTCACGTCGACGGGCCCGGCGAGGCCGTCGAGTTTGATCGTCCCCTTGGTCTGCGGGAAGGAGGCACGCACCGTACTGACGCTCCAGTACGCCCCGTAGCCGATGCCCGCCACGATGGCCAGGACCAGGACGATGACGAGGAGGCGGGCTCGGCGCCCCTTCTTCTTGCCGGACTTATGACCGGAAGAGGCGGTGGTATTCGAGGGCATCGCTGTCCTTGCTGTCCTTACGCGAGCGGCAGGGCTGGCTGGGCGGTGGTGGGAGCGCTGGAGCAACTGTAGGCGCAGGGCACTGCGGCCTCGGACGCGGAGTCAGGAACCTACATGGCGACGTGCCGTACAGGAGTTCGATGGCGTCAAGGAAGCGTTAACAATTAGGTAAGGTAACGAAGTACTTGGCTCGCGCGGAGAGGAACGGCCCCTGACTGTCCACGACCTCAACCAGCTACTGCTCATCTGCTCGCTCGTCCTGCTCGTCGCTGTCGCGGCGGTCCGCATCTCGTCGCGCAGTGGGCTCCCCAGCCTGCTCCTCTACCTCGGCATCGGCATTGCCATGGGCCAGGACGGCATCGGCAACGTCACCTTCAACAATGCCGAGTTGACGCAGGTCATCGGCTATGCGGCGCTCGTCGTGATCCTGGCCGAGGGCGGCCTCGGCACGAAGTGGAAAGAGATCAAACCCGCGTTGCCCGCGGCCGCCGTCCTGTCTCTTGTCGGCATCGCGGTGAGCGTCGGCGTGACGGCCGCCGGTGCCCACTACCTGGTCGGCCTCGAGTGGCGGCAGGCGCTCATCATCGGCGCGGTGGTCTCCTCGACGGACGCCGCGGCGGTCTTCTCCGTGCTGCGGAAGGTGCCGCTCCCCTCTCGCGTGACGGGCATCCTGGAAGCGGAGTCGGGGTTCAACGACGCCCCTGTGGTCATCCTGGTCGTGGCCTTCTCCGCCGCGGGCCCCGTGGAGCACTGGTACATCCTGATCGGCGAGATCGCCCTGGAGCTCGCGATCGGTGCCGCGATCGGCATCGCGGTGGGCTGGCTCGGCTCCTACGGCCTGCGGCACGTGGCGCTGCCCGCGTCCGGCCTCTACCCCATCGCCGTGATGGCCATCGCCGTCGCCGCCTACGCGGCCGGAGCCATGGCGCACGGCAGTGGATTCCTCGCCGTCTACCTCGCCTCGATGGTCCTCGGCAACGCGAAGCTGCCGCACTGGCCCGCCACCCGGGGATTCGCCGAAGGGCTCGGCTGGATCGCGCAGATCGGCATGTTCGTCCTGCTCGGCCTCCTGGTCACCCCGCACGACCTGCTCGACGACATGTGGCCGGCGATCATCATCGGCTTGATCCTGACCGTGGTGGCCCGGCCCCTCGGGGTCATCGCCAGCCTCCTGCCCTTCCGCATGCCCTGGCAGGAAAAGGCCCTGATGTCCTGGGCGGGCCTGCGCGGAGCCGTGCCCATCATCCTGGCCACGATCCCGATGGTGAACGGCGTCGACGACAGTCAGCGGATCTTCAACATCGTCTTCGTCCTGGTCGTCGTCTACACCCTCATCCAGGGTCCTACGCTGCCGTGGCTGGCCAGGAAGCTGCGCCTGGGCGACTCCTCGGGCGCCGCCGACCTGGGCATCGAGTCGGCGCCCTTGGAGCGCCTCCGCGGTCACCTGCTCTCGGTGGCGATCCCGAGGGGATCGCGGATGCACGGCGTCGAGGTGGGAGAACTGCGGATGCCCGCGGGCGCCGCGGTCACGCTGGTCGTTCGCAACGGCGAATCCTTCGTGCCACAGCCCACGACCGTGCTGCAGCGCGGGGACGAGCTCCTGGTGGTCGCGACCGACCCGGTGCGCGACGCGGCGGAACGGCGGCTGCGGGCCGTCGGACAGGGCGGAAAGCTGGCCGGATGGCTGGGAACCGCTGGTCAGGACGCGGATGATCGGGGCAATCGCAGGTGACAGGCGCCTCATTCTCGCTATTCACAGGTCCATTCGCCCCATTCCCTGTACGATGAAGGAACACTTCTCCTGTAACAACTGATCGAACCAACTCTGTCTGATGCAGAGCTGGCGCCGACCGTATGGCGGCCGCATGCCCTCGCAGTGGGCACCCGGCATCTACCGCAGTTCCGCGCAAGAGGACAGCTCTCGGCGGCGTCCCCCTGAGCAAGGGGGCCGCGCTACCAGGCGGCAGAAAGGCACGGGCCGTGGCATCCACGGTCACCTCCCGCCCCGGATACGGACAGCTGCTGCGCACCCGCGGCGCCTGGACGTTTCTCCTGCCCGGCTTCGCGGCGCGCCAGCCCTTCGCGATGCTGACCATCTCCATCGTGCTGCTCGTGCAGCACACCACCGGCTCGTACGGCGTCGCGGGCGCCGTCTCGGCCGTCACCGGCGTCTCCATGGCGGTGTTCGCCCCCTTCGGCGGCAAGCTCGCCGACCGGTTCGGCCAGCGGGCCGTCCTGGTGCCCGGCGTCCTCATCCACACCGTCTCGGTGCTCTCCCTGACGGTGCTCGCGCTCTCGGACGCCCCCTTGTGGGCCCTTTTCGTCGCCGCGGTGCCCACCGGCGCCTCGCAGCCGCAGATCAGCCCCATGGTGCGGGCCCGCTGGGGCGTCAAGCTGCAGGACTCCCCCCTCGCGGGCACGGCCGCCGCCTTCGAGTCGGTCACGGACGAGCTGACGTTCGTGCTCGGCCCGCTCTTCGCGACCGCCCTGTGCACGACCATCGACCCGGCGGCCGGACTCTTCACGGAGGCCGGACTCACCCTGGTGGGCGGCCTGCTCTTCGCCGCGCAGAAGAGCACCCAGCCCAAGCCCGCCTCCCGCGAGGAGCACGCGCGCGTGGAGCACACCTCCGCGCTGCGCATCCCCGGTGTGCGGGTGCTGATCGTGACCTTCCTGGGCATCGGCGCCGTCTTCGGCGGCATGCAGGTCTCGCTCGCCGCCTTCACCGAGTCCATCGGCGAACCCGGCCTGAACGGCGTCCTGTACGGCACGTTCGCGGCCGGCAACATGCTCTCCGGGCTCGTCTGCGGCGCCATCGCCTGGAAGGTCGCCCCGCAGCGGCGCCTCCTCGTCGGCTACGCGGCGCTGACCCTGATGGCGTCCGGCCTCTGGGCCGCGCACTCCGTGCTGCTCCTCGCCGGGCTCGGCCTCCTGGTCGGCGTCTGCATCGCGCCCGCCCTGATCACCGGCTACACCCTGGTCGACCGTCTCGTGGCCCCCTCCGGGCGCACCGAGGCCTTCACCTGGCTCACCGGCGCCGTCGCGCTCGGCCAGGCCGCAGCCGTCACCGTCGCCGGACAGCTGGAGGACCGCTTCTGGGACGGCGCCGGATTCCTGGTGCCGCTGGGCGGTACGGCACTGGCCCTCGCGGTGCTCGTGACCCTGCGCTCGCGGCTCGTCCCGCGCTCGGTCGGACGCACCGTGGCACGTGGCGTGGGTCACCGCGAGCCGGTCACGGTGGACTGATCTCGCGGAATACGTCACTATGGACCGTCGTTAGCACTCATCGAGTGAGAGTGCCAGGAGGAAGCAAGTGCCGACGTACCAGTACCAGTGCACCGAATGCGGCGAGGGCCTCGAGGCGGTGCAGAAGTTCACCGATGACGCTTTGACCGTGTGCCCCAGCTGCGACGGACGCCTCAAGAAGGTGTTCTCGGCCGTCGGCATCGTCTTCAAGGGCTCCGGCTTCTACCGCAACGACAGCCGTGGCTCGTCGTCGAGCAGCACGCCGTCGACAGCGACCGCGTCGAAGTCCTCGGACTCCAAGTCGGACTCCAAGTCCTCCGCGAGCGCTTCGTCGTCCTCGACGTCCTCTTCGTCGTCGGACTCGAAGTCGTCCGGCTCCTCCTCGAGCTCGTCGGCCGCCTAGTCTCACTTTCCGGGTCCCCGCTGTCCTCCGACAGCGGGGCTCTCGGCGTTTCCGGGCCCGGCTACTGTGCTCGGCATGGTGAATACGGCGAACGCGAGTACACCGGAAGCGCTGCGGGCCGAGATCGGCGTCATCGGCGGCTCCGGCTTCTACTCCTTCCTCGACAACGTGACCGAACTGCAGGTCGACACCCCCTACGGAGCACCCAGCGACTCCCTGTTCGTCGGGGACCTCGCGGGGCGGCGGGTCGCGTTCCTGCCCCGGCACGGCCGCGGACACCATCTGCCGCCGCATCGCATCAACTACCGCGCCAACCTGTGGGCGCTGCGCTCCGTGGGCGTGCGGCAGGTGCTCGGTCCGTGCGCGGTGGGCGGGCTGCGGTCCGAGTTCGGGCCGGGGACGCTGCTCGTGCCCGATCAGCTCGTGGACCGCACCAAGTCGCGTGCGCAGACGTACTTCGACGGGGTGCCGCTGCCTGACGGGAGCATTCCGAACGTCGTCCACGTGTCGCTCGCCGACCCGTACTGCCCCGCCGGGCGCAGCGCCGCATTGAAGGCGGCCCGTGGGCGGGAGTGGGAGCCGGTGGACGGCGGGACACTCGTGGTGATCGAGGGGCCGCGGTTCTCGACCCGGGCCGAATCGCTCTGGCACGCGGCGCAGGGCTGGTCGGTGGTGGGCATGACCGGGCACCCCGAGGCCGTGCTAGCCCGTGAACTGGAGCTCTGCTACACGTCGTTGACGCTGGTCACGGACCTGGACGCGGGTGCGGAGAGCGGCGAGGGCGTCTCGCACGAAGAGGTGCTCCAGGTGTTCGCGGCGAATGTGGACCGGCTGCGGACGGTGCTGTTCGACGCGGTGGCCGGGCTGCCGGCCGAGGGTGAGCGGGACTGCCTGTGCGCGGGGGCGCTGGGCGGGATGGATCCGGGGTTTCAGCTGCCGTGAGCCGCTCGGACCGCATCTGCGGGCGGAACTTCCCCTTCGGGTGAGCGAGTTGTCCACAACCGGTGAGTAGTGCACGGGGCTCAGCAGGATTCGGCGCGGGCCTGCATCGTGAGAGCGCAAGGCAAGATCCGCAGCTCTCGCGAGCTCCCGAGCTCCCGAACTCTTCGCAGGTGGTGGCCGACATGCCGCAGCTCTCCTCAGACATCTCCTCCCCTACGCCTCCCCCGCCGTGCCCGGTCCCGCACTTCTCTCCCGTGCGGGTGCGGGGCGGGCGTCCGCGCCTGCGAAGCCTGCTGCGGCACAGGCGGCGGGCCATGGCCGCGGGTCTCGCGGTGACCGCTGCGGCGCTCGTGGCCGCCGGGCCACGCGATGGCGAACGGGCGCGGGCGCAGGGGCCTCCGACCGCTGCCGCCGCCGCGCCTTCGCGGGCCGAGAAACCGCGGGCCGCCGCCATGGTGACGGCGCCGGTGCGGATCGCGGACGCGGAGACGGTGCGTCTGCTGCACCGCGGTGACCGGGTCGACGTCGTGGGCTCGGACGGATCGACGTCCCGGGTGGTGGCGGCCGGGGCGAGGGTGACCGAGGTGCCCGAGCCTCGGGCGGGCGCTGCCGAAAGTGCTGCCGAGCCAGGGGCGTTGCTCGTGCTCTCCGTGCCTCGGGCGACGGCGGCGCGGCTCGCCGGAGCGGGCGCGGGCATGCGACTGGCGGTGACCCTGTGCTGACTCACGATGTGTGCGACTGCACCGATCCTCTGTCAAGTCGCTCGTTCGGGGCACCCGATTGGACAGTCCTACCAGGCCCTCACGTAGTTTGCGAAGCTGTCTGTTTCACGAACTGCATGTGCAACGAAAGGCCTCGTGGTGAGCGAGAAGAACGAGCCGAGTCTCTGGGAGGGCTTCAAGGCCTTCCTGATGCGCGGCAATGTCGTCGACCTGGCGGTCGCGGTGGTCATCGGAGCCGCGTTCACGAACATCGTGAACTCCGTGGTGAAGGGTGTCATCAACCCGCTGGTCGGCGCCTTCGGGACGAAGGATCTCGACCACTACAGCTCCTGTCTGCAGTCGCCGTGTGTCGTGAAGGCGGACGGCACGGTCGAGAGCGGCATCCCGATCATGTGGGGCACGGTCCTCAGCGCCACCCTCAGCTTTGTGATCACCGCGGCCGTCGTCTACTTCCTGATGGTGCTGCCCATGGCCAAGTACCTGGCGCGGCAAGCCGCGCGGAAGGCCGAGAAGGAGGGCACGCAGGAGGTCATCGAGATCTCGGAGCTGGAGGTCCTCAAGGAGATCCGCGACGCCCTGGTGGCGCAGCGCGGCACTGGGCACGACGAGCGCTAGCGCGGGCTCAGAGGTGGTGGGGCGGCTTCTCGTCGAGGAAGCGCGCCAGGTCGGCGGCGCTGTCGCCGCCGGTCGAGGGCCGCTCGCCCCATCCGCGGTCCGTGTCGTCCGAGGACTGCTGCGACAGGGGGTCGTCGAAGACCAGGGCGCTCTTGGGCTTCTTCGGCGCCTCGGAGGCCTTCGGGGTCTCCGAGTCCTTCGGATCGCGCGGTTCGGGGTCGGGGGCGGTGCTCATGCGTCCAGGGTACGTCGGTGGGGCACCGCAGCGTCCTTCAGACAGCCGTGAGCCCCTGAGCTGCGAAGATGTCCCTGGCGGCGGCCACCTGGCCGGAGGTCGGCGAGGGGGTGCCGCGCAGGGTGAAGTCCTTGCCGAGGGCGTCCCACTTCGCCTCGCCCAGCTTGTGGAAGGGCAGCACGTCGACGCGCGAGACGTTGCCGAGCGAGGCGGCGAAGCGGGCGACGCCCTCGATGTTCTCCGGGTCGTCGGTCAGGCCGGGGACGAGGACGAAGCGCACCCAGACGTCCTTGCCGAGGTCCGCGAGACGACGGGCGAAGTCGAGGGTGGGCCGCAGCGGCCGCCCGGTGACCTTCTTGTACGTGTCGCGGTCCCAGGACTTGATGTCCAGGAGCACGAGGTCGACGTCACGCAGCAGGGCGTCGGTGGCGCGCACGCCGAGGAAGCCGGAGGTGTCCAGGGCGGTGTGCAGGCCCAGTTCGTGCTTGAGGCGGTGCAGCAGTTCGCCGGTGAAGACGGGCTGCAGGAGGGGTTCGCCGCCACTGACGGTGGCTCCGCCGCCCGCCGCCGCGATGAACTTGGTGTACTTGGCGGCCTCCTTGATCATGTCGTCGGCGGTGGTCCGCTTGCCGTCGCGCATCCGCCAGGTGTCGGGGTTGTGGCAGTACAGGCACGTCAGCGGGCAGCCCGAGAGGAACGTGACGAAGCGGGTGCCGGGGCCGTCGACGCCGGTGGACAGGTCCCAGGAGTGGAGGGACCCGGTGACGGGCCGCCGGGTGACCGCGGCCGCGGGGGTCGCGGTGTCGAGCGGGGCCGTGCCGAGCGGAGTCGTTTCGATCAGGACAGCCATGGCAGAACTCCCGGACTGCTGAGGGGCTCAGAGGGAGCCGTGGAAGGTGCGGTTGATGACGTCGAGTTGCTGGTCGCGGGTCAGACGGACGAAGTTCACCGCGTAGCCGGAGACCCGGATGGTCAGCTGCGGGTAGTTCTCCGGGTGCTCCATGGCGTCCTGGAGCGTCGCCCTGTCGAGCACGTTGACGTTCATGTGGAAGCCGTCGCTGGCCATGTAGCCGTCGAGGACTCCGGAGAGGTTCTGGACCCGCTCTTCAGGGGTGCGGCCCAGGGCGTCCGGTGTGATGGTGTTGGTGAGCGAGATGCCGTCCTCGGCGTCGTCGTAGTCGAGCTTGGCGACCGACAGCGCGGAAGCGATGTAGCCGTGCTGGTCACGGCCGTTCATCGGGTTGGCGCCGGGTGCGAACGGCTCGCCCGCGCGACGTCCGTCGGGGGTGTTGCCGGTCTTCTTGCCGTAGACGACGTTCGAGGTGATCGTCAGGACGGACTGGGTGTGCACCGCGTTCCGGTAGGTCGGGTGCTGCCGGATCTTGCCCATGAAGTCCGAGACGATGCGCCGGGCGATGTGGTCGGCCCGCTCGTCGTTGTTGCCGTAGGCGGGGTAGTCGCCCTCGATCTCGTAGTCGACGGCGAGGCCCGTCTCGTCGCGGATGACCTTGACCTTGGCGTGCTTGATGGCGGAGAGCGAGTCGGCGGCGACGGACAGGCCCGCGATGCCGCACGCCATCGTGCGCAGGATCTCCCGGTCGTGCAGCGCCATCTCGATGCGCTCGTAGGCGTACTTGTCGTGCATGTAGTGGATGACGTTCAGCGCGTGGACGTACGTCTTGCCGAGCCAGCCGAGCATGGCGTCGTAGCGCTCGACGACGGTGTCGTAGTCCAGGTATTCGCCCTCGATGGGCTCGAAGCCCTCGACGACGCGCTTGCCGGTCTTCTCGTCGCGGCCGCCGTTGATCGCGTAGAGCAGGGCCTTGGCGACGTTGACGCGGGCTCCGAAGAACTGCATCTGCTTGCCGACCGCCATCGCCGAGACGCAGCAGGCGATGGCGGTGTCGTCGCCGTACTTGGGACGCATCAGGTCGTCGGACTCGAACTGGATGGCCGAGGTGTCGATGGCGACCTGGGAGGCGAAATCCTTGAAGCCCCTGGGAAGTTCGCGGGCCCAGAAGACCGTCAGGTTCGGCTCGGGGGCGGGACCCAGGTTGTAGAGGGTCTGCAGGGCACGGAACGTAGTGCGGGAAACGAGGGGACGGCCGTCCTCACCGATGCCGGCCATCGACCACGTGACCCAGGTCGGGTCGCCGGAGAAGCCCTCGTTGTACTCGGGGGTGCGCAGGAAGCGGACGATGCGGAGCTTGATGACGAAGTCGTCGATGAACTCCTGGGCCTCGGTCTCGGTGATGCGGCCGGCCTCGATGTCGCGCTGGAGGTAGATGTCGAGGAAGTTGTCGATGCGGCCGATCGACATGGCCGCGCCGTTCTGCTCCTTCACGGCGGCGAGGTAGGCGAAGTACAGCCACTGGACCGCTTCGCGGCCGGTGGTGGCGGGGTCGGAGATGTCGTGGCCGTAGGACATCGCCATGGACTTCAGCTCGCCCAGCGCCTTGATCTGCTCGGAGGTCTCCTCGCGGGCCCGGATGACGTCCTCGGTGGCCCACTCCTCGCCGAGGAGGTCCCTGTCGGCTTCCTTCGCGGCGATGAGGCGGTCGACTCCGTAGAGCGCGACACGGCGGTAGTCGCCGATGATGCGGCCGCGGCCGTAGGCGTCGGGCAGGCCGGTGATGATGCCGGAGGAGCGGCAGGCGCGGATCTCGGGCGTATAGGCGTCGAAGACACCTTCGTTGTGGGTCTTGCGGAGGTGGGTGTAGATGTCCTTGACCTCGGGGTCGGCCTCGTACCCGTAGGCGTTGAGCGCGCCCTCGACCATCCGCCAGCCGCCGTTGGGCATGATGGCGCGCTTGAGCGGGGCGTCGGTCTGGAGGCCGACGATCAGATCGCGGTCGGCGTCGACGTAGCCGGGCCTGAAGGCATCGATGCGGGACGGGGTCTTCACGTCCACGTCGTGGATGCCGCGCTCGATCTCCGCGGGGAACATCGCCAGGAGCTTCTGCCAGACCTGGGTGGTGCGTTCGGTCGCGCCGGTCAGGAAGGAGCCGTCACCCTCGTACGGGGTGTAGTTCTGCTGCACGAAGTCGCGGACGTCGATGGCGTCCCGCCACAGGCCGCCCTTGAAACCGTCCCAGGCCTGGCCGTGCACTGTCGTTTCCGCGGGAGTAGCAGTCATCGCCGACACCTTCCGAGTCGCTCTTTCGCTCTGCGTCCATTCCACTCCGATCCGGCCGGTCAAGGGCTCCGCAATGGTCCCCACTTCAGGGCCGGAGGTCCCCTCTCGCCGCTCTCCAGCGCGAATGAACCGCCCCTGACCTGGCATTTCGCTCGGGACTTTGGACCCAAGTTCGCTTGTGAAAGCATTCACAAGAATTTCCCGGACTTCCCGTGGTACGAGGCGTCCAGGGCATGCCAGTGGGCCGGGTGCTCCCACACCCGGCCCACGGTTCCGACGCCGCTCGGGGCGTCAGCTCGGGGACTCCGCGCCCTTGCGGGCGTAGAACCACCAGCAGACCGCGATACAGCTGACATAGAAGGCCACGAAGCCCCACATCGCGCTGGTGACCGCGAAGTTGGCGAACATCGCCGGGATGAAGAAGAAGCCGTAGGCCGCGATGGCGGAGGTGAATCCGGTGACGGCACCGGCCTCCATCTCGGACTGCTTCAGCGCCTTCGTGTAGGCGGGGGTGCCCTCCGTCAGGCCCTTCAGGTGCTGGGCCCGGAAGATCACCGGGATCTGGCGGAACGTCGAGCCGTTGCCTATGCCCGAGAAGAAGAACGCGCACAGGAAGCAGACGAAGAAGCCCCAGAAGTTGCCGTCGTCGCCGCCGGAGGGCAGGAAGTTGATGACGCCGATGATCGAGAGCGCCATGCCGACGAACGAGATGATGGTGACCCTCGCGCCGCCGATCTTGTCGGCGATCCAGCCGCCGGCCCAGCGGGCGAGCGCGCCCACGGCCGGGCCCATCCAGGCGTACGTGGCCGCGGAGTAGGCCGCGTCGATGGGCGTGAACGTGGTCTTGATGAGCATCGGCAGCGCTGCCGCGAAGCCGATGAAGGAACCGAACGTGCCGACGTAGAGCCAGGTCATCAGCCAGTTGTGCTTGCGCTTGAAGATGATCTTCTGCTGGCTGAAGGGGGTGGAGGCGACCTTCAGGTCGTTCTGGCCGAACCACGCGACGGCGGCCAGGATCACCAGGACGGGCACCCACAGGAACGCGGCGTTCTGCAGCCACACGGGCGTGCCGTCCGCCTTGTGCTGGGCCGAGCCGACCGCGAGCACCGAGCTGGTGATGACGATGGGGGTCACCAGTTGGACGACGGAGACACCGAGGTTGCCGAGGCCGCCGTTGATGCCGGTGGCGTTGCCCTTGTCGCGCTTGGGGAAGAAGAAGCCGATGTTGGCGAGGGACGAGGCGAAGTTGGCGCCGCCGACACCGCAGAGGGCCGCGATGGCGACCATCACGCCGTACGACGTGTTCGGGTCCTGCACCGCGATGCCGAGCCAGATCAGCGGGATGACCAGGACGATCGTGGAGAGCGCGGTGAAGCGGCGCTGGCCGATCATCGGGCCGAGGAAGGTGTAGAAGACGCGCGCCGTGCCGCCGGTGATGCCGGGGACGGCCGTCAGCCAGAACAGCTGCGAGGTGGAGAAACCGAAGCCGACGTCCTTGAGGTTGGTCGCCGTGACCGACCACACCTGCCAGACGACGAACGCGACCAGGAGGGCGGGGACGGCGATCCACAGGTTGCGGGCGGCGACCTTCTTGCCGATGGACTTCCAGAAGAGTTCGTTCTCCGGCTCCCAGTCGGTGATGGTCTTGCCGGGGCGGTACTGCGCGGGGTCGTACGTAACGCCCGATGGCGCGGTCCGCGTTTCTTGGGCGGCAGGCGATGTCATGTTGGATCCCAGTTCGCTACGGGTCCCGACCTTGCTCCGGGGCCTGACATATCCACCGTCGCGTGCGCGGTTCTTCGGGAGCAGAGGCGTAGGACATGCGTCGACCGGCCCAAAGACACGAAGATCAGAGGGCCTTCGGACGTTCGGGCCTCGGGGGCTCGGGCTCCCCCGCGTGATACGCAAGTCGCCATGGCTTCCTCGAACCCCTCCACCAGGCCCCGCACCAACTCCCTCTCCGATGTCGCCGGCCTTCGCGTGGGCCATGCCACCCGCGTCGCGCCCACCCACGCGGGTCACCTCACCGGCACGACCGTCGTGCTCGCCCCGGAGGGCGGCGCCGTCGCAGCCGTGGATGTGCGCGGCGGCGGCCCCGGGACCCGCGAGACGGACGCCCTCGACCCCCGCAACCTGGTCCAGCGCGTCGAGGCCGTGGTGCTGACCGGCGGCAGCGCGTACGGCCTGGACTCCGCGACCGGCGTGATGGCGTGGCTGGAGGAGCGGGGCCGGGGTGTGCGGGTCGGCCCCGATCCCTCCCACGTCGTCCCCGTGGTCCCGGCTGCCTGCGTCTTCGACCTCGGCCGGGGCGGCGACTTCACGGCACGCCCCGATGCCACGACGGGGCGCGCCGCGGTGGAGGCCGCCGCGGCCGGCACGCCGTTCACGCCGGTCGAGGAGGGGAACGTGGGCGCGGGCACCGGAGCCGTGGTCGGGAAGGTCAAGGGCGGTGTCGGCAGCGCGAGCGTCCGGCTGGAGTCGGGCATCACCGTGGCCGCGCTGGTCGTGGCGAACGCGGCGGGGTCGGGGGTCGACGCGGGGACGGGCGCGTTGTACGGGCGGTTCTTCGAGGGGCGGCGGGTGGCCTACCCCGCCCCTGAGGTGCACGAGGAGGCCACGCGACGGCTCGCCGAAGCCGCCGCCAAGGGCGGGCCTCCCCCGCTCAACACCACCCTCGCCGTGGTCGCGACGGACGCCGAACTCACCAAGGCCCAGGCGCAGAAGCTCGCGGGCACGTCGCACGACGGCATGGCGCGCGCCGTGCGCCCCGTCCATCTCCTGAACGACGGGGACACCGTCTTCGCCCTCGCCACCGGTGAGCACTCCCTGGCCGCCGACCATCCCCTCGCCCTGAACGAAATCCTCGCGGCGGGCGCGGACATGGTGACGGCGGCGATCGTCGGGGCGCTCCTGGCCGCGGAGTCCGTCGAGACACCGGGCGGCAACTTCCCCTCGTACCGCGACCTTTACGGCGACCTCGACAGCGAGCAAGCCGAGTAGCTGCCGAGTGCCCGCAGCGCACGGCCCGTTGGACCGCCGGTGGGCCATGTCCATGTGCCCGCGCTCACATCAAGCGGAAGGAACCTCTCCGCCCGCGAGCCGCTCTTAACCCTTACTGGATCAGAACGCGCACTTCGCACAAAGATGGAGCAGCCCGTGACAACGTCGCACATAGCCAAGCCCCGGCGACGCACCCTTCTGGCGGCCACCGCGCTCGCCGCGGTCGGTGCGCTCACCCTCACGGCCTGTGGCGGCGACGCGGACGCCGACGGCGACAGCGACGGCAAGAACGGCAAGGCCAAGAACCAAGGCGCCGACATCACCATCTCGGCGAAGGACGGCTCGACCGGGGCCTCCATCAACGCCACCGGCGTCAAGGTCAAGGGCGGCAAGCTGACCGAGGTGAAGATGACCCTGGTCTCCACGGGCGCGGCGGTCGACGGCAAGCTCTCCGCCGACGGCACCAGCTGGAAGCCCAAGGCCCAGCTGGAGCGCGGCATGAAGTACAAGATCACCGCCGACGCGAAGGACACCAAGGGCAAGGAGGCGACGGAGAACTCGATCTTCACCACCGTCTCCAAGGACAACAGCTTCATCGGCAGTTACACCCCCGACGGCGGCACGAAGGTCGGCGTCGGCATGCCGGTCTCCTTCAACTTCGACAAGGCGATCACGGAGAAGCAGTCCGTCCAGTCGCACATCAAGGTCAGCACCGACAGCGGCCAGAAGGTCGTCGGCCACTGGTTCGGCGACCAGCGCCTGGACTTCAGGCCCGAGGAGTACTGGAAGGCCGGCGCCAAGGTCACCATGAAGATCGACCTGGAGGGCGTGAAGGGCGCGGACGGCGCCACCGGCGTGCAGAACAAGACGGTCAGCTTCACCGTGGGCCGCGCGCAGGTCTCCACGGTCGACGTGAAGGCCAAGAAGATGACGGTCGAGCGCGACGGCAAGGTCATCAAGACCATCCCGATCTCCGCGGGCAGCCCCTCGAACCCGACGTACAACGGGAAAATGGTGATCTCCGAGAAGTTCACCCAGACCCGTATGAACGGCGACACGGTCGGCTTCGGCGGGGAGTACGACATCAAGGACGTCCCGCACGCGATGCGCCTGTCGTCGTCCGGCACCTTCATCCACGGCAACTACTGGGGCTCGCCCTCGATCTTCGGCAGCGCCAACACCAGCCACGGCTGTGTCGGACTGCAAGACGCGCAGGGCGCGGGCGACTCCAGCACGCCGGGCGCGTGGTTCTACGAGAACTCCCTCATCGGGGACATCGTGACGGTCAAGGGATCCCCGGACGAGACCATCGCCCCGGACAACGGCCTGAACGGCTGGAACATGTCCTGGAGCGAGTGGACGGCGGGCAGCGCGGGCTGATTCGGGCCCCCGCCCCACCCCTCTCACCAGCACCCCTCACCAGCCCCAACACCGCGAGCCGCACGGGAACTTGCCGTGCGGCTCGTACGTTTTCCAGTTCCTGGACATGATGTCCGATCCAGGGGCTACGGTATGCACTCACAAGGTGACATGCAGCAACGCCGGGAGAGACCTTGAGCGTTCCGTACGAGTACGAGACGGCGTACGAGCCCCAGTCTGCCGAGCAGAATTCTCCGCACTCCCCGCAGGAGCATCTCGAGCGGCTTCTTCGCCGCGCCATGAACTCCTTCGACCTGCCGGACGACACGATAGGGCGCCTGGACTCGGCCCTGGCGTACGACAGTTCGCTGCACTCCGCGCATCACAGCGCGGGCCTGCACCGCGAGACGTACCGCCACACGTGGCTGCTCGCCGACGCTGGCGCGCTCACCCTCTGGGAGCTCGTGCACAACACCGGCCCCGGCAGCCACCCCCAGTACGAGCTGTACGCGGACGAGGAGGAGGCCGGGGTCGCCACCTCGCGGCTGCCGCTCCCGCCCGACACCCCCTCCGCCGTCTGCGAGCAGCCCGTCGTGCTGCAGCTCCCGGTCGCCGACGAACCCCGTCATACGTACGTGCCGGACGACTCCGCGGACCACGGCCGCCGGCTGCTGCGCCGCGCGGAGAACTCGGTGAGCGAGGGGCGCCCCGGCGAGGACCTGGAGCGGTTATTGCGCTCGGCGTTCGCGCACCAGATCACGCAGGCTTTCGGCCGCCCCTGCCTGGTCGGCGAGGCGCGCCTCTGCTTCTCGCTCTACGAGCACGCGTTTCTGCTCTTCGACGGCAGCGAGCTCAGCCTCTGGGAGGTCGAGCACACGGTCACGCCCGACAAGCGGCACCGCTGCGAGGTGTACGTCTCCGAGGAAGCGGCCCGCGCGGCGATGGAGCAGCGCGCCAAGAACATTCCGCAGCATCGTACGAAGTAGACAGGGGCTGCCCGCGCGCGAGGCGAGGCTCAGGGGCGGCCGTCGCCGAACTGCCGTACCAGGCCCGCGAAGGCAGCGCGCTCGTCCGCCGTCAGCTCGACCGTCTCGGCGCCCGGCGGGCCCGTCTGCGCCGGCACCGAACCCAGCGCACGGGACGTGCGCCAGACGTCCACGTCGGCCTGGTCGCGCCGCATCACCCGCACCAGGCCCACGGCCCAGACGACGGTCGCCGCAGCCAGGACGGCCACGCCTGCCTGCTGGAGGATCGAGACATTCTGGAACATGCCGCACAGTAGACAGCACGATCCGGGGCTTACGACAGGGGGGTTGTGGGACTTACGTCCTGAAGTGACGCATGTCGCACAACCCCCGCATAGGGTCCGAACTCTCCGGGACTCAGTGAGCCGGGCTCAGACGGCCGCCGGCACCCGCTTCTCCGTCGCCGCTTCCTCACCCGTGACGCCGCTCTCCGAAGGAGCCGTCTTCCGGCCGCCCTTGAGCAGGATGACCGCCACGGTCGAGACGCCGACTCCGGCGGCGATGGCCACCAGGTACAGCAGCGGCTGCCCGATGAGCGGCACCACGAAGATGCCGCCGTGCGGGGCCCGCAGCGTGCAGCCGAAGGCCATCGACAGGGCGCCGGTGACCGCGCCGCCCGCCATCGACGCCGGGATCACCCGCAGCGGGTCGGCCGCGGCGAACGGGATCGCGCCCTCCGTGATGAAGGAGGCGCCCAGGAACCAGGCCGCCTTGCCGTTCTCGCGCTCGGTCTTGGTGAAGAGCCGGCCGCGGACCGTCGTCGCCAGGGCCATGGCCAGCGGCGGGACCATGCCGGCCGCCATCACCGCGGCCATGACCTTGAGGCTGCCCTCGGTCGGGTTGGCGAGGCCGCCGACGGCGAAGGCGTACGCGACCTTGTTCAGCGGGCCGCCGAGGTCGAAGCACATCATCAGGCCGAGGATGACGCCGAGGATGATGGCGTTGGCGCCGGACAGGCCCTCCAGCCAGTCCGTGAGCGCGCTCTGCAGCTCCGCGATGGGCTTGCCGATGACGAGGAACATCAGGAAACCGACGACCGCGGACGAGATCAGCGGGATCACGACCACGGGCATGATCCCGCGCAGCACGGCCGGGATCTTCACGCGCTGGATGCCCATGACGACCGCGCCCGCGATCAGGCCCGCCGCGAGGCCGCCAAGGAAGCCCGCGTTGATCGTGACGGCGACGGAACCGCCGACGAAGCCTGGGACGAGTCCTGGCCGGTCGGCCATTCCGTACGCGATGTAGCCCGCGAGGACCGGCACCAGGAAGGCGAAGGCGAGGCCGCCGATCTGGAAGAGGAGCGCGGCCCAGCTGGTGGTGTCCGTCCACACGAAGTGCTCGGCGACGGACGGCGCCTTGTCGATCTTCCAGCCGCCGATGGCGAAGCCGAGTGCGATGAGAAGGCCGCCGGCCGCGACGAACGGCACCATGTAACTGACGCCGGACATCAGCCACTTGCGCAGCTTGGTGCCGTAACCGTCACCGCTGTCACCGGCGTTGTCGACGGGGCTCGGGCCGACGTCCGCGGTGATCTCGCCGCGGGCCGCCTTCGCCCGCACCTCGGCGATGAGCTCGGCGGGCCTGCTGATGCCTGCCTTCACCCCGACGTCGACGGTGGGCTTCCCGCCGAAACGGTCCTTGTCCCGTACGGGGACGTCGTGCGCGAAGATCACCGCGTCCGCGGCGGCGATGACGGCCGGGTCGAGGCGGGTGAAGCCTGCTGACCCCTGGGTCTCCACCGTTAGCTCTACGTCAGCCTCGCGGGCGGCGTTCTCGAGGGACTCCGCGGCCATGTACGTGTGCGCGATGCCCGTCGGGCAGGAGGTGACGGCGACGATGCGGAACGGCTGCTCCGGGGCGGGGGCGTGCTCCGGGTGCGGGTCCGCCGGGTCTTCTGCCGGGCTGCTCGCGGCGGGCTCCCCCGTGATCAGAGCCGCGGCTGTCCCGGCGTCCTCCGCCGCCCGCAGCGCGCCCGTGAACTCCTCGTCCATCAACTGCCGTGCCAGCGAGGAGAGAATCGTCAGGTGGGCGTCGTCCGCGCCCGCCGGAGCGGCGATCAGGAAGATCAGGTCGGCGGGGCCGTCCGGCGCCCCGAAGTCGATGCCTTCGGCCGAGCGGCCGAAGGCCAGGGTCGGCTCGGTGACGTGGGCGCTGCGGCAGTGCGGAATGCCGATGCCGCCGTCGAGGCCGGTCGGCATCTGCGCCTCGCGGGCCGCCACGTCGGCGAGGAACCCGTCCAGATCGGTCACCCGGCCCAGGGCGACCATGCGCTCGGCGAGGGCACGGGCCGCCGCTTCCTTGGTGGTGGCGGACCGGTCGATTTCGAGGTCGACCAGTTCCGCGGTGATCATCTCGCTCATCGCGGGCTCCTTCGCACGCGTATCGCCCGGAGGGCGGGGGTGGGGACGGGGGTGCTGCAAGTGGGGACGGGAGTGCTGCGGGGGGTTCGGGGTGTCATGACGCCGGCTCCGTCAGTACGCGGTCCAGGGGAACCTCCGACGTGACGGTGACGGCGTCGGGCGCGAGGTCCGCGGGGGTCGGCATCGCGCTGCCGGGGAGCTGGACCGCTGCCGCGCCGTGCGCCACGGCCGAGGCGAGGGCGGTGACGCCGGTGCCGCCCGCGACGAGGAAACCGGCCAGGGAGGAGTCACCGGCACCGACGTTGCTGCGTACGGCGTCGACCGGTGCGGAGGCGAAGTACGCGCCCGAGTCGTCCACCAGGAGCTGGCCGTCCGCGCCGAGACTGGCGAGCACGGCCCGCGCACCCAGCTGCCGCAGTTCCTCGGCCGCCTTGACCGCGTCGCCGACGGTCGCCAGGGGGCGGCCCACGGCTTCGGCGAGCTCCTCCGCGTTCGGCTTGACGACGTCGGGGCGTTCGGCGAGGGCGGCGAGCAGGGCGGGGCCCGAGGTGTCGAGGGCGATGCGGGCGCCCGCGGCGTGCGCGCGGGCCACCAGGTCGGCGTACCAGGAAGGGGCGAGGCCGCGGGGCAGGCTGCCGCAGCAGGCGATCCAGTCGGCGCCGACGGAACGTTCCCGCACGGTGGAGAGCAACGACTCGGCCTCGGCCGCGCTCAGTTCGGGACCGGCCGCGTTGATCTTGGTGAGGGTTCCGTCCGGTTCGGCGACCGCGATGTTGGAGCGGGTCTGGCCCGCGACCGGGACCGGTGCGACCTGAATGCCCTGCTCGTCGAGGAGTTGGGCCACGAGTGCGCCGGGCGCGCCGCCGAGGGGCAGGACCGCGAGCGTCACCGCGCCCGCCGCCGCGACCGCCCTCGACACGTTGACGCCCTTGCCGCCGGGGTCCATGCGGTCACCGGTGGCCCGGATGACCTCGCCGCGGTCCAGAGAGGGGACCTCGTAGGTGCGGTCGAGGGAGGGGTTGGGGGTGACGGTGAGGATCATGCGCGTACGTACCGTTTCGTTGCTGACCTGCGTGGTGTCGCTCTTGGGTGTGTCCGCGCCGCTCATGCCCGGATCACCTCCGTGCCGCCGCTCTCGATCGCCGCGGCGTCCTCGGGGCTGAGGCCGCTGTCGGTGATCAGCAGGTCCACGTCGTCGAGGCCGCCGAAGCGCGCGAAGTGCTCCTGCCCGTGCTTCGTGGAGTCCGCGAGGAGCACCACGCGGCGGGCCGCACCGATCGCCGCGCGCTTGACGGCGGCTTCGGCCAGGTCGGGGGTGGTCAGGCCGGACTGCGCCGAGAAGCCGTTCGCGGCGACGAAGAGGACGTCGGCGCGGATCTCTCCGTACGCCCGCAGCGCCCACGCGTCGACGGCGGCGCGCGTACGGCTGCGGACGCGGCCTCCGATGAGGTGGAGCTGGATGCCGGGGTGGTCGGCGAGGCGGGCGGCGGTGGGGAGGCCGTGCGTGACGACGGTGAACGTCGCTTCCAGCGGGAGGGAGGCCGCGAGGCGGGCGACGGTCGAACCGGCGTCGAGGATGACGCTGCCTTCGGCGGGCAGCTCGGCGAGGGCGGCGTGGGCGATGCGGTCCTTCTCGTCGGCGGCCGTTCCCTCGCGCTCGGCGAGGTCGGGCTCGAAGTCGAGGCGCCCGGCCGGTATGGCACCGCCGTGCACGCGACGCACGAGCCCGGCCCGGTCGAGGGCCTTCAGGTCGCGCCGGATGGTCTCGGCGGTGACCTTGAACTCCTCGGCGAGCGACAGGACGTCGACCCGGCCGCCGTCGCGCGCGAGCCGCAGGATCTCCTGCTGCCGCTCCGGTGCGTACATGTCCGTTTGCCTCCGCCGGGTGCCCGAGTGTGTGGTTTCCCCTGCAGAGTACGACTGGTTTCGCGTGAAGTCCACAGGTCCGGACTCTGCGCAGACATAAACGGACTTCCCGGATCGCGAAAGCGGCCCGGGCGGAGCTCGTGGCTCCCACCCGGGCCGCGCCCTGTCGCTACCGCCGTCAGGAGGTCAACGCGGGCTCCCGCTCACCGAGCTCGTCACCGGGAACATCGACGGCCGCGTCCTCGCTGCCGACGTCATCTCCGCCTCCGCCGCCGCCCTCCACGTGCTGCCGCGGCTTCGAGGGCAGGGCGAACATCAGCAGGAAGATGGCGACGAGCACGCCGACGACCCACCACAGCGAGTTCTGGAACGCGCCCACGATCTCCATGGGCATCTCGCTCCGCGCCGCCTTCTCGTTGATCACGCCGAAGAACACCACCGAGACCAGGCCGAGCCCGAGCGCCGTACCCATCTGCTGCACGGTGTTGAGCAGCCCGGACGCAGACCCGGAGTGCTCGCGCGGCACGTCCGACAGGATGGCGTCGGTCAGCGGCGCGACGATGAATCCCATGCCCGCGCCCATCACGACCAGCGGCAGCGCCATCTGCCAGGACGCGATGCCCGCGCCGTACCGGTCCGCCTCCCAGATGTAGAGCAGCACCCCGGCGGCCATGACCAGCGCGCCGCCTTGGAGCACCTTGCGCCCGAACCGCGGCACGAGCTTCTGCACGGACATGCCGGCCGCCACCGAGACGGCGATCGAGAACGGCACCCCGGTCGTGCCCGCCCGCAGCGCGCTCCAGCCGAGCCCCGTCTGCATGTAGACCGTCCAGACCAGGAAGAAGATGCCCATCGCGACACCGAACACGGTCTGCACCGCGATGCCCGCGGCGAAGCTCTTCACCTTGAACAGGGACAGTTCCACGAGCGGCGAACCGTCCTTGGCCGCCTTCGCCTTCTCGTACGCGATGAGCGCGACGAAGACGAGGAGTCCGCCCGCCATCATGGCGTGGCCCCACAGCGGCCAGTCCAGCTCCTGCCCGCGGGTGAGCGGGTAGAGCACCATCAGCAGGCCGAGCGTGACGAGGACGACGCCGACGAGGTCGAGCTTGAGGGCCTTCGGCGCCTTGGACTCGGTGATGAACTTGCTGCCGAGGATCAGTCCCGCGACACCGACGGGCAGGTTGATGAGGAAGATCGGCCGCCATTCGAGCCCGAACAGATTCCACTGGGTGAGGAGCGCGCCGAGCAGCGGACCCGATACGGCGCCGAGGCCCACGATCATCCCGAAGAGCCCGAAGACCTTGCCGCGCTCGTGCGCGGGGAAGGTGGCGTGCACGATCGACAGGACCTGCGGCACCATCATCGCGGCCATGCCGCCCTGCAGGATCCGGGACGCGACCAGCATCTCCGGGTTCGCGGCGAACCCGCAGAGCGCGGAGGCGACGGTGAAGCCGGCAATCCCTATCAGGAACATCCGCTTGCGCCCGTGGATGTCGCCGAGCCGCCCACCGGTGATGAGGCCGGCCGCGAACGCGAGCGCGTAGCCCGCGGTGATCCACTGGATCTGGCTGTACGAGGCGCCTGCGTCCTCCTGGATGGACGGGATCGCGATGTTGACGATGGTGACGTCGACGAGGTCCATGAAGGCCGCCGTCATCACGATGGCGAGGGCGAACCAGCGGCGCCGGTCGGCTGCGGCGGCGGCGTCCGATCCGGGGGGTGTGGTGGCAGGGCTGCTGTAAGTCATGGGAGGAGACTAGAAGTCATATAGGCCAGGGCTTGTCCTAGATGGGCGGCATCCTGGAGAACATGACATCAACTTCGGGCACGACTTCGGAAAGGTCCGACTCGGGCGCTGGGTCTGGGCCTGGGTCCGGCGCTGGGTCTGGTTCCGGCTCCGGCTCTGGGTCCGGCTCTGGGTCCGGGTCCGGGGGTATGGACACCCCGGCTCGGCTGCTGCAGCTGCTCTCCCTCCTCCAGACCCCGCGCGAGTGGCCCGGCGGTGAGCTGTCGGACCGGCTCGGCGTCAGCCGTCGTACGGTGCGGCGCGACATCGACCGGCTGCGGGACCTCGGCTACCCGGTGCAGGCCAGCCAGGGGGCGACCGGCGGTTACCGCCTGGTCGCCGGGAAGGCCATGCCGCCGCTCGTCCTGGACGACGAGGAGGCGGTGGCGATCGCGGTGGGGCTGCGGGCCGGGGCGGGGCACGCGGTGGAGGGCGTGGAGGAGGCGTCGGTACGGGCCCTGGCGAAACTCGAACAGGTCCTGCCTTCGCGCCTACGCCACCGGGTCCAGACCCTTCAGATCGCGACGACCCCGCTGACCAGCGGCGACGGCGCGAGCATCGCGCCCGAGACGCTTACGGTCATGGCGTCCGCGGCGGCGGGCCAGGAGCGCCTCCGCTTCGCGTACCGCTCCGGCGACGGCACGGAGTCCCGCCGTCTGACGGAGCCGCACCGGCTGGTGTCGACGGGGCGCCGCTGGTACCTGGTCGCGTACGACATCGACCGGGACGACTGGCGTACGTTCCGCGTGGACCGGGTGTCGTCGCCCTTCGCGACCGGGGCCCGCTTCGTGCCGCGGGAGCTGCCCGCGGGGGACGCGGCGGAGTTCATCCGCCGGTCGATGTGGCGGGGTCAGCCTTCGTACGCGGTCGACGTGACGTTCGAGGCGTCCGCGGAGGCCATCGCCGGGGCGTTCCCCTCGGCGCTGGGCACGCCGGAGTCCCTTTCGGCCACGAGGTGCCGCCTCCGCTCGGAGGTGACGGACTCCGTCGAATGGCTTGCGGTGCGGTTGGCTACTGCGGGCTGCGATTTCGTGGCCCACGGCCCACCAGAACTCATCACTTCCCTCCGGGAACTGGGCTCCCGCCTGACCCGAGCGTCGACCCCCTGACCGGACCTCACGCCACCCACGGCCTTGACGCACCACGGCACGGCTCCGCGCCGGCGCCTGCAGGCCGTGGGGGACGCCCCTTCCCCGCGCTCCGCGCGGATTCCTCCCACCCACGTCCGCGCGACGGCGCCCGCAGGTCGTGGGGGACGACCCTTCCCCGCGCTCCGCGCGGATATCTCCCACCCACGTCCGCGCGCCGGCGCCCGCAGGTCGTGGGGGACCACCCTGTACCGCGCTCCGCGCGGATTTCTCCCACCCACCCACCCGATTGCCCGGGAGCAATGAGCGGGCGGGGCGGACCCCCGGGGTGGCGCATCCACGCGAGGGCGGGAGGGACACCTTGGGCGGTCCTGAGGAAGGTGACCCGGGTGATGGGTGGGTGGGCGGGAGATATCCGCGCGGAGCGCGGTTCTGGTTCGCGCGGAGCGCGGGGAGCCGGGCAAGCACCCCCGCCGGGTTGGCGCTAGGGCCAGGGGGCACCTCGGGGCGGCCGAGGAAGGTGACCCGGGTGACGGGTGGGCGGGTGGGAGATATCCGCGCGGAGCGCGGTTCAGGCCCGCGCGGAGCGCGGAGAGCCGGGCAAGCACCCCCGCCGGGTTGGCGCTAGGGCCAGGGGACACCTTGGGGTGGCCGAGGAAGGTGACCCGGGTGATGGGTGGGCGGGTGGGGGATGTCCGCGCGGAGCGCGGTTCTGGATTGCGGGGAGCCGGGCAAGCGACCCGCCGCTCCGTTGACGCGAGGGCGGGGGGCGGAGCGCGGTTCAGGTCCGTGCGGAGCGCGGGGAAGTGCAGAGAGCCGGGCAAGCGTCCCCGCCGCTTCGGGCAGGGGTGAGCCCCGGTGCCGGGGGGGATGGCACCGGGGCTCAGTTGAAGGGCGGCCCTGCTCGCCGCTCAGGCGGCCGCGTCGAAGCCCGTGTCCCGAGCCAGCTTCTTCAGCTCAAGAAGCGCATGCTTCTCGATCTGGCGGATCCTCTCCCGCGTCAGACCATGCTGCTTGCCGACCTCCGTCAGGGTCCGCTCGCGGCCGTCCTCGATGCCGTACCGCATCTTGATGATGGAGGCCGTGCGCTGGTCGAGGCGGCCGATCAGATCGTCCAGCTCCTCGCTGCGCAGCAGGGTCAGGACGGACTGCTCGGGCGAGACCGCGGAGGTGTCCTCGAGGAGGTCACCGAACTGCGTGTCCCCGTTGTCGTCCACGCCCATGTTGAGCGAGACCGGGTCACGCGCCCAGTCCAGGACGTCCGTGACACGCGCGGGCGTGGAGTCCAGCTCCGCCGCGACCTCTTCCGGCTCGGGATCGCGGCCGTTCTTCCGGTTGAACTCACGCATGACCCGGCGGATCCGGCCGAGCTCCTCCACCAGGTGGACGGGCAGACGGATCGTGCGGGACTGGTCGGCTATGGAGCGCGTGATGGCCTGACGGATCCACCACGTGGCGTACGTGGAGAACTTGAAGCCCTTGGCGTAGTCGAACTTCTCGACCGCGCGGACCAGGCCCGCGTTCCCCTCCTGGATCAGGTCGAGCAGCGGCAGACCACTGCGCGGATAGCGGCGGGCCACGGCGACGACGAGACGCAGGTTCGACCGGATGAAGACGTCCTTCGCCCGCTCGCCGTCGGCGACCAGCGTCTCCAGCTCCTCGCGGGAAGCGGAAGCGCCGGGGACGGAGTCCTCGACGTCACCGTCGAGTATCTTCCGGGCATACACACCGGCCTCGATGATCTGGGACAGCTCGACTTCCTTGGCGGCGTCGAGCAGCGGCGTACGCGCGATCTCGTCGAGGTACATGCCGACCAGGTCGCGGTCGGCGATCTCCCCGCCTACGGCGCGAACACTGCGTGCCGCGTCGGTCTCGCCGGAGGAGGCGGACTTACGACGGGCGACGGCACGGGTTGCCATGCGTGCTCCCTTGCGTGTGGAGGTCCTGGTCGGCCCTTTTCACGGGCCTCTGTGGTGGAAACCACACCCTTGCGGGTGCCCTGCTTCCGATGGAAACAACGACTGGAATCCGGACAGAATTCCCAAGCCGCGTAACTATTTTCCTGACGTTGCAGTACCCTGTGCCGCCACAAAGGGAGGCAGGATGCCGTCGGAGCGTGACGAGGTGCAGGTCAGGCCGGGCTCGGAGGCCGATCTGGGGGCCCTGACCGCCATCTACAACCACTACGTACGCGAGACGGCGATCACATTCGACACGGCCGTCTTTCTGCCGGAAGAGCGCCGCCCTTGGCTGCTCTCCCACCCTGAAGACGGCCCCCACCGCCTCTTGGTTGCCCAGGAGCGGGATTCCGGCCTGATCCTCGGGTACGTCACGAGTTCTCCTTTCCGGGTCAAGCCCGCGTACGCCACTTCTGTGGAAGTGAGCGTCTACTGCGCGCCGGATGCCGCGGGCCGCGGCATCGGCACCCTGCTCTACAAGGCGCTCTTCGAGGCCCTCGAAGGCGAGGACCTGCATCGCGCCTACGCCGGGATCGCCCAGCCGAACGACGCCTCCGGCCGCCTCCACGAACGTTTCGGCTTCCGGCACGTCGGCACGTTCCGCGAGGTGGGCCGCAAGTTCGGCCGCTACTGGGACGTCGCCTGGTACGAGCGTCCCCTCGGCCCCGGAACCGAAGCGGGTCCTAGGTCCCGACCCGGCCCGCCCTAAGCCCTGACCTAGGCCGCACGGCCGTTACGCCCGCGCCCCGGCCCGCCTACCGTGCCGCCATGGACGCCACCGCAGACAACAGAGCCGACTCCGCAGCCGACACCACCGGCACCCTCGACGAAGCCCTGCAGCGCCTGCACGCCTCCGGCCCCGAGCGGCTCGGGCGGCTCACCAACCACGCCCCGATGGCCGTCGAGGCGCTCGCCGCGCACGGCCACTCCGGTGCCGTCCACCGCTGGCTCGGGCTGTACGCGCCGAAGTTGGAGGAGTACCCGGGCTCGGTCGGAACAATCACCGACGACAACTGGCGCGAGGCCCTCGGCGATCCGCGCCGGGCGGCGGACTGGATCGCGTACTTCGGCCGGCAGGTCGGTGAACGCCCGTGGCGCGAGGTGCTCGCCGCCTGGTGGCCGCTCCTGCTGCCGGGCCTGTACGGCGGTTCCACGCACCCGGTGATCCGCGTCGGCCACGCGGTCCGCACGCTCCTGACCGGCGAGGAGACCGGCCCCCGCGTCACCGAACTCGCCCACGGCCTCGGCTATTGGGCCGCCCGCCACCACCCCGTCACCGGCATCACGCTCCTGCCGCCGGGCACCGGCACCGCTGCCGCCGCCCTGGACGCCGTGGAGCCGATCCCAGACCGGGAAAGCGGTGGCTTTCCCGCCAGGCTGGGCCGGGTCGTGGGCCTGCCCGCGTGGGCGGCCACCGTGACGGACCCGGACGAGGCGCGCCGCGCGCTCGCCGAACTCGTGCGGGCGGCCACCCACCGGTACGCCACGCACGGCCACGGCGAGGCGACCATGCTGGTGCACGCGTCCACGGCACCCAACGCCGTGCTGCGGACGCTGCCCGCGCTGCCCCGCACCCTGTGGGCGCCGAGCCTGCACGCGGCCTGGACGGCGTCGGCCGCCGTGACCTCGATGTACGCCCCCGACGCCCCGGTCACGTACACCGCGCCCGGCACCTTCACCCCCGAAGAGGTCTTCGAGCGGGCCCTGGCACACGGTGACGAGCACGTCATCAAGTTCGCCGACACCGCACTGGACGTGGGCGACGAGCGCGCCCTGACGGCGGCCCTGCGCGCGATCGAGATCAGCGAACCGCTCGCCTGAAGCGGTCAGCCGAACTGCACCGACCTCTTCGCGAGCCCCATCCAGAACCCGTCGATCACACTGCGCTGCCCGCCGAGGTCTCCCGCGGCCTCCGCGGCCCCCAGCGTCACGAAGAGGGGCGCGAAGTGCTCCGTGCGCGGATGTGCGAGCTCGCCCGCCGGAGACTTGTGCCGGAAGTCGAGGAGGCCGTCGATGTCGCCCGCGTCGAGCGCCTCGTGCCCCCACGCGTCGAACTCCACCGACCACGAGGGCACACCACGGTCCAGTTGGCGCAGCGCGGCCAGATTGTGCGTGAAGAAGCCGCTGCCGACGATCAGCACGCCCTCGTCCCGCAGCGGCGCGAGCTTGCGGCCGATGTCGAGGAGGCGGCGCGGGTCGAGGGTCGGCAGGGAGATCTGGAGCACGGGGACGTCCGCGTCGGGATACATCTCGACGAGCGGGACATACGCTCCGTGGTCGAGCCCGCGGTCCGGGATGTCCTGCACCGGCGTACCCGCCCCGCGCAGCAGTTTGCGTACGGAATCGGCCAGTTGGGGGGCGCCGGGAGCTGCGTACGTGACCTGGTAGTAGTGCTCGGGGAAGCCCCAGAAGTCGTAGACCAGCGGGGTCGCCTCGGTCGCGCCGAGCGCGAGCGGGGCCTCCTCCCAGTGGGCGGAGACCATGAGGATGGCCTTGGGGCGCGGCAGCCCCGCCGACCAGGCGCGGAGCTGCTCCGGCCAGAGCGCGTCGTCGGCCAGCGGCGGTGCGCCGTGGCTGAGATACAGGGCGGGCATGCGCTCCTGGGTCGCGGTCATGGCGGCACCTCCGGGGACGTACGGGGAATGGTCTCTCACACACCGAAGCTTTTGCTTTAACTCTCAAGCTTTCTCGACGATGACTCTACGCCCAAATTGTTTAACTTTCAAGGAAGGGCTGCGTACAGTGGACTACATGGACACGGCACCCACTTCTTCCCCCGACCTTCCCGACGGGGAACCGCGCTGGCTCGACGACGAGGAACAGCGCACCTGGCTCGCGTATCTGCAGGCCACCACGCTCCTGGAGGACCACCTCGACCGCCAGTTGCAGCGCGACGCCGGCATGCCGCACATCTACTACGGTCTGCTCGTCCAGCTCTCGGTCGCTCCGCGCCGACGCCTGCGCATGACCGAGCTGGCCAGGAACACCAAGATCACCCGGTCCCGTCTCTCGCACGCCGTCGCGCGCCTGGAGAAGAACGGCTGGGTGCGCCGCGAGGACTGCCCCTCCGACAAGCGCGGCCAGTTCGCGATCCTCACCGACGACGGGTACGAGGTGCTGCGCAGGACCGCGCCCGGCCATGTCACCGCCGTGCGCCAGGCACTCTTCGACCGGCTCACCCCGGAACAGCAGAAGTCCCTCGGCGAGATCATGGTGATCGTCGCCGAGGGACTTCAGCCGAAGGAGGCGGGGGCGGACCTGCCCTGGCTCCGCTAGACCGCCTCCCCCTTCACGTCCGGGGTCAGTGCGCGACCACCGGAATCCTGATCTCGTCCTCGACACCCTCGCCGTCGCCGGAGCCCGAGGCGGCCGGAGCGCCGCTCTGGGCGCCGGTGTTGATGAGGGCGAAGGCGATCGCGGCGGCGGCGGCCAGGATGCCGACGGCCCACCAGATCGCGCTGGTGTAGCCCTCGACCATGGCCTGCGCCTGGACCAGCTTCTGGGCCGCGGGAGTCGTCGCACCCGCCGCGTGGTCCGCGATGTACGCGGTCGTGGCGGAGGCGGCGATGGTGTTCAGGAGAGCGGTGCCGATGGCGCCGCCGACCTGCTGCGAGGTGTTGACCATCGCGGAGGCGACACCCGAGTCACGCGGCTCGACACCGTGCGTGGCGAGCGACATGGCGGGCATGAACGCCGTACCCATGCCGAGGCCGAGCAGCAACTGCGCGGGCAGGATCAGACCGGCGTACGAGGTGCCGATCTCCAGCTGCGTCAGGAGCAGCATGCCGATGGCCGCGACCACGAAGCCCGGGCCCATCAGGAGCCGCGGCGCGACGCGGGTCATCAGACGGGCGCCGATCTGCGTGGAGCCCGTGATCATGCCGACGATCATCGGCAGGAACGCGAAGCCGGTCTTGACCGGCGAGAAGCCCTTGACGATCTGCAGGTAGTACGTGAGGAAGAGGAACAGGCCGAACATCGCGATGATCGCGAGGCCGAGCGAGAGGTAGACGCCACCGCGGTTGCGCTCGGTCAGGACGCGCAGCGGGAGCAGCGGCGACTTGACCTTCGCCTCGGTGAGGACGAAGGCGGCGAGCAGGACGGCGGAGCCGACGAACATGCCGATCGTCAGGGAGTCCGACCAGCCGGCCGACTCGGCGCGCGTGAAGCCGTAGACAAGGGAGACCAGACCGAGGGTGGACAGGACCACACCCGGGATGTCGAGCGGCGAGCGGTTGCGGGCACCGGCCGGCTCACGGATGACGAAGTAGGCACCGATCGCGGCAACGGCGGCGAACGGGATGTTCACGAAGAACGTCCAGCGCCAGTTCAGGTACTCGGTGAGGAAACCGCCGAGGATCAGGCCCACGGCGCCACCACCACCGGCGATCGCACCGTAGATGCCGAACGCCTTGGCGCGCTCCTTGGCATCGGTGAACATCACGGCGAGCAGCGAGAGCGCGGCGGGCGCGAGCAGCGCGCCGAACACACCCTGCAGGGCGCGGGCGCCCAGCATCATGGCCTCGCCGGTCGCGGCACCGCCGAGCGCGGAGGCCGCGGCGAAGCCGATCAGGCCGGTCACAAAGGTGCGCTTGCGGCCCCAGAGGTCGGCTATGCGGCCACCGAAGAGCAGCAGACCACCGAAGGCCAGGGCGTAGGCCGTGATGACCCACTGGCGGTTGCCGTCGGAGATGCCCAGGTCCTGTTGGGCGGAGGGCAGCGCGATGTTCACGATGGTCGCGTCGAGGACGACCATCAGCTGCGCGAGCGCGATGAAGATCAGCGCTTTCCAGCGCCTCGGATCTGTTTCTGACATGGGAGTAGCCACCTAGCGGTACGTGTGGTGAAAAAGTGACGGAAAGCGATGCGTTCGAGCGCCCGGGCCAGGCGGGACTCAGGACTGGCGGAGGTCCTCCAAGGTCGCCGCCTCACCGGGCAGCTCGGAGCGGGCCGGTGCCATCAGGCCGTCGAGGAACAGCTGCAGATGGCGGTGGACGAAGCGGTCCATGTTCGGGCACGCCGTGCCGGGCAGCGGCCTCGTGAGCTGGGAGAGGGCGACCATCAGGTCCCCGACGGCGATGTCGGTGCGCAGCTGCCCGGCCGCGCGCGCCCGTTGCATGAGCCCGTCGATCACGGCTTCGAGCCGCTCACGGGCATCGACCAGATCCGGGTGATCGGGGTCGAAGGCCGCCTGGAGGATCGGGCACAGGGCACCGATGCGCTCGTCGGCGGAGGCATGGACGAACCGGCGCAGGGCGTCGAACGCGACACTCGGGTCGGCGTCCGCGGCCACGATCGCCGCCTCGGCGTGTGCCGAGACGCGGTCGGTGACCATCAGGACGACCTGGTGGACCAGTTCGGAACGGTCGGAGAAGTGCCGGTAGACCGTGGCATTGCCGACGCCGGCCCGGCGCGCGACCTCGTCGAGCGGCACGTCGGGGCCGAACTCGACGAACATCTCGCGTGCGGCGGCGACGATCCGCTCCCGGTTGCGCAGGGCGTCGGCCCGCGGGCGGGGCGTGCGGCGCTGCGCGGCGGTGGCGGTTTCCACGGCGGCTCTCCTCAAGTCTGCGGTGCGCGATTCACGTCCGTGATGCGCGATTCAGGTCTGTGGTGCGCGATGCGGGGAATCACTCCCCGTTTCGCTCGGACACAGGTCTAAACGGGGAGACAGTCCCCGGATATTTCCCGCTCCCGGACTTTCTTCACGTGACCCGCGTCACACCTCCGTGGGGATCCGCAGGAAGCCCTAGATGAACAAGAAACCCACGATCGGTCGCACCCAGCGAGCGCCCGCGCACCCACCGGCACAGGGTGATCGAAAGGGTGCAGCCAGGACCGGCGGCTGCCGCTAGGGGAAGGCCCACGCATGCAGCAGCCGACCTGGAGGCAGATATGCGGAGCGCGACGTGGCGCTGCACTCGCCACCTGCGCCGTCCTTGCTTTCACGGTCACCACATCGGCGAGCACCGGCCGCCTGATGGAGGAGTCCCCCACGGCGGCGGGCCCCTCTTCCCTGGCCCGCGCGACCACCCTCAACCCGTGCATGATCAGCGGCACGATGGGCGTACAGATGTCGGAGGGCATGCCCACCCCCACCGGCTACTCCCGCTCCACCGGCACCGTCCGGGCCCTGAACCTCATGGTCGACTTCTCCGACGCCCCCGGTGAGGGCCCCGCGCTCGACCGCCTCGCGGAGTTCTTCCCGCAGACGTCGGACTGGTTCCGCACCAGCTCCTACGGACGGCTCGACTACCGCCCGGAGTCCCCGGTCTCCGACTGGCTGCGGATGCCCAAGAGCTTCAAGGAGTACGGGATAGAGCGCGGCGCCCCCTTCGACCCCGGCTACCGCGAGCTGGTCACGGACATCGTGGCGGAGGCCGACCCGGACGTGGACTTCCGGGAGTACGACCTGGTGAACATCCTCATCACGCCGAACGCGGGCCCTTCCGCGCTCGACACGGTCCTTTCGGTGACCTTCGCCGGGAACACCGAGGCCCCCGTCGCGGACGGCGTCCCCGTATCGAACGCGTCCTTCGTCTACAGCAGGCAGGACGACGGCTCGGGCAGCTACCGCGAGACCGGCTACCGCGTGCTCCCCCACGAGAACGGCCACGTCTTCGGCCTGCCCGACCTGTACACGCAGGAGGGCGGCGGCGCGGTCGGCCACTGGGACATCATGAGCGAGGACTGGGGCGCCAACAACGACCTGGTGGCCTGGCACAAGTGGAAGCTCGGCTGGCTCGGCGACGACCAGGTCAGCTGCGCGTCGAACTCCGGCACCACCGAGCACACGCTGAGCCCGCTGCCGACGGAAGGCGGCACCAAGCTCGCCTTCGTGCCGCTGAGCGAGCGGACGGGGTACGCCGTCGAGGTGCGCACCCGCGGCGGCAACGACGAGGCGATCTGCAAGCCGGGGGTCCTGATCTACCGGGTGGACGCGGAGATCGACACCGGCCACGGCCCGATCACGGTCGCCGACTCCACGAAGGACAGCGGCGGCTGCACGCGCCGGCCGAACGTCCACGCGGAGCTCTCCGACGCGACCTACGAGCCCGGACAGACCTTCACGGACAAGAAGACGGGCGTACGGATCACGGTGACGGACATCGACGAGGCGGGCCGCTACCGGGTGCACGTCACCCGGCCGTAAGGCCACGCCTCAGCCGCCGTTGACCTTGGCGGACCCGGCGCCGGGCACGGTCTGCTGCACCTGGCGCAGGAAGGCGAGATTGTCCGGGGTCTTGCGCAGGCGCTCGATCAGCGCCTCCAGGTTGCTCTGCGCGTCCCTGCCGTGCAGGGCGCGCCGCAGGCCGCGTACGGCCGTCAACTCGTCGGCGGGCACCAGGAGTTCGTCACGTCGCGTGCCGGAGGGGGTGACGTCGACGGCGGGGAAGACCCGGCGTTCGGCCATGCCCCGGTCGAGGCGGAGCTCCATGTTGCCGGTGCCCTTGAGCTCCTCGAAGTAGTAGTCGTCGGCGCGCGATCCGGTCTCCACGAGCACGGTGGCGAGCATGGTCAGGGACCCGCCCTCCTCCGCGAGCCGCGCGGCCCCGAAGAGGCGCTTGGGGCCCTGGATGGCGGCGGCGTCGACACCTCCGGAGAGGGTGCGGCCGCCACTGGAGGCCGCGTTGTTGTACGCGCGGCAGAGCCGGGTGAGGGAGTCGAAGAGCATCACGACGTCCTTGCCCTCCTCGGTGAGCCGCTTGGCGCGCTCGACGGCGAGTTCGGCCAGGGCGATGTGCTGCTTGGCGGGCCGGTCGAAGGTCGAGGCGAGCACTTCACCCCGTACGGAACGCTTCATGTCCGTGACTTCCTCGGGCCGTTCGTCGAGCAGCACGACCATGAGGTGCGCCTCGGGGTGGTTCGCGCTGACGGCGGCGGCGATCTGCTGGAGCAGGACGGTCTTGCCGGTGCGGGGCGGCGCGACGATGAGGCCGCGCTGGCCCTTGCCGACGGGGGCCACGAGGTCGATGAGCCGGGTGGCGACACTGCCCCCGCCGCTGCCAGGGGTCTCCAGGCGGAGCCGTTCGCGGGGGTGCAGCGGGGTCAGGTCGCCGAATTGTGCGCGCCTGCGCAGGGCTTCGGCGGAGTGTCCGTTGACCCGCTCGACGCCGGTCAGGGTGCGGGCCTTGCCGCAGACGCCCTCGACCAGGTCACCCGCGCGCAGGCCGAGCCGGCGGATGAGCGCGGAGGGAACCTGCACGTCGTTCGGGGTGGGGAGGCAATCGCCGGTACGGAGATGGCCGTTGGCGTTGTGACTCACGTCGAGGATGCCGGAGGCGGCGACGACGGGGGTCGCGGGGGCCGTGGTGGTGGCCGGGGTGGCGGCTGTGGTGGTGCTCTTGTCGCGGGTGATGGTTGCGGTACTCATGATGGGGTCCTTTCGCGAGCATGCGAATGAAGGGGCCCGGCGGAACGGTGTGTTCACGTCCCGTACGACGGGCGGAGTGAAGAACTGCGGCAGAAGGCTTCGCGAAGAGTCACGAACCGGGGAGCCGCTGGACTACGAGAGCCTCGACGAGGCGGAAGAAAAGAAGACTGGCACCGGCGCCGCAGAAGGCGGCGTACACACGTGCTGTTCGCAAGGTAGCACAGCTCGCGGCGCTCCGAACGTGACGTGGGTCACCAGATACGCACGAGGACGCCACGCCCACCCACATGAACCGCTCCCCGGTTATGTGGGCCCCACACATGGGAACCCCGCCCGGCGCACCCTTACGTTTCCGGCCATGACGAGCCCCACTCCCCGCGGTGACACCCCCGCAGCCCTCGCCGGAAATGACCTCACCGGACGCACCGCCCTGGTCACCGGCGGCGCCAGCGGCATCGGGCGGGCCTGTGCCGTGGCCCTGGCCGACGCGGGCGCCTTCGTGCACGTCGTGGACCGGCACGCCGACGCGGCCAAGGAGGTCGCCGACCGGATCGACGGCGAGGCACACGCCGTGGACCTCGCCGATCCCGCCGCGGTGCACACCCTGCCCACGCGCGTCGACGTCCTCGTCAACAGCGCCGGGCTCCAGCACGTCGCCGCCATCGAGGAGTTCCCTCCGGAGCGGTTCGACCTGATCCAGCGGGTCATGGTCACCGCGCCGTTCCTCCTGCTGCGCAGGACGCTGCCCCACATGTACGCCCGCGGCTGGGGCCGCGTCGTGAACATCTCCAGCGTGCACGGTCTTCGCGCCAGCGCCTTCAAGTCCGCCTACGTCACCGCCAAGCACGCCCTGGAGGGGCTGAGCAAGGTCACCGCCCTGGAAGGCGCGACGCACGGCGTCACCAGCAACTGCCTCTGCCCCGGCTACACCCGCACGCCCCTCGTCGAGGACCAGATCAGCGCCCAGGCCACCGCCCACGGCATCGCGCCCGAGCAGGTCCTCACCGACGTGCTCCTGCGGCGTTCCGCGGCCAAGCGGCTCATCGAACCCGAGGAGATCGCCGCCGCCGCGCTCTGGCTCTGCGGCCCGCACAGCGGCTTCGTGACCGGCGCCTCGCTGCCCCTGGACGGCGGCTGGACCGCCGGCTGAACACCCGCTCCCCCAGCGCCCCTTCACCACACGCCCGCCTCACGTCACCCGCACGTCCCCATCGAGAAACGGATCACGCCATGGCAGCCGCAACGCCGCGCGCCCCGGGCAAGAACCCCGGCAAGACCCCGGGCACGCCAGGAATCGCCCGCATCATCAGCGCAAGCCTCATCGGCACCACCATCGAGTGGTACGACTTCTTCCTCTACGGCTCGGCCGCCGCGCTCGTCTTCAACACGCTGTTCTTCCCCGACAGCGACCCGCTGGTCGGCACCCTCCTGTCCTTCCTCACGTACGCCGTCGGGTTCGCCGCCCGGCCTCTCGGCGGCGTCGTCTTCGGCCACTACGGCGACAAGATCGGCCGCAAGAAACTGCTCGTGCTCAGCCTGATGATGATGGGCGGCGCCACCTTCGCGATGGGCCTGCTGCCCACCCACGCGACCCTCGGCGTCGGCGCCCCGATCCTGCTCACGGTGCTGCGCCTGATCCAGGGCTTCGCGCTCGGCGGTGAGTGGGGCGGCGCCGTCCTGATCGTCTCCGAGCACGGCGACGACAAGAACCGCGGCTTCTGGGCATCCTGGCCGCAGGCGGGCGCCCCCGGCGGCAACCTCCTGGCCACCGGTGTCCTCGCGCTCCTCGCCGCCGTCCAGTCCGACGAGGCGTTCCTCGCCTGGGGCTGGCGCATCCCGTTCCTGCTCTCCGGGGTGCTGGTGATCATCGGCCTGTGGATACGGGTCTCGGTGTCGGAGTCGCCGCTGTTCCTGGAGGCGCAGGCGAAGGCGGAGGCCGCCGAAGCCGCGGGGGAAGCCGCCAAGCAGGACGCACCGGTCGTCGAGGTCTTCCGGCACAACTGGCGCGGCGTACTCACCGCGATCGGCACCCGGCTCGGCGAGAACGTCTCGTACTACATCCTCACGGCCTTCGTCCTCGTCTACGTCACCGTGCACCTGGAACTGCCCAAGAGCACCGCCCTGAACGCCGTCCTCATCGGCTCCGCCGTGCACTTCGTGACGATCCCGCTGTGGGGCGCGCTCTCGGACCGCATCGGCCGCAGGCCCGTCACCCTGATCGGCTCCATCGGCATGGCCCTGTGGGCGTTCGCGTTCTTCGCGCTCGTCGACAGCGAGTCGTTCGCCGTGATCACCCTCGCCGTCACGGTCGGGCTGCTCTTCCACGGCGCGATGTACGGGCCGCAGGCCGCCTTCATCTCCGAGATGTTCGACACGAAGGTGCGCTACTCCGGGGCGTCGATGGGCTCACAGCTCGCGTCGATCATCGGCGGCGCGCTCGCGCCGATCATCGCGGTGGAGCTCCTCAAGGACTTCGATTCGGCGACACCGGTCTCGCTCTACGTCTGCGTGACAGTGGTGATCACGACGCTCACGGTGCTCGTGGCGAAGGAGACCCGGGGCCGTTCGCTCTCCTCTCCGGCCGAACAGCGTTCCGCTTCCGAGGGTGCGAGCGGCGCGGCCTCGGCGACAATCGGAAGCCGCACCTGAACCGCACCACGCGCACGCGCACCCCGCTCCCGGAGGCGACCCGTCGAATGACCAGCTCCCCAGACGCCGCCCACCGGGAGCAGGTGTGCACCGCCGCCCTGCGTGAACTGCTCGACCTGCTCGCCCAGGACGCGCCGGCCGAGCAGTTCGCCCGGCCGGCCGCCGCGGCCCGCGCCGCCGGGGCCAGCGGCGCCCAGCTCGCGGCGGTCGACGAGGCCACGCAGACCGCCCTGCGCGTACGCCGCACCCTCAACCAGCACCAGCGCAGAGAAGCCGAACTGACCGCGCTGTTCGACACGGCGGGCGACCTCGCCGCGCTGCGCGACCTGGACGCGGTGCTCCGCGCCATCGTGCACCGGGCCAAGCTGCTGCTCCGTACGGACGTCGCGTATCTGTCCCTCAACGACCCGGCGGCGGGCGACACCTACATGCGCGTGACGGACGGCTCGGTCTCCGCCGCGTTCCAGAACCTGCGCCTGGGCATGGGCGAGGGCCTCGGCGGCCTCGTCGCGCAGACCGCCCGCCCGTACGCCACCGGGGACTACGAGGTCGACCCCCGTTTCCAGCACACCGCAACCATCGACAGCGCCGTACTGGAAGAGGGCCTGCACGCCATCCTCGGCGTACCGCTGCGGCAGGGCACCCACATCATCGGGGTCCTGTACGCCGCCGACCGCACCGCCCGCGCCTTCACGCCGGACGAGGGCGCGCTGCTCTCCTCGCTCGCCGACCACGCGGCCATCGCCATCGACAGCGCGCGCCGCATGGAGGAGACCCGGGCGGCGCTCGTCGACCTGAACGCGGCATCGCAGACCATTCGCGCGCACAGCGAGGCGCTGCGCAGGGCCGAGGACGCGCACGACCGCCTGACCGATCTCGTGCTGCGCGGCGGCGACTTCACCGAGGTCGCCACGGCCATCGGCGCCCTCCTGGACGGCGGCACCCTCATCCACGACGCGGACGGCACGGAACTCGCCCGCGTGGACGCAGACCCCCGTACGCCCCCGGGCAGGGCCGTCGCCGCCTCGCGCGCCAGTGGCCGGGCCGTACCCCTCGACGGCACCTGGGTGTGCGCGGTGCTCGCGGGCTCCGAGCTCCTCGGCAGCATCGCCCTCACCGGCCGGCCCGACCTCGGCGAGGCCGACCGCCGCCTCTTCGAACGCGCCGGGGTCGTCACCGCGCTGCTCCTGCTCCTCCGCCGCTCGGCCGCCGAGGCGGAGGACCGCGTACGCGGTGAACTCCTCGGCGACCTGCTCTCCCTCTCCGGCACCCCGGGCCGCCTCACCGCGCGCGCCCGCCGCCTGGACGTCGATCTGACCCTGCCCCACGCGGTGTTCGTCGCCCACAGCGAGGCGGCCTCCCGCCGGCTGCTGCTCTCGTCGGCCGCGCGCGCGGCCCGCGCCCACCGCGGCCTCTCCGGCCTGCACCACGACCACGTGGCCCTGGTGATCCCGGCCGACGACACCGGATCGCGGGCCCGCGCGCTCGCCGCCGAGCTCACCCAGGCCGCCGGGGCGCCGGTCACGGTCGGCGCCGCGGGCCCCGCGATCGGCCCCGAGGCCCTCTCCCTGACGCACGCGGAGGCGTTGCGGTGCCTCTCCGCCCTGCGCGCGCTCGGCCACACCGGGCAGGGCGCGGACCTCCCCGACCTGGGTTTCCTCGGCGTACTCCTCGGCGAGGACACCAACCTCGACTCGTACGTACGCCGCACGCTGGGCCCGGTCATTGACTACGACACCAGACGCGGCACCGAACTGATCCACACCCTGCGGGCCTACTTCGCCTGCGGCATGAGCCAGTCCAAGGCGAAGGACTCCCTCCACGTGCACGTGAACACCGTGGTCCAACGCCTCGACCGGATAGGCCACTTGCTCGGCGCCGACTGGCAGTCGCCGGAGCGGGCGCTGGAGATCCAGCTGGCGTTGCGCCTGCATGCGTACACGTCGGCGTCGGCATCGGTTTAGAGGGTTCACGGCAACCAATCCGCCCGGTGGTGGCAACTGCCCTGCGCAACGCACACCACCGATCTTCAGGGCGGCTACCCCACATGAAGCACACGAGAGCGACGCAGCAGCGGCACCGCAGGCGGCGGCAGATCAGCATGCGACTCGGCGTCCCGGTGGCCGTGGCGGCCGCGGCGGGTCTCGCGTACGGCACGGCGTTCGGCATGTTCGGCGAGGACGCCCAGCCGAAGGCGTCGGCCGCATCGGGCTCCGCCGGCGCCTGGGCGGCGGACGTGGCCGACGGCTTCGCCTCGGTCAACGCGCTGGGCCAGAACGGCACCTACGGCGGACGCGACGGGAAGACGGTCACCGTCAAGACGCTCGCGGACCTGGAGAAGTACGCGACGGCCTCCGACCCGTACGTCATCGTGGTCGCGGCGACGATCACGATGAACCCCAAGGGCAAGGAGATCAAGGTCGCGTCCGACAAGACGATCGTGGGTTCCGGAACCTCGGGCCAGATCGTCGGGGGCGGCTTCTTCCTGGGCCAGGGCGTGCACAACGTGATCATCCGGAACCTCACGATCCGGGACTCGTACGCGGGCACGTGGAACGACAAGGAGCACGACTTCGACGCCGTGCAGATGGACGGCGCGCACCACGTCTGGATCGACCACAACGACCTGCGGCACATGGCCGACGGCCTGATAGACAGCCGCAAGGACACCACGTATCTGACGGTGTCCTGGAACAAGCTGAGCGACAACAACAAGACCTTCGGCATCGGCTGGACCGAGAACACGACGGCCGACATCACGATCCACCACAACTGGTTCCGCGAGACGGAGCAGCGCAATCCGTCCACGGACAACGTGGCCCACGCGCACCTCTACAACAACTATCTGCAGGACGTGGCGGGCACGGACATCACGTCGTCCTACGGGAACTACTCGCGCGGCAAGACGAAGATGGTCCTGGAGAACAGCTACTTCGAGGGCCTCAACAACCCGGTGACGAAGGACAGTACGGCGTCGGTCGTGCAACGCGGCAACATCTTCAAGGGCACCAGCGGCCGCAACGAGAGCGGCGGAACAGCCTTCGACCCGAAGAGTTTCTACGCCTACACGCCGGACAAGGCGGCGGACGTCCCGGCGAAGCTGAAGGCGGGGGCGGGCCCGCGCGCGACGCTGGGCGTCACGTCGGCGAAGTCCGCCACGGCTCAGGCCACCCTCACGGTGGCGAAGGACGGCAGCGGCCAGTACAGAACAGTCCAGGCGGCGGTGAACGCCGTACCCGCGAACAACCCGTCGCGGGTCACGGTCGCGATCAAACCGGGCACTTACCGCGAGACGGTGAAGATCCCGTCGAACAAGCCCCGGATCACCCTCCAGGGCACGGGCGGCAGCCGCAAGGACACGGTCATCGTGTACGACAACGCGGCGGGCACGCCCAAGCCGGACGGTTCCGGGACCTACGGCACCTCGGGCAGCGCGACCGTCGCCGCCGAGGCGGACGACTTCCAGGCCCGCAACCTGACGATCTCCAACGACTTCGACGAGAAGACCCACCAGGACATGTCCGGCCACCAGGCGGTGGCCCTGCGCACGGCCGCCGACAAGGCGTTCCTCGACACCGTGATCGTCGAGGGCGACCAGGACACGCTGCTCCTGGACACGGCGTCCAAGGCGAAACTGGGCCGCGCGTACATCAAGAACTCCTACATCATCGGCAACACGGACTTCATCTTCGGCCGCGCGACGGCCGTGGTGGACCGCTCGGTGATCACCCTCAAGAAGCGCTGGGACGGCTCCTCGCAGGGCTACGTCACCGCGCCCTCGACCGCCCCGGACCGCAAGGGCTTCCTGATCACCCGCACCACGGTCAACGGCGACGTGTCCGCGCGCAGCTTCTACCTGGGCCGCAACTGGCACGCGGGCGGCGACGCGACCCTGGACCCACAGACCACGGTCCGTGACTCGTCCCTCAGCGCGGCCATCAGGACCACCCCATGGACGGACATGGGCGGCTTCTCCTGGAAGGACGACCGTTTCGCGGAGTACAAGAACACGGGCGCGGGCGCGGGCCCGGCCGGCACCGACCGCCCCCACCTGACGGACACCCAGGCCAAGGACCAGGAAACCGCCGACTGGCTGGGCAACTGGACCCCGACCCCCTGACTGCCCCACCCCCGGCCCCGCACCGCCACCTCACCCCGATCCGCTACCCTGTCTGGAACCGCCATCCATGGCGGCGCCACCTTGCCTTCGTAGCTCAGGGGATAGAGCACCGCTCTCCTAAAGCGGGTGTCGCAGGTTCGAATCCTGCCGGGGGCACAAGGCAAAAGGCCCCGGACCGATCTTGGTCCGGGGCCTTTGACATACCACCAGCCTTAACCTTCGGACACGGATCGGACATGTCAGGAACAGCGTGGTGAAGCGCGAGGGCGGTCGACCGGAGTACCAGGTGGGCGATGTACTGAGAGTCAGTTGCTCGCCGGCGAGGGCGCGAGTTGCCGATGTCCGGGGCCTCCACGTCTCCGTGGAGTGGCCCTGGGAGAAGATCGATCCGGACTCCCGGTTCCGATGGAACGGGCAAGTGGCCTTCCCCGTCGACCCTGACTCGTGGGAGTGGTCGTACACGCTGTTTCGCACCGAGCCGAGCCCTCACCACCTGAAACGTGGGGACTCGTGCAGCGTGAGCATCCCCGAGACTCTTGTTCGTGTCGTCGACATCTTGCGTCACGATCCGCCTCTGGACCTGGGGCGACTTCCTCGACCGCACACGAGGCTGGTCGTACTCCCCGTCGATGCTCCCTCTGACGTCCTCCAGGAGGACGAAGGGGTCACGATCGAGATCGAGTCCGCCGCACCCATCGAGATTGAACTGGTGGAGCGATCCAGCGGGATCGGGCCCGCGAGGCGGTGTCCGGGAGGTGTTTTATCGACCCGCCCCGAGCACGTGCCACCGACCGGATCGTGAAGGTCGACCAGTACGCCAAGGCGGGCATCGGCTTCTGCTGGCGGATCGAGCAGGCCGCGACGGGTGCCCGGTGGAGATCGACCTCGGTCAGGTCCGACCCTCGCGAGGATGGGTGCCCGCCGCTGTGCCCGGAAGGCCTACGACGGGGGCACGATGTCTTCGTCGCTCGCCCTTGTCCCGGTTTCGGGCTCATCCGCCGCGTACGGGTGGACGTAGCGGTCCTTGTTGAACGGGGTGAACCAATTGGTGATGGCCAGGGGGGTGATGCCCAGGGCCTCGCCTGCCTCGCTCTCGTCTATGCCGTCCATCGCGTCGTCGTAGAGCCACTCGTGGTCCATGTCCTCGTAGACCAGCTCGGCAAAGCATTCCAGGGCTGACGCGACGCCCTCGTCCAGGAGGCCGAAGGTGTCCAGCGTGACCTCGGCCTCGCGCAGCAGCAGTCTGAGCGCCAGTTCCTCGGCCACGCAGCTCAGCTGCCGGAAGCTTCCCTCGGTCAGGCGCGTCGTCAGGGCGATCGCCGTCACGAGGAAGCGGCGGGCGAAGCGGGCGTCGTACTGCAGGGCGTAACGCGGGGGCAGTTCGTCCAGGAGCCACATGGGGCCGTCGCATTCGGCGACATTCGTCGCCTCCCGGTCCAGGGCGTGCGCGTCCTGGAACAGCTCGTCCAGGAGGACATCCGTACCCCAGATCAGGGCTCCCGCGGCCAGCTCTGCGTCCTCGGCAGTGATGCCGGGGGTGGAGTCGGAGGGTGCGTTCTTCGGGTGCGCGGCGTCCTTGGTCTCTTCCTCCTCTGGCTCCGGTACGCCGAACATTCCCACTCCGAACGCCGCGAGCCTCGGGGCCATCGCCCTGATCTTGGCGCGGATCGCTTCGGTTTCCGCCGTCGTTCCTGCCGCGTGAGGGGACGCCGCTTCACCGGCCAGTCCCATCAGGCGCGCGCGGCGGGACTCGACGTCGTTCGGCGGGGCGTCCGGGCCGTCGGCCGCGTCCAGGCTCTCCCTCGCCTGGTCCGGGTGCAGCTCCACCTGGCAGCGCTCGACGGTCCAGTCCGCGAGCAGCTCCGTACGCTCCAGGAGTTCCTCCACGAGTTCGCGGACGGTCTCCTCGGCGAGTTCCAGCGCCGGGGCGTCCACGAAGACCTTCAGGAGCGCTCCACCGGGGTACACGCCCACAAATGTGTCGCGGAGACTGATCTCCGTCCCGTCGGGTCCCGCGATCTCCTCCACGGACTCGAAGCCGTCCTCAAGGAGAGCACCGGCGCCGATCCGCTGCAGCTCATCCATCTCCGGGGTACCGGCCGCTATCCGCGCGTCCACACTCACTGCATACGTCACGCACCACAGCCTCGCAGGCGAGAGCACCGCTTGCGCCCGCAACGCCTGCTTCCCACCCCTCCAGGGTCCGCCCGCACCCTTCGCGCATTCAACCTGTGTCGACCGGCCCGCCCTGGGAACACGGGAGGAGAAGCGGTGGCTTCGGGTTGTGATGGTGTTCTTTGCGCCGTGCCGCAACCGCAGCCGCAGCAGCCGTCGCTTTCGAGCTCCCACGGAGGTCGGCGCACTCCCGCGTCGCCGACCCCGTGGTAGAGGCGGGCCGGCCGTGGCCAAGGGGAGCCGCCGCGGCCGGGCCCTGCCAGTGATCGTCGAGAGGGCTCCCAAAGCTCTGTTACGTCCCCCTAATACGTACCCGGCCAACCCTCACCCACGCCGCTCCCCTCTCCCCCACCATGGGGACACACACTCAGGTAAAGCCGACGCGCAAGCCATGCCGTCGCCGCAGCCGAAGTCTCAGCCGCAGCCGCAGCCGTCGCCGCCTCGTCGACTACCCCCGGCGCGGCAGACGCGGACCACGGCGGTGGGTTCCCTCCTGGCGGCAACTGCTTGGGGGGTTCGCGTTTCTCGTTGTCGGACTCGGGTGTCTGTTCGGGCTCGTGTACGCCTCCGTCGACATTCCCGACGAGAACGACGCCGCCCGGCGCGAGGCCAACGTCTACTACTGGGCCGACGGCACCCAGATGGTGAGCACCGGTGACGTGAACCGGCAGAACGTGCGGCTCTCGGAGATTCCCGATGCCGTCGAGAACGCCGTCATCGCCGCCGAGAACGACACCTTCTACAGCGACTCCGGAGTCTCCCCCAAGGGCCTGGCCCGCGCCGCCGTCAACATGGTCCGGGGGCAGGAGACCCAGGGCGGTTCCACCATCACCCAGCAGTACGTGAAGAACACCTACCTCTCCCAGGACCAGACGGTGACGCGCAAGGTCAAGGAGTTCGTCATCGCGCTGAAGGTGGACCAGAGGAAGAGCAAGCGGGAGATTCTACAGGGGTATCTCAACACCAGTTGGTTCGGGCGTGGGGCCTATGGCATCGAAGCCGCCGCCCATGCCTATTACGGCATCCCCGCCCGCCAGTTGGACCCCGGCCAAGGCGCCGCCCTCGCCGCCCTGTTGAAGGGTGCCGAGCAGTACGACCCCTCCGTGAACGCGGTCAATCACCACCGCTCCGAGTCCCGTTGGAGGTGGATCCTCGACCGGCAGGTCAAGGCGGGGCTGATGACAGCCGAGGAGCGCGGGAAGTTCACCGTCTATCCCGAACCCCACAAGGAGTCCCGCACCACCAGCCTCGGCGGGCAGACCGGCTATCTCGTGGACGTCGCGAACAAATACATCAAGCAGCACACCTCCCTCACCGACAAGGACCTCGCGCGCGGCGGCCACCAGATCCACACCACCTTCGACCGGCACAAGGTGCGGCAGCTGAAGAGAGCGGTCGAGCGCGTGCTCGACCGCGAGATCGACCCGGAGAAACGCGCCGCCGACAAGGACGTGCAGGTCGGCGCCGCCTCCGTGCGCCCTTCCGACGGCGCCATCGTCGCCCTCTACGGAGGGTCCGACGCCACGAAGCACTTCACCAACAACGCCGACACCTCCGGCGTCCCCGTCGGCTCCGCCTTCAAGCCCTTCGTCCTCGCCGCCGCCCTCGAACACGGCATCAGCACACGGCCAGGCGGGCGCGGCACGCCGTGGCAGTCCGTCTCCGCCGGAAGCTCCTACGACGACAGCGGCCACCTGCGCGAATCCACCACCCCCACCCTCCGCCAGGCCCTCGCGAAAGGCGGCAACGCCACCTACGTACGCCTCGGCAAGGACGTCGGGTGGGAGCGGGTGCGGCGCACCGCCGTCGCGGCCGGGCTGCTCGAAGGCAGCATGGCGCGCCTGGAGCGGACCTTCCCCATCGGTACGTCGACCCCCAGCGCGATCCGCATGGCCAACGCCTACGGCACCTTCGTCAGCCGCGGTCTGCGGCACGAGCCGTACTCGGTGACCAAGGTCGTCAGGAACGACGACACCGGCGAGACCGTTGACGGGCTCGCGAGGCCCGGCGTCCGACGCGCGCTGGATCCCGACGTGGCCGACGAGACCGCCGACGCGATGCGGGGCGTCGGCGAGGCCGCCGTCGGCACGCCGGTCGTCGCCGGCCGCACCGGCGACCAGGACCGCCTCCGGTCGGCCTGGTTCACCGCCACCACCGACGAGCTCTCGACCGCCGTGACGATGTTCAGGAGCAATCCGGACAAGCCGCAACTTCTGCCCATGTCCGGTGTGGGCGGGGCGAGTTCACGGCACGGGAACGTCTTTCCCGTCCAGATCTGGCGCGATTACGTGAAGTCGGACACCGACCGCGGCGCCGGCACCGGGACGGGCAGCGGCGATCAGCCATAGTCCCGGCCCGGGGGCCGGCACCCTTCCCCAACCCCCCGCCCGGCTGTCATCGTTCCGATATGTATCCCTATGGGCCACCTCCCGGGCCGCCGCCCCGCATCGACGCGGGGCAACTGCGGCCCCGGCGGCGGTGGTTCGTCGTCGCGGCGGTGATCGCGGCGGTCTGTGTGGGCATCGGTGTCGCCAGCTTCCTGCTGACGCTGACCTCGACGGTGGACTCCGTCGAGGACGACAGGGCGTTCACGAGCGGGCAGTCCGTCACCCTGCGGATGGGACCCGACGACGACGCCGCCATCTACGTACGCAGCCCCTTCGTCACCCGCGCGCGCTGCGAGGTCGTCTCCGGCCCCTCCGGCTCCACGCCGCGCGTGACCACGCCCGAGAGCACCTTCACCGTCACCAAGGGCAGCGTCGAGTGGGAGCGGGTGTTCGTGCTCAAGACCGACACCGCGGCGGACTACCGCGTGACCTGCGACGACCGGCGCGGCGCCCTCACCTTCGCCCCCGGCGACGACGCCGACTTCGCGTCGTTCGTCGGCGGCATCGTCGTGACCGTCGTCGTGCCGGTCCTCGGCCTCCTCGCGGGCTCCGGCACAGCGATCATCGTCGGCGTACGGCGCGGCAGGCACCGCCGCTGGCTGGAGGCCCAGGCGTACTACGGCCACCGTTGACCCGCACGCCCACCGTTGACCTTCCCCCTGGGGCAGAGCCCATCGTCGCCGTGCCGGGCCACCGGGCCCGGTGACGGAGGATGCCCCCATGGACGCGCACGCACAGGCAGACGTACCAGCAGGCGGAGAACCGGCAGACGGCGAACCCCTGCTCACCATCGGTGAGTTCGCCGCCCGCGCACGGCTCTCGCCCAAGGCCCTGCGCCTGTACGACCGCCTCGGGCTGCTGACCCCCGCATACGTCGACGCCTCCACCGGCTACCGCCACTACCGCGCGGCGCAGGTGGAACACGCCCGCACCATCGTCCTGCTGCGCCGCCTCGGCATGCCGCTCGCGGACATCACCGCGACGGTACGGCTGGACGGCGACGGGGCGGGCCTTGCGGTCGCCGCCTACTGGGCGGGCGTCGAGGAGCGGCACGCGGAGCAGCGCACGCTCGTGGGGTACCTCCGTGGACGCCTGTCCGGAAGAGGATTTGAGATGTACGGGAAAGATTTCGAGGTCAAGACCTTCGACGTGCCCGAGCAGTACGTCATCTGCGAGAGCAGGCACCTGCTCTCCGAGGAACTGCCCACTTGGATCGACGCGTCGACCCGTCGCCTGGAGGAGGCGGCCGAGAGCGAGTGCGGCGGCATGGCGGACTCGCCGTTCGTCGTCTACCACGCCGAGGTCACCCAGGACAGCGACGGCCCGGCGGAGGCCTGCGTACCGGTCAGGGACGCGGCGGCGGCGCGGGCATGGGCGGCGAAGGCGGGGCGGCAGCGGGGCACGACCTCCCGGGTGGAGCCCGCGCACCGGATCGCCTACACCCGCATCACCAAGGCCCAGGTCTCCTATCCGCAGATCCTCGGCGCGTTCGAGGCGGTGGAGGCGTGGGTGGCCCGCGAAGGCCTGAAGGTCGCAGGAGCCTGCCGCGAGATCTACTTCGTGGAGTGGGACTCCGCCGGTCCCGAGGACCAGGTGTGCGACGTGGCGTTCCCGGTCACGACGGCGTAGGCGCCCCGCCGCGGGGCGCGGCCCCGCGGCGGAACGCTCAGCGCACGCTCTCCCGCAGCTCCTCGGGGCAGGCGGTGCCGCGCGGCAGCTGGTAGGGCGCGCCCAGGCGGTAGACACCGGGGCCGGGGGCGAGGAGTTCGGTCCACTTGTCGCCCTCGGCGTCCTCCTCGGCCTCCATCAGGCAGCCGTTGACGTTGTCGAACTGCTTGGGGCGGTCCTCGTCGTTCTCCCGCAGCCGCTTGGACTCCTCGGTCTCCTTGGGGCCCTCGACGCCCTTGCCGTCTGCGTCGACGATGCTGAGCCACGGCGAGTACGGCACCCGGATCAGGACGCGGCCCGCCTCCTTCACCTCGATCGTCATGCCGCCCGCCTCGGCGCGGTCGACGACCGCGGGCGGGTCGGCGAGCGGCGTCGGGTCGGTGACCTCGTACAGCTGCCAGTTGGAGTCCACCCACACCTGCTTCAGATACGGCAGGCCCCGCTCGACCAGCGCGGCCTCGCGCTTGCCGCCGTCACCGTCGGGCTCACCCTTGGGCAGCACGACGTAATGCACGGACCAGCGCTGAAGCCACTCGTGGTAGTTCGCGGAGTTCAGGGTGTCGTCGTAGAAGAGGGGGTTGCGCTCCATGTCCGCCTGGCGGTTCCAGCCGCGGGCGAGGTTCACGTACGGCGAGAGCGCGGAGGCCTCGCGGTGACTGCGCGCGGGCACGACCTCGACGCGGCCCTTCTCGGCGCCGACCTCCTGCAGTTCGTTGACGAGCGGCGCGAGCTCACGCGTCCAGGAGGCCTGGGGCGTCGTGTGCACTATGTCGTCGATCGCCTTGAAGCCGACCCAGCCGGTGAAGGCGACGAGGGCCAGGACGATCGTGTACCACTTGCGGGACTTCTTCACCGCGAACGGGAGCGCGGCGAGCAGCGCGACGCCACCGAAGGACATCGCGAGGCGGGAGATGTTGGAGCCGATCTGCGAGCTGATCAGCCAGACACCGAGCACGAACGCCGCGTACACGGCCGTGGTGATCCGCACGGTCTTCCATTCCTTCGGCACGAGGAAGAAGACGAGGCCGGAGCAGATCAGGGGCAGTGACGCGGACCCGAAGGACATCGGCTGCGTGCCCGAGAACGGGAAGAGCCACGCGGAAAGGCCCACGACGACGGCGGGCGCCACCCCGAGTGCGTACGCGCCGGGGTAGCGCTTGCTGAGGAACAGCGCGACGGCGACCAGGCCCACGAAGAGGCCGGCCACCGGGCTGCCCATCGTGGCGAGCGCGGCGAACGGCGCGGCGACCAGCGCCTTCGCCCAGCGCTTGTAGCGCCAGCGGTAGGGCCAGCAGAAGACGGCCGCGACGGCCATCAGCGCGAACATCTGGCCGAGGCCGTACGTCACGCGGCCCGACACCGCGTTGCAGAACAGCGCGAAGACACCCGCGAACGCGGGCCACAGCGGCTGCTTCACCGCCCGGCTGCGGACCAGGATCATCGTGAGGAGCGCGGCGGAGACCGTCCCGGCGATCATCATCGTCGTCCGGACGCCGAGCACCGACATCAGATACGGCGAGACGACGCTGTACGACACCGGGTGCATCCCGCCGTACCAGGCGAGGTTGTACGCGGAGTCGGGGTGCCGTCCGACGAACTCGGCCCAGGCGTCCTGCGCGGCGAGGTCACCGCCGCTGTTGGCGAAGGTGAAGAACCACACGACGTGCAGGACGGCCGCGGTGACGGTCGTGATGGTCACCGGGTGCCGCACGATCCGCTCCCAGCGGGGGGCCCGATCGGGTGTCACGGGGTGCGCTCCGCGCTGGGCGGGCAGCTGTATTCGCGCCCCGGTGCGGGTGCCGCCACCGGTGCCGGGCTCAGGATCGGCGTCGTCGGCTCGCGTCGGCTCCGCTGTTGCCACTTGCGGCACTCCCCGTGTCGTTCTGTCCGTCCGGGGGCCGCGCCAGGGGGTCCGTCCCGGAACACCCCGTCGCTCAGCCCCGGCGTACTGCTCCCCGAACTTGTGACGCTAGCACGCACGGCGCGCACGGAGCCTGGGGCGGGGGCTCCGTGCGCGAGAGGCCGGCCGGCTTCGGCCAAGGCGCGGGCACGGGCGGCGGCTTGCGCCTGCGCCCATGCCCGCTCCCCTCTGTACGTGCCGCTGTCGCTGCCTCTGTACGTTGTGCTGCCCCTGCCTCAGCCGACGCGCTGGAGCTTGGCTCCGAGGCCCGGCTCGGCCAGGTCCTTCTGCAGCGCGACGGGCACCTCGACGGCACCTTCCTTGCCGTCGCCGACGCTCAGCACGCCCACCGTCGTACCGGCCTTCGCCGAGTGCGGGATGGTGACGCCTGCCTTCTCGCCGAGCTTCAGCTTGACCGTCAGGCCCGACCAGCCCGCGGCGGCGACGTCCTTGGTGGCGACGACCGGGGTCGTGCCGCCGAGCCCGTCGTCGACCTGGCCGACCACCTCGCCCTTCTTCACGATCGTCTTGGCCTCGAGCTCGCCCTGACCGGCCTCGATGAGCTTGCGGGTGACGCCGGTGACCTGGTCGATGTTGGCCACGCCGTTCTCCCCGTACTGACCGAGGGCGGCGCCGATGATCGTGCGGGTCTGGCCGCCGACCTTCTTCTCCGCGGCGAAGAGGATGTTGCCGCCCGCCGCGGTGGTGGTGCCGGTCTTGATGCCGATGGCGACCGTCGGGACGAGCCCGAAGAAGTTGTTCTGCTTGTCGCCGTTGAGGTCCTTGTAGCTGGGCTGGCGGGAGATCTCGTTGAAGACCGGGTCCTCCATCGCGGCCCGGCCCAGCTTCACGAGGTCCTCGGCGGTCGAGACGGTCGTCTTGTCGAGGCCGCTCGGGTCCGTGTAGTGGGTGTTCTTCATGCCGAGTTCCTTGGCCGTCTTGTTCATCTTCGCGACGAACTCGTCCTCGGAATCGCTCTTGGTGTCCCAGCGGGCGAGCAGCTTGGCGACGTTGTTCGCGGACGGCAGCATGACCGCCTGCAGCGCCTCGTACTGGGTGATCTTCTGGCCCTCGGTGACCTTGACGACCGACTCGTTGCCCGCCTTGCCGGTGGTGTAGTGCTTCTCCGCCGCGGCGTCGACCGGGATCTTCGGGCCGGGGTTGCCCTTCTTCAGCGGGTGGTCGCGCAGGACGAGGTAGACCGTCATGACCTTGGCGATGCTCGCGATCGGGACGGGCTTCTGGTCGCCGGACGTGCCGAACGTGCCGATGCCGTTCACGTCCATCGCCGCCTGGCCCTTGGCGGGCCACGGCATGGACGGCTTGCCGCCCTCGAAGGTGACGGTCTCCTGCGCGGTCAGCGCGAGGGTGGGGGTCGGCAGCGGACGCACGGCCTGTACGACTGCAAAGACGACGATCAGGAGCAGCACCAGCGGCGTCCAGATCTTGACCCTCCGCACGGCGGTGCGGACCGGGGTCTCCGGGGGCGGCGGAGTGTTGGTCAGCTCGGCGAGAAGATCAAGCGGCGGGCGCGGGGGCAGCGGCTGCTGGGTGGTGCGTTCGGGCCCGACGTTGGCCTTCTCTGGCGTGGCCTTCTCTGGCGTGGGCGCCTTGGCTCCGGGGGGCGTGGCTGCCGGGGCCTGCGGGGCGTCGTCGAGGGGCTTGAGCGCGACGAACTTGCTGGTGCGCTCGGCGTCCCCCTCGGGCTTCGCGGCAGACTTTGCCTCGGACTTTGCGTCCGGCTTTGCGTCCGGCTTTGCGTCCGGCTTCTTGGCCCCGGGCTTGTGGTCGCCCAGCTTGAGCATGGTGGTCGGCTGATCGACGGCCTTCGGCGACAGCGCCTTGAAGACGGCGGTGGCCTGGTCGACACCGCCGGTGGGGGCGTCGCCGGAGGACTCCTCGTCGGCGTCGGCGTCGGCCGAGGACTTGGGGCCGCTGCCGGTGCTCTCGCCAGCACCCTTGCCACCAGAGGGCTTGCCACCTCCGGCGGCGCTGGCTGCGGCACCCGAGGCGGCGGCGCCGGCCTTGGGCTTGGCGCCAGCGGTGGACTCGGGGGACTTGGCGTCCGCCGTGGACTCGGGGGACTTGGCGTCCGCCCTGGGGTCGGTGGGCTTGGCGTCCGCAGTGGACCCGGCGGGCTTTGCATCCGCCTTGGGGGCGGTAGGCGCAGCGTCCGCCTTGGGGGCAGTGGGCTCGGCGCCAACCGTGGACTCGGCGGGCTTTGCATCCGCCATGGGGTCGGCAGGCTTGGCGTCA
>NZ_JBFAJT010000009.1:293473-483268 GCF_040655335.1 Streptomyces sp. NPDC050439
CGTTCAGCCGTGGAACCGGGGGACTTAGCGTCCGCCTTGAGCTCCGCAGGCTTGGCGTCGGCCGTGGCCTCAGCGGACCTGGCGTCCGCCTTGGGGGCGGTGGGCGCAGCGTCCACCTTGGGGGCAGAGGGCTCGGCGCCAACCGTGGACTCGGCGGGCTTTGCATCCGCCATGGGGTCGGCAGACTTGGCGTCAGCCGTGGAACCGGGGGACTTAGCGTCCGCCTTGAGCTCCGCAGGCTTGGCGTCGGCCGTGGCCTCAGCGGACCTGGCGTCCGCCTTGGGGGCGGCAGGCTTTGCGTCAGCCAGGGGCTTCGCAGGCTCAGCGTCAGCCGTGGACTCGGCGGGCTTTGCGTCCGCAGTGGACCCGGCGGGCTTTGCGTCCGCCGTAGGCCCGGGTGCCACCGCGGGCTCGGCGGCAGCGTCGCGGGAGTCGTCCGCGTCGCCGGAGGGGCCGTCCTGGCCCGCAGCCGCGTCAGCCTGTTCGGGCTCATCGGCGGAGTCAGCGGCGTCACGGGAGCCGCCCGCAGCGCTTACGGAACCAGCCGTGCCCGTGGGCTCAGAGGCGCTGGTGGCCGCGTCGGCGTCACGGGAATCGTCCGAGTCGGCAGGCTCATCGGCCGCCGCGAGCTCGGCAGACGCGGTGGCGTCACCGGAACTGCCCGCGCCACCCGCGGAACCGTCCGTCTGCGCAGGCTCGTCGGCCACCGCAGACGCGGAAGAGCCAGCGTTCTCGTTGGCCGCATCGGCATCGTCAGAGCTCGCCACGTCCGCAGCCTTCGCCTCGGCGGCAGCCGAAGCCCCGCTCCCCGCGGCGGACTCACCGGCCGCACCGGCATCGTCAGAGCCATCCGCGTCGCCCGCAGCGTCACCGGAGCTCGCCACGTCCGCAGGCTCGGAAGAGCCGGGAGCCTCGTCAGAGTTGCCCGCGTCGCCGGAGCTTGCCGCGTCCGCAGGCTTGTCAGAGCCGCCCGCGTCGCCGGAGCTCGTCGTGGCCGGAGTCTTCGGCTCGGCGGCAGCCGGAGCCCCGCTTTTCTCGGCGGTCGCGTCCGCCGCCGCAGCCCCGGGGGCCTCCTCCTCGTCCGCCGTGGCCACCCACGCCGCCACAGCGGCCCTCAGCCGGGCGTCGCCGGGCTCGGGGGCCTTCGCGCCCTTGGGGGGCTCCTCGGGCGTGGCCGAGGACTCGCTGCGCTCGTCCGGGCCGGAGGCCACCGCCTTCGTCGAGAAGACCGCCGTCGCCTGATCCTCGCGCTCCTCGCGCGCCGCGGGGACCTCCCGGGCCACCGCGAGACGCGGGTCGCGTTCCTCCGGCGCCGGTGCCGGCACGGACGGTTCTGCCCCAGTCGGGTTCCCCGACGACTTCCGCTGCTTCGACCTGTCGGGGGTCTCGCCCGCCACCGATGCCTCCTCGTACGCCATGCCGCTCGCGTTGCCGTTGCGCCAAAACCACGGCCGGACCCGCTGTCCGAACCATGTACCAGTGTCCTGTGTGAGGGCTTAACCCCCGTGGTAGACGAGAACGACATACCTACTGGTTCCCGTACGTACCGGTCACGCACTCTCGACAGACCAATGTGAGAGGGGTCACCCTGTCATTCATCCACGCGGGGAGGCATGGATGGGCAGGAGCCGCAGAACAATTCCGGAGGAGCTTCTGCTGCTCGCTTTGGACCCGGCCACGGGTACCACAGCGCAGCCGCAGTCGCTCGACCTCGGTCTGGCCGGAGCACAGCTAGTGGAGCTGGCGCTGGCCGGACGGATAGCCCCAGACGGGGATCGTATCGCCGTGGTGATGCCACGGCCGACCGGAGATCCGACTCTGGACTCCGCACTGGAACTGCTGCGCAGGCGCGGCAGCCCGGTTCGGGCAGTCCACTGGATTGGCGGGCCCCGACTGGGGCTGCGCCAGATCTACCTCGCGCACCTGGAGCGGTGCGGCATGGTGCATGCCGTATCGGGCCAGATGTGCGGAGTACTGCCGACGACTCGCTACCAGGCGACGGACACGGCAATCAGCCGGGACATCAGGTCCCGACTGGACAGCGCGATCCGCACCGGCGTACCCCCGGACCCGCGGACCGCGGCGCTCGCCGCGCTCGCTCACGCAGTGGGACTCGGCAAGCACCTCTACCCCGGCAACGAAGGGCGTTCATCGCGCTCCCGTCTCCGGGACCTGATCAGGCACGACCCGATGGGCGGCCTCGTGGCGCACGCCGTGATGGACGTCCAGAACGGTGTGGCCGCTCAGCCACGCCGCAGCCCGGCCCCAGCGGGACCGGGTGGGCCGGGTGGGCCGGGTGGACCAGGCGGTGGCCGACAGCCGGCCAGGACCGTGCCGGAGCCCGGCGGGGTTCCGATGCAGCCGCGCCGCGGATCCATGGCACGTGCCGTGGCCCACTGAGCCGGTCAGAGATGTAGGGAAGCAGGGAAACAGGGAAACAAGGACTCACCCGCAGTACCCGCAACACCCGCAACACCCGCAACAAAGGACTCACCCGCAGTACCGGCAACAGCAACGCCGCACCGCAGTCCCCCAGACCCGGTTCGGGAGCCGCTGGGCCGCGCGGGGCACTGGCATCGGGCCGTCCGGACGACGACACCGGTACCTCCGCCCCGCGCGGCCGCGCAACTGGCACCGCGCGGCCGGGCCGCACCCCTCGCACCAGTCCTCATGTCCGTCTTCGCGTCGCATGCATGGCAATGCAAGGCAGTTCGCACTTCACATCGGCTGTTTCCCAGCGGTGCGCGACGCGTTGGTGGCACTCTGCTGAACAGCAGATACGCAAAGTAGAGGCATGTAGTCGGAGGTGCACGTCCGTGGCGTCCAATGTCAATCCCACCGTCAGGCGACGCCGGTTGGGCCAGGAGCTCCGCAGGCTCCGCGAGCTCAAGGGCATGACGGCCGAGGAGGTGGCCGAGCGCCTGCTGGTCTCGCAGTCGAAGATCAGCCGCCTCGAGAACGGCCGCCGTTCGATCAGTCAGCGCGATGTACGCGACCTCTGCGGGGTCTACGAGGTCGAGGACCACCGCATCGTCGACTCGCTCATGCAAATGGCCAAGGACTCCCGCCAGCAGGGCTGGTGGCACTCCTTCGGCGACATCCCGTACAGCGTCTACATCGGTCTGGAGACGGACGCCGCATCCTTGCGCGTCTACGACCCGCAGGTCGTCCCCGGCCTGCTCCAGACCCGTGCGTACGCGGAGGCGCTCATCACCGGCGCGCTGCCGGAGACCACGCCGACGGACATCGAGAAGCGAGTCCAGGTCCGCGTCCGCCGCCAGGAGCGCATCAACGCCCCGGAGAACCCGCTGCGTCTGTGGACCGTCCTCGACGAGTCCGCGCTGCGCCGCGTGGTCGGCTCCCGGCACCTGATGCGCGACCAGCTGGAGCACCTCGTGGAGCAGTCCCAACTGCCGCACGTGACAGTCCAGGTGATTCCCTTCGAGATGGGCGCGCATCCCGGCCTCAATGGCCAGTACGCGATTCTCGAGTTCCCGGATGCGGCGGATTCCAGCGTCGTCTACATCGAGGGCGTCACCAGCGACCTGTATCTGGAGAAGGCCAACGACGTGCAGCAGTACAGCGTGATGTACGAACATCTGCGGGCACAGGCACTGAACGTGGATCAATCACGCCAACTCATCGCAGACATCGCGAAAGAGTATGCACGCTGAGGCATACGTCGCCTATGAGACCGCCTCGCGAGGGAAAGCGCCGCACGGTACACCTACCACTCGGCGAGGCGGAAGACCCCACTGGAATATGCCATCCGGTCGAGTGAACGCCCGCTTCACTCAGCGATGTTGGCGAGTAGCGTCATTCACGCCATCAAGCAACATCTGTTGGCGCAGCCGCTGCCGGCGGTGACCGCAACTCAACCACTGGGCGAACCGGAGTAACCATGGCAATTCATCAGGGCGCTACGAATACGTGGGTCAAGTCCTCGTATTCCACGGGAAACGGCGCATGTGTCGAGGTCAAGTCCCCTCTTGCGACAGCGATTTCGGTACGAGACTCCAAGGTCACCGAGGGACCCGTCCTCGCCTTTCCCGCCGACTCATGGCGCGCGTTCGTCTCCGAAGTCGGCCGGGAGAAGTAACGAGAGATCGACAATTGCATAAGCAACACCGATTGAGCCCTCTCGACTGGCCCGCCGTCCCGGCCGAGGGGGCTCGGCCTTTCCCGGAGCTGATCGACTACCGGAGCTGATCGACGTACGTATCCGTTCCCGGCACCGTGGGAATGAACGGAGCCACCAGCTCCACCCTCCCCAGGCCTGATTCCGCCACCGCGTCCGCCCGCCCGGCGAAATGCTCCTGCCAGCACTCCCGCGGATCGGCCTGCAGGAACCAGAGCAGCGTGAGGCGCGTGTCGACTCCCTCCACCTGCTTCACGTACGTCATCCGGTCCCCCGGCAGCGGAGTCGGCCGGAAAATGGTCACCATCGCGGCCGGAGACCCGGCGAGGGCACGCGGCAGATGCCTGGCCCGCAGCCACTCCAGCAGTTCCGCCCGCTGCGCGCCCGACTCGGCGTCGACGACTTCGAGCACGAGGCCCTGGTAGGGGTGGTCCAGCGCATGGAAGTCGCGTGGTCCGGCGGCCCCGTCGCGGTAGACGGTGGCCTCGTGGTCCTGGAAGGCCGTGAACACGTGCGTGCGGTCCTGATAGACACGGCCGTCGCGATTCAGGCGCTTGTTGATGCCGACGGTCCACTTCATGTGCTCGTCGTAGCGGCCCTCGGTGACCCAGTAGGTGGAGAGGTAGCAGCCGGCGGTCACGGGCTCGGCGATCGCCGACTTCTCCGGGTGGCGCAGGAGTTGCAGTTCGCGGGGAGCGACCCAGCGGCGGCCCGCGTACATCCAGGGCATCGCCATCGCGCCGGCGTAGTAGTGGTCGTCCTCGTACCAGCGGTTGTACGCGCACTCGTGGCCCGGGTGCGGCTCGACCATGGTGATCAGGGCGTGGCCCGGGTGCACGCCGTACGGGCCGACGGCGGCCAGTTCACCGTAGACCTCGCTGCGGGTGTCCTCGCTCATGAGTCTTCCTTCCTCCGGTGGTCGCCCATACTCTGACGCCCCGTCAGCAAAACTGCCAGAGCCGGGAGGCGCCCCATGCGCTCGCTCCTCGAAGGAAAGACCGTCGTCGTCTCGGGGGTCGGCGCGGGCCTCGGCCACCAGGTGGCGGCCGCCGTCGTACGGGACGGGGGCCGGGCAGTGCTCGGGGCGCGCACGGAGGCGAACCTCGCCAAGTCCGCCGGCGAGATCGACCCCGAGGGCACGCGGACGGCGTACCGCCCGACCGACATCACCGACGAGGCCCAGTGCGAGGCGCTCGCGGGCCTGGCGCGCGAGCGGTTCGGCGGGATCGACGCGGTGGTCCATGTGGCCGCCTGGGACAGCTACTTCGGCGGCGTGCAGGACGCGGACTTCGCCACCTGGCAGCAGGTCATCGACGTCAATCTGCTCGGCACGCTGCGGATGACGCGGGCCTGCCTCCCGGCGCTGAAGGAGCGCGGCGGCTCCGTGGTGTTCATCGGCACGCAGTCGGCCGTCGCGGCGCCCTCGCAGGTGCGGCAGGCGGCGTACGCGGCGTCGAAGGGCGCGCTGACGTCGGCGATGTACTCCCTCGCGCACGAGGTGGGCCCTGACCGTATCCGGGTGAACACCGTACTGCCCGGCTGGATGTGGGGCCCGCCGGTAGAGGCGTACGTCCAGTTCACCGCACACACCGAAGGGGTGCCGGAGACGGAGGTGCGGGACCGTCTCGCGGCGCGGATGGCGCTCCCGGAACTGGCGACGGACGGGGACGTGGCGGACGCCGCGGTGTTCCTGGCGTCGGACATGGCGCGGGCGATCACGGGACAGTCACTGCTGGTGAACGCGGGTGAGCTGATGCGGTAGAGCGCTCGGCGGAACAGGCGACGGCTGTACGGGACTTGGGTCCCGTACAGCCGTTTTCGTGTGCTCCGGGGCTTGAGAACTCACTGCCGGGCCCCCTGCTCGTCGGTCAAGCATGTGAACGCAGGTCAGCAAACAGAACGATTTTACTCGCTCTTGACCTTACTGCCGGTTGTCGGCACCGCACACCCGAACCCACGATGAGCGGGCACTTCAAGGCCGCCCAGGTCCGTATGTCACGAAACTGGCGAAGTGCACGGCATAACAGCACAGTTCACAAGGCGGACCCCTGGAGGGGGCACATGAACAGTCTCGACTGGGCCGTGCTCATCGGCTACTTCGGCATCATGGTCGCGATCGGCGTCTGGTCCCACAAACGCGTGGACAACGTCAGCGACTTCTTCACCGCGGGCGGCAAGATGCCCTGGTGGCTGTCCGGCATCTCGCACCACATGTCCGGCTACAGCGCCGTGATGTTCACCGGGTACGCGGGCATCGCGTACACCTACGGCGTCACGTCCTTCATCACCTGGTCGTTCCCGATCGCGCTCGGGATCGCCATCGGCTCCAAGCTCTTCGCGCCCCGCATCAACCGGCTGCGCGGACGCCTGCACGTGGCCTCACCGCTCGAATATCTCAAGAACCGCTACAACCTGAAGACCCAGCAGGCCCTCGCCTGGTCCGGGATGCTCCTGAAGATCGTGGACGTGGCCGCCAAGTGGGCCGCCATCGCCACCCTGCTCTCCGTCTTCACCGGCATCTCGATCAACCAGGGCATCCTGATCACCGGCGTGATCACCGCCATTTACTGCACGATCGGCGGCCTGTGGGCGGACGCGCTCACCGAGCTCGGCCAGTTCATCATCCAGCTCCTCGCCGGTGTCGCGATGTTCGTGGCCGTGGTGTCGAAGCTGGGCCCGCACGGCGGCTTCTTCGGGGTCTGGGACGAGCCCGAACTCGCGGGCCACGGAAAGCCGCTGGTCGGCCCGTACGGCACGATCTTCCTGCTCGCGTTCCTCTTCATCAAGCTCTTCGAGTACAACGGCGGCATGCTCAACCAGGCCCAGCGCTACATGGCCACGGCGACCCCCCGCGAGGCCGCGCGATCGGCCCGGCTCTCGGCGGTGCTGTGGCTGGTGTGGCCGGTCATCCTCTTCTTCCCCATGTGGATGTCCCCGCTCCTGGTGGACGCGAAGAAGCCGGACGGCTCGGACTCGTACGCCCTGATGACCGAACAACTCTTGCCACACGGCCTGTTGGGCCTGGTCATCGTCGGCTTCTTCTCCCACACGATGGCCATGTGCTCCTCGGACGCCAACGCGATCGCCGCGGTCTTCACCCGGGACGTGGCGCCGGTGATCTCCCGGCAGGCCAGGCTCTGGAACGAACGCTCGGGCCTGCTCGCCGCGCGTCTGACGACCGTCGTCTTCCTCGGCCTGTCCATGGCGGTGGCCACACAGGTCAACTCGCCCGCGTTCAAGGACATCATCACGGTCGTCATCAAGTGGGTGGCCGGTCTGATGGGTCCGATCGCGATCCCGATGATGCTGGGTCTGCTGCGCACGTTCCGCAAGTCGGGTCCGACCGCGGCGCTCACCAGCTGGTCGATGGGCCTGCTCGCCTTCTGGCTGGTCAACTACCCGATCAACTGGGCCGTCGAGGGCGGGGTGCCCCTGGAGTACCAGGTCTCGATCCCGCTGGCGGTCTCGCTGATCCTCTACATCCTGGTCGGCTACCTGAAGCCGGAGGACACTCCGGAGCGGGACGCGATCATCGAGAAGATCAATACCGATGACGACGGCTCGGCGGCGGCGGCTGTTCCGGCACCGGCGGAGCCCTTCGAGCGGGAGGGTGTGGCCCGCTCGCAGGTGAAGGACTGACGCGACAGCTGCGGGAGTCGTCGGGTGGGCCGGGGGTGACACCTCCGGCCCACCCGGCGTTTCTATGCCCGCGGATACCGCGCGAGCCACCCGGGTGACGAGACCGCAGGCCCGTGCAGCGCGGGACCCTGCGTCATCTCCATCGCGAAGTCGTCGGCCAGCTCAAGGATCGTGGCCCGCCCTTCCAGCTCGGTGAGCCAGGCGGGCGGCAACGCGGTCTCGCCGTGCAGCGCGCCGAGCAGCGCCCCGCACAGGGCGCCCGCGGCAGCAGACGAACCGCCGTGGTTGATCGCGAGCCGCAGCCCGTGGCGGATGTCCTCGCCCACCAGGGCGCAGTACACGGCGGCGGCAAGGGCGCCCTCGGCGCCGCCGTCCCCCATCAGCTCCTCCACCCGGGAGGGAGTGGGCATCCCCTGCCGTACGGCTCCCAGGGCGTGCTTCAGCGCGTCGGTCACGGGCTGGTGACCTGGCCGGGCGGCCAGCAGGGCGAGCGCCCGCTGGATGGCGCCGTCCAGGGAATCCCCGCGGGCGAGACCGTGGACGAGGATGGTGTGCGCGCCGGCGGCGAGATAGGCGGTGGGGTGCCCGTGAGTCTGTACGGCGCACTCCACGGCGAGCTGCAGCACCAGCTGCGGCTCCCAGCCGACGAGGAGCCCGAAGGGCGCGGACCGGGTGACGGCCTCGGCGCCCTGCTCGCCCGGGTTCTTGGGGGCTTCGAGCGTCCCCATGTTCTCGTCGCCGAACCCGATCAGGCAGGCGCGGGCGGGCGAGCGGCGCGAGTAGAGCCACTCCTCACGGGCCAGCCAGCCGTCTTCCTTGCGCCGTTCGTCGGGCCCCCAGTCGCTCTGGGTGGCCGCCCAGCGGCGGTAGGCGCGGTGCAGGTCGGTGGGCGGATGCCAGGCGCCGGTGTCGCGCCGCACCTGGGCGCGTATGAGTCCGTCGACGGTGAAGAGGGTGAGCTGGGTGGCGGCGGTGACGGCGCCGCGTCTGCCGTGCGCGGGGGCGGGTTCGGTGAGGCCTTCGGCGCCGTGCGCCTCGCGTATCTCGTCCAGGCTCAGCGCGTCGACGGGCGCGCCAAGCGCGTCCCCGACGGCGGCTCCGAGGAGAGTGCCGCGCACCCGGCTCCGGAAGTCCTGCTGCTCGGCGCGCCCCCAGACTCCGGTGGCTGCTGCGGTACTCACGGCACCTCCTCCCCTGGCTCGCCCCCTGCACTTCCGCGCATGTTCTGCGCAGCACTGTAATCGACCGGGAACAGTCGGTTCAGGGTCGATGCGATTTCTAAGGAGACGCCCTTCAGGTCACTTTTGACCGGCCTTCACCTGGGCTTTCAGAGATCTCCGCAGGACGCCTGCGAGCTCCACCGCTCCCGGAACGCGTCCCTGGCCGCGACCACCCTGGCCAGGCGCGGGGCCAGGCGGGGCCGGTCGGCGCCGGGGGCGTCGAGGAGTCCGGTGAGGAGGTCGGAGAGTTCCGCCAAGTCCTCCCAGTCGACTTCCGGGGGCGCCGTGGCCAGGACGCGGTCCAGGCTCGCGTCGAGGGACGTCCAGTCGGCCATGGCCGCACCAGACACCACGTGCACGCAGTCGTCGGCTACGGAGGGCGGCGCCTCCCGCGGCTGCCAGAGGCGGATCGCCTCCTGCCACGAAGGGAGGGCCGCGTCACACCCCTTCGCGCCGCTCTCCGTCAGCGCCAGGACGAACGCACCGGCCTCCTCGTCGGCCGCGGCGAGCGTCCGCGCCGCCTCCCGCGCACGGTCCCACTGCCCCGTCATGCGATACGCCTTGGCCAGCTCCTCGCCGTCGTCGGGGTCGTCCACGTCCAGCACCGCGAGCGCCCGCTCCGGGTCACCCGTCCACATGTGGAGCTCGGCGGTCTTGCGGCGCGCCCAGGCGAGGTCCACACCGATCTCCGCATAGCGCGCGAGATCGGCGAGGGCCTGCTCCCAGCGGCCGCACGCCAGACAGGTCTGCGCACGGACGGCCAGCGTCCAGCCGTCGTCCGGTTCCGCCTCGACGGCACGGTCGAGATCCGCCGACGCCTGCGCGTATCGGCCCAGTTTCCGCAGCGTGGAGCCGCGCAGCACCAGCGCCAGCTGGTAATCGGGAGCCATGCCGAGCACCTGGTCGAGTTCGGCGCATGCCTCCTCGTACCGCCGGAGATCGTGCAGGACCGCGCCACGCAGGTACAGCAGCCCCTCGCTGTCCGGCCGGAGCGCGCATGCCCGGTCGACGTCGGCGAGCGCGCGCTCGTGATCGGCCAGGGCTCGGTGCACGCCTGCCCTCTGGGTCAGCGCCCAGGCGTTGTCGGGATGAAGGTCGAGGGACCGGTTCAGGTCGGCGAGCGCCTCCTCGTGCCGCCCGAGGTCGTTCAGCGCGGCACCGCGGCTCGCGTACGCCGACGCGTACGCGTCGTTGAGCCCGATCGCCCGGTCGTAATCCGCGAGAGCCTCCTCCGGCCGGTCCGCGGTCCGCAGGGCGTCACCCCGCTCACACGCGACGAACGCCGACTGCGGGGAAACCCGGGCCGCGAGGTCCAGGTCCGCCATCTGCTCCGCGTGCTGCCCGCGGTGACGTCGTATCCGCGCACGGCGCGCCAGCGCCCACGCGTACTCCGGGTCGAGTTCCACCGCCCGGTTCAGATCCGCGAGGGCCTCGTCGTCCTGCTCGATGCTGTACTGGGCGGCGCCCCGGGACGCCCAGGCATACGCGTCCGTCGGCCGGAACTCGATCGCCCTGCTCAAGTCCCTGATCGCCTCACCCCAGTTGCCGAGCACCCGGTGGTATTCGCCCCGCAGCCGCAGGGCCCGGCGGTAGTCCGGGTCCACGGCGAGGGCACGGTCGAGCTCCGTGATCGCGGCGTCGAAATCGCCCTGCTTGGCCCGGGTCGACCCCTTGCCGTAGTGGGCCCGCGCCAGCTCCGGTTCCAGGGCGAGGGCGCGGTCGTACTCGGCAAGCGCCTGCTCGTACGCCCCGCTCTCCCGCAGATCGCGGCCCCGCAGCATCCGGGCGACCGCCTGCCCCCGCACGTCGAGGCCCGCCCGGTCGGCCAGCAGTCCCAGGGCGTCGGCGCACGCGTTCTCCGTCAGCGCGGCCAGCAGGTCCCGCCCCCACCGCCCGGCAACCGCCGCGCCCGCGTCCTCCCCGGCGTCCACCAGGACCTGCGCCCAGCGCCGGGCCACGACCTCGCCCATGTCGCAGGCGTCGACGACCTCCCGCAGGACAGCGGGCAGCGCTCCCCGCTCCCCCGCGCACAGCAGGTGGTACGACTCCGCGAGCCGCAGCTCACGCCAGGCCTCCGACTCCCACAACTCCGCCGCGTCCACGCCCGCTTCCGCCTCCGCCCGCCACGCCGCGAACGTCTCCGCCAAGCGGCCGTGCGCCTCCGCCCACCCCCGTGGCGACCCCCTGCGCTGCGAGCGGAGCATCGGCGCCCGCACCACGTCGTGGTACTGCACCCGGTCGCCCCGGTCGCTCACGAAGGGCAGCCCCCGCAGCCAGCCGAAGAGCCCGGGCACCTCCCCGTCCGTGCAGATCCCGTCCACCGCCGCACGGAACACATCCGCGTCGAAGCTCCTGGGCAGCGCGCACGCCAGCGCCACCGCCCGGCGCACGGGGTCCCGCTCCCACTTCAGGAAGCGCTCGACCGCGGTGGCGCTCGGGTCACCGACGTCGTCCGGGGCCGCGGGCCTGCCCTCGGCGAGCGTGGAGACCAGGACGGGCAGGCCGCCGGAGAGCCGCAGGACCTCCTCCACCACCGGCTCCGCCACCACGCCCTTCCCGGCGAGCAGCCCCCGCGCCTCAAGTTCCGTGAAGGGACCGAGCGGCACATCCATGACGAAGTCGCCGTAGCCGCCCCACCGGACCGTGTCGAAGGGCCGCTGCCCGGCCGTCACCACGATCACGTCGGCGGGCAGCGCACCGTGCCGGTCGGTGAGCATCACGTCGTGCAGCCAGCTGTCCAGGAACGGCGCCGTCCTCTCGTACGTGTCGAAGAAGAGGACGATCCACGGCGCGTCCTTCGCCGCGTCGGCCAGTTCGTCCAGGAAGACCGGGGTGAGGACCCGCTCAGGGGACAGGACCAGCTGGACGTCGTCCTGGTTGCCGAGGCGCGCGCTCAGGCCCGCGCGCAATCTGTCGGCACCCTGCGCGAGTTGGGCCGGGTCGACCGCTCCCGCGAAGGCGCCCACGCCCGGCAGGAGGCCGAGCCCGACCAGGCTCGCGCGGGCGGCGGTCATGCTGCCGGTGGAAGGCGTGGGCACTCCCGCGGGTCCGGGCTCCTGGCCCGCGGCCTCGAACATCGCCGCAGCCGACGCCGATTCCGCTTCGTGACGGCGTTCGCGGTGGGTCGCCAGAAGCCGGGTGAGGTCCTTGCAGCGGCGGCCCCGCAGAGCGAACTGGGCGGCGATCGCCGCCATCGCCTCGGGCACGCTGCCGACCGACTCGTCGACGTACGCGGTCAAGGCGCCGCGCTCGCGGGCGAGTTGCTCCCACTCCCGCACCAGGGACGTCTTGCCGACGCCGCCGATCCCGTGCACGTGGAACAGGAAACGGTGCCGCTCGTCCGCCGGAGGAACGTCGAAGTTCGCGCGGAACGCGTCGAGTTCACCCCGGCGGCCGACGAACCCCGCACGCCTGCGGCGGCGAATCAGCTCCTGCATGGACGGCTGTTCCGCCCCCGCCGACACCACTACAGGATCACCCTCCCCGCGATACGGACTGCCCTGCGCCCAGTGTTCCACCGGTCCCGGGGACGGCGGGCCGAAACCGTGTGGCGGGAAACGGAGGGCAACGTCACGGGAATGTCCGGGCGTCGTAACAAGAAACCTGCGGGGTACAACCACTTCACCCGTGGGCCTGTCTTCCCTGGTGTCACAGCAGTTACCCCACAGGAGGACCAGTGCGTCGCTCACTCATAGCCGCCGTCGCGGTGACCGCGCTCGCGACCCCGTTCGCCGTCGTCGTCACGGCCGGTTCCGCCGCCGCGGCGCCCGCCGCGGCGAGCAAGCCCGTGACCGACTTCAACCATGACGGATACGCCGACCTCGCCATCTCCGCGGGCGGCGGCGCCGTCGACGGCACGGCAGGCGCCGGCTACGTATCGATCGTGTACGGCTCGGCCTCGGGCCCCGACACCGCGCACGCCAAGCAGATCAACCGCACCACCCCCGGCATTCCCGGCGACCCCGAGGAGGACGGCAGCTTCGGCGCGTCCACCGAGGCCGGTGACCTCGACGGCGACGGATACACCGACCTCACCGTGAACAACGGCAAGACCCACGCGGTGGTCTGGGGTTCCGCGAACGGACTGACCCAGGGCGCCGAGCTGCCGGGCGACTACGTGAACGAGCTGAAGGCCGGTGACTTCAACGGCGACGGCAAGACGGACCTCGTCGCCAACTCGCAGAACACCCTGAAGGTGAACTACGGCCCGTTCACCCGCGACGGGAAGCCCGCCTCCACCTCGTCCGTCGAGAACGGCGACGACGGCCCCCAGGACCTCATGGTGGGCGACGTCACCGGGGACGGCGCCGACGACCTGGTGACCGGCCACGCCATGGAGGAGATGCAGCACTCCTCACGCCTGTGGAAGGGCACCAAGGACGGCCTCTCCACGACGTCGACGCCGACCAAGAAGTTCACGACGAACGGCGTCATCGCCGACGTGGACAAGGACGGCTACGGCGACCTCGTGGCCCACGAGGTGGACGAGGTCTCCGAGACCCAGGTGTACGACGCGGGCGCGATCCGTGTCGTCTACGGCTCCAAGTCCGGCTTCTCCACCCGCACCGCGAAGATCGACCAGGACACCGCGGGCGTCCCGGGCGCCAGCGAGGCCGCCGAGATCAACGGCCCCGAGCGCGGCGACCAGTTCGGCTACTCCCTTTCCGCGGGTGACGTCACCGGCGACGGCTACGCAGACATCGTTGTCGGCGTGCCCGGCGAGAACCTCGGCAACGTCGCGGACACCGGTGCGGTCGTCCTGCTCAAGGGCGGCGCGAGCGGCCTGACCGGCACCGGCGCCCAGGCCTTCAACCAGGACACGGCGAACGTCCCCGGCGTCTCGGAGAAGGGCGACAACTTCGGTGAGGCGGTCCAGCTCACCGACGTGAACAAGGACGGCCTCGCCGACCTGACCGTGGGCGTGCCCCAGGAGGACGGCACGACCAAGGACTCCGGCGCCGCCTGGCTGTTCCGCGGCGCGAAGACCGGCCTGACGACGACCGGCATCACGTCGTTCAGCCCGTCCTCGCTCGGCACCCCGGAGGCGGGCGCCTACTTCGGCGCCGACCTCACCGGCTGACCCCGCCCCCCGGTGTGACCTACTCCAGCACCGGAAGCAACTCCGGGAGGTGGCCGTCCGAAGCGGCGGCCGCCTCCTGGCGCTCCACCGGCACCTCTCCGTACAGCGTGGTGCGCGGCTTCGCCGGGCGCCCGGCCTCCTCCGCGATCGCGACGAGATCCTTCACCGAGCGGTACGAGCCGTAACTGGAGCCCGCCATCCGGGAGATGGTCTCCTCCATCAGCGTGCCGCCCAGGTCGTTCGCGCCCGAGCGCAGCATCTCCGCCGCCCCCTCCGTGCCCAGCTTCACCCAGCTGGTCTGGATGTTCGGGATGTACGGGTGGAGCAGGAGCCGCGCCATCGCCACCACCGCCCGGTTGTCGCGGGTGGTGGGGCCCGGCCGTGCGATGCCCGCCAGATAGACCGGCGCGTTCGTGTGGATGAAGGGCAGCGTCACGAACTCCGTGAACCCTTCGACCCCCTTGGCCAGCGCGTCCCGCTGCATCCCGGCCAGTGTGCGGAAGTGCCCGAGCCAGTGCCTCGGCTGGTCCACGTGCCCGTACATCATCGTGGACGAGGATCGGATGCCCAGCTCGTGGGCCGTCTTCACGACCTCGATCCATGTCGCCGTCGGCAGCTTGCCCTTCGTCAGGACCCAGCGCACCTCGTCGTCGAGGATCTCCGCGGCCGTGCCGGGGATCGAGTCCAGGCCCGCTTCCTTCGCCGCGCTGAGCCAGTCCCGTATCGAAAGGCCGGTCCTGGTCGCGCCGTTCACGACCTCCATCGGCGAGAACGCGTGCACGTGCATGCCCGGCACGCGCTCCTTCACGGCCCGCGCGATGTCGAAGTACGCGGTGCCGGGCAGGTCCGGGTGGATGCCGCCCTGCATGCACACCTCGGTGGCGCCGACCTCCCACGCCTGCTGGGCGCGGTCGGCGACCTGGTCCAGGGAGAGCGTGTAGGCGTCGGCGTCCGTGCGGCGCTGGGCGAAGGCGCAGAAGCGGCAGCCGGTGTAGCAGACGTTCGTGAAGTTGATGTTGCGCGTGACGATGTACGTGACGTCGTCGCCGACCATTGACTTGCGCAGGTCGTCCGCGATGCCGCACAGCGCGTCCAGGGCGGGCCCGTCCGCGTGCAGCAGCGCGAGCGCCTGCTCGTCCGTCAGGCGCGTCGGGTCGTCGGCGGCCGTCTTCAGGGCCGCCCGTACGTCGCCGTCGATGCGCGAGGGGACCATGCCGGGCGCGGCCTGCTCGCGCAGGGTCTCCCAGTCGCCGTACACCTCGTCGAAGTCGTCACGCCGGTCCGACGTGCGGCCCGTCGTGTCGATCGTGCGGTGCAGGTCCGTGCGGCCGGACGAGGCGACGTACCCCTCGTCGGGTTCCTGCCAGGGCAGGCCGCTCGGCCGGGCGTCGGGGTTCGCGAGGCCCGTCTCCGGGTCGACGAGCGCCCGCACGTGCGGCAGGAGGCGCGGGTCGAGCCAGGGCTCGCCGCGCTCGATGAACTCCGGGTAGATCGTGAGGCGTTCACGCAGCTCGAAGCCCGCGTCCGCGGTCTTCTCGGCCAGCTCGTCGATGTGCGGCCAAGGGCGCTCGGGGTTCACGTGGTCGGGCGTCAGGGGCGAGACGCCGCCCCAGTCGTCGATGCCCGCGCCGATCAGGAGGGCGTACTCGGCGTCCACCAGGTTCGGCGGGGCCTGGATGCGGGCGCTCGGGCCGAGGATGTGCCGGGACACCGCGATGCACGCGGCGAGCTCCTCCAGCTCGGCGTCCGGCATGCCGCGCATCGCCGTGTCGGGCTTGGCGCGGAAGTTCTGGACGATGACTTCCTGGATGCCGTGGTACGAACGCTGCGTCGAGCGCAGCCGGAAGAGCGCGTCCGCCCGCTCCTCGTACGACTCGCCGATCCCGATGAGGACCCCGGTGGTGAAGGGGACGTTCGAGCGCCCCGCGTCTTCCAGGACGCGCAGCCTGACGGCGGGCTCCTTGTCGGGCGAGCCGTGGTGCGGGCCGCCGGGCTCGCTCCACAGCCGGGTCGCGGTCGTCTCCAGCATCATGCCCATGGACGGCGCGACGGGCTTGAGCCGCTGGAGGTCGGTCCAGGTCATGACGCCCGGGTTGAGGTGCGGGAGCAGGCCCGTCTCCTCCAGGACCCGGATCGCCATCGCGCGGACATAGGCGAGGGTGTCGTCGTACCCCTCCGCCTCCAGCCACTCGCGGGCCTCGGGCCAGCGGTCCTCGGGCCGGTCGCCGAGCGTGAACAGGGCCTCCTTGCAGCCCATCTCGGCGCCGCGCCGGGCGATGTCGACGACCTCGTCGGGCGAGAGGAACATGCCGTGGCCCTCGCGCCGCAGCTTGCCGGGGACGGTGACGAAGGTGCAGTAGTGGCACTTGTCCCGGCACAGCCGCGTCAGCGGGATGAAGACCTTTTTCGAGTACGTGATGACGCCGGGCCGCCCGGCTGCCGCGAGGCCCGCGTCCCGCACCCGCGCGGCGGACGCGGCGAGGTCCTTCAGGTCGTCGCCGCGCGCCTGGAGCAGCACGGCGGCTTCGGCGGTGTCGAGCGCGACGCCGTCCCTGGCGCGTTTGAGCGCGCGACGCATGGCGTTCGCGGTGGGCCGTGCCGGCGCCGGCGTCGGCCCCTGGGGTGCTTTGTCCTGCGGCGCGCTGTTGGTCATGCGTCCGAGCATACGAGCGACCTCCCGCAGAAACAGCTACAGGTCAGTGCTGGTTGCCGGCCGCCTGTCGGGGGCAGGTGCGAGGGGCACGTATCGCTGGAATCCGTCCAGCGCACGCAGCACCTCCGTCTCACCGCGCGCCGGGAGCTGCACGATGACCTCGTCCACGCCGAGCTCCGCGTAGTGGGCGAGCTTGCCCTCGGTCGGCTCGACGGCGGACAGCGCCACATGCAGGTCGGCGGGGTCCCGGCCCGCGTCGGTCCAGGCGGCGCGGAGCTGCGGGAGCGCGTCGCGCAGACCGCCGCCGCCGATGGGCAGCCAGCCGTCGGCGTACTCCGCGATGTGCGCGAACAGCTTGGGCCCGGCGGCTCCGCCGATGAGGGTGCGGGGGCCGTACAGAGGGCTTTTCATGCGCGGCCGTATGCGGGGCACATGCACCGGCTTCGGGTGCGCCTCGCTGGCGCGCACACTCCCGAACTCCCCTTCGTACGCCGTCGGCCGCTCGGCCCACAGGGCCCGCATGACCGCCATCCGGTCCCGCACGAGCGCGCGCCGCGTGCGCCACTCGACGCCGTGGTCGGCGGCCTCCTCCTTGTTCCAGCCGTAGCCGATGCCGAGGGTGAACCGGCCGCCGGAGAGATGGTCGAGGGTCGCGATCTGCTTGGCGAGGTCGATGGGGTCGTGCTGCCCGACGAGCGTGATGTTCGTGCCGAGGCCAAGGCGCCGCGTGACGGCGGCGGCCTGGGCGAGGGCGACGAACGGGTTCAGCATCCGGGCGCACTCGGGCGGCAGTTCACCGCCGGGGTACGGGGTCTCGCGGGACACCGGGATGTGGGAGTGCTCGGGCAGGTACAGCGCCGCGAAGCCCCGCTGCTCAAGGTCCTGGGCCAGGCGGATCGGCGTGATGGTCTCGTCGGTGAGGTAGAGGGTGGCGGCAACTCGCACGGGAGGGCCTCCTGTTGTCACTGCTGTCGCTGGCGGGGCTCACTTACTAGCCGTCAGCGGCGCAGGAGTCCATGCCGCGCCCGCACCTCGCGTCCGCCTCTTGTAGTACGCGGCCGTCACCGCGAGCAGCAGCGGGGCCCACAGGAGCAGCGGCGCGTAGCTGACCACCAGGAGCGTCTGCTTGGCCGCGCTGTCCGTGACGCCGGGTCCCAGATCCGCGAACGCGGCGTACACGAACCAGCCGGTGATGAGGAAAAGACCGGCGGCCCCGAGCACCGCCGGGATCACCGCGGCGAGCGGCCGCACGCGGCGCCCGCCGAGCAGCGGTATCCACCCCGGCACGACCTCGCCCCAGCCGCGCACCAGGCCGAGCGTCAGCAGGGCGAGCAACTCGGAGACGACGCTGAGCCCGAGGACGTAGAGCATCTCGCCCCAGCCCTCCACGGGCATGTCGGCCACCGGGAGCCCGGCGACCAGGGCGACCCGCCACAGCCCCGAGGGCAGGGTGGCCAGCGGCACGGCGTGGGCGGCGATCACGGCCCACCGGGGGACATCGGGAAGAGCGCTCATCTTCAGCATGGGCCTCATGCTGGCCGCGGGCGTAGGCCCGTCACATCGACGTACGGACCGATCAGGGCCACCGGGCCTCCGCCGCACGGGGGAGCGAAAAATCCGACCACCTCGCGCGGCTCCCGAACTACCCTGGCGCCCGATGAGCAGAAGACGACGCAAGAAGCAGACACAACAGCTCGTCATGGCAGCGCAGCTGGGCTGGACCACGCAGGTCAAGGCGCTGCTGCGGGCCGGAGCGAACCCCAGGACCCCCGACCCCGACGGCACGACACCGCTGTACGGCGCGTCCGTGCACGGCGCGGCGCCCATCGTCCGGGCGCTCCTGGAGGCGGGCGCCGACCCCGACGTGGAGAGCGGGCACGGAGACCAGGGGACGCCCCTGTGCGGGGCGGCGTGCTGGGGTCACACCGACGCGGTGCGTGAACTGCTCGCCCATGGAGCGGACCCCAACCTCCGCGAGGACCACGGCACCGGGATCTCCCCGCTGGGGTGGGCGACGCAGGGCTCCCACGCGGAGACGGCGGACGTGCTGCGGGCCGCCGGCGCGAGCGCCTAGGCGTGGGGCTCCGCGTGGCCTAGGATCCGCCAGAACCGGGGTATTCCGGCGAGTTCCGGGGGAATTGGGGGGCTCCATCATGCGACTTCGTCTGGCGACCGTCCTGCTGCTGCTCGGCGCGCTGCTGGGAGGCACGGCTTCCGCGGGGGCCCACGCGGTCACTCCGCGGACCGTGTCGGTCGCGGCCACGGCTGCTTCTTCTTCGGCGGCGTACGCGACAGGGGCCGTCACCGTCCGTACGGACACCAAGGCGGCCGACGAGGCGCAGTCCAAGCCCAAGAAGAAGAAAAAGAAGAAGTCCAAGGGCGGCATCGGGCTGATCATCGGGATCATCGCCGTCATCGCGATCATCATCATCGTCATGATCGCCGTCCGCCGTGTGCGCAAGGCCCGACACCGGGCGTAAGTCTGTCAATTGCCTTCCCTTGGCGGGGAGTTCACGGCTCAATACCAGGGTTGCCCTGCAGTCCCTTCCGACACCCTGGGGAGCCGACACATGTGCGAGGACGAACACCACCGGGCCAGACCCGCCGACACACCCCTGAACCGGCGCGGTCTGCTCGTGACGGGAGCCGCCGCCGCGCTTACGTTGAACAGCGTGAGCTTCGCGAGCGCCGCAGGGCGTGACTCCAGGAGTGGCGACGAGACCAAGGTGGTGCGCGGCACGCTGCCCACCGGGTCCCCCGACTTCGTGTACCTGCCGGTCGAAGTCCCGGACGGCGTACGGGAGATCCACGTCGCGTACACCTACGAGAAGGTCACGGTCCCCGCGGGCACGCAGGGCAACGCACTCGACATCGGCATCTTCGACCAGCGCGGCACCGCGCTCGGCGGCAAGGGTTTCAGGGGCTGGTCGGGCGGCGCGCGCACCGAGTTCTTCATCCGCGCCGACGAGGCGACGCCCGGCTACATCCCGGGCCCGGTCAAGGCGGGCACCTGGAACATCGCGCTCGGCCCGTACACGGTCGCACCGCAGGGCCTGCCCTACGAGGTCACGATCACCCTCAAGTTCGGGGCGCCCGGCAAGGCGCCCAGGCCCACCTACCCTCCGGAGCGGGCGAAGGGGCGGGGCCGCGCCTGGTACCGCGGCGACTGCCACCTGCACTCCTGGCACTCGGACGGCAGGCGCACCCCCGCCGAGATCGCGGCCCTCGCGCGCGCCGCGGGTCTCGACTTCATCAACTCCTCCGAGCACAACACGCATTCCGCGCACGCCCATTGGGCCGAGCACGCGGGAGACGATCTCCTGGTGATGCTGGGCGAGGAGATCACCACGCGCAACGGCCACGTGGTCGCCCTCGGCACGGACCCCGGCACGTTCGTCGACTGGCGCTACCGCGCCCGCGACAACCGCTTCGGCAAGTACGCCCGCGAGGTCCGCGACGCGGGCGGCCTCGTCGTCCCCGCCCATCCGCACGCCACCTGCATCGGCTGCAACTGGAAGTTCGGCTTCGGCGAGGCGGACGCGGTGGAGGTGTGGAACGGCGCGTACACCCCGGACGACGAGATCTCCCTCGCCGACTGGGACAGCACGCTGGTCGCCGCCGTCCGCGGCCGCAAGCCCTGGATCCCCGCCATGGGCAACAGTGACGCCCACCGCGACCCCGACCCCATCGGCACCCCGCAGACGGTGGTCCTCGCGGACGACCTGTCCCGCGAGGCCATCCAGGCGGGCATCCGCGCGGGCCACAGCTACGTCGCCGAGTCCAAGAACGTCTCGCTGAAGTTCACCGCCACCGGCGGCAGGGGCAAGCAGGCGGGCATCGGCGACCGCCTCTACGTCGAGCAGGACGCCCCCGTCACGGTCCGCCTGGACGTCACGGGCGCCCCCGGCTGCACGATCCGCTTCGTCACCGACCAGGGCGTGCTCTTCACGGCCCCCGCGCTCCCCGCCTCCGGGAGCGGCACGGCGGAGTGGCGTACGACGCCTTCGTACGCGGCGTACGTACGGGCCGAGGTCCGCCACCCCGCGACGGTGCCGACCCTCCCGGGCCCCTTGACGGCCTTCACGAACCCGATCTTCCTGGGCCGGACTTAAAGGTCTCCCGATCGGGCGGCCCCGCCCCTGCCCAAGGGCGGGGCCGTCCTTCGCGAGGGCAGGCGCAGACGCATAGGGTCGGTCGACAACCAGCAACCCTGGAGAGCCGTCAATGCCGTCCGCCAAGCCCCGCCTCCTGCTCGTCACCGACCTCGCCTACCAGGCGCGGGGCCGCCGCTACTGCGACGAGGACATCGCGCTCGCCGCCTGCCTGCGCGAGGACTTCGACACGGCGCTGTGCCATCCGCTGGACGCCGCCGCGCTGATGGACTCCTTCGACGCGGTACTGATCCGCAACAGCGGCCCGGTCCTGAACTACCAGGAGGCCTTCGACGCCTTCCGCACCCAGGCGCTCGCCTCGAACACCCGCGTCTACAACCAGCTGACCGGCGGCGCGGACATGGCAGGCAAGCAGTACCTCGTCGACCAGACGGCACAAGGCCACCCGGTGATCCCCACCGTCGACCGCCTGACGGACCTCGACAGGCTCCCGGACACCGCCGAGTACGTGATCAAGCCCAAGCAGGGCGCGGACTCGATAGGCCTGAAGATCCTGTCCCGGGCGGAGCTGCCGGACCACGTCGGCGCCGGGGACACCTTCCTTCTCCAGCCGCGCATCGACTTCGCGTACGAGGTGTCGTTCTACTTCGTCGACGACACCTTCCAGTACGCCCTGCACGCACCGCACCCCGACAAGCGCTGGGTCCTGGAGACCTACACCCCGACCCCCGCCGATCTGGTCTTCGCCCAGGGCTTCGTCGACTGGAACACCGTCACCCACGGCATCCAACGCGTCGACGCCTGCCGCACCCGGTCGGGAGATCTGCTCCTGGTCGAGCTGGAGGACCTCAACCCGTACCTGTCCCTGGACCTCGTCCCCCGGGAACGCCGCGACGCCTTCGTCACGAACCTGAAGGCGTCACTGCGAAAGCTGCTCGCGGGCTGAGGGTCAGTCCGCGACCACCAGCGCCGGGGTGTCCCGCTTCAGGACCTCGCCGCGGAAGAACGCCGGGCTCTTGCGGCCCATCGCCAGCATGATGACCACGCCGAGCAGCAGCAGGCCCACGCCGATCACGAAGACCGAGCCGACGCCGAAGACGGAGGAGCCGCTGCCGTAGGCGGGGTTCCACATGTCGACGAGGGTCTTGAAGAAGACGGCGGTCAGCAGGATGCCGCCGAACACCGGGAAGAAGCCCTTGAAGGCGAAGTCGCGCGCGGACGAGAACAGTTCGCGGCGGAAGTACCAGGCGCAGGCGAATGCGGTGAGCGCGTAGTAGAAGCAGATCATGAGGCCGAGCGCGTAGATCGTGTCGACCAGGACGTGCTCGGAGACCAGCGTCATGACCGTGTAGAAGACGCCGGTGGCGACTCCGGCGACGACCGTCGCGCGGCCGGGGGTCTTGAACCGGGGGTGCACGCGCGCGTAGGAGGGCGGCAGCGCCTCGTACGTCGACATGGCGAGGACCGTGCGGGCCACCGGGATGAACGTGGTCTGCAGGCTCGCGGCTGCCGAGGCGAGGACGGCGACGAAGAGCAGGATGCCCAGGCCGTTGCCCATGATCGGTCCTGCGAGCGCGGCGAAGACGTTGTCGGAGGTGTCGGGGTTGGCGAGGCCGAGCCCCTTGTCGCCGGAACCGACGGCCATCTGGGCGGCGATTCCGGTGGCGAGGTAGGAGCCGATCAGGACGACCATCGAGATGAGCGCCGCGCGGCCCGGGGTCTTCTCGCTGCCGGTGGTCTCCTCATTGGCGGTGAGGCACGCGTCCCATCCCCAGAACATGAAGATCGACAGGGAGAGACCGGCCGTGAAGGCGCCGAAGGACTGGACGGAGAACGGGTTCAGCCAGGACCAGGAGAAGTCCATGGACCCGGCGATCTCACCGCTGTCGGCCTTGCCCAGGGCCATCACGACGAAGAGCGCGAGGACCACGAGCTGCAGGCCGACCAGGAGGTACTGCACACCCTTCGTGGCTGTCATCCCCCGGTAGCTGATGGCCGTCGCAGCGGCGATCAGGGCGAGGCACGTGAGGATGTGTACGGCCTTGTTGTCGTCCAGGGCAGCCACCGAGTCGCTGCCCGTGATCTCGCCCGCAAGGAGCCAGAAGTACGAGGTCGCCACGCCCGCCAGGTTCGACAGGACGATGATCGTGGCGATGACGAGGCCCCAGCCGCACATCCAGCCGATCCGCGGGCCGAAGGCCTTGACCGTCCAGGTGAAGGACGTGCCGCAGTCCGGCATGGCCTTGTTGAGCTCGCGGTAGGCGAACGCCACCAGGAGCATCGGCAGGAAGCCCGCGAGGAAGACCGCGGGCATGGCGAGGCCGACCTCGCCGGCCGTGGAGCCGAGGGTCGACGTCAGGCAGTAGACGGGGGCGACGGTGGAGATGCCGATGACCGCGCTGCCCATGAGGCCCACGGAGTTCCCGCCGAGGCCTTTGGCGCGCACGCCCCCGTCGGGGGCGCCGCTTACCGTGTCTCCGGCCTGTGGCCGTACGTCCAACTGGGTCATGAACAGGACGTTAAGTCCTGCGGTTTCCATATACGGAGGATGGAGATCCGCTTCCCCAGGCTTGCAATCAATGGAGAAAACGGGACAGCGACCATTGATTAGCAGAGGCCTCAGCAGTAATGCTTATTCATTGCGAGGCAAAAGCCAGACTGTCCGGTATGCGGGAACCGCAGCGCTGTCCGTTTTGACCCGTTTCCAAATTTTCCCGCGCCTCTTTCCGCATTTCACATACCGGACTTCTCGCGGCTCTCAGCCCGGCCACACGATCGACTGCAGCTCGCTGTACGCGTGCAGCGCGTACGAGCCCACGTCCCGGCCCACCCCGCTCTTCTTGAACCCGCCGAACGGCGCCTCCATGTTCCGGCCGATCGTGTTCACGCCGACCCCGCCCGCGCGCAGCCGCCGCGCGACCCGGAAGGCGCGGGCCACGTCGCCCGACCAGACATAGTCCAGGAGGCCGTAGTCGCTGTCGTTGGCGAGGGCGATGCCTTCCTCCTCGTCCTCGAAGGGGACCACCACCACGACCGGGCCGAAGATCTCCTCCCGGACCACCCGCATGTCGTTCGTGCAGTCCGCGAGCAGCGTCGGGGCCACGTAGAAGCCACGCTCCAGGCCCGGCCCCGCCGGGCGCTCGCCCCCCGCGACGACCCGTGCGCCTTCCTTGCGCCCCAGCTCGACGTACGACTCGATGCGGTCGCGGTGAGCCGCCGAGATCACCGGGCCGACGATCGTCCCCTTCTCCCGGGGGTCCCCCACCTTCATGAAGCCGATGTAGCCCGTCAGCTTCTCGACGAGAGCGTCGTAGACCGCCCGGTGCGCGATCACCCGGGTCGGGGCCGTGCAGATCTGCCCGCTGTAGAAGGAGAACGTCGTCCCGATGCCCGCCACCGCCGAGTCCAGGTCCGCGTCCTCGAAGACGAGCGCCGCGCCCTTGCCGCCCAGCTCCATCAGCTGGCGTCTCATGCCGCGGCCGCACACCTCGGCGATCCGCTGCCCCACCGACGTCGAGCCGGTGAAGCTCACCATGTCGACGTCCCGGGAATCGACCGCCGCCTCGCCCACCTCGGGACGCGCGCCGCTCACCACGTTCACCACTCCCGGCGGCGCCCCGGCCTCCTCAAGAGCCGCCGCCATCCGGTACACCGACAGCGGGTCCTGCGGGGCGGGCTTCACCAGGACCGTGTTGCCCATGGCCAGGGCGGGCGCCACCTTGCCCGCCGGGTTGGCCCACGGGTTGTTGTACGAGGTGATGCAGGTGACGACACCCACCGGCTGGCGGACGGTGAGCGCCCCCACGACGCCCGCCTTCCCCATCGGCCCCGCCTCGTTGATCTGCGGGGGCAGGCCCTCCTCGACCGGCTCCATCGCCCCCTTCGCGTACCTCCTGAAACGCGCCACCGACACCGCGACCTGCATGCCCCGCGCCGTACCGGTCGTCGCGCCGCTCTCGGCCTGCGCGAGCTCCGCGTACGGGCCCATGTCGCGCTGCATGATCGACGCGGCGCGGTCCAGGACCGTGGCCCGCTCCTCCGGGGTCGTGCGCGACCAGGTGGCGAAGGCCTCCCGGGCGGCGCCGGCCGCCGCGTGCACCTGCTCGCGGCTCGCCTCGGGAGCGAGACCGACCACGCCTTCGGTGGCCGGATTGACGACTTCGTAGTGACCACCGGCGGGTTCGACCCACTCGCCGCCGATGAACAGCCGCTGCTCCTGTGCCCGCTGATCCTGCGGGAGTTCGCCGCTCACTTGGTGCTCACCGTCCTGGTGTCGCGGCCCGAACGCAGCACCGTGCCCGGGGTCGCACCCGTCACCCGGTCCTCGCGGATGGCCTCGACGCCGTTGACCCAGACGGCGTTGATCCCGATGGCCTTCGAGTCCAGACGCGGGCTGTCACCGGGCAGGTCGTGCACAAGGGTGGCCTTGCCCGCGTCGATGCGCTCGGGGTCGAAGAGGACGAGGTCGGCGTGGAAGCCCTCCTCGATACGGCCCCTGCCCCGCAGCCCGAAGAGCTGCGCGGGATCGTCGGTGAGCATCTTCACGGCCTGTTCGAGACCCACCAGCTTCCGCCCGCGCAGACAGTCCCCGATGAACCGGGTCGTGTACGGGGCTCCGCACATGCGGTCCAGGTGCGCGCCCGCGTCGGAGCCGCCCAGCATGACGTCCTCGTGCCGCCAGGTCTCCTGACGCAGGGCCCACGAGGCGGGGTCGTTGTCGGAGGGCATCGGCCACAGGACCGTGCGCAGGTCGTCGTTGGCGCAGATCTCGACGAGGCACTGGAAGGCCTCCTGCCCGCGCTCGGCGGCGATGTCGGCGACGACACGGCCGGTGAGGCCCTCGTTCTCCTTGGAGTACGTGTCCCCGATGACGTACCGGTCGAAGTGCGCGAGCCGCCGGAAGACCCCGGCCTCCTTGCTGTCGGCGCGCCGCAGCATCTCGCCCCTGACGTCCGGGTCACGCAGCCTGGCGATGCGCTCGGGCACGGGCAGGCCCAGTACGTCTCCCCAGCCGGGGATCAGGTTCAGGGCGCAGAAGGTGCCGAGCGACATGTTCATGGGGGTGAGGATCGGCATGGTCAGGGCGACGATCCGGCCGCCGGACTCGCGGGCCCGCTCACTGGCGATCAGCTGGCGTGGCACGCGCTCGGGCACGGCGGCGTCGATGGTGAGGACGTTCCAGTTCAGCGGCCGTCCCGCGGCGGCGCTCATCTCGACGAACAGATCGATCTCGTCGTCGCTGAACTGATCCAGACAGCCCGCGACGATGGCCTCCAGCTGCGTGCCCTCGTGCTCGGCGACGGCCCGGCTGAGCGCGAGCAGCTCGGCCGGCTTCGCGTGCCGGGAGGCGACCGGCTGCCCGTCGCCGTCGGAGTGCGTGGACGACTGGGTGGTGGAGAGCCCCCAGGCCCCGGCGTCCATGGCGTCATGGAAGAGCCGCAGCATCGCGTCGAGCTGCTCGCCGGTCGGCTGCCCGCCCACGGCATCCGCACCCATGACGTACCGCCGCAACGCGCAATGCCCGACCATGAACCCGGCGTTGACGGCGACGCGCCCCTCCAGGGCGTCCAGATACTCGCCGAACGAACTCCACGACCAGGGCGCACCCTCTTCCAGGGCCACCAGGGACATGCCCTCGACCTTGGACATCATCCGCCGCGTGTAGTCGGCGTCCTCGGGACGGTCGGGGTGCAAGGGGGCCAGGGTGAACCCGCAGTTGCCGCCCGCGACGGTGGTGACGCCGTGGTTCAGGGAGGGCGTCGCGTACGGGTCCCAGAAGAGCTGGGCGTCGTAGTGCGTGTGGGGGTCGACGAACCCGGGGGCCAGCACGCGCCCCCGGGCGTCCTCGCTGGACCGGGCCTCTTCGGACGTGGTCCCGGGCTCGGCGATGACGGCGATGCGCCCGCCCCGGATACCGACGTCGGCGGTGTATGCGGGGGCGCCGGTTCCGTCGACTACGGTCGCGCCTTTGATGAGGTGGTCAAGCATGGCGGGAGAGGTCCCCCTTCGGAGAGCGGGTGGGTGGGTGGGAGCAAGCCTGTCCGGCGCTTGAGGACACGCCCGAAGGGCGAAGAGGGGGGCACCCCGGCCTCCGTCCGGGAGGGGAGGCCGGGGCAGTCGGTGGTGACGGCTCAACCGCCGGAGGCACCCCGCATGCGGGACGTCCGATGCACGGGATCCGTGTCAATCTTCGGAATCACATGCTCACCGATCAACTTGATCGTGTTCTTCGTGTCCTCGGGCGAAATCCCGATAGGCAGCCCGAAGCTGAGCTGATCCGCCCCCGCCTGCTCCCACCGCTTGCACTGCGTGAGCACCTCGTCCGGGTCGCCGCAGATCATCAGTTCCTCGGCGATGAGCAGCTCGATGATCTCCTCGGTGTACTCGGGGAGCAGCTCGGGCCACTCGGGGATGCCCTCCGGCCGCGGGAAGGTGTCGTGGTACCGGAACAGCAGCGACTGCAGATAGTTGAGCCCGCCGCTGACGGCGATCTCCACGGCCTTCTTGTGCGTCTCGGCGCAGATCGCCGTGGAGGTCACCATGACGTTGTCGTTGACGAAGTCACCGACCGGCTCGGCGTTCTTCACGGCCGTCTTGTACGACTCCAGGACCCACTCCATGTCGGAGACCTTCTGCACGCTGAAGCCCAGGACCCCGAGTCCCTTCTTGCCTGCCATCGCGTACGAAGGGGGGGACCCGGCGGCGTACCACATGGCCGGGTGCGACTTCCCGTACGGCTTCGGCAGCACCTTGCGGGGCGGCAGCGACCAGTGCTTGCCCTGGAAGCCGACGTACTCGTCCTGGAGCCACATCTTGGGGAACTCGGCGATGGTCTCTTCCCAGAGTTCCTTGGTGTGGTTCATGTCGGTGATGCCCGGCATGAAGCCCAATATCTCGTGCGACCCGGCCCCGCGGCCCGACCCGAACTCGAAGCGCCCCTCGGAGAGGTGGTCGAGCATGGCGACCTTCTCGGCGACCTTGACCGGGTGGTTCACCGGGGCGAGCGGGTTGAAGATGCCGGAGCCCAGGTGGATGCGGTCGGTCGCGTGGGCGAGGTAGCCGAGGAAGACGTCGTTGGCGGAGAGGTGCGAGTACTCCTCCAGGAAGTGGTGCTCGGACGCCCAGGCGTACTTGAAGCCGGACTTGTCCGCCTGGATGACGTACTCGGTCTCCTCGATGAGCGCCTTGTGCTCTGCTTCGGGGTCGACCTTGGCCCGCTTGGCGGGCACGTATCCCTGTACAAAGAGGCCGAATTCCAAGGAGGTTCACCATCCTCGTGAGTATCTTCGAGTTACGAGTTTCTGACGAACCGTCAGATCGTGATGCGACGACTGTTCCACCGGCCGGGGGGACCGTCAATACCCGCGGGCGCGGATACTGACGTCCCGTCAGTTCCAGGTGTCCACGTCAGACGACGCTGACCCCCGCGAGCCACCCGCCGTCGATGACGAACGGCTGCCCGGTGATGTACGCCGAGTCGCCCCCGGTGAGGAAGAGTGCGAGCGCGGCCACCTCCTCGGGCCTGCCGATCCGGCCGAGCGGCACGAGCTTCTTGTAGAGCTCGGCGACGGCGTCGCCCGCCTCGACGGGGTCGGCGGCCGGGTCGAGCTGCGCGGGATTGGTCATGGGGGTGTCGACGGCACCGGGGCAGACGGCGTTGACGCGGATGTTCTTGGCGGCGAGCTCCAACGCGGCGACCCGGGTGAGGCCGAGGATGGCGTGCTTGGTCGCGGCGTACGCGCCGACGTACGCCATGCCGGTCATCGCCGTGTACGAGGCGGTGTTCACGATGGTCCCGCCACCGGCTGCGGCGATCTCGGGGGCGACGGTGCGGATGCCGAGGAAGCAGCCGATCTGATTCACCTGGATGATCTGCTGGAACTCTTCGAGCGGGGTGCTGACGAGTTCGTTGAAGCGCAGGATTCCGGCGTTGTTGACGAGGCCGTCGATCTTCCCGAAGGCGTCCTTGGCGGCGGACACGGCCGCGTCCCAGTCGGCCTCCTGGCTGACGTCGAGGTGCACGTACTTGGCGACGTCACCGCCGAGTTCCTTGGCCAGGGCCTCGCCCTGGTCGTCGAGCACGTCCCCGATGACGACCCGCGCGCCCTCGGCGGCGAAGAGCCGCGCCTCCTGCTCGCCCTGCCCGCGCGCGCCACCGGTGACGATGACGACGCGCCCGTCCAGCTTGCCCATACGAGTCTCCTTGCGTGAGGTCGGGGTCAGGGGGTGCTCAGTTGAGGTGCGGGGCGACTTCGGCGGCGAAGGCGGCCATCTGGTCGGTGAGTTCGGTGCGGCCACGACTGCGGAAGCGCACCTGGATCTGCTGCACGCCCATCGCGCCGTACGCGCGCAGCGACTCGGCGAGGGCGTCAGGCTTCCCGCTCAGGGTGCGGCGCCCCACGGACCAGCCGGGCTCCCCCACGTACAGGGGCTCGGCGATCGCCCCCACGACGATCGGCTCCTCGACCCCCGCCTCCTCCCTCAGCCGCTTGAGTTTGGCGATCTGCGCGGGCAGCTTGTCGCGCGGGTCACCCTGCGGCAGCCACCCGTCGCCGCGGACGGCGGCCCGGCGGACGGCGGCGGGCGAGGAGCCGCCCACCCAGACGGGCACGCGCTCCTGCGCCGGGCGCGGCAACTGCCCGAGCCCGCTGAAGTCGTAGCGCTCGCCGTGGTGTTCGGGATACTCCTCGGGCCCAAGGGCGGCCTTCAGCGCGTCGATGCTTTCGTCCAGCACCGGCCCGCGCCGCTCGAAGTCGGCGCCGACGGCGTCGAACTCCTCCTGCACGTGCCCCGCCCCGACGCCGAGGATCAGCCGCCCGCCGCTGAGCCGGTCCAGGGTGGCGTACTGCTTGGCGGTGACGAGCGGATGCCGGAGCCCGACGACGGCGACGTGACTCATCAGCCGTACGTTCTCGGTGATCCCGGCGAGGAAGGAGAGCGTGGCCACCGGGTCGTACCAGACGGTGCTCATGGTGTCGGCGAGCCGCCGCGGAATGGCCACGTGATCACATACGGCGACGTACGCGAAGCCTCCGCGATCGGCGGCACGGGCGATCTCGGCGAGATCGTCGCCGGCAGCATCGGCCTCCCACGCCTCGGCATAGATGACGCTCTGCGACTGGATCGGGAGCTGCATCCCGTAGACCAGTCGCCCCTGCGGGAAGATGTGCGCCAGCGCATTGGCAGCCATGGGAACCCGACCCCTCACCTTGATCTGACGGTGTGTCATATACGGCGACGGCACTCATCGTCGTAGCTGACGAAGCGTCAGGCAAGGGGTTGGCGGCGCCTGTTCGTGAGGGCGTGAGACAGCGGACGCCACCCCCGGGCGCGGGTCCGCAGGCCACCACCCCCAGGGCAGCGGCCTGCTGACGATGTCCCCGCCTACGTCCCCGCCTGCGCCCCCGGCCCCGCCCACAATCCGTCCGCCGTCAGCCCGAGCAGATCGATCGCGTTGCCCCGCACGATGCGGTCCACGACGTCCGGGGCGAGGTGGCCCATCTGGGACTCCCCCACCTCCCGCGACTTCGGCCAGGTCGAATCGGAGTGCGGGTAGTCGGTCTCGTAAAGAACATTTCCCACCCCGATCGCGTCGAGGTTCTTCAGACCGAAGGCGTCGTCGAAGAAGCACCCGTACACGTGCTCGGTGAAGAGCTCGGACGGCGGCCGGTGCACCTTGTCGGCGACCCCGCCCCACCCCCGGTTCTCCTCCCAGACCACGTCCGCGCGCTCAAGGATGTAGGGAATCCACCCGATCTGCCCCTCCGCGTACATGATCCGGAGGTTCGCGAAGCGTTCGAACTTGCCGCTCATCAGCCAGTCGACCATCGAGAAACAGCAGTTGGCGAAGGTGATGGTGGACCCGACGGCGGGCGGCGCGTCCGCGGACGTGCTCGGCATCTTGCTGCTGGACCCGATGTGCATGGCGATGACCGTGCCGGTCTCGTCGCACGCGCGCAGGAAGGGGTCCCACTCGTCCGTGTGGATGGAGGGGAGCCCGAGGTGGGGCGGTATCTCGGAGAAGGCGACGGCCCGCACCCCGCGAGCGGCGTTGCGCCGCACCTCCGCGGCGGCGAGCTCCGCGTCCCAGAGCGGAATGAGGGTGAGGGGGATCAGCCGGCCCCGCGCCTCGGGCCCGCACCACTCCTCCACCATCCAGTCGTTGTACGCGCGGACACCGAGCAGACCCAGCTCCCGGTCCTTCGCCTCGGTGAACGTCTGCCCGCAGAAGCGGGGAAAGGTGGGGAAGCAGAGGGCGGACTGGACGTGGTTGACGTCCATGTCGGCGAGGCGGTCGGGCACACTGAAGGACCCCGGCCGCATCTGCTCGTACGTGATGACCTCGAGCTTGATCTCGTCCCTGTCGTACCCGACCGCGGTGTCGAGGCGGGTGAGGGGCCGGTGCAGGTCCTCGTAGACCCACCAGTCACCTATGGGCCCGTCGTCCCCTTTCGCCCCCATCACGGGGGCGAACTTCCCGCCCATAAAGGTCATTTCCTTCAGCGGCGCCCGGACGACGCGCGGCCCGCTGTCCTGATACTTCGACGGAAGGCGGTCCCGCCAGACATGGGCGGGCTCAACGGTGTGGTCGTCCACCGAGATGATCCTCGGGAACGTCGGCAAGGTCTCAGTGGTCTCCATGTGCTCCACGGTAGCGCTGATCTGACGACCCGTCAGCTCCCTGTCGGGCACGAGTACGCGGGCTGTCGCCCCGCCCCTGTGTGCGTGGACCCTGTGAGAGCCGTCTCGCACGGCTGACGTATCCGCCATGAACAAGGCAAACTGGCGGGCAGCAAGAATCAGGTAAAGAACGGAACCTGAGAAAGAACAGAAAGCACAAAAACCAACCAAGGCGCAGAAAGCACGGAAAGCACGCACATCGCGGGCAGGGCAGACCCGCGGCGCACTACCAGGCACGGTGACGGCCGGGCACGTCAGGGCAGCAGGGGGAGCGATGGACGGTGTACCGCGAGTACCGGACCAGCGGCGTCCGGCCCCGGGGAACGCCCCCGAGGAACTGAGACCGCACTTCAGCGTGCTCGGCCCGGTACGCGCATGGCACGGCGCCGAGCAGCTTTCCATGGGCTCTCCGCAACAGCGCGCGCTCCTCGCGGCGCTCCTGTTGCGCGCCGGCCGCACGGCGACCGCACACGAACTCATCGACGCCCTCTGGGGCGACGACCCGCCCTCGCAGGCCCTGGCCGCGGTCCGCACGTACGCGTCCCGGCTCCGCAAGGTCCTGCCCGCGGGAGTCCTGGTCAGCGAATCGGGCGGATACGCGATCGCGGTGGCCGAAGGCGCACTCGACCTCTCCCTCGCGGAAGACCTGTCGACGGAGGCGGAGAAGGCACGCGGAGTGGCCGACCTCTGCCAGGCCCGCTCCCTGCTGAACAAGGCACTGAGCCTCTGGGACGGCGAACCCCTCGCCAACGTCCCCGGGCCGTACGCGGAAACCGAACGCACACGCCTGGAGGAATGGCGCCTCCAGCTCCTGGAGTCCCGCCTGGACATGGACCTGGAGGTCGGGTGCCACGCGGAAGCGGTCTCCGAACTCACGGCCCTCACCGCGGCACACCCTCTGCGCGAACGCCTGCGCGAGCTCCTGATGCTGGCGCTGTACCGCAGCGGACGCCAGGCGGAAGCCCTCGCGGTGTACGCCGACACCCGCCGCCTGCTCGACGACGAACTGGGCGTGGACCCGCGCCCCGGCCTGAAGGAACTCCAGCAGCGCATCCTCCAGGCGGACCCGGCACTGACGGAACCCTCGGCGGCAGCCCCGGAACCGGCGGCGGCCGTAGTGCGCCCCGCGCAACTCCCGGCCACCGTCCCCGACTTCACCGGCCGTGCCTCCTTCGTCACCGAACTGAGCGAAATCCTCTCGGCGGCCGAGGGCCGGGTGATGGCCGTATCGGCGCTCGCGGGCATCGGAGGCGTCGGCAAGACGACCCTCGCCGTCCACGTGGCCCACGTGGCACGGACGTACTTCCCCGACGGACAGCTGTACGTGGACCTGCAGGGCGCCGGCGCGCGAGCGGCGGAACCGGAAACAGTCCTCGGCGCGTTCCTCCGCGCCCTCGGCACCCCTGACTCATCGATCCCGGACTCCTTGGAGGAGCGTGCAGCCCTCTACCGCTCGGTCCTCGACGGCCGCCGGGTCCTGGTGGTCCTGGACAACGCCCGCGACGCCGCCCAGGTACGCCCCCTGCTCCCGGGCATGGAGGGCTGCGCGGCCCTGGTGACCAGCCGTATCCGCATGGTGGACCTGGCCGGCGCACACCTGGTGGACCTGGACGTGATGTCCCCCGAGGAGGCCCTCCTCCTCTTCACCCGGATCGTCGGCGAGGAGCGCGTCACCTCGGAACGCAAGGCCGCGCTCGACGTCGTGGCGGCGTGCGGCTTCCTGCCCCTCGCCATCCGCATCGCGGCCTCCCGCCTCGCGGCCCGCCGCACCTGGACGGTCTCCACCCTCGCCGCGAAGCTGGCGGACGAGCGCCGCCGCCTGGACGAACTCCAGGCGGGCGACCTCGCGGTCAAGGCCACGTTCGAACTGGGCTACGGCCAACTGGAACCGGCCCAGGCACGAGCCTTCCGCCTCCTCGGCCTCGCAGACGGCCCGGACCTCTCCCTCGCAGCAGCGGCAGCGGTACTCGACCTGCCGCCCGAGGAAACAGAGGACCTCCTGGAGTCCTTGGTCGACACATCCCTGGTGGAATCCGCGGCCCCCGGCCGCTACCGCTACCACGACCTGGTCCGGCTCTACGCGCGTGCGTGCGCGGAACGCGACGAGCAGCCGCCGAGCGAGAGGGGGGCGGCGATGTCGCGGTTGCTGGACTTCTATCTGGCGACGGCGGCGGGGGTTTACGCGTTGGAGCGGCCGGGGGACCGGACGGTGGACCACCTGGAGGTCACCGAGCGGGTCGGCCTGGACTTCACCGATGGCGCCAAGGCCTTCGACTGGCTGCACGCGGAGGCCTCCTGCATCCTGGCGTGCGTCCAGCAATCACTGAGCAAGGAGGGCCTGCGACGAGCGGTGGACCTGCTGCTCGCGGCGAAGGACCTCGCGGAATCCGGAGCCATCTCCTACCGGTACGAGATGGCGACGCGCGCCGCATGCGAGGTCGCCGCCTCAGAGGGCGACGCACGCGCCGAAGGGCGCGCGAGGGTGAGCCTTGCCCAAGTCCTCAACAAGGTCGGCCGCTTCGACGACGCAGCCGTCGAACTGGAGCGCGCCGCCGCGCTCGCCTCGGACTCCGGTGACCCCTGGACCACCGGAAACGCCCTCAACGAGCAGGGAATCATCAACAACTGCATCAACCGGCCCGCGGTGAGCGAGATCCATCTGCGCGAGGCCATCGACGTCTTCCGGGCCGACGGCAACCGCCACAGCGAGGCGAGCGCCCTGTGCAACCTGTCCCGGGCCCTCCTCGCGATGGGACGCACCACCAAGTCGATCGACCTCGCCCAGCAAGGGATCGCCATATACAGCGATCTCGGGGTCACCTTCCGGCTGGCGAACGCGAAGTACGCGCTCGGGCTCGCCCTGAGCGGCGCGGATCGACGCCCGGAAGCCCTGGATCAGCTGAACGACGCGTTGCAGATCTTCGCCGAGAACCGTCAGCGCCTGTGGGAGGGGACGACGCACTACCGCATCGCCCAGGTGTACCTCGCGGACTGCCATGCGGCGCAGGCGGCCCAGCACTCCGAACAGGCGCTCGCCATCGGGTGCGTCGGTGGCGAGTGGATGCGGGCCAACGTCCTGACCCTGCTGGGAAGGTCTCTCGTGGACCTGGGGCAGGTCGACCGCGCGCAGGCCTGCTGGCGCGAGGCGCTGGCCATCCACGAGGAAGCGGGCGCACCGGAAGCCGCTCAGGTGAGGCAGCTCCTCGCTCCGGCCACCGTCGCCTGACCACGCCCGAAGCGGCGTTCATCGAACGTTTATGAGTGGCTGCCACTCTCATGGAGTCGATCCGTCGCGTCGGGGGGCAGACGGGTCGCACGGGCCCTACGGATAAGGTAAGCGGCCCACTACGCCCGTTCGGCGATCCTCGGGGGAGTTGCCGAACGGGCGTATCCGATCCCGAAGCCCCGCCCAGAGCTTAGGAGTTGTCTCATATGAGCGAAATCGACAAGAACACCGGCATCACCACCATGGGCGAGGGCCACACGCCCGCCCCGCCGAAGGACGGCACGGCCACCACCCAGGGCGAGGGCCACACGCCCGCCCCGCCCAAGGACGGCACGGCCACCACGCTGGGCGAGGGCCACACGCCCGCCCCGCCCAAGGACTGACCCAAGCCACACATCCCGACGGGGGAACGATCGGCCGCGGCGGCGCGGAGGGGGAGCCGCCGCGGCCGACGCATGTCCAAAACCAGCTCCACCCCGGGCCCTGACCCCGCCCCCGCGCCCCGCCCTCGCTCTCGCCCTCGCCCTCGCCCTCGCCCGAGGACTCCCACGCCTCACGCAGCTCAGGCCCCACCCGGCCAAGGCAGAGGGCGCCCGCTTTGCCACTGGGATCGCGCCCCGCCGCGGTCCGGTGGCGGACCGGCCGCTGAGGTGCGGGCTGAGGGCTGGGGGCTGAGGGCTGGGGGCTGGTCGGGGCAGCTGGCGCGCTCTCGCGACTCACCCACCGGCCCCGCATACGGGGCATTCCGGGCTCCTGGTGCCTCATCGCGCCCCCGTACGCAAATTTCTCCCACCTTCCAAACCCCCGCACTGGCCCCCCGCGGGATTCCCCTGCAACCCACCCTCCTCACACCCTCACGCCGCCCCATCCACCCACACCCCACCCAGCGCGGCGGCCCCCACCCACCCCATCGCCCGAACACCCACGCGCCACCGCGGCTCCCCCGACCGCTCAGGCCAGCCTCTCCACCTGACGTCCACCCCGGAAGAACCAGTCCGCACCCGGCAGCGAGACCCCTCACCGCCACCGGAGCCGAGCCGCTCGGCCAGGCGGCCCCAACTTCCCCTGACGTCTGCCCCGGAAGAACCAGTCCGCACCCGGCAGGAGACCTGGCCCCGTCACCGGCCGCAACCATACGCCCCGCCCCGGCCGCCCGGTACACGAAGCCCTTGCGGTGGAGGTGGGGCAGTCAAGGGTGGAGCGCAGCGGAATCGGCGTAGCCGACGCGACGTAGGAGCGCCCTTTACTGGCCCACCTCCACCGCCACACTCCGGAGCACCGGGCGGCCCCGGCCACCACCCGACCCCGGAACATCAAAGCCCCCGGATCGCCCTTCGGCGCCCACAGCTTCCGCCACCAACCGGCCCCCGTTCCACCGAAGCTTCCTCCCCCTCCCCCCACCCCTCCCTCCCCCACCCCACCCCCGGGCAACATCAGCCGCCCCCTCGCCTCGCCCTCCCACCTCCGGGCGCCCTCACTCCACCCCGCACGCACGCTCCCCCCGGCGCTTTCTCCACCCCCGTACGCACTCACCCCACCCCCGTACGCACTCACCCCACCCTCGCGCGCACCCTTACCGCCCGCACCCATACCGCGCGCACTCACCCCACCCCCGCGCGCACCCTTACCGCGCGCCCTCAACCCACCCCCGCCCGCAACGCCCCCTCCACCGCCGCCCGCACCCTCGCCACGAACGCCTCCGGTGCCGCGAAGACCTCCTCTGCTGCGAAGCGCAGGACCACTCTGATCTCGGGGCAGGACGCCAAGTCGTTGTAGCGGGCCAGGTCTCGGCGGTGGGCCTCCCTGGTGCCGTGGTAGCCGTAGCCCTCGATCTCGACCACCACTCCCACCCCCCGGAAGAAGAAGTCCGGGCGCAGTAGGCGGCCCGTCGGCGTCACAAGCCTCGCCTGGGACTCCGGGTGCAGGCCCGCGTCCCGCATCCGGAGTCGGGCCACCGTTTCCGCCGGCGAGCCCGCCTCGGGGTCGGCCAGCGTCAGCCACCGGCGCGCCCTCACCGCCCCCGGCGACCGCGCCACCGGTGGGGAATCCAAGGCCGCCGCCACCGTGTCGAGGCCCCCGATCAGCGGGCCCCGCCAGTGACGACCCCCGTAACGGCGGCTGCTCAGCGCCGAGTCGAGTGCCACCACGGCGTCCTCGCGCGGGCCGCGGCGCAACAGATCCGCCAACGTACGCGCGACCGTCGTCACCCGTAGGTCCCCCACCACGGTGATCTCCTCAGGCGGCAGCGGTAGCCAGTGGACGCGCGCCCCCGTCTTGCGCCCGGCCCCCCTCGGGTCGGTGAACTCCAGCTCCTCCCGTAGGACTTCGATACTCCACAGCCTTGCCGCCGACCTGTGGCTCGCCACCAAACCCGGCATCGTCAACTGCCCCGCCCAGACACGTAACGTCAGGTCGAGCTCCCGCCCCGGCTCCGCCCAGCCACCGCCGGGGATACGCGTCCACCCCTCAGCGGCCAGGCTCCTCGACAACGTGCTCCTCGGCCAGCCCGCCTCCCTGGCCCAGCACGTGAGCAGCACCCCCTCCACGGCCAACTCCCGCAGCTCGCCCCACTTCCTCGCACCTCTCGACCCTCCCGGCCCTCTCGAACCCCCCATGGCCTCAGGCTGCCTCACATCTGCCGCGCGCGTTTCAGCCTGTGGATAACCCATCTCATGGGGATAACCCGCGCCCCCTTCCCCCCCCCACACGCGCACGCACCCCATGGCAGTAAAAGTGGGCTCCTCGTCATTGCGGACATTCCCGACCGCCTGAAGACTTGGGCCCACCTACACAGCCGCGCGCGCAGCGCGCCGTCGGAAAGGGACCCCATGCAGATCGCGATCCTGCTCTACGACAACTTCACCGTCCTCGACGCCATCGGCCCCTTCCAGACCCTCTCCTCGCTCCCCGACGCCGAAGTCGTCTTCGTCGCCGAGCAGGACGGGCCCGTGCTCGACGACACCCGCACCCTCTCCCTCGTCGCCACGAAATCCCTCTCCGAGGTCAGCAGCCCCGACATCGTCGTCGTGCCCGGCAGCCCCGATCCCGACCTGAAGAACGAGGCCGTGCTCAGCTGGCTGCGCGCCGTCGACGCCGGCACCACCTGGACGACCTCCGTCTGCACCGGGTCGCTGATCCTCGCCGCCGCCGGGCTCCTCAAGGGCCGCCGCGCCACGTCCCACTGGCTGGCGCTCGAACAGATCAAGCAGTTCGGGGTCGAATCGACCGGTCAGCGCGTCGTCTTCGACGGGAAGTACGTCACCGGCGCCGGCGTCTCCGCCGGGATCGACATGGGCCTCACCCTCGCCGGGAAGATAGCGGGCGACGAGCACGCGCAGACCGTGCAGCTCCTCATCGAGTACGACCCCCAGCCGCCGTACGACGCCGGCTCACCGGACAAGGCCCCGGCCGCGCTGGTCGAGAAGTTCCGGGCGCAGACCATGTCGTAGCCGTATCTCACCTGGGCCGAGCGGGCCGTGCCCCTCGCGCAACCGTGGCAGAGTCACCGGCATGGTCCGCTTGAGACGTACGCCCGCCATGGTCACCCCAACACAACGGCGCCCCCTCGGCGCGATCTCCGCCCTCCTCCTCGTCTGCGCCGCCACCGCCTCGCTCACCGGCTGCGGCGAGCAGCGGCACGGCACCGCGGCCAACCCCTCCACGGCAGGAGCTCCCACCACCATCAGCCCCACCCCCACCCCTGCCCCGACCAGCCCTACCCCCACCCCCACCCCGCCCGGCGCCTCCCCCTACGTGGAACCCGGCGTCGTCGACGGCGCCCCCCACAACGGGGAGAACAACGCCTACCGCCGGCCCGGCGACATGTCCGCGGCGAGCGAGGAAGCCGCCGAGGCCGAGGCCGCTCGCATCAGACCCGTCCTCAAGCGGCTGCACGCGAAGAAGCAGTGGGATGAGGAGAGTGTGCGGGCGGCCCTCACCGGTGAGCTCGGGTACAAGATCGAGAAGTACGACGCCAAGGGCAAGATCCTGAGCGGCGAACTCACCGTCCAGGACATGCGTGCGCGCTACGAGAACGGCGAGTACGTCACTCCCGAAGGGACCATGATCGGTCTGCGCGTACGCGATGACGCCTGCGTCACCGCCTTCGTCCAGCCGACCAATTACGAGGCGCTGACCAACGGCCCCTTCATGGAGACCGGCTGCCTCTCTCCCCCCATCGGCCACTGAAGCCTCAGGTCGCGCGCGCCGGTCAAGTCGCCCGCGCCGGTCAAGTCGCGCACGCCGGTCAACTCGTACGGAGCCCCAGGAGCCCCGGGAGCATCCGCAGCCACCCCACCAGCAGCCGGTTCACCTCGAACGCCCGCTCCTGCTGCACCCAGTGCCCGCACCCCTCCAGGATGTGCGAGGACACCAGGCCCGGCAGCGTCTCTGGGAAGGCCTTGATCGCGTCCGCCAGCCACGTCGTCGACGCGTCCTGGTCGCCGCCGATGAACAGTGACGGCTGGGTGATCGGGGCCCCGTCCCACTCGGCCAGGTCCTCCCAGTCGCGGTCGACGTTGCGGTAGCGGCTGAGCGCGCCGGTCAGGCCGGTGCGCTCGAACTCCTCGGCGTAGAAGTCGAGATCAGCCTGCGTCAGCCAAGAGGGTAAGGGCACAGTCACAGGCGAAGTCGAAGTCGAAGTCGAACTCGAAGACGAAGACGAAGCCGGCGTCCCTCCTCCTGCGAAACGGTCCGACATGCGTCCGCCCCTCGCCACGAAGTGCAGGCCCGGACCGCCCTCCGGCCTCGGCATCGTGTCCGCCGACAGCCCCGCGTAGAACCCCGCGAGCCAGCCCCGCACATCTGGCTCGATCTCCGCCTCGGCTCTCCCCTCCTCCTGGAAGTAGCTGACGTAGAACTCCTCGTCGCCGCCGATCATGGCGAACGCGTCCGTGGGGCGGAGGCTGTTCCGGGGCGTGTACGGAACGCTCAGCAGGCCCACCGCCGTGAAGACGTCCGGCTGGAGCAGCGCGGAGTTGGCGGCGATGGTCGAGCCCCAGTCGTGGCCCACGATCGTCGCGGTCTCCTCGCCCAGGGCGCGTACGACCGCCACGTTGTCGGCCACGTGAGCCGTCATCCGGTACGCCTCCACCTCGCGCGGCTTCGACGAGCGCCCGTATCCGCGCACGTCGATCGCCACCGCACGGAAGCCCGCCTCGGCGAGCACCGGCATCTGGTGGCGCCACGAGTACCAGGACTCGGGGAAGCCGTGGACGAGGAGCACCAGGGGGCCCGTCCCCTGCTCCACCAGGTGAATCCGGCCTCCGGGGACATCGACCAAGCGGTGCTGCATGTTGTGCTGCATGGCGTGCGGCATGTTTGCTCCCATACCTGGAAGTAAAAGACGGGGCGTATCGAACAAGTACGTACGTCATGATGCCGACGTACATCATGATGTCGACGTACGTCACGATGCTGTCCCCTCGCCTCCCCCACCCGGAAGAAACTTTGCCGACCCGGCAAACCGGCGACAGGCGCTCGGTCACCCCGAAACCCGGTGGACACCCCCCACCCCCCACCCCGATAGTGCCGCCCATGACCTCACTCGTGCGCCACCTCACCTTCGACTGTTCCGACGCCTACCGTCAGGCCACCTTCTGGGCCGAGATACTCGGCGGGAAGATCGCCGACGACGACTTTCCCGGCGACCCCGAAGCCCTGGTCACCGCCGAGGGCATGACGCTGCTCTTCGTGACCGTGGCCGATGCCAAGTCCGCCAAGAACCGTGTGCACGTCGACCTTCAGCCGCAGGACCGCACCCGCGACGAAGAGGTCGAGAGGCTGGTGGAGTTGGGCGCCAAGGTCGTGGGCGACCATCGTCTGCCCGACGGGCGCGGCTGGGTCACTCTCACTGACCTGGAGGGCAACGAGTTCTGCGTCGAGCGCAGCGCCGCCGAGCGTTCGGCCTGAGCGGTCGACTACCCCCGGCGAGCACTCCGCAGTTCCCTCTTCAGCACCTTCCCACTCGCATTCCTCGGCAACTCACCGACGAACTCGACCTCCCTGGGCACCTTGTAGTTGGCCATCTCGCGGCGCGACCAGGCGATCAGGTCGTCCGCCGTGAGGACCGCGTCCGGGCGGCGCACCACGTAGGCCTTGCCCACTTCGCCGAGGCGCGGGTCGGGTACGCCGATCACCGCGACGTCCGCCACCTGCGGGTGTACGCCGATGAGTTGCTCTATCTCGGCGGGGTAGGCGTTGAAGCCGCCGACGATGAACATGTCCTTGATCCGGTCCGTGATGCGGAGGTTGCCGGTCTCGTCCAGGACGCCGACGTCGCCCGTGCGCAGCCAGCCGTCCGGGGTGACGGTCTTCTTCGTCTCGGCCGGGTCCTCGTAGTAGCCCTGCATGACGTTGTGTCCGCGTACGAGGATCTCGCCCGGGTGGCCCGGTGAGAGTGCTTCGCCGGCGGGACTCACCACGCGTACCTCCGTGTCCGGGATGGCGCGGCCTGAGGTGGAGGCGATGACGCGTGCGGCGTCTCCTTGGCGGCACATGGTGACGATGCCGCTGGCCTCGGAGAGGCCGTATGCCGTCAGGACCGTGGCGATGTGCAGTTCGGTGCGCAGGCGCTCGACGAGTTGCAGGGGGACCACCGCCGCGCCCGTCACCACGAGGCGCAGGGCGGACAGGTCGTGCTGGTCGCGGGCGGGGTGGTCGAGGAGGGACTGGTGGAGTGTGGGTGGGCCGGGGAGGACGGAGATGCGTTCCGCGGCCACGTTGGCGAGGACCGTGTCCACGTTGAAGACCGGCTGCGGGATCATCGTCGCGCCGCGCATCAGGCAGGCGATGATGCCCGCCTTGTAGCCGAAGGTGTGGAAGAAGGGGTTGACGATGAGGTAGCGGTCGCCTTCTCGCAGGCCCGCGAGCTCGCTCCAGACGTCGTAGCAGCGCAGGGTCTGGGCGTGGGTGATGACGGCGCCCTTGGGGCGGCCTGTCGTGCCCGAGGTGTAGATGATGTCGGAGGGTGTCGCGCCGTCGACGCTTTCGGCGCGTGCCCGCACGTCGGCGCCGCTCACCCCGTCGCCGCTGGCCAGGAAGTCCTTCCAGGTGCGGAAGTCCTCGGGGGCGTCGTCGGACAGGACCACCACTTGTTCCAGGTGCGGGAGTCCTGGCAGCGGGCCGTCCCCCTCGCCCTCCTGGGTGGCGCGGCGCAGTGAGGCGACGTACGACGTGCCGAGGAATGTGCCCGTGACGAAGAGCAGTTTGGCGCGGCTGCGTCGCAGTACGTAGGACGCCTCGGCGCCCTTGAAACGGGTGTTGAGGGGGACGAGGACCGCGCCCGCCGAGACCGCGCCCAGCGCGGAGACGATCCAGTCCAGGGTGTTGGGGGCCCAGACGGCCACGCGGTCACCGGAGTTGACGCCGTTGGCCATGCATGCGGCGGCGGCCCGCTCCACGCGCCGGCCGAGTTCCGCGTACGTGACGCGGGTGCGGCCCTCGACGACCGCCTCTCGGTCGCCGTACCGCTCGGCGGCCGCCCGGACAAGTCCCGGGATGCTGCCCCACTCCAGGTCGCCGCGCATCACAAGCCCCTCCGCCGCAGTAGCTGACTATCCGTCAGATTAGCTGTAACCTGACGCGCTGTCAGCAGTCGGGACGACGTATGGCGAAGCCCTGGAGCCTCGCCACTCGCGGAGGTGCCGTTGCCCATGCCGTTGCCCATGGCCTCACTCAAAGACGCTACAGCGATAGTCGGGATCGGACAGACCGCCTTCGCGAAACAACTGGCCGAGGACGAGAAGACGTTGGCCTGCCGGGCGATCGTCGCCGCGCTGAACGACGCGGGCATCGCCCCGTCCGAGGTCGACGCCTTCGCCTCGTACACGATGGAGGAGACCGACGAGGTCGAGGTCGCCAAGGCGATCGGCGCCGGAGACGTGACCTTCTTCAGCAAGGTCGGCTACGGCGGCGGCGGTTCCTGCGCGACCATCGCGCACCTCGCGGCGGCCGTCGCCACCGGACAGGCGAGCGTGGGCGTCGCCTGGCGGTCCCGCAAGCGGGGCAGCGGGCCGCGCCCGTGGAAGAACACCGCGGTCCAACTCCCCACCCCGGGGCAGTGGACGCGCCCCTTCGGTCTCCTGCGGCCCGCCGACGAGATCGGGATGCTGGCCCGCCGCTACATGCACGAGTACGGCGCCACCCGCGACCACCTCTTCAACGTCGCCCTCGCGTGCAGGAACCGGGCCAACCAGAACCCTGCCGCGATGATGTACGAACGGCCGCTCACCCGCGAGATGTACATGTCCTCGCGCTGGATCAGCGAGCCGCTCTGCCTCTTCGACAACTGCCTGGAGACGGACGGCGCGTTGGCGTGCGTCATCGTCTCCGCCGAACGGGCGCGGGACTGCCGGCAGAAGCCCGTGTACGTCCATTCCGTCGCCCAGGGGCTGCCCGCGCAGCACCACGGGATGGTCAACTACTGGAACGACGACCCGCTCACCGGGCCCGCGTGGACAGCGGCCCGACACCTTTGGAAGCAGGCGGACTTCGGTCCTGAGGACGTGGACGTGGCGCAGATCTACGACGCGTTCACCCCTCTCATCCCGCTCTCCCTGGAGGGCTACGGCTTCTGCGGCCGCGGCGAGGGCGGCGCGTTCACGGAGGGCGGCGCGCTGGAGAGCGGCGGCCGGCTGCCGATCAACACCGGGGGCGGCGGCCTGAGCGAGGCGTACGTCCACGGCTTCAACCTCATCAACGAGGGCGTGAAGCAGCTGCGGGGCACGAGTACGGCTCAGGTGCCGAACGCGGCGACGTGCTTGGTGACGGCGGGCGAGGGAGTACCGACGTCGGCGGTGCTACTGCGGGCCCCGTAGGAGGGGCGCGGGGCTGTGACACATGCGGCTCCGCCGCGTGAGCGCGAGCAACCACATGCGGCCTTCAGACGCAAAAGGACACCCACATGGCAGACGCGACGACAACGACCGAGCCCCTCCTGAGGCCCACCATCGACAGTGACGGCGCCCCCTTCTGGGAGTACGCCGCCCGGGGCGAACTCCGGATACAGGCCTGCACCGCCTGCGACGAGCTCCGCTTCCCGCCGAGGCCCTGCTGCCCCCACTGCCAGTCCTTCGACTCAGAGTGGCGGCGCATGGCCGGGCGGGGCCGCATCTGGTCCTACGTAAGACCACACCCACCCCTGCTCCCCGCTTACGCGGCGAACGCCCCGTACAACGCGATCATCGTCGAGCTGGCCGACGCCCCCCGCATCCGGCTCGTCGGCAACCTCGTGGCCGCACCGGACGCCCCGCTGGACTCCGTCGAGCCCGAGCGGCTGCGCATCGGCGCGAAGGTGCAGGTCGCGTTCACCGACGTGGACGGGATCGCGATGCCCCGCTGGCTCCTGGAGCGGCCATGAGCGTGCGCACGGAGACCGACAAGGACACGGGCGTCGCGGTCGTCACGCTCGACCGCCCCGCACGGCACAACGCCATGGACGCGGAATCGGCCGAGCAACTCACGACCGCCTGGCGGGAGTTCCGATTCGACGACTCCGTGCGGGCGATCGTCCTGACCGGCGCCGGGGAGAAGGCGTTCTGCACCGGCATCGACCGTGACACCGTCGTCCCGCAGCCCGGCTCCCCCTACTCGATGGACGACCCGCTCCTGAGGGTCGGCCCCAAGGCCAACGACCTGTGGAAGCCGGTCATCGCCGCCGTCAACGGCATGGCGTGCGGCGGTGCCTTCTACCTCCTCGGCGAGGCGGAATTCGTCATCGCCGCCGAGCACGCCACGTTCTTCGACCCGCACACCACCTACGGCATGGTCAGCGCGTACGAGGCGATCCTGATGGCGCAGCGCATGCCGCTCGGCGAGGTCGCCAGGATGTCCCTGATGGGTACGGCCGAACGGATCTCGGCGCGGCGGGCGTACGAGGTGGGCCTGGTGACCGAACTCGCCGCACCCGCCGATCTGTTGACGACCGCCGTCCGCGCGGCCGAGGTCATCGCCTCGTACCCCACCGAGCCGGTCCAGGGGACCGTACGCGCGCTCTGGGCGGCGAAGGAGGCGGCCCGCACCCAGGCCCTGACCCAGGCACCCCACCTCATCGCCCTCGGCAACCTGCCCCCGGAACGGCAGGCGGAGCTCTTCGCGGGGCGGGGGCGGGGGCGAGGGCGCGAGCAGGGGCCCGGCTTCCGCACCAGGTGAGCGGGGGCAGCAAGGACTCGGACCTCGCGTCTGCCATGTCACTGGCGCCTTCCGGGTGCGGCTTCATCGTGGCTGGTCGCGCAGTTCCCCGCGCCCCTTACGGGGCCCGCGGTCCAGGCCGCCGCCTGGCATGGTTCAGCCAGTCGGCGTAGCGTCACGAGTGGACGGCCGCCGTCCGGAGCCCCTTCCAAAGCTGGTGCGACGGCCGTCACGAGGCGCGGCCCGCACCTGACGAGGCTCGACGCGGGGTGCTCGGGTGGGTGGGCGGGCAGAATCCGCCGCGAAGCGGCGGCGCAGGCCGGACGCGGCCCGCACCCGAGAGACAGGCACCCGGGCCGCTAGGACCGAGCCGTGCCCGTCCCCCGCTCCGCGTCCAGCGCGTACACGCAGCGGTCCTTGCTGCACGCGTACACGACGCCGTCCCGCACCACCGGTGCCCCGGTGATCTCGCCGCCCGTGGCCAGCTTCCAGCGCAGGCGGCCGTCGTCCGCCTTGAGCGTGTAGAGCAGGTGGTCCGTCGACCCGAAGTGGATCCGCCGGTCCGCCACGACGGGCGTGCCGACGACCTCGCCGCCCGCCTGGAAGCGCCACTTGGGCGTGCCCGTCACCGCGTCCAGGGTGTAGAGCCCCTTGCCGCTGCCCACGTGCACATGGCCGTCGGCGACGAGCACCGGCTCGATCGAGGCCCGGGACTCCGTGGCGATGCGCCACCGGTCACGGCCGTCCGTGGCGTCGAGGGCGTACACGGTGCCCAGGTAGTCGGCGAGGTACACGCCGCCGCCGGTGACCGCGGGCCCCGGCGCGAACGCGGGCGGACACAGGAACGCGGCGGGCGCCTCGAAGTGCCAGCGGACGTGCCCGCCCGCCACGTCGATGGCGAGGACCCGGGAGCCCGCGGACACGTACACGTACCCGTCCTGGGCGGGCGCGAGACGCACCGGGACGCCGCCGCAGGAGGCCGCGTCGCCGATGGGGTACGACCAGCGCTCGTCGCCCGTACGGGCCTCCAGGGCGCGCAGGCGGGCGTTCTGCCAGACGTAGACCGTGCCGTCGTGGACGACGGGTCCGGCCTCGGGGGTCTCGAAGTCGGTCTGGGCCCCGGTGATCTCCCAGAGCTTCTCGCCGTTCGCGGCCTCCCAGGCCTGTACGCCGCCGCCGCGCGTCCCGGTGACGACGGTGCCGCGGTCGGCCTGCAGGGAGTACACCCAGGCATCGGTGTTCAGGCGCCACAGGTCGGAGCCGTCGGCGCCGTCCAGGGCGTAGAGCGTGGGTCCGTCAGAGGCGTGGATACGGCCGTCGGCCACACCCATGGACCAGGCGACGTCCCGCGTCTTGAAGCTGCGGCGGCCCGTGCCGACGTCCAGGGCGTGCACCTCGAAGGACGTGACGTACACGAGGTTGCCCGCCACGGCGGGCGTACCCCACACGTCGTTGGACATCCGGAAGCGCCACGGGCGCCACGCGGCCCCCGCGTCCGGCGCGGCGGCGGGGGCGGGCACCACGGGCTCGGCGCCGTTCGCCGCGGCCTTGGACCGCGACCAGGAGGCGGCGAGGCCGGTGTCGGCGGGCACGGCGCCCACGGCGGCGCGGGCGTCGGCCACCCGCGGGCCCGGACCGATCGGCACCTTCGCGCCGGCGAGGTGTACGGGGCCGGCGTCCGGCACGCCTCCGAAGGGCGGCGGCTGCGTGGGCGGCACCGGCGGGGCGTGCTGCGGAGGGGGCGGCGCGACTGCGGGGGCGCCACCGCGGCCGCCACTGCGCCCGGAGGAGGCGAGCGCGGCCCGCGCGGGCAGACGGCCGCCTCTGCGGGACTCGATCAGCGCGACGGCCCGCTCCGGAAGCCAGGCGGAGGCCGTGCCGCTGTCGCCGTCCTCGCTCTCGGAGGCGAAGAGGTGCGGGGCGAGCTGGGCCTGGAGGTCGGCGGGGCTTGGCCGCAGCGGGGCCTCCATCTGCATGCACGTCTCGATGAGCGGACGCAGCTCGTCCGGGAGTCCCTCCAGGTCAGGGCCCTCGCGGAGCAGCATGAAGACGGTCTCGACGGGGTTCGCACCGTGGAAGGGCGCGTGCCCGGTGGCGGCGAAGACGAGCATCGAGCCGAGCGAGAAGACGTCGCTGGCGCCGGTGACGCTGCGCGAGTCCTTCGCCTGCTCGGGCGACATGTACGCGGGCGTGCCCACGGCGACGTTCGTCATGGTCAGGCGGGTGTTGGAGACGCCGGACGCGATACCGAAGTCGATCACGCGCGGGCCGTCCTCGACCACGAGGACGTTCGACGGCTTGAGGTCACGGTGGACGAGGCCCGCGCCGTGGATGGACTCCAGGGCCTCGGCGACGCCCGCTGCCAGCCAGCGCACGGCCTGGGTGGGCAGCGGCCCGTGCTCGTTCACTATTTCCTCGAGCGAGGGAGCGGGCACATACGCGGTGGCCAGCCACGGCACGGCCGCGCGCGGGTCGGCGTCGACGACGGCGGCCGTGTAGAAACCGGACACCGCCCGTGCCGCCTCGACCTCGCGCGTGAAGCGGACGCGGAACAGCTGGTCCTCGGCGAGCTCGGTCCTGACCGTCTTGATCGCCACGCGCCGCCCTGACGCGGAGCGCGCGAGGTAGACAAGGCCCATGCCCCCGGCTCCGAGCCGGCCGAGCACCTCGAACGGGCCGATCCGCCTCGGATCGTGCTGCGTCAGCTGATCCACCACTTGCCCTGCCACCTCCCCGTACCCGGGCGCCGTATGAGCGGCCCCGTGCAGCGTCTCACCACCGAGCCGCTACGGCGGCACGCACCCTGATTCTTCCTGTCCGGGGCGGTGGTTGCGAACCCGGGGCGGGATCGGGGTGTTGTGGGACAAAGAAGACGCAAGAAGAAGGAGATATGTGAGCGAAACCTGATCCGAACAGTCATTCGAACGTGTGGGCGATTCAATTTCCGGCCATCAACGATGCCGGGAGCGGCTCCCGGCCCGGCGCTCGACGACCGCACGACCGGCGCCCGACCGGCGCCCGACGGGCGTACGGAAACGCAAGGAATACGGCCCCCAACCCCATTTGCACTCGGCCGAATCGCGCTCCGATCACCCCTCGGTAAGCTGACGGCATGACAGGACAGGTACGTACCGTCGACGGCCGTGTGGCCGGTCGGCGCGGTCAGGCGACGCGTCAGAAGCTGCTCGACTGCCTCAGCGAGATGCTCAGCTCCTCGCCCTACCGGGACGTCAAAGTCATCGACGTCGCCCGGAAGGCGGGGACTTCACCCGCGACCTTCTACCAGTACTTCCCGGACGTCGAGGGCGCCGTCCTGGAGATCGCCGAACAAATGGCCACCGAGGGCGCCGAGTTGACCCAGCTCCTCGACGGCCGCTCCTGGGTCGGCAAGGCGGGGTGGCAGACCTCGCAGGAGCTGGTCGAGGGCTTTCTCGACTTCTGGCGCAAGAACGACGCGATCCTCCGGGTCGTCGATCTGGGCGCAGCGGAGGGCGACAAGCGCTTCTACAAGATCCGCATGAAGATCCTGAACTCGGTCAACAACTCCCTTACGGACACGGTCAAGGAACTCCAGGCCAAGGGCAAGGTCGACAAGGACGTCAACCCGGCGGCGATGGCGGGCTCCCTGGTCGCCATGCTCGCCGCGGTCGCCTCGCATCAGCGGGGTTTCCAGACCTGGGGCGTCAAACAGGCCGAACTGAAGCCGAATCTCGCACTGTTGGTGCATCTGGGCGTAACAGGCAAGAAGCCGACGAAGTAGGGCATCCCATACGTCTCACGTCTCTTCTGAAGCTTTCCAAGTCCTGTCACCCCAGCGGCGGATCACGATTTTCCAGTGATCCGCCGCTGTGTTATCCGGGTACGTACGCGCTTCTATGCCTGCCGACGCTCCAGGCGGAACAGGCGGATCTCCCGCTCCACCCGGGACTGGTACGTCGCGTACGGCGGCCAGAACTTCAGCGCCGCCTCCCAGGCCGCGGCCCGCTCGTCGCCCGTCAACAGCCGCGCGCTGACCGGAATGTCCGCGCCCTGCCAGTTGACGTCGGCATCCGGATGGGCGATGAGGTTGCCGGTCCAGGCGGGATGGCCCGGGCGCCCGAAGTTGGAGCCGACGAGAATCCAACTCCCCGTCTCCTCGGGCATGCAGGCCAGCGGAGTGCGTCGCGGCAGGCCGCTCTTGGCCCCGCGCACCGTCAGGATCACTCCGGGCAGCATCTTCGCACTGAGCAGCACCTTGCCGCGCGTGAGGCGGTGCACTGTGCGGTCCATCGCGGGGATGAAATGCGGGGCGACCTTCGCGAAGGCGCGGGTGGAGGAGACCTTCTGCATGAGGCGGACGCCGGGGGCCATCAGACGGCCGCCGTCGGCTGCGAGGGGGACGGGGAAGGGGAAGGGGAAGGGGAAGGGGAAGGGGAAGGGGAAGGTGAAGGGGAAGGTGAAGGGGGTGGCACGGGCGCTGTGGGCTGCGAAGGGGCCGGCGGCGGGGCGGACTGCGGCGGAACGGGCTGCGGCGCGGCTGCCGTGGTGAACAGCTCGGCCCGCTCCGCCGCGCGCGCCCGCAGCCGGTGCACGGGCCCCAAGAGCAGCTCGTCGCTCGACGCCCGCTTGAAGTACAGGTGCGCCTCGTGCTCCCAGGTGAACCCGATGCCGCCGTGCAACTGCACGGCTTCCGACGCGGCGGTCCGCAGCGCGTCGAGCGACTGCGCGAGGGCAAGTCCCCCAACCTGCTCGGAGTCCGTCCCCGTGGCCCACGCCGCGTAGTACGCCGCCGACCGGGCGGCCTGCACCTGCACGTACACGTCCGCGAGGCGGTGCTTGACCGCCTGGAAGGAGCCGATCGCCCGCCCGAACTGCTCACGCTGCTTGACGTATTCGACGGTCCGCTCCAGGACGCGGTCCGCCGCGCCCACGGCCTCGGCGGCGAGCACGGTCGCGGCGACATCACCGACGGCGGCAAGCACACCCGACACATCGGCACGGTCGTCGGACTCGATGTCGTCTACGGCGCCGAGCAACTCAGCTACCACATACCGCAGTTCGACTCGCGCCTGAGGCCGGGTCTCGTCGAGGGAGGTCTGCCGTGTGCGTACGAGCCCGGCGGCTCCCTCACACACCAGATAGAGGAGCGTACGAGAACGGGCGAAGCCCCCCGTATGCGCGGCCACGACGAGCAAGCCCGCGCTGTGTCCGTCCAGGACCTGCTCGGCCTGCCCATAAAGACGCCAGACCCCGTCGTCCGCGAGCTTGGCCTGCACTCCGCCCGCGCGGCCGCCGCCCGACCAGTCGCCGAGGTTGTCGCCGACCAGGCCGAGGGCGGTGGCCAGACCCGCGCCGGGCACGGCGAGCGCGGCGGTGAGGCCGCCGTTCGCGATGCGGGGCAGGAGCTCCGCCCGCTGCTCTTCGGTGCCGAGGCGCTGGATGAGCGGGGCGACGAGGGCGGCGGTGGCGAAGAGGGGCGAGGGGGTCAGGGCGCGGCCCAGCTCCTCGCTGCCGAGGGCGAGCTCCGCCGGGCCGCACCCCACGCCCCCGTACGCCTCGGGGACGGCGATGCCGGGCAGGCCGAGCTGTTCGGCGAGGGCGGACCAGAGGGCGGCGTCGTACCCGGCGGGGGTGCGGACCGCGGCCTTCACCTCGTCGGGGCCGCAGCGTTTGGTGACGAGCTCACGAAGGGTGCGGCGGATTTCTTGCTGCTCCGCGGTGAAGGCGGCGTCCATCGGCGGGCTCCTCCCCCGGGTCCCGGCCGCGGCCCTCGGCGCCGTGCACGAGGGCGGGCCGACCCGGATCTGACGGGCCGTCATGCTAAGGCGGCACCCGCCAGATGCACAGGGCCGCGACGGACGTAACACCCTCCCGCGGCCACACGCATCTGATGTACCGTCAGATTCATGCCAACTCCGCACCCACTAGGCCCAGATGCGTCGCCGCAGCAGCCCGGCGAGGGCGCGACACCCACCCCACGCAACGCACCCACCCCACGCAACGCACCCAGCCCACGCAACCCACGCAACCCACGCAATATGCACCACCCGCGCAAGGTGGCCGTGGTCGGCATCTCCCTCTCCGACTGCGGCCGGGTCGACGAGGCCACCCCCTACGCCCTGCACGCCCAGGCGGCTCGCCGCGCCCTGGCCGACTCGGGCCTGGGCCGTGAGGTCATCGACGGGATCGCGTCGGCGGGCCTGGGCACGCTTGCCCCGGTCGAGGTCGCGGAATATCTGGGCCTGAAGCCGCGCTGGGTGGACTCCACCTCCGTCGGCGGTGCCACCTGGGAGGTCATGGCGGGCCACGCGGCGGACGCGATCGCGGCGGGCCGCGCGAACGCCGTGCTCCTCGTCTACGGCTCGACGGCGAGGGCGGACATCAAGGCGAGGCGCCGCACGTCGAACCTCTCGTTCGGCGCGCGCGGCCCGCTCCAGTTCGAGGTCCCGTACGGGCACTCCTTGATCTCCAAGTACGCGATGGCGGCGCGCCGCCACATGCACGAGTACGGCACGACGCTCGAACAGCTCGCCTCGGTGGCCGTCCAGGCGCGCGCGAACGCGGCGACGAACCCCGACGCGATGTACCGCGACCCGATCACGGTCGACGAGGTCCTGGGCGGCCCGATGATCGCGGACCCGTTCACGAAACTGCACTGCTGCATACGTTCCGACGGCGGCTGCGCGGTGCTCCTGGCGGCGGAGGAGTACGTGGCCGACTGCGCCTCCACCCCGGTCTGGGTGCTCGGCACCGGCGAGCACGTCTCGCACACGACGATGTCGGAGTGGGAGGACTTCACGGTCTCCCCGGCGGCGGTGAGCGGCCGCCAGGCATTCGAACGGGCCGGGGTACGCCCCGAGGACGTAGACATCGCCCAGATCTACGACGCCTTCACCTACATGACCCTGGTGACGCTGGAGGACCTGGGCTTCTGCGCGAAGGGCGAGGGCGGCGCGTTCGTGGAGAAGGGGCGCCTGCTGCGGGACGGCGAACTGCCGACAAACACGGACGGCGGCGGCCTCTCGGCCCAGCATCCGGGGATGCGGGGCCTGTTCCTGCTGGTGGAGGCGGTACGCCAACTACGCGGCGAGGCAGGCGAGCCCCGCCAGGTCCGCAAACCGGGAGGAAGCCTGCCGGAGGTGGCGGTGGCATCGGGAACGGGCGGCTGGTTCTGCTCGTCGGGAACGGTGGTGCTCGCCCGGTAGGACGGGGGCGGCGCGACCGCCACCCCCCGACCTCCCCCGACCTCCCCCTAGGAGACGTACAGCTTGTAGTAGCCGGTGCCGCCGGGCTTCGGGTCGCACCTGTAGTTGTTGAAGCCCTCACGGACGTACTGCTGCCCGGCGTCGATGCACTTGCTCTGGCTCGAGTACGTGGCGATGTAGGTCCAGGCCTCGGCCTGAGCCTGCGCACCGGTGGCCCCCAGGCCGACCAGAGCGGCGGCTGCGGCGCCTGTGGTCAGAAGTGCGGCGAGCTTGCGCATGATGTTCTTCCTTCCCGTGCGGTCAAGGCGGTGGAAGTGACGCAAGGGGATCCTGTTGCTGCAGCGACGGGCGCGCAACGCCTTCGGGGGAATGCCGCAAGAAAGTCCAAGTGTCCATGGATAAAGGGAAGTTGCACACGCCATGGCGCGCGTCAACACCCGAAGCATCGAAGACCCACCCGACCGCGACCGCACGCTCCCGCTAGATTCACCGAATGGACGAAACCGACAGCCAGGCGGGCCCCCAAGCCAGCCCCGAGACCGGCCCCCAGGCTGAGGGCCAGACCGACGACGCGACCGCCCGCGGCGGCCGGGCCCTGCTGCGTACGCTCCGCGTCTGGGACACCGAGCTGCCCCCGTTCGACCTGGAGGCTGCCCCCGACCGACCGCTGCCCCTGTTCTGGCAGTGGTTCACGGAGGTGGCGGGCGCGGGGCAGGTGGAGCCGCACACCATGAGCCTGGCGACGGTCGACGAGTCGGGCCGCCCGGACGTACGGACGCTGATGCTGCACGACGCGGACGAGGCCGGCTGGCACTTCGGCTCGCACGCGGGCAGCGCGAAGGGCCGCCAGCTCGCGACGCACCCGGAGGCGGCGCTCGGCTTCTACTGGCCCGCGCAGGGCCGCCAGGTCCGGGTACGCGGCCACGTCACGGCAGCGGGCCCCGAGGCAAGCCGCGCCGACCTCGCACACCGTTCGACGGGCGCCCTGGCCTCGGCCCTGGTCGGCAGACAGAGCGAAGTTCTCCCCACATACGACGACTTGCTGACCGCAAGCCAGTCCGCCTGGGAGCGAGCCCAATCGGAACCAAACGCCCCGGCACCAAGCTGGACGCTGTACGTACTCGCCCCAACAGAGATCGAATTCTTCCAGGGAGACGCACGACGCCGACACGTGCGGCTGCGGTATCGGAAGGGGACGGGGTTGTCGGGCGAGACCGGGGATGCGGCGGGTTGGACCAGGGAACTGCTCTGGCCGTGAGGACGCTGGGCGGGGGGCTGGTGTGAGGGGGGGGGCGGCTGAGGCGTCGGCCCCAGGGGAAAGGCAGCTGCGAAGAACGGCGCTTGCAGGTAAATCCCGGCGGGGGCGCGGCTGGGTGGGAGTTCAGTGCGGGTGGCTGGTGTGAAGGGCGCCGCGGGGGCAACCCCGGTAGGCGGCAGCCGCGGGGTGGGAGCTCGGCGCGGGGCGCCCGTCGTGAGGGGCGCCGGGTGAACGCGGGCCGGGGACGGACGGCTGCTGTGAGGGGTACTGCGGGGCGTCAGCCCCCGGCGGATTGCAGCCGCAGGGTGGAAAGTTCGGTGCGGGCGACTGTCGCGAAGGGCGCCGGGTGAACGCGAGCCGCGAGAGGCGCCGGGCGGTGTGAGCGGAGGGGGGCGACCGCTGTCGCGAGGGCACCGGGAGCGTCAGCCGGCGGTACATGGAAGCCGCGGAGTGTGGGCTCGTGTGGACGGCTGTCGCGAAGGGCGCTGGGTGTGAGCGCGAGCCGGTAGCGGACGGCTGCTGTGAGGGGGTGCTCCGGGGCGTCAGGCCCCGGCGGATTGCAGCCGCGGGGCGGGAGTTCGGTGCAGGCGACGGGCGCGAAGGGCGCCGGGCGGGGGCCGAGAGGAGGGCGCCGCGAGGGAATCAGCCCTCGGCGGATGCCAGCCGCAGGGTGCGGGCTCGGTGCGGGCGCCTGTCGTGAGGGGCGCCGGGCAGGTGTGAGCGCGGGGCGACCGCTGTTGCGTGGGGCGTCGCGCGGGCGTCAGCCCCTCGCCGGGCGGCAGCCGCGAAAGGCGGCATCTCCACGTAGATCCCGGCAGGTGGCGCGGGAGGGTGGGAGTTCGGTGCGCTCGGCAGCCGCGAGGGGCACCACGCGCACGCTACCCCCGCCGGGCGGCAACCGCGCAGGACGGCACGCGCCCGTCGACCCCGGCAGGCGGCAGGCGGCAGGCGGCAGGCGGCAGGCGGCAGGCAGCAAGGTGGGAGCTCGGCGCAGGCGGCTGGCGCGAGGCGCACCACGCGCACGACGGCCCCCGCCGGACGACAACCGCGAAAAGCGACTCGTGCACGTCGGTCCCCGGCACGCGGCAGGGAGGGAGCTCGATGCGGGGCGGCTAGCGCGAGGTGCACCACGCGTACGACGCCCCCTGCCGGACGGAGATCACGCGGGACGGCACGCGCCCGTCGGCCCCGGCATGCGGCAGCCGCCGGGTGGGAGTTTGGTGCGGGTGGCTGTCGTGAGGGTGCCACGCGCACGTCGGCCCCGCCGGGCGGCAACCGCGTATGGCGGGACCTGCACGTCGGCCCCGCACACGGCAGCCGCAGGGAGGGAGTTCGGTGCAGGCAGCAGCCGCGACGGCCACCACGCGCACGCCGGGCCCCTGCCGGACGGCAACCGCGGGAAAGCGGCACCTGCGCGTCGCCCCCCCCATTACCGTTTTCGTAGCCCCGCAACGGGGTTACCGGCCTTCGGAGTTGGTATGACTACCTCCCCTTGTCGAGTGCATGGCCTGGGGGGTGGTGTCACCGGCTCCGGAGGCACTGACAGACCGCTGATTAGGGGCATGACCACCGGCCTTTGTGCAGGTCGGGAGGCTCTTCGTAATGTGGATGTGGCGATCAGTGCCGTGGCACGGCCGGGTGAGTACAACCGGAGCGTGCACATGATCGAGAACAGCGACATCGACATCTACCTCGGCCTGGACGTCGGCAAAGGCGAACACCACGCCGCCGCCCTCACCCCGGCCGGGAAGAAGACCTTCGACCGGCGCCTGCCCAACAGCGAGCCCAAGCTCCGCGAGGTCTTCGACAAGTTGAAGACCAAGCACGGCACCGTGCTCGTGGTCGTCGACCAGGTCGCCTCCATCGGCGCCCTGCCGTTGGCCGTGGCCCGCGAGATGGGCTGCGAGATCGCCTATCTGCCCGGCCTGGCCATGCGGCGGATCGCCGATCTCTATCCCGGCGAGGCCAAGACCGACGCGAAGGACGCGTTCATCATCGCGGACGCGGCCCGCTCGATGCCGCACACCCTGCGCTCCGTCGTCCTCGACGACGAAACCATCGCCGAACTGCAGATGATCGTCGGGTTCGACGACGATCTCGCCGCCGAGGCGACCCGTCTGACCAACCGCCTCCGCGGCCTGTTCACACAGATCCACCCGCATCTCGAACGCGTCCTGGGACCTCGCATGCAGCACCCGGCCGTCCTCAGGCTCCTCGATCAGTTCGGCTCCCCGGCCCAGATCCGCAAAGCCGGACGCCGACGTCTGATCACCCTGATCCGGCCGAAGGCTCCCAGGATGGCCGAACGGCTGATCAACGACGTCTTCACCGCGCTGGACGAACAGACCGTCGTCGTCCCGGGCACGGACGCGGCCGCACTGATCGTCCCCAGCCTCGCCAACTCCCTTCAAGCTGTGCTTGACCAGCGCAAACTCCTGGCCCACCGGATCGAGGAACTGCTGGAGGCCCACCCTCTTTCCAAGGTCCTGATGTCCATGCCCGGCATCGGCATCAGGACCGGCGCCCGCATCCTCATCGACGTCGGCGACGGCACCCGTTTTCCCAGCGCCGCCCACCTCGCCGCCTACGCCGGCCTGGCTCCGGCGACCCGGAGCTCGGGCTCCTCGATCCGCGGCGAACAGCCCTCCCGCAGAGGAAACAAGCAGCTCAAGAGGGCCTTCTTCCTCTCCGCGTTCGCCGCCCTGGCCGACCCGGCCTCCCGCACCTACTACGACAAGAAGATCAAGCAGGGCAAGCACCACACCCAAGCCCTCCTCTGCCTCGCAAGACGACGAGCCGACATGCTTTTCGCGATGCTCCGCGATGGCAGCTTCTACGACCCTCAACCCGCCCCAACCCCTTGACCAAAGTCATAGGGGCACCCCCCCAGCAAGCGGCAGGGTGGAGTTCAGTGCGGGCGACAGCCGTGATGAGGGCCCGTGCACATCAGGCCCCCGCCGGACGGCAGCCGCGAAAGGCGGCACGCTGTCGTCGGCCTCCGGTAGACGGCAGCTGCGGAGGGTGGCAGCTGCACGTAGATCCCGGCAGGGGGCGCGGCAAGGTGGGAGTTTCGTGCGGGCGGCTGTCGTGAAGGGTGCCGCGCACACGTCGGTCCCCGCCGGGCGGCAACTGTGCGTCGGCCCGCGGCAATCCGCAGGGAGGCACTTGGGTGCAGGTGGCTGTCGTGAGGGTGCCACGTGCACATTGGCCCCCCCGCCGGGCGGCCAGCCGCGTAAGGCGGCACCTGCGCGTTGGCCCCGGCAGGCCACCGGGGGGAGTTTCGTGCGGGTGGCTGGTGTGGGGGGGCTTCTCGGGTGCCTCGGGCGTTGCCGGGCGGGCGCTGCGGAAGGCTGACGTCGAGGGGGTGTCAGGGGTCAGGGGTCAGGGTGTGAAGTTGTACTGGGTGAAGTCTTGGATGGGGTGGTAGCCGAGGCGTTGGTACAGCGCGTTGCTCGTGGGGTTGTCGGCGTCTGTGAAGAGCAGCACCTCGTCCGCGCCCGCCGCCAGCGCCGCGCGGCTCACCTCGGCGGTGACCGCGCCCGCGTAGCCCCGCCCCCGCAGGTGAGCCGGGGTGTAGACCGGGGCGACCCGGACCTGGCCCGCGACCCGGCGGGTGTTCCCCGCCATGGCAGCCGGGGTGCCGTCGGGGGTCTCCCAGAGCGTGACGCCTCCGTACGCGATCCGCGCGTCGGCCCACTCGCCGGCCCCCATCGCCCCCTTCTCCCCGAGCGCCTCATGGAACTCCCCGTGCCAGCGCACGAGCAGCTCCCGGTCGGCGTCCGTCGCGATACGCGCCCCGCCGGCCGGTGCGGGCTCGGGCGGGGTCAGCGTGCCGAGGCGGTACAGCCGCTGGGGGTAGTTGACTGCGGCGGTCGCCTTCGTCCGCCGCTGCCATGCCGACGCGAACGCAGCTGCCGTGGCGCTCTCCGCTCCCACCCCGGCCGGTTCGAGGCCCGCGTCCGCAAGTACCCCGGCCAGCGCTTCGGCAGCGGCCTCGTCTGGGAGCGGGCTCAGGGCGAGGAAGTGCGGCGGGGTCCACAGGAACGCACCGGTCACCTTGCCGGCCATGCCTGGCTTGCCGGCTCCGGCGTCCCTGTGGATTCCGAAGAGCGGGGCCCTCTCCCCGTACACATGCAGACCGCGCACCCGCAGCGTGTCGCTGACGCTGAGCAGCGCGGTGTGCACAGCAGGCGCCGAGTGCAAGAACGCCGCTGCGCGGGAGTGGAACTCGTCGAGGTCCGAGGTCAACTGCCAGCCGGCGTACGGAAAGGAAGCCATGGGCCATGATCCCCCGCACCGCACCGTCGGCAGAAGCGATTTATGGAGTACGGGGCGGAGTGCGTGCGGTACGGAGCGCGGGGCGGCCTGCGGTACGGAATACCGGGCTGCTCAGCGTCCCCTCGCCTCACACCCCCCTCCGGAACACCGGCACCGTAACCCCCTCAACGGCCCTCTCTCCCCGCCTCTCACCCCGGAACGCCACCTCAAGCGCCATCCCGATCCGCAGCTCGCCCTCCCCGCAGTCCACTATCTCCGTCATCATGCGCGGGCCCTCGGCGAGATCGACGACGGCGGCAACGTACGGGACGCGGGAGCCGAACGGCGGCAGGTCGTTCCGGTGCACCACGGACCAGGTGTAGAGCGTGGCGGCGCCGCTCGCCCGCTCCCAGGTGACGTCCTCGCTCCAGCAGTGCGGGCAGAACTCCCGCGGATAGTGGTGCGCCTTGCCGCAGCCGCCGCAGCGGCGGATCAGGAGCTGCCCCTCGGCCGCCGCGTCCCAGTAGGGGCGCGTGAAGGCATCGGGCTCGGGAACGTCGAAGCGCGGGCCCGCGACAGTAGATGAAGACAGGGGTGGGGGCGGGGACGACCCCTGCCCCGAGCCCGTAGACCCGTCGCTCCCACTCCCACTCCCACTCCCACTCCCGCTCACAAGAACAGCCCCCACACACTGTCCAACGACCACGCCTGCCACGACATCGCGAACAGCGCGACAAGCGAGATCAGCGCCATCATCGCGTTCTGCCCCTGCTCGGCCCAGTCGTGGATCATGAGGACGAGGTAGAGGAGATTGAGCAGCAGGCCGCCGACGAGCGCGACGGGGGTCAGGAAACCGACGATCAGGCCGAGGCCCAGGGCGAGTTCGGCGTACACGACGACGTACGCCATGGTCTTGGGGCGGGGCGCGACCACCGTCGAGAAGCCGCTGCGGACCGCGTTCCACTTGTGCTTCTGGGCCACGTCCGCCGCCCAGGCGATCCCCGTGCCCCGCTCGAACCAGCCCTTCTTGTCCTTGTGCCGCCAACTCTCCAGCCACCACAGGCCGAGGCCTATGCGCAGCACGGCCAGCCATTCGGCGCCGGTGAGCCAGATCGTGTCCATGCGGCGGCATCTCCCAGTCCGGTGTCCGGTACGGGTCCGGGGGCGCAGGGCGTCAGCGCCCAACCAACCCCCACGAATGGTGCGGCCATACGCGCCCGCCCCATGACGGCGCGTCAGCTCACACACTTCTGACGGTACGTCAGTTCAGCGCATGCCCGCCGCCTGCGCAAGGGGCGTACGCAAGAGGGCGTACGTCACGCGGGCCCGCCGACGTGCCGCGCTACCCATGGACGGAGGGCGCGCCGCGCATACCCGTGATCAATTCGCAACCGGTTTGGGGCTTGACCGTCCCCCATCAAGTGACCGCGTGATTACTCTCAGATTCATGGCCGACACCACTCCCCCACAAGCGCCACAACAAGACCGCCCTGTGTACGTCGTCGGCGGCGGACCCGGCGGGCTCTCCGTCGCGGCCGCGCTGCGTGCCCGCGGCGTACGCGCGGTCGTGCTCGAGAAGTCCGACCGGGTCGGCGCCTCCTGGCGCAGGCACTACGACCGCCTGCACCTGCACACGACACGCCGCCTCTCCGCCCTGCCCGGCCTGGCGATACCCCGCTCCTTCGGACGCTGGGTGTCACGTGACAACGTCCTGCGCTACCTGGAGAAGTACGCGGAGTTCCACCAGCTTGAGATCGTCACCGGCGTCGAGGTGTCCCGCCTGGAGCGCGCGGCCGACGGCAACGGCTGGCTGCTGCACGCCACCGGCGGGCGCGAGCTGACCGGCAGCGCGGTGGTGATCGCCACCGGGTACAACCACACGCCCTACGTGCCGGACTGGCCCGGCCGCGACACGTACTCGGGCGAGCTCGTGCACGCGAGCGCCTACCGCGAGCCCAGCCCATACGCCGGCAAGGACGTCCTGGTCGTGGGCGTCGGCAACACCGGCGCCGAGATCGCCGTCGACCTCGTCGCGGGCGGCGCGGCCCGCGTCCGTCTCGCGGTGCGCACCGCGCCGCACATCGTCCGCCGCTCCACGGCGGGCTGGCCCGCCCAGCGCACCGGGATCCTGTGCCGCAGGCTGCCCGTCCGGCTCGTGGACCGGCTCGCGGGGCCGATCGCGAAGGTGAGCGTCCCCGACCTGTCCGCGAAGGGGCTGTCCCGCCCGGACACGGGCCTGTACTCGCGCGTGAAGGAGGGCGCGATCCCGGTCCAGGACGTGGGTCTGATCGACGCCGTACGGAAGGGCAAGGTCGAACCGGTCGCGGCGATCGACTCCTTCGAGGACGGCAAGGTCGTCCTTGCCGACGGCACGCGGATCGGCCCCGAGGCGGTCATCGCGGCCACGGGTTACCGCCGCGCCCTCGAACCGCTCCTCGGCGACCTCGGCGTACTCGACGCGAAGGGCGCCCCGCTGGTCCGCGGCGCCCGTACGTCGAAGTCGGCCCCCGACCTGTACTTCACCGGCTTCACGAACCCCATCAGCGGAATGCTCCGGGAGATGGCCCTGGACGCGGAGAAGATCGCGAAGGCGGTGGCAAGGACACTGGGCGCGGCCCGCTAGCCGGGGCGCCCCAAAGGGCAAAGGGGCGCGGGGAACGGCACGCCCAGCCAGAACGGCCCGGCACCCGATCCTCTCCCTGGGGCCCTCGCAGACCCCCCGTGGCCGGTACTGACCCCTTCCGGAAGCCCACCCCCGGAAGGGGGAGTAGCCCCCCAGGGCACCCGGGTACTGCTAAAGGGCCGCCCCCACTTCGTGCAGCCCTGTTCCTGACACAGCGTCAGTTCAGTAATCTGACTATGCGTCAGTTGCACTGCACTGCATTGCTGTCACACAGGAGCGGGCGGACCGATGCTTGGATCGACTTACGGCACCTTCACCACCGACCCCCGCCGCGCGCGTGTTGTGGCCTGCGGCGAGGCCCCGGCACCCGCCGTCCACGGACAGGCCGCCACGGCGGACGACCTGGACGTCAGCGGACGCCCCCTGCACGCCGACATACCGGATCTGGACCGGTTCTTCCGGCCCGAGTCCGTCGCCGTCATCGGCGCGTCGGACGCCGAAGGGCGGCCGAACACCGGCATCACGCGCCAGCTCATGGACTGGGCCGAGCGGTGCGGCGCCCGGCTGCACCCCGTGCATCCCACCCGTCAGACCGTCTTCGGCACTCCCTGTTTCCCGTCCGTCGCGGACCTGCCGGAGCAGGTGGATCTGGCCGTACTCCTCGTCAGTGACCCCCTTCCGGTGATCGAGGAACTCGCCGAGTCCAAGGTGAAGTTCGCCGTCGCCTTCGCGTCCGGCTTCGCGGAGACCGGCGAGGAGGGCGCGGCCGCCCAGGCCCGCCTGGCCGCCGCCGTGGAACGCTCGGGCCTGCGGCTGCTCGGACCGAACACCAACCTCAACGCCTTCGAGAAGTTCCGCGACGACCTCGAAGGACCCGCCATCGCCCTGATCACCCAGTCCGGCCACCAGGGGCGCCCGGTCTTCACGATGCAGGAGATCGGCGTACGCCTCTCGCACTGGGCGCCCACCGGGAACGAAGCGGACCTGGAGACCTCCGACTTCATCTCCTACTTCGCCGAGCGACCCGAGGTCGGGGCCATCGCCTGTTACGTCGAGGGGCTCAAGGACGGCCGCTCCTTCCTGCTCGCCGCCGACCGCGCCGCCCAGCGCGGCGTTCCCGTCGTCGCGGTCAAGGTGGGCCGCACCGAGACCGGCGCCCGCATGGCCGCCTCACATACCGGCAAGCTCACCGGCGCCGACACGGTCGTCGACGCGGCGATGCGGCAGTACGGCGTGATCCGCGTGGACGGGCTCGACGAACTCCAGGACACGTCCGCCCTGTTGGCGCGCGCGAGGCCTCCCAAGGCCGAGGGCGTCGTCGTGTATTCGATCTCGGGCGGCACGGGCGCGCACTTCTCGGACCTGGCGACCGAGGCGGGACTGCGGCTTCCGCCGCTCTCGGACGCCAAGCAGGCGGAGCTGCACCAGTGGATACCCGACTACCTGAACGTCGCCAACCCCGTCGACAACGGCGGCCACCCGGTGGGCGACTGGCGCGGCCGGAAGATCATCGACGCGATCCTGGACGATCCGGAGGTGGGGGTGCTGATCTGCCCCATCACCGGCCCCTTCCCGCCGATGAGCGACAAGCTGGCGCAGGACCTGGTGGACGCGGCGGAGCAGACGGACAAGCTGGTGTGCGTGGTGTGGGGCTCGCCCGTCGGCACCGAGGAGGCCTACCGCACGACCCTGCTCGGCTCGTCCCGCGTCGCCACCTTCCGCACCTTCGCCAACTGCATCACGGCGGTGCGGGCCTATCTCGACCACCACCGCTTCACGACCCGCTACCGCTCCCCCTTCGCCGAGGCCCCGCGCACGGCCTCGCCGTCCTTCCGCAAGGCGCAGGCCCTGATGCGGTCCGGCAAGGAGCTGAGCGAGCACGCGGCGAAGCAGTTGCTGCGCGCGTACGGGATTCGCGTACCGCGCGAGCAGTTGGTGACCAGTGCGGCGGCGGCCGTACGGGCGGCCGGGCTCGTCGGCTACCCGGTGGTGATGAAGGCGTCCGGGGCGCGGCTCGCCCACAAGAGCGACCTGGGCCTGGTGAAGGTCGGGCTGACCTCGGCGAGCCAGGTGCGGGACGCCTATCGGGACCTGACCGACATCGCCCGCTACGAGGGCATCGCGCTGGACGGCGTGCTGGTCTGCCAGATGGTGGAGCGGGGCGTCGAGATGGTGGTGGGCGTGACGCAGGACGAGCTGTTCGGGCCGACGGTGACCGTCGGGCTCGGGGGTGTGCTCGTCGAGGTGCTGCGGGACGTGGCCGTGCGGGTGCCGCCCTTCGGGGAGGACCAAGCCCTCGCGATGCTCTCCGAACTGCGCGGGCGGCCTCTGCTCGACGGGGTGCGCGGAGGGCCGCCGGTCGATGTGGACGCGCTCGTCGAGGTGGTGCTGCGGGTCCAGCGGATGGCTCTTGAGCTGGGCGACGAGTTGTCCGAGCTGGACATCAACCCCCTGATGGTGCTGCCCCGGGGGCAGGGGGCGGTCGCCTTGGACGCCTTGGCCGTCTGCCGGTGAGCGGGCGGGGCCCGAACCGCCGCCTCGCCGCGGCCATCTCCCGGCCGCCCACCCGATCGCCCGGCAGCGCGACAAGAACGAACGGAGCCGTTCCCCCATGACAAGCACCTCCCCCGAAGCCGGAACTGATCAAACCGATCCCCTCGACTCATTGGTACTCCACGCCACTGACAACGGCGTCTCGTGGATCACGCTCAATCGGCCCGAAGCCATGAACGCCGTCACCTGGGACCAGCGCGAACGCGTCATCTCGCTCCTCGCGGACGCCTCCGCCGACCCCGGCGTGCGAGCCGTCGTCATCACCGCCACCGGCAAGGGATTCTGCGCGGGGGCGGACCTGCGCGGGGCTCCCGGCAGTGGCGCCGAACGCGTGCCGGGTGACGTGGCCCGCGTGATCAGGCTGGGCGCCCAGCGACTGATCGCCGCCGTCCTGGACTGCGAGAAGCCGGTCATCGCCGCGGTCAACGGGACCGCCGCCGGAATCGGCGCGCATCTCGCGTTCGCCTGCGATCTCGTCGTCGCCGCCGAACAGGCCAAGTTCATCGAGGTGTTCGTGCGCCGGGGCCTGGTGCCCGACGGCGGCGGCGCCTATCTCCTCCCTCGCCTCATCGGCCCGCAGCGGGCCAAGGAGCTGATGTTCTTCGGGGACTCCGTGCCGGCCGCGGACGCCGAACGGCTCGGGCTCGTCAATCGCGTCGTACCGGCGGACGAGCTGGAGAAGACGGCCCGCACCTGGGCGGAGCGCCTCGCGACCGGACCGACCCGCGCCATCGCCATGACCAAGCAACTGGTCAACGCATCCCTCGAATCGGACCGCGCCACGGCCTTCGCGGCGGAGGCGACGGCCCAGGAGATCAACATGACGACGAGAGACGCGAACGAGGGCGTAACCAGCTTCGTGGAACGCCGCACACCTTCGTACGAAGGCCGCTGACACCGCCTGCGGCCTCACAGGACCCACAGGCCCCGCGGGCCCCGGAGGCAGCCTCAGCCCTTCACCAGCTTCTCGATCTCGGGGGAGTCGGGATCGCCGGACGTCACGAACAGCTCGGGATCATCCTCCGTGCCGCCGACCATCCAGGTCTGCGATCCCCCACACCCGTCCATCTCGATGTGCACTGTGGGCCGGCCGTTGACGTCGTCGGCGCCGGTCGTCCAGGTGCCGGTCACTTCGCAGTCCGCGTATTCCGTTCCACCGAGGTCGTCGTCAGGGGAGAAGATTCCGGACTCTTCCTGCGCGCCCATCGGAACCTTCGCGAGCTCGGCGTGCCCGTCCGCCCTCAGCTCCAGTACCGCCTTGCCGCCGTCCTCGTCCCGCCACACTCCGGCGAGCTGCTCATTGCTCAGCCGCGGAGGCTCGTACTCCTTGATGAGTCCCGTTTCGGTGGCCAGAAACGCGCACAAGAGAAGCACCACGCACAGCCCCATCGAGGCGACCCCCGACCGGAACCAGATAGTGCGCAGCCGCAAGGGGCCCGCGCTCTCCCGCTTCTCCCAGTATGCGAGGCCCAGCGCCGGAAGCACCCCGGCGGACGTCCCCCACAGCATCGGCTCGACGAACGGTCCGCCCAGCGCCACGAAGAGGAGCCCCCACCCCAGGCCCGGCACCAGTTGGGCGCCGAGTACCCAGGCCCATTCGGGGGCACGTCCGGCCTTCCGCAGTGCCGCACGCCCGATGAGCGTCGCCGGAACCACCTGCACGCACGCGTGCACCAGGCCGAGGACCGGCAGGAGCAGCGGCAGGAAGAGGACCACGCAGGCCAGACCGATGGCGCCGCCCTCGGCCGCCCCGTAGGTGTCGTCGTCCAGGGAGAGCATGAAGGCGACCACCCCGGCCGCGGGCAACTGCGCGGCACACACCGCACTCGCGGCGGCCATGCCCTTGCCTGTGCCTGTGGCTGTGCTCATGCCCGCCCCCGCACCGCCCGCAGGATCGCGTGCGCTGCCTCTGCGTCCCCATCCCCGTCCCCCCACTTCATGAGCCTGAAGATACGCGGACCCGCACGCCGCCAACGCAGGGCCTTCGCCCTCTTCCAATCTGACGATCCGTCAGCTTCAATGGTTGTTGTGATGGGACATGCGGGGATGGCGGCCACCGTCGTCCGATACCTCAGGTCGGTCGGCGCGCCGACCACAAGCGGCCCGGTCGAGGCCCTTCCGCGGCCGCAGTTGCGGGCCGTCGGTGACGACGAGCGGGCGCCGCTCGGCGCGGGCGAGTACCGGCGGGTGCTCGGGAACTTCGCGACCGGCGTGACCGTTGTCACGGCACCGGCATCCGAAGGGGAGGAAGGCCCGGCGGGGTTCGCCTGTCAGTCCTTCTCCTCGCTCTCCCTCGACCCGCCCCTGGTCTCCTTCATGGTCGCGCGTACGTCGACGACGTGGCCCCGCATCGCACGCGCGGGCGTCTTCTGCGTCAACATCCTGGGCGCCGGCCAAGGAGAGCTGTGCCGCGGCTTCGCGGTGAGCGGCGCCGACAAGTTCGCGGGGGTCGTGTATGACGCGGCGCCCGTCACCGGCTCGCCCCGCCTGGCCGGCGTACCGGCCTGGGTCGACTGCACGATCCAGGCCGTGCACACCGGGGGCGACCACCTGATCGTCGTCGGCAGGGTGGACGCCGTCGGCGCCACCGACGACGGCGAACCGCTGCTCTTCCACCGGGGGAAGTTCGGCAGGCTCGCCTAGTTCGCTCAGTTCGGCACGCTCGCTTAGTTGGGCAGGCTCGCCTAGTTGGGCAGCGTCGGCTAGTTGGGCAGGTTCAGACCGTCCGCTACGTGAGTGCGGCGGGCGACCGCACGGCCGACTTCTCACCGGCCCGCCGGATCACCAGAGCCATCAGCGCCGCCGCCGCGCACAGCGCCCCCGAGGCGATCCACATCACGTCGTACGACCCGAAGGCATCGCGCACGACGCCGCCGATGACGGCCACGAGCGCGGCGCCCACCTGGTGCGAGGCGAGCACCCAGCCGAAGACGATCGCACTGTCCTCGCCATACTGTTCCCGGCACAGGGCCAGGGTCGGTGGCACGGTCGCCACCCAGTCGAGACCGTAGAAGACGATGAAGAAGATCATCGGCGGCTGCACGGTCGCATGGAGCAGCAGCGGCAGGAAGAGCAGTGAGATGCCGCGCAGCGCGTAGTACACGGCGAGCAGCCGGCGCGCGTCGAAGCGGTCCGTGAACCAGCCCGACGCGATCGTGCCCACGACGTCGAAGACGCCGATGACGGCGAGGAGCGACGCGGCCACCCTGACCGGCATGTGTTCGTCGTGCGCGGCGGGCACGAAGTGCGTCTGGATCAGGCCGTTCGTCGAGGCGCCGCAGATGGCGAAGGTCCCCGCGAGCAGCCAGAACGGCCCGGTGCGGGCCGCCTTGAACAGCACGGTGACCGCCCGCCGCGCGGCCCCCGTGGCGGGCGGCGGCTTCTCCACGAACTCCTCGGAGCCGTACGGCTTCAGACCCACGTCCGCCGGGTGGTCCCGCAGCAGCAGCCACACGAACGGCACGACGGCGAGGGCGGCCAGGGCGACGGTGACCGCGGCGGGCCGCCACTCGTGCGTGTCCACGATCCAGGAGAGCAGCGGCAGGAAGATCAGCTGGCCCGAGGCAGATGCGGCCGTCAGGATGCCGGTGACGAGTCCGCGCCGCGTGGTGAACCAGCGGTTGGTGACGGTGGCGGCGAAGGCGAGCGCCATGGACCCCGAGCCGAGCCCGACCAGCAGCCCCCAGCACAGCAGCAGCTGCCAGGCGTGCTGCATCCAGACGGTGGCTCCGGCGCCGACCGCGATCACGACGAGCGCGACCGCCACCACGCGACGGATGCCGAAGCGGTCCATCAGCGCGGCGGCGAACGGCGCGGTGAGCCCGTACAGCGCGAGGTTGATGGAGACCGCGAGGCCGATCGTGCCGCGCGACCAGTTGAACTCGTCGTGCAGCGGGTCGATGAGCAGGCCCGGCAGGGAGCGGAAGGCGGCGGCGCCGATGATCGTCACGAAGGTGACGGCGGCGACGAACCATGCCCGGTGGATACGGCGGCGGCGCCTCGGCAGCACCTCCTGGGGCGGCTCGACCGCCTGATTCACGTCTGTCTGGGTCACGACAACCAGCATCGGGATACGTCCGTGCGCGAACGAGTGGCCCGAAGGACAGCATTAGCTAGGATCGGGCCATGCCCCCATCCCACAGCGCCGCGGGAGTGCCCGCCGCCGCACGTCACCGTGTGGTGGTCCTGGCCCTGGACGGCGTCATCCCCTTCGAGTTCGGCATCCCGCAGCGGATCTTCGGCCGCGCGCGGAACGCTGACGGGGCGCGTTTGTACGAGGTCGTGACCGCCTCTGTCCGCGAGCCGGGCCCTGTGCGGACAGACGCCGACTTCTCGATCCTCGTGGAGAACGGCCCGCAGGTCATGGCCACGGCCGACACGGTCGTGATCCCCGCGTCGTACGAGCTCGGCCCGGTCTACGAGGAGGGCCGCCTGACCGGCGAACTAACGTCGGCCCTGGCGCACATCCGGCCGGGCACCCGCATGATCTCCATCTGCACGGGCGGGTACGTCCTGGCCGCCGCGGGCTATCTCGACGGCCGCACGGCGACGACGCACTGGGCGTCGGCGGAGCACTTCCAGCGGCTCTTCCCGCAGATCACGGTGGACCCCGAGGTGCTCTTCATCGACGACGGGGACGTGCTCACCTCGGCGGGTGTGGCGGCGGGCCTCGACCTCTGCCTCCATGTCGTACGCGGCGACCACGGATCGGCGGTCGCCAACGACGTCGCCCGCCGTACGGTGGTGCCGCCCCACCGGGACGGGGGTCAGGCCCAGTACATCGAACGCCCCGTCCCGGAGCCCCAGTTCGCGACGACGACGTCCGCGCGGGCGTGGGCGCTGGCCCGCCTCCACGAGCCGATCCAGCTCCGGGACATGGCGGACCAGGAGTCCATGTCCGTACGCACCTTCACGCGCCGTTTCCGCGAGGAGGTGGGCATCAGCCCCGGCCAGTGGCTCGCACAGCAGCGGGTCGAGCGGGCCCGGCATCTCCTGGAGTCGAGCGATCTCTCCGTGGACCGGATCGCGCGGGGCGCGGGCTTCGGTACGGCGCAGTCGATGCGGGGGCACTTGCAGGCGGCTCTGGGGGTGACCCCTACCGCCTACCGCCGCACGTTCCGCGCCGGAGCGTTCCCCGGGACCGGGCGGTGACCCCGGGGTGCCCCCCTACCGAACAAGCCTTTTACCGAACAAGCCTTTCCCGCCCACCCACCCGATTACCCCGCACCACCACCTGTACGAGCAGACCAACCCCCTCTCAGAACGTCAGCACCCCCCGCGCCACCCGCCCCGCCTCCGCGTCCCCCACCGCCTTCGTGAAGTCCTCCACCGGGTACGTCTCCGTCACCAGTTCGTCGAGGAGCAGGCGTCCCGTCCGGTACAGCTCCGCGTACAGGGCGAAGTCCCGTTGCGGGCGGGCCGAGCCGTAGCGGCAGCCCAGGATCGACTTGTCCAGGAACAGGGACGACACCAGGAACGACGCCTCGGCCGTGGCCGGCGGCACCCCGAGGAGGATCGCCTGGCCGTGCCGGTCCAGGAGGTCGATCGCCTGGCGGATCAGCTCGACCCGGCCCACGCACTCGAAGACGTGGTCCGCTCCCGTCGGCAGCAGCTCCCGCACACCCTCCGCCTGCGCCGACGAGAAGAAGTGCGTCGCGCCGAACTGCCGCGCCATCGGCTCCTTCGCGGGGTTCGCGTCGACCGCCACGATCCGCGTCGCACCGGCGATCCTCGCCCCCTGGAGCACGTTCAGGCCGATGCCACCGGTCCCGATCACCACGACGCTGTCCCCGCGGTCGACCTTGGCCCGGTTGAGCGCGGCGCCGACCCCCGTCACCACCCCGCAGCCGATCAGCGCGGCCGACGTCAGCGGAATGTCCTCCGGGATCTTCACGGCCTGCACGGCCTTCACCACCGTGCGTTCCGCGAACGCGGAGTTCGCAGCGAACTGGTAAATGGGCTCGCCGCCCCGCGAGAACGGCTGGTCCGGCATCCCGATCGCGCGCCGGCACATCGTCGGCCGCCCCCGGTTGCACTCCCCGCACGCCCCGCAGCTCGCGATGGTCGACAGGGCCACGTGGTCACCGGCCGCCACATGGGTCACCCCCGCGCCGACCGCCTCCACCACCCCCGCCCCTTCGTGCCCGAGCACCACCGGCGAGGGGAAGGGGATGGTCCCGTCGATCACGGAGAGGTCGCTGTGGCACAGGCCGGCGGCCTTGACGGCGACCAGTACCTCCCCCGGCCCCGGGTCCCGTATCTCCAGGTCGTCGACGACCTCGACCCTGCTCCCCTCGGCCCTGCTCCTGTCGAAAACGACACCCCTCATCGCGACTCCCTCGGCAGGCCGAGCACACGCTCGGCGATGATGTTCCGCTGAATCTCGTCCGAGCCGCCATAGATGGTGTCGGCCCGCGTGAAGAGGAAGAGCCGCTGCAGCGCGTCGAGTTCGTAGGGCGCGTCCTCGCTCCAGTCCCCCGGGCCGACCGCCCCCGCGGCCCCCCGCACCGCCATGGCCAGCTCACCCAACCGCTGATGCCACCCGCCCCACAGCAGCTTGGCCACACTCGGCGCGCCCGCACCCGCACCCGCCCCTACGTCAGCGCCGCCGCCGCCCGAACTCCCCAACGTACGCAGCGCGTTCCACCGCATGACCCGCAACTCCGCCCACTGCCGTACGAGCCGGTCCCGCAGCACCGGGTCTTCGACGGCGCCGCTCGCGACGGCCTCCCGGACGACGCCTCCCAGTTCCTCCGCGAAGCCGATCTGCTGCACGAGCGTGGAGACGCCCCGCTCGAAGCCGAGCAGGCCCATGGCGACGCGCCACCCGTTGCCTGCGCCGCCCACCACGTGCGAGGCACGCGCTTCCGCCCCGTCGAAGAAGACCTCGTTGAACTCGCTCGTTCCCGTCAACTGCCGTATGGGCCGCACCTCGACGCGGCCCGGCTGGTCCATCGGCAGCAGCAGGAAGGAGATTCCCCGGTGGCCGACGGACCCCGCCTCCGTCCGCGCGAGGACGAAGCACCAGTCCGCCTCGTGCGCGAGGGAGGTCCAGATCTTCTGCCCGGTGACGCGGTACACCTCGCCGTCCCGCACCGCCGAGGTCCGCAGCCCCGCCAGGTCCGATCCGGCCCCGGGCTCGCTGTAGCCCTGGCACCACAGGGCCTCGCCGCGCGCGATGGGCGGCAGGAACTCGTCCCGCTGCTCCTGTGTGCCGTACGCAAGGAGTGTGGGGGCCAGCAGGTTCTCGCCGATGTGGCCGTAGCGTCCGGGCGCCCGCACACGCGCGTACTCCTCGGCCCAGACGACCTGCTGCGTCAGCGTCGCCCGCCGATTCCCGTACGCACCACGGCCCGAGCCCGAGCCCGACCCCGAGCCCGCACCGCCACTCGCACCCCCATCCGTCTCCCACCCGAGGCCGATCCACCCGCCCCGCCCCAACTCCCGCTCCCACGCCCGCCTTTCCGCGGCGCCCTCATGCTCGCTGCCGGGCCCGCCACGCCCCGTCGCCCCGGCGAACACCCCCGTCAGGTGCTCGCCGAGCCACGCCCGTGCCTCCGCCCGGAACTCCTCGTCCTGCGGCCCGAATCCGAACTCCACCGCCCGGCCCGCCCCGCCTACGCGTTCGGCCGGTCTTTGGCGGCCGCGGCCTTCGCCATCGCCTCCAGCTGGGCCAGCATCGGCATCGGGTCGACCCCCACCGTCCCGGGCAGGAAGTCGGCGATCTTCTCCGGGGTCCAGCCGCCCTCGACATACCCGGCACGCAGCTCACGGGGCTGGGCCCAGACGGCGATCTTCGGGCCGGCGACCGTGTAGACCTGCCCGGTGATCTTCTCCTCCCGGGCCCGCTCGCTCAGCAGATACGTGACCAGCGCGGCCACGTCCTCCGGCTCCCCGATCTCCTTCAGCTCCATGGGCACGTTGGCCGACATCCGCGTGCGCGCGACGGGAGCCACCGCGTTCGCCGTCACGCCGTACTTGTTCAGGCCGAGGGCCGCGCTGCGCACCAGCGAGATGATGCCGCCCTTGGCCGCGCTGTAGTTGGCCTGGGCGACGGAACCCTGGTGGTTGCCGCTGGTGAAGCCGATCAGTGTGCCCGTGCCCTGCTTGCGCATGACCGCCGACGCGGCCCTGAAGACGGTGAACGTGCCCTTCAGGTGCGTGGCGACCACCGGGTCCCACTCCTGCTCGGACATGTTGAACAGCATCCGCTCGCGCAGGATGCCGGCCACGCAGACCACGCCGTCGATGCGCCCGTACTGGGCGAGCGCGATGTCGACGATGCGCTGCCCGCCCGCCATGGTGGAGATGTCGTCGGCGACGGCCACGGCTTCGCCGCCCGCCGCCTGGATCTCCTTGACCACCCCGTCGGCTATCTCGCTGGCCGGTTCCGCGCCCTCCATGGAGACGCCGTAGTCGTTCACGACGACCTTCGCCCCCTCGGCCGCGGCGGCGAGCGCGACCGCTCTGCCGATGCCGCGCCCGGCACCGGTCACAGCCACCACCTTGCCTGCCAAGAAGTTCCCCACGTCCGGCCCCTTCCCGCGGTTTCTGACGGACCGTTAGATTCTATGACCCGTCAGATACCCGAAGACAAGACCCGGGGAGGACCCATGTCAGACTCGGCACCCACCGGCCCGGCATCCACAGGCGCCGCGCGACCGACCGGATCAGCCCTGCCGCCCGAGTTCTTCGACATCGCCAAACGCGTGAACAACTGGGGCCGTTGGGGTGCCGACGACGAGATCGGCACGCTCAACCTCATCACCGACGAAGTCGTCCGTGAGGCCGCCGCGTCCATCCGCACCGGGCGCCGCGTCGCGCTCGCGCTGCCCCTCAAGGAGGACGGCGTCCAGACGGGCCTGATACCGGGCCGGGTCAACCCCCTCCACTCGATGGTGCAGATCAACCAGGAGCTCTTCGGCCCCGGCACGGTCGCCACCAGCGACGACGCGGTCACGATGGGCCTGCAGGCGGCCACCCACTGGGACGCGCTCACCCACGTGTCGCACTCGGGAAAGATCTACAACGGCCGCCCCGCGGACACCATCACCGCTCACACCCGCGCGCAGTTCAGCGGCATCGACAAGGTGCCGCACCTCGTCTCGCGCGGTGTGCTCCTTGACGTCGCCCGCGCCAAGGGCGTGGACCGGCTGCCCGGCGATCACGCGGTCACCCCCGAAGATCTCGCGGAGGCCGAGGAGTTCGCGGGGCTCACCGTCCGTGCCGGTGACATCGTCCTCGTACGCACGGGGCAGATCCAGACGTTTCTGGCGGGCGACAAGCACGCGTACGGGTATCCGTCCCCCGGACTCTCGGTGCGCACCCCGGAGTGGTTCCACGCGCGCGATGTCGCGGCGGTCGCCAACGACACCCTCACCTTCGAGATCTTCCCGCCGGAGATCGAGAACCTCTGGCTGCCCGTACACGCGCTCGACCTGGTGGAGATGGGGATGCTGCAGGGCCAGAACTGGAATCTGGAAAAGTTGTCCACAGCCTGTGCAGAAGTTTCCCGCTACAGCTTCCTTCTCTCCGCGATGCCCGAGCCGTTCGTCGGCGGCACGGGGACGCCGGTCGCGCCGGTCGCGGTGCTGTGAGCTTTCCGAACCTTCCGTGAGCCTTCGGATGGCGGCGCCCCGGGCCCCGCCCCGAGCGCGTTGCCGCGCGCGCCGCCATCCGGCTCCGGCGCCCTGGTCCTGCCCTACTCGGCCACGAAGGGACCGACGCCGACGGCGACTCACATCTCGCCGAGGTCCGGGTCACAGGTCACCGTCCCTCGACGTCCCCTCGCGGCGAATCGCTGCACATAAGCGTGATCAATCGGACACGGTACGTCAACACCCGTCCGGTGATTAATGAATTATGCCGCTTATGTACTGGCCGCGCACGGCCGCGCATCGTGGCACGTGACGGCGCATGCGGGCGCCCGGGGCCGCCGTGCGGGGCTCCGGACCGTCAGGCGGGGCTCAGACCGCCTCGTACGCCACGTCCTCGTAGGTCGTCCCGTCGAACGCGACCGCCGCGATCCCCGGCTCGCACCGGTCCACCTCGCACCAGATGCTCTTTCCCGCACCTTCGGCCTGCCAGCCCCATCGGTCGGCGAGGCCGTCGACGAGTTCCAGGCCCCGGCCGTTGGTGGCGTCACCGTCGGCGTGCCGCTGCTTGGGCGGACGCGCGCTGGTGTCGGCGACCTCGACCCTGACCGTGCCCGCCGCCGTGCCCGCTCCCGCCTCGGCGGCCGCGTCGGGCAGGTCCGGGAGGTCGGGGAGCCGCATGCGCAGCACGGCCGGACAGCCCGTGTGCACCACCGCGTTGGTGACCAGCTCCGAGATCAGCAGGATCAGCGTCTCGGCCAGTGGCTCGTCGGCCCCTATCCCGGAACCGGCGAGCCGCGAGCGCGCCCACCTTCGGGCCCGCCCCACCTCTGCGGGGTCCGGCCTGACCTCCAGCTGAACTTGAAGCACCTGCACCGCTCACACCATCCGAACCGGCGGACACATCGCCTCGCGACTCCACGGGGTCACGGAACGTGATCCCCTTGAGAGACAGCATGGTTGACGTTCAGTCACCCCAACAAGCGCTTCAGGCATATTCCAGCGCGAAGGAGTACGCGTGCGGCATACTGTGCGACGCGCGCTGCGGGGGGTCGAACAGGTGGGCATGAAGCCCCTTCCTGCACTGCGAGCGGCATGCATCGTCGGCTCCGGCGCCGCCTCAGGGGCAGCACCGGGATGGCTCGACCTCAGAACCACTCGCATCTGACACAAGGTACCGGAGCGGAAGCCCGACTCCGTGCCGTGACGAGTCACGCATAGGACACAACCCGGTATCGACGCTCCCGTATCGACGCTCAGTAGCCTCCCCCCACTTCGGGGACTTCACAAGTCGATCACCCTGCGCTCCCCCGTGGGGCTCACAAGGCCGCCGCCAGCTCCTCCTCGGCCCGCGCGGCCGACTGCCCGAGACCGGCCCGCACCCAGGCCCGCTTCAGATGCAGATGTACGTCGGCCTCCCAGGTGAAGCCCATGCCGCCGTGCACCTGGAGACAGTCGCGCGCGCCGCGCACCGCCGCATCGTCGGCGAGCAGCTTGGCCGCCGCGATCTCCATGGGGTCACCGGTGACCGACGCCGCGTACACGGCGGCGCGGGCGACCTCCGTGCGGACGAGCATCTGCGCGCAGAGGTGCTTGACGGCCTGGAAGGACCCGATGGAACGGCCGAATTGGGTACGTTCCCGGGCATAGCGGACCGCCGTCTCGCAGGTCCGGCCCGCGCTGCCGAGTTGTTCCGCCGCGAGCAGCAGGTCCGCCTCCGAGGGCTCCGGGGCCTCCGGGGCCGTCGCACCGTCCGCCCGTTCACCCGGCACCCGGTGCAGCGGCGTCAGCGGGTCGACCGATCGCAGCGCGACGGCCCCGGAGGCATCGCCGCGGACCACGTCCGCCTCCTCCAGCCAGGGGACGAGGCCCCCGGACACGGCCGTCACCACGGTCGTCCCCTGGGCCGCTCCCTGGACGTCGGACGCCGCGAGGAACGTGGCCACCAGCGGCCCGGGGAGCAGCGCGCGCCCCGCCTCCTCGAACGCCAGGACCGCTTCGGGAAGTCCGAGTCCGACCCCGCCCTCCGCCTCCGGCATCCGCAGCGAGAAGAACCCGGCGTCCCCGAGTTCCCGCCACAGGGTCCGGTCCAGCGAGGGCGTCCCGGAGTCCGCGGCCTCCCGCAGCGCGGCCCCGTCGAACCGCCCCTCCAGGAGGTCGCGCACGCCGTCCCGCAACGCCACCTGATCTTGCGTGAGTTGGAAGTCCACGCGTGCTCTCACCGCCCCTTCGGGAGGCCGAGTATCCGCTCGGCCACGATGTTCTGCTGGATCTGCGAGGTCCCGGCGGCGATCGTGTACGAGAGGGAGGAGAGCCGGTCCAGGGTCCACTCGTGGCCGAGGTCCAGCGCGCCGGGCCCGAGGACCTCGCCGGCCGCCTCGTACAGCTCCTGGCGGGCGTGGGAGTAGCGCAGCTTGAAGACGGAGCCGCCGGTGCCCGGTACGCCGGTCCCGGCCCGCTGCGACTCGCTGACGTTCCACTGCGTGAGCCGCCACAGCGCCCCGAACTCCGCGCTGAGCCTGCCGAGCCTGCGCCGGAGCACCGCGTCGTCCCAGCTGCCGTTCTTGCGGGCCTCGCGGGCCAGCCCGCCCAGGACGCGGCGGCAGGCGACGACCTCCCCCACGAAGGCCGTCCCGCGCTCGTAGGACAGCGTCACCATCGTCACGCGCCAGCCGTCGTTCTCGGCGCCGACGCGGTTGGTGACCGGCACCCGTACCTCGTCGAGGAAGACCTCGGCGAACTCGGTCGATCCGGCGAGGGTGCGCAGGGGACGGACGGTGATGCCGGGGGCGTCCATCGGCATCGCGAGCCAGGAGATGCCGCGGTGCTTGGGCACGTCCTCGCTGACCGGTGTCGTCCGCACGAGGAGCTCGCACCAGTCGGCGACCTCCGCGTGCGATGTCCAGATCTTGGAACCGCTCACCACGTAGTCGTCGCCGTCCCGCCACGCGCGCGTGCGCAGCGACGCGAGGTCGGAGCCCGCGTCGGGTTCGCTGAACCCCTGGCACCACACCTCGTCGCCGCGCAGCACGGGCGGCAGCCACCGGGCCCGCTGTTCGGCGGTCCCTTCGGAGGCGATGGTGGGGCCCGCGTGCAGCAGGCCGACGAAGTTCGCCCCTACGTAGGGCGCGCCCGCCTTCTCGGTCTCCTCCAGGAAGATGAGGTGCTGGGTGGGGGTGGCTCCTCGGCCGCCCGCGTCGACGGGCCAGTGCAGGCCCGCGTACCCGGCGTCGTACAGCCTGCGCTGCCATCCCATGTCGTACGCCCGGCGCCCCGGCCAGTCCAAGGGGTCGGGTCGCGGCGGCAGTTGGGGAAGGGTGCGGGCGAGCCACTCGCGCAGGCCCGCCCGGAAGGTTTCCTCCTCCTCGGTGTAGGTGAGGTCCACGTCAGGCCCGCTTGCCCTGGTCCAGGTCGAGGCCGAGCATGCGGATGGCGTTGCCGCGCATCAGTTTGTAGATGGTCTCGTCGTCCAGGCCCTTGACGTGGTCGAGGGCGACTTCCTTGGTGTGCGGGAAGGTCGAGTCGACGTGCGGGTAGTCGGTCTCGAAGGTGGCGTTGTCGCGGCCGACGACGTCGAGTGAGGCGACGCCGTGCTTGTCGCGGAAGAAGCAGCAGAACATCTGCCGGTAGTAGTACGTGGAGGGGGGCTCGGGGATCAGGTCGCGGACGCCGCCCCAGGCGCGGTGCTCCTCCCACACGTCGTCGGCACGTTCGAGGGCGTACGGGATCCAGCCCATCTGGCCCTCGCTGTAGGCGAGTTTGAGGGTGGGGAACTTGACCAGGACCCCGCTGAAGAGGAAGTCCATCATCGAGGCCATCGCGTTGTTGAAGGAGAGCGCGGCCTGGACGGCGGGCGGGGCGTCGGGTGAGGCGGCGGGCATCTGGGAGCTCGACCCGATGTGCATGTTGACGACCGTGCCGGTCTCCTGGCAGATCGCGAAGAACGGGTCCCAGTAGCCGGAGTGGATCGAGGGCAGCCCCAGATAGGTGGGGATCTCGGAGAAGGTGACCGCCCTGACGCCCCGCGCGGCGTTCCGCTTGATCTCGGCGACGGCGAGGTCGATGTCCCACAGGGGGATGATGCAGAGCGGGATGAGACGGCCGCCGCTGTCGCCGCACCACTCCTCGACCATCCAGTCGTTGTAGGCGCGCACGCAGGCCAGCGCGACCTCCTTGTCGTGCGCCTCGGCGAAGGTCTGGCCGCAGAACCGGGGGAAGGTGGGGAAGCAGAGGGACGCCTCGACGTGGTTCAGGTCCATGTCCTTGAGGCGTTCGGCCGGGTCCCAGCAGCCGCGGCGCATCTCGCCCCGGGTGATCCCCTCGAGGGTCATGTCGTCGCGGTCGAAGCCGACCGCCGCGATGTTCCGCTTGTACGGGAACTTGAGGTCCTCGTAGATCCACCAGTCGGTGGGAGGGCCGTCCGGGTCCATCGTGATCTGATACTTGCCCGCCACGTACGCGAGTTCGCCGATGCCGGCGGTGAGGGGCTTGGGCCCGCGGTCGCGGTACCGGGCGGGCAGCCAGGTGTCGAAGAGATGCGGCGGCTCGATCACGTGGTCGTCGACGCTGACGATCCGGGGAAGCTCGGTCATGGTGTCCTGCCTTTCAAGGGGCCTCCGGTCATCTCTCCGGTCCCTCCGGGCTATCTGATGACCCGTCAGATAGCAGGCTAGCCGCGCACCCCTGGACCGACAAGGCGGTGAGGCTTACGCTCTCGGCACGATCTGACTGGCCGTCAGTTCCCACGCTGCCGTGAGGGGATCGCATGAGGACCTCGGAGAACGAGACCGCGTACGAACTGGGGGCATCCCGCACCCTCTGGGAGCTCGTCGAGCGCCGCGCCCGGCTCACCCCCGACGCGCCCGTCCTCATCCAGGCCGCGCCCGACGCCGCCGACGACCGGACGCTGACCTTCGGCGAGCTGCGTGACCGTGCCGAACGGGTGGCCGCGGGCCTGTACGCGAGGGGCGTGCGCCCCGGCACCGTGGTGGCCTGGCAGCTGCCCACCCGCATCGAGACCGCCCTACTCTCCTTCGCGCTGGCCCGCATCGGCGCCGTCCAGTCGCCGGTCATCCCCTTCTACCGCGACCGCGAAGTCGGCTTCGCGCTACGGGAGTCGAAGGCGGAGTTCTTCGCCGTGCCGGGCGTGTGGCGCGGCTTCGACCACACCGAGATGGCACGACGGCTCGGCGCACGGGGCGTCTTCGAGGCGTACGCGGACGACGACCTGCCCGACGGCGACCCGTCCACCCTGCCCCCGCCGCCCTCGGACGGCACGTCGGTGCGCTGGATCTACTGGACGTCGGGCACGACGTCCGACCCCAAGGGCGTGCTGCACACGGACCGTTCACTGATAGCGGGCGGCTCATGCCTCGCGCACGCGCTGCACCTCTCGGCGGACGACATCGGCTCGATGGCGTTCCCCTTCGCGCACATCGCGGGCCCCGACTACACGGTGATGCTGCTCCTGTACGGCTTCCCCGCGGTGATGTTCGAGACCTTCGCGCTGCCCGACGCACTCGACGGCTACCGGCGGCACGGCGTGACCGTGGCGGGCGGTTCGACCGCGTTCTACTCGATGTTCCTCGCCGAGCAGCGCCGACTCGCGCCGGGCGAGCGGCTCATCCCGACCCTGCGGCTCCTCGCGGGCGGCGGTGCGCCGAAGCCACCGGAGATCTATCACGCGGTCGTACGCGAGATGGGCTGCCAACTGACGCACGGGTACGGCATGACCGAGGTGCCGATGATCACCATGGGCGCGCCGGACGACACGGCGGAGAACCTGGCCACGACCGAGGGAAAGCCGCCCGAGGGCATGGAGATCCGGATCACGGACGCCGAGGGCAAGGAGGTGCCCGCCGGGGTCGACGGGGACGTACGGCTGCGCGGGGAGGCGGTCTGCCAGGGCTACCTCGACCCCGAACAGAGCGCGGGGGTCTTCGACGCGGACGGCTTCCTGATCACGGGCGACCTGGGCCACGTGCGGCCGACCGGGCACCTCGTCCTCACCGGGCGGGCCAAGGACATCATCATCCGCAAGGGCGAGAACATCTCCGCGAAGGAGATCGAGGACCTGCTGCACCGGCATCCGGCCGTCGGCGACGCGGCGGTGATCGGCCTCCCGGACCCCGAACGGGGCGAGCGGGTCTGCGCGGTGATCGAGCGGCGGCCGGGGGACCACGAGGCCGAGGCCCTGACTCTCGACTCCCTGACGGCGTATCTGCGCGGGGAAGGACTCTCCACGTACAAGCTGCCGGAGCAACTGGAGCTGGTGGAGGCCCTCCCCCGCAACGAGACGCTGCGCAAAGTGCTCAAGTACAAGCTGCGGGAGCGGTTCGCACGGGGCTAGTGCGCGCGAGCGGCTCTCACTCAGGGACGGTGAAGTACGCCGAGAACGCCGCGACGATCTCGTCCTCCGTCACACGCCCGTCCCCGTCGGTGTCGAGCGAGCCGCCCGCGGCGCTCGCGACGTCCGCCGGGACGCCGAGGGCCTTGAGCACGCGCTCGACCTCCTGCGGGCTGACCGCGCCGTCGGCGTCGCCGTCCGCGACCGAGATCACGGCGTCGAGGAACGGCCGCGCGATCTCCGCGAACCGGGCCGGGTTGTCCCGCAGCCGCTTGACCGCGCCGCCCACGAACTCCGGCTTGGTGATCCGCTGGTCACCGTCGCGGTCGGCGATCCCGGCCATGCCCTGCCAGAAGGCCTCGGCCCCGATGTAGAGGGCCTGACCCTTCTCGGAGCGTGCCGTGGCGCCGAACTCGCTGAGCAGGGCGGCGGTCGCCGTGCTGAAGTCCTCACGGGAGATGTAGCCGTTGCCGTCCTGGTCAAAGCTGGCGAAACGGGCCGCGATCTTACGCTCGTACTCGGCACTGTCCATGGTGTTCGGGCCGCCTCACTTCTGCGGTTGGGTGCGTGTGCACAGGGGGTCCCCTGGGTGTGTCTGGCAGCGAGCGTACGTGTTCGGCGACCGCCGGGAGGCCGGAAGCCGACGCTTGTGCCAAGACCGGGACAAGAGAGGTTGTACCAGGAGCCAGCCCCTGGTGATCTTTTGGGTCGGCTCAGGTCTCACACGGAGACTCCCGGGTCTCACGCGGAGAGGGGGATCGCCTCGTCGTCCACCGCGGCGGTCACGTCCGGGAAGACCTCGAAGAGCCTGCGTACGCCGAGGGCCGCGAGGACGCGGTTCACGTGGGAGCCGTCCTCGGCGCCCTTCGCGGGCAGTATCAGGCGCAGCCGGCCCTGGCAGGAGCGGAACAGGCGGCGCGTGGCGATCAGCACGCCGACGCCGCTGGAATCGCAGAACAGCACGTCGGAGAGGTCCAGGACGAGGCTGTGCCGGCCGTCGGCGACGGCGTCGTGCACCCGCTGGCGCACGACAGGCGAGGTCACCAGGTCCATCTCGCCGGACACCCGCAGGACGGCCCAGCCGTCCTGCTCGTCCACGGCCACCTGCAGCGTCACTCGCACGCCTCTCGCTCGCTGATACCGCTCGCTCGTAGCTCGCCGATGCGGAAGCCTTCCCTACGCTTCCTACGTCGCGGCTGCCCCAGCTCCTCTCCATGAAACACCAGGGACACCGCTCCCTATCATCCGAGGCCGGGAGCATGCGCACTTTGCCTTAAAGGGAGTGCGTTGTCGGTGGTGGCGACTACATTCGACAGAGGGTTTCGGGACGAGCAAGGATTCGGGACGAGCAAGGAACGGCACGCGCAGAGGGGGCCTCATGGCGAAGGACGCGCCGCGCCGCTGGGACCGCCGCATGCAGCAGCGGCTGGCGCACGGGGAGGCGGCCGCGCTCGGCGAGCTGTACGACCACTTCGCCTCGCTCGTGCACGGCCTTGCCCACCGCGTGCTCGGTGACGAGGACGCCGCCGACCGCATAACCCGCGAGGTCTTCGCCCACATCTGGGAGAACCCCGACGCGTACGACCCGAAGCAGGGCCCCCTGCGCTCCTGGGTCGCCACACTCACCCATCAGCGGGCCGTCCGGCGGCTGCGCCAGACCGAGTCCGCCGCCCTGGCCCGCGGCGGAGAGGGAACCGCGGAGGACCTGGAGCGCAAGGTCCGCCGCGCCTCGGCCGCCGCCCGCGCGGACTACATCGTCACGGCCATGCCCGCCCCGCTGCGTGCCGCCCTGGAGCTCGCCTACTTCCAGCGGCGCGACTACCGCCAGACGGCCGCCGACCTCGGCGTCACGGAGGACGAGGCGCGCCGCCGCCTCCGCCTCGGCCTGCAGCTGCTGTCCACCGCGAACGACGCGGCGGGCCCCGCGGAGCCCCACCCCGCACCGGGGGCCCGCCCCGGGTACGGGGGCGCGCTGTGAAGGGGCCCGACCGGCAGGACCCCTTCGAGGAACCGGACCTCCCGGGGAACGGTGGCGGTCCGGGTGGGCCCGGCGGTCCGGGTGGGCCCGGCAGTGCTGACGGTCCCGGTGACGGGGACACCCGGCGGCCGCCCCGCATACCGCTGCCGCGCTCCTCCATAGAGGACACGGGACACTCCCTTCCCGACCCTCCGCTCGCCCTCGACCACCGGGTCCTGAAGTCCCTGCTCGGGGCCTGGGCGCTCGCCGCCTGCTCGGTCGAGGAAGCCCTCGCCGTCGAGGTGCACCTGGGGCACTGCGGCCCCTGCGCGGAAGAGGCGCTGCGGCTGCGCGACGCGGTGGGTCTGCTGCACCAGGAGGAGAGCCTCGATCTCGACCCGGGCCTGCGCAACCGCGTCATCGAGAACTGCCTCGGGCGGCGCCCGCCCCGTATCCCGGTCCCCGAGTGGGCCGTTCCGTACGACGCCGAGACCGCCCGACTCGACGCGCTCCTGCGGGACATCGGCGACTCGGAGTGGCACGCCCCGGTGCGTCTGCGGTGGTTCGACGAGGACCAGCCGGTCAGCCGCAAGACGACGGTGGCCGGGGTGATCGCGCACCTCCTCGCCGTCGACGGCCTGGTCGCGCTGGCCCTCGGCCTCGACGACCCGCTCGGCAGGGAGGCGCCGCCGCACTCCGACCCGGGCCACCGCACCGAGGCGTACTGGCGCGCCTCGTACTTCCCGCCCACGCGCGCGGTGCGCGGCCCCTGGCGCGAGCAGTCCCACGAGCTGATCCGCACGGTGTCCTTCACGGCGGGCGGCCCGCACGGCTCCGGCTCCGGCGGCCTCACCGTCCCCTACAGCGCCCCGGACGAGCAGGGCCGCCGCGTCGAACTGCCGTTGCGGGACTCCATGCTGGACCGCGCCTTCGAGTGCTGGATCCACGCCGGCGACATCGCGGAGGCGGTCGACTATCCGTACGAGCCGCCGTCCCCGCGCCATTTGCACCGCATGATCGACCTCGCCGCCCGGCTGCTCCCCGGCACGCTCGCCGAGCGCCGCCGCTCGGGGCTCGCGGCCCCGGCGCACGGCCTGGTGGCGGCGGGCGCCCCGGGCCGCAGCCTGCGCCTGGAGGTCGAGGGCATGGGCGGCGGAGAATGGTTCATCCCGCTCGACTCCCCCGGCGCCAGTGCGTCGGCGGACCGCGAGGTGGCTCATGTCGCCCTTGACGGCGTCGAGTTCTGCCGCCTGGCCGCGGGCCATGTGTCCCCGGAGGAGGCGGCAGCGGGTCAGGTCGGGGACCGCCAGGCGATCAGGGACGTGCTGTTCGCGGCGGCGTCACTGAGCCGGATGTGAGTCCCGCGCGGGGCCCGTGAGCGGTGTCCGCAGCGGTCAGGCGAAGACGACCGTGCGGTGACCGTTGAGCAGGATCCTGCGCTCCGCGTGCCACTTCACGGCGCGTGCGAGGGCCTGGCACTCCACGTCCCGGCCGATCGCGACCAGCTGGTCCGGCGTGACGCCGTGGCCGACGCGCTCGACCTCCTGCTCGATGATCGGGCCCTCGTCGAGGTCCGCCGTCACATAGTGCGCGGTCGCGCCGATCAGCTTCACACCGCGCGCGTGCGCCTGGTGGTACGGCTTCGCGCCCTTGAAGCTCGGCAGGAAGGAGTGGTGGATGTTGATGATCCGGCCGCTGAGCTGCTTGCAGAAGTCGTCCGAGAGGACCTGCATGTAGCGGGCCAGGACGACGAGCTCCACGTTCTCCGCGCGCACGAGCTCCAGGATCTGCGCCTCGGCCTGCGCCTTGTTGTCCTTCGTCACCGGGACGTGGTGGAAGGGGATGTCGTACGAGGCGGCGAGCTCGGCGAAGTCCGTGTGGTTCGAGACGACGGCGGCGATCTCGACCGGAAGCGCGCCGATGCGCGAGCGGAAGAGGAGGTCGTTCAGGCAGTGCCCGAACTTCGACACGAGCAGGACGACGCGCATCTTGTCGTCGGCGCGGTGCACCTGCCAGTCCATGTGGAAGGAGTCACCGATCGCGGCGAAGCTCGCCCGCAGCTTCTCCACCGTCACCGGCGGCTCCGCCGAGAAGTGGACGCGCATGAAGAAGAGCCCGGTGTCGTGGTCACCGAACTGCTGGCTGTCCTCGATGTTGCAGCCGGTCATGAAGAGATAACTCGACACGGCGTGCACGATGCCCTGCTTGTCCGGGCAGGAGAGGGTGAGGACGTACTGCTCAGCGGGGGCGGGGACCTTCTCGTTCATGCGCCCAAGGTTCCCACAATCGAGGCACCCCACGGGACCACGGTCCAAGCCCCGGACGGGAGAAAGGTTCGTGCCCGGGACGGGGAAGCGCCTAGCTCGCCGAGCGGGTCAGGATGCGCAGGACCTCGAGCGTCCGGGGAGCCTCGTCGGGGTCATCCCCGTCGCTCACGGCGAGCCGCACATGGGCCTCGCGCGCGGCGCGGACCGCCTCCGGCCACCCCGGATGGTCGAGATAGGCGGACACCAGCGCGTCCGGCCCCACCTCGTGCATGATCCGCAGGACCCGCAGCACCGCGGTGTCGACCAGGGCCGCCTCCTCCGCGTCACGGAAGATCGTCCCGACGTACTTCTCGGCGGACCAGTTGTCGAGCCACGTGTCCTCGACCAGGCGGTACACGGCGTCGGTCACGTCCCCGTACTCCTCGCGCCCGGCGAGCCAGCACTCACGCTGGAACCTCGGGTCGGAGAGCATGTGAAGAGCCGAGCGCACGTTGCTGCGCCAGCGCCACCATGGCATGTCGTTCGTTGGCATGCCGCCCATGGTGCTTGAGCGACGGCCGCGACGGGAAGAGTTCTCCGAACCTTGCACGGTCATCGATCGTACGTTCCCCCTTGACGCAGCCGAATCGGCCCCTGTCATTCACCTTCTTGTCACCATGCGTTGAGAGCGCGTCACTCCATGGTTGGCACTGCGGAGGAATCGTGCATGACCATGCCCGTCTCGCGACGCACCGTGCTCCCCCGCCCCTCCAAGACCGCAATGCTCACCGTGGCCGCCCTGGTGGCGGCGGGTGCGTCCTTGACCACCGCGTGCGGGGTCATCCCTGGTTCCACGGGGGGATCCAGGGAAGACCCCGTGACCGTCATGACCTGGGCCCCCGAGAAGACCAAGGCCACGAACAAGCCCGGAATCCCCGCGATGGCACAGGCCTACGCGCGCTGGGTCAACGCGAACGGCGGCCTCGACGGCCGCGAGCTCAAGGTCATCACCTGCAACGACCACAACGACCCGGTGGGCGCCGCCGACTGCGCCCGCAAGGCGGTCGACGAGGAGGTCGCGGCCGTCGTCGGCTCCTACAGCCAGCACGGCCGCTCCTTCCTGTCCCCCCTCGAAGTCGCCGGCATCCCCTACATCGGCGGGTACGGCGTCACCGACGAGGAGTTCAGCAGCCCCCTGTCGTATCCCGTCAACGGCGGGGAGCCGGCGCTCATGGCGGGCAACGGCCGCCAGCTCGCCGGCCGCTGCGAGCGCGTCTCCCTCGTACGCCCCGACACGATCGCCGGCGACGACCTCCCCGGGCTCCTGGACGCGGGGCTCGCCGAGGGCCGTCACAAGCCCGCCGCCGACATACGGGCGCCCGAGGACGGCACCGACTTCACCGCGCAGGCCGAGCAGGCGCTGGAGCGGGCGGGCACGGGTGGCTGTGTGACGGCGGCGCTCGGCGAGCGCACGGACACGTTCTACGACTCCTACCGGCGCACCGAGAACGCGTACCCGGCCGCGAAGATGTCCTCCGTGCTCGGCAGCGTCGACCAGTCCCTCGTCGACCGCACGGGCGGCGGCAACGGACCGTACGAGGGCGCCTACCTCACCGGCTGGTATCCGGCGGCCAGTGATCCCCGCTGGGACGACATGCGTGAGGTCATCCGCCAACAGGCGTTCGGCGACAACCGGGTCGACCCGACGGACGCGGGCGTGCAGACGACGTACATCGCCTACACCGTCCTGAAGCAGACCGTCGAGTCGCTGGGGGGCGGCGAGGTCTCGTCGCGGACGCTGCGGCGGGCCCTCGACAAGGGGCTCAAGGTGGAGACGGGCGGGCTCACGCCGACCCTGAGCTGGCGCTTCAAGGACATGCTCGCGGCCAGCGACTTCCCGCGTCTGGTCAACGCCGACGTCACGTTCCAGATGGTGCGCGACGGCCGCCTCGTGCCGGCGCGCAAGGGCTTCGTGAACGTCTCGAAGACGCTGGAGCAGGTCACGTGACCTGCTCCCCGGCCTCGCTCCGGGTCTCGCTGACGCCTTAGAGCTGGGACTTGTCGCGCGTGGTGAGGCCGTACTGCTTGGCGATGGCGTTCCACAGCCCGGCCGCCTCCTGCTTGGCCGTGGTCGCCTCGCCGCTGGACTTGTTCGCGGCGACCGCCTGCGGCGTCGTGCGGGCGTGGCCCTTCTTGCAGCCCTTCTTGCCCGCGACCTGGCCCGCCCAGGCGGCGTAGTGGTTGTCGGCCGCGGCCGACGCCTTCCACGCCTTGGTGAGGGAGGCCGTCAGCTGGGCGTTGGCCGGGAGCTTGTCCACGGAGAGCTGCGAGAGGCGTGTGACCAGGCCGTTGCGCTGCTTGGCCGCGTTGCGCAGATCGGTCGCCGACTGGGCGAGGTCGTTGCACTTTCCTACGTTGCGTACGGCGCCGATCACCGAGTCGCGGCTGTTGTTGCTGTCGGCCAGGAGCTTGTCGAGGGCGACGGCCTGCTCCTTGGCGGGGTCGACGGAGGGGGAGGGTTTCTCGTCGGCGGGCGCGGACTCGGAGACGGTCTGCGGGCTGTCCTTCTCCTCGTCACCGCCGCCGCCGCTGAGGAGGGCGCCCGCTCCGACGCCGACCAGCGCGATGACGACTCCTACGGCCGCGAAGAGCGGCACCTTCGACCCGGTGCGGCCTCCGCCGCGTGCCGCGGGGGCCGCGGCGGCGGCGCGGCGTGCGGCCCGTCCCCCGCCGTCGCCGCCGCTTTGGCCGTGGCCCGCCGGCTGCGGCGCCTCGAAGCGTGGCATCTGCTGGGTGGACGCGGGGCCCTCGTCCTCCGCCGCCTCGGTACGGAAGAGGCTGTCGAACTCGGCGGGCGGCTGCCGGTCGCCCGGGGCGCCGGGCCGTATCCCGAAGGGTGTCTTGCCGGGCTCGGCGGGCACGGGGGCGATGAACTGCGTGGGCTCGCTGTCGGAACCGGCCGCCGGGGGCATCGGCGTACGCCCCAGGAACTGCGTGGCCTCCCCCACGGGCGCCTCGGGCGGCAGGGCTCCGGGGGCGACGGGGGGTATGTACTGGGTGGCACCTTCGTCCACGCCTGCGCCTGCGCCTGCGGCGGGCGTGGCGGGTATGTACTGCGTCGCGTCCGCGTCACCCGCACCGGCGGTCGAAATCGGCGCGAGACCGCCTGCGACGGGGGGCAGGGGGGCGCTCGCCTGCGCGGCGGGCGGCAGCGAGTTCGCCTGCGCGGCGGGCGGCAGCTGATTCGCCTCCGCGCCGGGCGGAAGCTGATTCGCCTCCGCGGCGGGCGAAAACTGCCCGGCTCCTCCGGCCTGCCCGACCTGCCCGGCCTGGGGAAGCGGCTGCCCCGGCTGCCCGGGGTACGAGGCGTTGGCCGTCTGCCCGAGGTAGGCGGCGTCGGCGGACTGTCCGGGGTACGAGGAGTCGGCGGACTGTCCGGGGTAGGGGGCGTCGGTGGGCTGCCCTGCGTGGGCACCACCCGCCTGTCTCGCGTGCGCGCCGCCCTGCGACTGAGCCGCGTGCTGACCGCCGTGCATCTGGCCCGCGTACTGGCCGCTCTGAGGCTGGCCTGCATGCTGGCCGCCCTGAGGGAGACCCGCGTGCTGACCGCCTTGCGACTGTGCCGCGTGCTGGCCGCCGTGCGTGTGGTTCGCGAGCTGACCGCCCTGGGACTGGCCCGCGTGCTGACCGCCCTGCGGCTGCCCTGCATGCTGGCCGCCCTGAGGCTGGCCCGCATGCTGGCCGCCTTGCGACTGTGCCGCGTGTTGGCCGCCCTGCGTGTGGCTCACGTGCTGGCCGCCCTGCGACTGCCCGGCGTGCTGGCCGCCCTGCTGGCCCGCGTACAGCCCGCCCTGCGACTGGCCCGCGTGTTGGCCGCCCTGAGCGTGTCCCGCGTGCTGGCCACCCCCGTACTGGGCGCCTTGCGGCTGGGCCTCGTACGGTGTGCCCGTGCTCTCTGCCGAGCCGTATGAACCGCCCTGCGGCTGTGCCCCGTAAGCGCCGGTCGATGTCTGGCCGCCGTACGACCCGCCGTACGTACCGCCCTGCTGCTGGCCCCCGTACGAAGCGTCCTGGCCGTAGGTCTGGTGCTGTTGGGGGGAGTTCCAGGGCTGGCCCGTGCCGGAGGGTGGGTCCGCGGGGGCCGGGCCCCAGGGCTGGCCCCAGGGGCTGCCGCCCGCGGGGGCCACGTGGTCGCCGGTGGTGCCGGGCATCAGGGGCTCGCTTCCGTCGGCAGGCAGCACGATGCCTTCGTGCGCGTGCCGGTCCGCGGAATGCGGATCGGAGGAAGCGGCACCCTGCCCGCCTTGCTGCGTCACCGGGACTCCTACGAATGGGGGACCTACGGAACCGTCGGCTCACGCTACCGGGTCACCACAGCCGTCTGCCACGCAGCTCAAACCTCCGCGACCGCATCAATCGCGGAAGTAACAAAAGCTCTCCGCGAAACGCTGATTACGTCACCAGGGAGTTTCGAACGCGCACGGGAGTTGCCGTTCACGGTGCGGAAAGGGCCGGGACGGGCCACGTTCACCGGAGCGCGACACACGTCACAAACCCTTCACGCACCCGATCCCGCGCTCCCTCACGCCGCCTGAATGTCCATCCGCGCCCCGAACTCCCTTACCACCGGCTCCTCGCGGTACGGATCGAGCCGCTGCTGGAAGTCCTCCAGATACTCGGCGCCGCGGTTGGACCGCAGCGTGCCGAGGAGTTCGACCGCCTTCAGACCCGTGTGGCACGCCTGCTCGATGTCACGCCGCTGCACCTGCGCCGTGGCGAGCAGGACCAGGCCGATCGCCCGCCGCCGCGCCCGTGTCTCCGGATGCCCCGCGAGGGACTCCTCGGCACTGCGCGCCGCCGCGTCCGCCTGCCCCAAGTCCCGGTGGCAGTGCGCCAGTTCATCGGCCAGGTAGGCGTGGTCGAAGTGCTTGATCCACACCGGGTCGTCGCCCGATTCCGCTTCCCCGGACGCCCGGTCCATCGCCTCGACCGCACGGCCCGCGACGGCCTGCGTCGAGCGCCCGTCACCGAGCAGCGCGTGCCCCCGGGCCTCGGCGGCGTAGAACATGGCCTCCGCGCGCGGGGTGACCCGCCCGCGCGTCCCCTCCTGGGCCGCCCGCGCCAACTGCGCGATCTCCCGCGGGTTTCCGAGCTGCGCCGCGAGATGACTCATCGACGCGGCGAGGACATAACCGCCGTACCCCCGGTCGCCCGCCGCCTGCGCGAGCCGCAGCGCCTGGATGTAATAGCGCTGGGCCAGGCCCGGTTGACCCGTGTCCACCGCCATGTACCCGGCGAGCTCCGTCAACCGCGCGACGGCGGCGAACAGTTCGCGCCCCACCGCCTCGCGGTACGAACCGGCGAGCAGTCCCGACACCACGCTGTTCAGGTAGTGCACGACCACCGGCCGCACATGCCCGCTGCCGTACTGGTGGTCGAGCTGCGTCAGCGCCTCCGTCATGGCCTTCACCGCCGCCACGTCGGAGAGCCCGACCCGCGGCCCCGCCATCCGGCCGACCTGCGCGTCCGGCGACGAGATCAGCCAGTCGCGGCTCGGCTCGACGAGCGCGGAAGCGGCGACGGACGAGCCGGACAGGAAGTCCCGCCGCCCCACGTCGCTGCGCCACAGCTCGCAGACCTGTTCGATGGCGCCGAGCACGGTGGGCGAGAACTGCAGGCCGACGCCGGAGGCGAGGTTCTTGCCGTTCGCCATGCCGATCTCGTCGATCGTGACGGTCCTGCCGAGCTTGCGGCCGAGCGCCTCCGCGATGATCCCTGGCGCCCTGCCACGCGGCTGCTGACCGCGCAGCCACCGGGCGACCGACGTCTTGTCGTAGCGCAGATCGAGTCCGTGCTCCGCGCCGCACATGTTGACCCGGCGGGCCAGGCCCGCGTTCGAGCAGCCCGCTTCCTGAATGAGTGCCTGCAGCCTTTCGTTGGGCTGCCGCGCGACGAGCGGCCTTGCGGCCATGGTGTACCCCCTGATGTGCACCGTGGTTCATCTGGACGGAGGGGCCGGAATCGGCCACCCCAGATGATCAATGCCCTTGGGACAAAGGGAAGATGCACCACAAACGGACCATAAGTCGGTAACTGGGCTTCTTCGGAGTGCCCCAGTCTTGGCTACCCGCACATGGAACCCATTCCCCATGCGCGCCCCCGCCCGTGCACCCATGCGCCCCACATGCAGGATCGATGCTCCGCCCCCGCGCACACGACAGCCGTAACCGTAGGTGTCGGGCGGAGTTGAGAAGTCCGTGGAAGAGACCATGGGAGTCACGTCAGCCGCGCACATCCCGAAGCAGCGCGGAGAATCCTTGCTGGACACGGCCGTGCGATACGCGGAAGAGCGCCACTGGGACGTGTTCCCCGGGACGTGGCTCGAGTCCGTCGAGGGGGCCGAGATCTGCTCGTGCGGTGACACCGCGTGCACGACACCCGGTTCGCACCCGGCGCGCGAGGACTGGGCGACACAGGCGACGGGCAGCGCGACCGTCGCGAGGCGGCTCTGGAACAAACAGCCGAAGTCGTCGATCCTGCTGCCGACAGGCCGTACGTTCGACGCCATCGACGTGCCCGAGACGGCCGGGTTCCTCGCGCTCGCCCGCATGGAGCGCATGGAACTGACACTCGGCCCGGTGACCTGTACGCCCGACCGCCGGATGCAGTTCTTCGTCCTCCCCGGCGCCACCGCCAAGGTCCCTGACCTGGTACGCAAGCTGGGCTGGCCGCCCGCCGCGATCGACCTGGTCTCCCTGGGCGAGGGGGCGTACGTCGCCGCCCCGCCGACCCGCTTCGGCGCGACCGGCGCCGTGCAGTGGGCCTGCCGCCCCACCGCCGCCAACCGCTGGCTCCCGGACGCGGAGGAGATCATCTCCCCGCTCGCCTACGCGTGCGGGCGCGAGGCACGGCGGTAGCGGAGTCCTGCATCTCAGCCCGTCCGGCGTTTGAGGACGAACTCGGCGAAGCCGGTGATGACGGTGCCCGCGACGTATCGTGCACAGTCAAAGGCGGCGACGACAAAGGGCGGCGGGCATCGTGACCGAGGCAGAACCGGCGGCGGCACCCGTACCCGCGGCGGTACGGGTGCAAGGACTCTGGAAGGCCTTCGGCCAGCAGATCGCCGTCGCCGGGATCGACCTCGCCCTCCCCGCGGGCAAGTTCATCGGCCTCGTCGGCCCGAACGGCGCCGGCAAGACCACCACCCTCTCGATGGTGACCGGACTCCTGCGCCCCGACCGGGGCACGGTCGAAGTCGTCGGCCACGACGTGTGGGCCGACCCCGTCCAGGTCAAGGCCCGCATCGGCGTCCTCCCCGAAGGACTGCGCCTCTTCGAACGCCTCTCGGGACGCGAACTCCTCGCGTACACCGGACGCCTGCGCGGGCTCCCCGGCGACGAGGTCGACAAGAGAGCCACCCAGCTCCTGGACGTACTCGACCTCGCCGGAGCCCAGCACAAACTCGTCGTCGACTACTCGACCGGCATGCGCAAGAAGATCGGCCTCGCCGCGGCCCTGCTCCATAACCCCGAGGTCCTCTTCCTCGACGAACCCTTCGAAGGCGTCGACCCCGTCTCCGCACAGACCATCCGCGGCGTCCTGGAGCGCTACACCGCCTCCGGCGCGACGGTCGTCTTCTCGTCCCACGTCATGGAACTCGTCGAATCCCTCTGCGACTGGGTCGCCGTGATGGCCGCGGGCCGCATCCGCGCCCAGGGCACCCTCGCCGAGGTCCGCGGCGCGTCCCCCTCGCTCCAGCAGGCGTTCCTCGAACTGGTCGGCGCGGGCGGCCGCGACGCCGGATCACACCTCGACTGGCTGGGCGGCGGCACCCGATGAGCACGCCACCCGTCGCCGCGTCCGCCCCCTCCATCACCCCGGTCTTCGTACGCCTGAAGCTGTCGCTCCTGCGCAACGGACTGCACCAGTCGACCGGCCGCCGCGCCGCCTACATCGCGTCCGTCGTCGCCGCGCTCCTCGTCGCCGCCCTCCAGCTCCTCGGCCTGATCGCCCTGCGCGGCAACGAACACGCCGCCACCGTCTCCGTCCTGCTCACCGCCGTGCTCGCGCTCGGCTGGGCGGTGATGCCGCTGTTCTTCCCCAGCGGCGACGAGACCCTCGACCCCACCCGCCTGGTCATGCTGCCGCTGCGCCCCCGCCCGCTGGTGCGCGCCCTCCTCGTCGCCTCACTGGTCGGCATCGGCCCGCTCTTCACCCTCTGCCTCGCCCTCGGCTCGGTCATCGCGCTCGCCCACGGCGCCACGGCAGCCGTCACCGGCGTCCTCGCCATCGCACTCACCCTGCTCATCTGCGTGGCCCTCGCGCGCACCGTCGCCGCCGCCAACATCCGCCTGCTGACCAGCCGCAAGGGACGCGATCTGGCCGTCCTGAGCGGCCTGCTCATCGCGGTCGGCGCGCAGGTCGTCAACTTCGGTGCGCAGCGCCTGGGTTCGTCGGGGCTCTCGCAGCTCGACCCGGCCGCGGACGTCGTGCGCTGGATCCCGCCCGCGTCGGCGATCGGCGCCGTCGACTCCGTGAGCGAGGGCTCGTACGCCACCGGGGTCGCCCAACTCGCCCTGAGCGCCGCGGCCCTCGCCGGCCTCCTAGCCCTCTGGCAACGCAGCCTGACCCGCCTCATGACGACCCCGGACGGCTCCACTCTCGCGGCGGCGGAACCCACCAAGGCACGCGCGGCACACGGCCTGGGACGCCTGCTCCCCGGCGGCCGCACCGGCACGGTCATGGAACGCAGCCTGCGCTACGTGTGGCGCGACCCCAAGACGAAGGCGGCCTGGGTGACCTCCCTGGCCATCGGCCTCATCGTGCCCCTCTTCAACGCCCTGCAGGGCACCGGCTCCATCTACTTCGCGTGCTTCGCGGCCGGGATGCTCGGCGTCCTCATGTACAACCAGTTCGGCCAGGACACCTCGGCGTTCTGGATGGTCGCCATGACGATCTCCTCGACGCACGACGCGTACATCGAGATCCGCGCCCGCGCCCTCGCCCTCCTCGTCATCACCCTCCCGTACGCGACGCTGGTGACGGTCATCACGGCCGCCGTACTCGGCGACTGGACCGGCCTGGCGGAGGGGCTCGGCCTCTCCTTCGCCCTGCTCGGCGCGATGCTGGCGACGGGCGCCTGGTCATCGGCGCGCTTCCCCTACTCGATCCCGCAGGAGGGCTACAAGAACGTGGCCCCCGGGCAGGCGGGCCTGGCCTGGATCTCCATCTTCGGCGGCATGGTCGCCGCGGCCCTGCTCTGCGCCCCGGTGCTCGCCGGCACGATCTGGCTGCACGTCGCGGGCGAGAGCTCCTGGTCCTGGGTGCTGCTGCCGCTGGGCGGCGCCTACGGAGCGCTGATCACGTACTGCGGCCTGCGGCTCGCGGCACCGAGGGTGGCGAGGCGACTGCCGGAGATCCTCACGGCGGTCAGCAAGGGCTGAGGGGCGCGCTGTCGCGGGGCGCCCGGAACGCAGACGACCCGCGAGCCGTGGTCCCCGCCGTACGAGACGGCGGGAAGCCGGCCGGACTCACCGGCGGCTCGCGGGTCGGGTGACTGCTTGGGATTGGGCCGGTCGCACGCACATCACACGTGCTGGTCCGGCGCCGAAATCGAGTTGCGACGACGGGCCACTAGCCCGCAGTCACCTCACGCGTCCGGTTTCCATACATCTGCCGAACCACCTCCCTTCGTGTGTACGTGCCACCCTAGGAACGGCCCCGTCCGTCGCACAAGCGATTTATTCAGGGCTTTGCACACGGCTTTGGGGGCAACGATTTCGTCTGACTTCTGGGAAGTGGCTGTGGGCTGCGTCACGTTCGAGTTCAATGATCTGACGTGCGGTATACGCGGAACTCGCAGAACATGCAGCTCATGAGGACACGGCCTGCAGGGGGTGCCAGGTGAGTGCTTCCCGGCGTAGTGGGACCACCGACGAGCTGGGGCCCGAAGAGCCCGAGCCCGGTGGGGCCGAATTGCTCGCGGCACTGCTGGACGGGATGGACGCCGCCCTGTGCGCGTTCGATGCCGATGGGGTGGTGACGCACTGGAATCGTGAGGCCGAGCGGATTCTCGGGTGGTCGGCGGCGGAGGCCGTCGGGCGGCAGGGGTTCGCGGGGTGGGCGGTGCGGACCGCCGACGCCGAGGAGGTCGAGGACCGGCTGTTGTCGGCCATGGAGGCGCATGGGCGGCAGGTGCACGAGTTCGCCCTGCTCACGAAGGACGGCGGGCGGGTGCTCGTGCGGACGCAGTCCGCCGCCGTGCGGGGCGGGGACGGGAAGCCCGCGGGGGTGTACTGCGCGTTCAGCGAGGTCCATGCGCAGATCGACCTGGAGCGTTCCATCGCGCTCAGCGAGGCGCTGTTCGAGAACGCCTCGTGGGGTGTGGTGCTCGTCGACGCGGATCTGCGTCCCGCCGTGGCGAACGAGCATGCCGCGCGGTCCTTGGGGATGGGGCGTACGGCGTTGCTGGGGCGGCCCCTCGGGGAGTTGCTCGGGCAGGGTGTGGAGGAGCTGGAGAGCGCGCTGAGTCATGTGCTCGCCGAGGGGGCGCCGCCCGCGCCCGCCGAGATGTGGGTGTCGGTGCGGGCCACGGAGAGCGGTGAGCCGGAGCGGCGTTGCTGGCGCAGCGGATTTCTGCGTCTCGCGTCGCCGCTCGCGGAGGAGCCGGTGCCGTTGGGGGTCGCCTGGCTCTTCCTCGATGTGACGGAGGCGAAGCAGACCGAGCAGGAGGCGGCGCAACTCCGTTTTCGTTCCCAGCAGTTGCATCGGGCGGCGCGGGCCGCGGGTGAGTGCGAGGATCCGATGGAGGCGGCGACGGTCCAGCTGGACTTCGCCCTTGCCGGGTTCGCCGACCATGCGGTGATCGATCTGGTGGCGGGAGCGGGGGCGGGGGTGGGAGATGCGGGGGGTGAGGAGCCGGTACGGCTGATTCGTGTCGCCGCCACTCCTGCCGGTGCTCCGGGGCCGTGCCTGCCGGTGGCCAAGGCGGGGCTTCCGGTGCGGTATCTGGAGGGTCACCCGGCCCCGCAGTGCGTGGACCGGGTGGGTTCCGTCCGGGCCAGTGCGGGGACCGCGCCGCCGGAGCGTGCCCGGGAGTGGGCGGCGGTCAGGCAGTGGCCGGAGGACACGGTGCATGCGTTGTGCGCGGTGCTGCGGAGCCGGGGGCGGACGTTGGGTGTGGTGACGTTCTTGCGGGGGGCGAGCCGGACTCAGTTCGAGCGGGCGGATGCGGCGTATGCGGAGAGTGTCTCGGCGAGGGTTGCGGCCTCGCTTGACCTTGCCCAGGTTCTGGGCGGTTGACGGCTTCCCCGCGCCGGGGGGCGGTCCCGCTGCGGGGGCCCGCTGGGAGTGCGGTCCCCCCCCCTGGGAGTGCGGTCCCCCCCCTGGGAGTGCGCGCGGCGCCGGGGGGCGCGCGGCCGTGTCGTTGCCTGTGTGCCGGTGGGCGGGTGCTCGGAGTCGCCGCTTCGCGGCGGATTTTCCCGCCCACCCACCCGAGCACCCTGCGGTGCATCGAGTGGGTGATCATCCGCTGCCGGGTGAACGGGTGGGCGGGTGGGGGAATCCGCCGCGGAGCGGCGGTTCAGAGTCCGCCCGCCAGCCGGGCACCGGCGCCCAACGAACCCGCCCAGCGCAGCCGCCCCGCCGCCCAGGCGCCCCCAGAGCCTGAAGTCCGCCCCGCCGGCCGCGCTCCCCCAGAGCCTGGAAGCCCTCCCCGCCCCGCCGGTTACGCCGCGTGCAGCGCCAGTGTCGGGGAGAGGCGGGCCGCCCGTACCGCTGGGTAGAGGCCCGCCACCGTGCCGATGGCCAGCGTTGCACCGAAGCCGCCCGTCACCGCCCAGAGGGGGATCACCCAGGGGAGGTCGCCGGACACGGCGTACGCGGCCGTCGCCGCCGCGCCGAGGGCGATTCCCGCGAGGCCGCCGAGCCCGGACAGCAGGAGGGACTCCGTGACGAACTGGATGCGGATCTGCCCCTTCGTCGCCCCCATGGAGCGGCGCAGGCCGATCTCGTAGCGGCGTTCCAGGACCGAGATGATCATGGTGTTGGCCACGCCGACCCCGCCCACCAGCAACGCGATCCCGCCGAGGCCGAGCAGCAGCGTGGAGAACGCGCCTTCCGTCGCCGCCTTCGCCTGGAGGGCCGAAGAGGGGTCCGTCACCTGGACGTTGCGCGGGTTCTCCGGGTCGATCGACGCGGCGAGCAGCTTGCGTACGTCGTGCACGGAGGCGTCGGTCGACCGTTCGTACACCGAGGTGGGGCGGCCGTCGAAGCCGAGTTCACTCTGGGCGGCGGCCCAGCCCACGAGGGCCGAGCGTTCCACGTCGGGCGAGAGCGGCAGCGGGTCGAGGATGCCGACGACCGTGAAGTAGCGGTCGCCCAGCCAGACTTGCTGGCCCGGCTGCGTGATGCCGAGGCGGTCCGCCGCGACATGGCCGAGGACGAGGGAGGGGTAGCGGCTGTTCGCGGCGTTGAACCACGTCCCGTGCCCCATCTCGCCCCGCAGGACCTTCAGCAGGCCCTCGGTGGCCGCCTTGACGGAGATCCCGCCCGTCTCGTCCTCGGGGATCTTCTCGCTGCGCCGCACGCTGTGGTCGAGGTCGCCGGTCGCGCCGACGTCCTGGACGCCCTCGATGCGGGAGACGCGTCCTGCCGCGTCGCGCGGGAGCACCACCTTTTCGCCGGAGAACATGGGCTCACCGGGTGCGGCCACCAGCATATTGGTGCCCAACGCGTCCAGTTCGCGCATGAGTTGGGCCTTGCTGGAGGAGGAGACGCCGACCACCGCGATCATCGTGGCGATCCCGATGGCGATGCCGAGCGCGGAGAGCACGACGCGCACGGGGCGGCTGCGCAGGCCCGCGGAGCCGACGTGCAGGACGTCACGCGGTCCGAGCCGCGCCGCCTTCAGGCGGGCGCTCCTAGCTCGTTTCGTACGCGTCATCCCGCGCTCACCCCCTCACGCGCCGCGGCGCGGACATCCGCCACCACCTGCCCGTCGCGGATGCGCACCTGCCGTGGCAGCCGTTCGGCGATCTCTGTGTCGTGTGTGATGACGGCGATGGTGGCGCCTTCCGCGTTGAGGTCGTGGAGGAGTTCCATCACCGCCTCGCCGGAGGCGGAGTCCAGCGCCCCCGTCGGCTCGTCCGCGAGGAGCAGATCCGGCGCACCGACCACCGCACGCGCGATGGCGACGCGCTGCTTCTGGCCGCCGGAGAGTTCGTGCGGGCGGTGTCCCATGCGGTCCGCGAGGCCCACGCGGTCGAGGGCGTCGGCGGCCCGCGCGCGGCGCTCCCCGCGCGAGAGGCCCGAGTACAGGAGCCCCTCCGCCACGTTGTCGCGCGCGCTGATCCCCGGCACGAGGTGGAACGCCTGGAAGACGAAGCCGATGTGCCGTGCGCGCAGTGCGGACAGGCTGCGGTCGGCGAGCGTCGCGACGTCGTGTCCGGCGATGGCCACGGAGCCCTCCGAGGGGCGGTCCAGGGTGCCGATGATGTGCAGCAGGGTCGACTTGCCGGAGCCGGAGGGGCCGACGATGGCGAGGAGTTCGCCCTCCTCCACCCTGAGGTCCACGCCGCGCAGGGCGGCGACCCCGCCCGGATACTTCTTGGTGACCCCGGCCAACTCCACGACGGCGCTCATATCTTGGGCACCCCGACCTTCGTGCCGGCCTTGAGGCCGCCCCCGGTGACCTCGACGCGTCCCTGGCCGAACATGCCGAGTCCGACCTTCACCTGGCGGGCGCGGCCGTTCTCGACGACCTGGACGCCGTAGCCGCCGCCGGGCAGCGCGAGGAGGGCGTTGACGGGGACGGAGAGGACGTTCTCGCGGGTCTCGCCGGTGAGGTTGACCGTGACCGGGGACTGGTCGAAGCCGTCGACCTTGCCGGGGTCGTCGAAGGAGACCGTGACCGGGATCTTGGGGGTCTTGTCGGCCGGGTCGTCGCCCGGCTTGGCGGTCTTGCCGACGGAGGCGATCTTCCCCTTGGCGGTGGTGCCGTCCGGCAGGTCCACGGTGACCTTGGTGCCCACCTCGGCGAGCTTTCCCTCGGCGACGTCGAGCTGGAGGCGTACGACTCGTTCGGCGCTCGTGGTGGCGAGCACCGGCTTGCCCGGAGCGACCTGGTCGCCGACGGCCGACTCGGTGGACTTCACGCGGACGCCGCCGGGCGAGAAGGCGATCTGGTCGGGGCCCACGCGGCCCGTCTGCTTCCGGTCGTGTGCCTTCTGCCACTGCTTGACGGCGGCGGCGGTGCCGTCCGTGTACTCGTCGTCGACGGCGAGTCCGGCGCCGTACCCGAGGGCCCGGAGGTTCTCTTCGAGCTGGCGTACGTCGTTGCCCTCGTCGCCGGTCTTCAGCGTGCGGTACATGGGCTCGGTGCCGTACATGAGGCGTACCGGGTCGCCGTTGACCTCGTACAGGCGTCCGTCGCGCTTGATCGTCGAGCCGCTGCCCGTGGACCAGGTGAGGGTGCCGGTGATGCCTGCGTTGACCTTGCGTTCCTTGGCGTAGCCGAGGGTGCCGTCGGCCTGGGTGCCGCTGCTGAGGTCGCCGCGTTCGACGGGGGCGGTGGCGGGCGGGAGGCCGGCGTCCTGGTGCGTGGCCCCGTCCTTGCCGTTGTCGGCGAGGGCGGTGACGGCGACGCCGCCGCCGGTGATCGCGAGGAGGGCGACGACGGTGGCGACGACGGCGGTGCGGCGCCTCACGCGACGATGTCCTTGCACGCCTTGGCGGCCTTCTCCATCTTCTTCGCCTCGGCGCCCTTGGGGACCTTCTGGGCTTCCACGGCGCCGCCCTCGAACTTCGGGTCGGGCATGTTGAAGCCGTTCTTGCGCATGCACTGGGCGTACTTGAGCATCTTGTCCTTGTCGGCCTGCGAGGGGCCGCGGCCCGACATGCCGCCGCCCTTGCCCGTGCAGGCCTTCATGGCGGCCTCCATCTTCTCCTTGGTCATGTCGCCGCCGATGGTGATGCCGCGGGTGTCCTCGCCGGACTTGGGCTCGCTCACCTTGAGGCCGTGCTTGCGCAGGCACTCGCGCTCCTTGAAGGCGGCGTCGGCCTGCTTGCCCTTGCCGCCGTCGGCCTTGTCCTGGCTGCCGCTGTCGCCGCCGGAGGAGCAGGCTCCGGTGAGCAGGGCGAGGGCGGCGATGCCGGTTGCGAGGGCGGTCCCGCGCGTACGAGTCCTACGTGTCCTGAGAGTGCTGCGAGTCCTCATGGCTTCCCCTTCACGTCTTCACTTCTGGCCGTCGCGTTGTCACGGCGTCGCGCACAGGCTGGCGGGAAGGGAGGTTTCGTTTCTCTCAACGGAGACGCTTACACCGACGAAAGGTGCACTTCAGGTACACAGGGCCGCATGCGCGTACTGCTGGTGGAGGACGAGGAATTCCTGGCCGAGATGATCGCCGTCGGGCTGCGCCGTGACGCGCTCGCGGTCGATGTCGCGGCCGACGGCCTGACGGCGCTGCGCAAGCTCCAGCTGGGTGAGTACGACGTCGTCGTCCTGGACCGGGACCTGCCGGGCCTGCACGGCGACGAGGTGTGCCGCAGGGTGGTGGGGCAGCGGCTGCTCACGCGCGTCCTGATGCTGACGGCGTCGGCCACGGTCCGGGACCGGGTGGCGGGCCTCGGTCTGGGCGCGGACGACTACCTGACGAAGCCTTTCGCGTACGACGAACTCCTCGCCCGCGTTCTGGCCCTGGGCCGCCGTACGCGCCCCGCGCTGCCGCCGGTGATCGAACGCGCGGGCCTGGTCCTGGACACCGCCCGCCGCCAGGCGAGCCGCGACGGCCGCCACCTGGCGCTATCCCGCAAGGAGTTCGCGGTCCTTGAGGCGCTGCTGCGGGCGGAGGGCGCGGTGGTCAGCGGCGAGGACCTGATCGAACAGGTCTGGGAGGAAGACACCAGCTACCGCACGAACGCGGTCCGAGTGACCCTCTCCAAACTCCGCACCAAACTGGGCGACCCCCCGGTGGTGGAAACAATCCCGGGCGCGGGCTACCGCATCGCGGGCTGGTCGGCGTGAGGGGGCGGGGCGGGGGCTCCAGCAAGAGGCTCGGCGAGGGCTTCGGGCGGCGTTTGCGTGTCGGGTGGCTCAGCAGTGAGCGGGGGCGGTTGACCGCGCTGTATGGCGGCATGCTGCTTCTGGCGGGGGCCTTGCTTACCGGGCTCGTCTATTTTCTGGTGCAGCAGGGGCTGTACTCATCGATCAGCGCCGCCGTCACCACCGCCGTCCCCCGCAAGGTCGACCCGCCCTGGGTGCTGCCCACCCCGGCCCGATCCGCCGTGCCGGCCCAGCGGGTGCCGTCCGACGCCGCCTCGTCCCTCGACCTCACGCAAGGCCTCGCCGTCACGAAGATCAGTGACGTCGCCGAACAGGCGGCCCTGAGCAGGCTGCTCACCGTGTCGGTGATCGTGCTGTTCGTCTACGCGGCGCTCTCCATCGTTCTCGCCTGGTGGATGGCGGGCCGCGTCCTGCGCCCGGTCGGCGTGATCACCGGCACCGCGCGGCGCCTGTCGGGCGAGAACCTGCACGAGCGGATCGCGCTCGACGCACCGCCCGGCGAGCTGAAGCAGCTGGCCGACACCTTCGACGAGATGCTCGGGCGGATAGAGCAGCTGGTCAGCGCGCAGCAGCGGTTCGCCGCCAATGCCGCGCACGAACTGCGGACCCCGCTCGCCGTCCAGCGGGCCGCCGCCGAGATCGGGCTCGCGGGTGAGCCCGACGCGGGGCAGGTGGCCCGCATCCGTACGAAGCTCATCTCCGTCGCCGACGACAGCGAGCATCTGATCGAGGGGCTGCTGCTCCTCGCCACGTCGGAGCGGGGCCTCGAACTGCGGGAGCCCGTGGCCCTGGACGTCATCGCCGAGGCGGTGGCGGAAGGGCTCGCGGACCGGGCCGCCGAGCGGGACGTCACCCTCTCCCTGCACGCCGAGCCGCTCACCGTGACGGGCGACGGCGTGCTCCTCGACCGTCTCCTGCACAACCTGGTGGCGAACGCCGTGGACTACAACGTCAAGGGCGGCCGGGTCGAGGTGCGCACGGGCGGGGACGGCATCGAGGTCACCAACACCGGCCCCGTCGTCCCGCCGAACACCGTCCCGCACCTCTTCGAACCCTTCCGGCGCCTTCGGGAACGTACCCACGCGCGCGGGGAGGGCGCGGGCCTCGGTCTGTCCATCGTGGCCGCGATCGCCCGCGCACACGGCGCCGAGGCGACCGCCGAGGCGAACGGGGAAGGAGGAGGGCTCACCGTGCGGGTGCGCTTCCCCCACGGGGCCCACAGGCCTCCACAGGGGTGACTCAGCGGCGGTAGAAGATCCGGTCGCCGTACTCGGCGAACACGCGCCCGTTCCACTCGTGCCCGCCGTCCACGTTCCCCGACCGCAGCACCGGCGGCTCGACGCCCCGCGCGGCCAGCCGTTCGACGGCCGTCGCCATCATCGCCTGCATGATCGCGTTGGCGACCACGCTGGAGGCGGGTCCGAAGGGCGCGCCGACCGTGTCGAGGCCGAGCTCCGCGTCACCGACGGTGATCTTGGAGTCGATCACGACGTCGCAGTGGTCCTTGAGGAAGGTCCCGGACGCGTGCCGCGACTTCGTCTCCGTCGCGTACGCCACCGACGTCACCCCGATGACCTTCAGGCCGAGCGCGCGGGCGTTCATCGCCATCTCCACGGGCAGCGAGTTGCGCCCGGAGAGCGAGATGATCACGACGACGTCGCCGGAGCGGGCCGGCGAGGAGTCGAGGACGGCGCCCGCGAGCCCGTCGACCCGCTCCAGGGCCGAGCCGAGCGTGGCGGGCATGACGTCGACGCCGACGACCCCGGGGACGGCGAGGAGGTTCATCAGGGCGAGGCCGCCCGCGCGGTAGACGACGTCCTGGGCGGCCAGCGAGGAGTGCCCGGCGCCGAAGGCGAAGAGCCTGCCGCCGGCCTCGACCGCGTCGGCGAGCAGCGTGCCCGCGGCGTCGACGTTGCCGCCCTCCTCGTCGCGCACCCGCCCGAGCAGTCCGATCGCGGCGTCGATGTACTGGCCGGCCAGTTTGCTCTCGCTCTTCGAGCCCATGCGCCGAGGAACCTTTCCGGGTGTGTATGTGTTCAGTACGTGGGTGGTCCGTACGTACGTCCTGCGCGTATGCCTGCACGCGTGTTTCCCGTGTGCCGCGGATCACGTTGCGGTCTGGACCAGTGCCCTGTCAATACGGCCCGAGCACCCCGTCAAGGCCGTCAGGACCGGGTTTTCCCCTGGCGCGACCCGGTTGTCGGCGGTATGCGTCAGACTTGAGGGCAGGGCCGGCCGCACGAGCGAGATCTGAGGGGCACCCATGTCGGGGCTTATTGACACCACTGAGATGTATTTGCGCACCATCCTCGAGCTGGAGGAGGAAGGTGTGGTCCCCATGCGCGCCCGGATCGCCGAGCGTCTCGACCAGAGCGGGCCGACGGTGAGCCAGACGGTCGCGCGCATGGAGCGTGACGGCCTGGTGGCCGTCGCAAGCGACCGTCACCTGGAGCTGACCGAGGAGGGCCGCAGGCTCGCCACGCGCGTGATGCGCAAGCACCGCCTCGCGGAGTGTCTCCTGGTCGACGTGATCGGCCTGGAGTGGGAGCAGGTCCACGCGGAGGCGTGTCGCTGGGAGCACGTGATGAGCGAGGCCGTGGAGCGCCGCGTCCTGGAGCTCCTGCGCCACCCCACCGAGTCTCCGTACGGGAACCCGATCCCGGGCCTGGAGGAGCTGGGCGAGAAGGACGGGGCCGACCCGTTCCTGGACGAGGGCATGGTGTCCCTGGTCGATCTCGACCCGGGCACGGAGGGCAAGACCGTGGTCGTGCGCCGGATCGGCGAGCCGATCCAGACGGACGCGCAGCTGATGTACACACTGCGTCGCGCGGGCGTGCAGCCCGGCTCCGTGGTGAGCGTGACGGAGTCCGCGGGCGGGGTGCTCGTGGGCAGCAGCGGTGAGGCCGCGGAGCTGGACACGGAGGTCGCCTCGCACGTCTTCGTCGCCAAGCGCTGAGGCCCGCCGGACCAGGGCCCGGCGGGCTCCGGCCCCTGTTACCGAGGGTTCATGTCAACTGGCGGTAACGGTTGGGCAGTTGTGAAGACCCCGGGATCCGATGGGGTCCAAGATTCAGTGTGCGGAATCGCAGCGCCCGGACGTTTTGCGTGCGAGGCTGTCGCGAGAGGCATATGACTTGAGGGCTCTTGCCGTGTCGGCGCCTGGTCGCCGCCACGGCCGTGGGAGGGGGCAGGAGGATGTGCCCATCTGGTGAGCGGGAGCGCGTACGCGAACAGTGCGCGTCATCGCCCCCTGAGCACGCAGAGGGCCCCGGCGCCCTTGAGCGCCGGGGCCTGTCCTCCCCTGTTCTGACCCGGAGCCCCGAGCTCCCAGGGTCATCCCCCTCGGACCGTTTTCCCCGAGCGGCCCGCCTCCCGATGAAGATCTCCCCTCGGCGGCGTCGGCCAATCCTTGAGTGTGGTCACTCGAATGAGGGGTGTTGGCGGCGAACTGGCCGCTTTCGAAAAAGAGTTCGATAGCGTGCGGGGGTGCGTGACGGAACCAGGCGTTCGGCCCGAGAGGATTCAAGGGGGGTGCCAGGAAACATGGTGCGGCGCATTGACGTGACAGGCGCAGGTGGCGTACGCCTCGCGGCCTGGGAGTTCGCCGATCCTCCCAAATCGAGGGAGACCGACGGTCCGCCCGGCGGCGTGCTGTTACTGCACGGCCTGATGGGCCGCGCATCCCACTGGGCGGGCACCGCCCGCTGGCTCGCCGAGCGACATCGCGCGGTCGCACTCGACCAGCGCGCGCACGGGCAGAGCGACAAGCCCCCCGAGGGCCCCTTCACCCGCGATGCCTACGTGGACGACGCCGAGGCCGCGCTCGTCCAGCTCGGCCTCGCTCCCGCCGTCCTCATCGGCCACTCCATGGGCGCGCTCACCGCCTGGCAGCTCGCCGCGAAGCGCCCCGACCTCGTCCGCGCCCTGATCATCTGCGACATGCGGGCCTCCGCGCTCGGGGCCGCGTCGCAGCGCGAGTGGGAGGACTGGTTCAAGGCCTGGCCCGTGCCCTTCGCCACGCTCGCCGACGTACGGAAGTGGTTCGGCGAGGACGATCCCTGGGTCGAGCGGCCCAACCCCTCCCGCGGCGAGTTCTTCGCCGAGGTGATGACCGAGGGCCCCGACGGCTGGCGCCCCGTCTTCGACCGCGAACAGATGCTGAAGTCCCGCGAGACGTGGGTGTTCGACGCCCACTGGGAGGACCTGGCCCAGGTCCAGTGCCCCGCCCTGGTCGTCCGCGGCCTGGACGGCGAGCTGGGCCGTGCCGAGTCCCAGGAGATGGTCCGGGTGCTGCCCCGCGGGGCGTACGCGGAGGTGGCCGACGCCGGCCACCTGGTGCACTACGACCAGCCGGAGGCCTGGCGCGAGGCGATCCAGCCGTTCCTGGACGAAGTCCTGACGGGGCAGGGCCAGGACCTCACGGGCTGAGACGGGCTCACGAGGCGGGCTCACGGGCTGAGGCGCTCCACCGTCCAGCCTGTGGCGGTGTCCGCGGCGCCCTGCTCGGTGCGTGCGTAGCGCAGGCGGTCGTGCAGGCGGTTCGCCCTGCCCTGCCAGAACTCGACGCTCTGGGGCACGACCCGGAAGCCGCCCCAGTGCGGCGGCGCCGGCACCTGCTCGCCCTCGGGGTAACGCGCCTCCAGGTCGGCGTACGCGCGGTCCAGTTCCTCGCGCGTGGCGATGACGGAGGACTGGGCGCTGGCCCAGGCGCCGAGCTGCGAGCCGTGCGGGCGGGTGCGGAAGTACGCGACCGTCTCCGCGCGGGCGACGCGCTCCGCCGTGCCCGTGACGATGACCTGGCGGGCCATCGGATGCCAGGGGAAGAGCAGGGAGATGTTCGGGTTCGCGGCCAGATCGCGGGCCTTGCGGGACTCGTAGTTCGTGAAGAAGACGAAGCCGCGCTCGTCGTACCCCTTCAGCAGGACCGTGCGTGAGCCGGGGCGGCCCTCGGTGTCCACCGTCGAGACGACCATGGCGTTCGGCTCGTGCAGCAGGCCCGCCCCGGCCGCGGCGAGCGCCTGCGTGAACCACACCGCGAACAACTCGACGGGCGTGGCGGGCGCCTGGGCCTCGGTGAGTCCGTCCATGCCGTAGTGGGCACGTATGGCGGCGGGATCGGACACATCAGGGACGGGAGCGGCAGATGAGGAGGCTGATGCTGAGGCGTCGGCTCGATCGGTCACGCGGTCATCTTGCCGTATACGAAGGGCGGGGCGACGGGCTGTCGTACGCCACGGGGAGGTGACGTGTGGCACTGAGTGCCGCTTACCATCGCCAAGGGTGGCACCAAGGGATATCGTTCCGACGCCGAATCGGTTGGGTGACCACCAGCCGCACGGGGCATCACCGGGGTGTCCGATCCGGACCGCGAGTCGAAAGCCGGAAGCCTTCCACGCACCGGCAGACCGCGGAACCGGAGCGAACACGCCCACTTCTGACGCATGGTCACGAGCTGTCTGTCACCACCATCTGTCGTACACATCACGAGGAGCCGCCTGATGTCCGACTTCGTACCCGGACTTGAAGGAGTCATCGCGTTCGAGACGGAGATCGCCGAACCCGACAAGGAAGGCGGCGCGCTTCGCTATCGCGGCGTCGACATCGAGGATCTGGTCGGCCACGTCTCCTTCGGCAACGTCTGGGGGCTGCTCGTCGACGGCGCGTTCAACCCGGGCCTGCCGCCCGCCGAGCCGTTCCCGATCCCGGTGCACTCCGGTGACATCCGCGTCGACGTCCAGTCCGCGCTCGCGATGCTCGCCCCCGTGTGGGGCCTGAAGCCGCTCCTGGACATCAGCGAGCAGGAAGCCCGCGACGACCTGGCACGGGCCGCCGTCATGGCGCTCTCCTACGTCGCCCAGTCCGCCCGCGGCCAGGGCCTGCCGATGGTGCCGCAAAGTGAGATCGACAAGGCCGACACGGTCGTCGAGCGCTTCATGAAGCGCTGGCGCGGCGAGCCCGACCCCAAGCACGTCCAGGCCGTCGACGCGTACTGGACGTCGGCCGCCGAGCACGGAATGAACGCCTCCACGTTCACGGCCCGCGTCATCGCCTCCACGGGCGCGGACGTGGCGGCGGCGCTGAGCGGGGCCGTGGGCGCGATGTCCGGACCCCTGCACGGGGGCGCGCCCTCTCGTGTCCTCGGCATGATCGAGGAGATCGAGCGGACGGGCGACGCGGTCGCGTACGTCAAGCAGGCCCTGGACAAGGGTGAGCGTCTTATGGGCTTCGGGCACCGGGTGTACCGGGCCGAGGACCCGCGCGCGCGGGTCCTGCGCCGTACGGCACGTGAGCTGGGCGCTCCGCGCTTCGAGGTGGCGGAGGCGCTGGAGAAGGCCGCGCTCGACGAGCTGCACGCCCGCCGTCCCGACCGGGTCCTGGCGACGAACGTCGAGTTCTGGGCCGCGATCGTCCTCGACTTCGCCGAGGTGCCCGCGCACATGTTCACGTCGATGTTCACGTGCGCGAGGACCGCGGGGTGGTCGGCGCACATCCTTGAGCAGAAGCGGACGGGGCGGCTGGTCCGCCCCTCGGCGCGGTACATCGGCCCCGGGTCGCGGGACCCGCGGGCGGTCGAGGGGTACGGGGACATCGCCAAGTAGGGAATCTCCCCAACCCCGCCCCCTCCCGACTGTGACATTTGCGGCTCCGCCGCGGGCCTGCTCGGCGCGGGGGCCTTGTCCTCGAACGCCGGGCGGGCCGTCTTTCAGCCCCTCCGGCGTTTGAGGAGCGGGGTCTGGGGCGGAGCCCCAGGTCGGGAAGGGGTGGGATTGGGGAGAGCTCAGCGCAGCGCCCCCTCCACCAGCACCGTCCACTGGGCCACCACCCGCTTCCGCCGCGCCCCGTCATCCGTCAGGAGATTGGCGAGGCCAAGGCCCCGCGCCATGTCCAAGAGGCCCTGGATGGCCTCCCGCACCCCCGGCCGGGACTCGTCCGCGTCCAGGAGCTGGACCGCGATCCGGTGCGTCTCCCGGCCGACCCGCGCCTCCAGCTCCGTCACCCGGGTTCCGAGTTGCGGCTCGTTCGACGCCGCCACCCACAGATGCAGCGCCGCCCGGAACAAGGGCCCCGTGTAGAGGTCGACCAAGGCGGCCACCACGGAGGCGCGGTCCTGGGCCGGGAGCTCCCGCAACGCAGTGGACCGCTGCTCGGCGACGTACTCCACGGCCGCCGTGAAGAGGTCCTCCCGCGTCGGGAAGTGGTGCTGGGCCGCCCCGCGGGAGACCCCCGCCCGCTCGGCGACCACGGAGACCGTGGACCCCGCCCAGCCGCTCTCGGCGAGGCACGCCACCGCCGCCTCCAGGAGCCGCTGACGGGTCGCGCGGCTGCGGTCCTGCTTGGGCGAGCGGTCGGCACGGTCGGACCGGTCGGCGCGGTCGTCCGCGGTCACAGCACCCATGGGCACTCCCGTCGTTCGAGGAACGCCCCCATCCCCTCCCGCGCCTCCGCCGATGCGAAGAGCCGCGCGGACAGGGCGACGAGGGAGTCCGTGTGGTGGTCGAATGCGTCGAGCACCCTAGCCGTGAGCAGCTTCTTCGTCTCGGCCAGGGCCTGCGGCGCCGCCTTCCGCAGCCCGTCCAGGAGGGGCGAGAGCTCCGCGTCCACGTCGTCTCCGGCCACGGCCACCAGCCCCACCCGCGCCGCCTCCGCCCCGCCGAAGCGCTCCCCGGTGAGGAAGTAGCGCGAGGCGGCGCCCGGGTCGAGCCGGGACAGCAGCGGCATGGAGATGACCGCGGGCGCCACCCCGATCCGTACCTCCGTCAGCGCGAACGACGCCCCGGGGCCCGCGGCCGCCATGTCGCACACGCCGAGCAGACCGAGACCGCCCGCGCGCACGTGCCCGTCCACCCGCGCCACCACCGGCTTCGGCAGCTGCAGGATCTGCCGGAGCAGCCCCACGAAGACGGCCGGGTCCGGCGGTTCCCGCAGGTCGGCGCCCGAGCAGAACGTGGAGCCGGTGTGCGTGAGGACGATCGCGCGTACGTCGGGGTCCTTGCCGCAGTCGTCGAGCGCCTCCGCGAAGCCGTCCAGGAGTCCCGCCGAGAGGGCGTTGCGGTTGGCGGGGTTGTCCAGGGTGAAGGTGACGATGCCGCGCTGCGGGGAGGAGCAGACAAGACTCATGGGAACTCCAACTCTCCAAAGGAGACGGCTCAGTACGACTTCGGCAGGCCCAGCGTCTGGTGCGAGACGTAGTTGAGGATCATTTCCCGGCTCACAGGGGCGATCCGAGCCACCCGTGACGCCACGATCAGCGAGGCGAGGCCGAACTCCTTCGTCAGGCCGTTGCCGCCGAGTGTGTGCACCGACTGGTCGACGGCCTTCACGCAGGCGTCGGCGGCCGCGAGCTTGGCCATGTTGGCGGCCTCGCCCGCGCCCATGTCGTCGCCCTGGTCGTAGAGCCTGGCGGCCTTCTGCATCATCAGGCGGGCCAGCTCGATGTCGATGTGGGACTGCGCGAGGGGGTGCGCGATGGCCTGGTGGGCGCCGATCGGGCTCTTCCAGACGCTGCGTTCCTTGGCGTATCCGACGGCACGGGCGAGGGCGAAACGTGCCATGCCGAGCGAGAACGCCGCCGTCATGATCCGTTCGGGGTTGAGGCCGGCGAAGAGCTGGAGCAGCCCGGCGTCCTCGTCTCCCACCAGGGCGTCGGCGGGCAGCCGTACGTCGTCCAGGCTCAGTTCGAACTGCTTCTCCGGGGCCTGGAGTTCCATCTCGATCTGCCGTCGGTGGAAGCCCTCCGTCTCGCGCGGGACGATGAAGAGGCAGGGCTTGAGGTTGCCGGTGCGGGCGTCTTCCGTGCGGCCCACGATCAGGGTGGCGTCGGCGATGTCGACGCCCGAGATGAACACCTTGCGGCCGGTCAGGAGCCAGTCGCCACTCGCCTCGTCCTTGCGGGCGGTCGTGGTGATCCGGTGGGAGTTGGAGCCGGCGTCGGGTTCGGTGATGCCGAACGCCATGGTGCGGCTGCCGTCGGCGAGGCCGGGCAGCCAGGCCCGCTTCTGCTCGTCGGTGCCGAAGCGGGCGATGACGGTGCCGCAGATCGCGGGCGAGACGACCATCATCAGGAGGGGGCAGCCCGCGGCGCCCAGTTCCTCCAGGACGATGGAGAGTTCGGCTATGCCGCCGCCTCCGCCGCCGTACTCCTCGGGCAGGTTCACGCCCAGATAGCCGAGCTTGGCGGCATCGGCCCACAGCTCGTCGGGGTGGCCTTCGGCCGCCACGATCCGGGACATGTAGTCGCGGCCGTAACGCTTGCCGAGCGCGGCGACGGCCGCGCGCAGGGCCTGGTGCTCTTCGGTTTCGAGGACGGTGCTCAGGACGGGGCTCATGCGGATGGTTCCTCCTGTACGACGTCTACGACTGCGAGCAGGGCGCCGACCTCGACCTGGCGGCCGGGCAGGGCGTGCAGGGTGGTGAGCGTGCCGGAGGCGGGGGCACAGATGCGGTGCTCCATCTTCATGGCCTCCAGCCAGATGAGGGGCTGCCCGGCGGTGACCCGCGCCCCTTCCGTGAGCCCCTCGGCCAGGCGCACGACGGTGCCGGGCATCGGGGCGAGCAGGGAGCCGGGTTCCTGGCGGGTGGTCGGCTCGGGGAGCAGCGGGAGCGCGGTGAGGGCGGTGTTGCCGACGTACACGCGATCGTCGCCGTACCGGCTCACGGTGAACTGCCTGCGCACACCGCCGACTTCGAGCACGACGAGCTCGCGGGACACGGACAGCACCCGCACCCCTTCGGCTTCCCCTTCCGCGATCAGCCCCTCCCGCGTGTGCCGGTAGCGGACCTCGTGCTCGGTGCCGTCCGGCTCGCCGCGGAAGAGCTTGACCTGTGGCTGCGACGCGAGGTTGCGGAAGCCGCCGAACCGCGAGCGTCCGTGCGCGTCGGCGAGCGCGGCGGCCAGCGGGGCGTACGGGTCCGGGGCGGGGGCCGCGAGCTCGGGGAGGTGCCGGTCGTAGAAGCCCGTGTCCATGCGGGCCCCGACGAACTCCGGGTGCCGCAGGGACCGTACGAGCAGCTCCCTGTTGGTGACGGGGCCGTGCACGACCGCGCGCTCCAGGGCTCCCGCGAGGCCGCGCAGGGCCTGCGCACGCGTGGGGGCGTACGCGACGGCCTTGGCCAGCATCGGGTCGTAGTGCACGCCGATCGTGTCGCCGTCCACGTACCCCGTGTCGAGCCGCACGCCCGGCACGGACAGCCGGTGCAGGGTGCCGGTCTGCGGGGCCCACTGGGCTGCCGGGTCCTCGGCGTAGAGGCGGGCCTCCACCGCGTGGCCGCGTGCGGGCGGTGGCTCCTTCGCGAGGGCCGCGCCCTCCGCGACCTGGATCTGCAGCGCCACGAGATCGATGCCGAACACGGCCTCCGTGACCGGGTGTTCGACCTGGAGGCGGGTGTTCATCTCCAGGAAGTGCGCCCGGCCGCCCGCGACCAGGAACTCCACCGTGCCCGCCCCGCGATACGAGGTCACGCGCGCCGCGCGCACGGCCTGGGCGTGCAGTTCGTCGACGAGTCCGGCCGTCAGGCCCGGCGCCGGGGACTCCTCGATGACCTTCTGGTGCCGGCGCTGGAGGGTGCAGTCCCGGGTGCCGAGCGCCCAGACGGTGTCGTGCGCGTCGGCCATGATCTGCACCTCGACGTGCCGGCCGCCCTCCAGATAGGGCTCGACGAAGACCTCGCCGTCCCCGAAGGCACCGGCGGCCTCCGCACGCGCCGCCTCCAACTCACCCTTCAGCGCGTTCAGTTCGCGTACGACGCGCATGCCGCGCCCGCCGCCGCCGGACGCCGCCTTCACCAGGACCGGCAGATCGTCCTCGGTGACCTCGTCCACGGCCATCGGCGCGATGCCCATGAGTTCCTTGGCGCGCGTCTTGGACGCCATGGATGCGATGGCCTCGGGAGAGGGGCCGATCCACACGAGCCCGGCGTCCAGGACCGCGCGGGCGAAGTCCGCGTTCTCCGAGAGGAAGCCGTAGCCGGGGTGGACGGCGTCCGCGCCCGCCGCCTGCGCGGCCTTCACGACGAGTTCGCCGCGCAGGTAGGTGTCGGCGGGCGCCGAGCCCGGCAGCCGTACGGCGGTGTCGGCCTCGCGGACGTGCAGGGCGTCCGCGTCGGCGTCCGAGTAGACCGCCACGGTGGCGATGCCGAGGTCGCGGCAGGTGCGGAAGACGCGGCAGGCGATCTCGCCGCGGTTGGCGACGAGGATGCTGCTGATGGTTTTCGTCATGGGGGTCCTCACATCCGAAAGACGCCGAAGCCACCGCGCGCGCCCTCGTAGGGGGCGGTGTGGATCGCGGACAGGCACAGGCCGAGGACCGTGCGGGTGTCGCGGGGATCGATGACGCCGTCGTCGTAGAGACGGCCGGAAAGGAACATCGGCAGCGACTCCGACTCGATCTGCTGCTCCACCATGGCGCGCAGGGCCGCGTCCGCGTCGTCGTCGTAGGGCTGCCCCTTCGCGGCGGCGGACTGCCGGGCCACGATCGACAGGACTCCGGCGAGCTGCTGCGGCCCCATGACGGCCGACTTGGAGCTGGGCCAGGCGAAGAGGAAACGCGGGTCGTAGGCGCGCCCGCACATGCCGTAGTGGCCCGCTCCGTACGAAGCGCCCATCAGGACGCTCAGGTGCGGCACCCGCGAGTTCGACACGGCGTTGATCATCATGGCGCCGTGCTTGATGATGCCGCCCTGCTCGTACTCCTTGCCGACCATGTAGCCGGTGGTGTTGTGCAGGAAGAGCAGCGGGATGTCACGCTGATTGGCCAACTGGATGAACTGGGCGGCTTTCTGCGACTCCTCGCTGAAGAGCACGCCCTGCGCGTTGGCCAGGATGCCGATGGGATAGCCGTGCAGCGAGGCCCAACCGGTGGTGAGGCTCGACCCGTACAGCGGCTTGAACTCGTCGAAGTCCGAGGCGTCGACGATGCGGGCGATGACCTCGCGCGGGTCGAAGGGGACCTTGAGGTCGCCGGGCACGATGCCGAGCAGTTCGTCCTGGTCGTACTTGGGCGGCTCCACGACGGCGGTCGCGGCCGGATCGGCGTACGCCTTACGCCAGTTGAGGCGCTTGACGACCCGCCTCGCCTGCCGCAGCGCGTCGCGCTCGTCGTCGGCGAGGTAGTCCGCGAGGCCGGAGGTGCGGGCGTGCATCTCTGCGCCGCCGAGCGACTCGTCGTCGCTCTCCTCGCCGGTGGCCATCTTCACCAGCGGCGGGCCGCCGAGGAAGACCTTGGCGCGCTCCTTGACCATGATCACGTGATCGCTCATGCCGGGGACGTACGCGCCGCCCGCCGTGGAGTTGCCGAAGACGACGGCGATGGTCGGAATCCCGGCGGCCGACGACTGCGTGAGGTGCTTGAAGAGTGCGCCGCCCGGGATGAAGATCTCCTTCTGGGAGGGCAGGTCGGCGCCCCCGGACTCCACGAGGTGGATGGACGGCAGGCGGTTGGCGTGTCCGATCTCGTGGGCGCGGAAGGCCTTCTTCAGGGTCCACGGGTTGCTGGCGCCGCCGCGTACGGTCGGGTCGTTGGCGGTGATCAGGCACTCCACGCCCTCCACGACCCCGATGCCGGTCACCATCGAGGCGCCCACCGGGTAGTCGCTCCCCCAGGCGGCGAGCGGTGACAGTTCGAGGAACGGGGTGTCGGGGTCGAGCAGCAGCTCGATCCGCTCCCGGGCCAGGAGCTTTCCGCGCTTGCGGTGCCGGGCCACGTACTTCTCGCCGCCGCCTTCAAGGGCCTTGGCCTGCTCGGTGCCGAGCTCTGCGAGCTTGGCCAGCATGGCCTCGCGGTGCTCGGCGTACTCGGCGCTCGCGGAGTCGAGCGCGGACGCGAGGACGGTCACGGGAGTACCTCCGTCGGTTCGGTCACTTCTACGAACGGTGCTTCCGCTTCCAGGAGTTCGGCGGGAAGGTCGACGTGGCGGGCGCGCAGCCACTCGCCCAGACCCTTGGCCTGCGGATCGAAGCGGGCCTGGGAGGCGACGCCCGCGCCGAGGATTCCCCCGACGACGAAGTTCAGCGCGCGCAGATTGGGCAGAACATGCCGTACGACGGCCAACTCGGCAGCTTCGGGCAGGAGTTCACGGAACCGCTCGACGGTCAACTCGTGGGCGAGCCACCGCCAGGCGTCGTCCGTGCGTGCCCAGACGCCGACGTTCGCGTCCCCGCCCTTGTCGCCGCTGCGGGCCCCGGCGACGCGGCCGAGGGGGGCGCGGCGGGTGGGGCCTGGCGGGAGGGGCGCGGGGAGGGATGGCTGCTCGTGGAGATCTTCGAGTACGAGGGTGTCGCCGGGGTCCTGGGCCTTGATCCGCTCGCCGCCGGGCAGTACGGCCACGTGGTCGACGGTGCCGCGATCGACGTACGCGGCTTCGAAGACTCCGTAGGGCGCGCCCTTGCCCGGGGGTGCCGTCACGTGGAAGCCGGGGTAGCTGCCGAGGGCCAGTTCGATCGCGGCGCCGCTCAGGGCGCGGCCGACGGGGTCCTGCTGCGGGTCGCGCACGACGAGCCGCAGGAGGGCGGAGGCGGTTTCCTCGCTCGGGGCGTCGGGGCGGTCGGTGCGGGCGAGCTCCCACCGCACCTCCTGGGGGCGGGACTTGGAGCGCGTGAACGCGTCCTCGACCTGGGCGCGGACGAGGGCGGCCTTGGCCTCCACGTCGAGCCCGGTGAGGACGAAGACGACTTCGTTGCGGAAGCCGCCGAGCCGGTTCAGGCCGACCTTGAGGTCCGGGGGCGGTGCCTCGCCGCGTACTCCGGTGACGCGGACCCGGTCGGGCCCCTCCTGGGTGAGGGTGACCGTGTCGAGGCGGGCGGTGACGTCGGGACCGGCGTAACGGGCGCCGGAGGTCTCGTAGAGCAGCTGCGCGGTGACCGTGCCGACGTCGACGAAGCCGCCGGTGCCGGCGTGCTTGGTGATGACGCCGGCCCCGTCTTCGTGAATCTCGACGATCGGATAGCCGGGCCGCAACAGCTCACGCTGTTGTCGCTCGCCGAAGAAGGCGTAGTTGCCGCCGGTGGCCTGCGTACCGCATTCGAGGATGTGCCCGGCGACGACCGCGCCGGCGAGCCGGTCGTGGTCGCCGTCGCTCCACCCGAAGTGGGCGGCGGCGGGCCCGGTGACGAGGGCGGCGTCGGTCACGCGCCCGGTGACGACGATGTCGGCGCCCGCGCGCAGGCAGGCGGCGATTCCGGCGCCGCCGAGGTAGGCGTTGGCGGTGAGGGCATCCGGGAAGCGGGCCTTGAGATCGTCCCCCTCCACGTGCGCGACACGCACGCCGATCCCGAGCCGGTCCGCCAACGCCCTTACGGCGTCCGCGAGCCCGGCGGGATTGAGCCCGCCGGCGTTCGCAACAATCTTGACGCCCCGCTCCTGGGCGAGCCCCAGACACTCCTCCAGCTGCCGCAGGAAGGTCTTCGCGTACCCGCGGGCGGGGTCCTTGAGCCGGTCACGCCCGAGGATCAGCATGGTCAGCTCGGCGAGGTAATCACCGGTGAGGACGTCGAGGGGGCCACCGGTGAGCATGTCGCGCATGGCATCAAAACGGTCACCGTAGAAGCCGGATGCGTTGCCGATGCGGAGGGGGGCGGGGGGTGGGGAGGCGTGTGGGCCGGTCATCGCCCGCCGCCCTCCTTCGCCGGGCGGCCGGGTCCCGGGGGGCCCGCGAAGGCCTGCGCGATGTCGAGCCAGCGGTCGGCGTCGGCGCCTTGTGCGCGTACGGCGCGGCGGCTGGGGGCGCTCCTCCCGATCCACGGCCGGGCAGTCGGCAGGGACGTCCGCGACCGCGCCCCATGCACGGGGCGGCCCGGCCTCAAGGGTCCCGCGATTGCCCGCGCCATGCCCGACCCCCGCGCGGCGTCAGCGCGCTGGGCGCGCACGGCGAGGCGACCGGAGGCACTACCGAGGCGTGGACGGGCAGTCGGCGGGGTCGTCCGTGGGGCGGTCATCGCTCGCCCTCCTTCGCCGGGCGGCCCGGTCCCGGGGGGCCCGCGAAGGCCTGCGCGATGCCGAGCCAGCGGTCGGCGTCGGCGCCCGTCGCGCGTACCGCGAGGTCGTCCCGGTGGGCTCGCTGTGTGACGAGGAGGCAGAAGTCGAGTGCGGGGCCGGTCACCCGCTGGTCGGCGTCCTCGGGGCCGCTGGTCCAGGGCTCACCGGAGGGCAGCCGGAGCTCCACGCGGAAGGGGGCTGCGGGTGCGTCGAGACCCCGTACCCCGAAGGAGAAGTCCCGGGCGCGCACCCCGATGTGCGCGATGTGGCGCAGCCGGTCGGTGGGCACCCGCTCGACGCCGAGCGCGTCGGCGACGTCCTGGCCGTGCGCCCACGTCTCCATCAGCCGGGCCGTCGCCATGGAGGTGGCCGACATGGGCGGCCCGTACCAGGGGAAACGGGTGCCGCGCGGAGCGGCCGTCAGCGCTTTCAGCAGGGCGTCACGCCCGGCGCGCCACTGGGCGAGCAACTCGCCCGGGGGCTGCGCGGCCCCCTCATCGGCCCCGGCGTCGACGAACGAGTCGGGAGCGGCGAGGGCCTCCTCGACGAGCCGGCCGAAGGCGTCCCCGTCGGTGACGGCGGTCAGCGCGGCGCGGTCGGTCCAGGCGAGATGGGCGATCTGATGGGCGACGGTCCAGCCGTCGGCGGGGGTGCGGAGCGCCCAGCGCTCCTCACCCAACTCCCCTACCAGCTGGTCGAGTTCCTCGCTCTCACGGCGCAGATCATCGAGTACGGGCACAGCTTCGGACACGGAGCGCTCCCCTCGGGGCACGAATGGGGTCTCCCCTGCTCGAACGAAGTTGAGAGCTTGGGGAAGTGCCCCGGAGCATGGCAGCGCCCGGAGAAACAAGCAAGCGTGCTTGCATTACTTTCGAGACGCCTCCGGGAGCGACTCCTCGGCGGCGGGGGCGAGCACGGCGTCCGGGGTGGCCCCCGACACGACGTCCCCGTCCCCCGGCCTGCGGGCCCGCCCCCGCCCGACCTGCGTCCGCACGGCACCCATGCTGGCGGCGATGACGAGCGAGATGGCCAGCGCCTCATTGACGGAAAGCGCCTGGTTCAGCACCAGGAATCCGGCGACGGCGGCGATCGCGGGCTCCAGGCTCATCATGATCGCGAAGGTGGAGGCGGGGAGGCGGCGCAGGGCGAGCAGTTCGAGGGTGTACGGCAGCACGGAGGACATCACGGCGACGGCCGCGCCGAGCGCGAGCACCTCTGGCCGCACCAGCTTCTCCCCGGACTCGATGAGGCCGAGCGGCAGGAAGAGGACGGCCGCGACGACCATCGCGAGGGCGAGCCCGTCGGCCTGCGGGAAGCGGCGCCCCGTACGGGCGCTGAACATGATGTACGTGGCCCACATGGCACCGGCACCGAGGGCGTACGCGACGCCGACGGGATCGAGCCCGCTGAACCCGCCCCCACCGCCCAGCAGGAAGACACCGCACAGCGCGAGTCCGGCCCAGACCAGATTCACGGCACGGCGCGACGCGAAGACGGAGAGGGCGAGCGGGCCGAGCACCTCGAGCGTGACGGCGGGCCCCATGGGGATGCGGGCGACGGACTGATAGAAGAGCCCGTTCATCCCGGCCATGGCCACACCGAAGGCGACGACGGTCCCCCAGTCGGCGCGGGAGTGCCCGCGCAGCTTGGGCCGGCAGACGATCATCAGCACCAGCGCGGCGAAGGCGAGCCGCAGGGTCACGATGCCGAGGGCTCCGGCCTTGGGCATCACGCTGACGGCGATGGCCCCGCCGAACTGGACGGAGACGCCGCCCGCGAGCACAAGCCCGACGGGCCCGAGGGCACCCCACCGCCCACCGGATGCCGCCTCCTGACCACTCCTCGACGCGTCCACAGCCAACCCTTCCGCTTCCTGAGCCTCAACCAGTCTCGACCAGTCCACTCACCTGAACTGCCTCGTCCAAGGTAGTAGACCACGTCAGGATTGTGGAGCCCTTTCACTGCTGTACGCAAACCGGGTCCACATGGCGGCCGACGGTGGAACCCCACGCACCCCGCCCCGCGTCTTGGGTGCAGTCACCACGTAACCGCACGGAAGTCAGGTCAGGGCATGGCGCGCGACGGAAATCAGGCGACCGAGCGGCTGGGCGGCGACTATCGCGGGGCGGCGTACGGCTTCGTCCTGCGGGTGTCGGTTCTCACGGCACTCCTCGGGGGCGCGATCCTGGCCGGGGGGTTCGCGGCGGCGTGGGACACCTTCGAGGGGGTGCGGGACTACGCGGACCGCAACATCGCCAACGAGGACTCCTACGTGGCCTATGCCGACGGCGGCTGGTTTCCGCTGGTGAGGGTCGGTCTCGTGGTGTCGCTGCTGCTGCTCGTCCTGGGACTTCTCGTCGTCTCCGCCCTGCACGCCGCGTACGCCGTCGCCGAGTCCCACGCCGCGCGTGACGGTGGCGGGCCGCTGACCGTGCGCGAGCTGTGGCGGCGTACTCGCGGGCGTTTCCCCGCCGCCCTCGCGGTCTACGCGCTGAGCGGACTGCCCGTGGGTGCCATGGCGATGGCGAGCTACGTGCTGTGGATGACCGTCGAGCGCGGCGAGGTGCCCGGCGTCGAGCCCACGCCCATCGGCGAGACCGCGACCCCGCTCTACACGCTGGTGGGCTGGGTGCTGCCGATCGCCGTCATGTGCCTGGGCCCGCTGCTGTACTTCCGCCTCTCGCTGGCCACCGCCGAGACCGTGCTGGAACGCCGCTCTCCGTTCGTGGCGCTGTACCGCTCCTGGGTGCTGACCCGCCGGGCGCGCATGCGCACCCTCGGCCTCGGCACGCTGTCCGTGGCAGCCGCGGCACTGGTCATCTTCCTGACCGGATACGCGGCCGCCCCTCTCGCCCACTACGCCGGCCTCGGCATGCTGTGGCTCAGCGACGACAACGTATGGATCACGGGCGTACTGATGCAGATCTTTCCCACGACCGTGGCCCTGCTCCTGCTCCCTCCGCTGGTCATGCCCCTGGTGTGCGGGATGTCGGCCCGCTTGTACGGGGAGTTGCGGGCGGGCGAGGCGGACGCGAGGGACGCGGAGACGGGCGCACCGCGGGCAGGCAGCGCGGCTGGCGGTGACGGCTGGCGGTGACTGCTGGGGGCGACGACCTCGGGGTTCTCTGGCGCGGGAGCGGGCCGTGACACCCGGGCAGGCGGGGGCAGGCGGGTGGGGCCGCGTGATGCCGGAACGCCGACGCCGTGGTCAGCACCCCGGCCCCGTAACCCGGCCGCCCCCGTCCGAAATCCGTGACCCCCCGCGGCCCGCGCGCCCCCTCACCTTCCATCCAGCCCCTCCGCCAGCACCTCCGCCACATGCCGGCCCCGGGACCCCTCCCCCAGTTGTTCCAGCTGGGTTCGGCAGGAGTAGCCGTCTGCCAGGATCAGGGGGCCGCCCTTCGACTCCGGGGTGGCGCCTCGTACCGAGGGGAGCAGTTGTTCCTCCGCGCAGGCCGCGGAGACCTCGTAATGGCCTGCCTCGAAGCCGAAGTTGCCCGCGAGGCCGCAGCAGCCGCCGCTCAGCTCGCCCTCCAGGCCCGCCTTCTCGCGCAGGCGGCGTTCCGGCGCGTCGCCGAGCACCGCGTGCTGGTGGCAGTGCGTCTGGCCCACCACCGGGCGGCCGATCCGCGGTGGTGTCCACTCGGGGGCCAGTTCCTCCAGGGTCTGCGCGAACGTCCGTACGCGGGCAGCCAAATCCCTGGCTCGCTCGTCCCCGGGCAGCAGTTCCACCAAGTCCGTCTTCAGCGCCGCCGCGCAGCTCGGTTCGAGGACCACCAGCGGCGCGTCCGAGTCAAGGAGCGGTCCCATCCGCTCCAGGGTCCTCCGCATCACCGCACGAGCCCGGTCCAGTTGCCCCGTCGACACGTACGTCAGGCCACAGCACACGTCCCCCGGCGGCACCACCACCCGCAGCCCCGCGTCCTCCAGGACCCGCACCGCCGCCCGGCCCACCGCCGGTGACAGGTGGTCCGTGAACGTGTCCGGCCAGAGCACGACCGTCGGTCCCCCGGCGGCCACGGGAGCCTCCCGGCCACGGAACCAGCGGCGGAACGTCCGCCCCGCCAGACGCGGGATCTCCCTCTCCGGTGCGATCCCGCCTGCCCTCTTGGCCAGCGACGCCAGCACCCCCACCCCCGACAGCGCATTGACCACCCCCGCCGTCCGCGTCCGTGCGGCCAGGCGCAGCCACAGCGGCAGCCAGCCCATCGCGTAGTGCGCCGCGGGGCGCCTGCGGCCCTCGTAGTGGTGGTGCAGGAACTCCGCCTTGTACGTGGCCATGTCCACGCCCACCGGACAGTCCGACCGGCAGCCCTTGCAGGACAGGCAGAGGTCCAGCGCGTCCCGTACCTCCTCCGAGCGCCAGCCGTCCGTCACCACGTCCCCGGCGAGCATCTCGTGCAGGAGACGCGCCCGGCCCCGCGTGGAGTGCTCCTCCTCGCCCGTCGCCCGGAAGGACGGACACATCACCCCGCCTCCCGAACCGGCAGATGCCGTGCGGCACTTGGCGACGCCCACGCACCGCCGCACCGCCGCCGAGAAGTCCCCGCCGTCATGCGGGTAGCCGAAGGCCACGTCCACCGGCTGCCTCGGCAGAGGGTCGAAGCGCAGGTTGGAGTCCAGCGGCGCGGGCCGCACCAGCATCCCCGGATTCAGCAGGTCCGCCGGGTCCCACACCCCCTTCACCCGCTCGAACAGCCGGACGAGGTCAGCCCCGTACATCTTGGGAAGGAGCTCGGCCCGCGCCTGGCCGTCCCCGTGCTCGCCCGACAGCGAACCCCCGTGCGCGACCACGAGCAGCGCCAGGTCCTCGGAGAAGCGTCGGAAGCGGCGCACACCCACTTCACTCATCAGATCGAAGTCGATGCGTACGTGAATACAGCCGTCCCCGAAGTGCCCGTACGGGGTGCCGCGCAGGCCGTGCTCGGCGAGCAGCCCTCTGAAGTCCCGCAGATACGCGCCCAGTCGAGCCGGAGGCACCGCGCAGTCCTCCCACCCCGGCCACGCCTCGCTGCCGTCCGGCATCCGCGTCGCCGTCCCGCTGGCGTCCTCACGGACCCGCCACAGCACGCGCTGCCCCGCAGGGTCCGTCACGACCACCGAGTCCACCGTGTCCCCGGCGACCGCCCGCGTGATCGCCTCCGCACGCGCGCGTGCCTCACCCTCGCTCGCGCCGCCCGTCTCGACGAACAGCCAGGCGCCGCCCTTGGGCAGCCCCTCGGACCCCCGGACGAGGTCGGCCGCCATCCCCTCCACCGTCAGCGGACCGTGCGGCAGCAGCCCGGCCGCGGCCTCCGCCGCGGCGGACTCGTCGGCGTACCCGAGGACCGCGAGCGCACGCGCGCGTGGCGACTCGACGAGGCGTACGACGGCCTCCGTCAGCACGCCGAGCGTGCCCTCGGAGCCGCAGAAGGCGCGGGCCAGGTCGACGCCCCGCTCGGGGAGCATGGCGTCGAGCGCATAGCCCGAGATGCGGCGCGGCAGGTCCGGGTAGCCGGTGCGCAGGAGCTCCAACTCCCCGTCCACCAGCGCCTGCAAGCCCTCCGGGGCGCCGGACCAGCCCTGCCCCAGCGCGAGCCGTTCGCCCGCGCCGCTGACGACCGAGAGCGAGGCCACGTTGTCGGCGGTCGTGCCCCAGGCGACCGAGTGCGACCCGCAGGAGTTGTTGCCGATCATGCCGCCCAGGGTGCAGCGGTTGTGGGTGGACGGGTCGGGGCCGAAGGTCAGGCCGTGCGGGGCCGCCGCGCCCCGCAGGCCGTCGCAGATCACACCGGGCTGGACGACCGCGGTCCGCGACTCGGCGTCCAGGGACACGATCCGGTTCATGTGGCGGGTGAAGTCGAGGACGAGCCCCGTGCCGGTCGCCTGGCCGGCGATCGACGTGCCGGCGCCGCGGGCCACGACCGGCACCCCGCGATCCCGGCACACGGCGAGCGCCGCCGCCACGTCGTCCGCGTCGCGCGGGGCGAGGACGCCGAGCGGCACTCTGCGGTAGTTGGACGCGTCCATGGTGTTCAGGGCCCGCGCGGTGACGGAGAAGTCCACCTCCCCCCGCACGGCTGCCCGCAGTTCCTCTTCCACTCCTCCGAGATCACTCATGCCCATATCCATGCCCTCAATATGCATCCGCGAAGGCCCGTACCGACCGCAGTCAAACGCCCGACGCGCACCTATAGTTGCCGCGACTTGATCATCGGAACCCCGTTCAGAACCCCGTGTGGCCCCAGAGGAGAGCACTGATGACGACCGGCTGCCCCGCCCGCACCGCACCCGACCGCATTGTCCTCGACCCCTTCGTCACCGACCTGGACGGCGAGAGCGCCCGGCTGCGCGCGGCGGGTCCGCTGGCCGAGGTGGAGCTGCCCGGCGGCGTACCGGTCTGGGCGGTCACGCACCACGCCGAGGCGCGTCAACTCCTCACCGACAAGCGCCTGGTGAAGGACATCGAGGTGTGGGGCGCCTGGCGGCGCGGCGAGATACCCGCGGACTGGCCGCTGATCGGCCTGGCCAACCCGGGCCGTTCGATGCTGACGGTCGACGGCGAGGAGCACCGCCGGATGCGCGCCCTGGTCGCGCAGGCGCTGACGCCGCGGCGGGTGGAGCGGATGCGGGAGCGGATCGCGGAGCTGACGCAGGACCTCCTGGACCGGCTCCCCTCCGACGACGGCCAAGCCACCCGAGACGGTCAAGTGGTTGACCTGAAGGCCGAGTTCGCGTACCCGCTGCCCATGTACGTCATCAGCGACCTGATGGGCATCGACGCCGCCGACCACCCCCGTCTGAAGGTCCTCTTCGACAAGTTCTTCTCCACCCAGACGCCGCCCGCCGAGGTCATGGCCACGCTGGGCGAGCTGGCGGCCATGATGGGCCGGGTCGTCGCGGCGCGGCGGGCCGAGCCGGGCGACGACCTGACCAGCGCCCTGATCCTCGCCTCGGAGGACGGCGACCACCTCACCGACGCGGAGATCGTCTCCACGCTCCAGCTGATGGTCGCGGCGGGCCACGAGACGACGATCTCGCTGATCGTCAACGCGGTGGTGAATCTTTCGGCTCATCCCGAGCAGCTGGCGCTCGTCCTCTCCGGCGACGCGACCTGGGAGATAGTCGTGGAGGAGACCCTGCGCCACTCCACGCCGACCTCGCACGTCCTGATCCGGTTCGCGGCGGAGGACGTACCCGTGGGCGACAAGATGATCCGCCAGGGTGATGCGCTGATCGTGTCGTACGCGGCGATCGGCCGCGACGAGCGGGCGCACGGCCCCACGGCGGACGCCTTCGACATCACCCGCACCTCCCCGAACCGCCACATCGCCTTCGGCCACGGCCCGCACGTCTGCCCGGGAGCCGCCCTGTCACGGCTCGAGGCGGGCGTGGCACTGCCTGCCCTCTACGAACGCTTCCCCGGGCTGACCCTCGCGGTCGACCCCTCCGCACTGCGGAACAAGCCCGTGGTGACGCAGAACGACCTGTACGAGCTGCCGGTGATCACCGGCCCGTCCGCCGGTCTCACCGGACGGACACCCGGAAGCCACGACGCCCAAAGCCGTTAGGCTCCTCCCGTGGCTGAGATCCAGATTCCCGCTGACATCAAGCCCGCCGACGGACGTTTCGGCGCGGGCCCCTCCAAGGTGCGCACGGAGGCGCTGGACGCGCTCGCCGCCACCGGTACCTCTCTGCTCGGCACCTCCCACCGCCAGGCCCCGGTCAAGAACCTGGTCGGCAAGGTGCGCGAGGGTGTGCGCGACCTCTTCTCCCTCCCCGAGGGGTACGAGGTGATCCTGGGCAACGGCGGCTCCACCGCCTTCTGGGACGTCGCGACGCACGGCCTCATCGAGAACAAGTCGCAGCACCTCACGTTCGGTGAGTTCTCCTCCAAGTTCGCCAAGGCCTCGAAGCTCGCCCCGTGGCTCGCCGAGCCCACCGTGATCTCGAGTGAGCCGGGCACGCACCCGGAGCCGCAGGCCGAGGCGGGCGTGGACGTCTACGCCTTCACGCACAACGAGACCTCGACCGGCGTCGCGGCCCCGATCAAGCGGGTGGCCGGCTCGGACGAGGGTTCCCTCGTCCTGGTGGACGCCACCTCCGGCGCGGGCGGCCTGCCGGTCGACATCGCCGAGACGGACGTCTACTACTTCGCCCCGCAGAAGTCCTTCGCGTCGGACGGCGGCCTGTGGATCGCGGCCTTCTCCCCGGCGGCCGTCGAGCGTGCCGAGCGCATCCACGCGAGCGGCCGGCACATCCCGGAGTTCTTCAGCCTTCCCACGGCGATCGACAACTCCCGCAAGAACCAGACGTACAACACCCCGGCGCTCGCCACGCTCTTCCTGCTCGGTGAGCAGTTGGAGTGGATGAACGGCCAGGGCGGCCTGGACTTCACGACCGGCCGTACGGCGGCCTCCTCGCGCACCCTGTACGGGTGGGCCGAGGAGTCGAAGTACGCGACGCCGTTCGTCACGGACCCGGCCAAGCGTTCGCAGGTCATCGGCACGATCGACTTCGCGGACGAGATCGACGCTGCCGCGGTGGCGAAGGCTCTGCGCGCCAACGGCATCGTGGACACGGAGCCGTACCGCAAGCTCGGCCGCAATCAGCTGCGCGTGGCGATGTTCCCGGCGATCGACCCCGCGGACGTCGAGGCGCTCACGAAGTGCATCGACTACGTCATCGAGAAGCTCTAGCTTCGGCAGTTCTACGTGGATGGGGGCGCTCGGCAGGATCATCTGCCGAGCGCCCCCATCTCTGCGTAGACAACGCTCAGTCCACACCTGTGGGCGCGTCGTGGCTGGTCGCGCAGTTCCCCGCGCCCCTTACGGGGCTACCTGCTCAGCTGCTTGAACTTGCGTACCGCCAGCGGCAGGAACAGGAGTGAGATCGCGATCGGCCAGAGCACGGCCATCAGGACCGCGTTCTGCTCGACCCAGCTCGCCCCGCCCGCCCCGGGGTTGCCGAACAGTTCGCGTGCCGCCGTGCCCGTGGAGGAGACCGGGTTCCAGGCGGCGACCGGCGCGAGCCAGTCCGGCATCAGCGAGGGCGCGACGAAGACGCTGGAGATCATGGTGAGCGGGAAGGCGACCGCGTAGAGTCCGCCCGCCGCTTCCGGGGTCGGCACCACGAGGCCCAGGAAGACGCCGACCCAGATCAGGCTGAACCGCAGGAGCAGCAGCAGCGCGAAGGCGGCCAGGGTCTCGGGCAGGCCCGCGCTGGACCGCCAGCCGATGGCCAGCGCGGTGAGCGCGAGGATCGTCAGCTCGGCGCAGGCCACGATCAGGTCGGCGAGGCCGCGCCCCGCGGCGACCGCCGACGGTGCCATCGGCATCGAGCGGAAGCGGTCGATGACGCCCTTGGTGGAGTCCGTGACGACGGCCATCGCGGTGTTCATGAAGCCGAAGGCCATGGTCATCACGAACATGCCCGGCATCAGGAACTGCTTGTAGTCGCCGTCGTCACCGCCGCCGGGCACCTTCATGGCCTCGCCGAAGACGAAGCCGTACAGGAGCACGGAGATGATGGGGAAGCCCAGCTGCCAGGCGATGTTGATGGGCTGGCGTTGGAAGTGGGTGAGGTAGCGGCGGGTGACGTTCCAGGTGTCGGCGAGCGCCCAGTAGAGGCGTCCGCGCGAGGTGTCGGCGGCCAGTGGTTCCGATGTCAGTGGTTCCGGTGTCAGCACGGCGCTCATGCCGCGGCTCCCGTCTTCTCGTCGATGCGGGCGGTGGCTTCCTCGGGAGCGGCCGCGCCCGTCTCGGCCTCCGTGCGGTGTCCCGTCAGGCGCAGGAACACGTCGTCGAGGCTCGGCCTGCGCAGCCCGATGTCCTCCACGGCGACGCCCTGGTCCTGGAGGGTCCGCGCCACGTCCGTCAGGGCGGCGACCCGGTCGGTGACGGCCGCCTGGACGCGGCGCTCCAGGTCGACGGACTCGGGGACGCCCTCGGCGACGCGGGCGACGGCCTTCAGGGCCGCGGGCAGGTCGGCGGTGTCGCGGACCACGACCTCCAGATAGCTGCCGCCCACCGTGTTCTTCAGGCCGTCCGGGGTGTCGTCGGCGATGGCGCGGCCCTGGTCGATGACGGTGATCCGCGAGGCCAGCTTGTCGGCCTCCTCCAGATACTGGGTGGTGAGCAGGACGGTCGTGCCGTCCGCGACCAACTTCCGTACGGTGTCCCAGACTTCGAGGCGGCTGCGCGGGTCGAGTCCGGTGGTCGGCTCGTCCAGGAAGAGGACGGCGGGCGCGAGGATCATCGACGCCGCGAGGTCGAGCCTGCGCCGCATGCCGCCGCTGTACTGGCCCGCTCCCTTGCCCGCCGCGTCCACCAGGTCGAATTGTTCGAGGAGTTCCTGGGCGCGGCGCGCCGCCCGCTTGCCGCCGAGGTGGAAGAGGCGGCCGAACATCTCCAGGTTCTGCCGCCCGGTCAGGACCTCGTCGACGGCCGCGTACTGGCCGGTCAGCCCGATGCGGCCGCGGACGACGTCAGGCTGTCGCACCACGTCGGCCCCCGCGACCTCGGCCCGTCCGCCGTCGAGGCGCACCAGCGTCGAGAGGATGCGTACGGCGGTGGTCTTGCCCGCGCCGTTCGGGCCGAGCAGTCCGTGCACCGTGCCGCGCGTCACGCGCAGATCGAAGGCGTCCAGGGCCTTCTTCTCCCCGTAGCGCTTGTCGAGCCCCTCGGCCCGTACCGCGTAGTCGTTCGTCGTCTCGCTCACTGCCCCTCCAACTCTTCCCGCACCGCCGTACGAGCCCCTCTGGGTACGCCGTACTCAATAGAGAGTACACCGTACCCAGTTTTTCGGGTACACCGTACCCAATTACTGGTCCGGCGATTAGGCTGAGCCTCATGACGAGCACGAACGGCGGTTCCGGCGACCACGCCCAGCGCACCGGCAGCGACATCGTCCACAGCCTGGAGCTGCTCTGGGGCGAGGGCGAGCGCCCCACGCGCGGCCCCAAGCCCGGACTCACCCTGGACCGGATCGTCACCGAGGCGGTGCGGCTCGCGGACGCCGAGGGGCTCACGGCGGTCTCGATGCGCCGCCTGTCCACGGAGCTCGGCACGGGCACGATGTCCCTGTACCGCTACGTCCCGGGCAAGGGCGAGCTGCTCGACCTGATGCTGGACCGCGTCTACATGCCGGCCCCCGACGCCGCGCCCCCGACCGGCGGCTGGCGCGAGGCCGTCGAGGCGTACGCCCGCGAGACACTCGTCCTCTACCGCGCGCATCCCTGGCTGCTGCAGGTCAACCAGGCACGCCCGGTGCTCGGCCCCGGCTCGGTCGGCGGCCTCGAACTGACCCTGGCCGGGATCAAGTCGATGGGCCTGACCGACCCCGAGCTGATCGGCGTGGTCGTCATGGTCGAGGGGTACGTCACCGGGGTCGCCCGCACCCAGGTGCACGAGGTGGAGGCGGTCAAGAAGACCGGCCTGACGGACGAGGCGTTCTGGGAGGCGCAGCAGCCGACCCTCGAACGGATCATGACCAGCGGCCGCTATCCCCTCCTCGCGGGCCTGTCCGAGGACGCGTTCAGCCCGCAGTTCGACCACTTCGAGTTCGGGCTGCAACGCCTGCTGGACGGCCTGGACGTGCTGGTGGCCAAGCGCGAGACGCAGAAGAGCGCCGACGGGCAGGCGTGAGCCTGGCCCGCTACTTCCGGCGGAACATCCGCTTCAGCCCGAAGAAGGCCACGAGCACCGCGGCCAGCGCGAGGCCGCCCACCTTGAGGTCACCGTCGAGCCCGGAGCCGTCCCCCGGCTCACCGGAACTCCCGCCGCCGGACGCGGAGTCGTGGCCGCCGCCCGCTCCCTCGACCTCGACGGGCTCGACCTCGCTCTGCCCGCCCTCGGTGCCGTACAGGATGGTCGTCCCGTCCAGGGTGTACGTCGCGGACTCGCCCTGCCGCTGCAACGGCACGCTCAGCCGCCCCTCGCGCTCGGGCTTCTTGCCCTCGCCCTTCCAGGTGTACGAGACGCCGCCGAGGTACCCGCGCAGGGCGAGCTGCTTCCCGTCGGGCGAGAAGGCGCCGTCCGTGGTCCAGAGTCCGGTGGTGCCCAGGCGCTTGAAGACGTTGACCCCGGACGAGGACATCTGGGCGGGCCCCTCGTACAGCGCGCCGCCCTCCTCCTTCTTGTCGGCGATGTAGATGCGGCCGGTCTTCGGGTGGACCATCAGGGCTTCGGCGTCGCGCGCGCCGTCCTCGTACTTCACCGTGTACTGCGTGGCGCGCACGGTCTGCTCGCCCAGCTTCTTCGGCTCGGGCAGCTTGTAGATCCACACGTGGGACCAGGTGCCGCCGAGGTTGTCGCCGATGTCCCCGACGTAGATGTTGCCGTCGGCGCCGACGGAGACGGCCTCCACGTCACGGGGCTTCCCGACGCCGGTCATGGTGATCGTGGCGACGGTCTTGCCGGTCCTGCCGTCCACCGCGTAGAGCAGCGCGCCGTTCTTGTCCTGGTCGTTGTGCGTCCAGTAGACGCCCGGGTGGGCGCGGGATGCGGCGAGGCCGCTGGACTCGATGATGCGGGGGTCCTTGATGGTGAACCCGTCGTGGCTGTCGTCGGCGGCGGCGGGGCCGGCGGCACTCAGCAGGACCAGGCACCCGGCGGCGGCACCCATCGAAGAACGCAGTGAACGCATGGGCCAAGCCTGCCACCCCCGCGCGGCGGGGCGGGCGTTGGCCAGGTGTTGAGCCTCACATCGGGTCGTCGGCCTCACATCGGGTGGTCAGCCTCACATCGCAGGCCGGGGCGTTGATCCGCGATGATGAGCGGATGCTCAGGTTCATGTTCGTCGGCGACTCGATGACGATCGGCAGCGCGGGGGAACACACCTGGCGCTACCGGATGTGGCAGCACCTGCGGTCCTCGCTCGGCGAGGAGGGCTTCGCGGTGGTGGGGCCGCGCAGCGCGCTGCACGACAAGGTGTCCGGCGAACCGGTCTCGTACGCCTACGCCGGCAGCGACCCCGACTTCCCCCGCCACCACTTCGCGGGATGGGGCGAGGGCTGGCTGCACATGGCGCCGCAGATGGCGGACGCGGTGCGGGAGAACCGCCCCGACGTCCTGCTCATCTCCCTCGGCCTGATCGACCTGGGCTTCTACACGAACGCGGAACAGACGGCGGAGAACGTACGCCGCTTCGTCTCGGCGGCGAGGTCCGCCAACCCGCACATCCGCCTCGTCCTGCTCCCCGTCATCCCGAACATCCGGGCCAGGACGGACGCCCCGTTCGCGGCGGAGGTGTCCCGCTTCAACGTGCTCCTCGCGAAGGCGGCCGCGGACCTCGACACGGGCACCTCCCCGCTGCTCCTGGCCTCGACGCCGGCGTCGTACGACATCGACCGCGACACCTACGACGGCACGCACCCGAACGCGAGCGGCGAACACAGGCTGGCGGCGGCTTTCGCGGAAGCGATGCACCAGGCGTGGGGCCTTGCCGCCCCGTACGACCCCTCGGGGGCGTCACGTGGCCCGCGTCAGCCGGTTCGCCAGGGTTGACATGGTGTACGTGCCGATGCCGAGGACGACTTCGAGGGCGTTGCGTTTCGTGTAGCCGTGGGCGAGGAATTTCTTCAGGTCGTCGTCCCCGACTCCGCCCGCGGTCGCCAGCAACTCCAGGGTGAACTGCCGTACCGCCTCCAGGCGTTGATCGGTCAGAGCCTTCCCCTCGCGCAGCGCGGTGATCAGCTCCGTGTCCGCACCCAGCTTGCGCAGCTTGCCGGTGTGCAGGGTCACGCAGATGTGGCAGTCGTTGCGTACGGCGACGGTCATGACGACGACTTCGCGCGCCACCGGCTCCAGCGTCGACCCCTCGAAGGACGCGCTCAACTCCAGGAAGCCGTTGAGCAGTTCGGGCGACTCGGCGAGCCGCGCCACGGCGTCCGGCGTCTTCCCGAAGGCGGCGGCGGTGCGCTCCATCGCGGCGCGGGACTCGGCGGGCGCGGTTTCCACGGTGTGCTCGGCGAACAAGAGGTACCCCCTACGATGGACAACGTGGTTGACGAAAAAAAGGTAAACCAGGTTGTCGATTCCGGCAAGGGTGTTTCTGCGGACGGCGACGGCAGTGACGGCAGCGACGGGCGCGGCTTCGAGTTGCCGCTGCTCCTCTTCGGCGGGTTCCGCACGATCATCGACCGGCTGCACGCCGAACTGGCCCGCCAGGGTCACCCGGACGTACGCCCCGCCCACGGCTTCGCGATGCAGGCGATCGGCGTACGGGGCGCGAGCGCCAGCGAGGTGGGCCGGCGGCTCGGCGTCTCCAAGCAGGCCGCGGGCAAGACCGTCGACCGCCTCCTCACCCTCGGCTACGCGGAACGCACCGACGACCCCGCCGACGCCCGCCGCAAGCTCATCCGCCTCACCCCGCACGGCATCGACGCCCTGCGCCGCTCGGCGGAGATCTTCGACGCACTGCACGCGGAGTGGGCCGGCCGGCTCGGTGCGGGGCGCCTGCGCACGCTGGAGGACGACCTGCGCACGGTCGTGCCGCCGGACGCGTTCCGCCTCGACGCGGCGGGCTGGCTCGGCGGCCCGTGACCGCCCGCCGGGCGCGCACCCTTGCATAGAGCGCACTCCAAGTCGTTGGCTTGGCAACCATGAAGTACACGCAGCTGGGACGCACAGGACTCAAGGTCAGTCGACTCGTGCTCGGGACCATGAACTTCGGGCCACTGACCAACGAGCCCGACAGCCACACGATCATGGACGCCGCGCTCGACGCGGGCATCAACTACTTCGACACCGCCAATGTCTACGGGTGGGACGAGAACAAGGGCCGCACCGAGGAGATCCTCGGCACGTGGTTCACACAGGGCGGCGACCGGCGGGACAAGACCGTCCTCGCCACCAAGATGTACGGGAACATGGCTCTCGACGGAAAGCCCGCGTGGCCCAACCACGACCTGCTCTCGGCGGTCAACATCCGCCGGTCGGTGGAGGCCTCGCTCAAGCGCCTGCAGACCGACTACATCGACATCTACCAGTTCCACCACATCGACCGCCGCACTCCCTTCGAGGAGATCTGGCAGGCGATCGACACCCTCATCACCCAGGGCAAGATCCTCTACGCGGGTTCGTCCAACTTCCCCGGATACAAGATCGCCCAGGCCAACGAGATCGCCGCGAGGCGTGGCAGCTACGGCCTCGTCAGCGAGCAGTGCCTCTACAACCTCGCCGAGCGCAGCGCCGAGATGGAGGTGATCCCGGCCGCCCAGGACTACGGCCTCGGCGTCATCCCGTGGTCGCCGCTGCACAGCGGGCTGCTCGGCGGCGTCCTGAAGAAGGAGGGCGAGGGCAAGCGGCGTACCGGCGGACGGGCCGCCCAAGAGCTGGCGAAGCCAGAGGTGCGCGCGCAGGTCCAGGCGTACGAGGACCTGCTCGACAAGCACGGCCTCGCGCCGGGCGAGGTCGCGCTCGCCTGGCTGCTCACCCGGCCCGGCATCACCGGACCGATCGTCGGGCCGCGTACGTCGGAGCAGCTCACCAGCGCACTGCGCGCCGTCGAGCTGGAACTCCCGGCCGAGCTGCTCGACGCCCTGGACGAGATCTTCCCGGGCCCCGGGCCTTCGCCGGAGTCCTTCGCCTGGTGATCAGCGGGTGATCACCGCCGGCTGACCAGCGGGTGATTCAGGGCGTGCGTGCGGCCGCGGTCATCGCCTCACTGGCCGACCGCGGCCGCGACCGCCACGACGACGAACATCAGCACGAGCACACCGGCCATGATCCGGTTCCTGGTTTTCGGGTCCACGTGGTCGAGGTTAACCGCCTCCGCCCAACGGCCGTCGACCGACCACCTCCCCAGTTTCGGGAAGGGGCGGGGTGGGGGAGAGAAAGCCGCATGGACAGCCACAGCCACATAACCATCCGGCCCGCCGGTCCCGACGACATTCCCGCCGTCCTCGCCCTCTTCGACGAGGCCGTCGCCTGGCTCGTGTCGCAGGGGCGTACCGGGCAGTGGGGCGACACGCCCTGGTCGGCCAATCCGAAGACCATCGCCCTGGTCGAGAAGTATCTGACCACCGGCTCCGCCTGGATCGCGGAGATCGGCGGCCTGCCGGTCGGCACGCTCACGCTGACCGACGGCCCGGGATCGTACATCGCGCCGGTGGACGAGCCGGAGCGCTACATCCACCTGCTGGCCTCCCGGCACGGGACGGGCGCGGGCGCCGCCCTCCTCGCGCACGCGGCAGCGGAAACCCGGAGACAGGGGGTCTCCCTGCTCCGGGTCGACTGCTACGCGGGCGGTGACGGCAAGCTCGTCGCGTTCTACGAGCGCAACGGCTTCACCCGGACCGAGTCCTTCGTCGAGCAGGACGGCACCTGGCCGGGCCAGATCCTGGCCCGGCGGGTGTGACCGGGTAACAGCTCACGCCGCCGTCGCCAGCTCCCGCGGCACGAACTGCACGTGCTGCTGCCCGCGCCGCAGATCCACCTTGAGCCGCAGGTTCGCGGCGCGGGCCAGCATCAGGCCGACGCCGACCGCGGCCACGGCACAGATGACGCCGCCGGCGGCCATGCTCACGCGCACCCCGTACGCGTCGGCGAGCCAGCCGAAGAGCGGGCCGCCGAGGGGCGTGCCGCCGGTGAAGACCATCATGAAGAGGGACATGACGCGGCCCCGCATCTCCGGGTCGGTGGCCATCTGGACCGAGGAGTTGGCGGTGACGTTCACCGTCAGGCCCAGGATGCCGATGGGCACGATCAGCGCGACGAACATCCACAGCTCGGGCGCGAACGCGGCCACGATCTGCAGCACTCCGAAGGCGATCGCCGCCCCTGCGAGCAGCCGCAGGCGTGAGGTCCCGCGCCGGGCGGCGAGCAGCGCGCCCGCGAGGGAGCCGATCGCCATCAGGGTGTTGAAAAGGCCGTACATCCCCACGCCTCCGTGGAAGATGTCGTCCGCGAAGGCGCTCAGCCAGATCGGGAAGTTGAACCCGAAGGTGCCGACGAAGCCGACGAGGACGATCGGCCAGATCAGCTCGGGGTGCTTGGAGACGTAGTTCAGACCTTCCCTCAGCTGCCCCTTGCCGCGCGGCTTGCGCGGGGTGGGGTGCAGCTCACGGGTGCGCATCAGCATCAGGCCGGTGAGCGGCGCGAGGAAGGACAGGCCGTTGGCGAGGAACGCCCACCCGGGGCCGACGGCGGCGGTGAGACCACTCGCCACGGCGGGGCCGATGAGGCGGGCGGACTGGAAGTTCGCCGAGTTCAGCGAGACGGCGTTGCGGACCTGGTCGGGTCCCACCATCTCGGACACGAAGGACTGCCGGGTCGGGTTGTCGACGACCGTGACGAGGCCCGTGAAGAAGGCCGCGAGGTAGACGTGCCAGACCTGGACGTTGCCGCTCAGCGTGAGCGCCGCCAGGAACAGGCCGCTGATGCTCATCGCGCCCTGGGTGCAGAAGAGCAGCTTCCGCTTGGCGAAGCGGTCGGCGATGACGCCGCCGTAGAGGCCGAACAGGAGCATCGGCAGGAACTGCATCGCGGTGGTGATGCCGACCGCGGCCGAGGAGCCCGTGAGGCTCAGGACCAGCCAGTCCTGGGTGATGCGCGCCATCCATGTGCCGGTGTTGGAGACAACGGCGCCGGAGGCGAAGAGCCGGTAGTTGCGGATCTTCAGCGAGCTGAACATCGACTGCTTTGCGGCAGGGGTCTTGTCGAGGGTGGTTGGTGCGGGGGCGGAGTCTGCTCCGGGTCCCGTACTCAAAGTGCGTTCGCCTCCTTGGCGTCGTACTGGTCGTACTCGTACTGGTCGTACTGCCTGCTGCTTACAGGTGCCTGCTGCTTACAGGTGCGCGAGCTTCTCCAGGACGGGAGCCGCGGCACGCAGTCGCGCCCACTCGTCCTCGTCGAGGTGCTCGGCCAGGCCGGCCAGCCAGGCGTTCCGCTTGCGGCGGCTCTCCTCGAGCATGGCCTCGGCCGTCTCCGTCTGGGTCACCACCTTCTGGCGGCGGTCCTCCGGGTGCGGCTCGAGCCGGACGAGACCCTTGGCTTCGAGCAGCGCGACGATGCGGGTCATCGACGGCGGCTGCACGTGTTCCTTGCGGGCCAGCTCACCGGGGGTGGCGTGGCCGCAGCGGGCGAGGGTGCCGAGCACCGACATCTCGGTGGGGCTCAGCGACTCGTCGACCCGCTGGTGCTTGAGTCGACGGGACAGGCGCATCACGGCGGAGCGCAGGGAGTTCACGGCGGCGGCGTCGTCACCATGGGAGAGGTCCAGCATGTTCGTTAGAGTAACTCATTACTCTAGCTAAAGACCACCTGGTTTCCCGCGACAAGGGCCACGGAACCCTTTCGTCACCCATATGAGTGAGGTGGCCTCGGAAAGTGAGACGCGGTCCGCGGAACGGCAGGGACCCTGGCACGCATGGGATCGACAGTGCTCAGCCTGCGAATAGACGGTGAGCTGCTCGACCGGCTCAAACAGCACGCCGCCAAGAGGGGGATGAGCGTCCAGGACTACGTGGTCGGGACGCTCATCCGTGGTGACTTCGACGAGCGCTTCCAGAGCGCCGTCGAGGAGACGGAAAAGTTCTACGGGGCGGCCTGATGGCCGCCCCGTAGGCATTCACGTGATTGCGGGCCCTTACGTGAGGCCGAGCGCCGGCATCAGGTAGTAGAAGGCGAAGACGCCCGAGACGATGTACATCGCGGCCGGCACCTCGCGCCCGCGGCCCGAGGCCAGACGCAGCACGGTGAAGCTGATGAAGCCGATGCCGATGCCGTTCGTGATCGAGTAGGTGAACGGCATCATCACCATCGTCAGGAACGCCGGGATCGCGATGGTGAAGTCCGCCCAGTCGATCTGGCCGATCGAGCCGGACAGGATCAGGAAGCCGACCGCGAGCAGCGCGGGCGTGGCCGCCTGCGACGGGACCATCGTGGCGATGGGCGTGAGGAACAGCGCCACGGCGAAGAGACCGCCGGTGACGATGTTGGCGAAGCCCGTACGCGCGCCCTCGCCGACGCCCGCGGTGGACTCCACGAAGCAGGTGGTGGCCGAGGAGGACGAGGCGCCGCCCGCGGCGACCGCGATGCCGTCGACGAACAGGACCTTGTTCATGCCCGGCATGTTGCCGTTGGCGTCGGTCAGCTTGGCCTCGTCGCCGACGCCCATGATCGTGCCCATGGCGTCGAAGAAGCACGACAGGAGCACGGTGAAGACGAAGAGGATGCCGGTGAGCAGGCCGACCTTCTCGAAGCCGCCGAACAGGCTGACCTGACCGACCAGGCCGAAGTCCGGGGTCGCGACGGGGTTGCCGGGCCACTCGGGCGTCGTCAGGCCCCAGGAGGGCACCTTCGCGACCGCGTTGATGATCATCGCGACGATCGTCATGACGACGATGCTGATGAGGATGGCGCCCGGCACCTTGCGCACGATCAGGCAGAGCGTGAGCAGCGCGCCGAGCACGAAGACGAGCACGGGCCAGCCGTTGAGGTGCCCGTCGCCGCCCAGCTGCAACGGGACCGTGGTGTGCGCGGCGTCCGGGATGCGCGAGACGAAGCCGGAGTCGACGAGGCCGATCAGCATGATGAAGAGGCCGATGCCGATCGCGATGCCCTTGCGCAGGCCCAGCGGCACGGCGCTCATCACGCGCTCCCGCAGTCCGGTCGCCACGAGCAGCATCACGACGAAGCCCGCGAGGACGACCATGCCCATCGCGTCGGGCCACGACATGCGGGGCGCGAGCTGGAGGGCGACCACGGTGTTCACGCCGAGACCGGCGGCGAGCGCGATCGGGACGTTGCCGATGACGCCCATGAGCAGCGTGGTGAAGGCGGCCACCACGGCGGTCGCGGTCACCAGCTGGCCGTTGTCGAGCTGGTGACCGTACATGTCCTTCGCGCTGCCCAGGATGATCGGGTTCAGCACGATGATGTAGGCCATCGCGAAGAAGGTGGCGAAGCCGCCTCGGACCTCACGGACGAGGGTCGAACCCCGTTCGGTGATCTTGAAGAAGCCGTCGATGCCACCCTGCGGGGGCTTCGGCGGCTCTTTGCTGGCGTCGACCGGGGTGGTGGCCGAGGAAGGCATGCGGGACCTCGTGGACTCAGAGAAACGCAGAGAAAGGGGGAAGATCGTTAAGTGGTGACCAGTGATCGATTTGTTTGTTCTTACGAAAACAACCAGCCATTAACGAGCGGTTTCAGTATGAATACATGAAGGGGAATTCGCTATCTCCGCGCGTAGACCCTTGTGCCGTCAGGGCACGCCGACCCCCGCGGGAGCCCGCCTCGGCTGCTCGTAAGCTAGGCGCATGGAGAAGTGGACCCCCAAGCACGAGGCGCCCGAGCCCCTGGAGGGCCCCGTCGTCGCCACCATCACGGGCGGCACGATCCTCTGGTTCGTCCTCTTCCTGGTGCAGCTGCCGTTCTACGGCTGGTTCGACGACCGCGACGCCACCTGGTGGGTCTGGACCTGCCTGGCCGGAGCGGGCCTCGGCCTGATCGGCATCTGGTACGTGCGGGGCCGCGACGCGGCGATCAAGCGGGACGCGGCACGCAAGGCGGCCTCGGACTCCTCCGTCGGCGAGTAGTCCGTTCGTAGCGGAGCCGCCCGCGCGACCACGGGACTCCGGTACGACCACGGGACGGTCCGTCTCCTACCGTGGTCGGATCTTTGGGCCACTCAAGGGGTGAAGCCCCCGCCCCGCCCGTACCGTCGATGCCATGACGCATATCGACGCGGGCGCCGAGCTCGACCCGGTCCACCCGGTGGCACCGCCCACCGGACGCGCGACGGGTCTGAGTGCCGCCGAGGTCGCCGAGCGGGTCGCACGCGGCGAGGTCAACGACGTACCCATCCGCAGCTCCCGGTCCACCACCGAGATCATCCGGGCGAACGTCTTCACCCGCTTCAACGCGATCATCGGCGTGCTCTGGGTGATCATGCTCTTCGTCGCGCCGATCCAGGACTCCCTCTTCGGCTTCGTGATCATCGCCAACACGGGCATCGGCATCATCCAGGAGCTGCGCGCCAAGAAGACCCTGGACGGCCTCGCGGTCATCGGCGAGGCCAAACCGACCGTGCGGCGCGACGGCACGGCGTCCGAGATCTCCACCTCCGAGATCGTCCTCGGCGACCTGGTGGAGCTGGGTCCGGGCGACAAGATCGTCGTGGACGGCGAGGCGGTCGAGACCGAGAGCCTGGAGATCGACGAGTCGCTCCTGACCGGTGAGGCCGACCCCGTCATCAAGAAGCCCGGCGACAAGATGATGTCGGGCTCCTTCGTGGTCGCGGGCGGCGGCGCGTTCACCGCCACGAAGGTCGGCCGCGAGGCGTACGCGGCGCAGCTCGCCGAGGAGGCGAGCCGGTTCACGCTCGTCCACTCCGAGCTGCGCACCGGCATCTCCACGATCCTCAAGTACGTGACGTGGCTGATGGTCCCGACCTCGATCGGCCTCATCATCAGCCAGCTCGTCGTCAAGGACGACAACTTCAAGGAGTCCGTCGCCTACACCGTGGGCGGCATCGTCCCCATGATCCCGGAGGGGCTCGTGCTCCTCACGTCGGTCGCCTTCGCGATCGGCGTCATCCGGCTCGGCCGCAAGCAGTGCCTCGTGCAGGAACTCCCCGCGATCGAGGGCCTGGCCCGCGTCGACACGGTCTGCCTCGACAAGACCGGCACCCTCACCGAGGGCGGCATGGACGTCACCGAACTGCGCCCGCTGAACGGCACGGACGAGGCGTACGTACGGAAGGTCCTCGGCGCCCTGGGGGAATCCGACCCGCGGCCCAACGCCTCGCTCCAGGCGATCATCGACGCCTACCCCGACAGCGAGGAGTGGCGCTGCACGGAATCGCTGCCGTTCTCCTCGGCCCGCAAGTACAGCGGCGCCTCCTTCAGCGAGGGTGACGGCGACGACTCGACGTGGCTCCTCGGCGCGCCGGACGTGCTGCTGCCCGACGGCGACCCGTCCCTCGCCGAGATCGAGGACCTCAACCAACAGGGCCTGCGCGTACTGCTGCTCGCCCGCGCCGCCGGTGACCTGGACGACCCTGAGGTGGCCGCGGGGGCCCGCGCGACCGCCCTGGTCGTCCTGGAGCAGCGGCTGCGCCCGGACGCCGCCGACACCCTGCGGTACTTCGAGGAGCAGGACGTCAGCGCGAAGGTCATCTCGGGCGACAACGCGGTCTCCGTGGGCGCGGTCGCCGGGAAGCTGAGCCTGCCGGGCGCGGAGAACACCGTGGACGCCCGCAAACTCCCCACGGACCAGGGCGAGATGGCCGAGGCCCTGGACGCCAACTCCGTCTTCGGCCGGGTCACCCCGCAGCAGAAGCGGGACATGGTGGGCGCGCTCCAGTCACGCGGCCACACGGTCGCCATGACGGGCGACGGCGTGAACGACGTCCTGGCCCTCAAGGACGCCGACATCGGCGTCTCGATGGGCTCGGGCTCCGAGGCGACACGGGCGGTCGCGCAGATCGTGCTCCTGAACAACAGCTTCGCGACGCTGCCCTCGGTGGTCGCGGAGGGCCGCCGCGTCATCGGCAACATCACGCGGGTAGCGACGCTGTTCCTGGTGAAGACGGTCTACTCGGTGGTCATCGCCCTGCTGGTGGTCTGCTCCCAGGTGGAGTACTTGTTCCTGCCACGCCACCTCACCCTGCTCTCCACCCTGACGATCGGCGTCCCGGCCTTCTTCCTGGCCCTGGCGCCCAACAAGGAGCGGGCCAAGCCCCACTTCGTACGAAGGGTCATGCGGTACGCGATCCCGGGCGGGGTCGTCGCGGGCGTCGCCACCTTCTGCACGTACCTCCTCGCCCGGCACCACTATGCGGGCGCGGGAGCGCGGGAAGCCGAGACCAGCGCGGCCACGCTGGCGCTGTTCCTGATCGCCATGTGGGTCCTCGCGATCATCGCCCGCCCCTACACGTGGTGGCGGCTCGGCCTGATCGGCACGATGGGTCTCGGCTTCCTGCTGGTGCTCACCGTGCCGTGGCTCCAGGACTTCTTCCAGCTGAAGCTGGTCGGCACGACGATGCCGTGGGCGGCGGTCGCGATCGCGGCGGTGGCCTCACTGATCATCGAGGTCATCTTCCGCTGGGTCGGCCGCCGCTTTCCGGCGTGAGTTACCGCGTGTTTGCTAGTTGACGTCCACGAAGTCGCTGGTCGACGTCACGGCCGGGGTCGTGGACGTACCGGCGAAGACGTAACGGAAGTAGCCGTCCGCGGAGGCCTTCACGGTCGTCTTCAGGTTGCCCTTGGAGTCGGACGTGATGGTCTTCAGGGTGGAGTAGGAGGCCGCACCCTTCTTCTTGTACTGGAGCTTCACCGACTGCTTGGTGTAGCCCGCGTACTTCAAGGTGTCCCAGTTGGCGCGGGTGAGGGCGCCGGTGACCGTGAGGGTCTTGCCCTTCTTGACGGGCTCGGGGGAGGCGTTGGTGGTGAGGCGGGAGTTGCGCTGGACGTTGGCGTCCGAGCTCAGCGAGTCCTTGGAGATGGAGTCGCCGTCGTTGCCGGCCGCGGTCGCCCAGACCTTCCACTTGCCGGCAAGGACGTTGCTGTAGAGGTCGGTCTTCGGGTCGGCTATGACGCTGACCGTGCAGGTGGAGGTGGTCGCGTTCAGGACCTTGCAGTTGCCCTCGAGGTCGTCCGGGATGAGGGCGCCGTCGATGCCGTCCTCGCTCTCGAAGTCGGTGCCGTGCCACAGGAAGGCACTGCCGCCCGCGATGCCCTCGGGGTCGGTGGCGGTGACGGCGATGCTGAACTTCTTCTTCTCGGAGGTGCCGACCACGATGTCCTTGCCACCGTTGACGGTGACCTTCGTGATCTTCGTGTCGCCGTCGACCTCGTCGGCCGGGGCGTTGGCGGCGAAGGGCGCGAGCTTCGGGGCGTTCGGCTCGTCGGCCGCCTGAGCGGCGGGCACGACGAGAGCGGACAGAGCCAGGGTGCCGGTCAGTACGGCCACGGTGGCACGGATGCGCATGTGTTTCCCCAGGTGGGAAGGGGCTCCGCGGTGCGTGGGGGCTGTCACGCGGGGCCCGGTGATCAAGGAGTCTGTTGACTCGCAAGATCAGACCCACGACCTGCCCCTGTGGTTGTACAAGAAGTGAAGATTTAGTGACCGAGATCTGGACTACGGCCTTCCGCGAGCCCCAAAGGGGCGCGGGGAACGGCGCGACCAGCCCCCACACACCCGCGGAAGGCGACGAACCGGCGGTACCTAAGGGGCGCGGGGAACGGCGCGACGAGCCCCCACACACCCGCAGACGACGACGAACCGGCGGTTTCCAAGGGGCGCGGGGAACTGCGCGACCAGCCCCCACACACCCGCAGACGACGACGAACCGGCGGTTTCCAAGGGGCGCGGGGAACTGCGCGACCAGCCCCCACACACCCGCGGACAGCGAACCGCTCAGTCGAACCAGCGGTCCCGCTCAAGCTCATCCGTCCGCGAAGGATCCTCAAGCAACGCCGCCACCTCAAAGCGCCGCGGCCACTGCCCCGCCGCCCAGGCGAGCCCCGCGGCCACGCCCTCCAGCGTGGCGGCGTGGACCGTACCGTCCGGCACCCGCCGCCAGTCCAGCTCGACACCCCCCGCGACCAGCTCCTCGTGCTCGATGTACGTTCCCGGAGTCCCGGGCCCCAGCAGGAGACGTACCGACTCCGGCACCGGATGCTCCGCCCCCTCCCCCACAGGCTCCACCGCCGAGGTCTCACTCAGCCGACGCACCTGGAACAGCTCGGCCAAGTCACCCGCCCTGCGCGGCTCCACCGGCAGCAACGCCACACCCCCGGCCAGCGGCAACAGATCAGGCGCGTCGGCGACAACCGCGTCCGCCACGTCGACGACCACCACCTCACCGTCCACCACGGCCCGCACCTCGTCCGGCAACGTCACCTGCTCCGGGTCCAGATCCGCCAGAGCCCCGTACAACGCGTGCAACTGCGCCGCCGAAACGGTCCTCTCCGGGTCCGCGAGCCGTTCGAGCAGCTCGGCCGCGCCGCCCGGCTCCGCGAGGAGCGCGGCGACCGACGTACGGACGCCGAGCGCCCGCAGCACCTGCTCGTCGTCGAAGCCGGACGCGTCGGCCGCGTCGTAGAGCCCTTCGAGCAGCGGATCGCCGCCCGACGCCCGCAGACCGGCGGGACGCCGCCCGCCGAGCACGGGATTCCCGCGCAGCCACCACGCCGTGTACGAACGGACGCTCTCCGTCGTGCCGTCCGGCAGCAGGACCCGCAGCGGCTGCGTCAACGCGTCCCGCAGCGGCGGGCGCGACAGCATCGCCAGGGCCTGCGGCCAGCACTCCTCGTCGACCAGATCCAGATCCCGTACGGCGATGATCTCGGTGGCGACCGGCGGCACCGGCGTCTCCGGCAGCCGGTCGAGCGTGTCCTCGCACCACACGTCGACCGCGTCGAGCAGCCCCGCGTCGTCGGGCTCGGCGAAGTCACCCTCGCGCGGGTCGAGCTCATCGGGGTCGAGTACGACGTCCGTGGCGCGGACGAGCGCGAAGGTGGCCAGCACCCCGCACGCGGCGAGCGGCTGCTCGCCCCAGCGCTCGGCGAGCTCGGCGTCCACGGTCGCGAGTTCGTCCTCGCGCATGACCTGGGCGAAGGGGCTGCCGGGGAAGACGAGTTCACCGGCGGACGCGAGGTCGCCGTCCTCGTCGTCGGGGAGGGCGAGCGCCCCGAGCCAGGGCTCGTCGCCGGGCGCGAGGTTCGCGTCACGGACGAGCGCGAGCACGATGTCCGCGAGCTCGTCGGCGTCCGGCGCGTCCTCGTCCCACGTGTCGTCGTCGAGCGAGGCGGCGACGGCGGCGCGGACCTGCGGGGTCGTCAGGACGGCGCGGGGCGTGGCGGGCAGCGCGCCGAGCTTCTCCAGGAGAGGGTGCACGGCGTCGGGGTGCGCGACCTTCAGGCCGAGGCGGACGAGAGCGGCCGGGTCGCTGTCGTCGCCGATGACGGGCAGAAGGACCTGGCGCGGACCGATGGTGGTGCGGCCGTCGGCAAGGGGGACGGGAAGTCCGGTGAGCCGATCCGGGTCCACCCCAGCGAGGGTGTCGTACAGCCGGTGCCACCACTCCGGCTCCCGCTCAAGGCCCGCGAGGCGGTCGATCGCCTCGGTCAGCGGTACCCGGGCGACACCGAGAGTCCGCAGCTCGGCGCGCCGCTCGAGTCCCGCGGGAAGGAGGCTGGGCAGGACGTCGGCGAGGACGCGTACGGTGTCGGCGCCCGCGCCCTCCACGACCTCGGCGTCCCGCGGCCGCAGCGCGACGGGCACCTGCCACTCGGGTACGTCGGGGTCCTCCTGCGGTACGGCCTCCACCGCGGGCGGCAGGAAGGCGGTGCGGGGCAGCCGGTCGAGGATGGCCTGGCGCAGGGCGCCGTCGAGCTCGCTCTTGCCGAGCGGGCCGGGGACGAGGCTGATGATGCCTTCCCCGACGGGCCGCCATTCGGCGAGGAGTTCGGCGTACGCGTCGGCCGCCCGCTGCACGAGGAAGTCGGTGAGGGGCCCGGGCGCCGCGTGCCGCCGGGTCGTGTCCAGCGGGAACGAGGCGATGAGCAGCGCGGGCACTCCGAGCGGCTCGTCGCTCGGGGTCGGCGCGTGCAGGACGGGGGCGCTGCGGGGGGCCTGCGGGGCGCCTTCGCGGTCGGTGGGGACGGCCCAGGTGACGGACCAGTGGGGTCGCAGCCGCTCCTCGACGGGCCGGTCGGCGAGGAGGTCCTGCTCCAGGCCGCCCCGATGGCTGACGGTACGCCAGCGGGTGTCGCCGTCACGGGTGTCGGATACGTCCACGTAGCCGGGCTCGGCGGTGCGGCGGAGGGTGCGGGGGGTGTGGTCGCCGACCTGGACCACCACCTCCGCGAGCCCCGGGAGAGCAAGGAGGAGAGCGTCGTCGATATCGCCGAGCAGCCGCAGGACGAGGTCCTCGGCGGCGGCGTCCCGCAGGGGCAGGATGACGACGGTGTCGTACCCCTCCGGGGCGGACCCCTCGGCGGCGAAGGGCAGCCGCAGCAGGGGTACGTGGCCGTCGCGCCGACGGATCTCGTCCCCCAGGCCCGGGCTGAAGCGGGCGGTTTCGGCGGCGAGTTCGCGTGCCTCGCCCAGGGACCAGCGGACTCCGCCGGTACGTCCCACGACGGCGGGCTCGTCGGATACGGCGAGGACGGCGGCGAAGCCGACGCCGAACCGCCCGACGGCGCCGTTGTTCTGATCCTCGTTCTGCTCCTCCCGCTTGGCGGAGGCGCGGAGGGTGGAGAGGGATTCGACGCCGGTGGCGTCGAGGGGGGTGCCGTTGTTGGCGGCGGCGAGTACGCCGTCCCGGAGGGTGAGGGCGAGTCGTCCCGGGGCGCCGGCCCTGGCTGCGGCGTCGGCGGCGTTCTGGGCGAGTTCCACGATCAGGCGGTCGCGGTAGCCGCCGAGGGCGAGGTCTTCCTCGGCGTTCGCGTCCTCCCGGAAGCGGGCCGGGCTCGCCGCCCAGGCGTCGAGGACTCCCCGGCGGAGCCGTGCCGTGCCGAACGGGTCTGTGCCCTCGGCCGCCGGCCGCACGGTCTTGCTCACGGTGTCGTCTCCCTCGCTCGGTTCGCGGGGCGAACGGTATCGCGTCCTGCGGTTTCCCCAGGCCCTGGGCATCCCACTCCCCCTGGCCGAAGGCCTCTTCCCTCACCCACCCCAGCCGTGGCGCAAGGAGCCCCGCCCTGCAGCCCGGCGGCCTCCTCCCCGCGCTCCGCGCAGATCTCCCCCACCCACCCACCCGATTGCCCCGTGGTGTGCCGGGGGTGGCGTGGGAGGAATGTGCGTCTGCTGCTGCGGGCCGACACCACCCCACGCCGCGCTCCGCGCGGATCTCCCCACCCACCCACCCACCCGATTGCCCTGTGGTGCAGGGGTGCCGTAGTGGGGCAGAGGTGTCCTGAGCCTGCGGCTCGGCGCCACGACTCAATGCCGCGCTTCGCGCGGATGCTTCCCGCCCACCCACCCGATTGCCCGGCATCGAGGGCCCCTACGTGAAGGTTGGTGCTGCGGGGTGCACGGGCGGGTGGGCGGGGAAAATCCGCGCGCAGCGCGGGAAGGTGCCACCGGCCCGCAAATCGGGACTCCTCGCGCCATAAAGGGTTCCTGCGGGGTGCTCGGGTGGGTGGGTGGGGGAGATCCGCGCGTAGCGCGGAGAGGTGTCCACCGGCCCGCGAGTTGGGACTCCCCGCGTCGCCGAGGGTTCCTACGTGCAGGTTCGTGCTGCGGGGCAATCGGGTGGGTGGGTGGGAGATATCCGCGCGGAGCGCGGGCATGGAGTTGCGCCGGCCCGCAGGCGGACAGCAGACGCACATTTCTCCCACGCCACCCCGTGCGCACCACGGGGTATCGGGTGGGTGGGTGGGAAAAAATCGCGCGCAGCGCGGCATGCATGGGGTTGTGGCGAGCCGCAGACTCACGACGCCCCTGCCCCACCTACGCCGCCCCGTGCGCCGTGGGGTGATCGGGTGGGTGGGTGGGAGGCATCCGCGCGGAGCGCGGGCCTGGAAATGCGTCGGGGGTCCGCAGGCCGACAGCAGGCCCCCACCCCAATCTCAGCTGTGGCCCAAGTCCTCCGTAGCCCCCTCCAAGGGCACCGACCCCGAGTCGGGGGCCGGCCGCAGGGGCAGGACGTCCACGCGGGTCTCGTCGAGGACCGGCGCGGCCGGCCGCGACGGCGTAGGCATCACGGCCGCCTCCGAATGCCCCCCGCACCCGTACGCGAGCGACACCACATGCCCGTCCGCAGGACCGAACTCATTCGCGCACACCCCGAACGCCTGCCCGAGCGATCCGCCGATCGGGGCAAGGAAGCCGCAGCTGACGCAGGACGCGGGCGCCGCCTGCGCCATCGCCGTCTTCGCGCCGTGCGACTCCTCCCAGCGATCGGCCGCGGCATGCAGGCCGTACCGGGAAAGGACACGCGCCCGGCGCATGCCGAGCTCGTCCGCGAGCGCCGCGATGGAGCCACGTGCCGGCGCCGCCGGCAGCTCGGCGGGCGAGCCCGCCGTCACCTCCGCGTCCTCCGCGTCGGCAAGCTCCGCCATCTCCTCCGAGAACACGGAGTTCGGCGGCGGCTCCTCCTCGCCCGAGAAGCCGGGCTCCAGGCGCAGGTCCTCGGCGTCGGTCGGGAGGAGGTCGCCCGGGCCCATGTCGCCGGGGCGCAGCCGCTCGCTCCACGGCACCCACTCGGGTGCCAGCAAGGCGTCCGGCCCGGGAAGCAGCACCGTCTCGTCGAGCGTGACGACCTTGGCGCGCGAGGCGCGGGCCACCGTCACGGCCCAGCGCCAGCCCCGGTAGCCGAATTCCTTGCACTCGAACAGGTGCGTGACCACGCGGTCGCCCTCGACCACGACCTCGACGTGCTCACCGACCACACCGGGCGCGGCGGCCTCCTCGGCCGCGTCACGGGCCAGTCCCACCGCCTCGGCGCACAGGCGGTCGGGAGTACGCGGGGTACGCGGGGTACGGCTTCGCGTTGTCGCTGCGCTCACAGGTATCGCTTCTCCATTACGCCGTCTCACGAGTGCGCCACCCATACGCGGGGGTGCGGACGGAGCGGACCAAAGGGCCGCGTCGACGTCCGCGCCCGAACGTCCTCGGGCGCACCTACGTCATCCATTCTGCGGGATGACCGAGAGGCGCGCGGCCAAGAACAACCGCCGCAGGCGCGCTACGCACGCTACCTTCTCCTGGCCCCTGGGCCTACACCGGCGTGCGGCTGCCCTCCCCACCGAGCAGAGCGTTTCGCCGCTTCGCGGCGTTTCTCCCGCCCGCCCACCCGTACAGCGCGCCTTTAGGGGGCACTATGACGAGGTGGCAACCGCAAGGTCGTCGTCCCAGGGATACAGCGGACGAAGCTCGGTGCTGAACCGGGCCGCCCGCTGGGTCGGCCGCGCCCTGCACCTGCCCTTCACCGGCACGGCCCGCGGCATCCGCAAGGCCACGCACGCGCACGGCGCGGGCGAGTCGGGCCTCGGCAAGCTCATCGAACTGCACGCCGTGAACGGCGCGGGCGACGTCATGATCACCATCGCGCTCGCCTCAACGGTCTTCTTCTCCGTGCCCACGGACGAGGCCCGCGGCCGTGTCGCCCTCTATCTCGCCATCACCATGGCGCCCTTCACCCTCCTCGCCCCCGTCATCGGCCCGCTCCTGGACCGCCTCCCGCACGGCCGCCGGTACGCGATGGCCGCCGCGATGCTGGCCCGCGCCCTCCTCGCCCTGCTGCTGTCCGAGGCGGTGATCACGGGGAGCCTGGAGCTCTATCCGGCCGCGCTCGGCGTCCTGGTCGCCTCCAAGGCGTACGGGGTCGTGCGAAGTGCTGTGGTGCCACGGCTACTGCCCAAGGGTTTTTCCCTGGTCAAGGCCAATTCCAGGGTCACGCTGGGCGGGCTTCTCGCGACCGGTATCGCCGCTCCCATCGGCGCGGGGCTACAGGCACTCGGCCCACGCTGGCCCCTCTACGGCGCCTTCGTGATTTTCGTCGTCGGCATGCTCCTCTCCCTCTCCCTGCCGTCCAAGGTCGACTCGGCCAAGGGCGAGCACAAGGCGCTGCTCGCGGCCGACGAGGAACATCTGCATCTGCATGCGCGCGCCGAGGCCGCGTCGGACACGTCCAAGAAGCGGCGCCTGGGGCTGCGTACGGTCGGGCCCGGCGTCACGCACGCGCTCACCGCCAACGCGGCACTGCGGTGTCTGTCCGGCTTCCTCATCTTCTTCCTCGCCTTCCTGCTGCGCGAGGAACCGCTCGGCGGCCAGAGCGCCGCCGTGTCCCTGGGGATAGTGGGTGTCGCGGCCGGGGTCGGCAACGCGCTCGGCACCGCCGTCGGCGCCGGCCTCAGATCGCGGGCGCCCGAGGTCATCATCGTGACCGTCGTCGGCGTCGTCCTCGGCGTGGCCGTCACCGCGGCGGTGTTCTTCGGTGCGGTGGGCGTCGCCTGTCTCGGCGCGGTGGCGGGCTTCGCCCAGGCCATGTCGAAGCTCTCCCTGGACGCGCTGATCCAGCGGGACGTACCGGAAGAAGTGCGCACCTCCGCCTTCGCCCGCTCGGAGACCCTGCTCCAGGTCTCCTGGGTGGTGGGCGGCGGAATCGGCATGGCCCTGCCGCTGAACGGGTCACTGGGGTTCTCGGTGGCCGCCGCGATCGTCGCCGTCGGCTGGTTCTCGACGGTGCGCGGTCTGCTCTCGGCGGCCCGCCACGGCGGGAAGCGCCGCCCACGGGTGGCGTGAGCCCGCCACATCGACGGGTGCGGCACGCCGCGACCCCCACGTGGCGGGACGGCACGGGGCGCCCGATAGCCTTCGCCCATGACCTCCCTGCTCCGCGGCGGAGCCGCACTCGTTCACGGCTCGGCGCGTCGCCGCCGTTCCGTGGCCGCCATTGGCGCTGTCTCCGCCGGACTCCTCGTCCTGTCGGCCTGCGACAAGCCGACGCCGCTCGCCACCGTCACGGTCGGCAGCGACTCGGTGAACTCCGAGGCCTCCTGCTACAACGACGGCAAGGAGATCGCGGACTCCCAGCTCCGGGACTGCCTCAAGGACACGGACGTCGAGTCCATCAAGGTCGACCCCGACGAGAAGGTCCGCTTCGGCGTCGACCCCGAGGTCGCCGACAAGGGCTGGACGCTCCTGATGAACGGTCAGCCGCTCACCGAGGCCAGCAACAAGACCTACGTCGTCATCCCCGGCAGCGTCTTCTTCAACCAGCAGTACGGCGGCGGCAAGAACTCCACCACCGTCAGCCTGCTCGAAGGCGGCAAGGGCTCCACGGCCAAGGCGACCGGACTGTGGTCGTTCAAGCTCAAGAAGGACTCCTGACCCCTCCCTCGGCGTCCGCCCCGCACGTCCTGGTGGCCACCGCCGTCCCCGCCGAACGGGACGCGGTGGCCGGCCGGCTGCCCCCTCACATGGACGCCGTCGCCGTCGGTGTCGGCCCCGCGGCAGCCGCCGCGCGCACGGCGGTCGCCCTCGCGCGCGCCCCGTACGACCTGGTGATCTCCGCCGGGATCGGCGGCGGCTTCGCTCCTGACGCGCCGCTCGGCTCCCTCGTCCTCGCCGACGAGATCACCGCGGCCGATCTGGGTGCCGAGACGCCCGACGGCTTCCTGCCCGTCACCGAACTCGGGTTCGGTGCCGTCACCCACGCGCCGCCGCTGTCCCTCGTACGGGATCTTGCCGCCGCCTGCGGCGGTCTCACCGGCAGCGTCCTGACCGTCTCCACCGTGACCGGCTCCGCCGAGCGCGCCGCCGAGCTGCGCCGCCGCCACCCGCGGGCGCTCGCCGAGGCGATGGAGGGCTTCGGCGTCGCCGAGGCGGCCGCCGCGTACGCGCTGCCCGTCCTGGAGATACGCGCGATCTCCAATGCCGTCGGGCCACGGGACCGCGCGGCCTGGCGGATCGGCGAGGCGCTCGGCGCGCTGGGAGAGGCGTTCGGGAAATTCGCGCCCGTACTGGAGAGTTGGAAACGGCATGACTGAATCGCCCGCGCAGGACGCACACGACGCAAACACCACGGACACCGCTGAGACCGCTGAGACCGCTGAGACCGCGGACACCCTGCAGATCGCTTACTCGCCCTGTCCGAACGACACGTTCGTCTTCGATGCCTGGGCGCACGGCCGGGTGCCCGGCGCGCCCGCACTCGATGTCACCTTCGCCGACATCGACATCACCAACGGCATGGCCGAGCGCGGCGAGCTCGACATCCTGAAGGTGTCGTACGCCGTGCTGCCCTACGTCCTCGACGAGTACGCGCTGCTGCCCTGCGGCGGCGCCCTCGGGCGGGGCTGTGGGCCGCTGGTCCTGACCCGGGAGGCCGGGGTCGACCTCACCGGCAAGACCGTCGCGGTGCCGAGCGAGCGGTCGACGGCGTACCTGCTGTTCCGGCTCTGGGCCGCGGACACCCTGGCCGACGGCGTGGGTGAGATCGTCGTGCTGCCCTTCGACCAGATCATGCCCGCGGTGCGGGACGGCAAGGTCGACGCCGGGCTCGTCATCCACGAGGCGCGCTTCACGTATCAGAACTACGGGCTCAACTGCCTTGCCGACATGGGCGAGCACTGGGAGCGGACGACGGGGCTGCCCATCCCGCTGGGCGCGATCATCGCCAAGCGGTCGCTGGGCGCCGAGCGTCTGCGCCGGCTCGCGGACAGCGTCCGCACCTCGGTGCGGATGGCCTGGGACGACCCCGAGGCCTCACGCCCGTACGTGCAGGAGCACGCCCAGGAGATGGATCCGGCCGTCGCCGACCAGCACATCGGCCTGTACGTGAACGAGTTCACGGCCGATCTGGGCGAGAACGGTCACTCGGCGATCCGCGGACTCCTGACGCGCGCCGCGGCGGAGGGGCTCGTACCGCCCCTCGCGCCGGACGCGCTCACGTTCCCCTGACGCTGCGGCTGAGCCCGCTGCTGCGCCAGCTGCTGAGCCCGCTGCCTAGACGTCCAGCTGGTCCGCCACCGCACGCAGCAAGCCGGCGATCTTCGCGCCCGACGCCTTGTCGGGGTAGCGGCCCTTCTCCAGCATCGGCGTGATGTTCTCCAGGAGCGTCGTCAAGTCCTGGACGATGGACGCCAGTTCGTCCGGTTTGCGCCGCTGCGCGGCCGCGACGGACGGCGTCGGGTCGAGGATCGTCACCGACAGGGCCTGGTCACCGCGCTGACCGGCGACGACGCCGAACTCGACGCGCTGGCCGGGCTTGAGTGTGTCGACACCTGCGGGCAGTACGGAGGAGTGCACGAAGACGTCGCCGCCGTCATCGCGGGAGAGAAAGCCGAAGCCCTTCTCGCTGTTGAACCACTTGACCTTGCCGGTAGGCACCTGAAGTCCTCGTCCTCGTACTTTGTCGTCGAACGCGTCTATGCCGCGGAAAACGGCTCTGGATAGCACTACAGCGGGTCGCCCGACCCGCCAGCACCAAGACTATTGGTCCGGGGGCCGGTGACAAGACGTCCCCGGATTCTTCCTTCGCGCTGGGAACTACCCTGGTGGGGTGCGTGACAAAACCCAAGCGAATTCCGCCGGACCGGGCGATGGCCTGGTCCGTGCCGGAGCGATCGTCTTCTTCGTCGGAGCCCTGGCCACTCTGGTCACCGTGGCCCCACTGTTCCTCGGCACCGAACCCTTCCCGTCCATCGCGTACGCGGTGTGCATGCTGATGGGCGTCGGATTCCTCGTCGCCGTGGCGGGAGTGCTGCGCGGGATCGCCGTGCAGCGCCGACAGGCGAAATCCGCGACTACTTGACGGTTCCCGCGACGTAGGAGTCGAGCCAGGCCGGGAACCCCGTCAGGTCGCCGAGCACGATGTCCGCGCCCGCCGCGCGCAGTTCCGCTGCGTCGCACGGCCCGGTGGCCACCGCGACGGAGAGCGCGCCCGCCGTACGCGCGCCGCGTACATCACCGGTGTGGTCACCGACGTACACCGCCGCGTCGTGCTCGCGCAGCGCCTCCGCCTTCGCCTCGGCCCACAGCCAGCCGATCACCGCGTCGGCCTCGATGCCCAGGTGCGCCAGGTGGAGCTTCGCGTTCGGCTCGTGCTTGGCGGTCACCACGATCGCCCGGCCGCCGTGGGCGCGCACGGCCGCCACCGCCTCACGGGCGCCGGGCATCGCGAGCGAGGGGGCGATGGCGTATGTGGGATAGATCTCACGGTAGCGGTCGGCCATCGCCTCGATCTGCTCGGCCGGGAACCAGTTGCCCAGTTCCAGCTCCAGGGGCGGGCCGAGCCGGGTGACGGCGAGATCGGCGTCTATGTGTGTCCCGGTCTCGACGGACAGGGCATGGAAAGCCTTCCTGATGCCGGGGCGGGAGTCGATCAGGGTCATGTCGAGGTCGAAGCCGACCGTCAGAGCGCGTGAGGTCATGAAGCCATTGTGCAGAGGCCCGCGGGCCGGATGACCTGCGCCATGAGGGCCTTACGCTTAGCCGAGCCTTACCGAAGTTCCCCGCTCAGTCCCACCGACCCGAATCGAGCGCAGCCGATGCGTGTGCCAGCCCGACGCGCCGTCGCGATGACGGCAGCCGTCGTGGCCCTGCTGCTCGCGGTCCTGCTCAGCCTCTCCGTCGGCGCCCGCGCCATCGCGCCGTCCGCCGTGCTCGACGCCCTGCTGCACGGCGGGCACAGCGACGCCGCCGACGTCATCCGCGAGATGCGGGTGCCGCGCACGCTCATCGGCCTGATGGTCGGCGCCGCGCTCGCCCTGGCCGGCACGGTCCTTCAGGGCATCACCCGCAACCCCATCGCCGACCCCGGCATCCTCGGCGTCAGCCAGGGCGCCTCGGTGGGCGTGGTCATGGCGATCGCGTTCGCGGGCGTGCACACCCTGACCGGCTACGTCTGGTACGCCTTCGTCGGCGCGGGCATCGCGTCTGTCGCGGTGTACGCGATCGCCGCAAGCGGAAGGGGCGGGGCGACCCCGGTGAAGCTCGCGCTCGGCGGCGCCGCGATCAATGCTCTGTTGGTCTCCGTGACGACCGGGATCCTCACCACCAAGGCCTCGGCCCTCGACGAATTCCGCTTCTGGCAGGTGGGTTCGCTCTCCGGGCGCGACGCGGAGATCGTCGGGCAGATCTGGCCGTTCCTGCTTGTGGGACTCGTGCTCGTGCTGTCCGTCGCGCGGGGACTCGACGCGCTCGCCCTCGGGGAGGACGTGGCCAAGGGGCTCGGGCAGAAGGTCGCGACCGTACGGATCGTCGGGGGGCTCGGGGCGACCGTGCTCACCGGCGCGGGGGTCGCGGCGGCCGGGCCCATCGCGTTCATCGGGCTCGCCGTCCCGCACATCGCTCGCGCGATCGTGGGCAGTGGGCATCGCTGGGTGCTGCCCATGGCCGCTGTCCTCGGGCCCGTCATGCTGCTCGTCTCCGACACCGTGGGGCGGATCGTCTTTCCGCCGAGTGAGGTGCCTGCCGGGGTGATGACCGCGCTCATCGGGGTGCCGTTCCTGGTGACGCTGGTGCGTCGGAAGGCGGTTGCTGCGTGAAGACAACCCCCCGTTGTGGGCAGGCGTTCCGCACGGCGGAACGGGTGGGCACAACCCCTGATGCGGGCCGACCGATGATGCTGCGTCCAGCCGGGTATGCCGTACTGCGGCTCGGGAAAGCCACGTTCCTTCTGCACCGCAGGGCATCCGTGGCCGCCGTCGCCCTCGCCCTGCTCCTGGCTGCGAGCTGCCTCGCGTACCTCTGCGTCGGCGAGTCCTTCGTCGCGCCCGGCGAAGTCCTGAAGGTCCTGACGGGGCAGCCCTCCCCCGACGAACTGGTCGTGGGAACGCTGCGCGAACCCCGCATGGTCGTCGGCCTCCTCGTCGGCGCCGCCTTCGGAGTCGCCGGCGGGCTCATCCAGACCGTCGCCCGCAACCCCCTCGCCAGCCCCGACATCATCGGCATCAGCCAGGGCGCGAGCGCCCTCACGGTGGGCGCGATGACCTTCGGGGTCACGTCGGCCACCGTGCTGCCCTACCTCTCGGTGCTCGGCGGTGTCGCGGCGGCCGCCCTCGTGTACGTCTTCGCCTGGCGCGGCGGCCTGCACGCCACCCGCTTCGTGCTCATCGGCATCGGCTTCGCGATCGCCCTGCGCTCCGTCACCACGCTCTTCATGACCAAGGGCGACTATCTCGTCGCCCAGCAGGCGCAGATCTGGATGACGGGCTCCCTCAACGGCCGCGGCTGGACGGAGGCGTCGCCCCTCGCCCTGACCCTGCTCGTCCTGCTCCCGTTCGTCTTCTGGGCCGCCCGCGCCCAGCGCTCGGTGACCATGGACGACGACACGGCGACGGCGCTCGGGGTGCGCCTGGGACACGTACGCCTCGGGCTCGTGCTGCTCGGCGTGGTCCTCGCCTCCGTGGCGACCGGCGCCGCCGGGCCCGTCGACTTCGTGGCACTCCTCGCCCCGCAGATCGCCCGCCGCCTCACCCGCACCGCGCAGATCCCGCTGCTCTGCTCGGCACTGACCGGCGCGCTGATCGTGGTCCTCGCCGACCTGCTCGCCCGGCGGCTCTTCTCGCCCACCGAGCTGCCGGTCGGCGTGCTCACGGCAGCCGTCGGAGCCCCGTACCTGATCTGGCTGATCGTGAGAAACCACAGCGCCCGCAGCCGCTCCGTCCGCACTGGAGGCACCTCGTGACCGCCCCCGCCGCCCGCCTCAGCGCCCGCGAGCTGACCCTCGCCTACGAGGACCGCGAAGTCGTGCACCAGCTCGAACTCGCGGTGCCCGACGGCAAGGTCACGGTCATCGTCGGCCCCAACGCGTGCGGCAAGTCGACCACCCTGCGCGCACTCGGCCGCCTCCTCAAGCCCCGCGGCGGCGCGGTCCTGCTCGACGGCGAGGCGCTCGCCAAGCTGCCGACCAAGAAGATCGCCCAGCAGATCGGGCTGCTCCCGCAGACGCCCGTCGCGCCCGAGGCGATCACCGTCGCCGATCTCGTCGCACGCGGACGCCAGCCGCACCAGCACTGGTGGCAGCAGTGGTCCGACGAGGACGAGCGGGCCGTGACCGAGGCGATGGCACGTACCGACGTCGCCGCGCTCGCCGAGCGGTCCGTCGACGAACTCTCGGGCGGTCAGCGCCAGCGGGTGTGGATCGCCATGGCCATCGCGCAGGAGACGGACATCCTGCTCCTGGACGAGCCGACGACGTATCTCGACATCGCGCACCAGGTGGAAGTGCTCGACCTGGTCCGTCAGTTGGCCGCCGACACGCCGGAGGGCGACCGCGGCCGGACCGTGGTCGTCGTGCTGCACGACCTCAACCAGGCCGCCCGCTACGCCGATCACCTCGTCGCCATGAAGCAGGGCCGCATCGTCGCCGAGGGCGCGCCCTCCGACGTCGTCACCGAGGATCTCGTGCGCGAGGTGTTCGGTCTGGACTGCGTGGTGGTACCGGATCCCGTGACGGGGTCGCCCCTGGTCGTCCCCGGGGCCCCGTGGGCCGCCGACGCGCACCCGCACCCCTCGTCCGACCGAAAGGTGGCTCCCGGACCATGACCGCCAAGCCCCGCTCACCGCATCGCTCCCCGCGCCGGTCACCGCACCGCTGCCGCGCCCTCGCCGCCGGGGCGCTCGCCCTCGGCGGCGCCCTCGCGCTCTCCGCCTGTGGGTCGTCGGACTCCGGCAAGGAGGACGACCGTTCCGGCGGGACGCACGTCGTCAAGACCGCCATGGGTGACGTGAAGGTCCCCGTCGCCCCGAAGCGTGTCGTCGTCCTCGACACGGCCGAGCTGGACTCCGCGATCACGCTGGGCGTGAAGCCGGTCGGCTCCACGCACGTCGAGGCGTCCACGGGCTTCCCGGGCTACCTGCCCAAGGACAAGGTCAGCGGCATCAAGGACGTCGGCGAGATGCTGAACCCGAACATGGAGGCCATCGCGGCCCTCGACCCGGACGTCATCCTCACCAGCAAGATCCGGCACGCGGCGAAGTACGAGCAGCTCAAGCAGATCGCGCCGACCGTGATGACGGAGAACACCGGCTACCCCTGGAAGAAGAACTTCCAGCTGCACGCCGCCGCGCTGGGCAAGAAGGCCGAGGCGAAGAGGGTCGTCGCCGCCTACGACGCGCATGCCGGGAAGGTCACCACCGCCGTCGGCGGTCCGGCGAAGGCCAAGGCGACGGAGGTCAACGTCGTGCGCTTCGTGGAGGGCGCCGACATCCGCATCTATGGCGAGCAGACGTACGTCGCCACGCTCCTCAAGGACGTGGGTCTGGGCCGCCCGGCCATCGCCGCCAAGGCCAAGGACGGCTTCTCGTACGACGTGTCGCCCGAGAAGATCGACCTCGCCGACGCGGACGTCATCTTCCGTTCCACGTACGGCGATCCGAAGAAGTCCAAGCAGACGCAGACCGTCGGCAGCGGCCTGTGGAAGAACATGGACGCGGTGCGGCAGGGCAACGTCCACACCGTCGACGACGAGCTGTGGATCCAGGGCATCGGCTACACGGCGGCGGACAAGATCCTGGACGAGATGCAGGCGGCTCTGACGAAGGAATGACGGCCGAGGGAATGACGAACGAGGCGGCGCACTCCGACGTGGTGTCGGTGTGCGCCGCCTCGAGGGTGTACGGGCCGCGGTGTCATGGCGGTCACTTGGGGTCGTCGTTGAACCTCGCGGTCGCCCAGAAGTAGCCGAGCAAGGTCAGTCCCAGGCACCAGCCGACGGCGAGCCAGCCGTTGTGGCCGATCTCGGTGCCGAGCAGCAGGCCGCGCAGGGTCTCGATGGCCGGGGTGAAGGGCTGGTACTCGGCGATCGGCCGGAACCAGCCCGGCATCGAGTCGACCGGGATGAACGCGCTGGACAGGAGCGGCAGCAGGATCATCGGCATCGCGTTGTTGCCGGCGGCCTCGGCGTTCGGGCTGATCAGGCCCATGCCGACCGCGACCCAGGTGAGGGCCAGCGAGAAGAGGACGAGCAGCCCGACGGCGGCCAGCCACTCAAGGACGGTGGCGTCGGTGGAGCGGAACCCGATGGCCACCCCGACGGTGCCGACGAGGACGACGCTCATGACGGTCTGGATCACGCTGCCGACGACGTGTCCGACGAGCACCGAGCCGCGGTGGATGGCCATGGTGCGGAAGCGGGCGATGATGCCCTCGGTCATGTCGTTCGAGACGGAGACCGCCGTGCCGATCACGGTGCTGCCGATGGTCATCAGCAGGATGCCGGGGACGATGTAGGCGATGTAGTCGGAGCGGTCCGTGCCGCCGATGCCCGTGCTCATCACGTCTCCGAATATGTAGACGAAGAGCAGGAGCAGCATGACCGGCGTGAGCAGCAGGTTCAGGGTGAGCGAGGGGTAGCGCCGGGCGTGCAGGAGGTTGCGCCGCAGCATCGTGGAGGAGTCGCGGACGGCGAGGGAGAGGGAGCTCATCGGACGTTCTCCTTGGGCTGGTTGGGCTGGCTGGACTGGCTGGGGATGGCGTCGGTGCCGGTGAGGGCGAAGAAGACGTCGTCGAGGTCGGGGGTGTGCACGGTCAGTTCGTCGGCCTCGATGCCCGCGGAATCCAGCCGGCCGAGGACGGCGCGCAGGTCGCGCTGGCTGCCGTCGCTGGGGAGTTGAAGGGTCAGGGCCTCGTCGTCGCCGGTTACGTCGTGCAGGGCGAGGGCGGCTTCCTTGTAGGCGTCGGGGTCGGTGAAGCGCAGGCGTACGTGGCCGCCGGGGATGAGTCGTTTGAGTTCTTCGGCGGTGCCTTCGGCGGCGATCTTGCCGTTGTTCAGCACGGCGATGCGGTCGGCGAGTTCGTCGGCCTCTTCGAGGTACTGCGTGGTGAGGAAGACGGTGACGCCGCCCGTGACGAGTTCGCGGATGATCTGCCACATGTTGTGGCGGGAGCGCGGGTCGAGTCCGGTGGTGGGTTCGTCGAGGAAGATGATGCGCGGGTCACCGACCAGGGTCATGGCGATGTCCAGGCGGCGTTTCATGCCGCCGGAGTAGGTGGAGGCGGGCTTCTTGGCGGCCTCGGTGAGGTCGAAGCGGGCGAGGAGTTCGGCGGCGACCCGGCGTCCCTCGCGCTTGGAGAGGTGGTGCAGGTCGGCCATGAGGAGCATGTTCTCCTCGCCGGTGATCAGGCCGTCGACCGCGGAGAACTGCCCCGTCACGCCGATCGTGGCACGTACGGCCTGGGGTGCGGCGGCCAGGTCGTGGCCGCCGACGCGCAGGTCACCGGCGTCGGCGGTGACGAGGGTGGAGAGGATCTTCACGGCGGTGGTCTTGCCGGCGCCGTTCGGGCCGAGGAGGGAGAACACCGTTCCTTCCGGAACGGCCAGGTCGATGCCGTCGAGCACGGTCTTGTCGCCGTAGGACTTGCGCAGCCCGTTCGCGGCGATGGCCAGGTTGGTCATGAGGAGCGCTCCTAAAGGGCTGCGGGTGGGGCGGGTGGCTGTCGGGGTTTGTCAGATGCTGGGTCGTCAGATGCTGCGTCGTCAGATGCTGCGGGCCGTGATGTCGCCGTAGGCGGTGGTCGCGTGGATGTTCAGGCCCGCGGCGGCGCCTTCGGCGTTCTGGAGCGTGTTGTGGATGCGGCCGTAGGAGGTGCCGGCGTCCAGGGAGGCGGAGACCCCGCGGGCCGCGCCGACCGAGATCGCGCCGGACTCGGTGCGCAGGGTGACCGTGCCGTGCACGGCCTCGGTGACGGTCAGGTCGCCCTTCTGCGTGCTGATCTCCGCGGGCCCGCCGAGGCGGCCGACCGAGATGTCGCCGGCCTGCAGGGCGAGGCGGGCGCTCGCGGTCTCGTCGAGCTTGACCGTGCCCTGCGCGCCCTCGAAGACGACGTCACCGAGCCGTCCCACTCCGCGGAGGTCGGCGGCGGCCGTCTTCGCCTCGACGTGGGAGCCGGCGGGCAGCTGGACGGTCACCTCCACCGATCCGGAGCCGTTGCCGAGGACCCCGTGCTTGGCCGGAGCGGCCGCGATGCGCAGGACACCGTCGGCGTACTCGACCGTGGTCTGCTCGGCCGCCGTCACGTCGCGGCCCTTCGAGGCGCTCGCGGGCCGGACCTCGACCGCGGTGTCGGTCCGGTCGGCGGCGATGAGGCGGATGTGGCCGGCGGGGATGTCGATGACGGCGGAGACCGGGGTGGGGGTGTCGAAGTTCTGCATGGTGTGTTCCTTCGGGTCGTTGTTCGGGGTGGCGCTCGGGGTGTTGCTCGGGGTGTTGCTCTCGTCGTCGTTTCCGACATGGGAAAAGCTACGTTGCGTTCACGCTCCTGGCAACGCACTTGTTGCATCTGAGTTTGATAAATGCAGGTCAGAGCAGCTATTTCGTTGCAACAAGTCAGAAGGTAATGCAACGGCGGCGGCGAGCTCGTTGCAATGGACTGGAAGTGAACGCTATGGTGAGGGCATTCGACGGGTACGAAGGAGATCGCGATGCCGGGCGGCAGACTCACTCAGCAGGAACGTCAGCAGATCGCGCTGGGACTGGCCGAAGGCCTCGCCTACGCGGAGATCGCCAGAAGCCTCGACCGGCCGACGTCGACGATCACGCGCGAGGTGATGCGCAACGGCGGCCCCACCGCCTACCGCGCCGACCTGGCCCACCGAGCGACCGAACGCCGCACCCAGCGGCGCAGGCAGGCGGCGCCCCGCGAGCCGGAAGCCGCCCCGCAGGCACACGGGCGTGACGCCGAGGCCGTACGGGAGTACGAGGAGACGCTGACCACGGTCTTCATGCAGTCGGGGATGCCCAAGATGATGGCCCGGGTCCATGCCTGCCTCTGCACCACCGACTCGGGCAGCCTCACCGCGGCCGAACTCGTCCAGCGGCTCCAGGTCAGCCCGGCGTCCGTCTCCAAGGCCATCACGTACCTGGACGGGCAGGGACTCATCCGCCGGGAACGCGACGAACGCCGCCGCGAGCGGTATGTCGTGGACGACGACATCTGGTACCAGTCGATGATGGCGAGCGCCCGCTCCACCGCCCACGTCGTCGAGACGGCGCGGCAGGGCGTCGGCGTCCTCGGCCCCGGCACCCCGGCGGCCACCCGCCTCGAAAACATCGCCCGCTTCCTCGACTTCGTCAGCGAGAGCATCGCCCGCGCGGCGGACCAGGCACGCGAGGTGCTGCATGCGAAGCCGGAGGCGGGTTCGGACGACCGCGGCTGACCGCGGCCGCGGGCCCACGGCCTTCGGCGCTGCCTACGGCCGTCGGCGCTGGGATCTCCACAGCAGGTAGAGCGCGGAGGCGATGGCGGCGCCGCGTACGACCCATGGCCAGGTCTCGGCCATCGCGTCGCTCATGTGACCCTCGCGGATGGGATCGCCCCAGCGGCCCTCGCTCCTGCCCCACAGCCAGGTGATCCCGGCGGCCACGGAGAGACCCGGCAGCCCGAGTGCGGCCCACTTCGCCTCGGCGCGGCTGAGCCTGCGCGAGGCGTAGGCGAGGAGCCAGCCGCCGCCCAGGGCAAGCCAGTTGCCGAGGATGGCGCCCACGGTGAGGAGGGCCGCCGCGAGCAGGAGCAGCGGGTTGGTGAAGCGGGGGCCGGCGGGGGCGACGGCCGCGGTGACGGGCCGGCGGATACGGAGGCGGCGGCGGGGGGCGCGGGCGGTGTCGTCCGCTTCCTCCCACTCCTCCTCTTCGCCCTCTTCCTCGTCCTCGTCGTCGGCCTCGCGCTTGTCCTCTTCGGGGCGCTTCTTCGGCGGGGGCTTGAGGATCTCCGGGATCTCCACGCCGCCGGTGAAGCCCGGGACGCTGTCGGCGAGGCCGAAGGGGCTGCTGTCCACCCGCCACCAGTCGGGCTCCGAGCCGGGGGCGCCGAGTTCGTCCGTGCTCGCGAGGTGCGGCGGGGACGGCAGGTCGTCCTGCGGCGGCTCCGGTTCCTCCGCGGCGGGGCGGGGGCGGGGGCGCGGGCGCGGGACGACGCCGCGCAGGCGCTTGGGGCGTTCCTTCGGCTGTCCGGTGCGCTGGGTGGGGACGGCGGGGCGGGGGGTGCGGGGCGTGCGGGCTTCGCGGGGTGTGCGGGACTTGGGCAGGTCGCGGTCGTCGGCGTCTACGGCGTCGGTGGCGGTCGGGCCTCTGCCGCCTGAGCCCGCGGCTTCGACCAGTTCCTCGGGGGAGCCGAGGCGGTCCAGGATGCGGCGTATCGCGGCCGGGTTGTCGGCGGTCGCCTTCGCTCTGCTGCGGTCGATCTCGTTCCGCAGATCCGATACGAGGCGCATGCGGGCGGCGGACGGCAGCTGGTGCTGCTGGGCCAGGTCGCCGACGCGGCTCAGATAGTCGAAGACGAGCTGATCGCTCTCGATCCCCACGAAGTTCCCTCCGGGGCGGTGCCGTTGGCCCGCCCTTTGTGCCCGGTAGGACGACCGTACCTTCTTCTGGCGTGGGCGCCTGTGTGTCCTCCCTCCTTGAGCCGGGCTTCGGGGCCTGCCCCCCGCTTTCCTTGCGAACAGGCCTTCCCGCCCACCCGCCCGTTTGCCCCGCGGCTGACCTCGTAACGAACAAGCCTTCCCACCCACCCGCCCGATTGCCCCGTAGTCACCCTCGCCTCCCTCGCCACCCCCGCCACCTGCGCAGCCCCCAGGAACGCCCGGGGTCGTACCCCAACCCGCTACCGTGAGCCTGATGAGCACCGACGAGCAGCCACAGCGCCCCGCGGACAGCCCCCGGTCCCTCGCCGAGGCGCTTCGTTTTCGTGATGACGCGTCCCTCGGTGCGCTGCTCCACGCCCGCCCCGATCTGCTCACGCCGGTCCCGAACGACCTCACCCAGCTCGCCACCCGCGCGGCCACCCGCGCCTCCGTGGTCCGCGCCCTGGAGCGCCTCGACCGGTTCGCCCAGCAGGTCGCCGAAGCGCTCGCCGTGGCCCCGGAGCCGGCCACGTACGAGGAACTGCACGCACTCGTGGCCGGGGACGAGGGAAGCGAGGAGAGCAGCACCGTCGAGGCGGCGCTGAACCGCGCCCTCGCCACCCTCCGCGAGCAGGCCCTGGTCTGGGGCGCCGACGACCGCCTCCGCCTGGTCCGCACCGCACGCGAACTCCTCGCCCCCGCCCCGCAGTACCCCTCCCCCACCGGCCTCGGCCCGACCGTCGCCGAGGCCACCGCGGGCATGTCGCCGAACCGCATGCAGGACATCGTGGCGGCGGCCGGGCTGCCGTCCACGCACGACGCCGTGTCCGCGGTCCGCTCGCTCACCGAACTCTTCACCGACCGCACCCGGATGTCCGCGCTCCTCGACGAAGCCCCCGCCGAGTCGGTGGAGGTGCTCTCGCGGCTCGTCTGGGGGCCGCCGTACGGCCAGGTCACCGCCGACCCGGCGCGCCACCTGCGCTGGCTCCTGGACCGCGGGCTGCTCCTGCCGACCGCGCCCGGCACCGTCGTCCTCCCCCGCGAAGCGGCCCTGCACCTGCGCGCGGGCCGCGCCCACCGGGTGCTCGAACCCGCCCCGCCCGCCGTCGAGGCGCTGCGCGAACACCGTCCACAGGCTGTGGACGCGGCGGCGGCCAGCCAGGCGTACATGGCGCTCGACACCGTCGAGGAGCTCCTGAAGGACTGGGACGAGGGCGGCCCCACCGTGCTCCGCGCGGGCGGCCTCAGCGTGCGCGACCTGAAGCGGACGGCGGTCGCCCTGGACCTGCCGGAGCCGGTGGCGGCGTTCTGGGTCGAACTGGCCTACGCGGCGGGACTCGTGGCGTCGGACGGCGAGGCCGACGAGCGGTACGCGGCGACGCCCGCGTTCGACGACTGGCAGGAGCTGCCCCCCGCCGAGCGCTGGTCGGTCCTGGCCACGGCGTGGCTGACGGCGACCCGCACGGCGGGCCTGATCGGCGGCCGTGACGGCAAGGACCGCACGCTCTCGGCGCTCGGCCCGCACCTGGACCGCTCGTCGGCGCCGGAGATCCGGCACCGCGTGCTCACGCTCCTCACCACCCTGCCGGACGGCGCGAGCCCGACCCCCGAGTCGATGCTGGCCCGCCTGCGGTGGGAGCGCCCGCCCCGCGGCAGCACCACCGGCTCCGGCAGCAACGCCCCCCTGGAGCTGCGCGCCCGCATCGCCCAATGGACGCTGAACGAGGCGGAGTTGCTCGGAGTCACCGGGCGCGGGGCGCTGTCCGCGCACGGCCGGGCGCTGCTCGGCTCCGAGAGCGAGGACGACTCCGTGGGGACGGCGGCCCCCCACCCCTCCCCCGCCGAACTCGCCGCGTCCGGCGCACGGGCCGCCCGGCTCCTCGCCCCGCTGCTCCCCGAACCCCTCGACCACGTCCTGCTGCAGGCCGACCTCACCGCCGTGGCCCCCGGCCCGCTGGAGCGGCCGCTCGCCGAGACGCTCTCCGTGCTCGCCGACGTCGAGTCGAAGGGCGGAGCGACCGTGTACCGGTTCACGCCCGGCTCCGTGCGGCGGGCACTCGACGCGGGCAAGTCCGCCTCCGACCTGCACGCCTTCCTCGCCGCGCACGCGCGTACGCCGGTGCCGCAGCCCCTCGCGTATCTCATCGACGACGTGGCCCGTAAGCACGGCCACCTGCGGATCGGCGCGGCGTCCGCGTACGTGCGCTGCGACGACGAGGCCCTGCTGAACGAGATCCTGGCCGACAAGCGCTCCCAGGGTCTGCGCCTGCGCCGCCTGGCGCCGACCGTGCTCGCCGCGCAGGCCGACCCCGGGGCGCTCCTCGAGGGGCTGCGCGGGATGGGCTTCGCGCCCGCCGCGGAGAGCGCCGAGGGCGACGTCCTGATCACGCGGGCGCACGCCCACCGCTCGCCGCCCCGCACCGCTCCCGAGCCGGTGCACGACGGGCCGCCGTTGCCGGACACCACCTTGATCGGCGCGGCCGTGCGCGCCATCCGTGCCGGTGACCTCGCCTCGACCGCCCCGCGCAAGGCGACCCCGGACAAGGGCGACGCGCTGCCCCGCACCACGGCCGCCGAGACCCTCGCCACGATGCAGGCCGCGGTCCTGACCGGCGAGGCGGTGTGGATCGGGTACGTCAACGCCGAGGGCTCCGCGAGCCAGCGCGTGATCGCCCCGATCCGGGTGGAGGGCGGCTTCGTCACGGCGTACGACCACACGGCGGACGAGGTGAAGACGTATCCGCTGCACCGCGTGACGGGGGTCGCGGAGCTGGCCGACGACTGAGGCGGACGGTTCGGGCGCGCCATGCGGCACACTGGACGTTTGGCTTACCGAAAGGGTGCGCGCGTGAATGGTCCCCTGATCGTCCAGTCGGACAAGACTCTCCTGCTCGAGGTCGACCACGAGCAGGCGGAGGCCTGCCGCCGTGTCATCGCGCCCTTCGCGGAGCTGGAGCGTGCTCCCGAGCACATCCACACCTACCGCGTGACGCCGCTCGGCCTGTGGAACGCCCGTGCCGCCGGGCACGACGCCGAGCAGGTCGTGGACGCGTTGGTGGAGTTCTCCCGCTATCCCGTGCCGCACGCGCTGCTCGTGGACATCGCCGAGACGATGGCGCGCTACGGCCGCCTCACGCTCTCGAAGCACCCCACTCACGGTCTCGTCCTGACGACCACCGACCGGCCGGTCCTGGAAGAGATCCTGCGGTCCAAGAAGGTGCAGCCGCTCGTCGGCGAGCGCCTCGACGCGGACACTGTCGCCGTACATCAGTCCGAGCGCGGTCAGATCAAGCAGACGCTCCTGAAGCTGGGCTGGCCCGCCGAGGACCTCGCCGGGTACGTCGACGGCGAGGCGCACCGCATCGACCTCGCGGAGGACGGGTGGGCGCTGCGGCCGTACCAGAAGCAGGCGGTCGAGGGGTTCTGGCACGGCGGCAGCGGTGTGGTCGTCCTGCCCTGTGGCGCGGGAAAGACGCTGGTCGGGGCCGGTGCGATGGCCGAGGCCAAGGCGACGACGCTGATCCTGGTGACCAACACGGTCTCCGCCAGGCAGTGGAAGCACGAGCTGATCAAGCGGACGTCGCTGACCGAGGACGAGATCGGCGAGTACAGCGGTACGCGCAAGGAGATCCGCCCGGTCACCATCGCCACGTACCAAGTCCTCACGACGAAGCGCAAGGGTGTCTATCCGCACCTCGAACTCTTCGATTCCCGCGACTGGGGCCTTGTCATCTACGACGAGGTGCACCTGCTGCCGGCCCCCGTCTTCAAGTTCACCGCCGACCTCCAGGCGCGGCGGCGCCTCGGCCTGACGGCGACGCTGGTGAGGGAGGACGGCCGCGAGTCGGACGTCTTCTCCCTGATCGGGCCCAAGCGGTTCGACGCTCCGTGGAAGGAGATCGAGGCGCAGGGGTACATCGCGCCCGCGGACTGTGTCGAGGTGCGGGTGAACCTCACGGATTCGGAGCGGCTCGCGTACGCGACGGCCGAGGCCGAGGAGAAGTACCGCTTCTGCGCCACGACGGCCACGAAGCGGAAGGTGACGGAGGCGCTCGTCAAGAAGCACGCGGGCGAGCAGACCCTGGTCATCGGCCAGTACATCGACCAGCTGGACGAGCTGGGCGAGCATCTGGACGCGCCGGTCATCAAGGGCGAGACGACGAACGCGCAGCGCGAGAAGCTGTTCGGGGCGTTCCGGGAGGGCGAGATCTCCGTTCTCGTCGTCTCGAAGGTCGCGAACTTCTCGATCGACCTGCCCGAGGCTACGGTCGCGATCCAGGTGTCGGGGACGTTCGGCTCCCGCCAGGAGGAGGCACAGCGGCTCGGTCGCGTCCTGCGTCCGAAGGCCGACGGCCATGAGGCCCGCTTCTACTCCGTCGTGGCGCGGGACACCATCGACCAGGACTTCGCCGCGCATCGTCAGCGGTTCCTGGCGGAGCAGGGGTACGCGTACCGGATCGTGGACGCGGACGAGCTGCTGGCAGACAACTGAGGGGCAGACAGCTGAGGGCCAGGGCGAGGGCCAGCAGGGGGTAGGGCGAGGCGAGCGGCTGCTGCCAGCCGGGAAGTCGCAGGTCCGTCGCCCCCTGGTGGGGGACGAGCCACAGGGTGCGGGCCGTGAAGAGGGCCGCCACCGCCGCGGTCAGGCGGGGGCGGCCCTCCGCCATGAGCAGGACCAGGAGCGGCACGCACCAGACCCAGTGGTGGGACCAGCTGATGGGCGAGATCAGCAGTGCGGTGCAGGCGGTCAGGAGCACGCCACGGGGCTCCGTCCCGGCCCGGCGGGCCAGCCACAGCCCGGTGGCGGCGGTGAGGGCCGCGGGGAGGGCCCAGACGAGCCCCGGGTGCGGGTCGTGGGTCACGCGGGCGACGAGCCCCTGCAGCGACTGGTTGTCGACGATCCACGCCTTGCCGACGCGGCCCGTCTCGTAGAGCCGCCGGGTCCAGAAGTCGACGCTGGCGCCGGGCAGCACGAGCGCGCCGAGCGCGAGGGTGCCGGTGAGGGCGGCGGTGGCGGTGAGCCCTTCGCGTACGCGCCCGGTGAGGAAGAGATACGCGATGAAGACCGCCGGGGTGAGCTTGATCCCCGCGGCGACCCCGATCGCGGCGCCCTTGCCCGGGGCGCCGGGCGGCCGGGTGAGGTCCCAGAGGATCAGACACGCGAGGGCGAGATTGATCTGCCCGAAGACGACCGTCTGGAACACGGGCTCGACCCAGACCCCGAGGGCGGTGGCCGCGAGGAGCGGACCGGTGCGGGTGGGAAGCCCGGCGAGGCGGCAGGAGAGGTGCACGAGGAGCGCGAGGAGGAGGACGTTCCCGGCGAGGAAGGCGAGCTTGAGGGCGGGGAGGGGGAGCCAGGTGGTGGGCACGAAGAGGAGGGCGGAAAAGGGGGGGTAGGTGGCCGGAAGCTCCCACTCGGTGACGGTGAACCCGTAGAGATCCCCACCGCTCGCGACGGCGGCCCCCTCGGCCCGATAGACGAGAACATCGGCCATGGGGATGCGCTGCACGAAGCAGAGGGCGGCCAGGGCAACGAGGGATACCCCCAGGAGCGAGGCACCCAACGTCACGCTCCGAACCCGACCGCTCACTCTCAGTACCGTCACCCGGGCGACCCTAGTGGATCACCTCTGCCCCCCACGGCGGGGCGCCTCCCCTGGACCTCTCCCACCCACTCGCCCGTTGCCCGGCATTCGACAGCCGGGAAGAACAGGCGGAAGGGCCAAGACCCGGAGTGCCGAGCGGGTGGCTGGGAGAGGCCCGTTCGGCAACAGACAAGACCCGGGGCGCCGGGCGGGCGGGCGGGAGAGGCCCGTTCGGCAAGAGGCAGGACCCAGGGTGCCGGGCGGGTGGGTGGGAGAGGCTTGTTCGGCAAGCCCCCCGGCGGATGCATAAATCGGTGGCCCCGTCACACAGCGGGGCATAAGATGCCCGGTCTGCCCGCACGCCTCGCGTCGCGACCGCCACCGCCCGGACGGCAACCGGCCGGCCCCAGACCCCGTACCCCCTGCCGGAGGCAACCGTGCACGCCCAGCCCGACCCGCTCTCCCGAGAGCGGAACCACCTCGCCGCCTCCCGCTCGGCCCTCCGAGCCATGCGCGAGGACGCCGAAGCGCTCGACATCCGTGACGTCACCGCGAACTGGGTCAACGCCGCCGTCCTGCAGAGCCAGATCGACGAGCGGATCAAGTCCCTCGCCGACCTCTCCCACACCCCGCTCTTCTTCGGGCGGCTCGACTACCTCCACGCCCCCGGCGCCGAACAGGCGGAAGGCGCCGAGGGCGAGCAGTTCTACATCGGGCGGCGCCACGTCCACGACTCCGACGGCGACCCCATGGTCATCGACTGGCGCGCCCCGGTCTCGCAGCCCTTCTACCGCGCCTCGAAGAAGGCGCCGATGGACATCGCGCTGCGGCGGCGGTTCGGTTACACGGGCGGCGACCTCACCGCGTACGAGGACGAGCACCTCAGCGACGCCGACGAGGCCGAGCGGACCAGCAAGCTGCTCCAGCAGGAGATCGAGCGGCCCCGCGTCGGCCCGATGCGCGACATCGTCGCCACGATCCAGCCCGAGCAGGACGAGATCGTGCGCAGCGGCCTCGGCGGGTCCGTGTGCGTGCAGGGCGGGCCCGGCACCGGCAAGACCGCCGTCGGTCTGCACCGTGTCGCCTATCTGCTCTACGCCCACCGCGAGCGCCTCGCCCGGACCGGGACCCTCGTCATCGGGCCCAACAAGTCCTTCCTGCACTACATCGAGCAAGTGCTGCCCGCGCTCGGCGAGTTGGAGGTCAAGCAGGCCACCGTCGACGACCTCGTCGCCCATGTGGAGGTACGCGGGGCGGACGAAGCCGCCGCCGCCGTCGTCAAGGGCGATGCCCGCATGGCCGCCGTACTGCGAAAAGCCCTGCGCTCGCACGTGTCCATGCCCGACGAGCCCGTCGTCGTCGTGCGCGGTTCCCGGCGGTGGCGTATCCCCGCGTACGAACTGGAGGAGATCGTGGGCGAGTTGCTCGCGCGCGACATCCGGTACGGGGCCGCCCGCGACGCCCTGCCCCAGCGCATCGCGCACGCCGTGCTCGTACGGATGGAGCAGGCCGGCGAGGCTCCCGACGACCGGGTGCAGGACGCCGTCGCACGCAACGCCGCCGTGAAAGCCGCCGTCAAGGCCGTGTGGCCGCCCGTCGATCCAGCGAAGCTCGTGCTGCGGCTGCTCTCCGACGCCGAGTTCCTCGCCACGCACGCGGACGGCATCCTCGATCACGACGAGCAGAAGCTGATCCTCTGGGAGAAGCCCGCGCGGAGCCTGAAGGCCGCCAAGTGGTCGGCCGCCGACGCAGTGTTGATCGACGAGGCGAGCGATCTCGTCGCCCGGACCCATTCCCTCGGGCACGTCGTCCTCGATGAGGCGCAGGACCTCTCCCCCATGCAGTACCGCGCCGTCGGGCGCCGCTGCACGACCGGTTCCGCCACCGTCCTCGGCGACCTCGCGCAGGGCACCACCCCATGGGCCACCCGGAGTTGGGAGCAGGCCCTGGCGCATCTGGGGAAGGGGGACGCCGTGGTGGAGGAGCTCACCGCCGGTTTCCGTGTGCCGCGGGAGGTCATCGCGTTCGCCTCCCGGCTGCTTCCCTCGATCGCGCCGGGCCTCGCCGAGGTGAAGTCCGTGCGTGAGTCGCCCGGTTCACTCGTGGTGCGGCACGTGGCGGACAGGGACGCCGCCTCGCTCGAAGCCGCTGTCGAGGCCTGCGTCGAGGCCTGTGTCGAAGCCTGTGTCGAGTCTCTGCGGCAGGAAGGTTCGATCGGGCTCATCGCCGCCGACGCCCGCATCCCCGCGCTCGCCGAAGCGCTCGGCGCCGCGGGGATGACGTACCTCTCGCCCGGCGAGGAGACCACCCCCGACACCCGGCTGACCCTCGTGCCCGCGTCCCTCGCCAAGGGACTCGAGTACGACTACGTGGTCCTGGACGAGCCCGCGGCCGTCGTCGACGGCGAGCCCGACGAGCGGACGGGCCTGCGGCGGCTGTACGTCGCCCTGACCCGTGCCGTCTCCGGGCTCACCGTCGTGCACTCGGCCGCGCTTCCCGAGCAGCTCGCCGGCTAGGCCCCTTCTGCCGAAGGACCCTGGGCGCGGGTCCCGGAGCCGTCCGCCGCGGTGCCGGCGGACGGCAGGTGCGTGACGACGAGGACGAGGCCCGCGAGCGTCACGATCCGGGTGGCCGCGTCCAGGCCGTTCCAGTCCTCCGACTGCCACATGGCGAACCATTCGCCGCCGATCCCGATGAAGCCCGCCCCGAAGAGCAGGAGCACCATCAGGAGGCCGACCGTGCCCGCCCGGCGGGCCCGGCGCAGTCCCTGGGGGCGGCGCAGCGCCCCGGCCCACAGGACCGTCGCGGCGACGAGGACGAGCGCCGCCAGGGTCTCCCAGACGATGATCCCGACGTACGCGATGTCCTGCAGCGTGGTGGACTCCACCGCGCGCCACATCAGGTCGTCGTCCTTGAAGGTGGTGTCCATCGCCAGGACATGGCGTACGAACTGCTGGTTGGTGCCGAAGTCGGTGATGTTCCCGAAGGCCACGAGTGCGATGTAGAGCGCCACCGTTCCGGTGAGCACCGTCGCGGCGACGGGCAGTGCCCCGGCCGCGAGCATCCGCTCCGCGGGACGCGTCTTGCTGGCTGGTGTCGGCATGAAGTCCCCTCCCTGTCACTCCAGTTGTATCGCGTCCCGCGCGTCAGCCTCACACGCGGTCAGGCGTCGAGCGCCTCGCGCCACGTACGGACCGCGGCCGCCGAGACCGGCGCCGTCCAGCCGTCGGGGCGTGAGGCGCCGCCGATGTGGAAGGCGTCGACGCCCGCGGCCCTGAGCCGCGGCAGGTGGTCGAGGCGCAGGCCGCCGCCGATCAGGATCTGCTGCTCGTAGCCCGGTTCGCCGGACCGCGCCGCCTCGTCGAGCAGCGTGGTCATGCCCTCGTCGACGCCCGTGGCCGCGCCCGCGGTGAGGTAGGTGTCGAGGCCGGGCAGGTCCGCGAGCTGCTTGCGCAGGGAGTCGCGGTCGGGGGTCCGGTCGATGGCCCGGTGGAACGTCCAGCGGCAGCCGTCGAGCGCGCCCACCACGGCTTCCACCGCGGCCAGGTCGGGTCCGCCCGTCTCGTCGAGGAAGCCCAGGACGAACTCGTCGGCGCCCGCGCCCCTGAGCTCGCGCGCACGGCGTACGAGAGCGTCGACGTCGCCCGCGTCGAAGCCGTCGGCGAGGCGCAGCATCACGCGCAGGGAGATGTCCACGGCGGCGCGGATCTCGGCAAAGGTCTCGCGGGACGGGGTCAGGCCGTCCGCGGCCATGTCGGTGACCAGCTCGAGGCGGTCAGCGCCTCCGGCCTGGGCGGCGACGGCGTCCTCGGCATCGAGGGCGATCACCTCCAGGACTGCACGCTTGCTCATGGATGTCTTCCTTCGGGTCCGGGGCCGCGGGGGCGGGCGACGCGGAGGCCTTGAAGCCGCCACACATAGGTCTAGTCCAATTACCCAGCCTACGCGCAGATCACCCCGGCGCGCCCCAAGCGCACCGGGGTGATCGTAGGGACATGTTCAGCTCAGCGGCTTGAACCCCCGCAGGCGCAGGCTGTTGCCGACCACGAAGACCGAGGAGAACGCCATCGCGGCGCCCGCGATCATCGGGTTGAGGAGGCCCGCGGCGGCCAGCGGCAGTGCGCCCACGTTGTAGGCGAAGGCCCAGAACAGGTTGGACCTGATCGTGCCGAGCGTGCGGCGGGAGAGGCGGATGGCGTCCGCCGCCGCGCGCAGGTCCCCCCGTACGAGAGTCAGGTCGCCCGCCTCGATCGCGGCGTCCGTGCCCGTGCCCATCGCCAGGCCCAGGTCGGCCTGGGCGAGCGCCGCCGCGTCGTTCACGCCGTCGCCGACCATCGCCACGCTGCGGCCCTCCGCCTGGAGGCGCTTGACCACGTCGACCTTGTCCTGCGGCATGACCTCGGCGATCACGTCCTCGGGGGCGATGCCCACCTCGGCGGCCACCGACGCCGCGACCGCCTTGTTGTCGCCGGTCAGGAGGATGGGGGTCAGGCCGAGGGCGCGGAAGCGGCGGATCGCCTCCGGGCTCGTCTCCTTGACCGCGTCCGCGACCTCCAGGACCGCACGCGCCTCGCCGTCCCAGGCCACCGCGATGGCCGTACGCCCGGCCGCCTCGGCCTCCTCCTTCGCCCGCCGCAGCTCCACGGAAAGGTCGATCGCCCACTCCTTCAGCAGCGCCTCGCGGCCGACCAGGACCGCGTGCCCCTCGACGATGCCCTGGACGCCGAGACCCGCCACGTTCGCGAAGTCCTCGGGGGTGGGCAGCTCGCCGACCTTCTCCGCAGCCCCCATGGCGACCGCCTGGGCGATGGGGTGCTCCGAGGAGTGCTCCAACGCCCCTGCCAGCCGCAGGACTTCGGCCTCGGTCGTGCCGTCCGCGACGTGCGTGGCGAGCAGGGTCATCTTGCCGGTGGTGACGGTGCCGGTCTTGTCCAGGACGATCGTGTCGACCTTGCGAGTGGTCTCCAGCACCTCCGGGCCCTTGATCAAAATACCCAGCTGGGCGCCGCGTCCGGTGCCGACCATGAGGGCGGTCGGCGTCGCGAGCCCCAGGGCGCAGGGGCAGGCGATGATCAGTACGGCGACGGCCGCGGTGAAGGCCGCCGTCAGGCCGGAGCCGTTGCCGAGCCAGAAGCCGAGGGTGGCCACGGCGAGGGCGATGACGACCGGCACGAAGACCGCGGAGATCTTGTCGGCGAGGCGCTGGGCCGCCGCCTTGCCGTTCTGCGCGTCCTCCACCAGCTTGGCCATGCGGGCGAGCTGGGTGTCGGCGCCGACGCGGGTGGCCTCGACGACCAGGCGTCCGCCGACGTTGAGGGTGGCGCCGGTGACGGAGTCGCCCTGGGTGACCTCGACCGGCACGGACTCGCCGGTGAGCATGGAGGCGTCGACGGCGGACGCCCCCTCGATGACCTTGCCGTCGGTGGCGATCTTCTCGCCGGGGCGCACGAGGAACCGGTCACCGACCTTCAATTCACCCACGGGGATGGTCTCTTCGCGCCCGCCGCCCGCTCCGTCACGCAGCACGGTGACGTCCTTGGCGCCGAGCTGGAGCAGCGCCTTCAGGGCGGCGCCCGCCTTGCGCTTGGAACGGGCCTCGAAGTAGCGCCCGGCCAGAATGAAGGCGGTGACGCCTGCCGCCGCCTCCAGATAGATGTTCCCGGCGCCGTCCGTGCGGGCGATGGTCAGCTCGAAGGGGTGCGTCATGCCGGGCGTGCCGGCCGTACCGAAGAAGAGCGCCCACAGCGACCAGATGAACGCGGCCGACGTGCCGACCGAGATCAGCGTGTCCATCGTCGCCGCGCCGTGCCGCGCGTTCGTGTACGCGGCCTTGTGGAAGGGCCAGGCCGCGTACGTCACGACCGGCGCCGCGAGCGTCAGGGACAGCCACTGCCAGTACTCGAACTGCAGGGCGGGGATCATCGCCATCGCGACGACGGGCAGGGAGAGCAGGACGGCGGTGATCAACCGCTCGCGCAGCGGCCGCAGTCCGTCGTCGGCCGCCCGCTCTTCGGCGTCCGGGTCCGACTCCTCCGTACGGGCCGGGGCGGGCTCCTGCGCGGTGTAGCCGGTGGCCTCGACGGTGGCGATCAGGTCCTGCACGGCGACGTCCTGGCCGCGGTAACTGACCTTGGCCTTCTCGGTCGCGTAGTTGACGGTCGCCTCGACGCCGTCCATGCGGTTGAGCTTCTTCTCGATCCGGGCGGCGCACGAGGCGCAGGTCATGCCACCGATGGCCAGTTCTACTTCTGCCACCTCGGTGGTGCCGGGTGTGGTGGTCATGGCTGCGGGCTCCTTGTGACAGGGGTACCCGGGGCGGGTACCTTCGACCTGGATCCCTTTATACCCCTGGGGGGTATCACCCGCAAGGGTCACCCTGGGCTTGACTTGATACCCCCAGGGGGTATGGTCGGAAGCGAAGAGCCGCAGCCGCCACTCGTCCCATGGGAGCCGTCATGAACACCGGACTGAAGATCACCGCCTTCGCGGCGGCCGTCGCCGCCACCTTCGGCACCGCGTACGGAGTGGGCCAGGGCGTCGACCCCGTGACCGCGGAGAAGAAGCCCGCGAGCGAGCACGGCGGGCATGCGGGCGAGGGCGGGAAGGAAAAGAAGCCAGGAGAAACGGACGCCGGCGGGGGCCACGCGGAGACCGTGCCCGGCGGCCTGCAGATCTCCGAGCGCGGCTACACCCTGGACCTGGAGACCTCCCGCATCGACGCCGAGAAGCGCGAGGAGCTGCGGTTCACGGTCGTCAAGGACGGCGAGGGCGACCAGGGCAAGGACGGCCGGGGCGAGAACGTCACGGCGTACGAGAAGGAGCACGGCAAGGAGCTGCACCTCATCGTCGCCTCACAGGACCTGACGACCTACCGCCACCTGCACCCGACCCGCGCGGCGGACGGCACCTGGTCGACGCCGGTCGAGCTCCCGGAGGCGGGCGGCTACCGCGTCTTCGCCGACTTCAAGCCCGCGGGCGCGAAGGAGGGGCTGACGCTGGGGGCGGACCTCGCGGTGGCGGGGACGTACGAGCCGCGGTCGCTGCCGAAGGCCGCCACGAAGGCGAGGGTCGACGGCTACGAGGTCAGCCTGAAGGGGGAGTTGAAGCCCGGGAAGGCTGCGGACGTGACCCTGAACGTGGAGAAGAACGGCAAGCCCGTCACCGATCTTCAGCCCTACCTCGGTTCATACGGGCACCTGGTCGCCCTGCGGTCCGGCGACCTCGCCTACCTCCACGTCCACCCCACCGGTTCGCCCGGCGACGGCCGCACGAAGCCGGGGCCCGGCGTGTCCTTCGCGGCGACGGCTCCGAGCGGGGGCGCTTATCGGCTGTTCCTGGACTTCAAGCATGAGGGTGAGGTGCGGACGGCGGCGTTCACGGTGTACGCGGGTGCCGGTGCCGGCGGCGAGGGCGGGCACGGGGAGACCCCCGGGTCGGGCGACTCGGAACACGCACACTGACGCCTCGCGCTGGGCGCCCGAAGGGGCGCGGGGAACTGCGCGACCAGCCACAACGGACCCGCACAGGACGCATGACAGGCCCCACCCCAGGGGCGCGAGGAACTGCGCGACCAGCCACGGCGGGCCCGCACAGGACGCATGACAGGCCCCACCCCCAGGGGCGCGGGAACTGCGCGAGCAGCCGCGGCGAGCCCGCAGACGGAGTGAACCGGGGTCAGTCGAAGATCGGGAGTTCCGATTCCTTCGCTCCCGCCAGTTCATACCGCGTTCCCGCGAGAGGGCGGCCCGTGTAGAGGCGGATCAGGGTCGGCGCGTCGCCGATGTAGCGGGCCGGGGGCCGCTTGCCGTCGGGGACGCCCAGGGCGAGCGGCTCGTCCCTGCCGTCCACGTCCGCGTGCAGCGCAAGCGCCGACGTAGCCCTGCTGTACTCCCCGAGCAGGGTCAACGCATCGGGCAGTCCCGGGCCCCCGTACGCCCCGGGCAGGCCCCACGCCTCCCGTACGTCCCCCGCGTGCACCCACTCCCCCAGCGCCACGCCGTCAAGGCGCCCCTTGAACTCGACCATGACCGCACCCGCCTCCGTCATGCCGCGCTCCAGCTCGTCCACGACACGGGAGTTGGACCAGTCGGCGCGCTCGGCGATGTCGCGGTCATTGCTCTCGGCGCTGTAGACGCCCTCCTCGAAGCGGCGGTCGATGACGCGCATCAGCGCGGCACCGCAGTGCGCGAGGACGTGCCGTACGGTCCAGCCGGGACAACAGGTCCTGACCGCGTACGCGGAGTCCTCGGCTTCCCTCAACAGCGGTATGAGCAGGTCGCGTTCGGTTCGCAGCAGCCGTCCGGGCAGCTCGGGGTCGTATGTCTCGTCGCGGTGCGTCATGGAAGTCATGCGGGCAAGCCAAGCGCGTGCGGCGGCATACGGCAACGCCGCAGGGGTGGTACGCGGTCACATACCCCTCCCCAGTATGGGCCCGACCACCCACTAGAGTCGCCCCATGCCCCACGACGACAAGGACCTGGACCTCCGCGCCCGCTGGCACGCGACGCTGCTGCGCGTGAGCGAGGGGACCCCCGACCCCGGCCCCTACGCGGACAACCTGCTGACGCGCTGGGCCGAGCCGCAGCGGCGGTATCACACCACCGCCCACCTCGCGGCGGTCCTCGGTCACATCGACGTACTGGAGGAGCACGCCGAGGAGCCCGATCTCGTACGGCTCGCGGCGTGGTTCCACGACGCGGTCTACGCGCCGGACCGTTCCGAGAACGAGGAACGCAGCGCCCGAATCGCCGAACGCGCCCTGGCCGAGGCCGGGTTGAGCGAGGCGCGGATCGCCGAGGTGGCCCGCCTCGTCCGGCTCACCGTCACCCACGACCCCGCCGAGGGCGACCACAACGGCGAGGTGCTGTGCGACGCCGACCTGGCGATCCTGGCCGCGGCCCCGGACGCCTACGCCGCGTACGCCGCCGCTGTCCGCGAGGAGTACGCCTTCGTGCCGGACGAGGACTTCCGCGCGGGACGGGCCGCTGTGCTCCGACAGCTCCTCGCGCTGCCGAGGCTGTTCCGTACGCCGTACGGAGCGGCCGAGTGGGAGGGTCCGGCGCGCGCGAACCTGGCGACGGAAATGGAGCTGCTGGACTCCTGAGGCTCCCGTACGCTCGCCGCATGCTTTCCATGGGTGGGGACCAGATCGAGGAGGCCGTGGCGCACGCGGCGAAGGTGCTGCGTGCGGGGGTGGAGCTCGACTGGAGCGTCAAGGCGGGCGGCCTCGAATGGAGCTGCCTGGAGACGGCCGAGCACATCGCGGGCGATCTCGTGGCGTACGCCGGGCAGTTGACGGGCCGGGCGGCCGACGGGTGGGTCCCCTTCGAGATCGCCTTCGACGAGGGCTCGGGTCCCGCGGATGCGATCAGCGTCATCGAGTCGACGGGCGGTCTGCTCTCGGCGGTGGTGCGGACGACGCCCGCGGGGGCGCGGGGCTACCACCCGTACCCGCACGGGAGCGCGGACGCGACCGGCTTCGCGGCGATGGGCACGGCGGAGGTGCTCCTGCACACGTACGACATCGGGCAGGCGCTCGGCCTGGACGCGCAGCCGCCGGCGCGGCTGTGCGAAGCGGTGCTCGCCTGGCTCTTCCCGCAGGTCATGCCCGCACGCACGCCCGACGAGCAGTGGGCGACGCTGCTCTGGGCCACGGGGCGCGGTGCGCTGGCGGGGCGGCCGCGACGCGACAAGTGGCGCTGGCACAACGCCCTCTCGATCCCCGCGGGGCGGATCGCGCTGCGGGAGGTCTCCCCCGCGGCGGCGGCGGATCTCGCCGCGGGCGGCACGGGGGGTCTGAACTGGATCGAGGGCGGACCCTTCGACGGGACGCGGCGGGCGGCGGAGGGGGTCACGAAGGCGTACGCGTCCGGGGTGCACCGGCCCGAGTGGGGCATGTTCGCCCTGGTGCGGGTGGCGGACGAGGTCGCGGTCGGCGGCATGGGCTTCCACGGACCGCCGGACGAGGAGGGTGTGGCGGAGGTCGGCTATGACCTGGCGGTCGGCGCGCGGGGCCGGGGGTACGCCACGGAGTCCCTCCGCGCGCTCTCCGACTGGGCCCTGACCCGCCCGGACGTCTCGGCCCTCCTGGCCGTGATCGACCCCGAGAACGCCCCTTCCCAGGCGGTGGTCACCAGAGCGGGCTACACCCGCGCCTCGGACCGCGAGAACCTGCGGGCCTACTTGCGCCGCGTGTCGCCTGCGGCACAAGACCGGACTACCCCGCAGCACGGGAACCCTTAATAGCCGCCGCTTCGCGGCGATGTCTCCCACCCACCCACCCATCACCCCCGGGAATGTCATCACCCACCCCAGCGTTCACCACTGTTATGCCGACTCCTGACCCAAAGGCCCCTCTCCCCAAGGCCCCCGAGCCAGGGACAAGCCGTCATCGCATGCCCATGGCCGTCTACATCCTCGGCCTCGCCGTCTTCGCGCTCGGCACGAGCGAGTTCATGCTCTCGGGGCTCCTGCCCCCCATCGCGGACGACATGGACGTCTCCATCCCCCGCGCCGGCCTCCTCATCTCCGCCTTCGCCATCGGCATGGTCGTCGGCGCTCCCCTGCTGGCCGTGGCGCCCCTCCGCCTTCCGCGCCGTACGACCCTGATCACCCTCATCACCGTCTTCGGGCTCGGCCAGGTCGCCGGCGCCCTCGCGCCCACGTACGAGATCCTCTTCGCGTCCCGCGTCGTCAGCGCCTTCGCCTGCGCCGGATTCTGGGCGGTCGGCGCGGCCGTCGCCATCGCGATGGTGCCGGTCAACCAGCGGGCCCGCGCCATGGCCGTGATGATCGGCGGCCTCTCCATCGCGAACGTCCTCGGCGTCCCCGCGGGCGCGTTCCTCGGCGACAACTTCGGCTGGCGTTCGGCCTTCTGGGCGGTGGGCGTCGCCTCCGCGATCGCACTCGTGGGCGTACTGACCCTCATCCCCCGTATCCCGCTCCCGGCCGAGAAGCCGCGCCTGAAGCGGGAGTTGGCCATCTACCGCGACCGGCAGGTCTGGCTCTCCATCACGATCACCGCCCTCGCGGCGGGCGGCGTCTTCTGCGCGTTCTCGTACCTCTCGCCGCTCCTGACGGACGTCGCGGGCCTCGACGAGGGCTGGGTGCCGACCGTGCTCGGCCTCTTCGGGCTCGGCGCCCTCATCGGTACGGCGATCGGCGGCCGCGTCGCCGACGCGCACCTCTTCGGCGTCATGCTGAGCGGCGCCGCGGCCTCCACCGTCTTCCTCGTCGCCCTCGCCCTCTTCTCCGGCACGACGGCCGTCGCGGTGACCCTCTCCTTCCTCCTCGGCGTCTCCGCCTTCTACACGGCCCCCGCCCTCAACGCCCGCATGTTCAACGTCGCGGGCGCCGCCCCCACCCTCGCGGGCGCGACCACGACGGCGGCGTTCAACCTGGGCAACACCGGCGGCCCCTGGCTCGGCGGCACGGTCATCGACCTGGACCTGGGTTACGCCTCGACGGCGTGGGCGGGCGCGGCGATGACGGCGGTGGCGATCGTCGCGGTGACGGTGTCCCTGCGACTGCACCGCAAGACACCCAGCCGCGTGATCACGACGTCCCCGGCCGAACCCGAGGCAGAAGCCGAAGTCCCCCATCCCGCCTCCGCGCCCTCACTCCAGAGGCCGTAGGAACCGTCGCTCGTAGCGCCGGATGCACTGCGTCCGGCGCGCGAGCTCGACGGCCTCCTGGCACTCGGGGTCAGTCGCGCTCTCGGCGCGGTAACGCTCGTACTCGGCGAGGCCCGGGAAGGAGAACAGGGCGTACGCGATGTCGCTGTCGCCCTCGCTGGGCAGGAAATAGCCGTGGTGGTCGCCGCCGAGGCGGTTGACCAGGACGACCCAACGGCGGCCGTACTCCTCGAAGTCGGCGATGCGGTCGGGGTCGATCTCGTACTTCAGATGAACCGTGATCATGCGGCTCACCCTAGGCTCGCCCCGCGTAGCGCCGCGGGCCTTTAATCGCGCCGCCCGCCTTTAAGCGGGCCTCCCCTTGGGCCTCCGCAACCCCGCATCCGTAAGCCTGCGCACAAGCTCCTTGGAGCCGATCTCGACCGCGCCCGCGCGCACCGCTTCCTCGTAACGGTGCGAGGGCAGGTCGTAGTGGTCGCGCTCGAAGGCGCGCGCGGGGGCGCCGATGCCTGCCGCGAACGCGTGCAGTTCCTCGTACGAGACGTCGCTGACCAGGTGCGACCACATGCGGCCGTGCCCCGGCCAGGTCGGCGGGTCGATGTAGACCGTCACGCCGGATCGCCCGTCAGGCCGCCCACCGGCGCCACCACCACGCCCGCCTTGCCGCACACCCAGTGCGGATCGGGACCCAACTCCGGCTCCACGTCCAGCGCGTGCGGGTCGCCCGAGCCGCACACCGGGCAGAGCGGCCAGCGGCCGTAGCGCTCCAGGAGCGCGTCCTGGACGTCCTGGGCGACGAGGCCCGCGACGTAGTCGACGCCCTCCGGCCACTGCTCTACCCACCAGCGGCGGTGCGCCACCGACTCCTCGACCAGCGAGACGACCTCGGCCTGGGCGACCTCGCGGGTCACGAGGTCGGCGAGGACAAGTGCACGAGCGGCGTGCAGCGCCTGCTCCAGAGGGTCGATCGCGTCCATGCAGCCATTGTCCACCCCACGCGCAACCCGCCGAAGATCCACCCGAGACCGTGAGACGAGATCGGGACCAAAGGGGTCTTGACCCATCCGGGGTCCGAAAATATCTTTCAAGCGTGACCAATGACGTGAAGGAAATTTTCGCGGGCGCGGCGCCCCCCGCCCCGGCCGCCCTCGCGGCCAAGGTGCGGACCCTCGCCCCGTCCATGACCCGCTCCATGCAGCTGGTCGCCGAAGCCGTCGCCGGCGACCCCGCGGGCTGCGCGGCCCTCACGGTCACCGGCCTCGCCGAGCTCACCGGGACCAGCGAGGCCACCGTGGTCCGCACCGCCCGCCTCCTCGGCTACCCCGGCTACCGCGACCTGCGGCTCGCCCTCGCCGGACTCGCCGCCCAGCAGCAGTCGGGCCGCGCGCCCGCCGTCACCGCCGACATCGCCGTGGACGACCCGATCGCGGACGTCGTGGCGAAGCTGGCGTACGACGAGCAGCAGACCCTCGCCGACACCGCGGGCGGCCTCGACACCGTCCAGCTCGGCGCCGCCGTCGCCGCGCTCGCCGTCGCGCCCCGCACCGAGATCTACGGCGTCGCCGCATCCGGCCTCGTCGCCCAGGACCTCGCGCAGAAGCTTCTTCGCATCGGCCACATCGCGCACGCGCACTCCGACCCGCACCTGGCCGTCACGAACGCCGTCACCCTGCACTCCAAGGACGTGGCCATCGCGATCACGCACTCCGGGTCGACCGGAGACGTCATCGAGCCGCTGCGGGTCGCCTTCGAGCGCGGGGCGACGACCATCGCGATCACCGGACGCCCCGGCAGCCCCGTCTCGCAGTACGCGGATCACATACTGACCACCTCCACCGCCCGCGAGAGCGAGCTCAGGCCCGCCGCGATGTCCTCCCGCACGAGCCAGCTGCTCGTCGTGGACTGCCTGTTCGTGGGTGTCGCCCAGCGCACGTACGAGACCGCGGCCCCCGCGCTCGCCGCCTCGTACGAAGCCCTCGCGCACCGGCACAGCCCGCGCGGCGGCACCCGCTGAGCCCCACTCCCGGCAGCACCCGTACCCACCCCCCTCGCCGCACACGAAAGAGCCGCACCTCATGACCTCCACGACCGACGCCACGGACTCCCCCGCCCCCGGAAGCGGGCCCGGGGCCTCGTACGGCGAACTCCGCGCCCAGCTGGACACGCTCACCACGGAGGCGTTCCGGCCCGAGCTCTCCGAGATCGACCGGCTGCCCACGTCGGAGATCGCGAAGATCATGAACGGCGAGGACGCCACCGTCCCCGCGGCCGTCGCCGAGCAGCTCCCGGCCATCGCCGCCGCCATCGACGGCACCGCCGAGCGCATGGCCCGCGGCGGCCGGCTCATCTACGCGGGCGCGGGAACGGCGGGGCGGCTCGGGGTGCTCGACGCCTCCGAGTGCCCGCCCACCTTCAACACCGACCCGGCCGAGGTCGTCGGCCTCATCGCGGGCGGCCCGAGCGCCATGGTCACGGCGGTCGAGGGCGCGGAGGACAGCAAGGAGCTCGCGGCCGAGGACCTGGACGGGCTTCGGCTCACCGCGGACGACGTGGTCGTCGGTGTCTCGGCGTCCGGCCGCACCCCGTACGCGATCGGCGCGGTCGAGTACGCACGCACCCGCTGCGGCGCGCTCACCATCGGCCTCTCCTGCAACGCGGACAGCGCGCTCGCGGCGGCGGCCGACCACGGCATCGAGGTCGTCGTGGGCCCCGAGCTCCTCACCGGCTCCACCCGCCTGAAGGCGGGCACGGCCCAGAAGCTCGTCCTCAACATGCTGTCGACGATCACGATGATCCGCCTCGGCAAGACCTACGGAAACCTGATGGTGGACGTACGCGCGTCGAACGAGAAGCTGCGCGCCCGCTCGCGCCGGATCGTCTCCCTCGCCACCGGCGCGTCCGACGAGGAGATCGAGGCCGCGCTCGCCGCCACCGACGGGGAGGTGAAGAACGCCATCCTCACCATCCTCGGCGGGGTGGACGGCCCCACCGCGGCCGACCTCCTCGCCTCATCGGACGGCCACTTGAGGGCAGCCCTCGACAACTCACGCTCGCCCCGCACCCCCCGTACCACCTGACTGACTTCCCCCCAGCCGCTGGAAGAACAGCGCCACCCGCACGCACAGCAAGGCACCCCGCACCATGGCAACTGACAAGAACCGCGCCACAGCCGCCGCGATCCTCCCCCTCGTCGGCGGCGCCCAGAACGTCACGTCCATCGCCCACTGCATGACGCGCCTGCGCCTGAGCCTGGCCGACCGTTCGCTGGTCGACGACGAGGCGCTGAAGGCGCTGCCCGCCGTGATGGGCGTGGTCGAGGACGACACGTACCAGATCGTGCTCGGACCGGGCACGGTCGCCCGCGTCACGCCGGAGTTCGAGGCCTTGGTGGCGGAAGCCGGGGCTGCGCCCGCCCCGGAACCCACCCGCACCGCCGATGAACTGGCGGAACAGGGTGCGGCGATGCGGGCGGCCCGCAAGGAGAAGAACGCAACCCCCTTCAAGCTCTTCCTGCGCCGCATCGCGAACATCTTCGTGCCGCTGATCCCGGCCCTCATCGGCTGCGGCATCATCGCGGGCATCAACGGCCTCCTGATCAACCTGGAGTGGCTGCCGGGCATCACCCCGGCGCTCGCGGCGATCGCCTCCGGGTTCATGGCGCTGATCGCGGTGTTCGTGGGCTTCAACACGGCGAAGGAGTTCGGCGGTACGCCGATCCTGGGCGGCGCGGTCGCGGCGATCATCGTGTACGCGGGTGTCGCGAACATCGAGGCGTTCGGCCAGAAGCTGTCGCCCGGACAGGGCGGCGTACTCGGCGCGCTCGGTGCGGCGGTCCTCGCCACGTACATCGAGAAGTGGTGCAGGCGCTGGGTCCCGGAGGCCCTGGACGTCCTCGTGACCCCCACCGTCACGGTCCTCCTGTCCGGCCTGGTCACGATCTTCGGCCTGATGTTCCTGGCGGGCGAGGTCTCGACGGGCATCGGCACGGCGGCGAACTGGCTCCTGGACAACACGGGCGCGTTCGCGGGCCTGGTCCTGGGCGGCCTGTTCCTCCCCCTCGTCATGCTCGGCCTGCACCAGGCGCTCATCCCCATTCACACCACGCTCATCGAGCAGCAGGGCTTCACGGTCCTCCTGCCCATCCTGGCGATGGCGGGCGCGGGCCAGGTGGGCTGCGCGATCGCGGTCTACAAGCGCCTGCGCCACAACACCTCGATCCGTACGACGATCAAGTCCGCGCTCCCCGCGGGCTTCCTGGGAGTCGGCGAACCCCTCATCTACGGTGTCTCGCTCCCCCTCGGCCGCCCGTTCATCACGGCGTGCGTGGGCGGCGCGGCGGGCGGCGCGTTCATCGGCTTCTTCTCGATGATCGGCGACAAGGTCGGCTCCACGGCGATCGGCCCGTCGGGCTGGGCCCTCTTCCCGCTCCTCGACGGCAACCAGGGCCTTGGCCTGACGATCGCGATCTACGGCGGCGGCCTCCTCGTCGGCTACCTCGTGGGCTTCTTCGCGACGTACTTCTTCGGCTTCAGCAAGCAGATGCTGGTCGAGCTGAACGTCGACACGACGGCCCACGAACAGGTCGTCGCGGCCTCCTCCGGCACGGCACCCGAGCCGACGACCCCGGAGGCGGAGCCGGCCAAGGTCTGACCCGCGTGCGCGTCCGCCGCGGCGAGTTGTCCGCGGACTTCCCCGGGATTGTCCGTGATCCGTAACGGACTCGGCCCCGGTGCATCCTCCCGCCCCCGTACCTCGTCCTGCCAGGTGCCGCGCGTGACCGGGGAGCGGCGAGGGACTGGACGCAAAGGGGCGGACGATGGCGCGGCACAGCGGCGGGCGGGGCTGGTACGGCAAGTTGATCGGGGCGGCGCTCGGCGTGACGCTTCTCGCCACCGGCGCAGGGGTGTGGAGCGCACAGGCCGGCACCTCGGAGGGAGCACCGGCGGCCAAGAAGCCCGGCGCCGTGAAGCCGGTCTCGGCGACCATCGCGCACGCCTCGGAGAAGGGGAAGCAGGGCGTCAACCTCACCATCGACGACGGCCCCGACCCCAAGTGGACCCCTCAAGTACTCGACGTGCTGCGGGAGTACGACGTGAAGGCCACGTTCTGCATGGTCGGGACGCAGGCCGAGGCCCACCCCGACATGGTCAAGAAGGTCGTCGCCGCCGGGCACCGCCTCTGCGACCACTCGGTGTCGCACGACACCGGCATGGACAAGGACTCCAAGGCCTACCAGTCCCGGCAGATCCTCGACGCCGAACGCATGATCACCAAGGCGTCCGGCGGCGTACGTCCGATGTACTACCGGGCCCCCGGCGGCGCTTTCACCCCGTACAGCCGCAAGCTCGCCGCCGACCGGGGCATGCGCCCGCTGGGCTGGAACGTGGACACCAAGGACTTCGAGCGCCCCGGCACGGACGCCATCGTGGCCACGGTCCAGCGAGAGCTGCCCAACGGGCCGACCCTCCTCTTCCACGACGCGGGCGGCGACCGCACCCAGACCGTCGAGTCCCTGCGCACGCTCCTCCCCCAACTCAAGCAGCAGGGCTACACGTTCGGCTTCCCGGTGCGGTGACGCCGATTGCAGGAAATTCCCGCGGGCACGCCGCGCTGACGGCACGCCCCCGGGATTTTCCTGCACTGGCCGCCGACAACAGCACCCCCGTTCACGGCAACTGCCCCTCCCGGTTCAACTGCCGCACCCGCGCCCGCAGCACGTCCCCCGACGGACCGGCTGCTTCGCGACATACTTCCGTCGCCGAGGCGCCCCGAAGCTGACCGAGTTGAGCGCCGGTGAGCCCGCTGTTCCGCCGGCAGCCGGGGATCCCCGTCGAGGCCACCCGCAGGGCCTGCACTCCGCCGGCGCGGCGCACGCAAAAGCGGACAACTCCGGGCTGTCCGAAAGGGCCGTGCCCCCCGTGCGGAAGACCGGGACCGGCTTCCCGCGGCTACCCCTGGTGCCCAAGATGACACCGACCGTCATTGAAGCGGCACGACCGGAGGGGACCGTTCATGACCGAGTCCAACGAGCGCAACCAGCCCAACGAGGCGCACGCGACCGAAGAGCTGCAGATCGCCGAGGCCCTGGGCGCCGCCGCGAACATCACCCTGGCCCCCGGCCCCCGGGAGGTCTCCGAGGCCGCTCCCGCCCCCGACCAGGAGTGGACGCTGCCGGAGGGCAGGGCCTGGGTGTATCTCGCCGACCCGGGGCGGGGGCTCACCAAGCCGGTGATCCTCGCCGACGGCTTCAACACCGGGCCGAGTGACCTCGACTTCCTCTGGGTGGGCCTGGAGCGGGGCCAGTACGCGCTCATCAGCGAGCTGCGGGCGCGCGGCAGGGACGTCATCCTGCTCGGCTTCGACGAGCGCAGCGCCTCGATCCTGGACAACGCCAGGGCCGCACGGTCGGCGATCCAGGAGGCCATCGCGCGGCGCGCGGGCGACCACCCTCTGACCGTCGGCGGCTTCAGCATGGGCGGCCTCGTCACGCGGTACGCGCTCGCCAAGATGGAGCACGAGAGCGTCGACCACGAGACCGAGCTGTATTTCTCGTACGACAGTCCGCACCGCGGTGCCTGGATTCCGATCGCCCTGCAATCGTTCGCGCACTACATCCGGCGGCTCAACGCGGCGTTCTCGAACCAGATGAACAGCCCGGCCGCGCGTCAGCTCCTGTGGCAGCACATCGCGGAGTGGAACGACACCCCGGCGACCGACAAGGAGCGCGTCGAGTTCCTCGCCGAGCTGGCGCGGGTCGGCGGCTGGCCCAGTCGCCCGCGGAAGATCGGCGTCGCCAACGGCGTGCGCACCGGCGTGGCCAACGGCATCGGCCCCGGCGAACGGGCCTTCCACGGCAGGGGCCTGGCCATCACCGGCACCCACCTCTACACGCAGCCCGCGGGCGAGGAGAAGCTCGTCGCGCAGCTCCGGGTGGTGACCCTGCGCAAGCCGCAGATCCACACCTCGGGCCTGCCCGAGATCGACGGCGCCCCCGGCGGCACCCTGGAGGGCTTCGGCATCCTGGCCGACGAGCTGAACAAGATCCCCGCGATCATCGGCCTCGGCTCCGAGGCCACGATCCGCGAGCACTGCTTCGTCCCCTCCGTGAGCGCGGTCGCCCTGCGGGACATCGACACCCAGGAGAAACTGCACGACCCGTTCCCGGAGCAGTCCGAGGACAGCGAACTGGACGAGTACCTCTGCGCCACCCACAACGAGGGCCACACCCTGATCACCCAGGAACTGTGCACCTGGCTCCTGGACCGCCTGCCGTAACTCCCGCTCGATGAACGCGAGAACGCCCGAGGGCGGCACCCCTTCGTGAGAAGGAGTGCCGCCCTCGGTTCGCGTGAAGCGATGAACCGCAGATCAACCAGAGGTCGATCAGAAGTCCATGTCACCGCCCGGCATGCCGCCGCCGGCCGGGGCAGCGCCCGCCTTCTCCGGCTTGTCGGCGATGACGGCCTCGGTGGTGAGGAACAGCGCGGCGATCGACGCGGCGTTCTGCAGGGCAGAGCGCGTGACCTTCGCCGGGTCGAGGATGCCCTCGGCGATCATGTCCACGTACTCACCGGTCGCGGCGTTGAGGCCGTGACCGACGGTGAGGTTGCGGACCTTCTCGACGACGACGCCACCCTCAAGGCCGGCGTTGACCGCGATCTGCTTCAGCGGGGCCTCCAGGGCCAGCTTCACAGCGGCGGCACCGGTGGCCTCGTCACCCTCGAGCTCAAGCTTCTCGAAGACAGCGGCGGCCTGGATGAGCGCCACGCCACCACCGGCGACGATGCCCTCTTCGACGGCGGCCTTCGCGTTGCGAACGGCGTCCTCGATGCGGTGCTTGCGCTCCTTGAGCTCGACCTCGGTCGCGGCACCGGCCTTGATGACCGCAACACCGCCGGCGAGCTTCGCCAGGCGCTCCTGCAGCTTCTCGCGGTCGTAGTCGCTGTCCGAGTTCTCGATCTCGGCGCGGATCTGGTTGACGCGACCCTGGACCTGGTCGCTGTCGCCCGAACCGTCGACGATCGTGGTCTCGTCCTTGGTGATGACGACCTTGCGGGCGCGGCCGAGCAGGTCGAGACCGGCGTTCTCCAGCTTGAGGCCGACCTCCTCGGAGATGACGGTGCCACCGGTGAGGATGGCGATGTCGCCGAGCATGGCCTTGCGGCGGTCACCGAAGCCCGGGGCCTTGACGGCGACGGACTTGAAGGTGCCACGGATCTTGTTGACGACCAGGGTCGACAGGGCCTCGCCCTCGACGTCCTCGGCGATGATCAGCAGCGGCTTGCCGGACTGCATGACCTTCTCAAGGAGCGGAAGGAGGTCCTTCACGTTCGAGATCTTCGAGTTCACGATCAGGATGTACGGGTCGTCGAGCGACGCCTCCATACGCTCCATGTCCGTGGCGAAGTACGCCGAGATGTAGCCCTTGTCGAAGCGCATGCCCTCGGTGAGCTCAAGCTCGAGCCCGAAGGTCTGCGACTCCTCGACGGTGATGACGCCTTCCTTGCCGACCTTGTCCATCGCCTCGGCGATGAGCTCGCCGATCTGCGTGTCGGCGGCGGAGATGGAGGCGGTCGAAGCGATCTGCTCCTTGGTCTCCACGTCCTTGGCCTGCTCGAGCAGGGCGCCGGAGACGGCCTCGACGGCCTTCTCGATGCCGCGCTTGAGGGCCATCGGGTTGGCACCGGCGGCCACGTTGCGAAGGCCCTCGCGGACCAGCGCCTGGGCCAGGACGGTCGCGGTCGTCGTGCCGTCACCGGCGACGTCGTCCGTCTTCTTCGCGACCTCCTTGACCAGCTCGGCGCCGATCTTCTCGTACGGGTCCTCGAGCTCGATCTCCTTGGCGATGGAAACACCATCGTTGGTGATCGTGGGGGCACCCCACTTCTTCTCGAGGACGACGTTGCGACCCTTGGGGCCCAGGGTCACCTTGACGGCGTCGGCGAGCTGGTTCATGCCGCGCTCGAGGCCGCGCCGTGCCTCCTCGTCGAACGCGATGATCTTGGCCATGTGAAGTGGTCCTCCCGGACAGGGGTGGCATGCTTCCGGATCGCGCCAGCGCCCGCGACGGACGGCCTGCAAGCCTTGTGGTTCCTTGCCCCACCCGGCCTGCGGGCCTCACCGACCCGATCCAAGTTCTGTCACTCTCACTCGGAGAGTGCTAAGCCCAATGATTAGCACTCGACCCCTACGAGTGCAAGCGCCTCTTACGGATCCCCGACGTACGAGGGGGCGCGCGGCCAGGAGCGCGCGGCGGACGCACGAGGGGCCCGCACCCCTGTCGGGATGCGGGCCCCTCGTCACTCGCTAAGTTCGCTGGCCGATCGCGCCGAGATCAGACGGCGAGCTTGACCATGTCCGCCTGCGGACCCTTCTGGCCCTGCGAGATCTCGAACTCCACTCGCTGACCTTCTTCAAGGGTGCGGTAGCCGTCCATCTGAATCGCGCTGTAGTGGACGAAAACATCCGCACCACCGTCGACCGCGATGAAGCCGTACCCCTTCTCCGCGTTGAACCACTTGACGGTGCCCTGAGCCATGCCTAACTCCCCTATTACTGGCCCTTGCACGGACCCGCACTTCGCGGACCCGGGTCAGACCTCACCCCCCCAATGGGTTGTGGAGGCGTGCGCCGGAACGCGTCGACCGCGGCTGAATGTATCTGTCCAACTGCCCTCTGCAACAGGTCAATCGGACGAGAATTCTGGGCACGCCTGATCGGTAATATGCGGAGAATTCACCGGAGTTCAGGGCAAGTCGGGCCAGGCAAATGCCACGAGAAGGGCAAATGGGCAGTGCACTTTGGCTACTTCTTGTCGCCCTCGGGGCGACTTCGTATATGCGCTCGGCACAAACGGGGAAGCTCGCTTCCCAACTGTACCGCGCTCAACCACATGGAATTGCCCCCTCCGTTTCTCTCGCGGAGGGGGCAAACCCGATTACGCAGGGTATTTCAATTAAGAATCAACCACCGGCGACGGCGGGGATGATCGAGACGCCGGCGCCGTCCGGCGTCGCGGTCTCCAGCCCCTGCTCGAAGCGGACGTCGTCGTCGTTCACGTAGACGTTCACGAAGCGCCGCAGCTTGCCCTGGTCGTCCAGGACACGGGCGGCGATACCGGCGTGGTTCTTCTCCAGGTCGGCGATGACCTCGGAGAGGTTCGCCCCCTCGGCGGCGACCTCGGACTGACCGCCGGTGTAGGTGCGAAGAATGGTGGGGATGCGGACGTTGACGCTCATGGGATTCACCTCTTGATACGGGGAGGAAGCGCCCCTGCAAGGGGCGCGGGGAACTGCGCGAGGACGGACCACGACCGCCGGCCGGGGACGGCGATCAGGCCCTACGGCGGCTAACCGGCAAGACCAGCGGAGCGAAACGCCTCAAGGCTGGGCTTGATCGTCGCGGTCGCCTGAGACGTCTCCGCAACGGCATCAAGAGTCTTGAGCCCGTCACCCGTGTTCAACACCACCGTGGTCAACGCCGGGTCAATGAGCCCCGCCTCAAGAAGCTTCTTCGTGACGCCCACCGTCACACCACCGGCGGTCTCCGCGAAGATCCCCTCGGTCCGGGCGAGCAGCTTGATCGCATCGACGACCTGCTCGTCGTTCACGTCCTCCACCGCACCGCCCGTGCGACGCGCGATGTCCAGGACGTACGGCCCGTCCGCGGGGTTGCCGATGGCGAGCGACTTGGCGATGGTGTTCGGCTTCTGCGGACGCACGACGTCGTGACCGGCCTTGAAGGCGGTGGACACCGGCGAACAGCCCTCGGCCTGCGCACCGAAGATCTTGTAGGGCTTGTCCTCGACCAGCCCCAGCTTGATGAGCTCCTTCAGACCCTTGTCGATCTTCGTGAGCTGCGAGCCGGACGCGATCGGGATGACCAGCTGGTCGGGCAGGACCCATCCCAGCTGCTCGCAGATCTCGTACGCGAGGGTCTTGGAGCCCTCGCCGTAGTACGGCCGCAGGTTCACGTTCACGAAGCCCCAGCCCTCGCCCAGCGGGTCGCCGATGAGCTCGGAGCAGAAGCGGTTCACGTCGTCGTAGTTGCCCTCGATGCCGACGAGCTCGCCGCCGTAGACCGCGGCCATGACGACCTTGCCCTGCTCCAGGTCGTGCGGGATGAACACGCAGGAGCGGAAGCCGGCGCGGGCCGCGGCGGCGCCGACGGCACCCGCGAGGTTGCCGGTGGAGGAGCAGGAGAGCGTGGTGAAGCCGAAGGCGCGCGCGGCCTCGATGGCCTGGGCGACGACGCGGTCCTTGAAGGAGTGCGTCGGGTTGCCGGAGTCGTCCTTGACGAACAGCTTGCCCTGCTCGACGCCGAGCTCACGGGCGAGGTTGTCCGCCTTGACGAGCTTGGTCCAGCCGGGGTTGATGTTCGGCTTCTCGGCGACGTCCGCCGGGACGGGCAGCAGCGGGGCGTAGCGCCAGATGTTGTCCGGGCCGGACTCGATCTGCTTGCGGAGTGCCTCGGGGTCACCGGTCGGCAGGTCGTACGCCACTTCGAGCGGGCCGAAACAGGCCTGACAGGCGAAGATCGGGCCGAGGGCGTAGAGCTCGCCGCACTCGCGGCAAGAGAGGCCCGATGCGGGGCCGAGGTCCACGGAACCCGTGGTGGAAGGGGTGGTGTCGTTCGTTGCGACAGTCTGCGCAGCCATGGAGGCGAGGCCCTTTCTCCTCATCTTCCCCGCGACGAATTTCGCCGCGAGACGGAATTGGCACCTTCCCCACCGAGACCTCGCGTGCGCGGTCGGCGGGATGGTTGCCGGGGCTTCAACGGGCCGTATCCCTCTGCCCCTCTGGATGAGCGGTATGGCGCCGGGGGCTTCAGGGGCCCCAGGGCATTTGTCGCGCGATGACCCCGGCATGCGATGGTCATCGGCGTTGTTCAAGACTGTAACCGACGGCCTGGACCCTTGAGATAGTCGTCCGAACCGCGAGATGGATCACACGTAGGCCACACACAGGAGGAGCCACCCGTGCTGGAAGAGGCCGAGCGCTGGCTGACCAGGCGTTCCTGGTCCGTTGCCGACCGTCCGCTCAGCGCACTCGTCGCCGCCAAGCGGGCGTCGGGGGCCTCGGTGAGTGTCGTCCTGCCCGCGCTCGACGAGGAGGGGACGGTCGGCGGGATCGTCGCCGAGATCCGCCGTGAGCTGGTCGAGAAGGCCGCTCTCGTCGACGAGCTCGTGGTGATCGACTCCGGCTCGAAGGACCGTACGGCGGAGGTCGCGCGGAGGGCGGGCGCGCGGGTCGTGCACCGGGACGTGATCCTGCCGCGTATCCCGGCCGTGCCCGGCAAGGGCGAGGTCATGTGGCGCTCGCTCCTGGTGACCGGCGGTGACATCGTCGCGTTCGTCGACGCGGACCTGAGGGAGTTCTCGGCGGACTTCGTCACCGGCACGGTGGGCCCGCTCCTGACCGACCCCGACGTGCACTTCGTGAAGGCGATGTACGACCGCCCGCTGGGTGAGACCGCGGGCCAGGGCGGCCGGGTGACCGAGCTGATGGCGCGCCCGCTGCTCAACATGCACTGGCCCCAACTGGCGGGCTTCGTACAGCCGTTGGGCGGCGAGTACGCGGCGCGCAGGTCCCTCCTTGAGCGACTGCCGTTCCCGGTCGGTTACGGGGTGGAGCTGGGCCTGCTCGTGGACGCGCTGCACACCGTGGGACTCGACGCGCTCGCGCAGGTCGACGTCGGGGTGCGCAAGCACCGGCACCAGGACGGGCAGGCGCTCGGCCGGATGGCGGCGGCGATCTACCGGACGGCGCAGCTGCGGCTCGCGCGCGGCCATCTCGTACGGCCCGAGCTCACCCAGTTCGAACGGGGCGCGCAGGGGTTCGAGCCGCGGACCCATTCGGTGGACACCGAGGAGCGCCCGCCGATGTGCGGCATCGCGGAGTACACGGCTCGCCGCGTGGCGTAACCACTCCAAGCCGGGCATTTTGTCTACATTCCCCACTTATGTGGGTCAGACAAGTAATGGGAAGCGCGCTACGCGTCGGTGCCGTGGCCTTGGCGACGGCCACCCTCTCGGCAGGAGCAGTCGGCGCGGCCGGCGCGTCCGGCGCCGTGGCGGATCTCGACACCGGGCCGAGGATCAGCCACCACACCGACGACATCGCCCGATGGGCGCAGGCGCGGCCCGCGCCGCCGGAGCGACAGGGCGCGCCCGTGCGCCGGGAGGGCCCCCGGGGGGAGCTGGCCAAGGCGGGCAGCGACTCGGACACGATGCTGTACGCGGGTCTTGCGATCTCCCTGTGCGCGCTGGGAGCGCTGGCGGTGGCGGCCGCGAGGAGCAGGCGCGACTAGGTTCGACAAGGGCCCTTCGGACGTGTTTGAGGCCCCGCCCCAGGGGCTAGGTTCGCCTCATGGTCTCCGAGCACGCCTCCGCCCAGGTCCTCGTCGCGTCCAACCGCGGCCCCGTCACGTACGCCCTGGAGGAGAACGGGGACCTGACGGCCAAGCGGGGCGGCGGCGGGCTCGTCTCCGGGCTCAGCGCGATCGGCGGCTCGGACGGCGACGACGCGGCCCTGTGGGTCTGCGCGGCGCTGGGCGACGGCGACCGGGAGGCCGTGCGGCGCGGGGTGGGCGAGCCCGGGGTCCGGATGCTCGACATCGACCCCCAGGTGCACGCCGACGCGTACAACGGCATCGCGAACTCGGTGCTGTGGTTCGTCCACCACATGCTCTACCAGACGCCGCTCGAACCGGCCTTCGGCCCGGAGTTCCGGGCCCAGTGGGCGTCGTACGAGACCTACAACCGGGCCTTCGCCGAGGCGCTCGCGGAGAGCGCCGGAGCGGACGCGGCGGTCCTCGTCCAGGACTACCACCTGGCGCTGGTGCCGGGGATGCTGCGCGAGCTGCGCCCCGACCTGCGCATCGGCCACTTCTCGCACACGCCGTGGGCGCCGGTGGACTACTTCCGGATGCTGCCGGACGACATCGCGGAGCAGCTCCTTCGCGGCATCCTGGGCGCCGACCGCGCGGCGTTCCTGACGGGCCGGTGGGCGGACGCGTTCACGGAGTGCTGCGTCGCCGTCCTCGGCGGTACGTCCGGCACGCGAATCGGCGTGCACGGGCTCGGGGCGGACGCGGACTTCCTGCGGGAGCGGTCGCGGCGGGCGGACGTGGAGGAGCGCCTTGTCGCGCTGCGGGAGCAGATCGGGGGCTCCGGCGACCGCAAGGTGATCGTCCGGGTGGACCGTACGGAGCTGTCGAAGAACATCGTGCGGGGTCTGCTCGCCTACCGGGAGCTCCTCGAGTCCCGCCCCGAGTGGCGGGAGCGGGTGGTGCACGTCGCCTTCGCGTACCCCTCGCGGCAGGATCTCGCGGTGTACCGCGACTACACGGCGGAGGTCCAGCGGGTCGCCGACGAGATCAACTCCCGCTTCGGCGTGGAGGGCTGGACCCCGGTCGTCCTGCACGTGAAGGACGACTTCGCGCGGTCGCTCGCGGCGTACCGGCTGGCGGACGTGGCTCTGGTGAATCCCATCCGGGACGGGATGAACCTGGTGGCCAAGGAGGTTCCGGTCGTCTCCGACGAGGGCTGCGTGCTTGTCCTCTCCCGAGAGGCGGGGGCGTACGAGGAGTTGGGCGAGGACGCGGTCGTCGTGAACCCGTACGACGTCACGGGGACGGCTGTGGCACTGCACGCGGCGCTGACGATGCCGGAGGGTGAGCGAGCGGAACGCACGAAGCGTCTCGCCTCGGCGGCGACGGCACTCCCCCCGGCCCAGTGGTTCCTGGACCAGCTGCGGGCGCTGAGGGCCTGACTTAGTCCCCAACCCCGCCCCTTCCCGAAAACTCGCTCGGCGCGAGGGCCCTCCTCAAACGCCGGAGGGGCTGAAAGATTCAGCCCCTCCGGCGTTTGAGGAGCGGGGTCTGGGGCGGAGCCCCAGGTAGGCCCGGGGCGCAGGCACGGTTTTCGGGAAGGGGC
>NZ_JBFAJT010000010.1:0-399506 GCF_040655335.1 Streptomyces sp. NPDC050439
CTCGACGTCGAAGGACCCGTGCGGATGCGGCAAACCACCCTCCCCGGCGCCATCACCGTCCTGCTCATCAGCGACGAAGCCGGGCGCATCAACCTCGTCGCCGTCATCGGGCCAGACACCGAAACCTGAACACGCTCCCGGGCCGCAGCGCACGGCCTGGGACACTCTGGCGCGCGTATTACCCCGCGTCGGGCAGACGGCGGTCAATCCGCCCGGACAGCGCCAGAGCCTGCTCGTGCTCCAGTCCGTTCCCGAGCGCCAGGATTCGCAGCATCTTGAGCGTGGACGAGCTGGGGGCGGTCTCGTCGGCGATCGCCTTCGCCCCGAGCCAGCAGGTGCCACAGCTCAACATCCAGCGGATCTTCCGGAGCGCGGCCACGCAAGGCAGTTCGTCCACGTTCATGCATCGCCAACACCGGTCGCCGCACCTGCACAAGTCCGTACTGCGCGGCTGTCCTGGTGGCCAGATCGAGGACGAGGTGCCCATCATCCCGGGTCGCTGCGCCGGAGAGCAGGATGTGGCCATGAGCGGTATCCAGTCGCACGCGTTGCATCGGGGAGTCGGTGATCCCGCTGTTGCGGGCGATGACGATGAGGTGCAGGGCTCCGGCAAGGTCGCCGGAGCCGCGGCGGGCGAGGGCGAGTTTCTGGTGGGCCACCGACCAGTCGTCGGCTTTCTGGAGGTCTTCGAAGTCGCGGGTCGCGGTCTGCATGACGCGGGTCGCATAGTCGTGGTGGCCGTTCTTGCTCAGCGCGGTCCCCACCCACAGCCGGGCTCTTGCGCGGTCGCGGCGCGAGAGCCGCTCGTCGACGGCGTGGGTTCCGTAGTGGTGGGCGGCGATCTCCAGCTTGCCGGACATCTCCGTGACAAGGGCGAGGGACAGGTCGAGGTGGGCAATGCGGCAGGGGATGTCGAGCTGGCTGAAGAAGGGGCGGGCGCCGGCGTTGGAGTGCTGGGCGGAGAGCGGGCCGAGGACGGCGCCCTGGTCCCGCTTGAGGCCGCCGGAGCCGTTGGGCGACACCACATCTGTTGCATCCCACCAGGGCCCCACCCAGATGTAGCCGTGGCGCGCGAGGAGTTGAGGGTCTGCTGGCAGAGGCACGGGTGGGGCCTGTTGGCGGCAGACCCGCTCTGGACGTGTCTACTTGACGGGTGACTCCGTTAGCGCTGGGAGTGTCAATCGATCGGCCAGTCGCGCCGAACGGCCGACCGGGCCCAGCACAGGAGGAATTTTGACCACCGAGAAGACCAAGATCGGGCAGACGCTGTACGGGGTCGAGCCGTACCAGGAGACCCGGGGCGAGGAGTACATGGGCGAGCCCATGCGCAAGCACTTCACGAACCTCCTCACGGCCTGGAAGCAGGAACTGACGGTCAGCGTGGATCGGACCGCCGATCACACGAAGGACAAGGCCGCGAATTTCGCCGACCCGGCTGACCGAGCCAGCCAAGAGGAGGAGTTCGCCCTGGAGCTCCGCAACCGCGACCGGGAGCGGAAGCTCTTCAAGAAGATCGACAAGACCTTGCAGAAGGTCCAAGACCAGGAGTACGGCTGGTGTGACTCCTGCGGGATCGAGATCGGCCTCCGTCGCCTGGAGCAGCGCCCCACCGCTGATCTCTGTTTCGACTGCAAGGAGATCTCGGAGAAGAAGGAGAAGACCGTCGGTAAGGGGTAGGTAGGCCAGACGGGCAACCCCCTGGGACATGCGAGGGCGACAACTGCCTGGTAAAAGTCGGCGGTTTCGTCGCAGTGGGTCGCGATGCCGCGCCACTGCGGCGGACGCTAACGACGCGGAGCGGAATCAGAGCAACATGGCGCCATTGTCATGACCGTTGTTGCCTGGCGGCCGTTGTTCGGGACTTGGCCACCCTGCGGCGCCAGGCTGGGCGAAAGCGCAGGCGACGATGCGTGGTGTCTTGTGCCGGTTGGCCCTACGGCGTGGGGTGTGGCGTGCGGGCAGCGCAGGAGTAGCAGAACAGATAGGGAGTGCCGGGGTAGTCCAAGACCCATACCCCTGTGCCGACTGTGGGTTCCTGGCATTCACCGCAGGTCAGCGGGTCGGGTGACGCTTGCCATGGGGCGCCGCCGCGCGCCATCAGGTGAGCATCGAAGTGGGACTCACCGCAGAGATGGCAACGGATGCTGCCCGGCTCGACCACGGCAAGGCAGGAGAGATCTGCCCCCCAAGGGAATGCCTTGCGGGTGGGGAACTTTCGTCAGGCTGACGCGAAACGGGTCTTTCCTGCTCAGGCCGTCCACCGGTCTGCGATCCTGTAGACCGATCGAGAGGGGCCGCAGGTATGGAGTGGAAGACCCACGGTGAACGACAGGTCTACGCCAACAAGTGGGTGAACCTGTGTTTGGTGGACGTCCAGCAGCCTGACGGGCGCAGGTGGGAGTACCACGTTGTGCGCCTTCGCCATCTGGCTGTGGCCGCCGTCGTGAACGATCGCCAAGAGGTCCTGATGATGTGGCGGCATCGCTTCATTACAAGCTCCTGGGCCTGGGAGTTGCCCATGGGCCTGGTGGAGGAGGGGGAGACTCCCGAGGAGGCGGTGGGTCGCGAGGTACTGGAGGAGACGGGTTACCGGGCCGGTCCCATCAAGGCGCTCGTCTACGCCGAGCCAGCCAACGGGATCACTGACTCACAGCACCATGTCTTCCGCATCGACGGCGCCACCTATTCGGGGCCGCCGACCGAGAAGAACGAGTCGGACCGCATCGAGTGGATTCCCCTCTCGCAGATCCGGGGAATGATCGACCGTAAGGAGATCGTGAGCAGCGGGTCGCTCGTCGGCCTGCTGTACCTGCTCATGGATGAATCGTTCCGCTGAGCGGCAGGAGGACCCGTAGCCGCGCCTCGAAGGCCAGGGCCACTGGCTCCTGCCGGTGCGGCGCCAACTGGTCGTAGAATTCCCTGAGATGGCCCGTCACCCGCTCTGATGCCACCGCGGACGCCGGGCCCAGGGCTTGCGTCGCCGTGTGGCATGCCTGGTCGAGCTTGCCTTGGTCCAGCTGTGTACGTGCCAGCCAGAACGTGTGGAATGCTCGGCCGCGCTGATTGGCGTGGTCTTCCCGCCGTAGCGCATCCGCGATCAGGGGCTCGGCGGTCGACGCCTCGCCGAGCCGCGCGTGGGCGATGCCGGTATCCACTATGAGCTTCGGCTCGTCGAAGTAGCTCACCCACGCAGGATCGAGGTCACCTGCCTGGATCTCCTCGAAGTAACGGTGCGCCTCCCCGATCGCCCGGCGGGTGGAGCCCCCATTTCCGAGAGTGGCGTGCGCGTAGGCCTCACGCATGGACAGCATCGAAAGCACACGTGGGGTGCTGCCGGCGACCGACCGAACCTGGTCCTGGGCAGCAGTAACAAACGCCAGTGAATCTGCGGGCTTGTCCTGGTAGGTCGCCTGAAGGCTCATGCAGGCCAGAACGTTGGCCATGGTCTGTCGATCATCAACCTCTCTGGCCAGTTGCAGCGCCTGGGTGAAATACGCGCGGGCCTGGTTGTACTGGCGCGCGTCGAAGTAGGTCCATCCGGCGAGGCGTGCCAACTCAGCCGCGACTCCGTGAAGGCCGCTCTGGATCGAGGGAGAACGGTTGTCCTTTAAGACACCGACCACGTAACGCAATTGCCCGACAATGGCCGGCCGCAGCGCCTCTCCCCCGTGCTGGTCGTCCCGGCGCCAATAGTCCTCGATGGACGACTGAAACGCCTCAAGCGTGGCCGTGCTGAGGGCCGCCCGAGTGGTCAACGCCAAGATGCTGTCAACGTCCGGACCAGGCAGTGATGTGGACGTTCTCGTCTCCGCTTGCAGCTCCTGCGGCTCCGCATGTTCGGTGATGGCCAGGGTCGGCGGTGTTTCCCAGGGCCGTCGCGCCAGCCCGAGCATATGGCCTGGGATGCGCAGACCGTCCGCGATGCGCTCGACAACGTCCATGTGAAGCAACTGACGGCGACCGGCGATGACTTCGCCGACCCGGCTCGGCGTCAGCTCGCATCTCCTAGCGATCATGGAGGGGTAGATGCCCGCCCTGGACTTCACCATCCGGAACACGCGGGCAAAGTCGCGTTCCCGGCACGCGTCGAGCATCTCCGGGTCAGTGAGCAGCCCGGCAGGAAGCTCCTGCGCACGGGCCGGCTTGGTCATCGCGACGCTCCCACGGACTACATAACGTTGCTTCCTGTCACCACTGGTGATGGTACCCAAGTTGGGTAATCAGCTGGGCCTTTCAGCACGGTCGGCGAACTCGCGACACTCCGGGCATGCCGAAAGAACAGATGCCAGTCAGACCTCGGGTACCGGGCATTTCGCCCCTCGCCCGCCCTCCAGCGCACCACGGCCTGTTCCGGCAGCCGCTGTGCGGGGATCACTGCGCAGCAGCGTCATGACGGCGACCCGGGCGGCCGGCGAGGCGACCCCGCTGCGCAACATGCCCGCTCGCGACGTGTGGGCCGTGTGCTTCTCCATCAGCCCCCGCAACGAGGACGGGCCGGTCCCCGTGCAGGACGCCATGCGCGTGTCGGAGATGCGCCGACTGGTCAGAGCGCGCCTGGAGTACTGCTGTCTTTCCGCATTGGCCGATGACGTCACGCTACTCGTCTCCGAGTTGGTCACGAACGCTATCGAGCACAACCACGGCCGAACCGACATTGCGCTGTCGCTCACGCTCGTCGACGGACGCCTGCATCTGGAAGTGCAGGACGGGACCAGCCAGCCTCCCAAAGTGCAACGGCCCAGCGAGGACGCCGAAACCGGCCGCGGGCTCCTCATCGTTCAGGCAGTGACCGAGGCTCGCAGCGGCAGATGGGGCTCCAGCCCGGACGGCGAGAGGACCTGGTGCACGATTCCCGTTGCCACGGGGAGCGAACAATGAGCGCGGCCGCGCCCGCCAGGAGGGCCGCCTCGCCAGCCCCCGCGTGGCAATCCCCCCTCAGCCAGAACGAGCTGCGGCGTGTCCTGGAACGGATCACCGCTCAGGAGCCCTTCCTCGTCGATGCGATCTTTGACGACCTCGACGCGTCGATCGGTAGCCAGGCGCCAACAGCGGCTACCGCCGGGGTATTGATTGAGCGGCTTCGTAGACACCTGAAGCGGCTCAGTGACATCGCTGTCGCCGACCCGTCGTATCCGCCCACCGAAGAGATGGGCCGCCTCATCAACCTCGGGCGCCCCCTGCATGACGAGCCTCTACCGGCCAACCACCAAGAGGCCGTCGGCCTTGCCCGGCGACTGGCCTTCGTGGTCTCCGACCTAGTCGAAGCACTGCTCGAGACCCGCTCCATCAAAGGAGCCGAGTGATGCACACTCTCTCGCGCCCTCCGGTGACCGTCACCCTCGTGCCCCCGCAAAAGGCGTACGACTACGACCTCTACGCGGATCGCCTCGCGGACCTGCGGCTCCTGGAAGCGAGCGCGGCCGTAGGGAGCTTGCGCATGCCCTTCCTCGCTGTGCCCGTCGAGGGGACACGGCGAGGTGGGTATCTCTCAGTGGCGTGCCCATGCGTCGGGCTGAAGATCTGCGACGCCCTGAGCGATCGTCCCGGCTTCCCAAACCTGCACCTACGGCCATCTCCCTACCCAGACACCGCCGACGTCGTGGAGTGGGGAGAGCCATCGCCTGCGCACGGGCGCGACTGCGGTGACGTCACCCTCGGCCGCTTCTACGGCTACAGCAAACGCGCGATCACCGCGTTCATAAACCCCCGCGCCAGCGCCCTGCACGTCACGTCCTCCAGACGCCCTCTTCGGCGCCCAACCACCGCTCCCCCGCGGCCCCGTAGGGCCGCCGAAGAGGGCTCCCTTCCCACCGCACGACCGAGAGGAAGCGCGACGCACATGTGCCAGCACAAGCCCCCATGCCCCACGGCTGACCAGCCGGATCGCGAGGCCGTCCAGCCCCAGGCGCGTGGCGACGTCATGGGCTGGACGCTGCTTTGCAACGGCACGATCGATTTCGACGACCGAGGCGGGATACTGCCCAACGGCTCGGTCATCGCCTCGCACCGCCCCGTCGGGCTGACGGGAGCAGCCGAGTGAACACGACGCAGCACGGCGTCATCCCCTATATCACCGGGCGCGAGGGAGAAGAGGCCGATTCCTTCCTCTCCCTACGCGCCGCCTTCGACCTTCGGGGCAACACGCGTCTGGGCTACTGGGACGAGACGCCGGAGGACCGTGATGTGCGCGGCGTCCTATGGGCCCGTGTATCGCAGTCGATCGGAGCCGACCGGCTGCCGACCGGCGAACCCAAGTGGCGCCTGATCCACCCCTCCCGGCAGCGCGAGTGCATGCTCAAGCTCAAGTGCCAGGTATGCGTCGCCCCCGCCCGGACCCCAGAGGGCATCCTGTTCCTGGAAAGCAAGAAACAGGGCATCCCCACGCCGAGCACCACGATCCGAACCGCCCAGCCACCACTCTGCCAACGGCACGCGCGGACGGCCGCGAAACGGTGCCCCTACCTCGCAGAGCACGGGCACGTCGCGCTGCTGGCGCAGAGTGCACGGATGTACGGCGTGATCGGAACGCCCTATGCGTACACCAGCAAGGGCATCCACGCCCTGGCAGCCGACGACGTCCCCATCCCCTACGGAGACCCGGCCCTGCGGTGGGTCCTGGCCTCCCAGATGGTCCGCACCCTGCGCAGCTTCACCATCGTGGACCTGAACGACCTCGCGCCTGCCGCCTAGCCCCCAGACAGCTGCTCGGTGAGCCGGATGGCTCCTGACTGCTCATCGAGCGGCGCACGACCCTCGGCGCCCGGTTTCGCGCCCCCCATCGGCCCGGCGCCGGGCCGCTCCCCATCCCGCTGATGAAGGACACCTCGTGGACGTTCTCCTGCCCGCCCTCGTCGACCGGCTGCTCGGCCATGGCCCAGACCCCGGCGAGATCCCGGAGGTCCCCGCGGACGACGTCACCGGCTGGCTCGTCCCGTTGGCCACCCGGCTCCTTGGCCTGTTGGAACAACGCACACCCAAAGCCCCCAACGCCTTCCTCGCACACGGCTTCGCCTGCCTGCCACTGACCAGCCACGACGGCGGCAGCCTCTCTCTGCGCCTTGCCTACGAACCTGCGTGGACGCCGTGGCCGATCACTTCCAGCGCCGTCGTCCTGACGGTCACAGGCTCCCTCGGCCTGGAGGTGTACCAGCGTCCCGACGACGTCCAGGCGTGCCGCCCTCAGTACGCGCGCACCTTCGGCCCCGAGCAGGTCTTTGCAGCGCACCCTGGCACCCTGTGCGCGCTGCGCAGCAGCCCCGGAGCCATGCACGTTCTGGCCGCCGCACAGCCCGAGGCCGGGCCGATCGGACCGGTCCCGTTCGACGGGGCCGCGGTGCTGGCCCACCGTGCTCGCTGGGTTCTCCAACGGGCCGTTGGCGCCGGCTGTGGCGGTGGACGATGAGCTGGCTCGCCGAGGTCCCCTCCCTGGACACCCTGGATCTGCGCGACGTGCAGCGGATCAGTCACGAACTCCTGGACCACCTGGCAGGCGACCGCAAGCTGCTGACGCGGCTGGTGGATGAGATCCCCGACGACGCCGACCTGATGGCGAACAGCCGCGTCACACTGCTCCTGCACCGGCTAGCCCTCTACCAGGCACCCGAGCGCGGGTTCGAGATCCGCATGAACATGAACCCCCGCCCGGGCAACCAGCGTGTCCCTCACGATCACTGCCACGCCTTCGCCACGCGCGTCCTCACCGGTGGCTATGTGCACGTCGTCCGTCGCCGCACCGATGGCTGGGAGGGCCCCTTCACCGGCGACGACCTGGAGCTAAGCATCGTGACCTTCGAACGTCCCGGCGACTCCTACACCCTGGGGCACCCGATGGTGCACCAGGCCGCGATGGAGCCGGGCACCGTGACCCTGGTCGTCCGCGGCCCCCGCCGTAAAAGCCGCTCCAACGCCGTCGCCGAACTGATGCCCCCGCGCGACACCTGGCCGGGTCCGGCCGTGCCGGGCAGACAGGCCGTCGCATCCCGGCCCGCGAGCGTGGGCGAGTACCGGCTGATGCGCACTTACCTGTTAAGACGCGGCCTCATCGACTGATCCAGGCCCGCTGTCCCTAGCCGTGCGCGCCGCACCGCCGTGACGCGAGAGGCTACGGCGCACCAACCGCACCACACGAGGAGCACTTGATGACGGGCGTTTTGACGACCGATCACCCCGCCTGGATCGGCACCGGGGCCGCAGGCCGCGCACGCGCGGTACGCACCGCCTCCGGACTCTGGGTCTTGTCGTGGGACCGCGAGGGCCTGCATATGACCTGCGTGCACGGAATGGAGGACGACAAGCCGAGGGTCGTCACCGCCGACCCCGCGCGTCTGCCCGGCACCGTCCCCGCCGCGCTCAAGGCCGGTCTCGACGAGCTCGGCCCGACGCAGCGGCTGGCCAATCCGTGGCTCTGGGACGCGATCACGACCGCCATCCTTCGGCAGGTCGTGCGCGCCGTGCAGGCCCGCAAGCTCTACCGGAACTGGTGCAAGGCCTACGGCACCACCATCGACACCCCGCACGGTGAGCTGTACGTCGCCCCCACCGCCGAGGACGTCCTGGCGCTAGAGGAACAGCAATTCACGGACGTGGGCGCCAAGTTCCACCGCTCCGTCCTCCAGGCCGCCGCAACCCATCATGAGCGGCACTTTTGGCACTGGCAGCGGATGACGGCCGCCGACCTGGTGGCCGCGCTGACCAGCATCCCGCGCATCGGCCCGTGGACCGCGGCCGCCGCAGCTGCGGACTACAGCGGCGACTTCAGCATCTACCCGCACGACGACCTCGCCGTACGCACCTGGGCCGCGCAGATCGCACCCCAACACGCCTGGCCCGACAAGAAGGACAAAGCCTTTGGCCCAATGTGGGCCGCCATGGCCGAAAACGACAGCACCGCCCTGCACACCCTGACCCTCTCGACCCTCACCTGGGGCTCACACGCTCCATGACCAGGAGGATCAATGTCCCAGTTACCGCTGATCGCAGGCGCCGATCCGGCCCAAACGCTCGACGCGGTGTTCGTCAGCGCGCCGTTGCGCGACTACGACCAACGGCCGCGCACCAACGACTACACGCTGCCGGTCCTGGGCATGGCATACGCGCAGCAGGCCGGCTTCAACGTGGGCGTACTGGACGCCGAAGCCCACGGGCTCGGCATCACCGAGACGGCGAAGATCGTCAACGCTGCGGGGCCGCGGTGGGCGGCCATGAGCCTCCTCGCCCCCACCTATGAGATGTCCGTACGCATCGCGGCGCAGCTCGATCCCGCCATCGCGCTGATGGTCGGCGGTCACCACGCCAAGGCCATGCCGGAGCGCGTGCTAGCCGATCCGCGCATGGCCAACCTGAGGGCACTGGTCCTCGGCGAAGGCGAGCTGCGGGTTACCGCCCTCCTCGCAGACGAGCAGAACCGACGCGAACTGCCCGGCGTCATGTGGCGGGATCGGCTGCTCGGAACTCGGGCGGCCGGCCTGACGGCCGACAAGGAGCAGAGGGCCCGGATGCTCGGCCCGGACATCAACGCCCTGCCCTACGTCAACCGCGCGTTCCTCCCACAAGACCCCTACCGGGCTGCTCCTACAAGGACGGACCGTCGTCTGGCCCTGCGCCGCGGCGCCGTGCACCTGCAAAACGCGGCCCACACCGGGCACATGGAGGCGAACATCGTCGGATCCAGGGGCTGCCCCTACAACTGCGCCTTCTGCGGCGCAGCGGTCAGCGCCAATCCCAATGCCCTGATCCGCGTCCGCGATCCGGAGAACATCATCGGGGAACTCGACATGCTGCACGACGAGTCCGGCGTGACCGCCTTCCGGTTCGTCGATGACCTGTTCCTCGGCGTCGGCCGGGTCATCGAGGAACAGATGCAGGCCTTCATCCGCCATCAGATCGGCGAGCGGTACGTGTGGGATGCCACCGGCCGCATCAACGTCCTGAACCGGGTATCCGACTTCGCTCTGGACCGCCTGTTCACCAACGGCCTTCACGAGGTCGCCCTGAGGGGCGAGTCCGGCAGTGACCGCATGCTCCAGGCCACGGCCAAACGCATCAACGCCGACATGACCGAGCGCGTCACCCGGCGTCTGCTCCAGCACGGCATCGACGTGAAGGGCTACTTCATCCTCGGATACCCCGACGAGAGCCACGACGACATCCAGGCGACCGTCCGCCACATCCGCACCCTGCGGCGCATCGCAGACGCCAGCCCGGGCAACGTACGCGTCAGCTCGTCCGAGTTCCGCCCCTACCCCGGAACCCCCGCCTGGCAGACCCTCACCGCGGCCGGCCACGATCCCGACGCGCTCCTTGCATACGACGACGTCGACCTGACCAACGACGGGGCCGAGGAGTCGATGCGTCAACGCGACGAGTTCAACTTCTCCGTCGGCATCCAGTTCGGTGACGTCCCCCTCGCCGAAGTCCGCTCGATCCTGGCCACCATCACCCGCGAGCAACACGAGCGCAGCCAGACACCGCAGAAAGACGCGGCATGACGCAGCGACGCGGCCTGTTCATCACCCTCGACGGACCCAGCGGCGTCGGCAAATCGACCGCCATTCAGGCCCTGCACCAAGAGCTGACTGCGCGCGGCACGGCCGTCCACACGACGGCGGAGCCCTCCACCAGCATCCTCGGCGCCTTCACCCGCCAAAACGCCGACACCATCCACGGCTACGCCCTGGCCTGCCTGGTCACCGCAGACCGCTACGCCCACGTCGAGCAGGAAATCACGCCGTCCCTCAATGCCGGCGACACGGTCCTCTGTGACCGCTACCTCGCCTCAACACTGGTCCTGCAGCAGCTCGACGGCGTGCCGCTGTACTTCCTGCTCGACCTGAACGCAGACATCCTCATGCCCGATCTTGCGGTCATCCTGACCGCGTCACCCGATCTGATCGCCGAGCGGATAGCCCGGCGCGGAGTCCGCCACCACTTCCACCTGGACCCCACCATGCCCAGCCGCGAAGTCGACCTCTACACCCAGACCGCCCAGGCCCTCACCGACGAGAACGTCAAGGTTCTGACCATCGACAGCACTCACGCCACCCCGCCCCAGATCGCAACCACCATCGCCGACGCCCTCCCTCAACCCCGGTAGCGTCAGCAGTCCCACCAAACCCGCCGCCCCCCCAGGGACATGAACCCGCAACCCGCGCAACCCATCATCGACACCCACGTCATCCTCCGCGACGGCGACAAACTGCTCTTCTCCCAGCGCGGCGACCCCCTACGGCTACGGCCGCTGGCACATGCCCTCAGGAAAGCTCGACCGAGGCGAGCCCCTGCGCGCCGGGCGCACGCGAGCTGCTAGAAGAAACCGGGGTCGAGGTCGACCCCGACCACCTGCGCCTGGTCCACGTCGTGCACCACCAGCAAGACGAGACCCTGGAGCGCATCGGATTCTTCTTCCTGGCCACCCGGTGGAGCGGGGAGCCGGCCAACCGGGAACCGGGAACCGGCCAAAAGCCTGCAACTTGCATGGTTCAGCGTCCACGAACTGCCCCACGACGTCATCGAATACCCCAAGGAGGACTCCTCGGCTACCTCCAAGAACACGACGGCCTGACCGAGCACGGCTGGACGTAGACACTGCTCACCTCAGTGCACACCAGCCCGGCCCCGCAGCGGAAGATAGGGCCGGATCTGCACGCATTGCGCGCCGCGGGTACGGGGAGCGCATCTCGTCGATCAGCTCGCGCGTCTTCGCGGCACCGTCCGCGCGGATGGAGGGAGCACTTGACGGCGGTGAGTCCGCCGGTCGATCGTCGTCGCCATCGCGTCCCGCGCATGCAGCCTTGAGGGCCGGGGGGGCCGGCGCCACCGCCACACCGAAGCGTTCACCCTGGCGAGTGCATCAACTGCAAGTGGAAGCGATCCGCTATCTCCGCGTACTTGCCGGAGCCTTCGCACCCGCCAGGCCATCCAGATCGTTCAACGCCAACGCAGCCGCAGGACCGGGAACGTCAGCACCACGACGGTCTACGCGGTCACCAGCCTCACCGCCGAACGGGCCCGTCGACGGGAACGAGACTACCGCGTGCCCTTCGGACGGCGGCGGATCAGGAGCACACGACCCTCGTGCTGCACCACCCAGCGATCACCGCACTAGCGTTCAAGCTCAACTCCTGCTCTGAAGATGCCCGTTCACTGCCTGCAGTCCCCTGCACAGGGTCATCATGACCGGCATGAGCGATGACCACCCCGCCAAGAAGCCGCGACGCTGGTGGCACTGGAGTCTCGTAACCGCCGCCGCCCTCGCCTTCCTCGCGCTCCTCATCTGGGGCCCCTGGTGGATCGAAGGCCACCACCTCAAAGAGGGCGGGAAGCTCGTCTCGAGCGCCGGGATCATCATCACCGGCTTCCGCACCATGCTCATCGCCATCGTTGCCGGCCTCGTCGCAGCAGCCGGACTCTGGTACACGCACAAAAGCCATCAACAAACCGAGAAACTCTTCGATCACACACGAGAGAAAGACCGCGAACAAGCCGAACTCGCCCGAGAAGGCCAAGTCACCGGACGCTACGTCGAAGCGATCAAACTTCTCGGCTCGGACAAACTGCACGAACGACTCGGTGGTATATACAGCCTCGAACGAATCATGAACGACAGCGAGAAAGACCACGAAACGGTTGTCGAAGTCCTCGCCGCCTTGATCAGACTCCAGCCAGCCGACGCCGATCTACGCGCCAGAATCGCCCATGACGCACAAGCCGCCCTATCCGTTTTGGGCCGCCGACCAATCAGGCCTGAGCGGCTGAGAATCAACCTCACAGGCGCCGACCTGCGTTGGGCGGACCTCGACGACTGCCGTCTCTCCGGAGCCATCTTCAGGGGAGCAGACCTGACACACGCCCGTGGACACCGCGCCATACTCGACGCTGCCAACTTCACCCAGGCGATCCTCGTGCACACGGCACTGCTCGAATCTTCACTCCGGCATGCGGACTTGATTCAGACAACCCTACGCCACGCCAATTTCTCCAGGTCCGACCTCGCACAGGCCAATTTCATCTTCACTCACATGGACGGCGTCACCATGACCGGAACGAACCTCACGGACGCCCAATATCTCTACGAGAAAATGCTACTCACCTGCGTGCTCGACGAGCACACGAAACTATCCCGAGAATTGGCAAACAATCCGAAAATTCAAGAACGTCAACGCTAGGACCGAGTCCTACGTGGTCAGGCGGAAGAGTCGTTTGCAGCAACACAGGGCGGTTGCCAGTTCGAGAAGGGCCAGATAGTCGCAGGGATCGTGCTCGCACCGAGGGCTCAGACGTCGGTAGCCGGGCAGTCAAGACATCGGCCGCTCGAGCACCCAGCGGCGGTGGCCCCATCGTTCACCGGACTCGATGCCTTGCGTGCGATCCGCACTCCGATGCGTGTGCCACGTAACCGTTTCCGCAGGTCGGCACGGTCGTAGGCTTTGTCCGCATGGAGAGGCTGGGGCTTGAAGTGGCGAACACGGTGGGGATCGTGTCTCGGTCGCCCACCCTCACCCCGCTCGACCTCACACACCGGGGCACCCCGGCCAACCCCCTCCCCTCCCCCGCAACGCAGGGCCGCCGCAGCGGCGGTGGTCGATTCCGACCACCCGCGCGACAGTGGTGCAGCACTCGGGTGCCGGCTCGTCCCCGGGCACGCGGCGGATCAGAGTTCGCTCGTCCAGATGCCGACCGGATGGTCGCTCGGAGGCAGCCACAACTGGGGCTGCGACTCGCGATGGCTCTCCGCCGCCTGCTCATCGAAGTGGAAACGGCCCTGGGCATCAGGCCAGGCCACCTGCAGTACGGGGAGAGGCGGCCGCCGGTAGAACCTGATGGCCTGCCCGAAGAAGGTCCGGTGCCAGCCGTGATCAACCTGCCTGAGTGCGACTTGATGACCGATGACAACGTCCGCGCGGCTTTGGCCGGCAACCAGTTCTTCACCCGCGGCGGACTTCTCTGCCAAAGAGTTGAGCACGCGGTGCATGACGTGGACATCGAGCCCGAACATGGCCAGTTCAGGTCCACCGTGCGTGTGCGCGAGACCGATCGTGTAGGCGAACCCGGGGCCGATTTCGTCTTCGGGAACCATCACGACGTGCCATCCGTGCTGCTGCACATGCTTGATGACCGTCAGATCCCTACGGTCCCCTTCGTCCCGGTCACCGTAGTCATGGCAAAGGACACAGCGGCACCCAAACGGATCGTCAGTCATGGGTGGAGAGTACGAGGTGAGCCTGCACATCGAGCTTCAGGGTGTGCACCCCTCTCCCGGGCGCTGCATCCTGCATCCGGCAGATCAGGATGAGGGTGGGGTTCTTGGCGCTGATGTCTGAACACCCCTCTGGGAAGCCTTCAAGCGTTCCCAGAGGGGTGTTGGGCCGGGTTCCTACCGCACCACGACGTTGTCCGCGGCCGACGTCGAGGGCCCCGTGGTGGTGTTGCCGTAGTACGCCCAACGCCACACGCCCGTCTTGGACGCCTTCACGGTCGTTTTGAGAGCACCCGAGCCGTTGGCGTGGACCTTCTTCACCGTGGTGTAGGAGGTGGCTCCGCTGGGCTTGAACTGCAGGCTGACCAGGCGGCCCCCGTAGGAGGCGTACTTCTTGGTCTCCCAGTTGGCCCGCGTCACCTTGCCGGTCACGGTGATGGTCTTGCCCTTGGAAACCGGCTCGGGCGCAGCGTTCACACTCAGGCGAGAGTTTCGCTTGACGTAGGCGGTCAGACCCTTGTCGTCCGTGTCACCACCGCCGCCCTTGAAGGACACCTCGGCCGCGACCTTCCAGGCTCCGGCCTCACTGTTGCGCATGTCCCACACCGTGGGATCGAAGTACATCGTCTCGTTGAAGTCGCAGACGCCCGCGCCCGCCGCGTGGCAGTCGCTCGTTTCGATGGCGTGCCACAGCCGCTCACCCGTATTGCTATTCCCGCGGTAGAGGAACACCGCCGGCCACTTCCACGAACGAGTCGTCGTCATCCGGAAGGAAGTGGGCGCCGCGACCTCCTTGGACACCCCGACCACGATCGCCTTGCCGTCGTTCACCTGAACGCGGGTGAACGACACCCCGCCCTCGGCCGCCCCGGCCGGCACCGCGGCCACACCTGTGAGCACCGCCGCCGCCCCACCGGCCACGACAGCTCTCCATACCTTCTTGCCCACCTGAACCCCGATCTCTGTACCGAAAGGCGCCGGAAGGGCCTCCTCCGGCGCCTTTCAGACAGCCAACATCTTGATCGGGTTGTGCACCCGTAGATCACGATCAGGCATCAGAGGTCCTCCCTCAAGGCCCGCAGCAGGTTCCGGGACGGTCTACCGGCGTGTCTTTCACACCGCCGTTTCTGTGGGCCAAGGGCCGGTGGGCGATGCGCTCACGGGTGCGATAGCAGTCTTGCGTGAGGCCTTTCCGGCAGAGGTCCGTCGCTGCCTTCAAGGCTGAGAGAAGCTTCAGGCACGGGAGCGCAGGCAGGAGATGGTGTTGCCTGATCCCTCGCACCTTCGCGGCCGCGATCACGCACGGAACCGACGACGGTCCTCCTGATGAGAGTGCTCTGCTGCCGGTGGGAGCAGAACCGGACAGCTGGACCGCCTGGGAAGCGGACGGCAGCCCCTAGGGGAGGCCCCCAGTCCCCGTCCGGGCCATGTGCCACACCTTTCCGGGTCTTTCCTGATGGCGGCCAAGGCCTGCTCCTTGGTGAGCTGTTGTCATGAATCACCACACGAGCCAACACCGGCCGCGCGCACGGCAGAGCCCAGGCACACGCAAGCGCCCACGCCGGCCGACCGGGCCGCCCCTCGCCTTCGCCGCCCTCGCCCTCAGCGCGGTCGTGTTCGCCGCCACCCCCGCACCGACCGGGCCCGCCGGATTATCACCGCCGCACGGATCAGCCCATCTGCGGACGCAACGCATCCTGGACAAGATCGTTGAGGAAGGCACCCCCGGCGTCATCGCCCGTGTGCGCGACAGGGACGCAACGTGGAGTGGGCGGGCCGGAGTTCGGGACCTCAATTCCGAGCGGCCACGGCGACTTGACGAGCGGTTTCGGATCGCCAGCGTCACCAAAACGTTCACCGCCACGGTGCTGCTGCAACTGGAAGCCGAGGGAGAACTGTCGCTTGACGACAGCGTGGCCAAGTGGCTGCCCGGGGTAGTCCGAGGCAACGGCTACCGGCCCCGCAGCATCACGCTGCGCCACCTGCTCGACCACACCAGCGGCGTCTTCGACTACAACACCGACCCGGGGTTCCGCGCCCGGTATGCGGGAGACACGTTCGAGGACAACCGCTACCGCAGGTGGTCCCCCACACAGTTGGTGGACATCGCCCTGGCCCACCCGCCCACCTTCCAGCCCGAACAGGGCAGCAGGCCCGGCAAACCCGGACGGTGGGAGTACTCCGACACCAACTACATCCTGGCCGGCATGGTCATCGAGCAGGCCACCGGCCGCACCTACCGGCACGCCGTCGAGCGCCTCATCATCAACCCGCTCGGCCTGCAAGGAACGAGTGTGCCCGAGCGCTCCCCCGCCCTGCCCCGGCCGCACGCCGGGCACTACTCCACCCTCTTCGAAGACGGGCCGCAGGCCACGGTGCGCGATGTCACCACCTTCAGCCCGACCGTGGCCTACGCCGCCGGACAACTCATATCGACCACAAAAGACGTGAACACCTTCCTGTCCACACTGCTGGCCGGAAAGCTGCTGCCACCCGCCCAGCAACGCCAACTCCTCAACGCAGTCCCCGTCGACGGCGACAAAGGACACGGCGGCCCGCACGACCTCTACGGGCTGGGCCTGCGGCACTTCAAGCTCGACCAGGACTGTTGGGCGTGGGGCCATGGCGGCATGCTCCCCGGATCCGCCACCCGTGCCCTTGCCACCGCGGACGGCCGAAAGGTCATGACCATGAACCGCAACGGCGACTGGGGCGAGCAGAAATGGGAGGACGCCGCCGCCAAAAACGAGTTCTGCCCCACTCCATGACACACAGCCCGGGACCCGCCCCACTTGCCGCAGCCGACAAGACCAACGGCCGACCGGCATGGCTGGACAGCGCGGCGCGAACCAGCCGTGCAGAGCCCTACCTGCCCAACAGCACACGTGTGATCGCGCAACGGGCCGGCCCACGACTGCCGAAGGGAGAAGGAGGCAGAGCCGGCGAACCGCCCTACGCCGCCTCACCCCGACCACAGCCCTACCACCCAGGCGTTGCAAGGTCGTGACCGTGGTCGGGGTCCTGTGGTCGGCCGTCTGGTCGAGCCCCGTTGGTTTCCTCAACAGCAGTCAAAAGGCGCCCGACAGACCGCCGCGGGCCAGAAAGGCCAGGGACATCGCATGATCAGCCCCGCACCAGCCACTCCCGCCACGGGCCCGGCCCCCAGCCCCGTCAAGCCCCTGCGCAACCAGGCGCCGGCCACCCTCGCCCCGGCAGGACCCACCCAGCACTACGGCCAGCACCACGGCATGAGCAGCGAGCTAGCCACAGCCGACACCGAACGGAACGCTCCCGATACCCGCCCTCCAGCAAGCCCGCCACCAGTGATCCAGTCTCGCCCTTGGACCGCCGCCCTCGAACAAGGGGACTCACGCGATGAACGACTTCACCTGCGGAGCGTGCCACACACCCAGCACCGGCCGAGACATCTGCCAGGCCTGCGACACCCCCAGCCCCACCGCCACCCCACACGGCCAGACCGCCACCGCCTTCGCCGACGCCGCAGCCACCCGCCAAGCCCAAATCGAAGAAACCCAACGCGGCAACCACACCCTGGCCACCCACCTCGGCCACATCACCGACCTCCACCTCGACCACGCCCTGGCCCTACAACACCCCAACCCCAACTGAAACACCACGCACACCACCCACACCAACCGGTACAGCCACGGACAGCCGCAGCAAACCACACCCCGCACGCGCACCGAACCCACCGTGGCGAGCCAGCCGTGAGGAAGTGGGGTCGTGAGCTCGTGGGGCCACGTCACGCCGCCTCCCCTCCCCCGTCTACCCCCTACGACCAGGGCGCTTTCCCAGACCAAGCCACCCCATCCCCTGCAATTCCAAGACGCCACCCCGCTGACGCGCTTTCAGATCCCAGGCGCACGCCAAAGAGTGAAGCTGAAGCTGACATCGAGACACCACCAACGCAATCACTCGATACGCCCCTCACCCCACACCCCCAGGACCGACAAATTAGGCCCACATGGCCGCCAAAGGCAGCACCACACCACGCGGATGGCACACGCGAAACGATGGGCAACCTGCACATCCCACGCGACTCACTGGATGACCGCCCGGTCCTCAACCTCCTCGCCGGGCCGGTGGCGTACACGTCATGGCGCTGCCACCAGCCCAACCAAAACCAAGCAACCCTCAGCCGCTCGAGTCTGCCTCTTGTGGACCTCGATGCGGAGGAGTCCGCATGCTGCCTGCCCACACCTATATTGGCGAAGTGGACGAAGCCGAAGCCAGTGGCCAGGCGTGGAGAGACGAGGTGCGCGCCCGCCCGACGGCCGAGTAAGACCGGGACGCCCTGGCACGACTTGTAGAGGAGGGCGCGGACTCCTTCGAAATCGAGTTGTACGAGCACGCGGCGGACCCCCACGTGCTTTCCATTGATCGCGCTCAGAGGTCGCGGGCCGGGCAGCACGCCAGGCATGTACAGCGGCTTCAAGACCGCCAACAGCGCCACAGCAGTTGAGCAGCAGCCCTCCACCCCACCTCGATCGCCGGCCGGGGAGGCCGCAGCAGGCGCCCCCATGGGCACGCCCGCTGCTGTCGGTGCTGACGCTGGCCGAGGGCGCATGACGTGCTCGACCTGCTGGCTGCGGTCGGCCGGCCTGTTGCAACCGGAAAAGTAGAACCATGCCCCCCCCTCCGACTTGACGGACGACCGGCTCCAGCAGCATCCACCTCGCCAACAACACCGCGATGAGCATGAGCTCTCTCAGCCGGTACCCGCCGCCGTCCATAACGGCGGCATCCACAGATCCGACCAGCTCCCGCTCGACGCGGACGGCAGGCCCGCGGTGGACGTGCCGTCCGCGACCCGCGCGCGGATGGTTCTGCGCAACCCCGCGGCGGCACCCGTGCGGCGAGGTTCGACAGCAGCACCCCCGGCCGCCTCCACATGGTGTTTGTGCGGTTGGCGAGGTGGCTACTTCGTGTAGTTGTAGACAGTCGCCCGGGAGACTCCGAGCTGGTCCGCGATGAGCTGAGCGGAACTGCGGGTCTCAAAGAACCCCTTGTCATGCAGTTGCCGGACCAGTTCGCGCTTCTGCTCGCGGTTGAGGCCGCGGGGGGTGCTGGAGCGCGCAGCGGCGAAGGAGTCGATGTGTGACCGGAGTTCACGTCCGGTGCGGTCACGCAGCGTCTCCAGGGGCTCGCCTCGGTGTTCGGCGTCCGTGGCGACCAGGTTGGCAAGGGTCAGTGCCAGCGGGGACAGCGTGCTGACGTCCAGGTTCAGGCAGAGGGCCGCGACGTAACGCCCGTCAGCGTTTTTGATGCCGATCGAGGTGCTCTTGGCCGGGCGTCCGTCGGGGAACTGGTTGCTGTAATTCTGGATGACGCTGGGGTACTCGGGGTCCGCGATGCGGTGCAGCCCCAGCTCGGTGGCGGGGTCGCCGACCTGCCGCCCGGACAGGTTGTTCTCGATGGCGCGGATGGCGCTGTCGGGCCGGCGAAGATCGTGCAGGACGACTTCGCACAGGCCCGGGAACATGCGCCCGATGGCAACGGCGATGCGCTCGGCTTCTCGTACGAGGTGCTCGTCCTCCCCTACGGGGTCCTCGTCCTTCCCCACGAGGTGCTCGTCGGCGAGATCGCCTTCGGAAGGGTGTGCCACCGTGCTCTCCTTTCCTCGCAAGGGCTCAGTCGGATGGTCCGGCGAACACCGAGGCCATGGTCTCGGCGGACTTCAGCCCCGCACCGGTGAGCACGACCACGGTCGTCTCGCCCGGAGCGATGGCCCCTGTCTCGATGAAGTGGTCGAGGGTCGCGGCGGCGACACTGCTGGTCGGCTCGGCGTACAAGCCTCGCGCGCTCAGTGCGCGGACCGCGGCGTGGATCTTCGCCTCGGGGACGGCGCAGGCGGCGCCGCCCGAACGGCGAATGGCCTCCACCGCCTCGGGCAGCCGGATGGGGTGGGCGATGGAAGCGCCCTCTGCGATCGTCGGTACTCGCTCGCCACGGCGGGCCGGGTCGATGCCGTTGAACGTGTCGGCGATGGTCGCCCAGTGCTCGGGCTGCCCGACGAACAGGCGCGGGAGCCTGTCGATCTGACCGGCAGCAAGGAGCTCACCGAAGGCGAGGTCACATCCGAGGATATTGCTGCCCGCACCGGCCACCAGGACGACATTGTCGGGCGCGGTGAAGCCGAGCGACTCCCACATCTCGTAGGCGATGGTCTTGGTGCCCTGGATGAACATTGGGTGCCAGTTGTGGCTGGCGTAATGGATGTGCTCCGACTGGCGGATCGCTTCGTCTGAGACCTCCTCGCGGGTGCCATCCACGAGCTCGATCTCGGCTCCGTACGCGCGAGCCTGGAGGATCTTGGCCGCCGAAGTGCCGGCGGGAACGATGATCTTGGCGCGGATGCCTGCGGCAGCGGCGTAGGCGGCCACCGCACAACCGCCGTTGCCCGAACTGTCCTCGAGCACCCGGTCCACGTCGTGTGCCGCGAGGTGGGAGATCATCACCGAGGTGCCCCGGTCCTTGAAGCTGGAGGTCGGGTTGAACCACTCCAGCTTGAAGTGGACGCGCCGACCGGCCCAGTTGGCTGGGATCATCGGCGTGCATCCTTCGCCCAGGCTCACCCGCCGGGCGGCCGGGACGGGCAGGGCCGCGCCATAGCGCCACAGGGACCGTTCGGCGGTGTCGATCTGATCGGGACGCAGACCCGGCAGTGCGCTGACGGCGAGAGGGCTGCCGTCCTCGCCCCGCCAGCGCAGGGCGTCCAGGCAGTAGCGCCTTCCCGACCGGTCGTACAGGTCCGGGGCGGGTACGGCTGATTGCTGTTCGGCATTCATGGGCGGTCCCGGCTTCTCCTCGCTCGACGTGCTGCCGCTGGGGGGCGGTGGCGTGGCGATCACCCCGCTACCCCACATTAGACTATCTTTCTATAGCTAGACGAAGAATCCAACTCCTCATCGATAAACCGACGGGAGCCGATCGAGGCCAGCGAGGTCGAGCAGAGTGATCCAGGCCGAGAGCTGCTCCGACTGCGCCGTCTGCGGGGTGTCCGTGTGCCGGACTCCTTGGGATGGGCTATCCGCATCAGCCCGACCGGCGGCAAGGGGCAGTCCGTGGCGAGGTTCCCGACAGTGCGGCATACGGCCGTGAGGGCGCGGGCGGACGCGGCACGGCGTGCGGGCGGGCACGACATGAAGGCGGTCAGCGAAACATGACAGTACTGTCGGCGCCATGACTGACAATTCGCTGCGTTCTGTCACCATCGAGCGGGCCGGCCCGGGCCGGTTCACAGTGACCAACACCCACGGGGGCACGCTGAGCTTCGGCACCGGCGAGGGAGCCGACTTCACGCCGGTCGAGTTGTTCCTCGCGGCGATCGGCGGCTGTACCGCGGCCGACGTGGAGGTCGCCACGAGTCGGCACGAAGAGCCGACCACGTTCTCCGTCACCGTCACCGGCAGCAAGGTCGAGGACGAGGACGGCAACCGGATGTCGGACCTCGAGGTCACCTTCGCTGTAGCGTTCCCGGACGGGCCGTCAGGAGAGCGCGCCCGCACGATCCTGCCCCGGGCCGTAAAGACCTCGCACGACCGTCTCTGCACGGTCAGCCGCACCGTCGAGGCGGGCACACCGGTCAGCGCGGCCGTATCCGTCAGGGCTGACGGCGCCTGACGTCTGAAGGCGACCAAGGGTCCTTCGCGCCCTCTTGGGTCCTCGGTCCATTCAAGCGCTCCGAGGGACCGCATGATTGACGTAGGGGGATCGCTCGTGGCTCGTTTGTCGACTTGCGTGTGGAGCACGTCGCAGTACTTTGGGGTGCGTTCTTGGTCGGCGGCACATCCAGCGTGCGTGCCGCCTCCATGCCCGCCCTCGGGCACCTGATCCGCCCCGATCTGTGCTGACCCGCCACCATTGCGGTCGCACGCTCCAGGGAGCAGACACCATGGCAGATACGACGATTACCGTCGGTTCAGCAGGAAATCTGGTTCTGGCAAATCAGCCCACCCGCGGAGTCACCTACGAGGTGTGGTCCAGCTGGGACTACGTACTGTTCGCCAACGACGCCAACAATGCCGGTACGCCGGTGGCTTTCCGGGAACAGGGGAACGGCTACATCATCGAGATGACCAACGCCAACTACGGCGGCTATGTCTATTGGACCTACGGACTGAAGGGGGACATCTACCTCGTCAACAGCACCGGTGACGCGACCGCGTGGTCATTGTCTCCCGTCGCCAACGGCTTCAAGCTCACACACGGGGCAAAGACCGTCGGATGCAACCCCACCGCCGACAAACGCTGGATCAGCACGATATCGAGCGAGTGGGACGACGCACGCAAGTACGTTGTCTTCCAATTCAGCAAGGTGTGACGGGGGCGCTGCGTTGCCCCGGCCTGCAGCCTGCGTGTGACGACCGGTGGTCTGCGGACCCTTGATGCGGCGATGCTCCCGACCATGGCGCTGGCGCTCTCACTTCCCAGCAGCGCACGGCAGGAGCATCGTCGGGCTGTATGGCTTGACGCTCGGCGTCCTGCCATCACCCATACTGAGTGGGCCGCCTGATCAGGGCGGGTTTTGATGGGGTGGGCCGCAGTCCGATCGCAAAGGCGCTTCGAGAAGGCGCTAAACCTGACGCTCAACTCGACTCGTCCCAGTTGCCCTTGGGTGTCCGAGGGTCAGAGCACGGGGTCACCATTCACAAGCCGTGGTGATCGCGGTCGGGGTCATCTGTCGACGCGGCCTGTCGACGCAGATGTCAGGACGCAGGATCGTGAGGGTACGGCGCCCCGTGGTGACGGCCCCGCGTTCGCGAAGATCCCGCAGCAACCGCTGGATGACCTCCCGGCTGGCACCGATGGAGACGGCCAGCTCCTGCTAGGTCGGCGGCACGGTGAGCTCGATGCCCTCCTCGGTGTGGCGGCCGTGACGCGTCGTGAGGTCGAGCGGCAGCTGTGCGAAACGCTCCGGACGGCCTGGGCGTGCCAGGGCCGGCCCTGTCAGTCGTCCTTGCCGGGCGGCCCCTGGATCGCGGCGAGGAGAACCATGACGTCATCGATGGGCTGTTGCATGTCGATGTTCCGGTCGGTGAGCCATTGGAGCTGAATGCCGTCGGCGAGTGCGACGAGAATCGCGGCAAGCCGCTCGGGGGGGCAAGTCTGTTCGGACTGCGCCTTCGTCCATGCGACGTTGCAGCAAGGCGGTGATCTGGGGGTCGGATCTCGGCGTATCGCTCTGCGAACAGGCCGTGGGCGGGGTGAGTTGGGTCGCTGGCGGCGGCCTTCGAGACGAACAGTTTCACCAGTCCGGGCGTGTCCGCGCCCTCTTGGATGATGGAGCGGCAGGTTTCCGCGCCCTTGAATTCAGCGTGCCGGGCGCGTGCCAAGGCGTCCCGGGCCCGGAGGACCTGCGGCGCTGTTCAGGTCGGAGCGTGGTGGTGACGGTTTCGGAGCCTTGATCTGGGTGTTCGCCACCGAAGGCTTCCCCACCCGACTCCGCGGCCCGGGCGCATCGGCCATGCTCATGTCCCACCTCAGCGCCCACCTGATCATCGCCCAGCTCTTCCTCAGCGCACTCTCCGCCCTGGGCGGCACCACCGTCTTCTGCCTGCTGTTCGCCGTCAACGTCATCGCACGGAGCTACGTGTACGCCCGGGTCCCCGACACGGCGGGCCGGACACTCCCCGAGGTGCAGGCGTACTGGGAGAACGGCCGGCACTGGAAAAGCTCTTCCCTCACCTCCACGGCCACACAGGCCCCCGGCAGTGAAAGGGCATGGCAGACCGGATCAACGCAGGCACCGATGTTGCCGAACGAGCCCGCCAAGCCAACTCCCGGACGGAGGTGACCGATTGCTACGCGATCCACACCGACCGCTCGATCGACGGCACCCGGCTGACCGCCTCGCCGCCGATCTGACCCGCAGCGCCGGACGGTGAGAAGAGGCGAGACCCCGGAGTCTGGCTCCGCGGCACCGTTCTCCTCTGGGGGTCGTGGTGACATCCGTGCGTGGGGCGCAGGGGCAATGGTCTGCTGAAGCCAGGGCGAGCACGCCGAGTGCGGCGCAGCCGTCAGGCGAGCGCCGCCCGTGCCCGGTCCGGCACGGACGGCGCGATCGCCTGGATTCCCCTGCGTCCGATCAGGCGGGTGAGCCCGGCACGGCGCACCGGTCCTGCCTCGGCCCGGTCCCGGTCACGGTCACGGTCACGGCAAAGACCACTTCTGGTTGGGGCCTGCGTGGCAGGTCCACAGGTGGACCGGTGTGCTGTCATTCCAGGTACTGCCCGAAGCATCCAGGCACTTGGCCGACTGCGGATTGCGCAGCGCGCCGTCCGACTGCGCCACCCACTTTTGCGCACCCGACCCGTTGCACGCGTACAACTGGACCTTTGTCCCGTCCGCACTCCCACCACCAGAAATGTCCAGGCACTTGCCCAACGCCCGCAACGTCTGATCAGCAGCCACCGTCCACTGCTGCGCACCCGACGTACTGCACGTATAAATCTGAACCTGCGTACCATCCGCACTCGCCGCACCCCGGACATCCAGACACTTGCCGTTCACCCCCTTCACCTGTCCCGTACGAGGGGTGGTCGGTGGTGTGCCCGATGTCTTGATGCGCACGTTGCGGAACGCCACGTCGTCGCCGGCCCCGTGGTTCTGGAGGCCGATGTGACCCTGCTTCAGGCTGCGGGCAGGGTCGGTGTTGGTGAAGTCGTTGATCTTCCGGCCGTTCAGGAAGATCTCCAGCCGCTCGCCGGTGACTCGGAGCTCGTAGGTGTTCCACTCCCCCGGCGGATTCAGGGCGGCGTCGCGGGCCGCGACGTCGGCCGACTTGAAGCCGTAGACCGATCCCGTGGTGCGGTCGGCCGAGTCCGTGGCGTCGATCTGGATCTCGTAGCCGTTGTTCACTGCCGACCACGGGTCGTCGGAGGCCGGGAAGCCCACGAACACGCCGGAGTTGTCGTCACCGGCCATCCGCCAGTCCAGCTTGAGGCTGTAGTCGCCGGTGAACTCCTTCGCCTGATACCAGAGCATGCCCAGACCGTCGTGCGAGGTCAGGGTCCCGTCGGCCAGGGTGAAGCCGCCCGGTCCCGCCTGTTTCCAGCCGGTGGTGGAGGATCCGTTGAACAGCGGGGTGTAGCCCGTCTCCGCCCGGCAGTCCGCCTCCGTCATGCCCGCGGCCCAGCGGATCCCGCCGAGCAGATGCCGGGTGAACGCGGCGTCGGTGTAGGAGTCCTCGGTGTGACCTCCCCCGGTGTAGAAGGCCCGTCCGCCTTGGTAGTCCTTGCACCAGGCGATCGGATGGTCGCCCGACATGCTGCCGCCGGAGTAGCTGGACTCGTCGAGCGAGGCCAGCACGTGTGCCGATGTGCGGGGATTGGAGCGGTAGTTGTACCACTCGTCGGTGCGCTGCCATGTCGTCGGCAGATGGGCCGTGGCGGCGTGCGCGCGGTCCTCCACCTGGACCTTGGCGGACTGGATCGCCGGATGCGACTGGAACAGCGCGCCGGCGAGACCTTCGTAGAAGGGCCAGTCGTACTCGGTGTCGGCGGCGGCGTGGATGCCCACGTATCCGCCTCCGCCCTTGATGTAGCCCTCGAACGCGGTCTGCTGCGCACTGTCGAGCACGTCTCCGGTCGTGGAGAGGAACACGACCGTCTTGTACTGGCCAAGGTTGCCCGCGGTGAAGGCCGCCGCGTTCTCGGTCGCGTCGACGGTGAAGTTGTTTGCCGCGCCGAGGCTGCGCAGCGCCGTGATGCCCTCGTCGATCGACGAGTGCCTGAAGCCCGCTGTCTTGGAGAAGACGAGCACTTTGTACGCCGGGTCGGCGGCGGCGCGCGCCTGCTGCGCGGCGGCGGGGGCCGTCCGCTGTTGTGCGGCGGCGGGGGCCGTCCGCTCGGCGGGCTGCGCCAGGGCCTGCGGGCTCAGGAGCAGAGCCGAGCCCGCGCACAGGGCGAGCAGGGTCCGTGCTCCGGTTCGGCTGAGCAGGCGTGGGCGTGGGGCAGGTGTGTTGCGCATGATGCGGTGCACCTCCGTCCGGTTACGGCAGCGTCCAGCGCTGGTTGGCCTCGCCATGGCAGGTCCACAGGTGGACCGGTGTGCTGTCGTTCCAGGTACTGCCGGAAGCGTCCAGGCACTTGGCCGACTGCGGATTGCGGACCGTGCCATCGGACTGCGCCACCCACTTCTGCGCACCCGAACCGTTGCACCCGTACAACTGCACCTTCGCCCCGTCCGCACTCCCCCCACCAGAAATATCCAGGCACTTGCCCAGTGCCCGCAGCGTCTGGTCAGCAGCCACCGTCCACTGCTGCGCACCCGACGTACCGCACGTATAAATCTGGATCTGCGTCCCATCCGCAGTCCCCCCACCCCGGACATCCAGACACTTGCCGTTCACCCCCTTCACTTGTCCCGTACGAGGGGCGAAGGTCCCGGTGGTGAAGGAGAACTCGTCGACGTCGAACAGTGAGCCGGAGCCGCCCTTGAAGACGAGGTACAGGGCCGTAGAGGCCGCCGGCTGGTTGCTCAGGTTGGCGGTCACGTCCTGGAACGTCTCCCAGCCGCCGGTCACCGGCACGGTGGCCGTGCCGAGGAGCGTCCCGGTGGCCGAGCCCGCTCGGAGCTCGATCGTGCCGCCACTACCGCCCGAGGACACCCTGGCGGTGAACTTGGTGGCGTTGGACAGGGCGTAGGGGGTGAAGGAGATCCAGTCGCCGTTGTCGATGTAGCCGACCGTCTTGCCGCCGTGCGCCGGGGTGTGGCTGGCGATCTGCACCCCCGAGGACGTGGAGTAGTGCTCGCCCTGGCGGTGGCTCGGCTGGACGATGCGCTGGTGGTGGGAGGTCAGCGCGGGCTGACCGCCCGCGCCCTTGTCGGTGTATTCGGCGTCGACGACCCCGAAGATGTTCGCGTTGGGGTCGTGCTCGCCGTCGGCCAGGGTCTGCAGAGTGCCCGAGCAGCCGGTCGCCGAGGTCTGCGGGTGGCCGTGGCTGTCGTGGCCGACGATGAAGGTGACCTTGACCTTCGCGCAGTCGATCGTGCCGTCCTCGGGGTCGGTCACCGTCACCTTGAACGGGATCGCGTCGCCGAAATCGTGGATCGCGCCGTCCAGCGGCAGCTCGACCTTGACCGTCGGCGCCGTGTTCCCGACGGTGATCTGCACCGATGCGGTCGCCGACTTGCCGGTGGAGTCCGTCACCTTGAGGGTCGCCGTGTACTGGCCGTTCGCGGTGTACGTGTGCGAGGGGTTGGCCGCCGTGGAGGTCGCCCCGTCGCCGAACGTCCACGCGTAGGTCAGTGCGTCGCCGTCGGCGTCGGAGGTGCCCGCGGAGGAGAAGGCGACGGCGAGCGGCGACTTCCCCGAGGTCACGTTCGCCTTCGCCTGCGCCACCGGGGCGTGCCCGCCGGTGACGTGCTCGATGCGGTACAGGGCGGAGTTGGCGTCACCGTTGAAGTAGCCCGTGCCGTAGTCCAGGACGTACAGCGCGCCGTCCGGCCCGAAGGCCATGTCCATCACCTGCGTACCGCTCCACGGGAAGGCGTTGATGGACTGCACGGTGCCATCGCCCGCCTGCTCGATGCGTTTGATCCACCGGCGGCCGAACTCGCCGGCGAAGAAGTCTCCGTCGTAAGCCTCGGGGAACTTCACGTCGGAGGTCGACGCGGCGTCGTAGCGGTAGACGGGCCCGCCCATCGGGGACTCCGACCCGGAGCCGAACTCGGGCACCGAGCCACCGTCGTAGGGGATCCAGGCCGCCTGTGCCGGGGGCAGATCGGTCAGTCCAGTGTTGCGCGGGGAGGTGTTCTTGGGCGCGGCGCAGTCGAACTTGGCGCCGGACGTGCTGGTGGCGAAGTTGTAGTCGACGTAGGCGTCGTTCGTGCCGGTGCAGTACGGCCAGCCGAAGTTGCCGGCCTTGGTGACCCGGGCGAACTCGACCTGGCCCGCGGGGCCCCGGCCGGCGTTCGCGGTTCCGGCGTCGGGGCCGTAGTCGCCCACGTAGACGATCCCGGTGGTCTTGTCGACGCTCATCCGAAACGGGTTGCGGAAACCCATCGCGTAGATCTCGGGTCGCGTCTTCGCAGTGCCAGGGGCGAAGAGGTTGCCGGACGGGTTGGAGTACGAGCCGTCCGCGTTGACCTTGATGCGCAGGATCTTGCCCCGCAGGTCGTTGGTGTTGCCGGCGCTGCGCTGGGCGTCGTAGGCGGGGTTGCGCGAGGCGCGCTCGTCGATCGGCGTGTAGCCGTCCGAGGCGAACGGGTTGGTGTCGTCGCCCGTGGACAGGTAGAGGTTGCCGGCCTTGTCGAAGTCGATGTCGCCGCCGACGTGGCAGCAGATGCCGCGGGAGGCAGGGACGTCGAGGATCTTCTTCTCGCTGGCCAGATCGAGGGTGCCGTCCTGTTTGAGGACGAAGCGGGACAGCCGGTTGACGCCGTCGAAGGGGGCGAAGTCCGCTGCGGTGCCGTCGGCCGGGGCATCGCCGCCGGGCGTGCTCAGCTTCGGCGCGTAGTACAGGAACACGAAGCGATTGGAGGAGAAGCCGGGGTCGACGCCGATGCCCTGCAGGCCCTCCTCGTCGTGGCTGTAGACGTCGAGCTTGCCGGACACCTTGGTGGTGCCGGCGGCATCCGTCAGCCGCAGCGTTCCGTCGCGTGAGGTGTGCAGGACCGAGCGGTCCGGCAGGACGGCCATGGTCATGGGCTCGCCGGTCTCGGCCACGCCCTTGGCCAGGGTGACCTGCTGGAACTCCTCTGCCGCCGCTGCCTTGTCGGGTTCTGCGGCCACCGCGACCGGTGTCAGGGCGCCGGCGGCGAGCAGGACGGAGCCAAGCAGTGCGAGGAGTCGGTGGCGGGGGCCGGGGCGTCTTGGAGCTCTCGTGGATCTGGGCATGCGTCTGCGCACGGGTGCCTCCCTTTGGGGGGTGAAGGCCTGAACAGCCTGAACAGGACGTGCGGAGGGAGAACTCGGCGCGCGCCGTCGCGCCACTGCGGATCGGCCCTCTCTTGGAGTTGACCGGTACATCACAGGAAGTTAGCGGCCTTGGTCTGCTCCCGGAAGAGCTGTGACGTACTCAGGGCGCTCTTTTTCCACGGACAGGACAAAGACGTGGAGGGCAGACCGTCCGCCAGGGGAGATCCGGTGGAGCCTTTACGGGAGTTGTACCGGTGGGGGTGCCGTCAGCATCGGTTCGCCCCCTGGGGGGAGGTCATCGCCGGCGTGGGAACCGCAAGGTGCTGACCGCGATCGCCGGAACGCGGCCCGCGCGATGCCAAGCACAAAAGGGAGTTCTCCGTTCGGCGCCGCCCGCCAAACTTCGCACCGAGTACTGTGCCGTCAAGGAGTCGCCCTGGGTCGGCGTCCGGTTGCACACGCTCTGGCTCGGCCTCCCCCTCTGCATCGGCCTCGTCGGTATTCTGCTCATCGTCCTGTCCTCGACCGGGGTGCGGCGCTGAACCCCCCCTTCCTGAGCCCGCGATGAGCCCTCCCCTAACGCGCGCCATGACACGGCACCAAGACCGCATTGGCAGCCAACAACTGAGCCCGAAGAAACCGTGAGATCGCCTGCTGGAGACGGGTGACGGAGATCCTTGCGGCCGGTCGACGGCTTCGCCGAAGGCGTCGATGCTGGTCCGGGCGCGTTGCGGGCCGTCCTGGTATTTCGCGTGGCGCCAGACCGGTGCGATGTCGTTCAACTCCGGACTGCGCGGCGGCAGGTGGACAAAATTTACGCCGATCTTCGCCAGCTGACGGCGGCCCCTGAACGCCCTGGCCACGTGCGAAGAAGCGTTGTCCCGGTCGGCAGCCCCGTCGCCCAGGCCCTCCAACTGGACGCAGACGCCCCCCAGCAGCATCCCGGCATCGACCTTGCCGCGGGGCTCCGCCACCGGAGGCCTGGCCCGGTCTTGACGCTCTTCGCGCCCAGTGCGTTGCCTGGGCAACGGCCGGTCCGCGATGACGTGATCCAGTTGCCCGGCCCTCCAGCCCGCCTCCAGCAACTCCCCCGCAACGCGGCCCTGATCGGTCAGCACCTGACCGGCTAGCAGCAGGTCGGGCCGGCGGGCACCGATCGCCCGCAGCAGCCGCTCACCGTCCGACGGGCTCAAGGGCCTGTGCGCAATTGGCGTTAGCTCCTGTCCCCCTGCCCCGGGATGGCGGCGGCTAGGGAGGCGGTACGTCGAATTCGCGCTCGCGCGCGTTACGGACGGACGGACGGAGTTGGTGTTCTGGTTGATGGTCTTCTTAAGACTGGTGTTCTTTGGTGGGCGATCACCCAACGTTGGACAATCCAACGTAGGAAAACCGGACTCTGGTTGCGACCTGCGGCTCTGCGCGATGACGGCCGCGGCGGGCGCCTCCCCACCCAGCAGGTCGTACAGGTGCGCCGGAACGTCGGTAACGGCATAGATGACCTCGCCCAGCGAGCCGTCCTCACACCGCTCGCGCTCGCGGATGTGAGGTATCCGAACGCCTCCAGCTCGATGAGTCCTGAGCGCACCGCGCTACGCCCCTCAGGACCGCACCGGGCGAACTCGGACAGCGTGATCCACCACCCGTCGCGGTGCGTCGAGATCAGCCCGAAGATCCCCTTGGCCTTGAACAAGATCCGCGGACCCCGGAACAGCGCGTTGGCGATCTGCGTGAAACGCTCGCCCGCCATCTCGCCGCGCCTGATCCCGACGCCGTACCCGCTCACCGCCGTGCTTCGGGCAGAACGGCGCCGGTGCGTACGGGACGAGGAGCCACTGTGGCATGCCAAAGGCTGGTGAAGCTGGGAGTGTCCGGGGTTCATGCTCTGAGGCAACCCGCCAGGGCCGACCAGACTGTCGACCACTGACCCCGTCCACGATAACGAAGAGGTCACAACTCGCCCCGGTCACGGTGGTCGGCCCGACCACGGGCCACCCCCAGCAGCGGAAGCCACATCCGCTCAACGACAGGGCAGACAGCCCCGTTACCGACCGGCATCTGTGCCCTCGCCGTCGCCATTGCTCATCGCCATCGATGGCGATGGCGATGGGCAACGGCGACGGCGAGGGCCAGACGTGACCGATGAGCGATGAACGGTGAGCGGCCGGCGACTTGGGCGATGAGCGACGGGCGAACTGGGCCGTGACCGATGACCGCCCGCCCATCCCGATGGCCGTGCGCAGGCGACGTCCACGAGGTCTGGTGCGCACCCCGTGGCGATGTCCCGCCGAGTGGTGTAACCGTGCGTCTTACACATGGCGCTCACCGGTAAGGACACGGCGAACCGTCCTTGTCGCTACACCACTTCGCAGGACGTGACCCACCCCGTTCCGTCGGCCCAGATCCGGCGACCCGCTCCCGACGCAGCCGACCGGGCGGTGGTAGATACCGACCACCGCCCACAACGCCACCCCCGCCCAGCAGGATCCTCAGCCCCGACCACGCAGGTCAGAGGAATGCACACACAGCGACCACCCACGGCATATCTGCCTCCGTCCGCCGACAATGCATAGCCGGCAGCGCCTACCCATCACGGCGCCCCCATCGCCCTCTGCCTTGGAGTGACCGCCACGGCGCTGGCCGTCGGACGAGGGACGAAGGCGACAGCGACAGCGACAGCGATGGGCAACGGACGATGCGCAAGCGATGAGCGATGAGCAGCGGGCAACGGGCAACGGGCGATGAGCGACGAGCGGCCAATGCGCGATGACCGATGCCGACGCTCCGCCCGGGGCCGCTGCGCGCCCATCCGTCGCCCGATCGCCACGACCCGCTGCCCGCGCCGGAGGTGGCCTCGGGGAGAAGGTACCGAAGGCGACCTGGAGCGGGTGGTAGATACCGACCACCATCCTCGGGCCCACCCCGACCACGTGGCCGTAAGCCCCGACCACCCAGGTCAGCACATCGGCCAGCACCAGCCGCAAAGGCCAGGCGCCGCACCCGCTCCCCTACGGCGCCACGAGGAAGGGTGGGCAACGACCCATGTGAAGCGTGCCGGTGGTAGATACCGACCACCGTCCGCACCACCACCCCGACCACCCGGCCATCAGCCCCGACCACGCACGTCAGCACATTGAACACGTGGCATGACCGCACCGCGGGTCCGCAAACTGCGGCATCGGTGAGTGCACAAGTCGCGGCAGTCGCACCCCGACCGGTGCGGGTTCCTGCCGGTAGGGCCGGCAGAGGCGCCCTGCACACGGTCCGCGTGCCCCGGACCCACTCACCCGGCGGGCCCCCCCCCGCGGCGGTGGTGGTCAGGCCGTGGCTTGGGTGGCCAAGCCGACAAATGAATACATCACCACCGTGCGCTGTCCCAACCAGCACGCTGCAGCAAACGCCGGGGAAGCCATCGGGAGCCGCCGGGCCGAGCGGCACAAACGCACCGGTCCATCACACGCCCTGGCCGGCCAGGGCCGTGCGTGAGCGAGCCCCTAATGCGCGCGTGCTGTACCGCCTTGAAGCACGTGCCCCCTCATTGCCCGGAGCCGGCATGCCCACCCGGGTCACGCCCCCCGTCCCTGGTCACCGGCAGGCACTCGGCGAGCAGGTCAAGGACATCACCCCAGGCGCGCTGCGCGTGGCGGGGGTGATAGCCGACACCGGGAACCACCTGGTGATCGACCGGCGGGTGGTGGAAGGCGTGCAAGGCGCCGCCATAGAGCGTCAGGCGCCAGTCCACACCCGCGCCCTGCATCTCGGCGGTGAACGCCTCCCGCTGCGCGGGCCCCATGATCGGATCTTGTGAGCCGACGCCGGCCCACACCGGGCAGCCCAAACGCGCCGCCTCACCCGGCCGGCCCGTGGTCAGCGCGTTGACTGTTCCGATCGCGCGCAAGTTGACCCCGGCGCGCCCCAGTTCCAGCGCGATCGCACCACCGGTGCCGTAGCCGACGGCCGCGATTTGGTCGGGATCGGTGCGCGGCTCGGCGCGCAGCACCTCGAGCGCCGCCAGTCCCATTTCGCGCATCCGCTCAGGATCATCTAGCAGCGGCAGGCATCGGCCCAACATCTCCTCGGGGTCGGCCAGATAGCGCCCGCCGTGCAGGTCAAAGGCCAGCGCCACATATCCCAGCTCGGCCAGCGCATCGGCCCGGCGGCGCTCGACGTCACTGAGCCCCATCCCCTCTGGCCCCACCAGCACCGCGGGTCGCGGGCCCGCACCGGCCGGCAGCGCGAGATACCCGACCATCGTCAAACCATCAGCCGCATACTCCACCACACGCGCCGCAATCATCGTCGTCGTCACAAGACCTGGACTGTAGTGATCGCCAAGCCTGGTGTGGCCGCTGCTCTGCCACAAGCAGAACAGCGCTGGCACCCCTTGCTATACCGCGCAGAGATTGGCGATCTTGGTGGGATTCGAAGGTCTTGCGCCGATCGTCTCAACCCGTCACCGTCGCCGGCATGACCAGGTCCGACTGCCGGGCCTTCGGTGAGCGCCATGGGATCACGATCACCTCGCGCACCCGGGCCTCACCCGATACGCGACAGCACAGACCCCACCGGCCCTGCTCCTGGCCATGTCCGATGACAGCTGAGAATCCTTCATCGACTGGATCAGCCCCTGACCTCACGCACGCGCCGGCCCGCACCCCAACAAGGGCGGGGCTTCGCCCCTGCCTCGAGGAATATCCTCGCCGCTGGACAGCAGCCCCCCTGGCAGCAGCCGAGAGCACCTGCAGGCGACCTATCGGCCGGCCAAGCTACCTGAGCGTCAGGGCGAAGGCCAGGACACTTCCGATCAAAAGCCAGGTCAAGACCCCTCCCGCGATGCGCCAGCCACGCATCGGCGCCGCCATCGACACCGCGCCTTGCCTGCGGAACCTGATGAGCGGCTCGGGTTCCGACCAGAGGTATGCAGGAAAACCGAACGCGAAAATCATCGAGGCGACAAGCCAGTACCCCGCGTTGACAGATCGGCGCTTCGCCCGAAAATGGATCGTGACCAGGATTCCTGCACAGCAGATCAGTACGGGAACAGCGAAGTACGGCATCACCCGCCAATACATCAGGGGTACCAAGAGGTCCAGAACCCCCAACTCTTCGAGTCTGTCCCTCTCTCTAAAAACGATCCCATCCCCCTGCGCACCGGTCTGTCCCCGCACACTCGCCGAGAACTGCGTAACTGCCGGCTGCAGTGGGTCAGCTGGATAGCTCAGCTCTTTGTCCTGCAAAAAACCCGTCGACCACGAGACACGAGCGCGACCCGAGTCGGATCCGATGACATCGACAACGGAGACCTGCCCGCTGCGGGCATCGCGCAGGAACTCAGCGGTATTCGTCGCACGCGGAAACAGAAAGGAACACAGACCGGCAAACCCTGCCACCAACACCACCAGTGCAAGCGTCCGGATCCCCCGGTCAGCTCTGCGGAGAAGCATTCCAGAGTCGAACCGCGCAGCAGAAACCGCTTCGTGCACCTACCCACCCACCGTCATCGCCCCGTGCGGACGTGCTCACGCAGCAAGCAGGCGCCGGCGCGCACCAGGCACCCCCGCGGCACCGACGTCCACTATCGCCCACATCCACGATGCTGTCACGGTGTCGCCCCCTGCCACCCCACCCATTCACACCCATCACAGGGCACAAGGGCACCAGCGCGCGAGAGACATGTACACCAGCCCGAGTCACACCGGAACGGGCGTCCTCGACCTTGGCGCCGGCAGGCCACGCTCCCGTCTTGGCCCCGGCACGCCACACTCCGCGCCCGCACAAAGTCATGGCCCGCCGGGTGCATTCACCAAAGACCGCACACCGCCGGCTTCGTACTCTGTGACCCGGTTGTCGGCCCGCGGACTTGCCCAGGTGTGCGGACAGTTCCGTGGCTTGGGTATGTGCGACAGGAGCTGACGGGCGCTCAGCCCGAAGGCCGTGGTGAGGTCAACACCGACGACCAGGAGGGCGTCGCGGGGGTCGGTGTACGCGAAGACCCGGCCTGAGCGGGCATGGCGTCGACCCCGCGGAGTCAAGCGCGGGTGAGGTCGGCGTCTGCCTGTTTCGCACGGCTCAGCAGCACCTTCGGCCTTCGCCAGGCCGGCCTGCAACCGGGCTCTTCCACGCGCCGTCCCTCGGCCCGGGCCTTGGCCCACAGCTCTTCACAGTCCAGCGAAGGAGACTGAGGGCCAAGGCTGCGGTGCGCTCTCCCCTGTCCCTTCAGGACGGGCTGGCACGGGCAGGCCTTCAGAGCCGGGCGTTCGCGCCGGCCTCCTTCGCGCGGCGCTCAGGCGCCGGTGATGTGCACCCGCGCCCAGCAACCCGCACCCGATACGTGACTCAAACACAACCGCGCCGCCCATGCGGCCATCCAAGTTCGCATGGTCCGCCGTCGGCGGCCGCCACCAGCAGCAAGGAGCCGACATTGGAATCCACGCCGCCCCAGCAACACGCGCAGGACCTTGGCACCATGGTCGGTCTGTTCTGGATTCAGTCCACAGAGACCTACCTGGGTATGTCCCCCGTCCCGCCGGCACCTGGCGTACTTCTCACCTCCGCAGGACCGCAGGTCCTCGGACCCGGTCCGCTGCAATGGTCCTGGACCGAGGTCACGGATCTACGCGTGAGTGAGGCGCCGGTGCGTTCAACTGCCGTGCGGTGGGCGGCCCGTGTCGCGAGTGTTGCCGCTGCGGCCCTGAACGCGTGGATTCCCGCCAGCCCGGCCGCGCCCTCGCGGCGCCGAGAGGCTCTCCTTCACAGTTGGCTACGAGATGAATGAGCAACCTGCCCCGCCGTCATTGTTTGCCGGGCCGTGGACGTCTTGAGCTCTCCTCACCGTTCACGTGATGCGGCGTGGTGGTGCGGGTCCTGGGCCTGGATGCGCGCGGGTAGGGCGCGCCGTACGGGCGGCGGGCCCCAAGCGTGGGGGCTGTGCGGCTAGGGGGCGCCTGGCGGCCTGCGCTGCGATGATCGCTGCCCGAGTTTTCAGGTGTGCAGGCCGGTTCCTCCGGCGGGGTGGAGGTCGATCCGCTCGGGTGGTCCTGCCAGCAGTGGCAGGGCTTGCCCGATGAGTTCCTTGGCTCCGGGCGCGGACAGTGAGGCCGTGTGGTCGGCCGCGCTGGCCCAAATTTCGGTGACCCACACGATGTCGTCCTCGCGGGGGGTGGTGTTGACGATGTACAGCTCGCACCCGGGGACATCCTGGGTGCGTTCTGCGGCCTGCAGGAGGATTTTGACCAGGGCATCGCGCCGTCCTGGCTGCGTGCGGAACTTCACGTAGTGGCCGATCTTGTTCATGTGCGCCTCCCGTCGTGCTGCGTCTTCGGGTTCCGGGGCGATCCTCGCACAGGTGCGGAAGTGCGGGGTGGGCTGGATTCGGCTGCCCGTTTGGTGATGCTCACCTGCGGTGTGGGATGAACTGGCCGTCAACTTGCCCGTTCTTGCTGCGGGTTGGTGAGCGTCGGCCGCGGGATGAAGGGGCGGTTCATAGCGTCGCTGCTCAAGAAGGAGCTGGCCGGGGAGGAGGCCCGGCTGTCGCGGTGGGCCGTAGCGGGCCGCGAGTTGATCGATCATCTGCTCTGCACGAAGCCGTGCCTCGCGAGTCGGGTCGAAATCGGCCTGCGCGGGTACCCGGTGACGGACATAAGGAGGACTCCATGCCACTCACGTTCCGCAAGAGCTTCAGGATACTTCCCGGGGTACGGCTGAACATCAACAAGCGCTCGTGGTCCCTCACCACAGGCGGCCGGCACGGCCCCCGCCGCACGCACAGCAGCACCGGCCGGCGCACCACGTCGATGGACCTGCCGGGCCCGTTCGGCTGGCGCCGCACAACGAAGCGCCGATAGAAAAGCAGCAGGAAGCGCGCGTGCCATCACCCACGCCTTGGCGGTAGTCCATATGGATTCCCGGGGGTGAGTGTCATGATCGGGTCTGTGGAGCGTTACACGGCTGATCAAAACCAGGTCCTCACCTTCGAAGAGCACGTGCGGGCGCATCCGGCGATGTATTTCCGGGTCGGCAGGGACAGCCCTGAGCTTCCGACGGAGGTTCTTCAGCAGGTGATCTGGGATGCGCTGCACCACCGCGACGGCACGCATGGCCAGATCAGCGTGGAGATCGGATCGGACCTGAGCTTCACCGTGGAGGATGATCAGCACCGTATCGCTGACGAGCACGGTAGGCCCGTTCCTGGATTCCTCGACTCCCCTATTGACAAGGAGAGATGGGTGCCAGCGGCCGCAGCGGCCCTCAGCGTTCGTACGGTTGTCGAGGTGCGGCTCGACGGGCGGGGCTATCGCCAGGAACTGACTGGGACGGCAGCGATCGGCACCTGGGAGGAGTTCGCCACCTCTCAGCCATGCGGGACACGGACCACGTTTCACCTGGACCCGTCGTACTGCGGTCGCGATGGGGCCATCGCCTGGGCATTGCTCCCAGAAGAACTGCACGGTCAGGAGTGCGATGCGCGTCCCTCACCGGTGACCTTCCCGATTCGTGATCAGCGCGCAGGGGGCGAGGCCCCAGCCAGCGAGTAGGACTCCTTCGGGGATCGTTGCCCCGCCCAGGGGCATGTGCGATCGGCCTTCTTCCTCCCGGACGGCGGAGTCTCGTCCTATGCGGTGGCGAGTCGGTTGAGGCGTTCGGCCAGGGCGCGGTATCTGCCGGCGCGGTGCGCAGCTTCCTCCATGTGGGCGGCGATTTCTTCCTGGGCGTGCTGTCCGGCCGGTGTGACGCCGGTGGTGTCCAGGGCGCCGAGCATGCGGAGGAAGGGGACGGCGATGTCTTTGTAGTAGATCTCCGGCGAGAGGATGCCCGACCGGGCCATGGAGCTGATCAACTGGCCGAAGCCGGGGGCGGCGTGGCCGGGGGGACGGAAGGTCTTGAGGACTGTGGCCACGGCCTGCAGCGTCCGGTCGGGGTGCATTTTCATGCACGCCTGGAGAATGGTCCGGTAGAAGAGCATGTGCCGGTTCTCGTCGTGGGCGATGCGCTGCAGCAGTGCCTCGCAGGCCGGTTCGTCGCACAGTCGGCGGATTCCCTGGTAGCTGACGCGGGTGCCGAGTTCCTGGAGGGTGACGTAGACCAGGGAGGCGATGAGGTCGCCGCGGTAGTCGATCTCGTAGCCGTGCTGCACATGCGCGGCCCGGGCGTCTTCCATGAGCACCGGATCGGCGCTGCGGGTGACCACCAGGTAGTCGCGGATGGCGGTGCCGTGCCTGGCCTCCTCCAGGGTCCAGCGGTTGACCCAGGTGCCCCAGGGGCCGTCGAGCGACAGCATTTCCCCGATCACCCGGTGGTAGCTGGGCAGGTTTTCTTCGGCGAGCAGGCTGTAGAGGAGCCCGTCTCGGGCGGCCGCGTTCAGTTTCTGCTGGGAGGGGTCCCATGGCTTGCCTTCGAGGAGGCCGTCGTAGTCACGGCCCTTGCTCCAGGGGATGTACTGGTGCGGGTACCAGTCGACGGTGGTGTGGAAGTGCGTGTTGAGGGCGTCGGTGACCACCGGTTCGAGGTCGATGAGAATGCGTACGTCTGCGGGGATGGCGGGCACGGTCCGTGGCATCTTTCTTGTCATGTGAGCGGTGGGTATCGGTGGCCGCGGGCGGCCTTCTACCAGCGCAAGAGGACCAACTCAATGGCGAAGCCTGGTCCCATCGCGGCGACCAGGCCGGGGGCGTGCGCGGGGGGTGGTGTTTGCATGGCCGCGTGCAGGATGTCCAGTACGGAGACGGAGGAGAGGTTGCCTCGCTCGGCCACGGAGCGCCGGGTGAGTTCTAGGGCGTCGGGCTGCAGGTTCAGGGTCTGCTCGACGGCGGTGAAGACCTTCGGTCCGCCGCCGTGGATGATCCAGCTCGCGATCTGGTGCGGCGTCAGCGCGTGCCTCGCGAGGAGGGGCTTCAGGGCCGTGGGCAAATGCTTGGCCGTGAGCGTCGGGATCTCGGGCGACAGCAGGATCCGGAAGCCGTGGGAGCCGATCTCCCAGCCAAGTACGTCCTCGGTGCCGGGGACCAGCAGGCTCTGGGTGTCCACCAGTTGCGGCCCGGCAAAGTCGGCGTCCCGGTGGGCTCCGACGGTGACGACGGCGGCCGCACCGTCCCCGAAGAGGCTGCCGGCGACGATGTTCGCCACAGAGCCATCAGTGACCTGATGTGCCAGGGTGCACAGTTCCACGGCGAGCAGGACGGCCACGTGGTCGGGGTGGGCCAAGAGGTAGTCGTGGAGCCGGGCCAGGCCTGCGGCGCCGCCGGCGCAGCCGTTGCCGAACAGTGGGATACGTTTGACGTCCGGACGCAGCCCCACCCGGTGGGCGAGGCGAGCCTCCAGTGACGGCACGGCCAAACCGGTGACGGTGGTACTGATCACCGCGTCGACCTCCTGCGGCTGGATGCCTGCGGTGCGCAGCGCGCCGATCAGCGCCCGTTCTCCCAGGTCCATGGCGGTATCGAGCCAGATACGGTTCTGCTCGGTGAAGTCCTCTCGGCGGGCGAGATCGATGAGCTTGTCCAACGGCAGGGACAGCGAGCGGGTCTCCACACCCGAACTGGCCTTGATCTTGCGGAGTACCAGGGCGCCCGTCTCTGACTCGAGCAGCGTCGTGCGGGCCAGGGCAGCCAGCATCTCTTCCTGCCGGTATCGGTAGGGCGGGAAGGCCATTTGGATCGCGGCCACCCGTGGTGCGCCGGCCGCCGGCTGCCGGATACGGTCGTGTGTCGCCTCTCGCATCAACGTCAACTTTCGCCTTCTTTCACGGATGCACGGATGTGTTGCGGGGGCCTGATACGGGCCTGAGCCCACCAGTTGGACGGACCGAGTACCGCCATGACAGCGGGCACCAGAACTCCGGGCACCAGGATGGCGTCCACGAGCGCGCCGAGCCGGATGGCGATGCCGGTGGGCTTGAGCATTGACGTCCCGCTGCCCGGCCAGCGTCTTCATCACCGCCGCCCTACCGCCTGCGAGGCGGGTCTGGCGAGCAGATCGGGCGAGGGCACACCCAGCCCGTCTGCCTGCCTGCCCTCTGGCGCGGGATGCCTCGCCGTCGGTCGCCACCGCGCCGCCCGTGCTCAGCGCCGCGAGTGCAAAGTGGGCGCTGGTCTTCATTAGGAAGCCGTGAACAGCAAGACGGCGTTCTGTCCGCCGAAGCCGAAGGAACAGCTGATCCCCGCCCCGGCGCCCGCCTCGCCGCGCGTGGGGCGAGGACGCCCGGCAACAATGTCCAGCTTGCAATCCCCGTCCTGGCCCTCGAAGTTCGCCACCGGCGGGATGGCCGCATGGCGCAGCGCGAGAATCGTGTAGGCCGCCTGGATCGCCCCAGCCGCCCCCAAGGCGTGCCCGACCACGCCCTTGGAAGCAGTGACCGGCGGCCCAGCCTCACCAAAGACGCCAACCAGCGCGCGTGCCTCGGCCGCGTCATTGAGCGGGGTGGAAGTGCCGTGCGCGTTGACGTGGCTCACGTCCCCGATCCCGCATCCGGCGTCGGCCAGAGCGGTGCGGATGGCACGGACCGCGCCCTCGCCCTGCGGGTGCGGAGCCAGGGGATGGTACGCATCAGCGCCGGCACCGTAACCCCGCAGCAGCGCCAGGATGGGAGCCTGACGGGCCCGAGCCGCGCTGGCGCGTTCCATGACGAGGATGGCGGCGCCCTCACCCAGGACGAATCCGTCACGTTGCGCGTCGAAGGGCCGGCTGGCCAAGGCCGGTTCCGCCGCACGCCGCGACAGCGCCCGCATCCGCGTGAAGCACGTGGCCGTCATGCGCGAGCGGGCCGACTCGCTGCCGCCCGCCAACACGATGTCGCAGGTACCGGACCGCAGCAGGTCCCGGGCCACGCCGATCGCGGTGGCCCCCGACGCGCAGGCGCTGGCGGTGGTGAAGTTGGGGCCACGCACCCCCAGGTCGAGGGCGACCTCCCCCGCGGCCATGCTCGGCACGCTGCGCGGCAGCGCCAGCGGCGAGACCCGCTCCGGCCGCCCGGCGCCCAGATGACCGAACTCGGTGACATAGGTGCTCAGACTGTTGGATCCCACGCCCAACACGACCCCGACTCGCTCCGCCTCCCAGGCCCCCCGATCGAGGCCCGCGTCCACAACGGCCCGCCGGGCGGCGACGAGGGCGAACTGGATGAAGGGGTCTTGGCGCCGCGCCAACACCCGGCCGACTTCCCTCTCGGCATCAAAGCCACGCACCCGGCAGGAGAAGTCGACGGGCAGTTGGGCCAGGCCCGGATCCGTCGTGGCCAGTGAGCGTCCCCGGCACAGGGCCGCCCAATTCTCCTCCACCGTATGCCCGGCCGGCGTCACCAAACCCAGGCCGGTGACCGCGACCTCAGCGTGCATGCGCAAACGCCTTGGCCGCCTCGCCCAGCGTCGAAGACGGGCGCAGGTCCAGGGAGTTCTCCGGCAGAACGATCCGGTATTCCTCCTCTGCCGCGACCACCAACTCCATCAGCGACAGCGAATCGAGGTTCAGACTCTCGAACGTCGTTGCGCCGGTGAGCTCACTAGCATCCGCCTTCACGTCAAGGTGGCCGGTCAGCAGGGCCACCAATTCCTTGGGAAGGGCCGACTGCGCCGCATCTTCTGCCGCCTGCGTCATGCTCGGGTTTCCTCTTTCCTCGCTGCGGGAGGCCCGGTGGCGCTGCCCGCGTTCATCCGTTCCTCAAGACCAAGCACGCGACAAGCCTGCATCTCCAACCCCTGCCCGAGCCGGCCATACCGGTTGCGCCTGACTGCCGTGCCAGCCCGGACCTCGGCATCACGCCACCGGCACACAACAGCGGCCCTACCTCGCACTGGCGACGGCATCGAGGCCGAAGACGTCGACCGCCTCGACCTCAGCCGTCTGCACCCGCACCTCTCTTGGCTGTTGCCTGCGCGCTGCCGTGTGAACGGTGACGAGGGCTACAGGCAACGACGTGTCACCCGTTAGAAGCCGCCTGCAACCATCGGCGACAACGCAGGCACCAGTCACGCGTCAACACCAGGCCGTACCGGCCGCGGGTGAGCGGCGCGCCCCCATCACTTCGATGGGGGCGTCCCCTGTGCTTATTCGGTACGAAGTGCAGTCGCGGTCCGGGTTCGAGCTGCCCAGCCCGCCGGCAGCAGGGCGCCCAGCGCGGCGATGAGCAGGCCGCCCAGGCCCAACAGGAGGAGTTCGGGCGCGTGGTAGACGGCGAGTACCCCGTCCGGGAAGCGCAGTCCGGCGCTGTCGCCCATGGCCGGGATCACCCAGGAGTGCACGGCCACACCCAGCGGCACGCCGATCGCACCGCCGAACAGGCCGGTCACCACGACCGAGGTGAGGACCATGGCGATGGTCTGCCGCGGGGTCATCCCCAAGGCCTTGTGGATGCCGATCTCACGGGTGCGTTCACGGGTGTCGAGGACCACGCCGTTGAGCACGCCGAGCGCGGCGACCGCCACGAGCAGGAGGGTGAGAAGCGCGGAAAGGGCGTTGAGAGTGACCACCATCTCGCTCTCGCCGTCGGTCCCTCCGGCCTCAGCTGCCAGGCCGAGCGGCCGCAGGTCGGTGTTCAGGGAGGCCAGGTAACTCCCCATGTCTGTACCGGATTTCACCGCGATGTGGTGCGCAGCAGGCGCCAAGCCGGGCTCCGCCTTCTTCAGCGTCGCGGTATCGGTGAAGACCTGCATGCCGTCGTGGCGGGGGTCGAGGACTTCGCCGACGATCCGCAGCCGGGCAGGGCCCGTGCGCCCGATGACGGTGATCTCGTCGCCGATGTGCTTGCCGGTCGCGGCCAGCAAGGGGGTGGGTACGACGGCCTCACCCGGCCCGTCGAGCCAGTGCCCATCGACCATCGCGTAGCCGCCCCAGGAGGCGTCGTCGGTGAACGCGGTGACGGTGACCGAACCGGAGAGCCCGGAGACCGACGCCCAGGTGGTCGCCGTGCCGTAGGAGGCGCGGGTGTCCGGCTGTTTGTTGATCGCGGCGAGCGCGGTGGAGGTGTCGACGGTGGGCTTTGATGCGCTCGGCGGCCCGTTGAAGCGCGGGCCGGGGGCCGCAACGGTGACGTCGGCGCCGGCGTGGCTGCGGGCGGCCATCACCTCGCCGAGGGAGGAACCGAGCCCCACCGTGAACGTCACCGCGGCGGCGCCGAACACGATCGCCGTACCCATCGCAAGAGCGCGCGCCGGCCGGGCGAAGGGTCTGACCAGGCCGAGCGCCACCGGCCGCGGCAGCGGAAGCCGCCCGGCCAGGCGCGCCGCGAGGCGGCCACGGCCGGCACGCGGAGTGCGGCCCACCGTGAGCGCGTCGACGGTGCGGAGCCGGCCCGCCCGCAAGGCGGCGGCCCATGCGGTGGCCGCCACGAGGCCGAGCACACCGCCGATCACGGACGCGTCCACCCAGGGCTCGACGCCCAACCCCACGGCGCCGTACGCCTCTTCGGCTTCGGCCAGGATCGGCACGGCCAACAGATGACCGACCACGACACCGAGTACGGTGCCGACGCTCGCGGGGAGCAGGGCCTGGCCGATGTAGGCGCGTACGACTTGTCCCGGTGTGAACCCGACGGCCTTGAGAATGCCGATCCGGCGCGTTCCGGCGCCCACCGCGGCGGCGACCACATTGCCGACGACGAGTACCGACATGACCAGGCCGAGCACACCGAAAGCAATCAGGAAGGGGACGTACAGCGCGGTGTCCCGCTCGGCGGTCTTCTTGACCGTGAGCCATGATTGCGAGCCCAGCACCGCTCCCTGCGTGAGTCCGGCGGTCACCGCCTTGCGTCCCGAAGCGACCTGCGCGGCTGTCTCGGCGGAGCTGAAGCGGTACAGCATCTGCCGGCTTGTGCTCCCGCCGGAACCGGTCAGTTCGGCGATCTGGTCGGGGGCCACCCAGGCTTCGGCAGTACCGGTGGCCGAGCGGGCGATGCCCACGACCGTGAGGTCCGGTGCACCCGGCAGATCGGGGAAGGTGACCTTGCGACCGATCAGCGGGGGGTTCCCTGTTCTTGAAGGCAGCACGATCTCACCGGACTTGGTGGCCCAGCGCCCGTCGGTCAGAGCGAGCTCGTCGACCGCCCCGCCCGGTTCGGCGCGGCCGACGATGGTCATCGGTGGTTCGGGCAGGTCCTTTTCGATGCGCGGGGTGAGCGTCACCGTCGGGAAGGGCCCGGCGGCCGACTCGACTCCGTCGGCGCGTGCGGTGGCCCGCAGCTTTGCGTCGCTGCTGGCGACCGCGTCGTACTGCACGCCCAGGTGCGCTCCCCTCTGACGCGCGAAGGTGGCGTCGAACGGCCCGCTGGAGGCCACGAGCAGCGACCCGGCGAGGACGGACGCGGCCACGGCCATCATGGCGGCCAGCGCGATCACCACGGTCTGCACCCGCCGGCGGCCGACCCCGGCCCGGACCACCCGGCTCAGTGCTCCCGCCCTGCTGCGTGAGATACCGGTCAACGGGCCGTCTCCATCGGTGCGGTGGCGGTGTCCGCATTGATGCGGCCGTCGACGAGCTGAACCGTTCGCGTAGTGCAGGACCTCGCCAGGGCCAGATCGTGCGTCACCAGGACCACGGTCTGCCCGTCGGCGTGCAGGTCACGCAGCAGGCGGCTGACATCCTCGCCGGACGCGGAGTCCAGCGCGCCGGTCGGCTCGTCGGCAAGGAGCACCGGCGGACGGTTCATCAAAGCCCTGACCACCGCGACCCGCTGCCGTTCGCCGCCGGAGAGCCGGCCCGGATAGGCGCGGGCGTGCCGGACGACACCAAGGTTCTCCATGAGCTCGGTCGCCCGCCGCCGCGCCTCGCCACGCGCCATGCCGGCCAGCTGCGCGGGCAGCACGACGTTGTCGGCGACGGTCAGGTCGTCGAGGAGGTTGAAGAACTGGAACACCATGCCGATCTTGGCGCGCCGGTAGCGGGCCGCCGCGGCCTCACCCAGCGCATCGACGCGTACGCCGTCCACCGTGACGCTGCCCTGGTCGGGCCGGTCGAGCCCCGCGATCAAGTTGAGCAGCGTGGACTTGCCGCTGCCCGAAGGTCCCAGGATGGCGACCGCCTCACCGGCCGACACGCTCAGGGAAACGTCCCGCAGCGCTGGAGCCCCGTCGCCCGGACCGTCGTATCTGCGGCTCACCTTCCGCAACTCGATCACCGGCGTGCTTGCCATGAGGTCTCCTCGTCTCGCTACGTCGCGCCCGGCTGGGCATGGTCGACGCTAGGAGCGGCTGGCCCGGCAGCGCGTCGGCAAGCGGTGCCATTTCCCCTCCGGCGCACGGACGATGGCGGCCGCGGGTCCTGCCTGGGGAGGGCCGCGGTCCTCCCTGAGAAGTAGTCGTGCGGTGTACTCGGGCTGATCACCCAGGAGGATGTGACGACGTGCGGCCCTCGGCGACAATGGCTCGGTGAACAGAGCCTCGGTGACGGCCCGCCTGCGGAAAGGGACGGAGCTGCTGCTGCGCCGGACCGGCCCACGGCCCGCCCTCTCCCGCCGCAGTCAAGTCTTCGACCTGCTGCTCGCCGTGATCGTCGGCGCCGATGTGCTGTATTGGGCCGTGGAAAACGGGGCAGATCGCGTCCATGACTCCGCCAGAGGCGTCGTCCCCTTCGGCCGGCTCTCCGAAACCGGCAGCCTGATCGCCGCGGTGGGGCTGGCCGTCCTCGCCTACGCGCCGCTGGTGCTGCGCCGCACCCGTCCCCTCGCGGTCCTGTGGATCGTGACCTTCGCAGCCGCGCTGGCGCCGGCCGAAGCACAGCGCCTGACGTTCTACGCCGTTGCCATCGCCGCCTACAGTGCCGCCGTCTACAGCCCGTATCGCATCGCCACTCTCTCCTGCCTTCCGGTGACCGTGCTCACCATCGGCACCGACGACCACACCCAAGTGATGGGGCAGTTGAGCGGTCCGCCCATCGTTCCCACCCAGTACGTGCCGCTGCTCATCCTGATCCCGCTCGTCTTCGCCGCGAACGGCCTGCGCACCTGGAAGCTTCGAACCGCCGAGACACAGGACCGGATGGCCGCACTCGAACGTGAGCAGGCCGAGGAATTGCGGCGAGCGGCCGAACAGGAGCGGGCCCGCATCGCCCGCGAGCTGCACGACGTCGTCACCCATAACGTCAGCATGATGACGATCCAGGCGGGCGCAGCCCGCAAGGTCATGGACATCGCCCCCGAACAGGCCCGCGAGGCACTGCTGTCCGTGGAGGCCGCGGGCCGTGCGGCCATGACGGAGCTGCGGCACACCATGGGCCTGCTCACCATGAACGCCGCAGACGATCCCGGGGCCCACCTCGCCCCGCAACCGGACCTCGCACAGCTCGAGTCCCTGATCGCCCGCATGAGCCAAACCGGCGTCCCCGTCACCCTCAGCACGACCGGCACCCGACGCGACATACCGCCGGGAGTCGGTCTTGCCGCGTACCGAGTCGTCCAGGAAGCCCTGACGAACACGGTCAAGCACGCGACCGGCGCCCGCGCCGAGGTGACCGTCGCCTACGACGAGGACTCTCTCCGCCTGGAGGTCACCGACACCGGTGGCAGCCCCTCGACCGCCGTGGCCACCGGCAACGGCCGCGGCCTGATCGGCCTGCGCGAACGCGTGGCGCTCTACGGGGGGACCCTGCAGACAGGCCGGCGTCTGACAGGCGGCTACCGGGTCAAGGCCACCATCCCCTTGCCGCCCTCGCCCGTCCGGCCCGCACCCCTCCCCCACCCCTTGGTGTCCTCCGACTCCCTGGAGACAGCGTGACTGCCCCCTTGCGTGTCGTGGTCGCCGACGACCAGGCGCTCGTCCGGACCGGCTTCCGCATGATCCTGATGGCCGACGGCATCGACGTGGTCGCCGAGGCCGCCGACGGCGAGCAGGCTCTCGAAGCCGTCCGCCGCACCCGCCCCGACGTCGTCCTGATGGACATCCGCATGCCGCAGCTCGACGGCCTCGAGGCCACCCGGCGCATCCTCACCGGTACGCCCGATGACCCCCGCGTCATCATGCTGACCACGTTCGACCTAGACGACCTCGTGTACGACGCCCTTTCCGCCGGAGCCAGTGGCTTCCTGCTCAAGGACGTCACCCCCGAACACCTGGTCTCCGCCGTCCGTATGGTCCGCACCGGTGACGCTCTGCTCGCCCCCGCCATCACCCGGCGTCTGGTCGAACGCTACGCGCGCGCCACGCCGGCACCGGACGCCGCGGACAAGGAATCCCAGCAGCGTGCGCATCGGGACCTGGCCGCCCTGACGCCCCGCGAACTCGAGGTCCTGCGTCTGCTGGCCCAGGGCCTGAGCAACGCCGAACTCGCCGGGCGACTCCACCTCTCCGAGACCACGGTCAAAACCCACGTCGGCCGCATCCTGGCCAAACTCGGCCTCCGCGACCGCGTGCAGGCCGTGGTCACCGCGTACGAGACCGGGCTGGTCAGCCCGCACGCGCACCCGGACCCACCGACCTCCACGCCAGGCGCGGCCGGGCGGGAGCTCTGGCGCTGACCGTCCCAGGGTCTCGCGCCCGAGTCCTGAGGCAGCTCCTCTTCACGACTGCCGGCACGCGCTTGGATAGATTCCCGGATGGCAGACATCACCCGCGCCTGCGGACCGTGCTCGGTGGGGGTGCGTTCGAAGAACATCAGAAAGGCCCCGGCGATCTCGCGGGCGCGGGCGTGTGGTTGCGGCAGGCTGATGGCCGCGCGCACGGTGCTTTCCCCCTCGACCTGTCTCTGCTCCCACCATCCCGGAAGGATCGGACCCGGCCGCTCGTCTCTACCCCTCGAGACATCGCAACCTGCTGGAGGGTTGCGGCGGCCGCCAGGTGACGCATCAACGAGACGGCTGCAGGGGCCGCGTGAACTACCGTGTGATGACGCGTCCTGGTACGGCCCCCGGTCCGGGGCCATCGGACCGCGGGCGCAGTGACAGCGTGCCCCCGCGTGCAGCGGCCGGCGCCACGGTTACTCATCGCCCCCGCCCTACTCACCGAAGCCGAATGACGCGCCGCGGAGCTTCCCGGATCGCACCGAGGGCCCCAAGCCGGCCGCCCAGGCGTGTTGTCAGGGAAGGTCGTAGGTGATCACGGCGCGGGCCGGGACACGGAAGGCGCCGGGGACGGTGTCAGAGACTTCGACCATGACGTTGACGCTCGGACCCTCACCGGTGCGATGGTAGATCCGTACCGGACCGCGCAGGGAGGACCCGCAAAGCCCCTTGGGAAGCCCGACCTCATCCTCGGCGACCCCCTTGGTGCCGTACCGCTCGTCGGACGGGGACGCATCCGGCGGGAGCAGTCCCGCGCGGTGGAGATATTCCGGAATCAGGCTGCTCACGAAAGTGACCTCAGCAATGCCGCCCTGGGTGAAGTACTGCACGTCTGAGGCGCCCTCGGGGATCGGCGCACCGCCGGCCACGATCACGCCGGGCAACTGCACCTGGCTGCCCTCGCACGCCCTGGCGTCGCCGAACGGGTGGGACACGTCATCCCGCAGGAACCAGACAACACCACCGGCCACCACCGCCAGGGCCAACACCCCAGCCGCCAGGCACGACAGCGGCCTGCGCTGCCGGCCCACCCCGCCGGCTGACGCATGTCCCTCGCCCGCCGACAACGGCTCCCCCGTCGACCCCTCGCCGGCCCCCTCTGCGGGTGTGGCCGCCGCCGAATCGGCCCCTCGGAATTCCCTCATCAACGCCCCCTCGTGCAGCCCCACATACGAGCAGGCGCAGCATACGCCGCTGGTCAACGCAGCCGCGCGGCAGAGGCAGGCGTGGGGCCCGATGCCCCGGCTCCCGGCCCAACCGTCCGGTTCGACGGCCGACCCGCGCCCCGGGTACCGGGACACGGGCCGCTTTCACAGAATCGAGGAGCAGACCCGCTTTCGACACGTCACCGGCACCTGACCACCCCGCACCAACCGCCAATCCCGGTACGAGCGCGCGCACTTGACATACCGGCCGTCATCGCCACGACTGAAAGTCGCCATACACGACCTCGCCCGGTGCCCGCGATACACGTCGTGACTTCTGTCAGCCCCTTGCGCGCTCACGGCGGACAAGGTGGGAGGAGGCCAGTTCGGCAAGGGCCGGGCCGGTGCTCTCGTAGGCGAGGGGCGCGAGATCGGGGGGCGGAATGTAGCCGTCGGGCATGCCGGCGTAAGCGCGGTCCAGCAAACCGGCATAGCCGTCGGCCAGCGATCGGGGCCAGGCGCCGGTCAGCGGGGGCCGCATGCGCGCCTCGGCGGCCAGAGCCGCGTGATGCGCGGCGGCTTCGGCAGCGGCCTCTTTCGCGGTGAGGTCGGCGATCAGCTCCCGGCATGGTGCGAACTCGGCCAGCGGGCCCGGCAACGGGCCGGGCGTGCCGGCCGGGGCGAGGAGTGCGGCGGCGAGGGCCTCAGCGATCAGAGGAGATGCGTGCAGACCGTCGCGATGGGTGCCCGAGGCCACCCACAGGCCCTCGCGCGGCGTGGAGCCGATGACGGGATGGCCATCCAGCGCAAGAGGCCGGTTCCCGTGATGGGTATGGGTGACGCCGGCGGCCGCCAGGCGGTGGTCGAGTTGACTGAGTGCGGCGTCCAACAGGAAGCGCAGGGCCCCGGCGGTGGGCGCGCAGGCGGGCGTGAGGCAGGGGTGGGCGCTGGCGCCCAGGTAGAGGCCTCCATCGGCCTGGGGGACGGCGTGCAAACCGCACGCGTAGGCGCGATTGGGTGTGCGAATCACCGCGGGCAGTGCTTGTGGGCCCGTCACGCTCAGCGCGGTGCCGGCCGCGGCCAGGACCGGGACCACAGGCAGTTCCGGGTCGAGGGCTTCGAGGATCGGTGTGGTCCAGGCGCCCGCCGTCACCACCGCGCGCGGCGCGGTGTACGCGCCCGCGGGAGTGTCCAGGAGGTAGCCCCCTCGCCGAGCTGCGGTGAGGGGGCCGGCCGGTACCCGGGTGATGTGTGGCTGAGCAGCCAGGGCAGCGTCCAGGGTGGCCAGCCATGCCCGGGCATCGAGAGAACGCTCCTCGGGCAGATACCAGGCGCGCAGGGCCCGGTCGTTGTCCAGCGGCCGGTAGCCCGGGATATCCGCTGGGGCAGTGTCCTGGCAGGCCAGACCGTACTCCTTGGCGGTTCGGGCGACCGCGGCGAACGAGGCGTCATCCAGAGCGGAGGAGACCGCGTTCAAGATCATGAAGGTGCCCGTGCCGTAACCATCGTGCTGCGCGGCGGAGGGCACGCAGGCGCGGATTCTCTCCCGCCAGGACGGCCACCGCCCGGCCGCCTCGATCGCAAGTTCCGTACGCAACCGACCATGCCGGGTCCGCGCCCCGAGATCGGTGACCTCCCCCAGCGCGCTGAGCATGGCCCCCGCCGCACCCGACGCCGACGCCGACGGCATCACACCGCCCATGTCGCCGGCCAGCACCACCCGGACCGACGGCTCCGCTGCCGCGAGCGCGAACGCCAGCGAACGGCCCACCACGCCCGCCCCCACCACCAACACGTCCACTTGCTGTGCAGCCACACCCAAGCCTCTCGCCACGCAGCCGCCCGGCCCTCTGCCAACCAGCCATCCTCGGACGCCAAGATCAGACCACTGCAGACCAGGTTCCGCCAGACACCGCGCCGCCTCCAGCCACCCCAGAGCACCAGGGACATCACCCGGCTTGCAAAAGGTATGGGTCTGGTCCGAACACAGGGTCAGTCCCCCGCAATCACACCAGCCGAAGAGGCTTCCATGAGGGCACAGGTCTTCCACCGGCTGATCCGGAAGACGTTGGGCCCAGTGGTGGTCGGTGCTGATGCGGCAGATGTACGTGGCGACGTACCGGACGTTGGTGGTTCAGACGTGAGCGTCGCCGCCGGTGCCGAAGGTCGCCAGGGCGTCGCCCTGGGAGAGAACCGGATGGTCTCGCCGTATAAATCGTCAGCAGACGCGCGCCCTGCCCCATCAGCGCCGTACGGATTCCGACCGGCAACCGCGGGGCCATCTCCCCGTGACCGCCGGGCCGCCGGCAGTCCCCGCCGTAAACGACAGGCCGTCGTCACCCTGCTTCCGGCGCAACCCCGCCGGCGCGGTGACAATGGAGGAATGAACACTGCAGAGCTTCTGGCGGACGCGTTCGATCGTATTCGGGAGGAAGTGCATGCTGCTGCCGAGGGCCTCTCGCCCGAGGAACTCGCATTCCGTCCCGACGACCAGGCCAATTCGATCGCCTGGCTGGTGTGGCACCTCACCCGCGTCCAGGACAACCATGTCGCCGATGCGGCCGGCCTGGATCAGGTGTGGATCGCCGAGGGCTGGTACGAACGGTTCCAACTACCCTTCGGCAAGGAGGAGACGGGCTACGGGCACACGGCCGAGCAGGTTGCCTCCCTCGCCGGCGTCTCGCTCGACCGGTTGCGCGGTTACCACGACGCGGTCCACCAGCAGACGCTCACCTTCGTGCGCGCGCTCGACAACGCGGCCCTCGACCGCGTCGTCGACAAGCAGTGGACTCCGCATGTGACCCTCGGCACCCGGCTGATCAGCGTCATCGGAGACGATCTGCAGCACGCGGGCCAAGCGGCATACGTGCGGGGGCTGTTGCATCGACGTTGACACTGGGGCGTCCCGGCCGTCATGTCCGACACGCGTGCGGAACCGCACCCGGGCATCGCGCAGGTCTACGTCCCAACTCCCGGCCCGCGCTACGCACGGCACCGGCGGCTGCCCTACCGCAGCATTTCCAGCGGCCGGGTGGACATCGCCTCCCAGAGCCTCGCGATCGCCCGGCGGGCCCACGCCGCGCCGATCCTGCCGACCAGCCACTACTGCGCAGGCTCCGTCGTTCTGGCAACGCTGCACCGGCCCCGGCAGCTCGACCGCGTTGACACCGTACGGATCAGCGTCGTACTGAATGACCTGGACCTCGGAGGGCCCCTGACCAGGTAGCGACTGTGTGCTGCCGGCAGCCGGAAACCACGAGCAGTTCGTGCATGCGGAGCAAGACGCCGGGAACGCTCGTCCCCGCCAACCCAGCCCGCCCCCCGGTGCTCAGGTCACCGCCAGGCAGGCGGGATGGCGCCGAACTGCTCGAGTGCGTCCCAGTTCTTCGGGCAGGCCGCGAGGTCGTACCACGGGGCTCCGAGGCCGACCCAGTAACCTCGGCGGGTACGGATGGCCCGCATCGTCTCCCCATTTCCGGGGCGCCCCAGGTCGTCGATGCCGGACTTGCTGCCGCAGGACGGGCAGCGCGTTTCGGTGGGCACGCCGTCGCGCCAGAACGAGGGCCCGGCCAGACCGCAGATCCGGCACACGGTCTCGATGCCCGGGGATGAAGACGCGGCCCGTTCAAAGACGCGCTGCGCCCGGTCGCCCGAGGGCGGTGGCGGTGGCGGTGGCGGGGTGCGCCAGGGTGCGGGGATGTTCATCACCTGCTGCAGCACGTCCCAGTCCCGCGGCTTGCTGCGCGGGCACCACCACTGGGCGCCGTGACCGACCCACCATCCCCGGAAGTCGTGCAGGCCGCGAACACCGTCCCACGAGCCGAGCTCCGCACCCATGTCGCCGATCCCGGACTCGCTGCCGCAGCAGTCACAGATGGCGGAGGTCGGCCAGCCGTTCTCCCAGAAAGTGTCGGCGTCCCACCCGCACATGCGGCAGAAGTCTTCGGAATCCACCGGCGGAGGCGACGTCGTCTCATGGTCCGGCATCTTCAGCGCCACCACTCAGGGATGTTCGGTGTCTGTCGCATGAAGTCCCAGTCCATTGAACGGCGGTGGGGCTCTGCCCAGGGGCCCCCGCCCGGCCCAGCACCCGCGAAGTTCATGGACCTGGGTGAGGTGGCGTCACCGATGCCGGATTCGTTATAGCAGCAGCCCCAGATGACGTACAGGCCAGCGCGGGAAGTTTCGTCGACGGTCCGCTCGGGGGCCGCGAGTGGGCGACGGTGCTGGACACCCCGAAAATCCACTGCGTCCGGCCGCGGCATATCGTCTGCCCAACTACGAACAGTGGAGAACAATGCACCAGCGCGCGGCCATCCCAGCTCTCCTCTGCCTCGGCGCGGCCCTCCTGAGCGGGTGCTCCATGGAACCGGAAGCCCAGAACGTCAGCCGCTCCGATCTTGTGGGTCGGTGGCACGCCAGCAAGCCATGCGATTCCTCTCTCTCACTCAAGGAGGACGGTGCGGCGCAGTGGAAGCGGTGGGTGACGGGCTTCAATGCCAGGGATAGCCGCATTACCAGCAGACAGAGCGGCAAGGGGACCTGGACGCTGGAGACCTACGAGCGCAAGCAGGTTTTTGAACTGAAGAGAGGCGACACTCTCGAACCGTTGACGATGCTGCGCGATGACGAGGAACTGATCCTCCTTCAAACGCCGGGAGAAGACCCGGACAACAGCATCGGATGCCGTCTCAAGTTGGTCGACGACCCCAAGCCCAACTGACCCGTACCCGCACTGCTGCGCTCTTGGCGGTACGACTCCCTGGCCCCCGGTGCCACGCGTGATCCACAGCTGCCGGCGGGTGACGTGGGAGGCCCGCGCGAGCGTCATGCCGGCCGCGGCGAGGTGCCTGCCCGCCGATGCAGCGGTGCGACCCGGGGCCCCGGGCGACGTGGTCGCGCTCTACCGCGAACGCTGGGAGATCGAGCTTGCCTTCGACGGGATCAAAAACCGCCAGTGTGGATCCACCGTCCAGGGAGATGAGCGGGGCCCCTGTTATCGTGCGCCGATGTCAACGATCAAGCAGTTCCAAGTGACATTCGACTGCGCGCAACCTGCGCGCCTCGCCGCCTTCTGGTGCGAGGTTCTGGGGTATGTCGTACCGACGGTCCCGGAGGGCTTTGTCACGTGGGAGGAGTACCACCACTCGCTGCCGCATGATGACGAGATCTATTTCGCGTGTACTGATCCCTCGGGTGTGGCCCCGCGCCTGCTCTTCCAGCGAGTTCCCGAAGGCAAGGTCGTCAAGAACCGGGTGCATCTCTGTGTGCGGGCCGGTGCCGGGCTCGTGGGTGAGGAGCGCCTGGCCACACTCGAGGCCGAATGCGCACGGCTGATGGCGCTCGGCGCGAAGCACGTGCTGACGCAGCGCGCCGATGGCGTCAACGAGTCGTGCATCACGATGCAGGACATCGAGGGCAACGAGTTCTGCCTCGACTGATTCCTCCCCCACCCTGCGAGGTGGGGAGCCGTCTCCCGGGGACCCCTCAGGTCCCGCATGCGGCGGGAGTCATCCCGCGAGGGCGAGGTTGTGTAGGCGGGCAACGCCGTGCATCGCGTGGCGCACGCCGTCGCCTCTCAGGCGGCAGTCGCGTCGTTACGGTTGCCGGGCAGGGGCCGACCGACCACCACAACCAGACGGGTGTCGGCGTCGATGACCACCTGGTGGTTCGTCGAGTAGCGATAGTTCTTCGACTGCTCGGCGACCTGGTGGTCGCGGGTGGGTACCAGTGTCCCGTCCACGATCAGCACCGCGTCCTCGGCAACTCGCCCACGCGGGGTAAACGCGAGCCTGGGGCCGAGATGGCCGATGACGCGATCGGCGGTGGACTTCGACACTCCGAAGAGCGGCGCGAGTTGACGCAGAGTCAAGTTGATGTGCCAGTACGTGGCCACCCGTAGCACCCGGTCCTCCAGGGAGAGTTTCCACGGCCGGCCACGGCCCGGCGAGTTGCCGCCCTCGCCGCGCAACTGCCTCATCAACGTGCCGACGCGGTAGCCGCTGGGGAGCCGGTCCGGGTGGAGCAGGCCCTGTTCCTCGTAATAGCGCAGCAGCCGTTCGCTGACACCGATTCGCCGGACGATCTCTCCGACGCGCATGTGACCTGCACCTCACCGCGTTGACTCTCACATTGATGTGAGTGCGAACGCCGGCGGGGAGTGCCGGGGCCGGGATCATCGGGCCGACGACGAGCCGCTGTCGGTCACCACCCCGCCGACGAGATCGCGGACGAGAGCGGCCGCCTCAGCACGGGCCCGCTCCGGCTCGTCGGACTCCATGATCGTGACGGACAGCTCGGTGAGCGCACCGTAAAAGGCTCGGGCGACCAGGTTGGCCGGGTGGGGTCGCAACCGCCCCGCGTCCAGGGCGGTGTCCACGATGTCGCGGACCAGGCCGCCGAGATGGAGCTGGTCCAGTTCGCGCCACCGCTGCCACCCCAGGGCGATCGGCCCCTGCTGGATCACGATGTGCCGGTAGGCACCTCCGGCGCAGACGTCGAGGAACGCATCGACCGCCCGGTAGGCGCGCTCGAGCGGATCGGACACGGGGGCGATCGCCGCCCGGATGTGCTCGCCGGCCTGGTGTTCCAACTCCTCGAAGACAGCCTCGAAGAGCCCGGGCTTGCCCTGGAAGTGGTGATACAGCGCACCCCGCGTCAGCCCGGCGGCACGCACCAACTCCTCCGCGGAGACGCTCGCGTAGTCCCGCTCGGTGAAGAGCCGCAATCCCGTGTCGAGCAGGGTGCGGCGCGTGTTCTCCGCGTACTTCTCGCGCAGTGTTTCCATACGCCATGGATACCAAATACATTCTGTATGCCAGATTCGCTCTGTATGAACGGTGGCCGTGATGGAGAAGTCAGCGGATGTCGTGATCGTCGGAGCCGGGGTAGCGGGGCTGGTGGCCGCCCGTGACCTCGTACGGGACGGAGTGGACGTCCAGGTCCTGGAGGCACGCGACCGCGTCGGCGGACGGCTCCTCAACGGCGAGTTGCCCGGTGGCGCCCCCATCGAGTTGGGCGGGCAATGGGTCACCCCGACCCAGCACCGCGCCATGGAGTTGATCACGGAACTGGGCCTGCGGACCTACCCGACGTACTGCGAGGGCGAGCACATCGCCGAGCTCCACGCCACGCGCCGCTACACCGGGAGGATCCCCAAACTCAACTCGTTGATCCTCGCCGACATCGGGCAGACTCAGTACCGGCTGGATCGGATCGCGCGCCAGGTCGCCGCGACCGACCCCTGGCTGGCGCCCCGGGCCGAAGAGCTGGACCGTCAGACCTTCGACACCTGGCTGCGCAGGGCCGCGCGCACACCAAGCGGCCGCCACTTCTTCCGCCTGATCACCCAAGCGGTCTTCGCCGCCGAACCCCAGGACATGTCCGCACTTTGGGCCGCCTTCTACGTCGGCGCCGCCGGCGGCCTCGACCAACTGATCAATGTCGTCGGCGGAGCCCAACAGGACCGCGTCATCGGCGGGACGCAGCGCATCGCACTCGAACTGGCCAAGCAGCTCGGCGACCGCATCCTCCTCCAAGCGCCCGTCACCGACATCGACTGGCAGCCGGCTGCGTCCTCCGGCGTCCGCGTCACCACGCGCAGCGGCCTGACCGTCCGCGCCCAACGGGCCGTGGTCGCGGTGCCGCCGCCGCTCGCCGCCCGCATCCGCTTCACCCCATGCCTTCCCGGTGACCGTGACCAACTCGTCCAGCGGATGCCGATGGGCCGGGTCATCAAGGTCAACCTCGCCTACGACGAGCCGTTCTGGCGCCACGCGGGCCTCAGCGGCCAGGTGAGCAGCATCCACCGCCCCTTGAGCATCGTCTTCGACAACACCCCTCACGACGGCTCGTGCGGCGTGCTCGTCGGCTTCCTCGAAGGCCGGCACGCCGACGCGGGCTCACGCATGAGCCCCGACGCGCGCCGCGCCCAGGTCATCGACGACCTCGTCGGCTACTTCGGCCCCCAGGCCCGCGACCCCATCGCCTACATCGAACGCGACTGGGCGGAGGAGGAGTACAGCCGCGGCTGCTACGGAGCCTTCACCCCGCCCGGCACCCTCACCCGTTTCGGACCGGCGCTGCGCCGCCAGGTCGGCCCCCTGCACTGGGCCGGTACGGAAACCGCCACCCGCTGGGCGGGCTACATCGACGGAGCCGCCGAATCCGGCCACCGCGTCGCCGACGAGATCCGCCGCAAACTGCCCTGACCCCGACGTGAGCGAGACCCCAACATGAACACCACCCCCCCACTGCCCCAGGCGCCGCCCCTGACCTCAAAGCCCTCATCGTCCTACTGGTCACCCGCTGACACGCCCGCCGCCGCCCTGCTGAACGCCGCTGCCCAGGCAGGGCTCACCGTGACGTCGAAGACCGCAGGTCCCTCCCGCATCGGCAATCTGCTCGCCGGGGAAGGCATTTCGGCCACCGCCGGCTTCGGCGTGCCCTACACGGGGCTGCGCGGCATCGGCGAGCGCGCCCACCTCGCCGAACTGCCCACGGTGCACGCCGTCTACCAGCGGGCTGTAGTCGGCCTCCTGGAAAGCGGGGCGAGGCGCGCGTGAAGGGGCCTGGGGCCAGGCGGGCGACGGGGCAAAGCATCGCCCTGAACGCGGCCATCGTGACACCGGGCGGGGACCTCGTTCCGCCTGCTCTCGCCTCTCGTCTCCACATATCGCACAGCCTCACCCTCAGCACGAGGGTGGTGCCCGCCGTGGCGTGGGCGCGTGGAAGTCGCCGGGCGCGCTGCCCAGTCGCTGATCTGCGGCGCCGGGTGGCCGGTGTACAGGGGGGGGACGGCGCGGGAGATCCGTTCCTGTCGTTCGGGTCGGGCTCTGCCTCATATGATCAGCATCCCGGCGCCGTGGCGATGTGCCCGTGCCGGAAGAGCGGTGCCGGAGGGGAAAAGACATGCGTAAGACGGTCGTTGGAGTCGCTGTGACCATGGCGGCTGCGCTGCTGGCAGGGTGCGGCGGCGGGGGCGACGACGCGAAGGCCGATGCCGGCAGCTCGACGAAACCGACGAAGGACCCCGCGAAGACAGCGAGCAAGTGGGGCAAGCCGAAGACGTACGAAGTGACCGTCGCGGTCGAAGGCGAGGGCAAGCCCCTCATCACCTACGTGACCGACACCCTGCACTCCCAGCAGGCCACGCTCCCCTGGAAGAAGACCACCGATGTGACGCTTGAAGGCGCGTTCCTCAAATCGGGCATCAACCTGTCCGTGGGGGCCCAAGCCGTCATGACCCCCAAGGGGTCATTCGACTTCCCGCCCTGCAGCATCAAGGTCGACGGGAAAACCGTCGCCACGTACGCAGGAGGCGGATCCTCCAAGGGCTGCAAATACCACCTGAAGTAGCAGCAAGAATGCATGAGGCCCCGGCGAGATCCGTCCCGCCGGGGCCTCATGCCGTCGGAACCTACGTCGGGCCCATGTTGCGTACCACCCGCTTTCTCCGCCGGAATCATTTGAGCCATCTGCGGGACCGTCCATAAGCATCCGCACATACCCCGGGATTCGCAGCGCATCGGCTTCGGCCTTGGCATCGGGGTGGAGGCTGCTCCTGCCTGCCGTCCCAAGGGAAGGGGCAGACGAGACCTCGGCGTACCAGGAGCTCCACCGGCGATGGGCGTGGGCTGCGGCAACGTGCGCGACGACGATGTCAAGGTGTCGGACTGCGTGGCCTTTCGGGTGTTATGTGCGGCGGAGCCAGAGACGGAATCAAGGGCTGACGGCATCCGCAACCTGCGCCCTACCGTACGTACGGAGGTGCGCTGTGCGCTGCTTTGTGGATGCGAACAATGGTTGGGAGATGGTGTGGCAACGCCCCGCCAAACAATTACGTCCCGGGGTGATGCAGTACCGGGGGTACAAATTGTCGTTGCGAGAGCCGCGCAGACGTCTGGAGGTACCCGACGGGGTCGTGACGCTGGTGTTGGGATTTGGCAACCGGCTGCGCATCACGGAGATCACCGAGACCAACAGGCCAGACGGCCCTGCGGCGCGGAAACCGATCGTCGAACACCGAACCCATCTGCTGTCCGCGCTACGCAGCGGCGCCACGCTCGGCGAGCACAGCGGTGATCTGTACGGGGTGGAGGTGACGGTTGCCCCCTGGGCGGCGTTCACGCTCTTCGCAACAGCCATGCACGAATGGGCAGAACGCATCGTTGATCCGACCGACCTGCTCGGGCGCAGGGTCAACGATCTCAGCGAGGTTCTGGCGTGCCTGCCCGGCTGGGAGGAACGGTTCCAGCTGCTGGACACAGTGCTGGGCCAGTGGTGGCAGGAGGGCCCCGCCTGTTCACCGCGCGTGGTGTGGGCGTGGAACGAGTTGCGTCGCAGCGCGGGGGCCGTTCCGATCGGCCTCCTCGCGCAGCGGACCGGCTGGGGATGGCGACAGTTTGACGACCACTTCCAACGCCAGATCGGTCTTCCGCCCAAGACGGCCGCCCGGATCATGCGGCTGCACCGGGCGCTGCGCCTGCTCCTCGGGGGTACCACGGGGGCGCAGGTCGCATCCGCCTGCGGCTTCTCCGATCAGGCACACATGAGTCGCGAAGTACGCAGGATGACCGGCTTTCCGCCGTCCCGGCTGCTCCCCGCACGCCTGCCTGCGCCGGCCGACCCGCTCTTCCAGGACCGTGTGCACGGACGGTCGACCAGCTTCGGCTGGCCGACATGACGGTGCGGCCGACCACCAAAATCTTCAAGACAGCCGCCTGTCCCCTCGCCAGGATGTGTCACCGGTGACTGCGGGTGTCATCAGTCCCGTACTCGCCCGACCGTGTTGAGCACCGAAGAACCACGACGCAAGGGGGAAAATCCAGTGAGGCAGAAGAAATTGCTCGCGGCGACATGTGCGTCAGCGGCCGCCCTGGCCCTGGGGCTGACGGCGGGCGGTCCCGCTTCGGCGACGACCAGCGCAAAAGGGGTGACCGCTTCCTTCGAGGGCAAGCGGGTGGACCTCTCCAGTGGATGGGGAGAGGCAAAGGCCTGTGGCGTGTGGCGGGACGGCGTGAAGTGCTTCCGCACCGTCGCCGAACTTGACCGCAAGGCAGGCGACATCACCCGCAGCCGCGCCGCGTCCGGCGCCCTCGCCGCCTGCTCCTCAGCGCTCCAGCTCGGCGAGCACAACGACCTGCGAGGCCGCGTGCTGAGGTTCTACGACCGGGGTTCCTGGCAGAACCTCGACGGATACAGCTTCAACGACAAGACGTCCTCCTACCGGACCGGAGCCTGCACCGCACACCTGGCCGAGCACAACGGCGGCCGCGGCTACTGGTATCCCGGCAACACCGGACCGAACCACTACGAGCCCTCGATGCGCAGCGGCTGGAACGATCGCGTCAGCTCCATAAAGATCGACTGACCACGGCAACGGGACCTGAGCAGGCCGGACCGCTCTCACCGCCATCGAGGCGCGGCCCGGCCTGCACGGGTTCGCCATCATTGACGGCCAACGGCGCCCTCGGCGAATGTCACCCGCTCGCAGCCAATGGCGGCAGATCGGCAACCGTTCCCCCTCAACAACTCCTCATCGCCCCAGTCAGGCCAGCGAGGTGAAATCGCTGATGAGACGTCATGGCCTACCGCGCTTACGGGTGTGTGTCCGTGATCGCGATGACCTTGTCGAGGTGGTCCAGGGCGGCCTGCAGGTCGTCGATCTTGGCCTGGATGCGCTCACGCTCGGCTCGCAGCATGGCGCGTTGCTCGGTATCGGTGTGCCCGGAGTCCCAGCACGGCAGGAGTTCGGCGATCCTTCGGCTGGTCAGGCCTGCGGCATACATCTGCTGGAAGAAGCGAACCAGGGGGACCGCGTCCTGCCGGTACAGACGCTGGCCGGATGGGCTGCGCTCCGCGATGAGCAGCCCTTGCTGCTCGTAGTAGCGCACGGCGCGCACGGAGACCCCGGCGCCTCGTGCCACCTCGCCGATTCGCATCAACCGCTCGTCCGCGGCCACTGTGACAGTCATGGTGATCCCTCTCACCGCAGGCCCCGACGGCCAGCACTTGCCTCTGACGCTAACGTCAGGTTTTAGCGTACCGGTCATGGACATCAACAACTCCGTCGCCCTTGTCACCGGAGCCAACCGCGGCCTGGGCCGCGCCTTCGCCCAGCACCTGCTCGAACGGGGCGCCCGCAAGGTCTACGCGACCGCCCGCCGTCCCGAGACCGTGGACCTTCCCGGGGTCCAGGTGCTGCCCCTCGACATCACCGATCCCGCATCCGTGAGGGCCGCCGCCGAGGCCGCCCCGGACGTCTCGCTGCTCATCAACAACGCCGGAATGAATACGGGGACCAGCCTGGTGACCGGTTCGCTGGACACCGTGCGGCACGAGCTGGAGACCAACATGTTCGGCCACCTGGGAATGATCCGGGAGTTCGCGCCGGCGCTCGCCAGGAACGGCGGGGGCGCGATCGTCAACGTTCTCTCGGCCATGTCGTGGTTCGGGATCAACGGGGCCAATGCCTACCACCTGACCAAGGCCGCCGCCTGGGCCATGACCAACGGCGTCCGCCTGGAGCTCGCCGAGCAAAACACGCTCGTCACAGCGGTACACCTGGGTCTGGCCGACACCGACATGGCGGCGGGCTGGCCCGTGGACAAGATCACTCCGTCGGACCTGGCCGACGCGGCGCTCGACGGTGTCGAGGCGGGCTCCGCCGAGGTCCTCGCCGACCAGTGGAGCCGGGACGTCAAGTCCCGTCTGCCGCTGGCACCGGCAGAGTTCAACTCCGAAATGGACCGCGCCCTGGCGGCACTGATGGCGGCCTGAGAAGCCCTCGGGCCGCGCACCTCGGTCGGCTGCTTCTCCATCAGCCTCAAGGCCCCTACCGGGCCAAGCTCACCGGTAGGGCCGGCGGCAAGGTACCGCCCGAGGCCAGCTCCGGCAGATCCTCACCCCCAGTGGGGCGCGCGGCCCACGAGGATCAGACTCGGGGCGTCGCGGCAGTGCGGATCAGGTGGTCGACCACGTCGTTGAGGCCGCGGCCGGGCTGGTGAGCGGCCCGCTGGCGGTCGGCGCCGTTGCCCTGGGCACGCAGTAGCGCTTCCGCGGACCGAAGAATCGGAAGGTCGCCCGTGGCCGTCAAGGCCGGGCGTGCCGCGTCGAGAAGCCGGTCGAGCTGGGCCGAGGCGGGAGCGAGCCGGCCGGTGTGCGGGTCGACGGCCTGTCCGGACAGGCCGTCGCGAGCCGCTCGCCAGCACGCGGCGCGCAGCATTTCCGGCTGCGGCCGCGGAGCGGGACGCGCCTGGCGTACGGCCTCCAGGGCGCGGGTGGCCAGGCCCTTCAGGACTGCGGCGAGCAGCAGCGTGTCCTCCACGGTCGGGCAGGCGTCGGCGACGCGGACCTCCAGGGTGGGCACATGATGGGACGGGCGGATGTCCCAGTAGAGGCCCCCGCGGTCCATGACGGTGCCCGATGCGAGAAGGCCCTCGACCAGGTCGTCGAAGTGGGTGCGGGACTCGAAATACGGAGGTGGTCCCGCCACCGGCCAGCGCCACCAGGTCATGGTCCGCCAGCTCGCGTATCCGGTGTCCTGCCCGGCCCAGTACGGCGAGTTGGCGGTGAGTGCGATGAGGGCGGGGAGCCATGGCCGCAGGTGGTTGCTCAGCCCCAGGGCGGTGGTCAGGTCGGGTACGCCGAGGTGGACGTGGCAGGCACAAGCGCTTTGTTCCTCGTCCAGGAAGCGGAACATGGCGGCGCTCTGCGCGTAGCGGGGGCCCGGCGTCAAGGGCACCGGAGTGTCCTGGCCCAGGACCGGCGTGCCGCTGGAGATGATGCGCAGCCCGAATCGGGCGGCGGCCCGCGCCACCGCGTGGCGTTGGGCGCGTAGTTGACCGCCCAAGTCCGCCAGGCTGACGTGGGGATCGGTGCGGATCTCGACCTGGTAGCGGGTGATCTCCGTGGTGACGGATGCGCCCAGTTCGACCGACGCCTCGGCGACGACCTTGTCGGCCTCGGGGCTCACCTGCCGGGACACGGGATCCACGAGCAGGTACTCCTCCTCGACTCCGATCGTCAGGGACGCGGGCCCCGCCACGGCCTCGCGCCCCTCCCCAACGCCGGTTGCCAGACCATCCGTTGACGGGCGCGTCCACTTTTGACTCTTCATGGCGACCACTCTGTCACTTATGGTGATCAGGCAGACACAAGTGGTCAGCCGTAGCTGCGCGACCAGGACGAGGGAGCACTCCGTGTCGGAAGCGACGGACGTCCTGGTCATCGGCGGCGGGCCCGCAGGCTCGACGGCCGCCGCGCTCCTGGCCCGCCAGGGGTTGCGGGTCACGCTCCTGGAGAGGGAGCACTTTCCCCGCTACCACGTGGGCGAGTCGCTCCTGCCGTCCCTGCTGCCGCTCCTCGATGTGATGGGGGCCAGACAGCTGGTGGAACGCCATGGCTTCGTGCGCAAGACGGGCGCCTTCTACGGCTGGGGCGGCGAGGAGTGGTCACTTGGCTTCGACGAGCCGGGCAGGCCCTCCGCCTACAGCTTCCAGGTCGTCCGGTCCGAGTTCGACCACCTGCTCCTCCAGCACGCCCGGCGCCAGGGCGCCGACGTGCGCGAAGGAGTCACCGTAGGCCGCGTCGAGTGGGATGGCGGGCGGGCTGCCACCGCCACCTGGTCGACCAGCCAAGGGCAGTACGGCACCACGGCCTTTGAGCACGTCATCGACGCGAGTGGCAGGGCCGGCGTGCTCAGCGCCCGCCAGTTGCGCCACCGCAGATTCCACGACGTGTTCCGCAACGTCGCGGCATGGGGCTATTGGCGCGACGTCCCGCCTTTGCCCGGGGCTCCCGCCGGGGCGATCGGCGTGTTCTCGCTGCCCGACAGCGGCTGGTTCTGGGCCATTCCCCTGCACGACGGCACTCTCAGCCTCGGCCTCGTCACCGACAAGCGTTCCTTCAACGAAGCACGCCGAGCCACGGGTTCCGTCAACGCCCTCTACCACCAAGCCCTCAGCCGCTGCCCCGCACTGCTGCGCTTGCTCGAAAACGCCCGGCTCACCTCGGAGTTGAAGGTCGAGAGCGACTACTCCTACGTAGCCGAACAGTTCTGCGGACCGGGATACTTCCTCGCCGGAGACGCCGCCTGCTTCCTCGACCCGCTGCTGTCCACCGGAGTCCACCTGGCCATGTACAGCGGCCTGCTCGCCTCGGCCTCCATCACCAGCATCATGCAGCAGGACGTGGACGAGCCGGCGACCCGCCGCTTTTACGGCACCACCTACCGCCACGCCTACGAACGGCTGCTCCTGCTGGTCAGCGCGTTCTACCGGATCCACGACGGGCGCAACGCCTACTTCCGCAAGGCTCAGACCCTCAGCCACCGCGACCAGAACGATCTGCGCCTGCACGAGTCCTTCCTCAACATCATCACCGGAGTCGATGACCTCCACGACGCCCAGCAGGACGCCGTGGCCCTCGTACAGCGCCGACTCACCGAGCCTTTAAACGGACACCGCGCCCCAGGGCTCGGCGGCCACGGAACCAGCCACATGCTGCACCTGCCCAGCGACCCCGCCCACGCGACAGCGGGCCTCTACCTCGGCCTCGACCCCCACCCTCGGCTGCTCCACGCGAGCTGACCCGCCCGCCAGGAGGCAAGATGCCACGCCCGCCGCGCGATGCCGACCACTCGAGGCCGCCACGCTTACCGCTGCCGCAGTTCTGGGCGCTGCATCGCCGCACCCGACAGAAGCGCCGCCGCGAGCTCGGGCCGGTTCACTGCCACACAGCGGCAGGCCCGGATCGGCTCTCCGGGCGTCTGCCGCTGACCGCGGGCCGACACACCGGAGGCGCTCAATGGGAACAGCCGGTGCGCATCCGCGAGAAACCGGCCAATCATGGCAACTACTGGCATAGTGGCGCTATTTGCCTTCCGAGTGGACAGTGCGCACAGCTATGTTCACCCTCGCTCGGCCGTCCGGCCGAGCCGACTCTCGATCGGCAGAAGAGGAGACCGGCGCATGTCCAAAGTCGACACGTCAGGCACCTGGACCGCCATCACCATCAACCCGCCCAACCTTGAGGGGCTGACCTCCGACAACATCAAGTGGGGCATCCCCGCAGGCGGGGGCAAGAGCGGATATCTCTTCGCAGGCGGCAGCGTCGAGGTGCTGCTCGATGGCACGGAGTTCACGCTGGGGACGTTCACCCACCAGAACTTCCCCATCCAGGGGATGCCGCAGAACCAGTTCGAGGTCGACCTTGCCGCACGGGTCCTGTTCGAGGACCAGGTACCGCACAACTTCAGCTTCCGCTTCCAGCACAACGAGACGCCCAACGTCGGTCCCAGCCCGGAAGACATCGTCGAGCTGCCCACCAGGGTGTCCCCGGAGACGGTGACCATCGACAACACCGAATACGCCGTGGTGATCACGGGGTTCAAGCAGGGCGGCCAGATCGTCAACCGGTTCATCAGCCCGGAGAACGGTTCCAACAGCGCCGACCTCGTCGCCGTGCTCGCGCGCACCGGACGGCCGGACGTCCACATCACCACCGTGTCCTTCAAGGGACAGGTCAAGCGCACCCAGGCCGACGAGTACGTGGAGGTCGTCAACCGGGGCACCGCGCCCGCCGACGTCTCCGGCTGGGTCCTCGGCGCCGACGACGCGGGACAGAACTTCACTTTCCCGCCCGGCACCGTCCTCCTGCCCGGTCAACGCGTCCGCATCTACACCAACGAAATCCACGCCCAGTGGGGCGGCTACACCTACGGAAGCGGGCGGCCCATCTGGAACGACCGGGGTGACGCCGCCAAGCTGCGCGACACGGACGGCAACCTCGTGTCCGAGCACGCCTACGGCTCCGCCGCCACGCCGTAATCCGCCGACCCCGACTCAACTGACCGTCGGCAGGAGGAAGCCGACGGTCACGGCGGGGCCTGGCGCATGGACGATCCGCCTCTCGTGATCACCGACCCCCAGACGTCACCGACCTGAAGCAGGCGCCGCCCTCAGAGGCCGCCCCACACCGTGTCGGCCCGGGCCGCAGCCAGACCAAACCCACGCAGCACCGTGAGCGATGCTCGGGTTGCAGGTGTCGTCGATGCTGTACCTGTACGCGTCACCCGGCCCTGTACGTCCTCGAGGTCCCTTTGCTCGTCGACGTCGTCTTAGGTGCAGTCGACCTTGCCGGCCGCGCGCCCTGACGGGGACTGCTCCACGGACATGCTGCAGGCACCGCCCGCCCGGCGTGCGACCGCGTCGCCGTCACTGTCACCCGTCGCGCTCGACCACCCCCGAAAGCGGGTTCGGCTCACGGTCCGCGCCAGAGGTTGGCGTAGGCCGCGTTCTCGATGGTCCGCCTCTGGCGTACGGCCTCCAGCTCCATCACCGCGTCGTGGACGGCGGCCAGCACGGTTGTCACCGCCTCGTCATCGAGGCCGGGATCATCGTCGGATCGTTCGGCGTCGATGCCCACGATCGAGGCGAGGGCGGCCAGGACGGGCTCTTTCTCCTTCCAGCGCTCCCCTGCACGACGGCGCGCGGGCGTATCGACCGGTTCCACGCGCTTCGAGCCGAAGGGCAGCCGGCCGCTCCGCTGTGGCTTCAGCTCATCGTTCTCCTCCAGGGCAGCCTGATATGCGGCCGCAAGGTCGCGGCCCCGGCGCCACAGCCAGTCCTCGATCCGCTCATGGGGCGCCCGTCGAGTAAGACCTGCCGCAGCCTCGTTCATCAACCGATCGTCCAACGTCGGCTGTTCACCCGGCACGATGGACTCGCCGTCCACGGCGGCCGCCCCCGCACCGATGAGATCGATCAGCTCGGCTCCCGCGAGTGCGAGGGACAGGTCGCCCTGCCCCACGGAATGCTTCACATCCATGACGATGATGAACAGGTCTTTCGCCGTAGTCATCAACGGCTCCCCTCAAGAAACATCGGCAAAGGCACCTCTCCACCAACGGGCCCGGGTCCAAGGCCCATCCGGCGACGGGGCGACTGTCAGGATCAGTATCGCCCGCCCGCGCGGCCGCAGCCTCTCGGACCGACGGAAGATTCCAGCGGTAAGAGGTCCGGCCAGGGGGATCGTCGCGGTCTTCTCGTAGCGCGTGGCGATGCCGCCGGGGCAAGGCCGAGTACGCGTCCCACGGCCGAGCAGTCCTCAAGGGCACGCTCGCTCAGCGGGGGCGGTAGTCGAGCAGGTCCCCGGGCTGGCAGTTGAGGACCTCGCAGATGCGGGTCAGGGTGGTGAAGCGGATGGCCCGTGCCCGGCCGTTCTTCAGGATGGAGAGGTTCGCGTGGGTAACGCCCACCCGCTCCGCCAGCTCCGTCAACGTCATCTCGCGCTCCAGGAGCAGCCGGTCGAGATGGACGACGATGGCGTGCTCTTCTTCGGGCATTCAGACGGTCCCCTCGAGCTCTTCGCGCATGGTGCAACCGATCTGCATGATCCGGGCGAAGGAGAGGATGCCCAGGCCGGTGCAGATGGCCATGAAGGGAACATCCCATACGAACAGTCCCGCCAGCGCCTGCGCGTCACTGTCGGCACTCAGGGAGGCGACCATGGCCTGGTCCGCCACGGACGTGAGGATCGCCGAGAGGACGCTGCCGACCAGCAGCCACCAACCCAGACCGCGCAGTCGGCCGGCCGTCTGTGCGGTGTAGAGCCCCTCGCGCTCAGCGCCCTTGATCAGCCGCAGCACCAGCAGCAACGCTCCGATGGTGAACGTCAGGGGCACCAGCCGGGAGGCGGTGTCGAGCATGTTCAGGGCCATGCCGGCGTCCTGCGCGCAGTACTTGGGGTGAGCATCCAAGATGAGGTCGGCCCCCGGCGCGGCCTTGAACCCCGAGGCGGTTTCCTCACCGCCCCCGGCGCTCGCAGTCGTGTCCGTGACGCACACCGAGGCATCTCCGATCCCGAGAACGGACACGTTGTCCGCGAAGAGCATGCCGAGCAGCCCCGCCCCCAGGAGCAACGCCAGGAACGTCACCAGCGCCTTGGCCGTCGTCGACATCGGCTCCAGTGGATTACGCGTCTTCGCCATCACAGACCCCCGGTCACGCCCTATATCGTTTATCGATGTTATCGATAAACGATATAGAGCCGCGTCCGAACGAGCAAGCCCCTACCCTTGCCGCGACGCCAGCGCCGACGCCGACACCCATGTCGGCTCGACGGAGGCCGGGCGGAGGCCGCAAAGCGGGGGGCCATCACCGAACAGGGCGCACCCCTGCGGCACTTGCGCCGGATCACCCTCGAAGCGCGCCCTGCGTCCGCACTCCAGGTCAGCGCCGCACCCCAGAGCATGTCGGCCGGGAATCACGACCGTGCAGGACCGGCGCAGGGGGTGGCGCCGGCGTCAACTGGCGGCGGCAGCCCGGCCTTGGGTCCTAGCGGCGACTGAAGACACCCGCGGCCGCGGTCATGCCCGGTCATGCCCGGACTTGCGGTCGCGCCCGCCGCATCGGCGGCCACGGGCTCCTCCCCCGGCGCCAGCACCAGGATGAACACGGCGGCGGAAGCGCTCCCCCGCGGCAAGGAAGAAGTCCGACACCATGGCCGTGAAGCCTGGACGAACCGAAGAAGAGCCAGGAGTGTCCGCGCGCTCGCGGCTGGCCAGCAGGCATGAGGAACTCTTTGAGGGGCCACATCCGGGCGGCAGCCCCGCCTTCCCTATCCTCTGTGAGCGCCAGCCGTTGCGCGCGTGCACCTACTTCTTGTCGTAGGTGAGAAAGATGGTGCCGCTGTCCATGACCTTGCTGTCGGCCAAGGTGAAGAACGTCGGGTCGAAGGGCTGCTGGTGCCCGAACAAGGGTGTTCCCGAGCCGATCGCCATCGGTGCCAGCTTGACGATGAGCTGGTCGATCTCTGCGAAGAGCACCCCGGCCAGCTCGCCGCCACCACACAGCCAGATGCCCTTGCCGTCCTCCTTTTTGAGCTCACGCACCCTGGCCACGGGGTCGTCGCCGACGAGTTCGATGCGCGGGTCGGGGGACTCGGTGAGGGAGCGGGAGAAGACCAGGTGCCTCAAGTGGGGGTATGCGTTGTCGATTCCGGCGTCCACGCCGTTCTGATACGTCCTGCGGCCCTCGATAACGGTGTCGAAGTGCGCCCCCTCGCCGCTGATTCCCATCGCGTCGCGGGCCGGGCCCGGCAGCGTCTCGGGGTACTGGGCGATGAGGTGTTCGACGTAGTCCTGCCCGATCGGCCAGAAGGCGTCGGGGCCCGAGGTGGGGTCGGAGCCGTCGGGGCCCGCGATGTATCCGTCGAGGCTGACAGCGATGAAGTAGATGAGCTTTCGCAAGGGGGTCTCCTCTTGGTCGGATCCGGGACGGCGGTCGACTACGTCGTGGTGATCTTCAATGTCATGCGTAACGGCGTCTGTCATGGGGCCTTTCAGCGGCGGGAGCCCGGCTTGGGCAGCGGGCGGGGTCGGGGCAGCGGGAACCGGGCACTGTGCTGGGGCTTCATCTGGTTTCGCATCTGACTCCTCTGGAAGCATCTTCGGCACACCAAGTGATGTACTCTGATTGAAGTGGTTTGAACTTAGTACTGCACTCACAGTGGTGTCAACAGACTTCCGGAAGGAACACGCCATGCGTCAAAACCCCGCACGACGGACCGCCCTCCTCGATGGCGCGATCGAGGTCCTGGCCCGCGAGGGCTCGCGTGGTCTCACCCTGCGCGCGGTCGACACCCGAGCCGGGGTCCCCAAAGGCACCACCACCAACTACTTCGCGAACCGCGCCGAGTTGCTGGCCCAGGTCATGACGCGTATCCAGGAGCGCCTGACGCCCGAGGAATCCCAACTCGCCCATACCATGAGCGAGAAGCCGTCCGTCGAGCTGGTCGCCACCCTCCTCAAACAGCTCCTGGCTCGGATGCGCGCGGACCGCAGCAGCTGGCTCGCCCTGATGGAACTGCGCCTGGAAGCCACCCGCCGCCCCGAACTGCACACCGAGCTCACCCGGTTCTTCACCAACCAGCTCGACGCCAACATCCACTTCCACCTGGACGGCGGCCTGCCGGGTGACCGGACCGGCGTCGTCCTGATGTATCTCGCCATGGTCGGCCTCATCGTGGACGACCTGACCGTGCCGGACCTGCTCGCCCCATACTCCGTCGACGAGCTGATCGACGAGCTGGCGCGGCGCGTCGTGGGCGCGGGTACCGACGGCTGAGGTCAACCACCCAAACACCCGAGCACCCGGCGCTCGGGCCAGGAGAAGCCGCCCACGGCCCGGGGTGGGCCTACCCCTCACACGCTGTCCCCTCCCCCACGGGACCCCCTGGGCCACCGAGGCCCTGAAGGCTTTCTGACCGAGCAGCGCGACCTGCCGTCGCCGAGCCCGGCCAGCGAGACACCGAGAAGATCCAGACCGCGGCTCTCCGCGTATCCTCACAACGGGCGATCGGCTCCTTTGGAGGGACTGATTGAGCGGAGTTGTCTCCACCGGCCGAATCCAAGAAGGGCAGAACATGGAACTGGGCTCAGATGGCCATGGCAGTGGGGGACGTCCGGATAGCGCGGTGTGTTACTCGGTGTCCGAGGGGTGTGCTCGTGGTCGAGCGGGTGGGATCGCGGGGGTGAACTCGCGGTCGATGACGTCTCGGGCCACGCTGCTGAGCAAGATCCGGTGATCGCGGGCGTGATGGCGCAGGGCATCGAAGGCATGGTTGAGGGTGATGTTCTCGCGTGCGGCGAGGAGGCCTTTGGCCTGCTCGATGATGATGCGGCTGTGCAGGGCGTTGTGGAGTTGTTCGTTGACGGTGTGCTGGTGGGTGATGGTGCGGGCGTGCAGCAGGCCGATGGTGGCGGCGCTGGCCAGGGCCTGGGCGAGGGCGAAGTCTTCGGGGGTCAGCGTGCGGGTGCCGGTGTGCAGGAGGAGCAGGCTGCCCAGGACCTCGTGGCGCAGCCGCATGGGCACGGCGGTGGCCTGTGTGTAGCCGGCGCGCTCGAGGTTTGAGGCGAACTGGGGCCAGCGTAGGGTCGCGTCGTTCCCGCTGCGCATGGTGATCGGCCGCTGGGTGGTGACGGCGTCCAGGGCCGGGCCCTGGTGGCAGGCTGCGCTCAGCAGGTCCTGCAGGGCGGGGCCGGGGTCGCAGGGAGCAGGGCTGTGCAGGCCGGGTTCGGGGTGGGCGAGGAAGACGGCGGCGGCGGTGATGTCGAGGAGCTCCTGGCAACGCACAGTCATCTGGTGCAGGAAGTCGATGACATCGAAGTCGTCGACCAGGGTGTCGGCCAGCTCCAAAAAGGTGCGGGTGATGTGTTGTTCCCTGCTCATGGCGATACTCCTTGGCCCCGCACGGTAGCTGGTCGGCGGGCTGACCGGTTTCAGGGGAAGTCTTGGGGCAGTTCCTGGCGGATGACGTCGCGGGCGGTCTGTGCCAGGGACTGACAGGAGGCGTAGGCGCGGGCCCGTAGCCGGTCCAGGGCCTCGGGCAGCGGGACGCCCAGGCGGTGGCTGAGGACTCCGGTGGCCTGATGGACCTCGGCCCGGTGCAGTTCCACGGCCCCCACGGTGCCCGGGCCGTTGCTCGGGCCGGATTCTCCCGGCCAGCGGGTCAGGACCGCCTCGGCCAGGTGATCGGCGACCAGCCAGCCCTCCGTGGACTGCTGAGGGGTCAGTGGGCCGATCGTGCGCCGGTAGCCGGTCAGTGTGCCCACCTGCGCGGCGCCGATGCGCACGGGCCACACGAACAAGGCGACGACACCAAGTACTTCCGCCTCCGCGGCGAACTGCGGCCACTGCTGGGCCAGCAGTTGGCCGATATCGGGAATCTGGAGGACCTCGGTCGGGTCCTCGCCGCGCAGAGCGGGGCCTTGCCCCAACAGGAACTGCAGATCCTCCAGCCGTGCGCTGGTCTGGTCGCTGAACCACACCAGTTCCTGATTCACCGTGAGGGCTATTCCGCCCAGCCCTAGGCCGTGCGCGCAGGTGATCGCCCACTGCCTGCGCTGTTCCTCGTCCGCCCCTGCCATTGCACTCAGCCTGCCCAAGAGTTGTCTCACTGAGGAGCCCACAGCTCACCGCTTTTCCGGGTGCCGGTCGTGCGGCGCGGCGGATGCTGACCGCACCGTTTCAGCCTAGTAGCAGCCGTGGCGCGGGAAGGGCGAGGAACCGGACTTCCCCACTACGAGTACGGCAGGGGAGGCGGCGTCCGGGGCGTGATGTGACAACAGGCAACGGTGGAACCCTGAGAAGTGAAGGCCTTCCCCTAGGGAAGGGCCGGTCCACGGCGGCAGGGCGCGGGAATGCCCCGGCGCACGTTGTGAGGACGGGGCTGGAGCGGATTCGTCGGCGACTCGGCTCCAGCCGTCTCCAAGGAGTTACCGCGACGCGGAGGCTTGGAGTCTGAGCCAAAGATCTTATGGGCCAACTGCCCTACACGGAGGATGCCCGCAAAAGCCCTTGCTCGTAGCCGTACTGAAGCCCTCTTGGCGCAGTGGCCTTCATTGGCCGGAAGTCGCCCCTTCGTATGGAAAGAGGCCCCCTTGCCAACCCCGTAGCTCGGCGGCTTCCCGGCATGGCGATGCAACAGGTGTACCGCCCACCTCCGCCTCACTCGGCCCCAAGGTCAAGCCCGAGCCCGAGCCCGAAATGAGCGGAGCACCACCGACTGCGATCCCTCTGCCCCGGTCGGGCTCCGCGTGCGGTCGTGCGGAAAGAGATGGCGCCCACGGGCCTTTCGCCGTCTCCCCAGATCAGGAACACTCGTCAATGCCGGTACTTCACCCATTGGAGAGGGGAGGACGTGACACTTCCTGCTTTTGATCCCGATCGGTCTGACTGGCGGGACCAATGGGCCCAAGAGTGCGTGCGGCAGCGCGAAGAGACTGCTGCCGTCCAGAACTTGGCTGCGCGTAAGCAGGCCACAGCAGTTGAGATGCGTCTTCGGGCGGTCGCCATACGCCTGTTCGCACGATCCATGCGCGGCGAGCTCGCCGGCTCTCCCCCGGCCGCGCCTTCGCCCGGTGAAACTCCACTCGATCGTCTCCTGAGGCAGGCCGTGGTGACCGAACAGGCGAAGGGCATCGTCGCCGCGAGGCTCCACTGCTCCGTCGGCCAATCCCTCACTCTCCTTCATGAGTACAGCGACAGGATGCACGAGCCGCTCCACCTCTTCGCCCGCGAGATCGTCGGCAATAGGATCCGCCTCTGACCTCCATCTGCGATCCGCGGACGTACAAGGTCACGTACTTGCTGGCCGCCCATCGTGGCGCTGTGGGGGGGCGGGCCGCTGCAACTCGCCTGTAGCCGACATCTGTTGGCTCAGCTACCTCTTCATGGCTCCGGCGTGCAACGGATGCGCCTGCACCGGACCAAGGCCCCAGCTGAGGCATGGAGTCATAGCCATCCGTTGCGGCGGAAGACCCGGTGGAGCAGGGTGCACGCGCCGGCCATCACGGCGACGGCAAGGGGATAGCCATAGACCCATTGCAGTTCGGGCATGTGCGTGAAGTTCATGCCGTACACGCCGGCGATAAGAGTGGGCAGGGCGAAAATGGCCGCCCAGGCGGAGATGGTGCGCATGTCGTCGTTCTGACGGGCACCCACCTGGGCCAGGTGGGCGTCGAGGACGGAGTTCAGCAGGTCGTCCAGGGACCGGACCTCGGTATCAGTGCGCTGTATGTGATCGGCGACGTCCCGAAAGTACGGCAAAGCCTCCTGGGGCCAACCCGAGAGCGGGCTGACGAAGTCCTGCACCACGGGCACCAGAGGCTGCACAGCGTCCCGAAATTCCAGCACCTCCCGTTTGAGGGAGTACACCTCTTCGATCACGTCCTCGCGTTCCGGGGAGAACACCCGGCGCTCCAAGTCGCTCAGGTCGCCGCGCACTTCCTCGGCGATGGCGGTGTAGGTGTCCACCGTCACGTCCAGGACAGCGTGCAGCACCGCCACCGGCCCCATTGCCAGCATGGCAGGGGCACGTTCGAGTCGGCGAGCGGCCTCCACCGCGGGGTCTGTCTGCCCGTGGCAGACGGTGAGGACGAAGTCGGGGCCGAGGAAGATCATGGCCTCGCCGGATTCGACCTGCGAGGTCTCCTTGACGTACCGCAATGTCTTCAGCGCGACGGACAGCACCTCGTCATAGCGCTCGCGCTTGGGCCGCTGGTGCGCCTGGACGGCGTCTTCGACCGCCAAGGGATGCAGACCCAGCTCCTCGGCCAGCGTCTCCACCTCCTGGGCGGAAGGATCCACCAGGCGAATCCACGCGAACGTTTCCTGGGACGCGGCCCGCAGCCGCTTCAGTGCGCTTGCACCGCTTTCCACCCTGTCCGGTGTCTGTCGGGCGCCGTCGCTTCCATAGATCACACATTCCATGCCTAGCCACCTGCGCACCACACGCCGATCTATGCTTGCCATCTGCCCGAGAGCCTCGAGACTCCGGGTAGCCCGGCGTGACAGGTGGCTCCTCGGCGGTCGCGTCCCTCCCAGCCGATGCGCAGGCGGCGAACGGCCTGCCGCCAGACGATGGTGCTCGACGGCATACCGGAGAGTGCCCGGGCCAGTGCCGTGTGGCTCGACGCGCAACGCGATCACCGGAGCGGATTCCGCGCTGTCAGGTCAGGAGCAAGCGCCGCTACACGTCGTGGTCGTAGCCTCGGTCGGCCAGCAGCGCGGCAGGCCGGTGCCGAGGTCGGCCGGCCCCTCGACTGCCGGGATCCTGTCGAGTAGGCGCAGGAGTTAGGCGACATCGCCCAAGGTTGCCGCCGATCAGCGTGACCGCGAACGGAATGCTCTGGCCATCCCCCGTGCCGGTTTCGGTCCCGATTCGCACCGCAGCGGCTCGATGAGCGCGAACAGTTCCTCCGACACCATCGACGGCCGCGCCCGTCGTTTCGCCAGCACCGGGTCATCGAGCCGAGACGCCAAGGGTCACGCGATCAACCGTTCCGGTGAGAAGCAGTCAGGGGCGCTCGGGCCAGATCGGGCCCTCGTCGGTCCAGGTGACGCCCTTGTTGTGGCACAGGCAGAAGGGGTGCCCCACCGGGTCGGTGTAGACCCGCCAGCCGTAGCCTTCCGGGCCGATGAAGTCCTGCACCCGCGTCGCGCCGAGTGCGAGGACGCGGCGCTCCTCGGCCTCGCTGTCGTCCACTTCAAAGTCCAGGTGGAACTGCTTGGGGTGCGCGCCCTCGCCCCACTGCGGGGGGCGGTAGTCGTCCACCCGTTGGAAGGCGAGCTCGATGTCGCCGAACTTGATGCCGGCCCAGTTCTCGTCGCTGTCCTCCTTGATGGCGCGGCCTGTGACCTCGGAGTAGAAGGCCGCCAGCTTCATCGGGTCCGGGCAGTCGATGATGAAATCGGTGAGTCGCAGCATCCCACGATCTTGACACAAGATCGAAAACGCCCGGCGGCCGCGCGCTCCTCGGGAGCCGTGGGTTTCGCGTTGTCCGGTATCCGAATCGATCTCGTTGCCACGCCCCGCTCTCGGTGACCACCAGCGCAAAGCCCGGCGCCTCCAGATCGGCCATCGCGAAGCCGGCCCCTGATAAGCGTCCGGAACTTGGTCGTCGTCGTCCTGCGCCGCAACATCCGAGTTCCAGCACCCAGGAGAGGCGAGGATGCGCGGCGGCTGCCGCTGCCCATCGGTCATTCAGCGCACGAGCACGGGCGCCAGGCAGAACACCGGCACCAGGCTTGGGTCGTTGAGCGCCGTGATCCGGGCGATCCGGCCCTGGCGCAGGGTCAGGACCTGTACGCCGTACGCCTCGTAGCGGCCTTCGCCCCCGTGCGCGTAGGCGACCAGGGCGGGCTGGCCGTTGGCACGAGTGGGGACCAGGTACCACCGGTTCGGGCGCAGGATCCGGTGGGTCAGGAACCCCACGACTGCCTCTCGGCCGGTGAACCATGTAGGGGTCGGCGGCATCTCCATCTCGACGTCCGCCCTCAGCAGCCGCAGCAGCGCGTCGGGGTCCGCCTTGGTGAACGCCTCGACGTAGCCGTCCAGGAGCGTGCGCCGCATCTCCTCATCCGGCTCGGCCAGATCCTCTAGCGCCCCATTGGCTGCAGCCAGGCGGGAGCGGGCGCGGCGCAGTGCGCTGTCGACGGCTGCGGCCGTCGTGTCCAGCATGGCGGCGACCTCAGCCGTCCTGAACGCCAGCACGTCACGCAACGTCAACACGGCCCGCTGCCGGGCGGACAGCAGCTGCAGCGCGGCGACGAAGGCCAGTCGCACGGTGCTCCTCGCGGTCACGACGGCCGCGGGGTCATCGGTGCCCACCAGTGCGTCGGGGACCGGCTGGAGCCAGGCCTCCGACGGTTCGCGCGCGCTCACGGCCACCCGGTGATCATCCGAAGGCGCCCCCAGGCCCGAGGGCAGCGGCCGCCGGGAGCGTGTCTCCAGTGCGGTCAGACAGGCCATGGTGGCGATCTTGTACAGCCACCGACGCACCGAGGAGCGGCCTTCGAACCGGTCGAATGCGCGCCATGCCCGCAGGTAGGTCTCCTGTACGAGGTCCTCGGCGTCGTGGATCGAGCCGAGCATCCGGTAGCAGTGCGCGAGCAGTTCTGCCCTGAACGGCTCGGCCAGGTCGGAGAATTCGGCGTCCGAGGGCATGGCGGCCTCTCCCGGGGGTGCGGTGGCGTTCACGGTAACGGGTCGTCGGTGGCTCAGCCGACCGGGCGCAGTCCGGTCCCGCGCACTCGGTACTCCGCATCGCTGCCAGGATCCTGGGCGACCGCGATGACGGACTTGGCGACCTGTTCCGCGGTGAGGATCGGCTGCTCCCGTCCCGCGACGAAGGTCTCACGGTCCACGCCTTGAAGCGCGGCGTATCCGTCGGCCGCGACCAGGCCGACGCCGCCGGCCGGCGTCATGTCCGGCAGCAGCGTGTGGAAGCGGATGTCCAGGCCCGCCCGCTGCGCCTCCTCGGCCGCGTACTGGCGGATGTAGCGGATGGAGGCCTTGGCGCTGGCGTATCCGCCGCTGAGCGGAGAACCACCCAGGGCCGCTCCGCTGGACATCGAGACGACGACGCTGCCCGCGGCCAGCGGTTCCCGCAGCGCCGCACGCGTCCAGGTGAACGCGTGCCGGGTGTCGGTCTGCCAGTGACGGCTGAAGGTTTCCCAGGTCTGCTCCTGCACGGGTGCCATGTGCGGTGCGAGTCCGGCGTTCAGGACGAGCAGTTGGGGGCGGTGTTCGCGGATGACGTCCGCGGCGAGCGCCTCGCCGGTGGCATCAGCGGCGATGGGCGTGAACCCGTCGCCGAGTTCGTCCTGTACGGCGCGCAACTCCTGGTGGGTGCGGGCGATACCGATGACGCGGATGCCGCTCGCGGCGAGCACGGCGGAGATGGCACGCCCGAAACCGCGGCCGGCTCCGGTCACCACAGCGCTCTGGAAGAGATCAGACATCGAGGACTCCGTAGGGGTGGTGGGGCTTGGTCGCCATCTGGACCAGCCGCCACGGGAAATACCGTCGCCCCACCCCGGTACGGCGAGAGTGATGTGCATCACACGTCATCGACCCGAGCCCACCCTGCACTCCGACCGCTGGCCGAGGCGACGCCTCATGCCGCCAGCGCTATGACGTCATGGTGATGTTGGTCTTGGACGCCTCAACTCGCCCGCCATAGCGTCAAGTTGCTTGCAGACGTAGATCGCCAAGAGGAGTTTCCACCATGAGGAATCACAGCAATCGGCCCCTGTACAAGAGATTCGCCGCCCTGTCGCTGGTCACCGTGGCAGTCGGTGTCGTAGCCGCGGGGGGCGCGAATGCCGATGCCCCGAAGACGGGCCGGGTCGAGGTCATCGAACTCCGGCTCAAGGACCTGGAGTACGAGTCCGTCGATCTCGGCAAGGCAGGGCCCAGCCTGGGCGACATGAGCGTCTACTGCGCCACCGCGGTGGAGAACGGTCGCAACGTCGGACGGGGGGCCGGGACGGCTCAGGTCGTGCACGTCGACGGTGGGAAAGTCACGTCGCAAGCCGTGATCACGATAGAGCTCGAGCGTGGCTCTCTGACGATGCAATCGCTGCGGCCGGACGAGGCGAGTTCACTCGACATGGCCATCACCGGCGGCACGGGCGCTTTCAAGGACGCCCGGGGCAGTGTTCGCTATTGGGACATCAACACGCCCAAGGAGAGGCTGCGCGCCGAGATCCTGCACTGACGAAGGACGGGATCAGCGCCGCGCCCAGACGGTCGCCTCCGAGGGGCACCGACACCAGCGCTTGGCGAAGGCGCCGCCCGCCGCCGTCGGGAACCCTGCCTGCCGGTGTCGCCAAAGAGCAGGGCGCCCGCGGCCCACCCGAAGGCACGTCAGGCCTGGGGCGTCCAGTCAGCGACGAGGCCCAGGAGGCCGGGGAAGCGGGCGTTGAGGTCGTCGATGCGGACCTGGCTTCGGCGTTCCAGGCCGTATTGGCGCTGTCGCGTGATTCCGGCTTCGCGTAGCGCCTTGAAGTGATGGGTCAGCGATGACTTGGGGCGGTCGAAGCCGAACCAGCCGCAGGTGTGGTCGAACTCTTCGGACTCGAGCAGCAACCTGCGGACGATCGTCAGGCGCAGGGGGTCACTGAGGGCGCCGAGGACGGTCTCCAGGCGGAGTTCGTGCGTCGCCGGTTCCGGGAGGGGTTCGGGCAGGTCGGGCGGTTCGGGGAGCGTCGTGAAGGTGTGCGCGGCGCTCGGGCGTGGGGGCATGGCGGGACCTCATCACGTGATCTTCTCTGTACGACTTCAATCGTACTGCATGCTAAGTTCGACTCGACTCGTACTGCCGGTGTTCCGGCAGGAATGACCGGGAGGAACTGTCATGCCCCCAACTCAGGCCACATCCGCCCACGCTGTCGGCAGCGCGCCCCGTGAGGGCAGCGAGCATGGCCGCGAGCGGCCTGTCGCGCCGCAGTGGTGGCTCTGGCTGGCGGCCTGGCCGGTCACCGCCGTCTTCGTGCTCTCCAATGCGGCGACTCCGCTGTACGTGCTGTGGCAGCGGGACATCGGCTTCTCCAAGGGCACGCTGACCGTGGTGTTCGCCTTCTACATCCTCGGGCTCATCGGCTCGCTGCTCGTGTGCGGCGTGCTCTCCGACCGCGTCGGTCGCAAGCCGGTGCTCGTACCCGCGCTCGCCCTCGCCCTGGCCGCTTGCCTGATCTTCGCGACTGCCGACAGTGTGCCGGCACTGATCGTGGCCCGGCTGTTCACCGGGATCGCGGTAGGCGCCGTCGTCAGCGCGGGTATGGCCGCGGTCACCGATGTCGCCGGGCCCGCACGCAAACCGGTCGCCGCCCTGCTTGCCTCCTGCGCGATGGTCTTCGGGGCCGGTCTTGGCCCGCTGCTGGCCGGCGTGCTCTCCGAGCTGGCGCCCGCGCCGACCGTGACCGTCTTCGTCGTCGAGGCCGTGCTCCTGGCCACCGCCCTGCTCGTGGTGCTGAGGATGCCGGTACGTCGCCCGGAGGCGCGAGCCAAGGGCGCCTGGCTGCGCGTGCCCGGCGTACCGGCCGGCAACGGGCGTCAACTCACGCTGGGGATCGCCGTCTTCGCCCCCGGCATCACCGCCACGTCCTTCGTGCTCTCCCTGGGCCCCTCGCTGCTGTCAGGACTGCTCGGCACCACCAATGGCATCGTGGCCGGCGCCATGGCGTTTGTGATGTTCCTGGCTGCCACCGGCGTGCAGTTCGCCGTGCAGCACCACAGCCGTCGCACCATCTTGACGGCCGGCGCGGCCAGCACCGCCCTGAGCATGGCCGCACTGATCGTTGCCGTGCACACCTCGACGGTGGCCGTCCTGATCCTGTCCGCGCTGCTGGCCGGCGCCGGCCAGGGCATGGGCCAACTCGCCGGCCTGTCCCTGCTCAACTCCACCGTGCCGCCCCAGCGCCTGGCCGAAGCCAACGCCGCACTCAACGTGGGCGGCTACCTCCTCGCCGGCCTCCTGCCCGTCTCGGCCGGCTACCTCAGCGACGCAGTGGGGCTGACCAACGGCGCAACCATCTTTGGCATCGCCCTGCTGAGCCTCGCGGTCATCGGCGCCCTGATCGTGCGCACCACGAGCCACCAGGTGACCGACCCGGCCTGAGGAAACCTCCACAGGGCCCCGGCCAGTCGGGCACCGCCCAACGACGGTGGCAGGTCAGCCGAAAGATCTGGACCCCTCCCCCGGAATCAGGCCGCGACGAGCTCCCGCTCCCTCTCGCGGTCCGGTGTCTTGACCTTGGGCTTCTTGTTCGGCAGGGAGAGTCGGAAGACCTTGTGCCACGCGGAGAAGACTTGCTTGGGCAGCGGGCCGGTGACGTATTCCAGCTCGTACTTCTCGAACAGCGCGCGGACCTTCACCGCGACCTCGGCGTACCGGTTGCTCGGCAGGTCCGGGAACAGGTGGTGCTCGATCTGGTGGGACAGATTGCCGGTCATGAAGTGCATGGCCTTGCTGCCGCTGATGTTCGCCGAGCCCATCATCTGGCGCAGGTACCACTGGCCGCGCGTCTCGCCCTTGATCGACCGGCGCTCGAAGACCTGTACGCCCTCGGGGAAGTGCCCGCACATGATCACCGAGTGGGTCCACAGGTTGCGGACCAGGTTCGCGGTGAACGTGGCGCCGAGCGTGGTGAGGAACGACGGGCCCGAAAGCAGCGGGTGGATCACGTAGTCCTTGAGCACCTGCTTGCGGATCTTGCGGCCCACGGCCCTGGCCTGCGCGCGGAACTCCGGGTTCTTGCGGCGGCGCTTGTCCAGGTTCTTGCCGAGCTCCAGGTCGTACGCGGCGATGCCATACTCGAAGAAGCAGGCGTTGAGGAAGTTCCACAGCGGCTGGCCGAGGTGGAAGGGGTGCCACTTCTGGTCCTCGTCGACGCGCATGATGCCGTAGCCGAGGTCGTTGTCCTTGCCGATCACGTTGGTGTACGTGTGGTGCAGCTCGTTGTGCGAGTGCTTCCACTGGTCGGACGGCGAGACGTGATCCCACTCCCAGGTGGTGGAGTGGATCTTCGGGTCCCGCATCCAGTCCCACTGGCCGTGCAGGATGTTGTGGCCGATCTCCATGTTGTCCATGATCTTCGCCACGGACAGCCCGGCGGTGCCGAGGAGCCACGCGGGCGGGAAGATCGAGAACAGCAGCACTCCCCTGCTGACCAGCTCGAGCTTGCGCTGCGCCGAGATGACCTTGCGGATGTAGGCGGCGTCCTTCTCGCCGCGGCCGGCGATCACCTCGTCGCGGATCGCGTCCAGCTCGCGGCCCAGCTCCTCGATCTGCTCTGCGGTCAGGTGGGCGGTGGGGTCGATGGCGGTCAAGGTGCTCCTACCGTTCGATGTCGCAGGGGCCCGCCGCGGCGGACACGCAGGTCTGGATGAGGACGCCCGGCTCGGCCTCGGTGATCTCGCCGGTGCGCAGGTCGCGGACGGCGCCCGCCTTGAGGGGGGTGACGCAGCCGAAGCAGATGCCCATGCGGCATCCGGACGGCATGAGCACGCCGGCCTCTTCGCCGATGTCCAGCAACGGCGTGGCGCCGTCCCCGTCGACGGTCTTGCCGGTGGCGCTGAACGTGACCTCGCCGCCGTCGCCCGCGACGACGATGCTGGGGCGGAAGCGTTCGGTGTGCAGACGCTCTTGGACGCCGCGCTCGGTCCAGCGCTCTTCGGCGGCGTCGAGCAGGCCCGCGGGCCCACAGGCCCAGGTCTCGCGCTCGGCCCAGTCGGGCACGAGCTCGTCGAGGCGGGCGATGTCGAGCATGCCGTCCGTGTCGGTGTGCACCTCGGTGAGCCGCAGCTTCTTGTCCGCGACCAGGCCGCGCAGTTCCTTGCGGAAGATCACGTCTTGCGGCCGTGGCGCGCAGTGGACCATGACGACGTCGTCGAACTCGCTGTCGCGCAGCATGCCCATCACGGGCGTGATGCCGCTGCCGGCCGTCAGGTAGAGCACCTTGGCGGGCTTGGCCTGCGGCAGCACAAAGTCGCCGGTCGGCTGGTCGAGTTCGATCAGCGTGCCCGGTCTCGCCCTGCGGACCAGGTGATTGCTGACCTTGCCGTCCGGGATCGCCTTCACGGTGATCGTGACGCGGCCGTCCCGGCGGTTGGTCGGCGAGGTGATGGAGTAGGCACGCCACAGGCGCACTCCGTCGACGTCGACCCCGATCCGCACGTACTGGCCGGCCGTGTGGCCGCGCCAGCCCCGCCCCGGCCTGATCACGATGGTCGCGGCGTCGCCCGTCTCGGGGTGCACGGCCTCGATGCGCCCGCGTAGGTCCGCGCCCGCCCGCAGCGGGCTGACCAGGTCGAGGTAGTCCGACGGCAGCAGCGGCGTCGTGACCATCTCCAGTAGTTTCCACGCCCTGCTGCGGAGGGCTGTACTCGTCATGACCCCAGCTTGCTGCGCCTCAAGGCGTAAAGTCCTGACCACAGGACGTAAATCTGGTCAGTCAAATTGTTCGCAGGGAACAAAACATGAACCATGCAATCCGCAAGGCCAGCGAGCTGGCCCTCGATGAGACGACGGTCACCGCACTTCGGGCCACCCTGAAGACCACCGCCGACGAGATCGTCCAAGCGATCATCGACGAGGTCCCTCCCTACGCCAACGCCCTTTCGGGCCGCATGGGCGCCACCATCCGCCGAGCCGTCCGCACCGCCCTGGGACATTACCTGGACCTCGCGAGCGGGAAGGCCACAGGCGGCGACGCCGGTGACGCCGCCTACGAGCTGGGCCGCGGCGAGGTGCGCGACGGCCGTTCCATGGACGCCCTGCTCAGCGCCTACCGCGTCGGCGCCCGCGTGGCCTGGCGATACCTGGCAGCGGGTGCCGTACCCGCAGGTCTGCCCGCCGCCGAGGTCGCCAAGTTCGCCGAGCTGACCTTCGCCTACATCGACGAGCTCTCCGCCGCGAGTGCCGCAGGCCACGCCGACGAACTGGCCGCCCGGGGCCGGGCCCACGAGCTCCACCTCGAACACCTCGCCCGCGACCTCCTCGCCGGCGCGAGCCCGGACGTGCTGCTGACCTCTGCGCAACGGGCCGGCTGGCAGCCTCCGGAATCGCTGACCGCGGTCCTGCTGCCCGCCGCCCAGGCCCGCCCCGCCTACCGCGTGCTCGACCCGAGCACCCTCGTCCTGGACGATCTGCCGGATGCCGCCGGTGTGCTGCTCGTCCCCGACGCCGACCGATCCCATCTCTTGCGGCAGCTGACCGACCGCACCGCCGTGGTCGGCCCGGCCAGGCCCTGGACTCGTGCGTCCGCCTCCTACGCACGAGCCGTACGCGCACGCTCCCTCTCCTCCGACATACGCGACACCGAGGACCACCTGCCTGAGCTGGTGCTGAGCGCCGACGTGGACGCGTTCGCAGACCTGCGTGCCCGCGCCCTCGCACCGTTGCGGGCCTTGCCTGCCGCGACCGGGCGGCGGCTGGAGGAGACGCTGCGGGCGTGGCTGCTGCATCAAGGCAGGCGGGAGGAGGTGGCGGCGGCGTTGTTCGTCCATCCCCAGACCGTCCGCTACCGGATGACGCAGCTGCGGGAGCTGTTTCCCGACCTCGCGTCGCCAAACCGGGTCCTTGAACTGACGCTGGCAGTCGGTCTTCGGGCCAGCTGACGTGTTCGTCGACCGCTCAGCTGGCCCATGCAGACGCATGCAGACGCTGCTCCGGCGCGTAACGGCGGCGTGCCGTGCGGCCCGCGCCTACCTCTCCGGCAGGTCAGCCGGACGACCGACCGGGCCGGCCTGGCGCACCGCGCGAGGGATGATGGGGCCGGAATGACGGAACGCGAGGTCAGGATCTCCCATGGCGAAGCAGGTTCACCGACCCCGTGAGGACGCGGAGTTCGATTTCATCCTCGGGATGAGCGAAGTTCCGGTGCTCGCGTACTTCATCGGGACATGGCCCAAGGCCATCGAGCCCTGCCGGGTGATGGATCTCGTCGTGGGTGGCATCGCCGACGACTACGCGGACCGCCTGACAGTCGTCCGCACCGACATCACGCGTTGTCCGGCCGCAACCCAGCGATACGGGATCACCGGAGCACCGTCCTACGTCCTGCTGAAGAAGGGAGAGGCGGTGGCGCACAGCACGGGGTCTATGACCATCGCCGAAGTACGGGAGCTCCTGGACAGCCACCTCTGAGCGGCCGCCACGGCAGTGGCCGCAACGCCCGGCACGTCACCTTGGGAGGCGCGCCACGCCGAGGTTGATGGCGTGCTCGTGACAGCCTCGGGGCTCACTCGCGGTGGGACTTCCTGGTGATCAGCCACGTGCCCCCCACGACGAGCAGCGAGAAAGCGGCCAACACGCCTCCTTGCGCGGCCAGGAGCCAGAGCCGGTCACGCAGAGACAGGCTGCCGGTCAGAGTCACCTGCAGGGATCCGACGGCGAACGCGATCGCGGCAGTGAACACGGCGAGCAACTCGATCGACCGCACCGAGGACGAGCGGACAGTGCGTGCCAACTCGGCGTTGGCCGCCTCCTGTCGGTCCCACCGTTGCCGCAGCTCGGCATCCCACCGGGCGCGAAGCCGACCCTCCTGAATGGTGTCGCGCTTGGACAGGTACTGCTCTTGCAGCGCCCCGTGACTGACCCGGCTCCCCGTCGCCGGCAAAAGCCGCAGCGCCGTGTCGACGCTTTCGAGGGCGGCACCGTAATCGGCGCACAAGTGCCGTCCCTGAGCGAGACGGAAGTGGAACATGTGGTCATCCGGGTATTCGCGCACAGCAGCTCCCGCGCGATCCCGCAACAGCTCGCCCTGCATGTCGAACGGAGTCGCCATGGCCAGCCCGTTCAGGCAGATGTCGACGACATCACGGGTACGGTGCGGGTCGTTCCATGCCTGGTCCACAAGGCCGGTGGCGTGCTCAGCGGTGATGGCCCTACTGCCCAGGGCCCCGAACGCGCGAAGAGCAACAAAGATCGACTCGTGACGGTGCGGCCCAGCGGCGTTGGCCAGTGGAGCGGATTCCAGGAACTGAAGCAAGGCGTCATGCCAAAAGTTCGCACGGAGCTTCCCCGCGTGATAGAGGGTGACGAAGAAGGCAATGTCCTCTGCGGCGCCGTCGTTCCCGATGATGTCGACCAGGGCATCACCAGCGAGCTCACTGATCTCTTCGACATTGTCCCTGGTGACGAACGCGTTTCCCAGAGCCCACCTGTGCCCGATTTCCACCCTGTGGGCTTCAGCTATGTGGTCGCCAAGCCAGCGCGCGCACGCGGCGGCCGTCCGGATCGTGGGGCTGCGCAGGAACCGCTGCCACCAGTAGCGGTCCGCGCAGATGAGGTAGGCGTCCGTGGCGAAATCCGCCGATGCGACGTCAAACGGCGGTTCTACGTCGTCAGCGAGCAGCGCGGCAGCGGTCTCCAGGCAGACGCGGTCCAACTCACGCGAGCTCCCTAAGGCAATCCCGCTCAGTTGGGCAACTACGGCTGCGCTGTCCATTGATGGCCCCCCTGGCTCACGATTTTCGATCACATACCTATCACGAGGTTCGATCGAGATCATCGGTGCTGCCGCACCAGTGACAGCCCGGCGGTACCAGCACCGGGACTGTTCAGGCCTTTTGCGCGCGGCGGAAGTGCGCGCTCTGGGGCCAGCGCAAGGCAGTACCCGTCACGTACTCCGTCGCATCTGCCGTGGGTCTGCCGTGGCGTACTCCGTCGCGTCTGCGGCCGCCTGTTCGTGGACCTACCGATGGCCCGCCTCAGCCCAGCATGAACAGCGTCGAGGTTCTCGGCGTTGCAAGGGAAGTCGCCGCGATTAAGACTGAGCACGTAAGTGCAAGAACCCGGCAGGAAGCTGTCGGCAGATCTGCGGGGCTCACCTGCATCGAACGGCGGCATTCGGGCGGCGAGAACGGGCCGTTCTGGCACATCGGCTCGGCGCACATCTGCCCAAGCGGGCTACCGTACACGTGTTCTCCTGCTTGGCGCCGAGCTGGCCAGGGGCTCCTCGTTCGCGGCTCGTGGTTCGCGGCTCCTCGTTCGCTCTCCGAGGCCACATGGCCGCAGGGCTCCGCCGAGCATGTCGGCACCAGCACAAGGGAGGCACGATGACAGAGCTCGGCGCAACGCTGCACCGCACGTGGGGTGCCTTTGTCGGACCCGAGGCCACCCGGACCAACCATGCGCTGACCGCATTGACGACGGCGGCCGGCGCACTCACAGCGCCGATCACGGCCAGGGCGCACGGGGCGGACGCAGGACGCGCGACCATCGCAGGGCTCATGGCGGTGGACCTCGCAGGCGGGGTCTACGTCAACAACACACGGGCGTGCGCCCGCTGGTACGAGCGCCCGGGGCAGGGCAACTCCCAGCACTACGCCTTCGCCGCATGCCACATGCACCCCGCAGCGGTCGCCTGGCTCGACGCGAGTCCCCCGCGCAGGGGCACGACATGGCGTGCGCACCCCGCGGCCTGGGCCGCGGCCCACTATGCGTACATGGCCACCGCAACCGTGCTCATCCGCCGTCACCCGGCACAGCGACGGCTCCTCGCAGCAGCCCTCACCGCGGGCGGGCTCGCCCTGGACAGACTCCTGGGCCCCTCACACACCGCGCCCTGGTTCGCCTGGGCCTACTACCCCAAGCTCCTCCTGGGCCACGCCGGCGCGGCACTCTGGTCGGACCACGAGCTGGGCCCACACCAAGAGCGGGCGTAAGCCAGGCGCGCCGTGGCCCGACCGCAAGGCCGCCGTGGCCGAGGCATTCCGACGCCTGCACAGGGCTCGGCCCGACTGCTGCCGTACGCCCTCACCCGTAACCGGCAAGGAGCCTTCGTGGCCTGCAACGTCGACCAGCCCCCGCGCGCCGGCGGCACGACGGGGCTGGTGGACGGCGGCAATGCCGACATCGGCATCGCCGAACAGCTCGCCAACACGGGAGCTGAAGACTTCCGTCGGCCACCTGGGCACCGAATCCCTCAATACCGTCGTCCTCAACGCCGGCCGATTGAGGCGAAGGCAGAAGTGTGCGGTTTAGCGCCGGACGGTTCCTGCTGTTCGTGAACATCTCATTGCAGGTCCGCGCGGGTCAGCGCCTGCCTGTTCCGCTCCACCGATACTGAGCCGGCGAGCGGGACGGGGCGGGAGTAGCGGTGGAGTGGACGATCTGGGCCGGGTTCGTGGCCGGTCTGCTGATCTCGACGGTGACCGCGCCGGTCGGTGTGTCCGGGGCGGTCTTCCTCCTGCCGGTCCAGCTCAGCGTGCTCGGCGTGCCAAGTCCCGCGCTCACCCCGACGAACCTGCTGTTCAATGTGGTGGCCGGGCCGGGCGCACTCTGGCGTTATCGCCGCGCCGGCGCTCTGCGCGGCGCACTGGCCCGGCGCCTCGTCGTCTGGACACTGCCCGGCGTCATCGCAGGCGCCGCCATCCGCGTCTTCGCCCTCCCCGGCCCCGACGTCTTCCGCATCCTGGTGGCCGTGCTCTTGCTGCCGCTGGGCGCCTGGCTGTGTCTGTGTACCCTGCGCCCTGCCCGCCACCGGCCCGGCCCTCAGATTCGCGAGCCGTCGGCGCCCGTACTCGCCGCGCTGGCGCTGAGCGTCGGGGTGGTGGGTGGGATCTACGGGATCGGCGGCGGCTCGCTGCTCGGCCCCATCCTCGCCGCCCGCGGCATGCCCATGGCCCGTCTCGCTCCCGCCACGCTCGCCGCGACCTTCACCACCTCGCTCGCCGGAGCCGCGGCGTACGCCGTGCTGGCTGCGGTGAACTCCGGTCCCGTCGCCCCCGATTGGTGGCTCGGCCTGGCCTGCGGTCTCGGAGGTCTGATCGGCGGCTACCTCGGCGCACGTCTGCAACGGCACGTGCCCGAGACCGCGCTCCGCCTCTTGCTCGGCACCCTGGCCGCCACCCTCGGTGCGGTGTACGCCGTCCAGGCCCTCGTGAGGTGAGTAGGGGCGTCCCGCCAGTGATTGCACTCGGCGTTTGCGAAAGGTGCGCGCCCGAGCACCACACCGACGTTGAGCACGACGACGGCCACGGGCCGAGGGTGCGATACCCCCTCTTTCCCGTACGGTGAGCGGATGTCTGGACGATGTGACGAGGCGGGGCGGGTCACTGCCGCGTGGCAGCAGCTGACCGACTGGCTACGGGTGCACGCCCCTACCTCACACGCTTCGCTGCTACCGCCCGCCACGGACGAGGAGATCCACGGCGCCGAGCTCCGTCTGATGCACCACCTCGGCTATGGGCTGCCCGCAGAGCTGTCCGCCGTGTGGCGTTTGTGCGGCGGCGTAGAGCATCAGTACATCGAAGAGAACGAAGACGAGGGCGAGGTCGCCTCCGGTGTGTTCCTCCCGGACGGGCGGCTGTTGACCCCGTCCGAGGCGGTAGGCCCACGGCTCCACGAGAGCGGCCAGCGTGACTACTGGGACGGGGCACAGGTGGTTCCCTGGCTCACTCCAGACGAGGCCGGACCCGAGTTCGGCCTGTACGTTTCTCTGGCCGGTGTCGGCCACTGGTCGACGATGACCGGACCAGAGGTGTCCCCGCCGCGCCACCCGTCCATGGCCGCCTACCTGGAAAGCGTCCACCGCACCCTGACCGTGGGGCCACCCGACCTGATGGGCTGCGATGTTCCCGGCATCGTGTGGGACTGCCTGGTGTGGCAAGACCCCAACTCACCGGACCTGGATGACGCTTTCGCACACTGGACGCCCGTCCACTGAGCGAGCACCGCCAGACACCACGACTCTCCACGTCCAGCCAGGTCCAGCCACCTTCAGCGGCCTCAAACAGTCACCGAGACTTGCGTGGCTCGGATTCAGAGGTGAGTTCCATGAACGGGGCTTTGACTGACGCGCGAACCGACGTGAAGGTCCGCTCGCGCATCTGCCGTAGCTTCCCGTCGGGTGATCTGTGCCAGAGCTTTCCCGAACCGTCCCGGAACTCCAGCTCTGGTGGCGGATCTTCTGTCCTCGTCTCACGCGTCACGGAGGCCTGCACCAGAAAGAGGCTGACGGCCGCGGATGTGGCCCGCGACGTCTTGTTCGACGAGGGTGCTCGCGCTTCCAACGTCGTCGTGGTCTTCGGAGGGAGCTCCCCAAGGCGCTCTTCCCTCATCCCCGGGATGCGGATGGACACGTCGTAGACCGGAGCATCACTGGCGTTGCTGATGCGTATGACCCGCTCCTGCGCAGCGTCTTTGTCCTCGACGCTGATCCACGCGCCCACGAGACTGGCCTGGGAACGCTCCTTGTCACGCACGCTGCGCCGATACGAGACAGCTGCGATCGAGGCCGATGTGCTGGTCACCACGGCACTGACCCACGTCGGCACATTGCCCCAATCCACTCCCTGCAATCCCGTTGGCATGAGGTTCGGGGTTCCTCTCGTTACGGCAGCCGGCGGCTGGCAGATCAAGACCTCGGCAGAGAGCGGGCAGGGCAACCAGCGGCCGCCCTGCCCCTTGCGTCGTCCAAGAGCCCGAACGCTACCGATATTCGTCCACCGCTGAAGGATCAATGCGCTGAAGCCATTGGCCTGCTCCCGGTTCAGGCCGCGGTCATGTAGAGAGGCAGCGGCCCGGCGCTTTCGGCACAGCTGCTCGCCGGGGCCTGGGCGCCGCGCTGTATACGGCCTCACTGCGAGCCAAGCCCTGCGGCTACGGGCCGGTTTGGGTGTTGAGGCCGCCCACGATGAGGTCGGTCAGTGCGGTGACCGCGTCGTCGGCCGATACCCGTCCTTGGTTCAACTCGGTGGCCATGGCCTCGGCCGCGCCCAGCACTCCGAGGCACCGTAGCCGCAGGGCTTTGGGCGCCAGGCCCGAGTGCGGCAGCAGCGCTGCGGCCATCAACTCCGTGTACTGGTCGAGCATTTCGCGCTGGATCGCCTCCTTCTCCGGATTTCCTTTCAGCGCGGCGGAGATGGCTGCGAGTTCTGGCATGTCCGTGGCGCAGGCGAAGTAGGCGGTGCTGATGACGCGGGCGACCTCGTCGGCGAGGGGTGCGGCCTCCTGCAATGCCTGTGTGATCGCGGCTCGGTGGCGTTCGTCGAGGCGTTGGTAGAGCGCGAGCAGCAGGCCGGGGCGTGTGCCGAAGTGGTCGTACACGATCGGTCTGCTCACCCCGGCTGCCTCCGCGAGGGTGACCAGGGTCAGGCCGTCGGTGCCTTGGGAGCGCGCGATCGTCACGGCGGTGTCGAGCAGTTGCTCCCGCCTGGCCTGCTTGGACAGGCGGGTCGAGGTGGTGGCCATGGTCCTCCGTTGTGTTGCCCTCCAGACTATGTTACAAAACGTAGGCTACAAAATGTAGCTTCGACTTCCTGGATGTGAGGACCCACAGTGGAACAGCCAAAACCCGTACTGATCTTGGGTGGTTCGGGGCAGGCGGGCTCGGATACCGCCGCTCTGTTGCGTCAGTGGTACCCGGGCCTGCCGCTGACGATCGCGGGTCGCAACATCGACCGCGCACAACAGGTGGCCGACAAACTCGGCGCCGCCACAGCCGTGACCATTGACCTGCGACGCAGCGATCTCGGGCTGCCGGCCGAGCACCGCTGCTCGGCCGTGGTCGCCGCCCTGTGGGACGACCACTTGAACGGGCTGCACTACGCGCAGGAGCGCGGGGTGCCCTACCTCAGCATCTCCAGCGGCCTGGTGGAGATCGCACCGGACATCGTCGCGGGCGCACAACGGGCAAGCGCCTCCTCGATCTTGGTGGCCAGCCACTTCTGCGCCGGCATCGTCGTCCTCGCCACGCTGCACATAGCCCGCCGGTTCCAGCAGGTCGACACCATCCGGATCGGCGCCGTGCTGGACGAGTCGGACACCGGCGGGCCCGCGGGAGCAGCGGATCTGGAACGGTGGGCCAAGGCCACCACGGCGGGAATGGTGCGCCGTGACGGCGTCTTCACCTGGGTCAACGGCCCCGACGCCCAGACGGACGTGCCGTGCACCGACGGCGTCGTCCTGCCCGGCCAGAGCATCGCCATCCTCGACGTACCAAGCCTCGCCCTTGCCACAGGCGCCCCCAACGTCCGCGTCGACATGGCCGTCGGTGAATCTGCGGGCCGGCGCCGCGGCGGCCCCCCTTCCGTCGAGATCCGGATCGACCTCGAAGGAGTGGATGTAACGGGTGCCGCGCTCAGTACGAGCAGTTACCTCGCCCATCCGGCAGGACAGCGTCCTCTGACCGCACTGGGCATCGCCCTTGGCATCGAGCGGCAGCTCGGCCTGCACGGTGAACGCCTCTCACCGGGCATCCACACCCCAGAGAGCCTCCACGACCCCGCCTACGCGACCAAGCGACTGACGGAAATCGGCGCCACCCTCATCGCCGCGCCCAGCCACAGTTGATCGGCGAAAGGTGCTGCCATTGACTGGCGCGTGTCGTGCGGGCCGCAGACCCCGACCATGGCGGCCCGGACCTGCCCCTTCCGTGTGAGCGGGACCGCGTGAGGGAGTTGGCGCACCGCCAAAGCTTTGTGCCGTGTCCCTGACAGGTGCCGGGTGTGAGGTCGATACTCATGCCGTGGACGTGGAGGGGCGGCACCTTCGATGCCTGGAAGCGGTGGCGGCGACCGGGAGCCTGAACAAGGCCGCGGGCTTGTTGGGGCTGTCGCAGCCTGCACTGAGCGCGCAGTTGCACCGCATCGAGGCCGCGGTGGGGGGCGAGGTCTTCGAGCGCAGTTCTACGGGTGTCAGCGTCACCCCCCTCGGCGAGGTGTTGCTGCCCTATGTACGCGAGATCCTGCGCGGCATGGACACCTTGGCCCAGGCGATCGAGGTCCATCACACGGCGCTCGTGGGCCAGCCGTTGCGGTTGGGCGTGCGGACGACCCCGTTGGCGCTGTTGCTGTACGAGGTGGTGTCTGACGTCGTCGGCGGTGAGATTGCCGATCTGGTGGTCCTGGACCGCTCGGTCGACGCGGTCGCCGCGTTGGTGCGGGGGGATGTCGACCTGGTGCTGCACACGGACTTCCCCGGTCGACCCATCACCCCGGCAGCAGGGGTGCGGATGACTGCGGTCGGAGTGGAGCCCCTTTTCGTCGGTCTGCCCGATGACCACCCGCTCGCCGCACGCACCGTGATCGATCTGGCGAACCTGGCAACAGGAACATGGCTGTTGGCGGTCAACGGTGACGACGAGTTCGACCGGCATCTGATCGAGCAGTGCCGCCTGGCTGGTCACACCACCCTGGTGGTCCGTACCGTCGAGCCCCTGCTGCTGGTGCAGTTGATGCGGCGCGGCGGACGGGTGGTCACGGCCATGAACGCCCTCAGCAGCGGCCTGGACATCCCCGGGGTGGTGCGCGAGCTGCGGGGCAGCCCGGTGCGGACACGGCACGTGCTGCTGTGGCGCGAGAACAGCGGCGTGGTTGATGAGCGACTGATCGGTCGGCTGCGCACAGGTCTTCGGGAGGCCTATCGGGCTTCCCTGCCGCACAGTGGGCGGGTACCGGGTTGGTGGGAGCGCAACCTCGGCTGGCTGGGTTCGGCGCCGGGAAACTCGAGCAGCGAACCGGAGACCGGAACAGCGAAGTGACGCCCTGAGACCGGCGAGCTGCACACCCCACCTCTGTCTGCCGTCACCTCTACAGGCCTCTGTCACTGTGCGGCCGGACGCTCGGCCGGTGAGCGGCTGCCGGTGCCGGGGGCACGGTGCGCCAAGAGGGATGGGCAGTCAACCAGGCACGGTAGGCGGGGGCCCTCTCGACGATGTCACGCTGAGCGCGCGCCAAACGGTCCCACAAGCTGTGTATCCACTGCTCGGACAAGGGCCCGTCCGGCCGCCAGTAGAGCGTGGTGGTCATGGCAAGAGGTTCGCCGCCCAGGGGCCGCAACACCACATCGGGAACCTCGCGGATACCCGGCATCACCGGCAGAACGGCGCGTCGCCCACGTACGAGCGCGAGGGCGGAGGCGCCGTCGGCGACGCTGAACGAGACGGTGTGTCCGGCGGCGCGGCCCGCGGCAATGAGGTGCCTGCTCAAGTCATCGTCTAGTCCCGGCGGCAGGCACCACCGCTCCTGCGCCAGATCGGCCAGAGAAACCTCCTGGCAGGAGGCCAGCGGATGGTCCGATGCCAGGGCGACGAACAGCGGTTCCACGGCAACGACCACCCGGCGCAACCCCTCCTGCACACCCGCCCCTGCCTGCCCACCGGCCCGCGACGAGACGGGGCCGGCCTCGGGCGGGCCGCAGACGGCGTCGGGCGCGTGAAAGTGCGTGATCAGTGCGGCCTCGGCCCGCCCTTCGCTCAGTGCGCGCAGATGAGCGGCCGCACCGGCGGCAATGGTGATCTGCACGTCGGTCCCGGCCACCGAGGGCACCGCCACGGACAGCTGGGCCACCAGCAGTCCGTGCGTACAGCTGATGCGCACCACCGCGGGCCACGCGCCCTGCCGGTGCCGGATCGCCGCCGCGGCCATCCGCTCCACAGCATCCAGCACGGTACGCGCATGCTCGATGACCACCCTCCCCAGCGGCGTCGGCTCCGCCCCGTGGGAGCCGCGCTCGAACAGCAAGCCGCCGGCGCCGCGTTCAGCTTTGGCCAACGACTGCGTGACGGACGGTTGAGCCAGACCGAGTTCTCGTGCCGCAGCAGACAGACTGCCTCGATCAGCAATCGCCCTGACTACGCGTAACTGCCTCAACTCCAGGCCCATAGGCGGACCTTAGAACCAAGTGGGATTACCCGGGAAGACGCCGACCGCCCATGGTTGAGCCACCCGACGGCCCGGCGCCCGACGCCGCGGCCGCCTCCCACTCCCCTTCGGAGGATCCTGCGTGTCTCCCACATCCCTCATACGCGGCGTGCTCAGCACGCTGCTGCTCGCCACCGCGGCGATCGCCCTCCCCGCGTCCGCCCAGGCTGCACCCGACCCCGTAGCGATCGGCTCGAAACCCATCGTGGGCGGTGGCCAGGCGAGCGAGACCTACTCGTTCATGGCCTCGCTGCAACAGCAGGGCCGGCATGGCTGCGGCGGCTCGCTCATCGCTGCGCGGTGGGTCGTCACCGCCGCCCACTGCGTCACCAACCGACAGGGCGGAGTAGTCCCCGCACAGCAGCTTCAGCTGCGCATCGGCTCGACCGACCACACCCAGGGCACCGCCACCGCCGTTCAGCAAGTCATCCGACACCCCCGCTACAGCGGTGACGTCTCCGGCGGCAACGACATCGCCCTGCTCCAACTGCGCACCCAGGTGCGCAACCAGCCGGTCTCCATCGCGACCGGCTCACCCGCCGAAGGCACCTCGACCCGGCTGCTCGGCTGGGGCCAGACCTGTCCCCAGCAGGGCTGCTCGCAACAGCCGCCGCGCATGCTCAAGCAGCTCGACACCCGGATCAACCCCGACCGGATGTGCGCGGCCGGCTTCAACCCGGCCAGCGAACTGTGCGTCTACGGCACCCCGCAGGCCACCGCCTGCTACGGCGACTCCGGCGGCCCGGCCCTGATCGGCTCGTCCGGGAGCTGGCAGCTGGTCGGCGCCACCAGCCGCGCCGGGCGCGACGGCAACACATGCGGCACCGGCAATGCCACCATCTACACCGACGTCACCGCACACCGGCAGTGGATCAGCCAGAACACCGGCGGAGCCGCAACCCGCTCTTGACCACCTCGTGCCCGGGGGCCTCTGCCATGCGTCGGCAGGGTCCCCGGGCACGGCGTCCCGTACGGGCAGGGGAGGATCCTGCCGAGCCAGACTCGCACCGCTGACGTCCATGGGGCGTGACGGGGCGGTGCGAAAGCGGCGGGGCAACGGGCTCGCCGATGACCTCATTGTGCGGGGGCGAACACGACGGCCATCCCCGCGTACGAGAGCCATTGAGAAACCCGTGCCCCGCCGCCTGTCCAGGCGCACCACGAGTCAAAGTGCGCCCGCCTCCGTTGGCCATGCCACCGACCGCGCTGCCCTCTCCGATGTGCCACAGCTCACCCTCGGACTCCACGCCGGCCCGGAACATCCGCGAGCGGTCCACCGTTCATCTAGATGTGGCTGCGGAGGGGACAGTGTCCCCGGGCCTCACCTATAGCCCATGGGGAAGATCGTTCGGCTGAAGCCCCATGGAGCCTTTCGCCGAGAGGCGACCGCCCTCCGCGAGTCACGCTCCACGACCCCGGCTGGTCTCCCCCGTCCAGTCGGGGTTGTGGGCGCCAGGCGGGCGTGCCACGCCAAGCTCATGCCATTCGAGGTCGAAGCTGATCGGCCAGTGGCGATGGGCTGGCGAGGCGAAAGGCAAGGCACACCAGGAGCGTGTCGTCGTCGACAGGAGTGCCCATCTGGCTCCAGAAAGCCTGGTGGCCGACACGCCATTGCTCGAGTGAGGCATCGCCCTCGCCTTCGGCCTGTGCGTGCGTCCAGGTGACCTCACTGAAGGGCCTGACCTCTACCCCGGTGATCTCGATGGTCGCGATCGAATGGCCTGAGTCGTCAAGGAGGGCCAGCCGCTCTCCGACGTACTCCAGCCCCTCGGTCTCCGCACGGTACTCAGCGAGCAGCCCCGTCGTCGCGACCTTGGATTCGGCCAGCACGAGTGAGTTCAACCGCTCGCGTACCCTCCCGGCGGACCCCAGTTCCATCGCTCGCATGCCGTTCACTCGCGGCCACACTGGCTCGCCCCCTTGCCTTGTACGCGCAGCTCTCCGGCATCCACGCTTTGGGAGAGAGTAGAAATGCCGGTGTACGGCGGGCAACTCAGTTGTGGCGCAACCACCATGAGGGCCGGTGGGTATTGTCGGCGCCAAGTAGCCGCAGCGGGCGCGAGTTTGACGCTGTGTAGGCGTTGGCTTGATCTTGTCTCGGCCCCGATGAAAGAGTGTTCTTGCACGTTTCCTCCCACACGTTTTCGCAGACAGGAACGTTTGTCATGAGCACTCTCAGTTTCGCCGGAAAGTCATCCGTCGCCCTCGCCTTGGCCTGCGCCGCCACGTTGCTGATGCCGGCCACTCCGGCCGCCGCCTCGGACTGGGACCGCAACTGCTACAGCATCTCGGCCCCTTACAAGGGCATCAGCGAGATCATCGGCAAGGCCGGCAAGACCCGCAGCGGCTGCACGGACGCCACGATATCCCTGCAGCGCCACCGCTGGTACGGCTGGGAAGAGATGGACTGGACCCCGCTTGAGAGCGGCACCAAGTTGGCCTATTGGCACTGCACGGGCTCTGGCACCTACACCTACAAGACGGTTGTGGGCGTCGACTCCAACCTCGCCACCTACGAGAGCGCCGAACGCCGCCTGACCTGCTGAAGTCGCCCGGCGGACCGGCGAGGTGGCCAACAGGGGTGCGGGGTTGTCGAGGGTGCGGCGCCGCCAGCCACACCCGGTCCGCCAGTACAGCCGCCAGATACAGCCGCGCTGCACATCGCCACCACGGTGCACCAGGTCCGCGAGCTGTGTTGGTCCGCTCGGCAGATCTTGGGCCGAGACCGAACACCCAAGGTCGGTCGAGCGCAACACGGCCACGCGTAGACCATCACCCGGAGGAGCGGGGGCGGTTCTGGTCGCGCCAGGCCCGAGGCGAGATCCCGTACGCCTGCTTGAACACCTTGCTGAAGTGGGTCGCCTCTACGAAGCCCCAACTCCGCCCTATCGCCGCGATGGTCCGCAGCCGTCCGTTCGGATCGGCCAGCTCGCGCCGGCATGCGGCCAGGCGGCGGGTGCGGATCCAGTCCCCGAGACGGATGCCCGACCGGGACAGCACCGCGTAGAGGTGACGTACGGAAATGTTGTGTGCAGCGGCGATCCGTGCCGCCGACAGCTCGGGATCACGCAGGTGCTCCCGGATGTATTGAGTGATGCGCAGGCTGAGTGTCGCTTCCAAGGGTGCTCTGGCCAGGGTGGAGTTGCCGTGCTGGGTGGTCAGGACGGCACGGAGGAGTTCGACGCTGGGTTCCACCACGGCGTCGGCGTGCCTTCCCTGGTGCAGTTCGTCGCTGACCGCCAGTTGGGAAAAGTAGGTGAAGGCCAGACGCGCAACGAGGCTGTCGGACCCCAGCGGAACCGCGGTGACGTCTCGTAGCAACCGGTCGGGGAGCGCGAGCGCCGCGCGGGGAAAACGAATGAAGCGGTAGTCGACTGCCTCGTCGAAGATATGCGTGTAGGGATCGATCGATTCGTAGACGGCGAATTGTCCGGGCCGCAACAGGCACTCACGCCCGTTCTGCACCACCAGACTGCTGCCCGTCATCTGCACACCGAGAGTGACGGCCGGCTCCTCGTCCTTACGGGCAAGCCGCTCCGTTCGACGGAGTGTGACCGCGGTCGCCTGCGCCGCGCAGATCCTGACGGCCCCCGCGGCGGCGAGCCCGATGCGAACGGAGATGCCCTCAGCCGGAGGACGGTGGTCGATGTCGACCGCCACCATGGATTCCCACACCGCATTCCGGATCACTTCCTCCCGGTCCCGCGGCGGTATGAACGCGGTGTCCAGGACCGGGCTCATGAGAGAGACCTTCGTCTGCCTCGGGCATCAAGCCAACCTGACAGTGCCTCTGCCCGTTCCCCCACAAGTCCCCCCTAGACACGGACCGTTGCCGAAATCAGTCTGGCCGGATTCCCTCTCGCCGCGCAACGACTTCCGCGGACACAAGCAGGGTCCTCACCTGATGCGGCGTCAAATCGAGGCTGTGCACAGCTGACAAGGTTCCCTGCACGGATGACAAAGTCCGAAGGTCACGACGACCCTATGGTCGTTGGCGAGGCTGTCACTGAGACGCCATCACCGACCAGAAGGGTCGCATCGTGCAACGTGTATCAACGACGCTCCGCATGCGGATCGGAGTGTTGGGGGCTCTGGCTCTCCTCTTCGCGGCCGGCCTGACGGCCAGCCCGATGATGACTGCGCCGGCCCATGCCGCCTACGGTCCGTGCAACACGACGGTGAAGCGCACCGATGGGTTGGGCAGTGGCGGCAACCCTGGCAATCACTACAAAATCCCCGCGCGCACCGGCAACGGTCTGAGCTGCTACATGGAATATCAGACGGGCAGCTCGAACGCCGTGACTGCGCTGCAGAGGGCCATCGTCTCCTGCTACGACGGCACCTACGCCGCCAGGCGAATCATCGACACCGGAGGAGCCGACGGAGACTACGGCGCCGGCACCGAGGATGCCGTTCGGTGGCTTCAAGCGAACCGCCTCGGCGTGAGCGCCGACGGCGACTACGGGCCGGCGACCCGTGAACAGATGCGGTGGCCGCTGTATACCGAGGGCGGCACCTACATCGCCTGCCTCCAGCCCCCTTTCTAACATCAACACAACGTCTGTCGACGCCGACCTCTGCGCCTGAGGCCGGCGTCGACGTCTGCCGTGCCGGCCACTCCCGTAGGTACTGGCACACGTAACGGATCTGGCTGTCGGTCCGAAACCGGGCGGTGGGACTCTGGCCGCCATCCTCATCTCGGCTTGCCGTCAGACAAGTGGGTCGTGCGCTCACCTTGCGGCGTGGACGACGAGGAGGTTTTGCTCTCCGTCGAAGACGCGGGCGAGAGCTTGCCCCTCTCGCCGGCCTTCGCCGAACAGGCCCCGCTGATCGACGTGAACGACCAGCACGTCGTGACGGTCGACGACATCCGAGATGCCCCGACCGTGAATCTGAGCGTGGCCCTGCGCAGGTGGTGGGCTCCCTGTGGTGCTTTTAACACGCACTTGCGGCATCAGGCGATACCCATGGACAAACCGGACCTTGTGACCCAAAGAGATCGCCAGCTCCGCTCCCCCCAGCAGAGCCGTGTCCTGCCGCGTTGTGCCCCAAGGGCGGACTCCCGTTCCCAAGGGAGGTACATTGCCTAGTGACCACCGCGGGAGCTCGGGAGTAGCCGGGCTGAGAGGGCGGACGGGACTTGCTCCCCTTTCCGCCGACCGCATGAACCTGGACCGGGTAATTCCGGCGTAGGAAGAGTGTTGACGATGGATGCTGCCTCCGTACCTGCCCAGAACGGCCCTGCCGTTTCCCGTGATGCCGCGGCGGACGTGATCGCGTCGCTGCGGGCCTCCGCGCCCCTTGTGCACTGCCTGACCAATGTCGTGGTGTCGCAGTTCACCGCGAACGTGCTGCTCGCGGCGGGGGCTGCCCCCGCAATGGTGCACAGCGCGGAGGAAGCCGGAGCGCTGGCCCGGGTGGCCGGGGGTGTCCTGGTCAACCTGGGGACGGTGACGTCCGTGACGGCGGAGGCGATGCGCGTCGCGGTCAAGGAAGCGGCCGCGGCCGGGCGCCCGTGGGTGCTCGACCCGGTCGCGGTCGGTCCGCTGCCCTGGCGCACAAAACTCGCCCACGAACTCCTGGAGAGCGCACCTCCAGCAGTCATTCGCGGCAATCCTTCCGAGATCCTGGCGCTGGACGGCGGCGGCACGGGCGGGCGCGGCGTCGACAGCACGGACGCCCCCGAGGCTGCGCTGGCCGCAGCCACCGCGCTCGCCCGGCGCTACGGCTGCGCGGTCGCCGTGAGCGGCCCGGAGGACGTCCTGACGGACGGGACGCGAGTGGTACGGGTCGCCAATGGGCACCCGATGCTGCCCCTGGTGACCGGAACCGGCTGCTCACTGGGCGCCTTGGTGGCCGCCTGCACAGCCGTCACCGGCGATGCGCTGCTGGCCGCCACTGCCGCGACGGGTCTGCTCACCGTGGCCGCGGAGACCGCCGCCACCCGCTCGGCGGGCCCCGGCACCTTCGCGGTCGCGCTGATCGACGCGCTGCACAAGCTCAGCCCGGATCAGCTCGCCGGATCTCTCAACCTGCGCTGAGCTTGCGGGCGTTGCGGACTTCCGCGGTGAGCGGTCGGCCTGGCCGCCAGCTGCTGAACAGCGCCCGCCCGACCTGAGGGCGACCCACCGACATCAAGTCGGCCAGTCCTCGCAGCCGCACTGCACGTCCCGCTCCCCTTCCCTGCACCTCCCGATGCGTTTCCCGCGCCCTTCCCCGGCCGGGAGACCCCAAGGAGCAACCCATGCGACCACCACTTGACCTGTCCCTGTATCTCGTCACCGACACCCGGCTCTGCCGCGACCGCGGTGTTGCCGCCACCGTGGCAGCCGCTGTCAGGGGCGGTGTCACTGCTGTCCAGTTGCGCGATCCGGACGCGGACGCCCGCGCGCTGTTCACGCTCGGCCGGGCCATCCAGGCCGAACTCGCGGGCACCGATGTCCCCTTGATCGTCAATGATCGCCTGGATGTGGCGGTCTGGTTGGACGCGGACGGCGTCCACCTGGGGCAGCGGGACGTCTCCCCCGCGACCGCCAGGCGCCAGCTCGGTCCCCAGGCATACGTCGGCCTGTCCGTCAGCCGTCCCGAGCAGCTGGCGCACGTACCGGATGCCGTCGACCACCTCGGTGTCGGGCCGGTGTTCGAGCAGTCCACCAAGCCGGACGCCGATACCCCGCTGGGTCTGGACGGTCTGGCCCGGATCGTCCGCCAGAGCCCGCTGCCGTGCGTGGCCATCGGCGGGATCGGCGTGTCCGAGGCCGCTGCGGTCAAGGCAAGTGGTGCAGCCGGGATCGCCGTCGTCAGCGCGATCTGCGGACAGCCCGACCCCGAGACCTCAGCCCGTTCCCTCGTCCGCGCCCTGCGACCGGAGGTCCCCGCATGACCAGCCCGCCCATCGCCCTGACCATCGCCGCCAGCGACCCCTCCGGCGGCGCCGGGATCCAAGCCGACCTCAAGGCGTTCTCCGCCAACGGCGCCTACGGAACAGCGGTTCTGACCGCCCTGACCGCACAGAACACCCGAGGCGTCACCGGCATCCATGCCATCCCTCCGGCGTTCGTCACCGAGCAGCTCGACACGCTGTTCGCCGATGTCGCGGTGGACGCCGTCAAGATCGGGATGCTGGCCGACGCCGCCATCGCCACGGCCGTCGCGGACGCTCTGGAGCGCCACCGCCCCCGGTACGTCGTCCTCGACCCCGTCATGGTCTCGACCAGCGGTCACCGCCTCCTGGAGGCCGATGCGGTGTCGGTGCTACGCGACCGTCTCCTGCCGCTCGCCGATCTCATCACCCCCAACCTCCCCGAGGCCGGCGACCTCCTCGGCGCCTCCTCCGCACACAACCGCACCGAGGCCGTCGAACAGGCGCGGGCGCTCCTCAAGACCGGCGCGCAGCGCGTTCTCCTCAAGGGCGGCCACCACACTCAGGACGCCGAGTCCGTCGACATCCTCATCGACTCCACGGACGCCAGCGGCACTGGCGTCACCGAGTTGTCCGCGCCGCGCGTGAACACGCGCAACACCCATGGCACCGGCTGCACCCTCTCCGCCGCGATCGCCGCCCTCCGCCCGCAGCACGACGACTGGCAGACCGCCGTCCGCGCCGCCAAGGAGTACCTGACCGGGGCCCTGCGTGCCGCCGACACCCTGCACGTCGGCCACGGCCACGGCCCCGTCCACCACTTCCACCAGTACTGGAGTTGAGCACCATGACCACGACGTTCTGCGACGAGCTGTGGGCGGCCACGGCCGAGATACGTTCGGCCATCGACAAGCTGCCGTTCGTCACCGGCCTCGGCGACGGCAGCCTGGACCGGGAGAAGTTCGTCTACTACCTGGCCCAGGACGCCCATTACCTGCGCGGTTACGCCCGCGCGCTGGCCAGCGCCGCCGCGAAGGCGGACCGGCCGCAGGACATCGCATTCTTCGCGAAGTCCGCCCACGATGCCGTCGTCGTCGAGAGCTCCCTGCACGAGACCAACGTGGTCGACGTCGATGCCTGGACTCCCTCCCCCACCTGCACCGGATACACCTCCTACCTGCTCTCGGTGGCCCACACCCAGGGGTATGCGGAATTGGCCGCCGCGGTCCTGCCCTGCTTCTGGATCTACGCCGAGGTGGGCCGGGCGCTCCTGGAACAGGCCGGCGACCTCACGGCCCACCCGTACGGCGACTGGATCGGCACGTACGCCGACGAGGAGTTCGAGGCCGCCACCGAGCACGCCCGACAGATCGTCAACCGGCTTGCGGAGCAGGCCGAACCGGCCACCCGCGCACGCATGCGTACGGCCTTCACCACCGCGTCCACCTGGGAGTGGATGTTCTGGGACGCCGCTTGGCGCGTGGAGTCCTGGCCGTTCGGCGACGCTCCTGCCCAGGTCTCGGAGCCCGCCAAGTGACGATCACCAGCGAATCCACCACTCCGACACCGGAATCGGTGCCGGCGAACGAGGCGCCGCTCACCCTCGACCAGCCCACCCCCAAGGTCCTGTCCGGCCTGGACCAAGGCACCTTCTGGGCCAACCTGGGCGTCAGCCTGCTCGGCTTCAGCGGCATGCTGGTCGTCCTCGACCCGCTGGGCACCGGCGCTCCGACCTTGTCGTTCGCCGCCGCCGTCACCGCGTCCGTCGTCGGCACCCTGATCGGCACCGTCGCCCTAGGTCTCGCCGCCATCACCGGGGCCCGCACCGGCGCGCCCTCGATGGTGCTGCTGCGCGGTCTGTTCGGCGCGAAGGCGTCCTACCTTCCCACTGTCCTCAACGTGCTGCAGATGGTCGGCTGGGCCGTCTTCGAGCTGGTGGTCATCTCCACCGGCCTGAAGATCCTGGCCCGTCAGGCCTTCGGCGAACCGGGCCCCGGCTGGCTGTACGTGCTCATCGCGGGCGCGGTGACGACAGCGCTCACGCTGCGCCCGCTGGGCGCCCTGCGCATCATCCGCCGCTACGTCACCATCGCCGTCGTCGTGGCGATCGCCTACCTGGGCTGGGATTTGGCCGGCCGCGGCATCCCGATGGAGGGCGGCTCCTGGAAGGACTTCTGGTTCGCCGCCGACAGCGTGATCGCCGTGTCGATCTCCTGGCTGCCGTTGGTCGCCGACTACTCACGGCACTCCCGCAGCGAGAAGGCGGCGTTTGGCGGCCTGGTCATCGGCCAGACCCTGGCGGGCGTCGCGGGCTCGGTCCTCGGCGTGGCCGCCCTCGCGATGATCGCCTTCGACAGCACCGACCCATACAAGGTCTTCGACCCCTTCACCGCCACCAGCGTCGGCGTGATCTGCTTCGGGGTCCTGGTCCTGCGCGAGGTCGACCAGTCCTTCGCCAACGTCTACTCCACCGCCGTGTCCGCCCAGAACCTGCTCCCCCGGGCAGACCGCCGCATCCTGTGCCTGATCAGCGGCACCCTGGCCACCACCCTGGCACTCCTGGTGAACATGGACAGCTACGCCAGCTTCCTTTACCTGATCGGCGCGGTCTTTATCCCGATGTTCGCCGTCCTGGTCGTGGACTTCTTCGTCCTCGGCGGTCACCGCACTTGGGACGTCTCCGAACAGGCCCCCACCCGCTGGGTCATGCTTTTGCCCTGGACCCTCGGCTTCGCCACCTACCAACTGATCGCACCCACGAACATCGCCGGCTGGTCCGACTTCTGGGCCTGGCTGCAGGACGCCGTGGGCCTCACCGTCCAGCCGTGGATGAGCGCCTCCCTGCTCTCCTTCGCGGTGGCTGCCCTCGCCACCCTCGCCGTGGGCCGCAGGCGGCGGCACGTTGCAGCGTCGCCCGAGTCGCTGCCCGGGTAGTGCCGGGCAGCACGGGTGCTATTCGACCTGGCCACCACGACCGCCGCCGCTTGGCCATCCTCGCGGCGGCGTGGTGGGAGGTCCCTGCCCGGAGACCGGCTCAGTCCGCTGTCACATGAGCCCGAACACCGCTAGCGTGCAGCCGTGATCGGTTCCACGCTTCCCCTTCTGGTGTGGGCCACGACGTGGATGTCCGACGCGAACGAATGCATCGCGCCGTGGCTCGGCCTGCCGCAGCTGCCCGTGGTGATGTGGCCCGACCCGTCCGACGAGGGTGGGAGGGACGGGCTGCACTGGAAGACCCGTGACCTTCTCCGATGGGCAGCCGGACGGCCCTTCGCCTGGGTCGATGACGAGATCACAGACGCCGACCGGACCTGGATCGAGGCACAGCACCCAGGCCCAGCCTTGCCCTATCGCATCGACCCCCGACAAGGCATCGCGAGCAAGGACCTTGCCGCTCTCGACCGCTGGTTGCGGCTACACACGGGGTAGCCGCAGCTACCGCGGCGGCACGAAGACCCGGTGCTCATCGGGACCGATCAACCACGTGGCAGTGGCGATCCGAGCAACCAATTGCCGGGTGCCTCGGTATCGGTGCTCAGATAGAACTCTTCGATGGCGGTACGGAACTCGTCATGGGTGATGGTGCCGCTGCCGTTGCGGTCAAGGCGCCGGAAGGCCGCGCCCGAGGTGGATGGGTCGATACCGAGGGCGTCGTACATGCGCACGTACTCATCGACGGTGAGCATGCCACCCTTGTCGGTGTCCAGGGCGCGCATCAGGGCGTCGATGATGGGCATGACGAGACGTTCGACGGTCTTGGCATCGGCGGCGACGTGGGAGCGCATGGCGGTGATGAACTGCTGCCGCCCGATACGGCCTTGAGTGTCCAGTGCGCCGGCCTCACCCATGACGCCCCACCAGAGCATGAAGGCGTCGCGCAGCGCGCTCTTGTTGCTCTCGTCCGGGGCTACCGCGGCGAATACCTCGCCGATCTGCTGGAAGTCATTGCGGGTGAGGTAGCCGTCGCCGGTGCGGTCGAACCAGGTGAACAGGGAGGTGAACTTACGCTCGGTGCTGTCCTGCACCATGGTGCTCTCCTTGAACGCAGAGGTTGATCGGGATTCTCCTGTCGTGCCGACTCACCGCCTTCCTCCCTTACGCGAGGCGGCCGAATATGTGGTTGGCCGGCGAGTTGGGATCGTTCCCGTAGAAGAACTCTGAGACGGCTTTGTGGTACTCGCTCCGCGACAGGGACCCGGAGGAGTCGAGGTCGAGTGCGTTGAACACCTCAGCGATCTCCGCGTCGGTGGCGCGTCCCGTGCTACCGAAGATGTGTGTGAACTCGCTGCGGCTGACGGCGCCGTCGCCGTCGCCGTCGGCCAGGTCGAAGAAGCGGTCGGCGACCGGCGCGAGCTCCTCGGGGTAGTGAGCACGATTGGTGAAGGCGGCGGCGAACGCCTGCGTGAGCTCCGCCGAGGTCACCCTGTCGTCCTTGTCGGCGTCGGCAGGGGCGATCACGGACTCCCAGAACTCGTTCATGGTGTCGTACATCTGCCGTGCCTGAGGTGAGTCGGGGGCGAGCCCCCTGGCCTGCACGTAGCGTTCGCTCATCATGACGACGTCCTGCCGCGTTATCGCGCTGTCGCCGTCGACGTCTGCGGCGCTGAACCACCGCTCATACTTGCGTACACGCAGCTCAGTCATAGGCGCACGGTAAAAGCGCGTCAGCCGGTCGGCTAGGCCTATTCCCGGCCGTCGATGCGCAGACCTCTCTTCCTGGGGGTGCGGCCTCCAGAGTCACCGCACCCCTACCGGACGGCAGATCAGGTGCCCGGCTTGCGGCCGTAGACGAAGACGTCATCGCCCTTGCGCAGCATGTCCCAGTACTTCACGGCGTCCTTCTTCGTCATGTTGACGCAGCCGTGGGAGCCCGGCGGGGACCAGACGCTGACGCCGACCGAATGGAACGCCTGGCCGCCGTCGAAGAACTGGCTGTACGGCATGGGCACGTGGTAGATGCTCGACACATGGTCGATGTTGCGCCAGTAGACCTTCTTCAAGCCTGTGCGGGTCTCGTGGCCGTTGCGGCCGGTGCGCACCGGGACCGGGCCGTACTTGAGGGTCTTGCCGTCCTGGATCCAGCTGAGCTGGAGCGTCAGGTCGACGCAGGCGATGCGCCCCTTGTTGGTCGGGCACTTGCCGGCCTTGTTGGGGTTGTTGCCGACGGCTTTCTGCTTGTTCATGAGGTTCATGACGCCCCAGGTGACGCTGCCCGCGTACCCGGCGTTCGGGGTGATCTTGTGTTTGGTCTGGAAGGCCTTGATGGCCTTGCAGTCCGTGGCCGACTGTTTGCCGTCCACCGGGCGGCCGAGGAACTTCTCGACCTGCTTCTGGTACGGGCCGGTCTGTGTCGAGCACGACGCTGCCTGAGCACTGCCTGTGCCGAGCGCCACCGTGAGCGGAGCCACCAGCGCGGTGATCCCCAGAACCACGGCTCCTCGTCTGCGTATGTCCCCCACTGCTGCCACTCCCCGATCGTCATTGGTCCGCGGGTGCGTCCCACCTGCTAGACGACACGGCCCCGCCGTTCGTTGTAGGACAAACCGACACAGGTGTGTAACAGAGGCCGCGTCGTCGCCAGGGGAGCTGCCCGTCCCAGTCCCCCCACCGCACGGACGACGGTCGCGCCGGTGATCACTGTGAGGTCGCGGTCAGCTGGCGGAAGATTTCAGGCAGGAACGAAGACGTCCTCGTGGGCCCCATCGAGGATGAACCCGTTGTCGAATCGGACCCGCACGCTCACGCTGGGCCCCCGTTCCTGGAAAGCGATCCACGCGGGTTTCAGAGAGGCGATCTTCTCTTCGAGCTGCTTCCTGCTCTCCGTGGGCATCTGACCTCCGAAGGAGTCGAGCAGCGACTTGAGCCGCTCGTACTCGCGCACGTCGTCGGTCTCGTCCTGGTGGTCGACCACCTGCTCGACGGTCCCGCCGATACCCGCCGCCAACGACAGGAACCCGATGACGACCCCCGACACCTCGGCCGAATCGGTGAGTCGGGTGTCCGCTGCCAACACCACCCGCTGGCCTGCCTTCAGAGTCATCTGCTTCCCATCTCCCCTGCGTCGGCTACGCCCGCGCGGCGCAGGAACGCCTCGACGAGGCGATCGATGAAAGTCTGGTCGACGGGTTCCGCCGTCACCAGAACGCGGTGGTAGAGCGGTCCCACGAGTTGGTCGATCTCTGCCGCCATGTCGAGTCCGGCGGCGAGCTGGCCGCGTTCGACCGCGCGTTGCAGCGGGAGTTGGTCGCGTCGGCGCTGTTCATCGAGGTACCCGGATCGTAGGGCGGCGGCGAATGCGGGGTCGTGCTGGGCGTGCCCGATGAGGGCTTTGAAGACGGCGCCCGCGTCGGACCGGGTGAGGAACAAGGCCAGTTGGTGCAGGTGGGCGCGCAGGTCCGCGGCCAGGTCGCCATGGTCCGGCGGGGTCAGGGCTTCGGCCGCGTCCTGGAGGAAGGCGTCCAGGAGGATGTCGGTCTTGGTCTTCCACCAGCGGTAGACGGTCTGTTTGGCGACGCCTGCCCGGGCGGCGATGCCCTCGATGGTGACGCCGGTGAAGCCCTTTTCGACCAGGAGGTCGTCGGCCGCCTCCAGCACTGCCTGCCGGGCCTGTTCGCTGCGGCCGTGTCGGTTGCCGTGGTGGCGTGCCGCCGATTTAGGCCCGGCCGCCGCTGCGGCCGTACTTCCTCGTTCCATGTCTGCCTCCCGAGGTCAGAGTAGGCCAGAACCTCTAGACGCTACGCAACGGTGCGTCTACTCTAGGATTCATGACACCCACCAACACCCTCGAGGAACCCCGCGTCGCCTCTGCCCTCGACCGGATGTTCCGGCACGCCGAGCAGGACGAGGCGACCAGCAGGCGGATCCGGGCGGCATGGCCCCAGGGCGCGGCGCCCCTCGGCCCGCAGGAGCAGGCCGACGCCAAAGCAGAGGTGTACATGCCGATTTCCGCCCAGGGCGGTCGCCTCCTCTACAACCTGATCCGGGCCATCCGCCCCGCCACCGTGATCGAGTTCGGTACGTCCTTCGGCATCTCCACGCTCCATCTCGCCGCCGCGGTGCGCGACAACGGGACGGGACACGTGATCAGTACGGAACTGAGCGCCGTCAAGGCCGCAGCCGCCCGCCGGACATTCGCCGAGACGGGACTGGACGACCTGATCACCGTCCTCGAAGGTGACGCCCGCAACACCCTCACCGAAGTCGCCGAGTCCGCGGACTTCGTCCTTCTCGACGGCTGGAAGGACCTGTGCCTGCCCGTCCTGCGACTCCTCGAACCACGCCTCGCGCCCGGCACCCTCGTCGTCGCCGACGACGTCGACCTGGAGGACCTGGCGCCCTACCTCGACTACGTACGTAACCCCCAGAACGGCTATCAGAGCGTCACGTTCCCCGTGGAGGACGGCATGGAGATCAGCTGCCGCCTCTAGACGTGTCTGACGTCGTCATCAGGCACGGGCATCGCCTTCTTCGACGGAGCTTCGCCCGAAGAAGGGACAAGGTTCAATCGTTGCCCGCCTGCCCCGCCGGCGGCCTGCACACTGCCGGAGCCAGGGCCGGGTACGAGCTCTACTTCGCGGTGTGGGTGGGGAAGACCTGGACGTCGGTGTAGGCGCCCTTGATGGCCCCCGCTTCCGCGGGCCAGTCCAGGGTCACGGTGTGGGTCTCGTTCGGGGGCGTCACCAGGATGTGGGTCGGGGACGTAAGGCTGTTGCCATTGCTGTCGACGGTGTAGGCGAGATTGAAGACAGCAGCGTCACCGGGCTTGAGGGTGGTGACGCGAGGCTGCACGGAGCCGCGCTCGATCGGGCTGGAGGTGTGGTCGGCATCCTTGATGTCCACACCCGCGAAACCGGTGGCCGAGCAGGTGGCCGAACCCCGATTGATCATGGTGATGTTGATCCTGCCGGACGTCTCGTCGGGCGCAGCGTCAACAGCGTTGATGGCCAGGTCCTCGCTCTTGCAGAAGGAGACCTTGGTGCTGGTCTGCGCCGCACCATCCGTGGCCGCCTGGTTCGCCGGGCCCTTCTGGGAGCCCGCTGCCGCGTTGCCGGCCGCCGCACTGCCAGAGCCCGAGCCGCTTTCCGTCTTCGTGCCCTCACCGGAAGAAGAGGACGAGGAGCCCTCGGCGGAGGCGTCCGCCCCGGAGTCGCCGTTGCCGCAGGCGGTCAGGGACAGGCCCGCGGCCACGGTCAGAGCCGCGGCGGCCAAACGCAGCGTGCGACGGCGGTTTCCAAAGGAGGTGGCGTTGGAGCGCATGGGGGGATCCTTTGCTAGGTCGTCCGAGGTGCTCCCTTCTGGGGAACAACACCCACGTTGCGGGAGGCCGCTACTGCATCGTTGCTGTCCCGCTAACGTCCGCCTAACAAAGATCCCCCCGCGCAAGCTCCCACTCTGTCCACGCACCGCACCGCACTGCATCGCATCGCACGGTCGGGGGTGTCACCGTGGCGGACGGCAGCGTGCCTTCGGCGCCCGGCCGTTGTCAGTGCCTGCTGGCAGGATCACCGGCATGACACCGTTGCTTCTCACCGACATCGAGCGAGCCGTTCGCAGCAGTTGGAGTGCCGAGACGGCCACACCTGAATTTCGGTCGCACTGGACCAAGGACAATCCGGCCCGGGACCAGTGCGGCGTAACTGCCATGGTGCTCAACGACCTGCTGGAAGGCGAGTTGATCCGGGGCGAGGTCCACGTCGACGGAGAGCGTGTGGACTACCACTGGTGGAACCGACTGGGCATGGGCATCGACATCGACCTCACCCGCGAGCAGTTCAGGCCGGAGGAGATCGTCACCGAAGGCATCGTGATCCCTCGCCCGCCCGTGACCGAGTGGCGCAGGCTCCGCGAGGAGTATGAGCTTCTGCGTGACCGTGTCCTGGAGAAGCTTCATCGCCAACAGGAAACAGCCGCTGCGGCCGTATCCCGACAGCTGACTTGACCTGTGCGGCTCGTGTACGGATGGCGGCGAGGCGGTAGACATCGCACGCACTCCACTCGTCCAGCGCCGTGGGCCGGGACGACGTCGGCCAGTGGCCGGATTTCGTTAGGGCCCTCGCAAGCGCAGCCAGACACCTGCCGCACGCGACACGAGATCACCGAAGCTCGCTTCTGATGCAACGTGCCCGAACAGCACATCTAGCGGTGGAAGGCCGTAGTCGACTCGACGGGAGCGCGCTGGGTCCTCACCCGATTCACCGGCGCGCTCTCGTCGGCGTAGCCGAAGGAGATGCCGACGAGCAACTTCCCACCGGTGATGCCGAGTTCAGTGCGGACGGTGTCGGCGTAGAAGCTCAACAACCCCTGCGGGCAGCTGTCCACGCCGTACGCGGTCATCGCCAGGAGCAATGTCTGCATGTAGGCGCCGGCATCCGCGGCCAGGCGCGCCTGTCCGTCACCGTGGACGAAGAGGAACGCCGCGTGTGGCGCACCGTAGAACCGCAGGCTCTGCACGTCGTATGCCGCACGTGCCGCGTGGTCATCGGGACCGATCCCCAACGCCCCGTACAGTTCGGCGCCGAACGCCTGCCGGCGTTCCTGGTGCACCTGCGTGTACATCTCCTCGGAATACGGGAAGTCCGCCGCAGTGCGCTGTCCGGCGTGGGCCGTCTGCAAGGCAGCGGTCAGTCGCTCACGTGCCGCTCCGCTCACCACCTCCACCTGCCACGGCTGGGCGTTGGAGTTGGACGGCGCGGTGCCGGCCAGCGAGAAGATTTTGTGCATCGTCTCCTCGGGTACGGCGTTCGGACGAAACGCCCGGGTCGCGTGGCGGCCGCGTATGAGCTTCTCCGCGCAACCGCTCAGTTCGGTGGGGACGCACGTGTCCATGGGACTCCTTGGTGATCGAGAAAGAGCCGATGTAAACGGATGCGTTTACATCAGGACGTCACCGTAGCGTGCCCGCCGACCGAAGTAAACGAACCCGTATACTTACGGCGTGGATACGACCGAGCGCGCGACGGCACCCGCATCCCCTCGGCGGGGGCGTGGAGGGCGCGAGCGCATTCTGGCTATCGCCGCCCGACTGTTTGCGACTCAGGGCATCAACGCGACCGGCATGGAACAGGTCGCGGAAGAAGCACCCGTGTCCAAGCGGACGCTCTACGCGCACTTTCGCACCAAGAACGACCTTGTCATCGCCCACTTGCAGGGCCTCGTAACGTCGGGGGCCACATTGGAAGCCGTGCTGACCCGCGAGGACATCCCGCCGCGTGACCGGATCCGTAAGCTGTTCGACCCCTGGGAGGCGGACGCGGCTCCGGTGCGCGGGTGCCCGTTCATCGATGCCGCAGCGGAGTTCCCCGACCCGCAGAGCGCGGTGCACTCCTACGCCCGCGAGCAGAAACTGCGCATGGTGGAACTGATCGTGGCCTTGGTGACGGAGCTGGGCTGTCGCCAACCCCTCGTACTCGCCGAGCAACTGGCCACCCTCGCGGATGGCGCGGCCAGCCGCGCCATGGTGCTCGACGAAGCGGACTACGGCCGTCACGCCTGGGCGGCGGCGGAAGTCCTCCTCGATCAGGCTCTGCCAAGATCAAGCTGACGATGTCGTGCGAGTGCTGCACCACGCACGCACCGGGGCCGGATTCCCACACCGGGGAGTCCGGCCCTGCTGACCTCAGCACCGCTGCCGTCCTGCGCCGGCGAAGGGCGAAGGGCGAAGGGCGAAGGACGAAGGGCGATCGAGTCTCATCGAGTCATCGACGGTTCGAGGGTGGGGAGATGAGGGAGCCCGCAGCGTCAGCTCCGCACGCCCATCCCCGCCTTCGCGCTTTTGGTGAGTTCCGGCTCCCTGGCGGGGAACTCCGCTTTGCCTCCCGGGAAGAGCAGCAGGCCGTCCGTTGTCTCGGCCACCACGTCCGTGTACCTGTCGCCGTTGATGTCCAGCAGGGGCATGGTGGCGCTGAGCGATTCCCCGCCGTAGGCCGTCGCATCGAAGGCGGTGGCCCGCGATGGGTCGGGGCCGGAGCCGTCGGTCGCGCTGGGCAGCAGGGTGAAGCGACCTGCCTTGTCCTCGCCCGGGGTGTTGACCACCAGGTCGGGGTGCCCGTCGTCGTCCACATCACCGGCGCCGGAGACCGCACCGAACATGTCCTTGCCCTGCGAATCACCGGGGATGCCCGGGGTCTCCTGGTCGTACACCGTGTTGCGGCGACCCGTACCGGGGCCGCCCGGGGCGCCGTAGACGATGGTGAGCTGTCCCGGGTCAAGGCCTTCGGCCGGTGACGCAAGGCCGCCTCCTCCGATGAGGAGGTCGGTGATGCAGTCGCCGTTCACGTCGCCGGCCAGCGGCGTCAGGACTCCGTCCTCGACGCTGTTGTCCAGGCCCTTGGGCGGGTCGGCCCGGACAGGGCCGTCAGGGCCGCCACGGAAGTAGGCAGCTGCCGGAATCGGGTCTGAACCCGGATCCTCGTCTTCCGCATATGGCGAGCTGCCGGTGAAGAGCAGGTCGTCGGAGCCGTCGCCGTCGAAGTCACCGGAGGTGGCCCCGCCTCCAGCGGCCTCCCAGTCCTGCTCAGCCAGCCGGGCCGGGGCGCCGTCTCGGTCGAAGGGGCCGTACGCGATCCGCCCTGGAATCTGCTTCGGGTCCTTCTCCTGCGCCCCCTTGCCCCGGTCGATCAGGTCGAGGGCCCCGTCACCGTTGACATCGGCAACCGCCGTCGCGAGGAACTGGCGCGGCGCGACCATCGTCACTGGCTTGCCGAGCCCGTTCCTCCCGCCGAACAGGACCACCGCCTGGTAGGCGACGTCCGGTCCGGCCTTCTGCCCCGGTCCCGTGGGCTCACGGGTGGCGACCAGGTCCGTGAATCCGTCACCGTCGAGGTCACCGCGGAGCAGCGGGCCACTGTAGGCAGCGCGGTAACGCGTGGCGCGGGCCGTGTCCAGCCCGCTCCGCGAGCCCGGGAGGACGACGATGGCGACCTTGCGTCCGGCCTCTGACCCGCCAGGGGTGCGGCTCGCTTCAACGGCCACGAAGTCGTCGTAGCCGTCCTTGTCGAAGTCACCGGTGGCGGAGTCGCTGCGACCGTCGCGATCCCGCGGTGCCGGCCGGTTCTCCCACGAACCGTCGGCTTTCCCGTCCCGACTCCCACTATGGCCTGTGCACCCCGTGAGCAGGAGGACTGCACAGCCCAACAGGGCGAAGGAGGACCTGGGTGTCACCACGTGGGCTCCTGACGCAAGGAAGGTTGCCAGAGGAAATCTGACTTGCCACGTGTCACAGCAGAGCCAAGCCCCGGGTCCACGTACGCACCCGCGAGCTCCCCCGGCTGCCACCCCTGACGATCAGCACCCCGTGCGACGCAAATGTCGACGGCCCAAACCTAGTGATCATCGACCTTCCATGGCAATGCTCACGGTGCGATGACACAGGACAGCCACCGGCGTGGAGGGGACTCCTCGGACTCGCATCGTAAATCGAACACATGCTCTACTAGGGTCATGGTGCACAGAGATCACTCCCCCGGCATCGTGCAGACCCAGCGTGACTGGACCCGCACCTACAACGCTCTCGCCCAGGCCCCCGCCACCAGCAACACCGCCCTGCGCCGGCGCCTCATCGGCCTGTCGCGTCGTCTCGTCCAAGAAGTGCCGCGAGCCCAGCTCGCCGACCTGCGCCGCCGCGCCGAGGAACGGTCATGACCTGGCGCTCATGGGGCATCACCGAGAGGCAACAAGCACCGCTCTCACTCCTCGCCGAGACATGCCCCTGCTCCCTCGCCCTGGCGCCTGCCGAGCTACACCCTCGTATCGGGGTCGACCACGAACGTGCTGCTTCATCGCAAGCAACCGATGGAGCCGGTGCGACCTTTGAACGGCTCAACCGCGCGGTGAAGCCACGTTCCACGCGCCGAACCACTGCTCCGCGCCCCACTCCTCGAACCGCTCCACCTCGCTGAACCCCAGCTTCACCGCGAGGCGCATCGAGCGGTTGTTGGCGATCTGGGTGCAGAGCACCACCGGCTCGCCGGGGAACGCGTCAGCGAACCAGTCGAGTGCCGCCGCGCACGCCTCGGCGGCGTAACCACACCCCCAGGCTTCGGGCAGGACCATGTAACCGAGTTCGGTCTCCCCGCCCTGCGGGCGAATGTGTCCCGGACGCTTGGCGTCGCGCAGATCGAGAAGCGAGATCGTGCCGATCATCTTCCCCTCGAGAGCGATGACGAAGAGCCCAGGGCGCCGCCCGGGTACCTCGGGCACCGAGCATTCGAGCTCGTCACGCGGACGGGGGCCGCCGAGATGGGCGCGTACCTCGGACGAGGCGAACAGCTCGATGAACGCCGCACGGTCGCGAGCCTCGGACGCACGCAGCACGAGCCGCTGGGTCCTGATCGGAGCAGGCGGCCAGGCGACAGGTCCGAGGTCGGTCATGGCGGGCAACCTACCGCACCTGCGTGACGGTGATCCCAAGAGGCAGGAGCCAGGCTGGAGTTCGCTTTCACCCCAGCCCTCATCACGGACGGGACGGCCGACCGCACACCACCATCAAGTTGCTCTACTGCGCTGGCGGTTGCCGTGGCCAGACGACCGGGACGTCATCGCCGGTGGGTGCTGTTTTCGATGCCGCCAGCACAGTCTCCGTCCCGTGCAGGGTGGGGAGCCGCAGTCGACACGTCGAGGAGTAACCTCCGCACTCGTACGGTCACATGAGGTGTCCGTACAGGGAGGGCAGTGAACGATGAGCGCAGCGGCAAGCTGGTCCCGTTTGATGAGTCTTCTGCGTCAGCACGCCCCGGCCGATCACGCGGACCTGCCAGGGCCCGCGACAGAGCAAGCCCTCGTGGCGGCCGAAGAACGGATGGGTATTCTCCTGCCTCAGGATCTGCGGTCCTGGCTCCTGCAGAACAATCTGGATCTTCCTGAGGAAGATGTGGACGAGGAAGTGGCATGTTCCGGCTTCGCCGGGTTCCCCGACGAGGGACGCTTCTACCTGGGCATACGGGCGATGGAGCAGCTCTACGCGAATCGCTCCCTGCCCGGTGGAATCAATCCCCCGGGCCAGCTGGACAATCCGTTCTGGCGCAATGAGTGGATCCCGTTCCTGACGGACCAGGACGGCTGGGCGGGAAAGTTCATCGACGTGCGCGACGGGCGCATCGGCAGATGGTGCGTGGGTGAGATCACGGTCACCGGCGAGTACGCCTCCCTGGCTGACTATTTCGACTCCGTGGCGGACATGCTGTCGAGGATCGCCGAGGGAAGCCATCCGGTCTGCACGGTCACAGACGGGCGACTTGTGTGGTCGTGAAACGCCGGAGCAGCGTGACCACGGCGCGGGCGCCTGCCGTGCCATGCCGCGCCGTGCCATGCCGTGCCGTGCCGTGCCGTGCCGTTGGCGGGGTGTCAGCTCTGGGCAGCGCGCAGGAGGTAGCTGTGTCAGCGTGAGGTGGGGAAGGCGGCGCGCAGTGCGCTGGACCGGGCGACGCATGCGGCGGGGATGAGGGGCAGCACGCAGAGGGCCTGCATCAGGGCGTACCACGGCGGGCAGAGGCCCGGGATCAGGTCGACGCCGACGATGGCGATCGGCATGATCACGGTGAGGGCGCTCAGGCGCTCGAAGGCCCGTCGAGAACCCCAGGCGGCAGCAACGGTCATCCGATAGAGCAGCACGGCGGCGACAGGCAACAGGCCTGCCCGCACCCACATGAACGTGTTGACCAGATGGCCGCTGCCGGAGACCGCGATGACCGCCAGCAGGGCGAGGGTGCTGAGCGCGCCGTAGGCCTTGACGCTGTGGTGCACCCTCTCGAAGGCCCCGTGGGCGTGGGGGGTGTTGACGAGCGTCGCCTGGGTCGTGTGCTTGTTGGTTTCCATGCTCAGTGACGCTATGGAGCACCCGGCGCAGGCGGTATCGGCCTGGGCCCACGGTTGAGTGGGGGTAGCCCCACTGTCCGGCAGGCTCTGGCCGTGGCAGGCTCCGTGCGGTGCACGAGGGGCGCACCGGACGCAAAGCGAAGGCAATGCGAGGGAAGAGATGTTGAGACAGCTGAGTTCGTGGCCTGCGCGCGCTGGCGTGGGGTTTCTACGGGCGTGCCTGGTGGCGGTCATCAGCATGCTGGTCCCGGCCGTGTGGGCCGCCGCGGTCGCGCTGGGGATCTGGTGGGGTGCGGCTAACCCCTGGTCGTGGATGTTGCCGGTCATCCTGGTGTGCGGGGGCACGCTCGCTCTGGCCCGCCCGGTCTGCCAGATGGTCCGCTTCCTGGTCGCGCGGTGGACGGCCACCGTCATTCCCGCCGGATACCGGCAGGGTGGACCGGTGACACTCATGTCCACGGGGTACTGGTGGAACGGCTTCGGTTACGAGCGCACTCGCCGCGACGCCCTGATGGACCAGAAGTGGCGGGTGTGGTGGTCCGATGCCGCCCGCTGGCGTGACCTGCGGTTCACGGCAATCGTGCCGCTCACTGCGGGCATCATCGCTGCCCTCCCGCCGGCCGGGGTGGCCGCGGCAATCCTGGGGCTGGCCCAGCCGGGGTCCTTCGCCCACATTGTGGGGGCGCTCGGCCTGGTCGTGGCCCTGACCGGCGCCCCCTATGCCTGGCGGTGTCTCGCACCGGTGGCCGTCCGTTTCCTGCGCCCCTCCCCCGCGATGGCGCTGGCAGGGCGGGTGGAGGAACTGACCGCCCAGCGCGCGGATGTGACGCTTGCCCAGGCCGCAGAGATCCGCCGGATCGAGCGGGATCTGCACGACGGGGCACAGGCTCGCCTGGTCGGGCTCGGGCTGTCCTTGGCGACCGCGGAGAAGCTGATGGAGAGCGATCCGGAGCAGGCCAGGACGCTGATGCGACAAGCGCGGGCCGGTGCCACCGCCTCCCTGAGCGAGCTGCGTGAGCTGGTGCAGGGAATCAACCCGCCCGTGCTGAACGACCGCGGGCTCATCGATGCCGTGCGCGCCCTTGTTCTGGACTGCCGGCTCGAAGCATCTGTCAGCGCAGACCTCGAACTCACCTTGGAGCCGCCGATCGAGTCCGCCCTGTACTTCGCCACCGCCGAACTGCTGACCAATGCCGTCAAGCACGCTCACGCGACGACAGCTCACGTCTCCATCACCGCGGACGAGACCAGCATCGTCATCGATGTCGAAGACAACGGCCGCGGCGGGGCCGTCCTGCACACCGATGGCGGACTGGCGGGGCTACGCCGCCGCCTCGCGGTCTTCGACGGTGCTCTGGAGATCACCAGCCCGCACGGCGGCCCGACACGGGTGAGGATGCAGGTGCCATGCGCATCGTCGTAGCCGAAGACCTCTACCTGCTGCGTGAGGGAATGGTCCGCCTCATCGAGGCCTACGGGCACCAGGTGGTGGCGACCGCAGCCACCGGCCCCGAGACCCTGCACGCACTGCTGACGACGCGGCCCGATGTCGCCGTCGTCGACGTCCGCATGCCCCCGACCCAGACCGACGAGGGCCTTCGGGCGGCCCTGGCCGCCCGCAGCGAACTGCCCGGACTGCCCATCCTCATCCTCTCCCAGTACGTCGAGCAGCTCTACGCCCGCGAACTCTTGGCCGACGCCACCGGCGGCATCGGCTACTTCCTCAAGGAGAGCGTCTTCGACGCCGATCAATTCATCGACGCTCTGGCACGCGTCGCCGCCGGCGGCACCGCCATGGACCCCGCGGTCATCGCCAAACTCCTGTCCAGCGGAACCACCAACCGGCGCCTCCACCCCCTCACCCCACGCGAACACTCCGTGCTCAGCCTCATGGCCCAAGGGCTGTCCAACCACGCCATCAGCCAACAACTCTTCCTCAGCGAAAGCACCATCAGCAAATACACCACCTCCCTGTTCAACAAACTCGGCATCGCCGAGGACGACAACAACAACCGCCGCGTCCTGGCCGTCCTCACCTACCTCAACAACCCCTGACACACCCCGACTTCATGGCGTGGACAATAATGAGTTGCTGTCATGGGGCGAGGCCGCGATATTCAGCGGATGAGCAGATTCGCCGAAGTCATGGTCCTGGCCAGAGAGGCCGAAGAGGTCATGGAGCCTCTCATCCGGCGCGATGACAACCGTGAATGGCACCAGTGCTTCACGCGTGTCGGAGACCACGTGTTCGCCGGATCGGCTGAGCCGTCCCAAGAGTGCTACGCGTGGGTCATTCAGCTCATTCGCCACAACTGGCACGGTCTGCTGTCCCACCTCGAATCACTTCCCTGGCCCGACCCTCAGTCGGTCCAAGTACTGGTACGTGACGAGGAGGATGCTTGCTTCGGCCTGTGGATGCTGTACGACGGGAAGCTCACCGAAGTCACTCTCCCTCGCACCGTCCGAGAGCCCTTTTCCGCCAGTGTCTCCGGAGTGCTCTCACGCACTGATCGTCCCTGACCCCGACAAGGAAGAGATCATGGCTTCCATGTCGTCATGGGCGACCAGCGCTGCGCGGGGCGATCAGCATGTGAGGCCGATGATGCCCCACCCGCGCCCGGCGGCCTCGGTGACCACCTCTCCCCATTCGGTGACGAGGCCAGCAAACGAGCAGAAGTCGCTGACCCAGCCTTTGAGTTGGCCGAGGTGCTGTTCGAAAGGGTCACGCAGGGACGGCAGGCCGGGCTCGGCCCGGGGGTGAAGGGAGGTCACATCAATGTGCAGGGCGGGTGTCATGGGTCAGGCGGCCCGTCCCGTCGCGCTGGGCGCGGGCCCGTCGTCGATGCCGGCGGCCTCGATGGCAGCGACTCCGCGCTCCAGCACCATTGAGACTATTTGCTCCCCCTCAGCGGCCGAACTTCGCGATGGCCGCCGGTGTGACGGGGGTGAAGAAATTGACCAGGTTGCCGTCGGGGTCGCGGAACAGGAGCGAGCGGTTGCCCCAGGGCAGCGTGGTGGGCTCGTTCACGAAGTCCTCCACGAAGCCGGTCAGGTTCCGGTGCACACCGTCCACGTCGTCGACGAGGAATTCGAGGATGACGCTGTGGTTGTCGGCCGGGCGGGCGGATCCGGGCGCGAACAGTGGGACCGTGCGGGTGCTGCCGATGGCGAGGGTGGCCGAGGCGGCCCTGAGCTCGGCGAAGTCCTCGTTGACCCAGTCGGCGGTCATGCCGGTGGCGCGCTCATAGAAGTCGACGAGGCGGGCTACGTCGCTCGTGATGATGCGGACAGAGACGAAGTTGGCGAAGTTCATGGGTTTTCTCCAGGTCGTTCCGTGCTTCTGACCTGAGGCTATGACCAATACCGGGCGAAACCCGCCCGGTTTATCGGGCAGACTTCCGCACATGACCCGTCCCATCGCCCGCGTCCTCACCATCCTTGAGCTCCTGCAGTCGGGCGGCCTCAGGACCGCGTCCGAACTCGCCGAGCGGCTCGGCGTCGACGAACGCACGGTGCGGCACTACGTCAGCCACCTCGTCGACCTCGATGTGCCCGTCGAAGCGGTCCGCGGCCGCTACGGCGGCTACCGGATCTCCCCCGGCCATCGCATGCCTCCGCTGATGCTCGGCGACGACGAGGCGCTGGCCGTGCTGCTCGGCCTGGTCGCGGGCCGGCGCGCCGGACTGACGGCTGCCACCGGGACGGCGGGTGAGACGGCGACGGCCAAGATCCGCCGAGTACTGCCCGAGCGGCTGCGGCTCCGACTCGACGCCGTGCTCACCTCCCTTGCCTTCACCGCCCAACCCGACGAAACAATCGCCCCGGACTCTGCAGTCCTGCTGCCAGTCGCCGACGCGGTGAACCACCACCGGTCCATCTCGATCAAGTACACCGACACGAAGGGCCGTCCCAGCGAACGCACACTGCACCCCTATGGACTCGTGGCCCACTCCGGCAAGTGGTACGTGACGGGGGCGGACCTCTCGACCGGCGGCCAGGACCGCACGTTCCGTCTGGACCGCGTCACCGACGTGCGGACCCTGCCGGGCTCCTTCGCACCACCCGCTGGACTCGACCCTGCCGAACACGTCCTGACGACACTCGCCACGGCTCCGTACCGGCATGCGGTGACCCTGCGCGTCCAGGGCACGGCCGAGCACATCCACACCCGGCTTCCGCCGAGCGTCGCGCTCGTGGAGGAACTGGCGGCCCACAAGACCCCGAACAGCTCGGATCCACCGGACGAGCCGTGGGTCCGCGTGGAGATGCGCGTGGACCGGCTCGACTGGCTGCCTGCCGTACTGGCCTCGTTGGACCGGCCCTTCGTCATCGAACGCCCGGAAGAGCTCCGCGACCTCGTCGAGGCCCTTGCCGAACGGCTCGTGCACTCCGCCCGGGCCGAGCGTTCCTAGTTCTGTGACCGGGAAGGTTCGCCGGGGTGGTGGCGAGCGTCGGCGTGTTCGCTCGATTTGTCCGTAGGCTCGGTCGTCATGCAGACAACGGTGTCCTTTGTTCATCACCTCGGCGTGGTCGCTTCGGATTTCGAGGCCAGCGAACGGTTCTACACCTCTGCGCTGGAGGCACTGCGGATCGGCGTCGGCTACCGGGCCGACGGCGTCGCGGAGTACTGGAGTCCGGAGCAGGACACGCCGTCGTTGTCCCTGGAACGCGCGGAGGATGAGACCAGCGTCACCACAGGGGTGCACATCGCGTTCACGGCGGTCAACCGGGATGCGGTGGACGCCTTCCACACGGCTGCGGTAGCGGCCGGAGGCACCTCCCGGCACGCGCCCCGCGTATGGAGCGAGTACCGCGCCTACTGTGCATTCGTCAGCGACCCGGACGGCAACAACATCGAAGCCGTCCACAAGGAGACCTCCTAGCGCTCCGGTGCTGTTCAGGCTGCTGCAGCGACGGGTCGGCCACCTCAGCGGATGCGTTGCTCGCTTCGGACGCGGGCTCGTTCGCGGCGTTGGGCCGCGAGAACGTCGGGGTGCCGGGGGTACTGGTTGCGCCGGCGCAGGTAGCGGTGCAACTCGCGGGTCTGGAGTGTGCGGTTGGGGTGGTTGGAGTTGTCGAGAGTGAACTGCCTCAGCGGCCCGAAGTGCGCGTAGATCGGGGCGCCGTCCGGACGGGCCGCCCGGATCGATTTGGGCGCGGACCAGGTCGGGCCGGTGCCCTCGCGGCGCCGGACCACACCCCACAGAGTGTCATCGCCGACCGCGTAACAGCCGTGGAAGTAGCGGGTGCCGTGGGTGCGGTGACAGGTCGCCGACAATCGGTCGGGCTTGTGCCGCCTTGCCCAGCAAGACCCTGCGGCCGGACGGCTCCCCAGAGGCCCGAACTCGTCGAAGGCGAAGGTCCGCTCGGGCCACTGGGTGAGCGCGTACTCGATCCGGTCAAGCTTGGCGTCGAAGTCCGGGGCGCTCGATTCCTTCCACCTCTTGGTGCGCTGGAAGGTGATCCCTCGGCGGACCAGCAGGCAGCGCAGCGCCTCGCGTCCGACCCGTAGCGACGTGCGACGCGAGTGGTCGGTGAGCTTCCAGATCGACCAGCGGGTGAAGGGCTTGCCGAGCTTGTGGGGCGGGTAGTGGCCGCCTCGATGACAATGTTCTCGTCGTCACCGTTGAGCAGGCGGGGACGGCGCGGACGGTGTCCTCGTCAGCCTGCACGAGGCGGTCGATGACCGGGACGCTGTTCTCGCCCGCCGAGGCCAGCAGCATCATCGCCCTGCGAAACCGCAGCGTGTTGGCACTACCCCGGCGCACGATGCGTTGAAGCCTCTGCCCTTCCCCCTCGGCCAACGTCCGCACCCGGACCGGATGTGTCGTCGTGCCTCCCCGCACCGAATCAGTCGTGTTGTCACATCCAACCGGAGCGACGCCGGGCACCACCACCCCGGCGAACCTTCTCGGTCACGGCACCAGCGACCCGAGGCATCGATGTGCCTCAGCGGAAAGCAGCGATGTTGCGGGCGACCCAGGCGTCGAAGGGGCGCGGGGCACGGCCGAGTACGCGTTCCACGTCCGGACTGATCCGCAGTTCGGCCGGGTTCGGGGCGGAGATGATGTCCAGGGTGTCGTCGGCGAGTTCGGCGGGCACGAACCGGGTCATCTGACTCTTCGCCTCGTCACGGGTCAGTTCGTCGAACCGTACGGGCGAACCAAGCGCGGCGGCGATCGCCTCCGCCTGCTGACGCGGTGTGATCACCTTCGGCCCGGTCAGTTCGTACACCCCACCGGTGTGCCGCTTGTCCAGCAGGCAGGCCGTCGCGACCTCTGCGATGTCCACCGGGTCGATGACCGGCACTCCCACATCGCCGAACGGTGCGGCGACCGTTCCGTTCGTACGGACGGACTCCGCCCAGGCCAGGGCGTTGGAGGCGAAGCCGCCCGGGCGCAGGACGGCCCAGTCCAGACCGGACTCCCGCAGCGCGTCCTCCAGCGCGCGCATCGCGACCCGCGTCGGGCCCAGCGGTCTGGTGGCCACGCCCAGCGAAGACAGCAGGACGACCCGGCGGACCCCGCAGGACACGGCCAGGTCGATAAGGTCGGCGGCCCTGGCTTCGGGGGCGTGCAGATCGCCCGACAGCAGGAGGAACAGCGCCTTCACCCCCTTCAACACCGGCTTGAGGCTTGCCGGTTCGGCCAGGTCGGCAGTCGCGTGCCGCACCCCCTCCGGCGCAGTCGCCGCGCGCCGCGACACCGCCGTCACCTGCTCGCCCGCTTCGGCCAGAGCCTGCGTCAGAGGCCGGCCCACATTCCCGGTAGCCCCGGTCACCACGATCATGTTCAGCTCCTAGTTTGTTGTGCGCTGCGCGCTGCGGCTGTGCACGGTGGTTGTGCACGGCGGAGGTTGACGCTAGGAGCCGGGCTTACATTCCGTAAGGACATACCCAGAGGTAAGCTCCGGACATGAAGGAAGGCACGCAGCTGACAGGGGCCGAAGCGGGCCCCCGGTATGAGGTGTTTCACACCGACTGCCCCGCGCGGGACATGGTCGACCACGTAACCAGCAGGTGGGGCGTCTGGGTGCTGATCTCTCTGCGAAACAGCGACCTTCGGTTCTACGAGCTGCGGGACAGCATCCAGGGCGTCAGCGAGAAAATGCTCGCCCAGCCCCTGCGCGCGCTGGTCAAGGACGGTCTGGTCTGGCGGGCGGTGGAGCCGACGACACCGCCCCAAGTCACGTATGGGCTAAGCGAGTTCGGGCGGCACATCAGCGAACCGCTGACGGACTTGTTCGACCGGATCACCGAGCGGCTGCCCCCGCCCCCGCCGAGTCCGGCGTAGCGCAATCACCTCTCACTGCCTCAGGATTTTCGCATCGCACGAGACGGATACCCGTGTATGCGACGCCCCCCCAGTGAGAGCAGCTGGTCATGAGAGGGCATCATGCGCGGATGAGTAAGTTGAGATGCTGCCTGCCGCTGGTGATGGCAGCCATCCTCGTCGTTCCCTCGTGCGGTTACGGCGACAAGACGGCGAAGGTCAGCGTGGCTGACGTCGTCGGCGAATGGGCCGAGCCCGGCGGAGGGAGTTTCTCCCTGTCCGCCGACCGGACTTTCACAGCGTCCGGTCTGAAGGCGGATTTCTTTGCCGACAGCCAATGCCGGCCGGGCAAAGTGGCGGGCAGCTGGGGCTTCTGGGTCGATAAGAGCGACGCACTGTCGGTGGTCTCGGAGAAAGCGGCATCGGGATCCTGGATCGGGCTGTCGTTCAACGGTGTGCCGCAGGGAGATTGCAACATCGACCTCGCCGCGGTCGACGGCGGTAGAAAGCTTTGCGCCTCCATCGACCCGGACGACCCGTGCGGCTTCGATGCCAAGTTCTCCCGCGAACCGTGACGCCGGGCGCACCAGGGAAACAAGCGGTCCAATTAAGCACATCCTCAGGTCGCCTGATTCTGGGCAGGGTTCTGGGCTGGGCATCCCCCGTAGACGTACGGGTCGATCTCGTTGCCCTTCCTGTCCCAGAGGTGAAAGCAGTGTCCGTTGACCCACACCGTGACCGAATCGCTCCGATGCGGGCAGACCGCCCTTACTGCGTGTGAGGATCGTGCCGCTTGGGCGCGCGGAAGCAGTTGCGCGCGTGGCGGCAGTGTTCGTCGCGGCTACGCGGTGAGGAAGGCCAGCACAGCATCCAGGAACTGCGCCTCCCCTTCGACGTTCGCCATGTGCACGGTGGGCAGAACGGTGAGCCGCGCGCCGGGGACAATCGCGGCGAGCTCCTTGCCGTGGTCGGCGGACGTGACGGTGTCGTGCTCGCCCGCGATGACCAGGGTCGGGTTCGGGATGAGGGTGGCCGTGCGGCGCAGGTCGTAGTCGCGTACCGCGGCCCAGCTCCCGGCCACACCCTCGCGGTGCGTGGCGAGCAGGGTGCGGCGGAAACCCTCGACCACCTCGTCGTCGCCTCCCAGCATGCCGGCCGGGAACCAGTTGTGCAGGAACATCTCCGCAGTGGCCTGCATGTCGGGGGCTGCCAACAGTTCGGCGATCGGTTGGTCCCATTGATTGGCCGGGCCGAGGTAGGCGGCGGTGTTGGAGAGCACCAATCGGTCGACGCGCTCCGGAACGTGGATTCCCAACCACTGCGCGACGATTCCGCCCAGAGACAGGCCCAGTACGTGCACCCGCTGCAGGCCGAGGGCGTCCAGCAGCTCCACCACGTCGCGTCCCAGCCGGTCCAGGGAATACGAGCCCTTGGGGACATCTGAGGCGCCGTGGCCGCGCGCGTCGTAGCGCAGCAGCCGGAAGTGTTCCGTCAGGGCCGATACCTGGCCATCCCACATGTGGAGGTCGGTACCGATGGAGTTCGAGAGCAGCAGCACCGGCTTGTTCTCGTCACCGTCGAAGCGATAGGCGATGCGGACGCCATCGCCGGTGGTGATAGCAGTACTTGTTTGTGACGTCATGTCAGCTCCAGTGCTCGTAGCGGCTATGCGCCCAGCCTAAGAACACCCTCTGCAAACTTCTATTACAAAGATCAGAAGAACCCTGTAGGTTTCCTGGACGATGTCGAACTTCACGCTCCACGAGTTGCAGTGCTTCAACGCCGTTGTGATCGACGGCGGCTTCCAGGCGGCCGCCGAGCGGCTGCACCGTTCGCACCCTTCCGTGTTCGCGGCAGTCGCCAAGTTGGAGCGCCAGTTGGGTCTGGACCTGCTGGATCGCTCGGGCTACCGGGTGCAACTCACCGAGGCGGGGCAAGCTTTTCACCGCAAGGTGCGCTTCCTGCTGCACGAGGCGGAGGAACTACAGACCTACGCGGCACAGTTGGCGATGGGCGAAGAGGCCGAATTGCGCGTGGTGCTCGGAGACCTGTGCCCCCTTCCACCGGTGCTGGAGAGGCTCAGCCGCTTCTTCGCGCAGTGCCCGCAGACACGACTGCGCCTGCAGTTCGAGACGGTCACCGGTCCTTGGGAGCGGCTGCTGGAGGACGAAGCCGACCTCATCGTGCATCGCGTCCCCAAGAGCGACGTGCGGATGGAGTGGATCGATCTCGGCCGCGTCGCGCTGGTGCCCGTCGTGGCGCCCGGTTTCCTGCCCTTCCCTCCGGACGCCGACATCACACCGCAGCGCATGCAGGCCTTCACCCAATGCGTGGTCCGGGACTCGGCGCGGCAACCGTTCGAGCAAGGCCACTTCCTGGTCGAAGGCGCGCCCCAAAGCTCTGTTCCTGACCACCTCATGAAGAAGGAACTGATCCTGCACGGCATGGCGTGGGGGCACGTGCCGCGATTCATGATCGAGAAGGAGTTGCGTGACGGAAGTCTGCTCTCCATCGCCGGACGGCACTTTCCCGGTGTGGTGGAGGATCTCTCGGCAGCGCGTCGGCGCGATCGCCCGCACGGACCGATCGCCGGCCAGCTCTGGGACTTCTTGGCCCGCCATGCACCGCTTCTCCGACCTACGCTCGGTCGTGTACCCAAGGCGAGTTGAGCACCGGAACGCCGGATCGAGGTGAGGGCCGGCCGGTGCCCTAAACGTGTTGACCTCTCCTGGCAGGCAGTGCTGGAGTCGGCACGTGGACAGCATCCCCGCCAACCGGCGGCTCTGGAATCAGATCAGCAGCGCCTACCAGCACGAGCACGACCCACAAATCGGCGCCACCCCCCGGCTGTGGGGCATGTATTCCATCCCCGACGCGCAGCTGCAGGCCCTGGGCGACGTCAGCGGCAAGCGCGTCCTGGAACTCGGCTGCGGCGCCGGCCAGTGGTCCAGGGCGCTGGCCGCCGAGGGCGCCACCGTGGTCGGGCTCGACCTGTCCGAAGCCCAGCTCGCCGCGGCAGCCGGAGCGATGGGGACGGCCCGCTACCCACTGGTGCAGGGCGCGGCCGAACAACTACCCTTCGCCGCCGAGAGCTTCGACCTGGTCTTCTGCGACTTCGGCGGGCTCAGCTGGGCGCCCCCGCACCTGGCCGTACCCCAGGCCGCACGCGTCTTGCGCCCAGGCGGGCGCCTGGTGTTCAACGTCGCCAGCCCCTGGTTCGAAGCGTGTTACGACGAAGCAGCCAGCCGCGTGACCACGACGATGCAAACCGACTACTTCGGGCTGCACACCATCGCCGAAGACGACGGCGCGCTGAGCTATCAGCTCACCTACGGCGACTGGGTCAGAGTCCTGCGCGGCGCGGGTCTCATCATCGACGACCTCATCGAACCGCGGCCCGAACGCGCCACACGTAACGGCTACAACGAAACCGACCCGCCCGACTGGGCACACCGCTGGCCGGCGGAACTGCTCTGGGTCACCCACAAACCATGAGTTTCGTCAGACGGGTACCGCACCGACCAGGCCACCGTCGATGACGAGATCCTGGCCGTTGATGTAGGACGCGTCGGAAGAGGCCAGGAACGCCACGGCGGCGGCAACCTCGTCCGGGCGTCCGAAGCGGCCGGAGACGATCTGCCCGGTGACCGCCTTCGCCTCCGCTTGATTCAGTGCGTCGGCGGGTACATCGGGGTGTCGATGTAGCCGGGGCTGACGGAGTTGACGCGGATGCCGCGCGGGGCGAGTGCGGCGGCGAGGGTTCGAGCCAGGTTGTGCACGGCGGCTTTGGTCGCCGAGTACAGGGTCAGGACACTGTTGCCCCGGTGGAGGGTCCAGGAGGCGTTGATGACGATCGCGCCTCCGTCCGCCAACAGCGGCAGTGCCTTTTGTACGGTGAAGAACACGCCCTTGAAGTTGACGTCGATGCCGTGGTCGAAGTCCGGTTCGGTGATGTTCTCGAAGGGCAGGAACGTGCCGGTGCCCGCGTTCGCGAAGAGGCCGTCCAGCTGGCCGTGACGCTCCCGGACGGTCGCCATCAGCGCGTCGACCGCGCCGAGGTCGGTGACATCGGCGACGATCCCCGAGGCCCGCGGGCCGAGCTCCTGGACGGCGGCGTCCACTCGTGCCCGGGTGCGGCCGGTGACGATGGTGTGGCCGCCTTCGGCGATGAGGCGGCGGGCGGTCGCGAGGCCCATGCCGCTCGTGCCTCCGGTGATGAGGACGGTCTTGTGGGTGAAGCGGTTCATGCCGGTCATGCCGATGTTCCCGTCAGGGTGTGCGTGAGGTGGTCGCTCAGGTGGGGCAGCCAGTCGGGCCGCGCGTTGCCGAGGAGATGGTCGCCGTGTGGGACGGACAGGTACGTGCCGTGCGGCGCCAATCGGGCCAGGGGCTCACCCTTCGCCACCCCAGGGATGACGTCCTGGCCGCCGTCCACGACCAGCAGCGGAGCAGTGATGCGGGGTGCCAGGGCGGCAAGGTCCACGTGGCCCACGAACTGGTGGGCGGCGGCAACTCCTCCGGTGCGCCGGGCCATGATGTCCCGTACCGGCGGGGGCAGTTCCGCCCAGTCGAGGCGGAAGGGACCGCTGACGGTGGCGACGGCCGCCACGCGCGGCTCCAGTGCTGCGGCCCGGGCCGCGAAGTATCCGCCCAGACTCAAGCCGACGAGGCCGATGCGTGCGACGCCGAGGGCGTCGATGACCCGGCCCATGACCCGCTCGTAGTCCGGTATGAACGTCGTGGTGGCGGCGAGCACGCCCTGTCCGGGGCCGTCCATCGCGAACACCGCAAGCCCCCTGTCCAGCAGCGCGGACACCAGATCGAGGAACTCCTCCTTGGCTGAGTCCAGACCGGGAACGACAACCACGGTCCCCGGCGCGGCGACGGGGCCACGCAGCCATCCGTCGAATCCCTCGCCGCTCACCCGTCGCGCACCAGGATCCAGCACGGTGAGCGCCTGGCCCAAGGCGTGATCCGCCTCTACGACAGCCCGCGGTGCGTCCGCGTACGGCGCCAGGGTGGCCAGGTGGAACCACCGGGCCGCCATCAGCAGGGACTCGCCCGCCGAGCGGGGAGATCTCGCGTCGTCCGCTCGTTGCAGGTAACTGTTTGCGGTCCGCACGAAGGAGGGCCCCCAGTCGTCGAGGGAGGTGAGGTCCTCGGTGACGCGCCGGTACTCGTGCGGGTCCACGCCCGCCCCCGTGGCACGTGTCCACTGGGCGGCGGCGAAGTCGGCGGCGTTCATCGTGTTCCTCCGATCAGCAGGACGGCCTTGCCGCGTATCCGGCGCTCTCGCAGGTCGATCAGTGTGTCGACGGTCTGCCCCCAGTCGGCGATGCGACCGATCTCCGGGTGCAGCCGGCCGTGTTCCACAAGGCGTACCAGTGCCGCGAGATCGGAGCCGTAGGGGGCGTCGGCGTAGTGGAAGTGCTGGATCGTGACGCGCTCGGGCCCGCCAAGGAGTTGGAAGAAGTCGAGGGTCACCGGGGTGCGACTGGCCTGGCCGAACCAGACGAGCGTGCCGCCCGGGCGTACCTTGGCCAGGGCCAGTGGCAGAGTCGGCCCGCCGGTGGACTCCAGCACGACATCGAACGGTCCGTGGGCTGCGGCGACCTCGTGCGCCACCTGCGCGCCCAGCTCCACGAGCCGCTCGCCCCGCGCGGGCGTGGCGGTCACTGCGGTCAGCTCGGCTCCTGCGCCGACGGCCAGTTCGGTGACGTAGTGGCCGACGCCTCCCGAGGCGCCGGTCAGCAGCACCCGTCGGCCGGCCAGGGAGCCGGCCGTACGCAGCAGCCGCAGGGCGGTGATCCCGGCCAGGGGCAGGGCCGCCGCCTGTGCGCTGTCGATGCTGTCCGGGAGTACCGCGAGCGAGTGCGTGGGCACGGCGACGTACTCGGCCCAGCCGCCCTGCGCCGGGTGCCCGACCACGCGGGTGCCGATGCCGGGGCCGGAGCCGTCAGCCGCCGCCTGTACGACGAGCCCTGCGATGTCCTTGCCGGGCAGCGCCCCCGGCCGGGGTTCCTCGAGAAGGAAGGTCTCGCCCCGGTTCAGGGCGAACGCCTCGACTTTGATCAGTGCCTCCATGGGCCCCGGCACGGGTTGGGGGGCCTCGGCGAAAGCGACCGGGCGCGCCGCTTCTCCGGTGGGAATCAGTCTTTGCATGCAGAGGATGCAACCTTCGGGGCAGCCCCGCGATCCAACAACGAACAGGCAACGGCGACAACTTCTGGTTGTCGCCTATGGTGGGAGCCATGGATCTCGACGTGGCGCAGGTACGAGCCTTCGTGCGCACCGCCGAGGAACTGCACTTCGGGCGGGCGGCCGGGACGCTCGCCCTCTCCCAGCAGGCGCTGTCCAAGAGGATCGCGCGGCTGGAATCCCTGCTCGGCACCCAACTGTTGCAGCGCGGCGGCAACGGCGTACGCCTCACCGAGGCCGGCCGGCGTTTCCTCTCACCTGCCCGGCAGGCCCTGGCCGCCGCCGATGCCGCCGTAGCAGCGGCAGTCGGCAAGGACCGTCCCCTGCGCGTAGATGTCTGGGGTCACCTTTACGCGCCAACGCGGACGCTGGCCCACGTCGCAGGTCAGACCGGAGAGTTGACGTTAGGTCACGGCCGCGATCTGCCGTCGGTGTCGATAGCACTGCTGCACGGCGACATCGACGCGGCCTTCGGCCGCGTCCACCCCCCGCTGCCCGCCGGCCTTGCCCACCGACTTGTCCGCCTCGAACCGGTGGACGCCGTACTGAGCGCCGACCACCCGCTCGCAGCCGAACCGGCGCTGCGGCCTGACCAGCTGCGCGGCAGCGTGCTGTGGGCACCGGGCACCTTGGACCGGCTCGACTTCCTCCACCGGTTCGCCGACCGATTCGAGATCCACGACACGGCCACGAGCGTCAATCTCGGGCTCGCCCACTTCCTCGCCGAGGTTGCAAGGGAGCCGCGTCGCTTCTCCCTGCTGCCCGCCGACGTGCCACTGCCGGAGGTCCCCGGACTGCGCACCGTCCCTCTGATCGACCCAACGCCGTTGTACGCCTGGTCACTGCTGTGGCGGACCGGCGACGGGCACCCGGGGCTGGACAGCCTCATCGCCGCCTGCGCGGCAGAAGCCGGGCGAAGTCGATGGCTGGAGTACGACCCGGCTCGAGACTGGCTGCCCGAACCGCCCACGAGCCACCCCCTGGTGCCAGGGTAAGCAGCATCGACGAGGGCCTGCGACGCCAGATGAGGTCCCGCCGGCGACTGGGCCGACTTCACCGCCGCCGTCGCCGTCAGCAATCGCACTCGAAAGGCCCCGTATTCGTGACCTTCCACAGCCATCTCCACACGCAAGCCATGCAAGTGATCACATCGATCACGGCCGCCGAGGCGACCGACATCTACGCCATCTCGTTCCTTGTCGGCAACGAGGACGACGACCCACGACACCCCGTCCTGACCATCGGAAACAACACCGAAGCACAGTTCCGGCGCAGCAGCGCGGATGCCTCCGACAGGTCAGAAGCTCGCTGGAACTACGCCTTCTGGCTCCAGAACGAGCTGGCTGTGATCGGTGACCGCACCCGGGACCCCGGTGGAGCGGCAGCACGCCGCCGGTGGATCAGCGAACTCGGCCTCTGGTACGACGAACCCGCTGACTCCGCGGACTGGGCGGCAACCGTCGGACCGCTCGCCGCGCAGATCGAGGCCCACTTCAACCAGGCATGCGTCCAGCTCGCTCAGCACCTCCACGACAGTGGTGTCCTCGAGGGCGCGATCGGAAGGCGCATACCGGTGATCGTTCACGAGCTGGAATACCACGAGGCAATCGCCCGCCGAACAGAAGCCGCCAACCCGCCCGGACTCGCTGATGCCTTCACGACATGGGTTCGGGCAGGTTGAGGCAGACGGCCGCGCAGGCGCGGTGCGGGTGCGGACCGATGCCAACCAGCCCGCGCCGACGGCCCCTGTCGTCAGGTGCGGCGTCGCAGCCGCTCAGCGATGCCATGCGTCAGCTTCATCTGATCGTCCTCTAGGTTCCATTTCCCCTTCTGGTAGGCCTGATTGCTTACCCAGAACACCATGATCCCGTCGCGGCGGAACCTGGCGACGGTCGCCAGTGACCAGTCGTTGCCCCCGTCGTGCCAGGCGACCCGGTCGTCGTCGGAGTCAACTACGACCCAGCCATAGCCGTAGGCACCGTCCAGTTCCGGCACCCGCACCTGCGGGGCGAACAGCTTCCGCTTCGCGGTCTCGGACAGGACGCCGTCGCCGAGGAGGGCACGGTGCCAGCGGAACATGTCCCGGGGCGTGGAGAGCATTCCGCCGTTGCCGCGCAGATTCCAGGACGGGCCGTCGGGGGCCCAGGGGTGGTCCATCGGCCGTCCTTGCGCGCGCCCGTGCTGGTCATACTCGACGGCGACTTGCTCGCGCCTCCATGCGGGCAGGACGTAGCCGGTACGGGTCATTCCGGCGGGCCTGAGCAGGCTCTCGGCCAAGTAGCGTTCGTAGCTGAGGCCCGAGGCCTTCTCGACGATCGCGGCGAGCAGGCTATAGCCGACATTCGAATAGCGGAACTCCTTGCCGGGAGCCGACCGCAGCCGGGCCTTGAGCACCCCGTCCAGCATGTCCGCGCGTGACAGGGGCGCGTAGTCGTCGCCGAGTGAGTCGGGCAGACCCGCCGTGTGTGTGAGGAGCTGGTGCAGGGTGATGGCCCGCTTGTCCTTGGGCACGGAGCCGAGATGGGCGCCGATCCGGTCGCTCACCCGGAGCTTGCCGCTCATCTCCAGCTTCAGGATCGCGGCGGCGGTGAACTGCTTCGTGATCGACATGACGTCGTACACGGTGTCGCAGGTCGCGGGGGTCTTCGCCGCGCGGTCGGCGAGTCCGCGGCCCGCGCAATGCTGGAGCGTGCCTCCGCGGGCGGCGGCCACGGTGATGCTCACCCCCTGCGGAAGCACGCGGTCGAGGTAACGGTCGATGTCCGGATCCGCCGGGTCACGGCTCGTCGGGGTCTCCCCCGCCTTCCTGCCACCGGAGCCTGTTCCGGCCACGGTGTGCGCATCCGAGCACCCGACGAGTGCGAGCACGAGCAACAGCACGAGGGAACCGAGGCGGCCCACGTATGCCTCCAAGACAACGACGACGGATGTGAGACCAAGGCTGATCGCCGCGTGCGAGCTCGTTCAACGGATGAGCTGTTCGAGCTTGTGCGAGTCTGCCTATGCACAGGTCAGCGACACACATCGGAACCGGAGGGACCCGCATGACGCCACCGCCCGTGCCACCCCGCACCGCCGAAACGTCGGCGTTCATGGCGGAGTTGCGCCGCCTGAAGGCCTGGTCGGGGCTCAGCTACCGGGAGTTGGAGCGCGCGGCTGCCGCGGCCGGTGAGGTGTTGCCGTATTCGACGGCGGCGACCATGCTGCGCCGGGAGAGCCTGCCCCGTGAGGCCGTCCTGGTCGCCTTCGTCGTTGCCTGCGGCCTCGACGCCGACGACACCCGGCGATGGGTAGCCGCCCGCCGGGAACTCGCGATGGGCGCACCGCCATCTGCCACACCCGCCATGCCCGTCGCACCCGCCGTGCCCGTCGCACCCGTAATGCCCGCGGCACCTGTCGCAACGCCTTCCGTACGGCGGCGCCGCCCGCGCCTGCGAGTTGCGGTCGTAGGCGTGGCGACAGCTGTCGCAGTCCTCCTCGGCGCGGGCACGGCGGCCATCGGCTCCACGACCGTGCAGGAAGAGCACGTGGAGGTGAGTACCCAGCAGCCCTGAGAGATCCACTTCCAAGGTGCACGCGGGCTGCGAAGGACCGGATCTTTGGTGGATGCACTCTCAGTCTTGATCGTCGCTCAGGCGCTGGGCGCGACACAGCGGGCATCCATCAGCCCTCGCCCCACTCTTGTCACCTTGCTGTCTCGTTCGTGTTCGGCATTCGATGATTCTCCGTCCCGGCCTCTTTTGGGCCGCCCCGAGCAGGAGCAGCATGAGCGCATCTGACGGCTCATCCTTGGGGGAGGATGTCCAATGAGCGTATTCCCAGACAGCTTGCCCAACAGCTCGGGCACGACCATGGTCCGGGATCCGGACAGGGTTCTCGTCTCGTTCGCTCCGCCCGCCGCGCTCACCGCGACGGACCCCGGAGCGGTGGTGGACGCCTTGCTGCGCGGCGCGGAACTGGAACGAGAAAGCGGCGGTCAGGCCACGGCGGCCACGGGAGCCATGAACCAGCCGGTGGTCAACGAAACCGAGCAGCGCATCTGGGCGCACTCGACCACCGGAGACGCAGTGCCACAAGCGCAGATCGCCCTGCTCGCCACGGCGACAGAGGTCGAGTGGGTCGCCCCGGTCTACCGGCTCGACGGCGTACAGGGGCTGGAAGGGCTGGTGGCCGCACTGCCCAACGTCCTGGTGATCGCATCACGCGACGAGCAGGCCGATGTCGCCCTGGCCGAGCAGCTGCGCCGACGCGGCTGGGAGCTGTCCACCGAGCTCTCCGCGCATCTGGACGGGCTGCAGTACTGGCAGACTCAGCACCCGGACCGTTCGAACGCCTACGAGATGCGCGAAGAGCTGCAAGCGCAGGGCGCCACCGCACCCCTGGTCTCCGACGTGCACTTCGAGGTCATGCCGATGGCCGTGCCGCTCTCGCTGGTCCCCAACGATCCGCTCTTTCCGAGCCAGTGGGGCATGACCAGGATTTCGGCGGGCGGCCCTGGGGTCACCGGGTGGGACCTGGAGACCGGTTCTGCGTCGGTGCTGGTGTGCGTACTGGACAGCGGCGTCGACCAGACCCATCCCGACCTGCTGCCGCTGGCCGGTCCCGGTGTGGAGCTCGCAAGGATGACCGCGCCCGGTAGCCCGCACGGCAGCGCCGATGTCCGCGGCCACGGCACCTGCTGTGCAGGAATCGTCGCCGCCCGCATCAACAGCGGAAGTGGTGTGGCCGGCGTGGCCGGCGGCTGCCGCGTCCTGCCCGCGGCCTTCGTCAACTGGACCGACGTCGAAGTCGTACGCGGCATCAACTGGGCCGTGGACAACGGCGCCCAGGTCATCAGCATGAGCTTCGGGGTATACGCTCCGGGCGACGGCAGGGGCCCCACAGGATGGAACTTCGCCCTCATCGATCCGGCCTTGGAGAGGGCGTTCGCAGCTGGTGTGATCCTGTGTGCCGCGACCGGGAACGAGGACTACGGCCGGATCAACCGCTATCCCGCCCGGCACCCCCGAGTCATCGCGTGCGGCGCCTCCGATCAGGCCGATGAGCGCAAGAACCCGCGCAGCCCGGACGGCGAGACCTGGTGGGGATCGAATTACGGCCCTGGCGTCTCGGTGGTCGCCCCCGGTGTCCGGATCCCCAGCACCGACATCCAAGGCGGCGACGGATACAACGGCACCGGGGACTACTTCGCCACCTTCAACGGAACCTCCTCGGCCACGCCGCACGTCGCCGGCCTTGCCGCATTGGTCCGCAGCATTCGTCCCGACCTGTCGGCGGACGATGTACGCGAGGTCATCGAACGCAGCACCGACAAGGTCGGCAGTACTCCCTATGCTGCGGCCGCCGGCTTCCCGAACGGCACCCGCAACCAGCAGATGGGCTACGGGCGGATCAACGTCCTGCGGACACTCGAGGCCCTGAAGAGCGTCCACGTCTGTGCCATCAACGCCGAGGGTCGCCTTTGGCACACCATCCGCCGTGGGGACCGGTCGTGGTTCGGGTTCGGTGACATCGAGGGGCAGGCCGGTGACATCGGAAGCACCACCGAGACCGCCTGCGCCGGCGTCGGACCCACCCTGCACGTCTGTGCGGTGAACGCGGCCGGCCGCTTGTGGCACACGATTCGGTTCGCTGATGGCTCCTGGCAAAACCCCTTCGGCGACATCGAAGGACAGACGGGCGACATCGGGAGCGTCGTCAAGGTGGCATGTGCGGGAGTGGGAGATGAACTGCACGTCTGCGCGGTCAACGCCGACGGCCGGCTGTGGCACACCATCCGTCGTGCCGATGGATCCTGGTTCCCGTTCGGGGACGTCGAGGGCCAGGCCGGTGACATCGGCGAAGCGACCGACATTGCGCTGGCCGCAGGCGCCAACGGCCAAGTCCATCTCTGCGTCGTCAACGCCGAGGGCCGCTTGTGGCACACGATCCGGTTCGCCGATGGCTCCTGGCAAAACCCCTTCGGCGACATCGAAGCGCAGACCGGCGACGTCGGGGGCGTCAAACGCGTCGCAGCCGCCGGGTCGGGCGCCGAGCTCCACGTCTGCGCGGTCAATGCCGCCGGCCGGCTGTGGCACACCATCCGTCGCGCCAATGGATCCTGGTTCCCGTTCGGTGACATCGAGGGCCAGACCGGGGAGATGGGTGACCTCGCCCAGGTCGGCGCGGCTGCCGCGGGTGCCGAGCTCCATGTCTGTGCGGTCAACGCTGCGGGACGGCTGTGGCACACCATTCGATTCGGCGACGGCTCCTGGCAGAACCCGTTCGGCGACATCGAGGGCGTCGCCGGCGAGAAGGGCGATCTCACGATTGTGACCGTCGCCCGGCCATGGTGAAGCACTGATTTCCATGCGGTGGCGGCCACGGGCGGCCACGGGCTGCCGCGGGCCGAGACGATCCGGAGCTCGGCCCGCGGCATCCCACATGTGACGTCCACAAGTGCACGCTTCAATGAGGGTCCGCTTGACGAGCGCCCAACGCCGCCTCCCCGGCCGTGCCTCCCGCCTCCTCCTCGGCCGGCGTTTCTTGCGCGGGCCGCCCCTGTTGCGCATCTGCTCGGGCTCTCAACATGTCCGCCTTGGCGTGGATGAGCGAGGCGACCGCCTTGATGACCGCAGCCATGCTCAGGCCGATGACCGGGCCCAGGCAGGGTGGCTGACCTCGGCCACCGCCAATCCGGCCACCACCAATCCGGCCACCAGCCGCCCGGGGAAGCGGATGCGCGAGCCGAACGTGTCCTCGGCGAAAGCGGCGTAGTCCTGCGCCTCCACCGGGCGGGCTCCGGTGTTCTCGACGTGGACGAACACCAGGGGCGGCGTTTGCCACCCACCGTCCGCAGGCTGTGCATGCCAATGCCCTGCCCCCATCTCCACCAGCACGTCCCTTCGCCGATGGGTCCGCTGTCCAGCTCGCGGCCGTCTTCGGGCGAATCCGAGATGACGTCGTGCGTCGCCATCCACAAACGATCAGCCATGACTCGTCCACCAGGCCGCCCCGGCTCCGGCGGCCGTGGCGAGCAGCGAGAGGAGCCACACAGGCACGCGTTGCACGGTTAAATGCAGCCCACCGCAACGGAGTTCGACTGCAGGAGGTTCGGTGGGGCGGTCCGCTCTGCGACTCATGTTGGCGTCCTCTTTCTGGGCTTCGCCGTGCTTGGTCTCATGGCCACTGGCTCCTGTCGCGCGCCGTTGCCTGACGTAGGCCATAGGCGCTGGGCGATACGACGCGGTATCTCCGGTCGCACCGCCGTTACGCAGCGATGAGAAGTGGTCCGGTGGATATCAGCCGCCCCTGCTGTAGGGCGAGTTCGAGCTGCTGGGATCAGTCCGAGATGGCCTGGGCGCGGAGGTGTCTCAAGTTCGGGCCGGGGCTTCCCTGCCTCTGGCGTATCGCGCTGATCGCGGGTCCAGGCTATACGCCTGGACCCCCTCCCCGTCGCGGTCTGTATGTGTACAAAACGCGGCCGTGAACATTGACAGTCTGGACAGTGCGGCACTCCCAAGTGCAGAAATCCGGCTCCCTGCCTCCTGCGTCGGAGAGGAAGAAGGAAGATGCCGGGGGCAGACGGTGTGCAGGTACTAGCGCTGGAGGTTGAGCGTCGGCGTGGCACAGATCTGCCACGGCTCGGTCAGCCATGACCGCTGCCGACCGCGTCCCTGGCCAACCAAAAGCCTGAGACGCATCACCCCAGCCCACATGACCGCCATGCTCACAAGAAGGCGCCGCGACAGCCCCTCCAAGCAACGTCCCCAGTCTCTCCGCCCTCGCCTGCTGCCTCCTCACGCTGACCGTTCGGGCCGCCACGACCGCAGATAGCCCGCAACTCTGGGCGGGTCGGGGCGGTGATGTCGCGGGGTGGGGTGGTGTGGCCGGGGTCGGCCTGTGGCCGTTTCCCACCGACCGGTCTCGACCGCACCACAAACCCGGGCCGGTTCTCTCCGGCGAAGCGCCGGTGACACCCCGTCACCGGGCCGGTTCTCTCCGGCGAAGCGCCGGTGACACCCCGTCCGCGTCTCCCTACAGTGGTGCCGACACCGGACACGGGGGGCAGCGATGGCGCAACCGGGTACCAGACGTCCAAGTCCGCCACTCCCAGGGCCACGGCCCCGCCAGGCCCCCGCGCCGATTCTCCGGGTCATCCCCCGTGAGCGGCGCGGTCTTTGGTGGTGGCTGAGCTGGCTGGTGCCGGTGATCACCGCGCACCGCCTGTGCTCACCGACCCGCCCCGACCGGGTCAGGGACCGCGCGATGGGCAGGGCGCAGATCGGGCGTGGTGCACTGGGCCTATCCCTGACCGTCGCGACCTGGTTGATCCTTGGCCTTGTGCCCGTGCGTGAAATCCCCGGCCGGTTCTGGGAAAGTTTCGCCTACACCGTCGGCGCCATGTTGCTGATCTTCAATCTCTGCGGCATGACGATCGCGTTGGCGCCCAAGGGCCGCAAGTGGGCCGCGGCCAAGCTGTGGCGCGGCCCGCTCCTGGCCTACGTCCTCACCTGCACATCCTGGATGGTCGTCATGCAAACCAGGCTCTCCGACTGGCCGCCCGCCTCACCCCTGTCCGCCGCCTGCGGCCTGTGGCTGGGACTCTTCGGCCTGTACGGCATGGTGCTCCTCGTCCTCAACGGAGGTCGCAGCGCCGATGTCCACGACTGCCTGCCCGTCTTGCTGCCGACAGCCTTCATGCTCTGCCTGACCCTGCCCACCCTGGGAGACCCGATGTACGACCAGGTCTCCATGCCGGTGCGCCTCATCCTTGGCCTCACCGGCCCGGTGACGCTGGTCCTCCTGGCTTACTGGCAACTGCGACGCCTGCGCATACGGCACGGCGTGCGCCTGGCCGACCTGTCACAACGGCCCTGACCCATCAGACGACCGCTTGATGCTGGATTTCGCATTCGTAGTACGTCCACGGGCACGGCCAGGCGTCGTGAAGGCAAACGGAGGGGGGTTCCCCGGTCGGCGCGGGCGCGGAAAGCTTCACGTGAGGCGGCGACCTCGTGCGCCTGTCGTCCTTTCACGCCAACTCAGCGCCTCCTACGGGCCTTTGTCACCAGCAGTACGGCTATCGGTCCGACCACGAGCCCGATGACGGCACCGACCAGAGCAATAGTGAGAGCGCTCATCCTCAAGCCTCCGCTTGCGTGTTCTCGGGGCCAAGCCAGCTTTGAAGCTGAATAGGCATGACGGGTCGATGGCGACCTTCTACTGCACGCAGCCCGGGTGACGCCGCCGGGGCTGCAGGCGTACGCGGTCACCTTCGTATCAGTCCCGTCGGCGCGCGCGACGATGGCGCCGAGGAGGACGTCAGTGAGGTGACAGCGCGCCTGATTCTCCTGCGCGCCGGGGTGGCCACCGTGATCACCCCAGTCACCGCTTGATGGCGGGAGTTGGACCCCACCAGGGATCAGCTCGAAGTCTCGTCGGCCGGCGAAGGCATGGCGCGTGGGCGGAGGACCATGAGTGAGTTTTCCACCTTCGCCACCATGGCAAAGGAGAACCGGTCCAGCTCAAGACAGAGTGCGACGTGGTCAGGATGGACTCCCTGGCGCACGCCCTCCGTCAACTCGACCGCGGCGCGCGACTCTCCGGCACGGCGGACGAACTCAGCAGCATCCGTCCCGGACTCGGTGACCCTGCGAGCGATGTATTGAGCGCACGCCAGATCCTCATCGGCCCGTCCGTCCTCGCCAGTGACCACGAACGTGACACTGTCGCTCTTGTGTGTCCGCAAGAGCCGAGCCGTCGCCTCCGCCACCACGAAGCTGGCGCACAGCACCAGTGACGCCTCCTTCACCGCCAGGGCCCCGGCTGTCCCTGCCGTGGTCTTCTGCACAACGGTCCGTCCGCCAAGGTCCATTGACCGCAGCAGCCCCGGCGAGTTGACGGTGTCGAAACCGGGCGCGGGCGGACCGTCCTTGAGCGCCACCCAATCCTGGTGGCGGGCCTTGAGCGCCAGGGCTTCGTCCAGTGACTCAGCAAGAACGATCTTCTCCGCCCCCTGGGCAAAAGCCCAGGCGGCCACGGTGAAAGCACGCATGACGTCGACCACGACCGCCACGGACGGGACTTCGACCAACTCAGGGATGCCAAGGAAACGAGGGTTCATTCCCGTGATGATCGCGCATGCCCGACCCTGGCGCCGAATGTTTCGACGACCGCCACATCGGCGGAGCCTAGGCCGTCGGTGAGGTAGCGACGCGCTTCCCTCCCCGTCGAGAAGCATCCCGTGCGGTTTGTCCCGATTTAGCGCCCACGATGGGACCCGGCTGACCGCAATCCTGGATCCTGGAAATTGCCCAGGCACCGCCCGCCGGGGTCCCGCCCCCGACGACTACGCTCGCTGCCGGACTGGGCCGGGCCGGGCTGGTCAGCCGGTGAAAGTCCCGCATGGATGGACCGGCCTCTCAGGGAGCGGAGGTGTGGATCATCGACCGCGGTGTCACCCACGTCTTGCAGGCCAGTGGCCTGCAGCTCCGTCAGCAACACACCGCGGCATCGCCTACGGCAACGTGATGCCGTGGGCCGCCTAGCCACCTGGCCCACCGAAGCATGCATGCGTCGGCGGGAGACACATTCCTTCAGGCAAGCAGGTTCATCAGACGGTCAGCCTGCCGCTCCGCCGTGCCGGCGGGGTTCCTTGTGTTGTCGAAGTTCAGGAGGAACAGCCAGACCAAGGCGAGGAGTCGGCGGCAGTGCTCAAGCCGTGCGGTTTCAGATGCGGACAGGTCGAAGTGACTCAAGAACAACGGGACATCGAGCGGGTGCTCCACCCAGCTCCCCACGTGCTCGGTGATCTCCGCAAGCTCGAATGCGCGGTCGCTGCGACCCGAATCCTCAAAGTCGACCACCCGGACGCTGGAGCCATCCCAGAGGTAGTTGGCAAGGTTGCCGTCTCCCGGACCGAATACCGGTGGAACACCCACAGTTGGGTTCGCATCCAGGCCCGAGTGGGCGAGCCAGTCCAGCCCGCAGTCCATGGCCCGTGCCACCGGGCCATCCAAAACCGCGGGACGGGCAGTGGCTGCCCAGCCCTTGAGGTGAGCGATGAGATCGCTTTGCTGTCCGGGCCTGATCGGCACCTCACGAAGCGTGTCGGCGGGCACTGCGGCATACATCCTGCGTGCTGCCTCAGCCAGTGCCCTGACCTGCTCGTCTCTCAAAACGAACCCCCGTAAGGGCACACCGGCAAGACGAGACATCACCACGGTTGACCCGGTCTTGGTGATGTCGGCCTCCCCGGGCTCAGGGGCCAGCCCTGGTGCATGAACGGACAAGAGTCGCAGGGCACGCCATTCACGCTCGGCGCACCCGCCGTCCCCTCCGGGGAACCGTTTGACCACGTGGTCAGCAGTCAACTCCACCGCGTGCGTACTCCATGCACCAGAACTCATAGGAGGGGATCATGCCAGGCACGTCACATCCGCGAGCCATGGTCGAGACACCGTCCTACCGTGCCGGGGCTCGTGGTCAGCTACTGGGCTGCCGTCCCCGCCCCCGGGCGCAGGGGGGATGGGGTAAGCGTTACGGTCCTCCCCAAGGAGTCCGTCGGTTCGGTAAAAGGTGGGGAGAATGGTGGGGGCACGCATCGCAGCCGTAACGTTGGCCGTGTGGGGTGGGCTGATCGTCCTGCTGCTCGCGCCTTCGTTGCTGCCGGTGGCGTGGCACTACTACATCTACTCCCCCGCAAGTGTGGGCTTGTGGATGCTATCGATGCTCATTTCGCCCTTCATGGCCTGCACCATCAGGTGGCAATGGATCAAGAAGGGCCGCGCTCGACGGATCTGATCCCGACAACTCACGTCGGACGGCAACCTGCATGGCCGGTGAGAGGGCGCCGCGGCTGCGGCTGGCAGCGACACGAGGTGCGGTGCGAGCCCGCAGCCCTTCCGCAGGTACATGGAGCCGCTGACGGGCCCAGGCGGTGCGCCATGCAGACGTCAACATTCCGGCATGCGCGGCGCGTTGGGCCAGAGGAATCGAACGTCCCGTCCCGGTGATGTATGCGCCACTGGCCTCGGCGAAACAACTCTGTGGCCCGGGCCCCATCGTGCCCGGGCCAGCCTTCCGTGGACGCGGCAGTCCGGCTGCGGAGGAACAAGCAATAGCAAACGCCTCCGGCAGCTGCCGGACTGACTGTGCTGCCGCGGTCAACCGCCACGGTCAACGGAGAAGCTTGTCCGTGGCGGCGGGCAACGTCTTCTACCGCGCCGTGAGGTCCTGGTCGACCTCGGCGCCCGGCACGGGTGGCGCTTCGGTGACGTCGAGGAAGACCTGGTCGGCCTGCGGCCAGCATTCGACCACGCCGGCCTTGATGCGCTCCATGACGAGTTCCACCACCTCGCTGTCCCGGCCGGGCGCGAGGTCGATGCGGGCGGCGACGAGCGTCGAGTCCATGCCGAGCCGCATCGTGAGCAGGCTGGCGACACGGTCGATCTCGGGCTGCTCGGCGAGGAAGTGCGCTATTTCCTCGCGCAGTTCGGGGTCGACGGCCTCGCCGATGAGCTGCTCCCTGGCCTCCTTGCCCAGGCGGTAGGCCACCGCGACGAGCAGCAGGCCGATCGCTATGGAGGCAGCCGCCTCGTAGACGACCTCGCCGGTCGCCATGTGCAGTCCCATGCCGATCATCGCGAGGGTCACGCCGAGCACGGCGGTACCGTCCTCGGCAATGACGGTGCGCAAGGCCGGGTCGGAGCCGATGCCGCCCTCCTGCCTCCGCACCTGCCACAGCGCACGGACCAGGGAAGCACCCTCGGCGAAGAAGGCGACTCCGAGCACGACCAGACCGATGATGTAGCCGGTCGTGGTCTCGGAGCTTTCAGAGCGCAGCGCCTCGATGCCCTGGAAGACGGAGAAGCATCCACCGGTGACGAAGATGCCCACGGCGGCGAGCAGGGACCAGAAGAAGCGTTCCTTGCCGTAACCGAAGGGGTGTTGGGGGTCGGCCGGCTTACGGCTGCGGCGCAGCGCGGCCAGCAGAAAGACCTCGTTCATGCTGTCGGCGATCGAGTGGGCTGCCTCTGAGAGAAGCGCGGGTGAGCCCGCGAACAGTCCGCCCGCCACCTTGGCCACGGCGATGACCAGGTTCGCGGCAAGCGCCACCCACACGGTGGTTTTCGTCTCCTGGTCCTTCGACGACTTATTCTCTGCGGCCTGCTCGCTGGGCGCTTGCTCGGCCGCCGCCGGTGTGCTCGACGGTTGCTCGGTCGACGGCTTGGCGGTCATCAGGCCTCGCAGTTCTTCGGGGTCTCAAGGGGGCTTGCAGTGGACAACACGCCGTCGTGTACCCCGGGGGTGTGGCTCCAGACGTGCCGATTCGTCGTTGCGGACGTGACTGACTGCGCGGTCTGGCCGGCACAACACACTGGGCGCTCTCGGCGCCTTCGCCGGTCAGGGCCCCGCCCCGCTACTCGTTCCCGGTCGAACTGAACTGCTCCGGATCACGAGAGCGGCGTGTGGAAAGCGGCCGGGGGTGCCCGGCTCCCGCCCGGCCCCAACCGAGTCCTCGGCCCTTCAGCGCCTCACCGTCCACCGCCGCCCAGATGCCATGCCCCTGACACACTCGGATAGGGTCCCCGTGCACCGTGATCGACTGCCGCGCGGCGCGCGCATCGATCGCTTTCCACATGTACGGGGGTACATACGACATGGATTTTGTCTTCCACATACTCTTCCCGCTGTTCATCGTGCTGATGTTCTGGGCCGCCTACGCGATCGTGCGCCGAACGCGGCAACGCCGAACGGCGTGGGAGAGCGGACTCACTGCGCCGGCGCGGGTGGTGCGCGCCTGGGTCACTGTCCAGATGGTCAACAACGTGGCGCGGCGCATTCAGTGGCACGAGTACGACTTCACGACGGCGGACGGACTGGCCGTCCGCTTCAAGGAGTCAGGCGGCCCGGCCGGCCGCGAGCCGGGCGACGAGGCGCTGGTGTACTACACATGCGACGAGCCGGACAAGGCCACTGGCTGCGAACCTCAGCCAGGTAAGGACATGTTCGGGATGGTTTTTGGTCTCGGTGTGCTCGGTGTGGGGGTCATCGTCCTGACCAAGGTGATGATCCAGTACTGGTGACGGCGCCCCCGTTCGCGGGCGGAGGCCCGGGGCGTGCCATCCGGTCGTGCGAACTGCTGCGGCTTCGGGCTCGTGAGTGAGTGGTGTCCACAGCCACGGTTTGGGCATTGTTCCCAGAAGGCCGAAGGCCATACCAGGGGGGCGCCGTGGCAGATCATTCGTTTCCGCCAGATCACTCAGATCTGGATGGGCCTGAAGAACGGAAGTTGCAGTACATCACTGCCCTGGCTGAGATGGCTGGTGAAGACGCGAAGCACGTGAACATGTACGTGACGGTGTCGCTCACGGCCATCCTGGTGACGCTGACACAGCTCCCGTTCTCACGGCTCATAGGGCTTCCTCTGGCCCTTCGGACCGTTTTGGTCCTGGGCGTTGGCATAGCTCTCATCGGGTCGGCGCTCTTCTTCCGGTACGTGCAGGCCATACACCGGGCCCGCATGGCACTGGTTCGATGCCTGGCCTCTGCCAATGCCAGGCACGCCCGCGAGTTATGGGCGGGCAGCGGGGGCGTTTGGAAACACCACAGCCGCGAGTACATCTGGGGACTGCGGTTGAGTGTCGCCGGGCACGCCCTCGTGGCCTTCGTCATCGCCTACCTGCTACTGGATGGCTGAGCGACGCCCCGCCGCAGGACCCGCGCAGGCACGGGTTACTTCACGTTCCACTTCAGAGGCTCGTTGTAGTACCCCTGGGAGTAGGTGACCTTGTCCACCTTGTCCCCTTCGGGGATGAGGTAGGGGTCGCAGACAGTGCGCTTCTCGCCCTTCTTCCACACGTCTTCGGTCCCGAGTTCTTTGACACCGTTGAGAAGGTTGCAGTCCTTGGGCGTGCTGCTGAGCGCACCGATGAGGATGAACTTCGTGCCCGGGCCCGACGCGGTCTCGACATTGACATTGCTCATCACCGACGGCGGCTTTCTGAGCGCGTCGCCTCCGACGTGGCGGGCGTTGACGTAGACCCACACGACCTTCTTGCCCGCGTACTTGTCGGGCTCATCGAGCTCGTCAAGATCCTTCGGCTTGCCCTCAACGACCTTCGTCGGCGTGAACACGAACTTGGCGGTCTTCTTGTAGCTGGAAATCTCCTGCTCCGGGCTCGGCTGACCGATCCGCAGCTTCTTAGGAGCCTCGGATCCTTTGCCGGCGGCGTCTTTCGACGACTCGGCCTCGGAGGGGTAGCAGGCACTGACGGCGCACACCGTGATCGCACCGACGGCTATCAGCGCAAACCGCCGCCCGAGACGGGCGGCGTGCTGACTGTGTGGGGTAGACATGGACGACACCTTATGTCGATCATTCCACTCTGCTGGAACAGCCCAGCTGCTTCGCCACGCTCGGTAGACGTACAGCACCCGCCAACGTCCCCTGCACGTCTACCGGTTCAGTGCATCACGGCTCAGTCGTGGGCGGACCTATCCCGTCGGGTGGCTGTGTCCCGTACGCCGTCCCGGAATCGGTCGTCACCGCCTCGCTGTATGGAAGTGGATGCGCTCGCCCTGCTTGCCGAACAGGCTCAGCGCTTCGACGCTGCCGCGCCCGGCGGCACCGAACCAGTGCGGAATGCGGCAGTCGAACTCGGCGGCCTCCCCTGCCCCGACGATGAAGTCGCGCTCGCCCAGCTGAACGCGCAGCCGTCCGCGGAGCACGTAGAGCCATTCGTGGCCCGCATGGGTGCGCAGATGGGGCTCCGTGTCGTGGGCCGGGATCGTCAACTTGTACGCACGCGGTTCCGCCTGCTGCCGGGACAGCGGGACCAGTACGCGGCCGTTCTTCCTGGAAGGCTGCTGCTGTACGCGCGGGTCGAGGATCCGCGGCGCGGCGACGATCTCGTCCAAGGGGATGCCCAGCGCCGCGGTGACCGGCAGGAGAAGCTCCAGGCTCGGCTTGCGCTGCGCGGATTCCAGGCGGGACAACGTGCTGGTCGAAATGCCGGTGGCGCGGGCGAGTTCGGCCAGGCTCAGGTCCTTCTTCTCGCGCGCGCGCCGCAGCCGGGGGGCGATCTGCTCGATGACCGCATCGACACTCGGTTGATCGTCCATGAGCAGCAGGCAACCATTCCGTCCCGGAAACGGCAACGCCTTTTGCCGATATCGGCCAGGGCTGCGGATCCTGTGGGCGGAGGTGATCCGAATGGACACAATGGGGATGGATCCGGTCGGGACGGAATCGACGACCATGGCTGCCGGGCGGCGTTGGGGCGGACGCGCCGACCGCCTGCCCGCGGGGGTGTACCTGCTGGGCTTCAGTTTGTTCGCCATGGGAAGCGCGGAGTTTTTGCTGGCCGGCGTGCTGCCGTCGGTCGCCGACGATCTGAACGTGACGCTGCCCTCCGCCGGGCTGCTCATCACGGCGTTCGCGGTCGGCGTCGTGCTCGGCGGGCCCCCGTTCGCCGTGCTCAGCCTGCGCTGGCCGCGGCGCACCACGCTCGTGGCCACTCAGGCCGTCTTCGCCGCGAGTGTGGCGGCCGGCTTGCTGGGCAACTACCAGGTCCTGCTGCTCAGCAGGACAGTATCGGGCATCGCCTACGCCGGATTCTTCGCCGTCGCCTCGGTGACCGCGCAGCGGCTGGTGACGCCGGACCTCACCGCGCGGGCCTCCGCCGTCGTGGTCAGCGGTCTGAGCGTGGCGATGGTCGCCGGCGGACCGGCGGGCACGCTGCTGAGCCACTTCACCACCTGGCGCGGCGGTTTCTGGGCAGTCGTGGTGCTGACCGTCGTCGGGATGGTCGGCTGCCTGGTCGGTCTCCCTGCCGCTCGCCCTGGCGCCACGCCCGCCGGGCGGCCGAAGGTGGCGGCAGAGCTGGCCACGATGCGCAAGCCATCGCTGTGGGGCATCTACGCGATCACGGTCCTGACCACCGCGGCATACATGATCACGTTCAACTACCTGGCGGCGATGCTCGACGAGATCACGAAGATGCCCGAGAGCTGGATCCCGGCGGTCCTCGCGCTGTTCGGCGCCGGGGCTTTCGCCGGGCTCTCCATCGGCGGCCGGATCGCCGACCGGCGCCCCCACCTCGCTCTGCTCACCGGCGCCCTGGCAACCGCGCTGCTGTCGCTCCTGATGGTGGCGGCCGTTCACCGGGTCTGGGCCGTGCTGCCCACGGTGTTCCTGCTCGGTGTCGCCGCATTCGTGCTGAATCCGGCGTTGTACGGACGGGTCTTCGCCATCGCGGCCGATGCCCCGACTCTCGCCGGTGCCACCACCGTCTCGGCCTTCCAACTGGGCATCAGCATCACCCCCGTACTGGCCGCAGCGGTACTCACCCACGGCGCCGCTCTCACGTCGGTCAGCTGGATCGGAGCCGCCCTCGCTGCGGCCGCCGTGCCCCTCATCCTCCTGGACCGGACACGACGGGCCCGTAGCTGAGCACTGCTGCTCGGCAAGTCATCCGCGAAATGTTCGCTGCCCTGCGCGGGTGGGACGTCCAACCGTGACGCCCGCCCGCGCAGGCCGTTGCCGTGCGCTGCTGGCCAAGCCACTACAGCGGGGCAACACCATCCCATCATCGAACGGCGCCGCAGATGGTGGCGCAGGTACGTCGCTTCTTGACCGGCCCGTGTCGGTGCGCTGTCCTCGCCCGCTCAGACCGGTGACAGGCGTGCACGACGTCGCATGCCGGGAACAGGTAGGGCGACGCCACCACACGCATCGGAGACTCATGCCGCACGATGACGAAGAAGACAGCATCGCCACGCTCCTGCCCTTGCTGCGCACCTGCGTGGACCGGCTGCTCGCGACGGCGGCCGCACTGTCGGACCAGGACGTACGGGCGCCATCGCTGCTGCCCGACTGGACCCGCGCCCACGTCCTGACGCACCTCGCCCGCAGCGCCGACTCGCGGACCCGGCTGCTCACCTCCGCGCGGACGGGCGCCGACCTGCCGCAATACACCAGCGACGACCAGCGCGAGCGGGAGATCGAGGAAGGTGCCGGTCGGCTCGCCGGCGCCCTCTTCGACGACATGGACGCCGCGCTGCGCCGCTTCCTCTGTGCAGCCGATGACCATCCCCACGACGCCTGGGACGTGCCGGTGCGCTGGCTCGGGGCCGGCCTGCGGCCGGTGCGCCGCGCCGTCGGCAGCATGCTGCGCGAGGTGGAGGTCCACCACACCGACCTGGCCACCGGTCACCAACCGGCTCACTGGCCCGCCCTCTTCACCGCCCGCGAACTGGATACGACCACCGCGAAACTGCGCACCAACCCCCACACGCCACCCATGACGCTGTGCGCCGACGAAGATCAGATTCTCCGGGTGATCGGCGACGGTCCGGGACTGCGCGTGAACGGCCCAGCGGCGGAACTGTTGGGCTGGCTCACCGGGCGCACCGACGGCCACACACTGACCACCCAACCGCCGGGCCCCCTCCCGACGCTACAGTCGTGGCGTAAGTGACACTCCACCCGCCGAGGAAGACCTCGGGCCTCATAGAGCACCCCCACTTGTGATTGCGGTCAAGCTGCGGTGGCGACCCCGATGCCCATGGCAATGAACAGCCAGCCGGTGGTCAGCTCCCAGCGGTGGCGGATCTTCGGCCGGGCCAACAAGGTGCGTAGTCGCACGGCGACCGCGACCAGGGCGAACCAGAAGCCGACCCCGATGAGGACATCCAAGATCCCCAGCAAGAAGATCTGCTGGGTCCTGGAGCCGCCTCCGTTGACGAATTGCGGCAGGATGCTGAGGAAGAACAGCGCCGCCTTCGGGTTGAGTACGTTGGTGAAAAATCCCTGGGTGAAGCTGGAGCGCCATCGTGCGGCCGCCGACTGCGGTTGCCCCGGGACGTTTTGGGCGGCGGCGCGGAAGCTCGTGCGCTGTTCTGGGCCCGCGGCGGCACGCTCCCGGGCGTTGCGCCGCGCGGCAAGCACCGCCCGTACGCCCAGGTAGACGAGATAGGCGGCGCCCAGGAGTTTGATGGAGTCGTACACCACGGGTGTACGAGCAGCGATCACGGACAGGCCGACGGCGGCGGCGAGCATGTGCACGCACAGCCCCGCCTGGGCTCCCAGCGCTGCCGCCCGGCCTTGGGAGGGGTGCTCGGCCGCTGAACGGAGCACCACCAGAAAGTCCGGCCCTGGGACCACATAGGCAACCAGCACCACGCCCAGAAAGCCGATGAGGTCGACTGACATCCATTCTCCGTTCATCAGCCCCGCAGCCTGGCGGTCGCAGGCGCGGGCGCGGGCGTGGGGGTGTCTCCGGTCCGGGTTCCCGGTGGCTGGTGTGCGTGCGTCGACGACGTGGTCGAAGGACGCATCGAGTCGCGCCAGGGGCTGTTCGCGCGGTTACTCCGCCACGGTCAGTGCGCAGGCACCGGCTTGACCACCTCGTCTCGGGGGCCGGCGGTTTCGACGATGAGCCCCGCCCGGCAGACGGCCTCACGCACCCCACGTGCCTCACTCGGCCGGTCCAACTCCAGTGCCCCGATGGCACCGACGGACGCCTGACGGCTGCCCCTCAACGGGCCATGGTGCTCGCCTGGGCGCCACACGTCGTATGCGGGGCGCATCAAGGTGAGGGCCATGAGGCCCGTGTACCCCCTGTTGCACATGGACACGCAAATGATGTTGAGAGCACTCTCGGTCACCTCTGAGGGGTCCACACCATCACGGTGGCGCGTGATCAACAGTCACCTACCGTGCCACCGATCAGCAGGAGCAGGATCTACGGCGCCATGCCGACCGCGAGCACCAGGCCGAGGCCGCATGCCCCTCCGCCGAAGTGCAGCGCCGCGTGCAGAGGAACCGGCAGCGATGAACCCTGCCGTCCGACCGTCTCCCCGGTCTGGCGCCCCGCCGGTGTCAGGGCCGACGCCGTGAACTCGCCATCCACTGCATGATCATTCCGACGCACCAGGCGTCGTCTTGCAAGGCGCAGTGGAACTGGACGGCGTACCGGCGGCCTGCGTGAACCCGCGGCTCTGGCGTGTCCGCAGGTCGTCATAGATGCAACGTTCAAGTCTTCCGGGTAGCTGAGCAACACCCGAGTCGTCGCCCCGTCGCCTCCGTCACCTCCCTCGCCCAAGTGCAAGTTCCGTATCGGGCCGGATTACCTGCACGCATTGCGCAGCAAGCTACGGCGAAGGCGTGGCCCGGCTCGGTGGCTCGTCCACGGGGTGCACAGCGACGGCGATCTTGCCGCGTGGGCGTCTGCGACTCCGACCGTCAGAACCGCCCTCCAACAGGGTGTGCGCCTGGGCGATGTCGGTCAGCGGGAGCACGGTACCGATCACCGGCCGGAGTTTGCCCTGGTCGACCAGTCGGCCCAGGGCCGCGAGCTTGGCCCGGCCGGGGCTGACGAAGAGGAAGTGGTAGGTCGCGTTCACGCCCCACGCGGCAAGCAGGTTCTGCGGTTCGGGGATGTCCACGATGGACACCAGCCGGCCTCGGTCGGCAAGGACCTCAGGACTGCGGGCCAGAGTGTCCCCGCCCACCGTGTCCAGCACGACGTCCACCCCGCCCAGCGCGCGGACCTGGGCACATAGTCGCCGGCCGAAAAGTCGATCGCGATGTCGGCTCCCAGTTCGGTGACGAACTCATGATCGCGTGCGCGCGCGGTGGTCACCACCTCGGCTCCCAGCGCGCTGGCGACCTGGATCGCGGCCGAGCCGACTCCGCCTGCGCCGCCGTGCACCAAGACCCGCTCCCCCGCCCGCACCCCGGCGCGTTCGACCAGCGCCTCCCACACCGTCACACCCACGAGCGCGAGAGCGGCGGCCTCGACGTGCGACAACCGTGCGGGCTTGCGGGCGACCAGAGCCTGGTCGACCACGTGGAACTCGGCGTAGGTTCCCTGCCCGGCGAACACCGGCGCCAGGTACCAGACCTCGTCCCCCGGCAGGAAGTCACCCGCCCCGGGGCCCGCCTCGACCACCACGCCGGACACGTCGTTGCCGATCACCGCGGGCAGCGTCAGCTGGGCGCGGTAGTCGCCGCGCCGGGTCTGCAGGTCCAGAGGGTTCACGGATGTGGCCAGCACGCGCACCAGCACCTGCCCAGGTCCGGGAGCAGGACGTGGCAGTTCTCGGGTGGCGAAGGCGGTGTCCGCGTCACCGAAGCGGACCAGTTCCATCACACGCATCAAGGTCGACATGCGACGACCTTAGATCGACACATCGCGAATTATCAATATGTACTTGCGTTACGATCACCACGTGTTTTCGGAGGAGGAGTTGCTGGCCGTGTTCCGGGCCCTGTCCAACCCGGCCCGTCGGCAGATACTGGTGTGGCTCAAGAAGCCGATGGGTTTTCCCGGCCAGGAGCCCGACGACGTCGAGATCGGCGTCTGCGTGAGCGACATCCAGCAGCGGGCAGGTCTGGGACAGTCCACCACCTCGCAGTACCTCGCGATGCTGCGCCAGGCAGGGCTGGTGATCGCCACCCGGCGGGGCAAGTGGACCTACTACCGCCGCGACGAAGCGAACATCGCCCGCCTCCTGCAAACCCTCCGCGACGTGTTCTAGATCCCACGCCAACCCACGCCGTACAGCTCAGCCCTGCCACGGGCCAAGACTGCGACCATCTCTGGCACCTTCGCCTTGACCCCAGCTCCAGTTACGTGAGGCAGCCCATCGCTAGGCGGGATCTTGCGGAAAGAAACTCAGGGGCTGGATCGGCGGCGCGTTGTGTGCGGAGAGCACCCCGGCGGCTGCCGCGTCGAAACCGTGAGGCCAGACTGTGGTGGTGTCGGCCACCGCCTCGGTGAACGTCGCCCCGGTCAGGTCCGTGCCCGTCAGAACCGCGCCGCGCAGATCGGCCAGTTCGAAGCGTGCGGCGCCGATGACGGCCGCTGTCAGGTCGGCATTGCTCAAGTCCGCCGCGCGCAGGTCGGCGTCGTCGAGCCGAGCGTGGCACAGCAGCCCGGACCGCAGAGAAGCCTGCCGCAGGTCGGCCCCCAGAAGTATGGCTCTGACCAGCCACGTTCCGGACAGGTCGGCTCTTTGCAGCCGGGCTCCCTGCAGATGCACGTTCGTCAGATCGGCATAGTGCAGGTCCGCGTCGACGAGATCTGCGTGGTCCAGCATCGAGCGTCGTAGGTCCACCCGCTGGAGACGAAGTGTCAGCCCTTGGGGGCGTGGAGCGCGGCCGAGCACGGTGACCGCCGCGTGCACATCCGGGGAGCGGAGGACCAGCAGAGTGTCACCCGCGTGCGCCAGTGCCACCTCAGCGCTTCTTGCGATGTCGCGAGGAGCCGGGCGGGCTTCGAGCGGTGTGGCGAGTGCGTTGCGTTGCGCGAAGAGGCAGAGCACCTCGGAAACGGCCTCGCGATCGTCCCGGGAATCGACTGCGACCCTCTCCAGGGCGAAAACCGCCCCGATGCGCACCTCCACGCTCGGGCTGCCCAACTGCTCGACCGCCGCGGTAAATCGCTCGCTGAGCTGTCCGTACCGCGTCACCTGCAACTGCCGCCAGGTGAAGAAGGCTCCGACAAGCAATGCCACTCCGGCCAGCCCCTGCAGCAGCGTGGTCCGAATGTCGTTGATCGCCTTCGCGCGGTCGGGAACGCGGGCTCCGGCAGTGTCCCAGTCCAGCAGGTGGCGCGGCGCCACGACGACGATCAGCGCGACGAGCAGCAAGCTCACCCCTACCGCACCGACGCCCAGCACCCACGCCCGGCCAGGCCTTCGCACCCCAGAACCCCGCCCGGAAGGCGGCGACACGTCCCGCACCGGGTGCCCGGGCAGAGCGTCCGGCCTTCTCCTTCTACGCGCCACCCCAAAAGGCTGCGTCCCCGCGACCCACCTCAAACGCGGGGCACACTAGCCGCGCCCCATGGCCAGGAACACGCCGCGCGCGAGTGCGCCGCTTCCGCCTCGTCGCACGCGCCGCCGCCAAGGACCAACTGGAGGCTGAGGCAGCGACTTTCCGGGCGATCGACATGGATGTGGGCGTGACAGTGGAGATGGCCCACCAGCAGACGGCCACCCACCTACCAGCGCCGATGCTGTCCGGGAGCCTGTCCACCATCCATCACATGGAACCCGCGCAGCGGCGGGAATTCATCGACTATTCGGTGGCCGTCATGCGCTACAACGGCCGCGTCACTCGCATCATTGCTTACGACGCCGGCAAGCGAGCAGCCGGGAAAGAGCAAGGGGTGGAGAGGCCTGACACTGAGAAAGCCGACGCCGTCATCACAGCGGGGAAGGCAGTTTCCCACGTGATTCGGAGCATCTGAAGTCGGCCCGATTCCGCAAGCAGGAACAGACCGCGCCCGCCGCCGGCCCAAACTCGACGTAACGAGGGCGCAGTAGCGGCGGGATGCGGATTCTTCGCGGCTCTCCCCGACGACATCCTGCAACACCAAGCGTGTCAATGCACTCGACCCTCGGTTGTCAGAGGTTCCCCCCGACTGGTCTGCCCAGGATGCTGATCCTGTCCGAACAGCAGCCTGACCTGGGGGTACACACCATGCGTATGAGGATCATTGGGATGGTCGCAGCCATTGGAGCACTGGCGGCGACCGTCAGCTTCTCCGGTACTGCCGCCGCTCGGGACACCGGCGCCACCGCGGCCTGTCCCCCGGGCGCATTCTGTATGTACACCGGACCGAACCAGACCGGCACGATGTACCCGAAGTACAGCAACTGGTCCGGCACCCTCAACGGCATCAGGTCCGTGTACAACAACGGGAATCCGCAACCGGGATACGACCACGTCACCTTCACCTGGCAGTACAACGGGAACACGTTCAGCAAGTGCTTCCACTACCCCCCAGACTCCCCCTACAAGACGAACTACGTCGGCGTCACAGGGAAGAGGGTCACCTGGCGCGGTGAGTGCTGATTCTCTGAAACTTCCTGTCCATCAGGCCAGTTGAGCACCCCCACATCAGTCACGGCACAGTGGCGGGCTTGGCCGGGCTTTCCTCGCGCGCGCCGCACGAGGTTCCGGGCTGCGGGTGGCTCAGTCTGGCGTGGTGGGCAGGAGCTGGCGCGTCGTTCGGTGCCTAGACAGCGACGTCTTCGCGCGCGTGCTCAGTGCAGGGCTTGACCGGGGAGACGAAACCGCAGTCGGCAGATGACCGCAGGTGTGTCGCGGCGCACCGCGTGGGCGACGACCGCGCCGCGCTGGTTCTGCAACAGGCGCTGCCAGAGTCTGGGCGGCTCGACCTCGGGGATCAGGACCGTGACGCGGGTGCCCGGGTGGTAGTCGTAGATTCTCCGGACGTACGCCGCGACCGGGCGGCCGACCGTACGGTGCTCGGACTTGAGTTCCACCAGCTCGACGCCAGGATTCCACAGCTCCCAGTCACGGTGCAGAGCGGCGGCGGCCTCGCGGTCCTCGGGTTCGAGGTGGGTGACGGTGACGGCGCGTACCTCGTCGCCGAGGGAGACAGCGGCGTTGAGCGCCTCGCTGGTGAGTCGGGAAAGGCCGGAGACCGGGACGATCACCAACGAACGGGTGCGGTGCGGGGCTTCGGGTACGCGGCCGATGCCGAGGCGGTCCCCGATTCCGGCGTACGCGCGCTGAATCGCCTCGAAGGCGGCGACCAGCAGAGGCAGGGCGATCACGATGAGCCAGGCGCCGTCGTGGAATTTGGTGGCCGTGACGACGATCGCGGAAACACCCGTGAGCAGCCCTCCCAGACCGTTGAGGGCGGCCTTGCCCAGCCATCTCGGCCCGCGTACCTGGCGCCAGTGCAGGACCATGCCGGTCTGCGCGACCGTGAAGCCGACAAAGACACCGATCGCGAAGAGCGGGACGAGGGTATTTGTGTCGCCGCCTGAGAAGAGCAGCAGCGCGGCCGACACGGCGGCCAAGCTCAGCACGCCGTGACGGTGCACCTGACGGTCCGCCTTGAGCGCGAAGACGTGCGGCAGATAGTTGTCGCGGGCGAGCAGCTTGAGCAGGACGGGCAGGCCGCCGAAAGAGGTGTTCGCGGACAGCGCCAGCAGGAGCATGGTCGCGAACTGGATGACGTAGAAACCCCAGTTGTGTCCGAGCGAGGCATCCGCGAGCTGCGCGAGAACGGTGACGCCCTCGACCGGTTGCAGGCCGAAGCGGGAGATGAGTACCGCGAGGCCGATCAGCATGAATCCGAGGATGGCGCCGAGTGCGACCTCGGCATGCTGGGCACGGCGCGCCCGCGGGCTACGGAAGGAGGGCACGGCGTTCGCGATGGCCTCGACGCCGGTCAGTGCGGAGCAGCCGGAGGCGAACGCCTTCAGCAGGAGCAGGGCCCCGACCGTGGTCGCGTTGTCCGCGACGACCGAGCCGTGTCCGTCGGCTGCGGCCGTGGAGACCGGGCCATCGCGGAAGAGGCCCGCGGTGATCAGGACCAGGATCGAGATGACGAAGACCGCGGTCGGCACGATGAAGGCCTTGGCCGATTCGACGATGCCCCGCAGATTGACCGCGGTGATCAGTACCAGCACACCCAGGCAGAGGGGCAGCCGCTCGGCGTAGAGCCCCGGGAAGGCGGAGGTGAGCGCGGCGACGCCCGCCGTGACGGCCACCGCGACGTTCAGCACGTAGTCCAGGACAAGGGAAGCCGCGGCCACCAGGCTGGTGCGTCGGCCCAGATGTGTCTTGGCCACCGCATACGATCCGCCGCCGTTCGGGAAGGCCGCGATGACCTGCCGGTAGGAGGCGACCAGGACCGCGAGCAGGCCGGCGATCGCCAGGGTCACGGGAAGCGTGAAGCCGAGGCCGAAGCCGCCGGCGGCAGCGAGGACCAGCACGATCGCCTCCGGGCCATACGCCACCGACGCCATCGCGTCGAGCGAGAGCGCAGCCAGGCCGGTGAGGGCGGTGAGGCGGTGACGCTCCCCGGCATCCGGGCGCTCCGCGGTAGCCGGGGGCTCCTCGGCTGGGGAGGCGGGACCGGAATCGGAGGTCAGGACGGACATGCACGTACTCCTTCGAGCTCAACCTGGTCAGGTCAGGTCCCGTCAGGTCAGGTCCCGTCAGGTTCGGTCCGCTCCCGGCTGTTCTCCTACCGTCCTTGCGCCTTCTTCGCGCCGAAGACCCCGGTCTTCACGCAGCCTTGACGCCCGAAGGCGGACAGGCCGGTCCAAGCCGTCAAGGTTCGCTTCGCACGGCATCAGGGGCTCGTCAACACGGATGTAGCAGGGCTGCCTCGCTCCCTAGCTTCGGTCTCATGAGACCTCGTACCGAATCAGCCGAAGCCGGCGCGCCACCGCCCGAACGCGTGGCGCGTGACCGCCACTGGTCTGCCGACCTGCGCGACACCATCCTGTGCGCCGGTGTGCTGCTCGCGCTCCTGATCGTGCTCGACGCGGGCCGTGGCGAGCTCACGCTCCTGCGGACCGCGCTGTGGTTCACGCTCGCGACACTGCTCTTCGCGGTCCTGCTTCCGCCCAAGGTCAGCGCCGGTCAAGGGTGGCTGGCCTCACGGGGGTTGCTGCGCACCAAGCGCGTGCGCACCGACCGCCTGATCTCCGTGCGCTGGATCGATGGGGTCTCTCAGCGTCTCGTGCTGCGCGATCTGTACGGCGCCAGGGTCGAGATCGACCCCACCGTGCTCACCGCCAACCCTGACCTGTGGGCCCTCCTCGAGCATGACGCACGCTGCTCCTGCGATGCGGGGCTGATGACCTGCGGCGCGACGGCGCTGCGCCAGTTGTCCCGGCGGTTCGACAGCGAGACCGCGCACGTGCTGTTCAAGATTTCCGGAATGAAATAGCCGTCGGTTGTGGACATGCGGCGAACTGGCTCGGCGTCCGTCCTGGCAGGTGACGACCTCGCGAAGGCGGGCACCGAAGTCGGTAAGGCCCGTCCGGCCGCGGCCCCCTCTCGTGTCGCCCGACCGCGACGAGCCCGTTGTGGCGCGACCGTTCCCTGCCGCGCGCGTGCGACAGCCCTGGACCCGTTTGTGGACTGTGCCGCGGCGGTCAACCTGATCAGACAGCCGCGTTGTAATGTCGCGTACGCGATCATGACAAGTTCAGCGGGGGTTCCGGGGTGCAGTGGGCAGGGCTTGTACGACACCGCGGCGTACGGTTTGGTGCCGCTGCGCTGACGCTATTGGTGATCCTCGTGGCGGGATGGTTCTTCGTCGGCGGCGGCTACGAGCGCTGGCGCGACGAGCGGTCCGTGGCCGATGCCTGCGACGGCACGGTGTCTGTCGACCAGGCACGCACGCTGCTCGGCACCGATGATGTCAGCGGCGACACAAGCCACAGCTCCGCGGCAGGCAAGTCCCCAGATGGTTCCACCCCGCCGGTCATCTGTTGGCTTGATGGGCCCGGCGGGTACACGCAGCGGGCAGTGGTCCGGATGGAGTGGCGCTCCAAGGCGTGGGGCCCGCACACCGTCTCGGGACGAGAGGCCAGGTCCTTCAGCACGGCGCTTCCGGTGCCGATCGGCAAGGGCTGGTCGGGCATGGTGAATCTCAAGGACGAGGGCGCCGCGGCCACTGTCACCCTTGACTGCCAGAACGCGAAGGGGTCACGCGCCGGGGACAGTCTGTCGTTGTTCGTGCACAGCTGGGGCTCGCGCCCCTACAAGGAGGCGGCACAGCGCGTGCGGCTGGCCCAGTTCGCGACGCAGACCGCGCAGGCCGCAGCCCGCGAGTACGGCTGCGACGCCCGTACTGGCGGGCACATAAGGCGAGTTGAGACACTCGACTACGGCCGAGAGACATACCCGGATGCACCGGCCCTTGCTCAGGCCGGTGGCACGTGCGCGGGCGTGACGCCAGGTTGGCTGATCACTCGTGCCCACGGGACCGCAACAGGCCACGCGCCCGTCGAGGATTGCCTGCTGATCGACGGCAAGGACAGGCCCCTGTTCCGCTTGTCCTCCTACTACGGAACCTTCGCGGACGATCAGCGGTTCAAGACGCAGACGACGCGGGGTCTGTCCAACGCCGATGCACTCGTGACGGACTATCTCTTCCGGGCCGAGGCAGCCTGCCCCGGCTCACCGCGACCGGCGGTTTTCGCGATCGACTATCGCGAATACGACGACGACCCCAAGCCGCAGCTCCGCTACGCGCGAGCAGCGCTGCGTCAATTCGCCGAGCAGTCCGCAGCCCGGCATGGCTGCAGCGACGTGACCGTCTTGCAGAAATAGGGCGCCAGGCTGCCGCTGCCCGCGATGACCGCCTGGTAGCGCCGCCCGAAGCCGGGCATGCGCGGTGACCCTGGGGCCATCCCGCCATGCCGTCCCGCGCCCCGCCTGGATCGCTTCGGCAACCAAAAGAACATCGGTCCGATCGAGTGGATTCGTAAGGACGCCTGCCGCAGGAGAGCCTCCCACCGGACTCCGGATGGTGCCGTTGCACCCTCAACCCCGATCCGGAAGAAGCGCACCGACATGCGACGTACTCCCTCCCGACGCCTGCTCGCAGCTGCGATCTTGGCGGCGTCCCTACTGGCCCCGATGGGGGCGGTTCCCGCTGCGGCCGGTACGGCCCCCCGCATCGCGGATGCCGACCGTCACGACAAGGACGGGCACCGGCCGGGTGGCTTCAGCCGTGCCATGACCGCGCGACTGGACAAGGCCGTCGAGAAGGTCCGGCGGGAGGCCAACATCCCCGGCGTCACCGTCGGGCTGTGGATGCCGGGCAAGGGACGCTACGTACGCGCGAGCGGGGTCGCCGACACCACCACCGGCCGACCGATGACCACTGACCTGTACACGCGGATCGGCAGCGAGACCAAGACCTTCACGGTGACCGCCCTGCTCAAGCTCGTGGACGACGGGCGCATCCGGCTTGACGACCCGATCTCCCGCTACGTCCACGGCGTGCCGAAGGGGCACCGGATCACGCTGCGCCACCTCGCCGAGATGCGCAGCGGCTTGTTCCCGTACACCGAGGACCCGGACTTCGTGCACGATCTGCTCAGCGACCCGGGCCGCTCGTTCACCCAGCGGGAGGTGCTCGCGTACGGCTTCAAGCACCGGAACACCTTCGCGCCGGGCAAGCAGTTCCAGTACTCCAACAGCAACCTGGTTCTTCTGGGCCTGGTGATCGAGAAGGTCACCGGCCATCGCGTCGCCGACGTCATCCACAAGCGGGTGCTCCACCCCGCCCACCTCGATCACACGCTGTTCCCCGACGGCCCCGAGTTCCCCGAGCCGCATGCCCGCGGCTATACGAACCAGACGCTGAGCGGCAAGGTCGAGGACTCCACCGACTGGAACCCCAGTTGGGCCGGAGCTGCTGGGGCGATGATCTCGAACCTGCATGACCTGCGCCGCTGGGCCAAGACTGTCGCCACGGGGACGCTGCTGCGCCCGGAGACCCAGAAGCAGCGGCTCCGGATGCTGCCGACCGGCCACCCCGGCACGAGCTACGGCCTCGGCATCTTCAAGACCGGCGGCTGGATCGGGCACAACGGCTCCATCCCGGGCTTCGAGAGCGTGACGGTCTACCTTCCCTCGCAGAAGGCGACCTTGGTTCTGCTGCTCAACACCGACATCACGCATGACGGTCAGGAGCCGTCCTCGCTGGTCGCCCGAGCGATCACTGAGATCGTCACCCCCAAGAACATCTACGATCGCCCCGTTGCCCCGCGCTGAATGTGCTGTTCGGGGACGTCGGTGAGGCTGTTGCGGGCGTCACCCAGGGCAAGTTGCCCCAGCCGCCTCCGGTGCTACCCCCACGACGAACCACCGGCTGAAACCGGGGTCCGCGAGCAGTACCACATGGACAGTTCGGCTGGTTCGCGAACTCCGGCCGTGGTGGTTGTCCGGTGTCCGGACGGTGGAAGCCCCGGGTCCGCCGGATGAGGCGAGAGAGCTTCTTGCGACCGGCGGAGCCATCGGTCCCGGGCCAAGGCGTCGGGCGCCAGATGCTGGCGAGCAAGGCGGGCCACCACCGGCCCATGGGTCTTCTGACTGCCCGGCGGACACGTCCGCTGACCGGAGTCCCCATCGGGACGAGATGGCCGGTAGCGCGTCTGGGGGAATGTGCGCCTCGGTGCTGTGGTGAAGGCCCAGCGTTCGCGTGCTTGAAGCCGCGACCTTTTCAGAGAGGGGACGCTCATGGCGTTCCTCAGGCACAAGTCCACGGGGTTCCGCTGCGCGGTGGCCTGCCCGACTGCTCAGGAGTGGTCCGCGATGTTCCTGCGGCCCTCCACCGCCGCGGCCATCAGCGAGACGGCGCTGCTCTCCGATGCGTCGACGCACCAGGTGTACGGGAGCCAGTTCACCGAGCTGCAGCAGACGCAGTACCAGGACTTCAAGTTATACCCGCACGCCGTACTTCAACTGCCCGCCCACTCGGACGGCTCGGCACAGTACCTGTTCATCACCGGCTCGGACAGTCTGCGTTATCGCGTGGGCACCGGCGTGGTGCAGCGCGAAGAGCTGGTCATGCGCGGCTGGCTGCCCGCCGACTGGCAGAACAACGTCGACGCACTGCTGCAGGCACCCAACTCCTCGGCGAACGAATGGCGCACGTACCTGTTCAAGGGCAGCCGCGTCCTCACCTACAACTGGGGTGTCAACTCCGAGTCCGTCGAACGGAATGTTCTGATCACGCAAGGCCCGGACGCGGACGCGCCCGGGTGGGCCAAGCTCCCGGCCGACTTCCGCTCCGACCTCGACCACGTCGTCGCGCTGCCGCCCGCCGCCGGCGTACGCCGCTCGCTGCTCATCAAGGGAACCCAGGGGATCATCCTCAACTGGAGCACCGGCGTGGAGAAGTCGGGCGCTCTCACCTCACTCACCACCGGCCTGGGCAAGCTTCCGGCGAACTACACGACGCGCTACCTCCCCCTGTCCGGGACCTACCAGGGCACCAACACAGGCCAGAGCATCGAGGCGCGGGTCGACGTCGACGGCGTCGGCACGCTGTCCACGGTCAGCGGCGACCTGTTCACGGTGTCGGGCCAGACCACCACCTACGCCAACTCCTTCCGCTCCACCAGCGTGGATGTGCAGTGGACCCACGATTACGTGGTGATCGTGGCCAAGGGGCTCACCTGGGCCACCCCCTCCCCTGACCTGGTGCAGGTCCGGATGCTGATCAATCTCACCGCTGCCGGTCAGCCGCAGCGGGCTGCCGCGTGGCTGACGCTGGACGACGCGAACTCCTACTACCTCGCCCTCTGGCGGGATCTGCCCAGGACATCCGCGTACTTCCGTACGGTGGACTACGAGGTCGACACGGTGACCGGGGAGACCGCGATCGGCAGCTACGACACGTCGAAGGCCGCCACCCCGCCCGGATACACGAACCGAGTGCTCACGGTGCCCTCCTCGTTCGCCGAGGCGGGCGTCGAGCTGCGCACCGCCGGCACCACCAACGTCCTGGACACCACCGGATCCGGCGCGGACCTCCTGTGGTCCAAGGCCGAACTGCACGCGGCGATGGAGGCCAACTTCAGCCAGTACCGCGACATACCCCAGTGGAAGCTGTGGACCCTCGTCGCGCGTGACTACTCCGACGGCAACCAGGTCGCCGGCGTCATGTTCGACACCTCCGGCCTGCAACGGCAGGGAATCGCGGTGTTCACGAAGTGGAACGCCCTCGGCACCAACGACGAACTGCACACCTACGTCCACGAACTCGGCCATGCCTTCAACCTGCTGCACTCCTTCGCCAAGGACGCGGCCGTCCCGCCCGCACCGCTGAATCCCCGCGGCCGCTACAGCGACCTGTCGTGGATGTCCTACCCGCACCTCTACGACGGAGATCCCAGCGTGCCCGAGGACGGGCGGAGCGCCGCGTTCTTCCGGGCCTTCCCCTTCAGCTTCACCGACGACGAGATCCGCCACCTGCGGCACGGCTTCTACCGCAACGTGATCCTGGGCGGCAGCAACTTCGGGACCGGCGCCGCCAAGGAGCAGCCCTCCCTGGAACTGGTCGCGCAGCCCCTGACCGACGAAACCGGTCTCGCACTGGAGCTGGAGGGACAAGCGGCCTTCGCCTACGGCGAGCCGGTCGTCGCCCAGCTCAAGCTGGGCCGCACCGGCAGCCGCAGCCAGGTCACCGTGACCCCTGACCTGAACCCGGAGGCAGGAAGCGTCACCGTGGCGATCACCGACCCCTACGGGCAGAGCCGCCTCTTCCTGCCTCTCACCCGCACCTGCGCGCACGAGACCACCACGCTCACCGCCGAGACACCGGCCCTCTACACCAGCGTGTACCTCGGATACGGCGCCGACGGCCTTTACTTCAGTGAACCCGGCCTGTACAAGGTGACGGCCGCCTACCAGGCCCCCGACGGATCCCGCGTGGTCTCCGCCCCGCGCACGATCCGCGTCCGCCAGCCGCTGGCCGCCGCGGACCAGCACATCGGCGAGCTGTTGCAGGGCGACGACCAGGGACAGCTGCTGACGTTCCTCGGCTCCGACGCGCCGCAGCTGCAGCACGGCAACGACGCCCTGCAGGAGATCATCGAGCGTTACGGCGACCACCCGCTCGCCGCGCACGCCCGCCTGGCCCGTGGCGCCAACGCCGGCCGCCACTTCCAGTACATACGCGACGGCCATCTCGTCGTCCGCGAACCCGACATCAAGGAAAGCGTCCAGCAGCTCAGCGCCGCCATCAACGCCTCCACCGGCGACGAGGGCCTGGACAACATCACCCTCAACAAGGCGATGCGCCGTCTCGCCCGTGTCCACGCCAAGGACGGAAACCTGGTGGAAGCCGACTCCGTCCTCAACAAGATGGTCGACACGTTCCGCGGCAAGGGCCTGCCCCCCTCGGTCCAGAAGACCATCAAGGCGCAGGCCGAGGAGACCCGCGCAACCATCCACCAGGGAAAGACGCGGACCACCCACCGCAAGAAGAGGTAGCTCCGTAAACAAGGCCCGCAGATGAGCCGGCCGTGGGAGAGGGGATCACTCCCCGGCCGGCGCACGCATGTCGCGAGGGACGGGTCCGTGGCGGAGCCGGTATCAGTCCCCGCCCTCCAGGTTGCCCTCTGTCTCCAAGTACGCCTGGCGCAGGGCGTTGAGAGCGGCCGGGTCCGGCTTTTCCCACATTCCCCGGGACTCCGCCTCGAGGAGCCGTTCGGCGATGCCGTGCAGTGCCCAGGGGTTGGCTTCCTGGAGGAACTTGCGGTTGACCGGGTCCAGGACGTAGGTCTCGGTGAGCTTGTCGTACATCCAGTCGGCGACCACGCCGGTCGTGGCGTCGTAGCCGAACAAGTAGTCCACGGTGGCGGCCAGTTCGAAGGCGCCCTTGTAGCCGTGGCGGCGCATGGCCTCGATCCACTTGGGGTTGATGACGCGGGCCCGGAAGACCCGGGACGTCTCCTCGACGAGGGTGCGCGTGCGGACCGTCTCGGGGCGGGTGGAGTCGCCGATGTACGCCTCGGGGGCGCTGCCGCGCAGGGCACGGACGGTGGCGACCATGCCTCCGTGGTACTGGAAGTAGTCGTCGGAGTCGGCGATGTCGTGTTCGCGGGTGTCCGTGTTCTTCGCGGCGACCGCGATGCGCTTGTACGCCGTCTCCATCTCGTCGCGGGCCGGGCAACCGTCGAGCTCACGGCCGTAGGCATAGCCGCCCCAGACGGTGTAGACCTCGGCGAGGTCGGCGTCGGTGCGCCAGTCACGGGAGTCGATGAGCTGGAGCAGACCGGCGCCGTAGGTGCCCGGCCGGGAGCCGAAGATGCGGGTGGTGGCGCGGCGTTCGTCGCCGTGCGCCGCGAGGTCGGCCTGGACGTGGGCGCGCACGTGGTTGGCTTCGGCCGGTTCGTCGAGGGAAGCGGCCAGGCGTACGGCGTCGTCGAGCAGGCCGATGGTGTGCGGGAACGCGTCACGGAAGAAGCCCGAGATGCGCAGCGTCACATCGATGCGGGGGCGGCCCAACTCCGCGGCCGGGATGGCCTCCAGTCCCGTCACGCGGCGGGAAGCGTCGTCCCAGACCGGGCGCACGCCCAGCAGGGCGAGGGCTTCGGCGACGTCGTCCCCGGCGGTGCGCATCGCGCTGGTGCCCCACAGGGACAGGCCCACGGACGTGGGCCAGTCGCCGTTGTCGGTGCGATAGCGCTCAAGGAGGGAGTCCGCCAGGGCTTGTCCGGTCTCCCAGGCCAGGCGGGAGGGGACGGCCTTGGGATCGACCGAGTAGAAGTTACGGCCGGTCGGCAAGACGTTGACCAGGCCGCGCAAGGGGGAGCCGGAGGGCCCCGCCGGCACGAAACCACCGTTCAGGGCGTGGACGGCGTGGTCGAGTTCGTCGGTGGTGGCCGACAGGCGGGGAACGACCTCGCGGGCTGCGAACTCCAAAATGGCGGCAACCTGTTCACCGTGTTCGGTGGGGACCGCAGCACGGTCCCAGTCGGCGTCCTCCATCGCCTGGACCAGGGCGCGAGCCCTGTCCTCCGCCTCGTCCGCGGTGGTGCGGGTCGCAGCCGACTCGTCGAGGCCGAGGGCTTCGCGCAGCCCGGGCAGCGCCGTCGCACCGCCCCAGATCTGGCGGGCGCGCAGGATGGCGAGAACGAGATTGACCCGGTCCCCGCCCTGCGGCGACGCACCGAGGACGTGCAGGCCGTCGCGGATCTGGGCGTCCTTCACCTCGCACAGCCAGCCGTCGACGTGCAGCAGGAAGTCGTCGAAACCGTCGTCGTCGGGACGATCGGCCAGGCCGAGGTCGTGATCCAGCTTGGCGGCCTGGATGAGGGTCCAGATCTGGGCCCGGATGGCAGGGAGTTTCGCCGGGTCCATGGAGGCGATCTGCGCGTACTCGTCGAGGAGCTGCTCCAGGCGCGCGATGTCACCGTAGGAATCGGCGCGCGCCATCGGCGGGACGAGGTGGTCGATGAGGGTGGCGTGGACGCGGCGTTTGGCCTGCGTGCCCTCGCCGGGGTCGTTGACGAGGAAGGGGTAGATCAACGGCAGGTCGCCAAGCGCCGCGTCCGGGCCGCAGGCGGCGGACAGGCCGGCGTTCTTGCCGGGCAGCCACTCCAGGTTGCCGTGCTTGCCAAGATGGATCATGGCGTCGGCGCCGAAGCCGCCGTCTTCCTGCGCGGCGGCTATCCAGCGGTAGGCGGCCAGGTAGTGGTGCGAGGGCGGCAGATCCGGGTCGTGGTAGATGGCGATGGGGTTCTCGCCGAAGCCGCGCGGCGGCTGAATGACGATCAGCAGATTGCCGTGGCGCAGGGCGGCCAGGACGATGTCACCCTCGGGGTTGCGGCTGCGGTCGACGAACATCTCGCCGGGCGCCGGGCCCCAGTGCTCCTCGACGGCGGCGCGCAGCTCCTTGGGCAGCGTGGCGAACCAGCGCCGGTAGTCCGCGGCGGGCACACGCACGGGGTTCTTGGCGAGCTGTTCCTCGGTGAGCCAGTCCTGGTCGTGGCCGCCCGCCTCGATGAGCGCACGGATCAGTTCGTCGCCGTCACCGGAGGCGAGGCCGGGCACATCCGCCGCGCCGAAGTCGAAGCCCTCCTCGCGCAGGCGGCGCAGGAGCGCGACCGCGCTTGCGGGGGTGTCCAGGCCGACCGCGTTGCCGATCCGGGAGTGCTTGGTCGGATACGCGGACAACACCAGGGCGAGCCGCTTCTCGGCGGCCGGGATGTGTCGAAGACGCGCGTGGCGCAGGGCGATTCCGGCGACGCGGGTGGCGCGCTCGGGGTCGGCGACGTAGGCCGGCAGACCGTCCGCGTCGATCTCCTTGAAGGAGAACGGCACCGTGATGAGACGGCCGTCGAACTCGGGAACGGCGATCTGGCTGGCGGCGTCCAGCGGGGAGACGCCCTCGTCGTTCTCGGCCCAGGCGGCGCGCGAGCCGGTGAGACACAGGGCCTGCAGGATCGGCACGTCCAGGGAGGTCAGGGCGCCCGCGTCCCAGGACTCGTCGTCGCCGCCGGCGGAGGCCTGGGCGGGCTTCGTGCCGCCCGCCGCGAGGACCGTCGTGACGATCGCGTCCGCGGCCCGCAGCGTCTCGATGAGCTCCGGTTCGGGAGCGCGCAGGGACGCCACGAACAGGGGCAGCGCGCGTCCGCCCGCCGCTTCCACGGCATCGCACAGCGCGTGCACGAAGGCGGTGTTTCCGCTCATGTGATGGGCGCGGTAGTAGAGCACGGCCACGGTGGGGCCGTCGTCCGGCGTCTGGCGCGCGGACCGCTCCAAGGGCCCCCAGGAGGGCGCTGGTGCGGGTGCGTCGAAGCCGTGGCCGGTGAGCAGCACCGTGTCGGACAGGAAGCGGGCCAGCTGCTCCAGGTTGGCCGGGCCGCCGTGGGCCAGGTAGGCGTGGGCCTCGGCGGCGATCCCGACGGGGACCGTGGAGGCGGCCATGAGCTGGGCGTCGGGTGCCTGTTCGCCGGTGAGGACCACCACGGGACGGCCGTCGGCGAGCAGCAGGTCGAGCCCGTCCTGCCAGGCGCGGATACCACCGAGCAGGCGTACGACGACCAGGTCCACGCCGTCCAGGAGCGCGGGCAGCTCGTCCAGGGACAGCCGGGACGGGTTGGCGAAGCGGAAGCTCACCGGGCCGGCGGCAGCCCGGGCGCTGAGCAGGTCCGTGTCGGACGTCGACAGGAGCAGGATGGAGGAGTGCGTGGGGTGTCCCCCGGACGAATGCGGCATGCGCTGGCGGCCTTCCTCGGGGTGTCCGCGCCCCGGGCGGTGTCGGACGGCAGGAGTTCCTGGCTCGCTCGACCCTCACGGATCGGGCTCACAGTGGCGGGACCGCGCCGGATTCGCACCGGGCTTCCTCCCTGTCGCCGTCGTGGCGATGGCGGACCTGATGATCCACCAGGAGCATAGTAAGGGTCGGCGACCCGACGCGGGGAGTACGAGGCCAGTGTGATGGTCGGTATGCTCGCCGCCATGCCCTCGGCCCCCCTCCCTCCTTCGTCCCAGGCCACAGCTGCCGTCCGGGACCGCGGTGACGCATGCCCGGGCGCCTTGCGGCTGCACTCCGCGCACGACGGGGCGCTCGCCCGCGTACGCCTGCCCGGGGGCGTTCTGCGCACCGATCAGGCCGCGGCGCTGGGACAAGCCTCCCTCGAACTCGGGGACGGTGATGTTCATCTCACCTCACGCGGCAACGTGCAGCTGCGGGGCCTGGACGCCGACGACGGTGTAGAGCTGGCGCGGCGGCTGGCCGCCACGGGACTGCTGCCATCGCCCCGACACGAGCGGGTCCGCAACATCGTGGCATCGCCGTTGTCCGGTCTCGATGGCCGCGAACACCGTGACGTGCGGCCGTGGTTGACCGCGCTCGATGGCCTGCTGTGCGCGAGCGACACGGCGAGCGGGCTTTCGGGGCGGTTCCTGTTCGCCCTGGACGATGGACGCGGTGACGTCGCCGCGCTCGACGCCGATGTCACGTTGCGTGCCGCGCCGGACGAAGGAGCCCTCCTCCGGTTGGGTGCCTGCGGTGTGCTGCGCGTGCCCGCCGCCGACGGGCCTCGCTCCGCGCTGCTCGCAGCCGAGGTCTTCCTGGAGGCGAGCGGCGGGCAGGCCTGGCGCGTGGCCGAACTCCCCACGAGCGTAAGCGACTTGACCGCTGCGGTCGCAGGTCACCTGCGGGCGTGCGGCATACCCGTTTCCGGGCCGGTCGAGACCTCCTGGACTTTCGGCACGGAGCCGGAGCCGGGCGTCGTCACCGCGCCGGACGGCACCACGGCCCTGTCTGTCCTGGCCCCGCTCGGCCGCATGGCGCCCGCCCAGTGGGCGCAGTTGACGACCTCCGCATCCCGGGAGCTGCGCCTGACGCCGTGGCGTGGCGTGATCGTTCCCGACTCCCCCGCCGAGCTCCTGCACGGCCTCACCGCGGCCGGGCTCATCACCTCCCCGGCCTCCGCCTTGGCCGGCGTCGGCGCGTGCATCGGGCGTCCGGGCTGCGCGAAGGCGCAGGCCGACGTCCGGGCTGACGCCACCACGACGAGTACGGACATGACGCGTACGGACAGTACGGATGCGGGCGGCGGACTCCCGGTCTATTGGTCGGGGTGCGAGCGCCGCTGCGGACACCCTCCAGGGGACCATGTGGACGTGGTCGCCGGGCACGGCGCCACCTACCAGATCTCCGTACGCCGTGCCGGTCGTACGCGGACCGTCACCACGCACGACAACCCCTCACAGCGGGCCGCCGCCTTGGCAGTGGCCCGCCAGGACAACGCATGACTAGGAGCACGGTGTTCGAGTACGAGAAGGACGGCCCGGCGATCTACCGGCAGTCCTTTGCCATGATCCGCGCCGAGGCCGATCTGGCGGGCCTGCCCGCCGACGTGGCCCAGGTCGCCGTCCGGATGATCCATGCCTGCGGGATGGTCGACCTCGTCCGCGACGTCACCTACACCCCGGACGTCGTCTCCCGCGCCCGTGCCGCCCTGCGCGCCGGGGCGCCCATCTTCTGCGACGTGCAGATGGTGGCCAGCGGAGTGACCCGCAAGCGGCTGCCCGCCGACAACGACGTGCTGTGCACGCTCTCCGACCCGGCCGTCCCCGAACTGGCCGCCAAGCTGGGCACCACGCGCAGCGCGGCCGCCCTGGAACTGTGGCGCGACCGGCTCGAGGGCTCCGTGGTCGCCATCGGCAACGCGCCCACCGCGCTCTTCCGTCTCCTCGAGATGATCGAGGAGGGCGCGCCCCGGCCCGCCGCCGTCATCGGCGTCCCGGTCGGCTTCGTCGGCGCGGCGGAGTCGAAGGACGCGCTGGCCGACCACCCCTTGGGCCTGGAGCACTTGGTGGTACGCGGCCGTCGTGGCGGCAGCGCCATCGCGGCCGCCGCGCTCAACGCCATCGCAAGCGAGGAAGAGTGACCGTGAGCGGCAAGCTGTATGGCGTCGGGCTCGGCCCCGGCGACCCCTCCCTGATGACCCTGCGGGCCGTCGAGGTCATCGCCGAGGCGGATGTGATCGCGTATCACAGTGCCCGGCACGGCCGGTCCATCGCCCGCTCGATAGCGGCCGAGCACCTGCGTGCCGACCACCTCGAGGAGCCGCTGGTCTACCCGGTCACCACCGAGACCACCGACCACCCCGGCGGCTACAAGGGCGCAATGGAGGACTTCTACACCGAGGCCGCGGCCCGGCTCGCCGCCCACCTCGACGCGGGCCGCACCGTCGCCGTGCTCGCCGAGGGCGACCCGTTCTTCTACGGCTCCTACATGCACATGCACAAGCGGCTCGCCGCCCGCTTCGACACCGAGGTCATCCCCGGGGTCACCTCCGTGTCCGCCGCGTCGGCACGCCTCGGCACGCCGCTCGTCGAGGGCGAGGAGGTCCTGACGATCCTGCCGGGCACCCTGCCCGAGGAGGAACTGACCGCCCGCCTCGCCGCCACGGACACGGCCGTGGTCATGAAGTTGGGGCGCACGTTCCCCAAGGTGCGCGGCGCACTGGAGAGCTCGGGGAAACTCGGCCGGACCCGGTATGTCGAGCGGGCCACCATGAGCGGGGAGCGCCTGGCCGAGCTCGCCGACGTGCAGCCGGAGACGGTCCCCTACTTCTCGGTCGCCGTCCTGCCGAGCCAGGTCGACGCCCCCTGTCCCGAACGGGAGCGCGGCGAGGTCGTCGTGGTGGGCACCGGTCCGGCCGGCCCGCTGTGGCTGACCCCGCAGACCCGGGGCGCCCTCGCGGACGCCGACGACCTGGTCGGGTACACGACCTATCTGGACCGCGTACCGGTGCGTCCCGGCCAGCAGCGGCACGGCTCCGACAACCGCGTGGAGGCAGAGCGCGCCGAATTCGCCCTTCAACTGGCCCAGCGCGGACGCCGGGTGGCCGTCGTCTCCGGGGGCGACCCCGGGGTGTTCGCGATGGCCACGGCCGTCCTGGAAGCCGCTGCCGAGAAGGAGTACGCGGACGTTCCGGTGCGTGTCCTGCCAGGCGTGACCGCCGCCAACGCGGCCGCCGCCCGCGCGGGCGCCCCGCTCGGCCACGACTACGCGACGCTGTCCCTGTCCGACCGGCTCAAGCCCTGGGAAGTGATCGCCGAGCGGTTGCGTGCGGCGGCGGCCGCCGACTTGGTGCTCGCCCTGTACAACCCCGGCTCACGCAGCCGCACGTGGCAGGTCGGCAAGGCCCGCGAGCTGCTCCTTGAGTACCGGGCGCCGGACACCCCTGTGGTGGTCGCGCGGGACGTCGGCGGGCCCGACGAGCGGGTGCGCATCGTGCGCCTCGCCGAACTGGACCCGGACGTGGTGGACATGCGCACCATCCTGCTGGTCGGCTCGTCCCAGACGCAGGCCGTGCGGCGCGGGGACGGCGAGGAGATCGTCTGGACGCCGCGCCGCTATCCGGAGGCGTGAATCGGCGGTGCGGCGTGGCCCGTTGCCCGGGCCACGCCGCCGCCTTCAGCCCGGCATGCTCGGCGTCAGCCGGTCTCGGGAAAGAGACCGGAGCCCTGGACGTCCTTCATCCAGCGGAGCGCCTGCTCCGGCTCGGCCACGACGCGCACGGCCTCGGGCACGGGCGGCCTGCGCACCACCACCACGGGCAGCCCGGCCTCGCGGGCGGCCGTCAGCTTGGGCGCCGTGGCCGCGCCCCCGCTGTCCTTGGTCACGACGACGTCGATGGCGTGGCGGCGCAGTAGTTGCCGTTCTGCGTCGAGGGTGAAGGGGCCCCGGTCGAGCAGGACCTCCATGCGGGCCGGGTGCGGTGGCTCGGGCGCGTCGACGGACCGTACGAGAAACCACAGCTCGTCCAGGCCCGCGAAGGCCGCAAGACCCATCCGCCCGCTGGTCAGGAACACCCTGCGGCCCAAGGCGGGCAGCAGCTGCGCGGCTCCTTCGAGCGAGTGGGTCTCGTGCCAGTCGTCGCCCGCCACCGGGGCCCACCCGGGGCGTCGCAGCGCGAGCAGGGGAACATGGGCGGTGGCGGCGGCGTGTGCCGCGTTGAAACTGATCGTTCCGGCGAAAGGGTGCGTGGCGTCGATGAGTGCGTCCACCTTGTGCTCACGCAGCCACGAGGCCAGCCCCTCGGCCCCGCCGAAGCCGCCCACGCGCACCTCGCCGGGCGGCAGCCGGGGCGCGGCCACCCGGCCGGCCAGGGAGTTCGTCACCCGCAGCCCGGGCAGGGCGGCGTCCGCCGACAGTTCAGCCAGAAGTTCGGCCAGGCGGCGGGCCTCAGTGGTGCCGCCCAAGATCAATACGTGCACGAAAGCTCGGTTCCCTTCATGAATGAGCCCAAGGGCGGTCGTGGCGCCCAACTCAAGCACACCGGCCTGCGGCCCGGCTGGACCACCGGTGCCTGTGCGACCGCCGCGACCACCGCCGCGTACACCGCGCTGCTGACCGGCGAGTTCCCCGATCCGGTGACGATCACGTTGCCCAAGGGGCAGACCCCGTCGTTTGCGCTGGCGGCCGAGGAACTGGCCGGTTCGCACGCCATGGCGGGCATCGTCAAGGACGCGGGCGATGACCCGGACGTGACCCATGGCGCGCTCGTGCGTGCGACGGTGCGGCGGCTGCCCGCGGGTGCCGGAGTCGTGTTCAAGGCGGGTCCCGGTGTGGGCACGATCACCCGGCCCGGTCTGCCCCTGCCGGTCGGCGAACCGGCTGTGAACCCGGTTCCGCGCCGGATGATGCGCGACCACATCGCCCGGACCGCACAGCGGTACGGCGGCACCGGCGATATCGAGATCACGGTGTCCGTCGACCACGGCGAGGAGATCGCCCGCTCCACCTGGAATCCCCGCCTCGGCATTCTCGGCGGCATCTCGATCCTGGGCACGACCGGCATCGTGGTGCCCTACTCCTGCTCGGCGTGGATCGACTCCATCCGGCGCGGAGTGGACGTGGCCCGCGCGGCCGGACGCACGCATGTCGCCGGGTGCACGGGGTCGACGTCCGAGAAGACGGTGGTCGCCGAGTACGGGCTGCCCGAGGACGCCCTGCTCGACATGGGGGACTTCGCGGGTGCCGTACTGAAGTACGTACGCCGGCATCCCGTCGACCGGCTCACGATCTGCGGCGGTTTCGCCAAGCTGTCCAAGCTGGCGGCGGGCCATCTCGACCTGCACTCCGGCCGCTCCCAGGTCGACAAGGGCTTCCTCGGCGAACTGGCCCGCCGTGGCGGCGCGAACCAGACCCTGGTCGCCGAAGTGACCTCGGCCAACACGGGGCTCGCCGCGCTCCAGCTGTGCCAGGCCGCCGGGGTTCCGCTCGGCGACCTGGTGGCGGTCGCCGCCCGCGACGAGGCACTGGCGGTGCTGCGGGGTGCGCCCGTCACGGTCGACGTGATCTGCATCGACCGAGCGGGCACGGTCGTGGGCCGCAGCACGGTCCGCTAGGCGACGGCGCCGCCACGCGGCCCGTCCTGTCCGCAGCCCGCCCCTCGGTGCCTCGTCAGCAGGAATGCCGCTCCCGCTCGGGCGAGTACAGGTGGCTGTCCCTGAAGTGCTCCGCGCCCAGCGACCGCCCGACCATGATGACGGCGGTGCGCAGCACTTCCGCCTCCTTCACCTTTCCGGCGATCTCGTCGAGGGTGCCGCGGATGATCAACTCGTCGGGGCGGGAGGCGTAGGCCACCACGGCCGCGGGGCAGTCGGCACCGTAGTGCGGCAACAGCTCTCCCACCACGCGGTCCACGTACCGGGCGGCCAGGTGCAGCACGATCAGCGCGCCACTGCGACCGAGGGTGGCCAGGTCTTCGCCCTCCGGCATGGCGGTGGCCCGGTTGGCGACACGGGTGAGGATGACGGTCTGACCGACGGTCGGCACGGTCAGTTCCCGCTTGAGGGAAGCCGCCGCGGCGGCGAAAGCGGGGACGCCGGGCACGACGTCGTAGGGCACCCCCGCCGCGTCCAGCCGCCGCATCTGCTCACCGACCGCACTGAACACCGACGGGTCCCCCGAGTGCAGCCGGGCCACGTCGTGCCCCGCTTCATGGGCGCGGAGCAACTCGGCGGTGATCTCGTCGAGGTTGAGCTGCGCGGTGTCCACCAGCCGTGCGTCCGGCGGGCACTCGGCGAGCAGCTCACGCGGGACGAGGCTGCCCGCGTACAGGCAGACCTGGCAGGCGGCGAGCGTACGGGCGCCACGCACCGTGATCAGATCTGCGGCGCCGGGACCGGCGCCGATGAAGTACACGGTCATCTGTCTGCTCCTGCAACGGGATCGGTCGGATCGGATGTCTCGTGAGCTGGAACGGCCGTCTTCCGCACGGCCCACTGGGTCACCGGCATGGCCTGGCGCCAGCCGGTGAAGCCGCCCACCGGCACGGCGTGCGCGACCGCGAGCCGCACCAGGTCACCGCCGTGGCGCCGGTAGGCGTCGGCGAGCAGCGCCTCGGACTCCAGCGTCACGGTGTTGGCGACGAGCCGCCCGCCGAGGGGCAGCGCCTCCCAGCACGCTTCGAGGAGACCGGGCGCGGTGAGGCCGCCGCCCACGAACACCGCGTCCGGAGGCGGGAGTTCGGCCAGCACGGCGGGTGCGGCGCCGGTGACGACCCGCAGCTGGGGCACTCCGAGCCGGGCGGCGTTGCGTGTGATGCGCTCGGCGCGCACCGGGTCGCGCTCGACGGTGACCGCCCGGCACGAGGAGTGGGTACGCAGCCATTCGACGGCGATCGAGCCCGAGCCGCCGCCGATGTCCCAGAGCAGCTCCCCGGGGGCCGGGCCGAGCACGCCGAGGGTGGCGGCGCGCACATGCCGCTTGGTGAGCTGGCCGTCGTGCTCGTAGGCGGCATCCGGCAGGCCCGGCACCGCGCCCAGGCGCAATGCCTCCGGAGCGCGGCGGCATTCGACGGCGACGATGTTGAGAGGGTCGCCGGGAGGGTGCTGCCAGTCGTCGGCACGGCTCGCTCGCGTCGTACGTTCCCGCTCCCCGCCCAGTTGCTCTAGGACCCGCATCGTGCTGGGGCCGAAGCCCTGTTCGCGGAGCAGCGCGGCCACGTCGGCGGGCGTGGTGGCGTCGGCGCTCAGGACCAGGATCCGGCGGCCCTCGTGCAGCGCGGCGGCGAGGCGGGCGAGCGGGCGGCCCACGAGCGTGACGACCTCGGTCTCCTCCAACGGCCAGCCGAGCCGGGCGCAGGCCAGCGCCGTGGACGAGGGGTGCGGCAGGACACGCACGGCTCCGTGGCCCAACTCCTCGACGAGGGTGCGTCCGATTCCGTAGAACATCGGATCCCCACTGGCCAGTACGACGACGGCGCGCCCCGCGTGTGCGGCGAGCAGACCGGGGACGGCCGGGCGCAGAGGGGAGGGCCAGGCGACCCGATCCCCGGTGCAGGAGACGGGCAGCAGCGCCAGCTGTCGCTCGCTGCCCACCAGCACCTCGGCGGCGAGCAGCACCGCGCGCGTGGACGGGGAGAGCCCCTCCCAGCCATCGGCTCCGATACCCACGACACTCACGGCGGAATCGGCTGCATCCGCGGACTCGGACGGCGCGGGTCGTGCGGGGGCCACTGCTCGATACCTCGGGGCTCAGGGGGACAACAAAGGCGCACTTTACTGGGCACGGTCCTGCACGTCAGAGCCCGGGTGCCGGTCAAGGCGATCCGCATGGTCCCCCTTGCCCGCCACTTCGCCCACGGCATGGCGGCGGCCGAGTTCGGGGAGGCGAGGACGGAGTCGTCGCTGATTCTTCGGGCAGGCGGGAGGCATGACCGACATCTACGAAGGCCCCGTCACCCTTGTCATCAACGGAGAGGCGACCCAGGTGATGGCTGCCCTGCAAGCCGTCGACCACCAAGCGTCCAGGACCTGGTCGGGCACGGTGCACGCCGACGGGCTGCAGGCATCGTTCTGGCCCGCGGTGCAGAGCAGCAGCGTCACGATCCGCATGCCCGACGGCGCCCAGGGGACCGCCCGGATCGACATGGACGCGGAGAGTGGAAGCGCCGCGATCACGGGCGACGGCCCGGCTCCGTTCTGAGCCACCCAGCGTCAGCTGTGGTGCCCGAGTGCCTGTGCGCGTCGGGCACGCGGTACGCCTCGGTTACGCGGCACGCGGCGGTCTCGAGGGCCGCCGCTTCGCGCGGGGCGACGAACTCACGCCCGCACTCCTTCAGCTCCCGGTCACAGGCGGAAGACCCGTCGTGCGTTGCCGGACAGGAACAGTTCGGTGGCCTCCTCGTCCAGGCCCAGCTCACTGAGGTGTTCGAGAGCCTGAGCGGGCGTGATCATGGGGTAGTTCGTGCCGAACAGCACCTTGCTGCGGCCCCGGCCACGCAAGTAGTCGACCAGCTCGGGCGGGTAGCGGCGAGCCGTGTAGGCACTGGTGTCGATGTAGACGTTGGCGTGCTTGTCCGCGACCGCGATCATCTCCGCGGTCCACGGATAGCCGATGTGCCCGCACACGATGGTCAGTTCCGGGAAATCGAGCGCGACCTGGTCGACGTACGGGATGGGGCGACCGGTTTCGGACGGCCGCAGGGGCCCCGTGTGTCCGACCTGCGTGCAGAAGGGGATGCCGAGGTCGACGCAGGCGGCGTACAGCGGGTAGTACAGGCGGTCCGTGGGCGGCAGTTGCCACAGCCAGGGCACGATGCGCAGGGCCACGAAGCCGAGCTCCTGCACCGCGCGGCGCAACTCCCGTACGGCGTGCACCGGTCGGGTGAGATCCGCGCCGGCCACCCCGCGCAGCCTCCCGTCGGCCTGAGCCACGAACTCAGCCACCTCATCATTGCTGATCAACGGCCCCTGCGGTCCGTACCAGGCTGCCGAAAGACCGATCTCCACGTCGGCGGCAGCCATCGACGCCACCGTCTCCTCGACCGGCAATGGCTCGTCCAGCAGCCCATGCCCCGTCCACCGGCGCAACGACTCGAACATCTCGTGGTTGGAGTGACGGAGCGTGGGGTGTTGCATCCACGCATCGATGACCGACACCAGGCTTCCTGCCTCTCTGCTGGACCGATGAACTCCGGCGATCCTGTTTCGCGGGCACCTCTCCCGGTCACCCGATCCTGACAGCCTCCGGCGCGGAAGCATGCCGGAGTACCCAAAGACAGAGAGGACGGCTCAGCACCATGGCCACGAAAAGGGCACGGGACATCATGACCGGCGGCGCGCAGTGCGTTCAGGGGCACGACAGCGCCCTCGACGCGGCTCGCAAGCTGACGGAACTGCAGGTGGGTGCCCTGCCCATCTGCGGCGAGAACAACCGGCTGGTCGGCGTCGTGACCGACCGGGACATCGTGGTGAAGGTCCTTGCGAAGGGACTTGATCCTGCGGAGGTGGAGACGGGCACCCTGGCGCAGGGCGAGGCCGTCACGATCGGCGCGGACGACGACGCGGAACAAGTCTTCAACACGATGACCCAGCACAAGGTCCGACGCCTGCCCGTCATCGACGGCACTGCCCTCGTCGGCGTGGTCGCGCTCGCGGACGCCGCCCGGGCTCTCGACGCCCCCGACGCGGGACGTCTTCTCGAAGCGCTCTCCACCGACTGAACCTCGCCTGCCCGCTACCCTGCGCGCGCAGCGGCCGTAGCCCAACTCCCCCGCGTGACCACGGCCGTGGCCCGCCGCGCTGACTGCGTGGAGCGTCCCCCTCAGGGCAGCGGGAGGAGGGGAATACGGGCCTTGCAGGCCCAAGTGCCGCGGTGCGCGGGGTCGAGGGCGTCCAAGGTCAGGTTGATCACGTTGGGCGAGTACAGGGTGTCGAGGTGACCTGACCTGTCGGTGGGACACACGTGTTGGAGCGTGATGTTGTCGACGGCTTCCGGGCGGTCGGCTGGGGAGGTGAGGAAGCCCGATGTGTAGGGGGTGACCATCTTGTCGTAGGTGGTGGCCACCACGGTGTAATCGACCCCGGGCATGGTGTCGCCACCGGCGTTGAGCCGCTTGAGGAACGGTGACCCCACCATTTGTTGCCGCGATGAGGGGCCTACGACCACGTCGGTCGTCGGGGCCACGGCCTTGACCAGGACATCGAGGCCGTTCGCCGTCGTTCCGTGGTTGTCCGGGGCGAGCCCGATCAGCCGGTGCACCTTCGAGGCGCCCCCCTCGAACTTCAGGTACTGGCGCGGCATGAGCCCGCCCAGCGAATGCCCGACGAGGTCCACCGCGTGAGCTCCGGTGGTGCGCAGCACGCGGCTGACGTAGCCGGCCAGCTCCCTCGCCGAGTCCTCGATCCGGCCGGTACCCTTGGCTCCCAGGGCGTTGAGCGGGCTGCCGTTGGCGCCGTAGTTCAGGGCGTAGACGCAGTAGCCCGCGTCGGCGAGGGCGGGGGCCATCGCGTTCCAGCTGTTGTAGGCGTTCATGGCCGTCCCGTGCACCAGCACCACTGGCCGGGGGTGGGCGCGCAGGTCCGCGCCGGCCTGGCAGGGGATCGTGGGGTTCCCCTGGGCGCCGGGCGGGCTGGAATTGGCGGTCGCGGGCGAGAGCAGGGTGGGCACGGTGGCCCCGAGGGCAGTGTCGTGGTGCGGCCGGGGTTCGTCGGGCGCGCTCGCCGCGGCGAGCGCGGGCGAGCAGGTGAGGGCGGCCAGGAAGCAGGCAGCGGCGACGGCCGTGGTGGCGAAACGCGAATGCATGGAGGGGACCCTTTCCGGCAGGCGGACGGAACCCAGGCATCTGCGGGTAGCGCATTCGGGCACCTTCACCGACAACGGCGTGGGCGTGCCGGGGTAACGACACATCACCCGGGCGCATCACGGGTCCGTGGATTCCCCCGCGATTCCCCCCGGGGCGGTCGGCGAGGATTCCGTCGGGGCGGTCGGCGAGAGTTCCGTCGGGGCGGTCGGCGAGAATTCCGTCCCTACGCCGGACGGAGGGCGGCCCCGAAGCCGCTCGCGACGCGCCACGCACACCAGCGCCGCCCCACACACATCCGGGCGACCGGTCAGACCTTGCCGCCGTTGCCCGACCGGGACCACACCTCCGGGCCACCGCCCATCCAGTGGATGAACATGCAGGTCTCGACCAAGTAGGCGTCGGCCTCGTCCATCCCTGCGCTCCGCAGCAACGCGACAATGTCGGCGATGGTGTGCGCGAGACCGAGGATCTGGCCGTCCACACGGACGCGGCGGCCTCCGGCGGTGGAAGGCGGGGACACGACGACGGGGAGCGGTTCGACCATGGCGCCAGCCTCACCTGTCACTGCGGGACCCGCATCCGCACGGCATCCGCAGGCCCAGTACGGGCGCCCCTCCCCCACATCCCGCCACGCCCCTGATCCAACAACAAATCTTACGGTGGCACGCCCGCTTTAGTGACATTTTTGCCGTATATGCGCAGTATGACTGTTACATCTCTTACGGGTTGCCTTGATGTGAGATGCGTAACTTCGTAGATGTCGCCGCAACGCAGCGGCTCATCCCCCCACCGAGAACGACCCGAAAGGGCCTCATTCCCCATGCGTACTACCCGCACCCTGCGCACCACCGCCATCGCTCTCGTCGCCACCGCCGGCATCAGCCTGGGAGCCGCTTCCGGCGCCATGGCCGCCACCGCTCCCCCGACGACCAGCTCCAAGCCGATCAACGTCGAGGCCGTCGCGCATTCCAAGGCCAAGAAGGCCAAGAAGGCCAAGACGGTGAAGCTGCGCGACGGCTCCATCGCCAAGGTCTACAAGCTCGGCAAGAACAAGGCCAAGGCCGTCATCTCCGGCCCCAAGGGCAGCACGCTCATCGCCGACCGCAAGACCGTGCACGTCAATCACAACGGCATGCACATCAAGCTCACCCCGAGCGGCTCCATCACCTCGTGGATGGACAAGGCAAAGCCCAAGCCGAACCCGAACAAGCGTGTCCTGGTCGCCACGCCCAAGCTTGCCGACGGCACCACCGCGAAGGTCTACAAGCTCTCGACGAACCACTACCAGGCCGACATCGCCGGCGCCGGTTCTCTGGACGCCAACGGACGCGCCGCCTACGGCCAGAACAACGGCATGCACATAGCGCTTCAGCCCGACGGCAAGCTCACTTCATGGATGGAGAAGGCCGGACAGGACGAGCCCGCGCCCGCGCCGACCCCCGACGACGAGGTGCAGCCCGACCCCGAGCCCACCCCGGACGACGAGGTGAAGCCCGACCCGCAGCCCGTCCCGGACACCGACGCCGTCAAGCCCGCTCCGAAGCCGGATCCCACCAAGACCGACGCGCAGCCGGCCCCCGACACCGGCGTCCCGTTCGCACCGGCCGCCTGAGGCGAAAGCCGGAGCCGAGGACCAGACGATGCCCCTGCGCGTGCACCTTAGGGCCCTGATGATCGTCCTCGGCGCGCTGACCGCCGTCGCCATGCCGACGGCGGCAGCGTTCGCCGATACCGCCGACATGCATCACCCGGAGGGTGCCGCACACCCCACCCCCCGTGAAGAGATACAGCCCGCCGCCCACATCGTCGGCGAGATCGCTCGAAAAGGGGCGGAACGCTCGACCGGTCGGCCCGTGGGCATGCTCCCCGACCCGAGTACCGACACGGCCAGGAATCGCACCGTTCTGACGAAGCACGACTGACCGACTGCGCAGCCGTCGAAGGGTCCACCCCCGGTCCCACCACACCGGGGGCGGGCCCGCCGCTCCAGCACTCGGTCGGCCCTGTCAGGCGAGCGTGCGGCACACACCCGGTGTCGGATGGCAGGAAGCGCGGCGGGCGCCCCTTCCTCTCCCCCCCAGGAGGGGGCCTCGCCGCGCGTCGACCATTCATACGGCCCCGGAGTTCTCTGACATGCGCCGCATAGCCACGCCGTGGCGACCGTGGTGAGCGTCAAAGCGGCGGACGCGACGAGGGTGCAGCTCCGGCGGCGCTGTCCAACTGACCATGTACGGCGGCGGTGGCGCGAACCTCTACGGCGAGCAGACCAAACTACCGCGGCTCCGCCGTTCTGGCCGGTGCATCCGGCTTCAACGGCGACGGCCCCAACGGGGTCCCAGAGCCGGGGCGGGTCACCTCGCCTGGCGGCGTTCGAAGACCTCCACGCGCTACTGCTCGCCGAGGACGCCGGGGGTGTCGTGCAGGACGTTTCCGGCTTGTGGCACAGTGCGGTTCGTTGCGACCATCACCGCATGTTCGAGTTGCTCCCCGACGTCGGCCTCCGGCTGCCTGGCTCTGCCGGCACCCTTGACTTCGGCATGGACGAGCGCGCCGCTCAGCGGGCCGTCGCCACCATCGGGGACGTTCGCGAAGGTTGGGTCTGTGGCGCTCGGTGGGCCTTCAGCGCGCAGTACCACGGACTCACACTCGACATATACGGCGACACCACGGACCGCAGCGGCCGGCACCAGGACACCCTGGGACTGGCGCAAATCGGCCTCGCTCGCGACCCCTTGACACTCACCGGCCCCTCCGCCTGCCCGGTTGTCCTCGGCGGCATCGACCTCTTTGGCTACCCAACCGCCGAAGTTACGGACGCCCTCGGTGAGAGCCTGCCCCCGACGCTCCGGCTCAGCGGCGACGGTCTCTACCTCGCCGCCGTGTCCGTCCACGCGCAACCCGTACCTGTCGAAAGCTGATCTGCACGGCGAGCCCGATCGGCGAGACCGAGGACGAACGGCTGCCACATTGCGCTCACCCCTCGGCAAAGCCCAGTTCGTGGCGGCTGACCAAGGTGACGGTTCAATGCGTCTCGTCAGTAGTTCCCGTTCGACAAAACCTCGCCGCTCTTGTCATAGACGGTCACCAGACCGTTCTCCGAGTCGTAGCAAGAGCCGAACGCGCTCGCAATGAGCTTCCCGTCCGACGCATGCGGTCCCACGATCCCGCCGGTGAAGTCGGTGAACACTTCGGCCGCGTCGAGTACGTCATTGTTCTTGTCCGCGCCGGACACCTTGGTGACGTGCTTGGCAGCCGCCTTCTCGCTCGCGCTGCCGCCCTTGGCGACACATGCCTTGAACTGGTCCGCCTGACTTCCCTCGCTTTCGGCGGGCGGGTCCTTCTTCGCATCGCCCGACTCCGGCTTGTCGTCGGTCGTCGCGGCCTTCTTGCTGCCGGCCCCGTCCGTGGAGTTGCCTCCGCCCGCTGCGCCGACAGCAGCGATCACGACGATGAGAGCGACGACGCCGAGGCAGCCGAAGCCAATGAACTTCCCGGTCTTGGACTTCTTCGGGGGTTGGGGCTGGGGCGTCTGCTGAGGGTGCGTTCCCCATCCAGACGGTTGCTGCGACTCACTCATGGTTCCCCCCTGGGACTCTGCGATGAGGGGAGCATCATGTGCCGGTCGCACCGTCCGTGGAGGCGGTACGGCGGGGTTATGACACGAATGGGTGGAAGCCAGAAGCCCCCACGTTCCGGAATCGAGCCCGTGTTTGCCTGACTTGATACGGCGGGGCGTGTCCCGGCACGCGGGCGAGGAGGATCTCCGCGCGAGCCTCACCGGACTGCTCCTGGTGCTACGTACGACCCTTCCCGGAAAGGCCGAGCTCACGACGGAATGCTGCTCATACGGTGTCGTCGGCGCGAAGGGTGAGGTCGAGAAGCCCGGGGAAACGCGCGTCGAACTCCGCCCGGCGCAGTCGGTTGAGGCGCTTGGTGCCCTGATCGCGCTGTTCGACGAGGCCTGCGTCGCGCAGGACGCCGAAGTGGTGACTCTTGGCCGCCCTGCCCACGGGGACGTCGAAGTTGCTGCAGCTCAGGCTCCAGTCGGGGTGTCCGGCCAAGTCGCGGACCAGCTGGATGCGCACGGGGTCTGCGAGAGCGGAGAGCGCGGAGAGGAGCGAGACCTCGTCGGGGTGCGTATGCACGGGTGCCGGTCGGTGCCCTGAGGCTTCGGCCTGCTGAACCATGGCTCGTCCTCCTGTGCGGCCGTCACAACCGCTTGCCGAATGTTCGATGCCTATCTTACATTACCGATGTTCGCTTCCCGTTGAACATTCATGGAAGGGCGGTATGCGCATGCGCGCGGTCGAGTTCCGTACATACGGCGGCCCCGAGGTCCTGCGGAGCGTGCAGGCCACGGTTCCCGAGCCGGGGCCGGGCCAGGTGACCATCGAATCCGCCTGGGCCGGCGTCAACTTCGCGGATGTCAAGGCGCGCGCGGAGGGCTACCGAGTGACGACGCTGCCCTTCCGCCCGGGTTTGGAGGTCTCCGGGCACATCCGGGCGGTCGGGGAAGGTGTCGAGGGGCTGCGGGTGGGACAGGAAGTTGCCGCGCTCGTCGACGGCGGCGGCTATGCCGAGGTGGTCCTCGCCGAAGCCACGGCCGTGTTTGCGCTGCCCGACGGGGTAGACCTGCGGACCGCGGCCACGGTGCCGACTGTGCTGCCGACCGCACGCGCCCTCGTCCACGAGGTAGGGCGGCTGCGCGCCGGGGAGAGCGTGCTGGTGCACGGCGCGGCGGGCGGCATTGGCACGGCGGTCGGGCAGTTGGCCAGGGCGGCGGGCGCGAGTGCGGTGTACGGCGTGGTCTCCACCGACACCAAGGCCAAGTACGCCCTCCAGCACGGCTACGACGAGGTGTTCCTGGCCGATGCCTTCACCGAGGACGTCCGTCGCGCGACCGCAGGCAGAGGGGTCGACCTGATCCTCGACCCGGTGGGCGGCGACACGCTGCGCCGTGGGCTGAGCGCGCTGGCCGTCTTCGGACGTCTGGTGTCGTTCGGTAACGCCGGCGGCTCTGAGCCCTGGCACGTGGGGCAGCCCGACCTGTACGCGCAAGGCCGTTCCATCGGTGGCTTCTCCGTTCTCGCGCTCGCCCAGACGGCACCGGCCGCAGTCCGCTCCCTGACCGAACATGCCCTGCAGGCAGTGGCTGAAGGCGTGGTGTCCTTGCCCGTCACCGCGGAGTTCCCGCTGTCCGACGCGGCCGACGCCCACCGACTCATGGGCGGACGCACCTCCACCGGCAAGTTGCTGCTGCGCGTCACCAACTGACCGCCCCCACTCAGGCACGCTGGCCCGGCTGATCTCGGCGCCACGGCCCCGACCTGACTCCCCCTCAAAATCTCCGCCCATCCGGGGTGGCGACTGCAACTGGGCGAGCCTGTGAGGTACCAACAACCGGCACGGTAGAACAGGAAAACCCGAACCTGGGCCGTCGCAGGGGTGCAGCAGTGAGGAGCCCCGCAGCAGTGGGGCGGAGATCAGCGACCCCGGCTCGGCGCCGAAGCCGGAGGTCCGGGCCCGCCAGGTCGTCGACGCCTGGGACGGTTCCGAAGCACCTGAGGTGTGGAGCAAGGGCTACTACCCGATGGGTGAGGCGGTCCAGCTCCTCACCGAGCTGGAGCTGACTCGGCCTGCGGACTGTCGCCGACGCTCAGCCCCGCACGTGCAGCCCGAAACCCGTGCGTCCCGCGGGCTCCAGTCCCTCCTTCAGGTGCAGCGAGGGAATCTCGTAGTCGCCGAAGTTCTGCTTCCGGAACGCGAGCGACTCGGTCGACTTCAGGGTGAGCAGGCGCTGTTCCCAGGCCTTGGCGACGTCCGGGTACTCCTGGTCGGTAAGCCGGTCGGTGCCGTAGAGCACGAACGGCGGCAGCACCTCGATGCCGGGGTAGTAGAGGATGCCGTGATGGATCGGGAAGAGAAGGTCGTCGATGGGGCCGTTGATCCCACGGGCGGCGTAGTGCGACTCCGGGCCTCCGGCGGTCACCGACAGCAGGGCCCTGCGGCCCGCGAGGGTTCCCTCGCCGAAGCGTTCGCCGTACTTCGTGTCGCTGTGCTCACCGACGCCGTACGCGAAGTGGAAGGTGAACACCCGGTCCACCCAGCCCTTGAGGATCGCGGGCATCGAGTACCACCACAGCGGGAACTGGAAGATGATCGTGTCGGCCCACAGCAGCTTCTCCTGCTCGCTGCGGACGTCCGGGGTGAGTGCCCCGGCATCGAAGGCCCGGCCCGAATCCCGCGCGACCTGCAGCGGACTTGACGCGTGCGGGCCATAGTCCGCGGCGTCCACGACCGCCTTCCAGTTCATCGCGTACAGATCGCTCACCCGCACCTGGTGACCGGCGTTCTCCAATGTGGATACCGTGAGGTCCTTGAGCGAGCTGTTGAGCGACTTCGGCTCCGGGTGGGCGTAGACGATCAGCGTCTTCATGAGAACTCCCTGGGATCGGATGCCTTCGATTCTGGGCACCCTGGCGCCCGGTGTTCAGGGGCGCCGCTTCCGTCGGACGGGACTTCCTGGTAACGGCAGTACCACCTTCGTGGGGCCCGCCGTGGCCATACTGGGAGGCATGGACGATCTCGCGAGCTTCCTGCGGACCCGGCGTTCCCGGGTCGACCCGAAGGCCGTCGGCATACCCACCGACAGCCGCCGCCGGGTCGAAGGGCTGCGCCGCGAAGAGGTCGCGCACCTGTCCGGAGTCAGCGTCGATTACTACGTACGCCTGGAGCAGGGCCGCGCGACCCAGCCCTCCGAGCAGGTCCTCGACGCGCTGGCCCGCGTCCTCGGCCTTGACGAGACCGAACGAGAGCATCTCTCCCGGCTCGCCCGGCAGCGCCGCCGGCGCGCGAAGGCGCCGGGCGGGCGGGTCCGGCCGGAGGTCTCACGCGTCCTCGACCTGGTCGCCGACGCCCCCGCGCTGATCATGGACCATCGTCTCGATGTGCTGGCCGGCAACCGCCTCGCCGGGCTGCTCTTCGGCCGGCCGCTGCCGGGCCTGAACACCGCCCGGCACATCTTCCTCGAGGAGGCCGAGCGCGGCCTGTACGCGGAATGGGAGAGCTGCACCCTCGACGTGGTCGGGCACCTGCGTCTGGCCGCCGGCAAATATCCCGATGACCCGCGCCTGGCCTCGCTCATCGGCGAACTGGCGATGGGCAGCGAGCGCTTCCGTCGTCTCTGGGCCCGCGCGGACGTGCGCGCCCGCACCCATGGTCGCAAGGTGTACCGCCACCCCCTGGTCGGGCTGCTTGAGTTGCACCAGGAGAACTTTGCGCTGCCCGACGACTCAGGCATGGAGCTGTTGGTGCTGACCGCGGCCGCCGGCTCCCCCGCCGCGGACGGACTGCGTCTGCTGGCGGGGTTGGACGTAGTGGGCGCGGACAGCGGTGACGTGCTTCCCGCAGCGAATGCACAACGCGAGTAAGAGAGTTGGTCAGGCGGATACCGGGCTGGCGGGATGCTCGGCGTTGAGGATGAACGCCATGCTGTCGTCGACCGGCGGCAGCCCGAGGACCGCTCGGGCGGCTGCCTCGCCGAAGACCGGTGCGTTCTTGAAGCCCTTGCCGGAGAACCCGGCGCAGACGAAGACCGAGGGCATGACCGGGTGTTCGCGCAGATACTCGATGCGTGAATGCGTGTAGGCCTCGTAGTACGCCTGGGCACGCATCGGGTAGTCCTCCAGAATCGGGAAGAGGTCGCGCGCGACCGCGCGGATGGGCTCGATGTCCTCGTCTGCGATCCGCAGCGGCGCGGTGTCCGGGGACTCGATGGGCAAGTGGTCACGGAATCCGACGCCCAGCTTCATGGCCAGGCCGTCGGCGGTCGGCAGCCCGTACGAGTAGTGGGGTTCGGTGCGCAGGTAGGGGAGCATGCCGTCGAGTGTGCTGCCGGCTTTGGGCAGGTACCACGAGGAGATGAGGCGCCGCGTCGCGAGGTAAGGGGCCATGTCCGGCAGGAGGGTGGCAGTCCATGCGCCTGCCGCGACGACAACCCGGTCGTAGCGTTGCGTGCCGTCGCCTGTGACGATGTCGACCTGGCTGCCGACTTGGTTGATGGCGGTGACACGGCATTCGCGGAGGATGCGTGCGCCGCGTGCGATGGCCGCATCCGCGGCGGTACGTACGGTGAGCTCGGGGAAGATGATCCCGGCGCCCTTGTCGAGGATCGCGATCTCGTCCTCGTGCAGCCGGTAGTGCGGGAACCGCTGCTGTGCTTCCTCGCGAGTGAGTACTTCGGCGCGGCTGCCGAGCAGGGCCGCGCTCTCGAGCGCGGTGTGCGTTGCGGGGCTGGTGGAGCTGCCGATGGCGAGGGCGCCGGTCAGGTTGCGCAGCGTGCGCCCGGATTCCTTTTCGAGCTCGCGCCATATGAGGTCTGAGCGCCCGGTGATGGGCAGGTACTCGAGGTGTTCTACGTCGATGTGGCGAAACAGCCTGGTTTCGCCGCCGGCGGCTCCGCGTGAGTGTCCGGGGCTGAAGAGTTCGTAGCCGGTCACGTCGGCGCCGAGCTTGGCGAGTTGCCAGAGCGTCTGCGCTCCGATGGTTCCCGTGCCGATGACGGCGATGCGAGGAGTGGGCATGTGGATCACATCTCGATTCCGGCGTACAGGCTGCGGTGGATGGGCCTGCGGAACGCGTACAGGGTCAGGCCCGCAGCCACTGCTCCGAGCGCGAGCGTCAGGAAGTAGGTGTTGTTCGAGACGGCAGTGAAGTACTGGCCCAGCAGGCCCGAGAGAGAGGAACCCAGAGCCAGCGTAAGGAAGTTGATGGCGACCATTTGCGCGGTGAAGGCCTTGGGCGCGATCTGTGTGGCCAGGGAGAGACCGATGGGCCCGACGAAGATCTCGGAACTGCCCATGATGAACATGAAGACGACGATGTAGGCGAACGGAATCGTGGTGCCGTCGTACAGCGCCGAGATCACCATGATGAACGCGAAGCCCAGGCCTATCTGCACGAGGCCGATGGCGAACTTGGTGCCGGCCTTCGGCTGACGTGCTCCCATCCTCTTCCAGATGGCGGCGCCGACCGGGAGCATGGCCACACCGGACGCCGACGAGATCATGGTGATCCAGCCGACGGGGAACGACCAGTCACCGATGTCGAGATCCACACGACTCTTGACCAGCAGCGAGATCGCGGTGAACTTCGCGAAGAGCAGCCCGAAGTACAGGGACGCGCTGAGAAACAGGGGGATGTAGGAGCTCACGCGGCGGCGCTCGAAGGCGTCCACATTCCCTGAGCGCAGGATGAGCGTGAAGTAGACGGCGGCGGTGAAGAGGGTGCCCACCGTAACGATCATGGAGAGCCGTTCGGCCTTGAGGAGGCCGGACAGGGCCGCCAGCGTGATGACCACGATCGCGACGGCTGCGATGCAGAGGGCCTTGCGCAGTGCTGTCGCGGGCAGGGGGTTGACGACCTGACGGGCACGAGGCGGCAGAGACGCTGCCGAACGGACGTACTGGACAAGGGCGATGACCATGCCGACCGCGGCAAGCCCGAACCCGACGTGGAAGCCCCACTGGTTCTGGGCGAGGCCCGTGGTCAGCGGGCCCAGAACGGCTCCCGTGTTGATCGCCATGTAGAAGTAGGAAAAGCCCGCGTCCTTCTTGGCCGCACTCTCGCTCGCCAGGATGAAGCCCACGATGGAGGTGATGTTGGTCTTCAACGCGCCCGTGCCGACGACGATCAGGACAAGACCTGTGCCGAGCCCGAGCAGCCCCGGCGTGACGGCGAGCACGATGTGACCCAGCGCGATCACGATGCCGCCACCGAAGACGAGCGCATGAGGGCTGACCAGCCGCTCGCCCGCCCAGGCGCCCAGCAGTTGGGCCAGGTAGACGGCGCCGCCGTAGGCGCCCGTGATGCCGACCGCCGCGGCGGCAGGAAGCGCGAGCCCTCCCTCGCTCAAGGCATCGAGGAGGTAGAAGGCGAGGATGCTCTGCAGGCCGTAGAAGGAGAAGCGTTCCCAGAGTTCAGCGAACGCCATTCCCCCGACGCCTCGGAGTTCGGATCTCGCGTTTTGGGCACGCTGCGGGGACGTAACAGACAAAACGACTCCCAGGGTGTCTCGAGAGGTGAGCGCGGGCTATTGCCGAGTGCTACGTCGCCAGGGTGTGCGGGTGCGCCGACATGCCGACGTGTCGACGTGTCGATGTGCCGGACGGGGGTTCGTCCGCCCGGTGTTGGCGGGCACAAGCGGGTGGGGCCTGGCAGCGCCGAGCCGGATCGCAGGGACGGCCGGGCTCAAACGCCCGGGCGGGACGCGCGCGAACGGTGCGGCTCAGGGCCACGCCGGCGTGACATGGGGTGTGCGTGCGGTCAGTAAGTGGGGGGTGCCATGGCCCACATGACCTTGGCGGAGTGTCTGCCCGTACGTTCGCTGACCTTGTGGGGGTGACCACTGTTGTAGCTCACCGAATCGAGCGGGCCGAGGACGTGGGTGGTGGCGCCGACCTGTAATTCGACCTGGCCTTCCAGCACCACCAGGAGCTCTTCGGAAGCTCCGTGGGTGTACTGGTCCGTGCCGGTGTCGCCGCCGGGCTCGAAGGTACCGAGAAGCACTTCGAGGTGATCGAAGTGCGCCGGGGTCAGCTTGACCTTCGACGCCTTGTTGCCGAACTGCCTGCTGGTGGCGTCGGCGAAACGCAGCACCGGACGTGTCGGCGTACTGCTGGACGCGAAGAGATCACCGACGTTGAGCTTCAGCACACCGCAAATCTTCTGCAGGGTGCTGACACTTCCGTTGGCGCGCCCGCGCTCAAGCTGCGACAGATAGCCGACCGTGATGCCGGTGGCTTCGGAAACCTGCTGCAGCGTCAGCTGGAGAGCTTTCCGACGACGCCGGAGGCGGTCCCCCAGCGTGACATCGGACTCTTCGGTCTCGGACATGACAGGGACGCTACACGAGACTTTGAGTTCTGTCTCAAAAAATTTTACTCCGAGTGCGTCTGACTTTAGCTGGCTAGACGGTCAGCGGTTCCCGCTCCAGACGACGCGCTCGGCGAAGCCACCGCGCTCCTTCGCCTTGGCCTCACGGATCTTCTCCAGCTGGTCCTTGGTGATCCCCAGATCCTCGGCAAGGGCGTACACGACCTCCAGCACGTCCGCGAGCTCTTCCGGCGCCGCGGCCTCGTCGGCGCCCAGGAACTCGGCGACCTCCTCGCCGAGCTTGTCTCGCAGTCGGCTTCGGTACTCCTCCGCATCCGCGGTGTAAATGACAGGCTCCGCACCGGCTTCGCGAATGATCTGCGGAATCCGGTCCCGCACCAATTTCCCCGGCTCCCTGTAACGCTCCACCGGTTGTCCTCCCTCATCCACGTCGGTCAGGCGCCACACCAGACCGGGGCGTCTGTCCCCCACAGGCCCGGCGGGCGCGCCCAGTTCGCCGGGCCCCCCTCGTACGAGACGGGCGGCAGCGCGTGCCGCAGGCGGCCCATGGGGCTGTCGGTCTCGGTCAGCCGGTGCCCGGCGTCGAAGCCCTCGTCCTCGCCCGGAGCGTGTGCCAGGTCGTGGACCAACCAGTGCGCGGTCTGCGTCAGCGCCAGGCGGACCAGACGGGTTCCGCCCGTTCGGTGTTGCTCGGTGAGCGCGCGCAGCACCCCGGCCGCGAGCAGATAGCCGGTGCCGTGGTCGAGCGCCTGGGCGGGCAGCACACCCGGCGAGTCCGGCGAACCCTCCAACTCGGCGATTCCGGTGGCCACCTGGACCAGACTGTCGAAGCCGCGCCGCTCGTGCCACGGCCCGTAGCGGCCCCACGCGGAGAGCTGGGCGATCACGAGCCCCGGACGGCGCTCGGCGAGCGCTTCAGGCGTCAGCCCGAACCGATCCAGCGCTCCCGGCCGGTAGCCGGTGACCACTACGTCTGCCGCATCGAGCAAGTCGCCGAAGCGTTTACGGTCGGCGGCCTGTGCCAGGTCCAGGGTGGCCGAGCGTTTTCCCATCCCGGTGTCGTTGTGGGCTTCCTGGCTTTCCGGCAGTTGTGGGGCGTCGATCCGCAGCACGTCGGCGCCGAGCAGCGCCAGCGTTCGGGTGGCGACCGGTCCGGCCAGTACGCGGGTCAGATCCAGGACACGCAGCCCCGCGCACGGCAGTGCGGCATCACCGAGCACCCGCTCGGTGGCTTCATCGAGGCGCGCCGTCGTCAGCAACGGCTGCTTCGCAACCAGGGACCCCTGCTCACTCCTGGCCCAGTCCTGGGGGCCGCGTGCCGCGACGGCCAGACCACCGCTCGCGTACACGCTCTCCTCCACCTCGCACGCGGTAAGCCCTGCGATCGCCCGGGCCACCGCGTCCACCGCCTCCTCGCCGATGTCCCCCGGCACCCCGAGAGCGGCGAGCAATCGGGCCCGGTGGTGCGGGTAGTTGGCGTGCGTACGGACCCATCCGTCGGCTGCCCGCCAGAAGCGGGACAGCGGCGAGAAGGTCGACCACGCCTTGCCGTCGACCCGCACCAACCGGTCGCTGAGGAACGCTGTCGCGACCGCCTCGTCATCGACCCGCACACGGGGCACGGGGCGCCCAGTTCGCAGGGAAGCAAGCTCGGCAGCCGCGAGCGAGCACACCGCCACGGTGGCCCGAGCCAGCTCCATGACGGGCAGCCGCGCAGGCAGCCCTCCGGACGCACCGCCGTAGGACACCCGGTCAAGCAGCGCAGAATCGGCACCCAGTGCCGCCCAAGCCTGCGAAGTCCCAGCCATGATCGGAGAATTCATACCCGCACTGTGGCACTGAGGGTCCGCTACGGGTAGGGCGCGCGCCACCACCCACTCCAGCGAGACCTTCTCCGCCGACCGGCCCCTGCTCGGGTGATGGTCCCGCCGGGCGGGCCGGTTCGTACACTGAGCAGGGTGGAGGACCCTTCGGCTACCAGGATCGCTGCACCTCCGGCGCCCGCCTTGCGGCGGTACGTCGGCTCGTACATTGGTTTCGACCTTCGCGGCTTCCCGGTGGGGGTGCACTGCGGGCCGCCCGGACACATGCTCACTACGGTGGTCAGCTTGTCCGACCCTCTGGAGGTGGCGGCGGGCGTCGACGACGGGTCACCCCTCACCCGTTTCGACAGCCTGGCCGGCGGTCTGATGTGCCGCTCCGTCGCGATCCACCACGACGGACGCCAGCACGGCGTGCAGGTGTCGCTGACACCGCTGGGGGCTCGGGCCATCTACGGCATGCCAGCCGCCGCGCTCGCCCATCAGCTGGTCCCTCTTGAGGAGCTTTTTGGAGCGCTCGGCCTTGAGCTGGTCGACCGGCTTCGAGCCGCGAGGAGCTGGGCCGCGCGGTTCGCCGTGCTGGATGAGGTGTTCCTGCGCGCCGTGGCCCGCGGCGCAGGCGGCGACGGCGTACCCCGGGTTCGCCCCGAGGTGGCCGAGGGATGGCGCCGTCTCGTCGCCGCGCGGGGCCGCCTCCCGGTGGGGGCAGTCGCCGCGGAACTGGGGTGGAGCCGCCGCTACCTCACCGACCGGTTTCGCGGTGAGGTGGGCCTGTCGCCCAAGACATTCGCCCGCGTTCTGCGCTTCGAGCACGCCCACGAACTGGCGACGGCGCCCGACCCGCTCGCTTGGGCCGAGCTGGCGAGCGTCTGCGGCTACGCCGACCAGGCCCATCTCGTCCGGGACTGGCGCGAGTTCACAGGCCGATCACCAACAGTCTGGCGTCGCGGTGAACTCCTCCTCGGCACCGCATAGACGCCGACCAAGCGCCCGTTGCGCCCACTTTCATTCCGTTCCCTTTTCTTCAAGACCACCCGAGCGCCGTCCTGTGACGATCGTCGGCATGAGACTCCTCAACGACGAACGCAACGCCATCGACCTGCGCAACACTCCCGTGCACCTGGGTCTGGGATCGCGAGCGAAACCCATCGAGGGCTTCGCCTGGGAGCCGCAAGTGCTCCAGGCATACAGCGCCGCGGTCGCAGCCGACGGCGCCGAGGGCCGGATCGTGACGATCTTCGACGGTGACGGCCGCGGTGAGGAGTGGGAGCGCCACCCCGCCGGCGACGAGGTGATCGTCTGCCTCAGCGGATCGGTCACCGTCACCCGCGACGTGGACGGTGTGCACGAGCAGGTTGTGCTCGGGCCGGGCGAAGCCACCGTCAACCCGGCCGGAACATGGCACGCGGTCGACATGACGGGGCCGTCGACCATCCTGACCATCACCGCCGGCCTCGGCACCGATCACCGTCCCCGCGTCGACGTCCGCCCCACCGAGCACGTCGGCACGCCCGGCCCGCAAGCGCCGTGACGACCCGCGTCGCGTGCCTCGGCGACAGCCTCACCCGTGCGCAGCTCAGCGTCGACTACCTGGACCTACTCAGCCAACGCCACCCTCCTGGCGCCATGCGGCTCGTCCGCTTCGGCGCCAACGGCGACTTCGCCTACAACCTGCTGCGGCGCCTCGATGCCGTCGTCGCGGACCCGCCCGACGTGATCACCGTGTTGATCGGGACCAACGATGCCCGAGCGAGCCTCGCCGGCTATCCCGTCGAGCAGGCCATGAAGCGCAAGCGGCTCCCCGAGCGCCCGTCGACCGGCTGGTTCCAGCAGTGCCTGGGAGCCGTGGTCGAAAGGCTGCGCACGGAGACCGACGCGACGATCGGGCTGCTGTCGCTCCCGGTCCTGGGACAACAGCTCGACGGGGCGGCGGCGCTGGCTTCACAGGCGTACAGCCGGCTGATAGCCGAGGTCGCCGCCAGCAACAAGGCGACCTATCTCCCGCTCCACGAACGCCAGATGGAGGAACTACGCCAGGCGGACCCACCGCCGATCCCGTACCGGGAGCCGACGCTTGCAGCGGGCGTCGGCGCCTTCGTCCGGCACGCCGTGCTGCGCCGCAGCCTCGACACGGTCTCGCGGCGCCGGGGTCTCATGCTCACGACCGACCACATCCACCAGAACAGCCGCGGCGCCGACCTGGTCGCCGAGGTCATCGACACCTGGCTGCCGTCCCAGGGCGCGGAGCCGGTTCATGCGCCTGAGAGGAGACCGTAGGTCAGCCGTTCGCCAGCGCTTGTACGCGGTCCAGGCCCCCGTTGAACCGGTCGTGGTCGCCGACCGTCGGTCCCTTTGACGTGTACTGCCAGATGGTCTGGTACTTCCAGCCCCCGGGCAGGGCTCCGACCGATGAACCGTAGCGCGGCACCCACAGCGGATTTGTCTTGCCGAACCCGGCGTAGTTGCCGGTGCAGTTCTTCCACCAGTTGGTCGAGGTGTAGATGACGACGTCCCGGCCGGTCCTGGCCTTATAGGTGTTGAAGAAATCCCTGACCCAGTTGACCATGGCCTGCTTGCTCAGTCCGTAACAGGTGGCTCCGTAGGGGTTGTACTCCATGTCCAGCGCACCGGGAAGTGTCTTGCCGTCCTTGGACCAGCCACCGCCGTGAGCGAGGAAATAGCGGGCCTGGGTCGCGCCGCTGGAGGTGTTGGGGAGGGCGAAGTGGTAGGCACCCCGAATCATGCCGACGTTGTATGCCCCGTTGTACTGCTGGGTGAAGTACGGGTTCTTGTAGCTCTTGGACTCCGTGGCCTTGATGTACGCGAATCTCACCCCGGACTTGCGCAACGTGGACCATGCGACCTTGCGCTGATGACTGCTGACGTCCACGCCCTCGGTTCCCGCGGCGGCGGTGAGTCCAACGCCGCCGCTCCTGGTCGTTGCCTCAGCCTCATGCTTGGAGATCTGCGAGCCGGCGAAATCGTCTTCGGGGTGGGTGGGCTCGGGTGCTGAGGGTGCGGCATCCGCCGTACCGGACAGGACCAGCGCAAGGGCGCAGACGCCGCCCCCCACGGCGGTGAGGGCAGTCGACATCCGGCGAGGTGTACGGGCGGTCACAGACACAGACATGAGACTCCTCCTCTAGGGAACGCTCAGCCTGCATGGAGACAGGGGCCATCCAGCGATGGGCGCGCGGAGAGCGCGACTCACGTCACCTGAAACGCCCTACGGTGCGCTGTCTCTCGGCCGGCTCCGCCCGGACACGCCTACCTTGGAACAGGTCGCAAAAGCATCAAGACGGGATCTGGGGCTATGCCACATGCTGTGATGTTCGAGGACGACGACCCGTACCTGGTGCGGCTGCGCAGGGTGGCGCTCGCGTTCCCGGATGCGGAGGAACAGATCGCCCATGGTCGGCCGGGCTTCCGGGCCGGCAAATACTTCGCCTGGTACGGCGGTTCGACCAAGGGCACCGCCGGTGACCGTATCCGCTACGACCGAGCTCTGATCGTCTTGCCAGACGACGCGGACCGTGCGGCCCTCACCGGGGACAAGCGTTTCTTCGTCCCTGCCTACCTCGCTCCGTCCGGCTGGATCGGCATCGACCTCGCGGCCGGCGGCACCACGCTCCCCCAGGAGGTGGGCTGGCAGGAGGTGGCCGAACTCCTCGACACGTCCTACCGTCAGGTAGCCGGCGTCCGGCGGGTGGCGCGCCTTGACGCGGAAGGCGGCCCGGCGGGCCCGCCCGGGTGACATCGCCGCCGGACCCGCAATCTCTCGCGGGTCCGGCGGCCTGCGGCCTGCGGCCGGCTAAGGGTGCGGCTGTTCCTTCACGGCACTCCTCACTCGTAGGGAATGACCACCACGGTGTCCGCGGCCCCCGTCTTCAGCTTCGCCGTGCCGTTGCCGATGGCGTTCCAGACCTCCAGGCGGACGCTGCCGCCCTTCAGCTCGCCGAGGCTGCCGGTGGTGGACTTCAGGCCCTTGGCCTGGGTGTACTCCTCCCAGCCGGTGACCGGGTCGCTCGCGAAGTACTGGTAGGTCTCCACGCGGTCGTACGTGCCGTCGCCCGTCAGGTCGTAGGAGATGCGGGCCTGCTGTCCGAGGGCGACGGTCGTTCCCGCGTCGACCTGGAGTCGGAAACTGGTCGAACTGCCGGACTTCACCTTGCCGTTGACGTTCTTGATGACGTAGGTGAGGGGCTGGTTCGGGCTGCCGTCGTGGTTGGCGCCACTGGCGGAGGCGATGGTGTCGGAGCCGGTGGTGGTGGAGGTGGAGGTGGTCAGGGCGCCGCCGGTGGTGAGGCGGAAGGTGTTGCCTGTGGGCGGATCGGTGGGCTCCTCCGGTTCCTCGGGGGCGGTGCCGTTGCCGGTGGCCGTGGAGCGGGCCGGGACGTTCAGCTTGCCTCCGTCGGAGAAGGTGACGGTGACGGCCGATGAGGTGTAGTTGTGGGCGGCGTAGGTTCGGGTGGTGCCCTTGGTGAAGACGGCCGAGGTGGGGATGGAGCCGGTCACCGAGGGGGTGGGGGCGCCCAGGGCGTCCAGGGTGGTGAGCCAGTGGTAGGTATGGGCCTTGGACTCGCCGGCTTCGGGGGTGTAGGAGCCGTTGCCCGCGTCCCACTTGGACTTTGCGGCGGCGGGATCGGCCAGGGACTGGAACTCCCAGAGGATGTCCCGCCATTCGACGGCCGGTCCCCCGTTCTCGCGTTCCATCTCGGCGAGGTTGCGCTTGATGGCGGCCGGGTGGGCGGCCAGGTGGAGGGAGGAGCCGGAGGTGATGGGCAGGGCGTTGATGCCGTGGATCTCCTCGGGGTTCGCGGTCCACCAGGTGGAGTAGGCGCCGCCGCTTCCCCAGACCATGCCGACCGTGTCGTGGCCGAAGCCGGAGGGGAAGACCTGCTCGTCGGCGTCGAACCAGTACTGGGCGATCGCCTCGGACTCGGTGGTCAGGAGATGGGAGCCGAGGTCACGAAGTGACGCGTCGCCGGTGGCAGAGCCCCAGAGGACGAGCGCGGCGCTGAGCTGGGTGGACTCCGAGGAGGACTCCTGGTTGTTGCCTGCGGCGAAGCCCTGGTGGCCGGAGGCCCAGCTGTGGCCGGCGTAGACGTCGAAGCCACGCAGGAAGGGGTAGGCGGAGTCGGTGCGCGAGGGGTTGGCGGTGTCGCGGATCAGTGTCTTGACCATGCCTCCCCAGGCGGAGTCGGCGGCCCAGGCCTGGTCGTACTGGGCGACGATGGCGGCGGCGTAGATGTAGTAGCCGTAGTGGAAGTGATGGTCGTTCAGTTCGGCGTCGCTGCCGTACGAGGCCGGGTAGCCGATCAGCGTCCGCCAGTCCTTGTCGTAGCTGAACTCGTGTCCGCCGCCTGCCGTGAACCACGCCTGCAGTTTGCCCTTGAGCAGGCCGATCAACTTGTCACGGGTGCCGGTCTGGCCTATCTGGTCGGCGACCGGGACCAGTTGGGCGAGACGACCGAGCGCTTTGCCCGTCCAGTACGTGTCGGTGGCGCCGTTGAACGGGTCGGAGGCGTTCGCGACATCGTTGAGGTAGCCGGTGAGGCGGGCCTTGTCGACGGCGGAGACCGACGGCAGCGTCGGCAGGACCGGGGAAGCCTTTTGGGTGGTGGTGAAGGAGGTGCCCTCGCGGACCTTCATCGTGCCGCGCGGGGAGACGTAGGTGAGGTTGGTCAGCGCGGAGTCGGTGGCCTGCCATTGGTGGCGGTAGAGCGCCTGGAGGGTGCCGGTCTCGCTGCCCTCCTTCGGGGTGGTCTCCAGGGCGTAGGTGGCCTTGGTCTGGCCGGACGCGGTCGACGACCAGGAGACCTTCGAGCCGGTGACGAAGGAGTACGCGTACTTCTTGTACGTGGCGAGGTCGCCGGTCGAGGGGAGGACGGCGACGGAGAAGTAGTTCTTCGCCGAGGTCAGGGGCGCGGTGAGGGTGGAGCCGGAGATGCTCCAGTCGGTGCCGGAGGGGGCGAAGAGCGCGTAGTGGTGGCCGCCGACGGTGATGCCGATGACGTTGCCCTGGTCGGAGAAGACGGTGGGCGCGTTGGCGGTGGTGACGCGGGCGTCACCGCCGGAGCCGGTCGCGTAGACGAAGGGCAGGCCATGGCCGATGGTGGTGCGCAGGGTGCGGCTGCCGTCGGACCAGTAGGGGGTGACGGTCCAGTCGGACCAGGAATCGGCTTTGGTGTCCGGCGAGTTGAGGCCGGTCAGCCCGAGGGTGAGGTCCCTCTTGTGGGCGTACTCGTACTGGCGGCCGTCGCCGACGATCGCGGCCGATGTCGGGTAGCCGACGTCGAGGCCGCCTGAGGCAGCCTGGTAGGTGAGGGGGTGGCCGTACATCGGGGTGGAGTACGGGTTGTCCGGGTATCGCTGGAAGGCGAGCGAGGACCACCAGTCATTGGTGGGTACGGGCTTGTCCTTGGCGGCGGCGGTGACCTTGGGGGTGACGGCACCGCCGACGTTGTTGGTGGGGCCGACGGTGCCTGCGGGGCGGGTGTCGGAGTAACTGCCGGCGCCGACCGGGATGGTGGCGGCGGAGGCGGGCGCGGCGGCGAGGGCGACCAGGCCGGTGGCGGCGAGCGCGGCCGAGGCGAGGCCGGCGACGGTGCGTCTGAGGGGTGGCCACACGCGGGACGCGCGGCGGTTGGTGGGCATGGGAGGCAGCTCCTCGAAGTCTTGACCGGACGGTCTGCTGAGAGCGCTCTCAGGCGCGGTGAACGTAGGACTCCCGAAGGGAGGGTGTCAATATCCGTGACAGAAATAGGAGTTGGCGATCACGGGCTGAAGCGGTGAGTTCAGGAGATGACGGCAAGTAGGTGTGGTCTCCAGGTTTCCTGGGGGACAGGTCGCGCCGCGGCCCGCCACGTCCGCCCCGCCCCTGTCCGATCACCAGGTGCTCACGTGTCGGCGCGCAACGCCTCGATCACAGATCACGCCGGCCAAGCGAGCGCGGAGGGTGGCCTCGGTGAGCTGTGGGTCGTCGCGGGCGCAGCAACAGACGCGAAACGCGGCTCGAATCGCGGGCGCCCATTCGGGCAATCTCCGCGCGGGCGGCGTTCGGGTCGCGGGCGCCCATTCGGGCAATCTCCGTGCGGGCGGGGTTCGGGTCGCACCGTCGGGACATTCTTGGGATGCTGGTGCAACTGCCCTGCCTGCACGCGGAGTTGCGCTCATCGAACGCACACGGAGCACCGTGCGCGGTTGGGGCAAGCAGTCAAGCCCTCGGCCGGAGGAGACCACCGTGGACCGCACTGGCGACCACCCCTCGACACCGCGTCACGGCAACGACACCAGCACCAGGGGGCAGGACGACGGCCCTGCAGGGCTCGCCGTGCCCCACGCCCGAGCGGCGGAGCGACGCCGTGACGTCGCCCGCATCTTCCGGGACATCGACACCTTCGACCCCGACAAGTTCGTCGCCCACCTCACCAAGGACGTGGTGTTCCGCTTCGCCAACAGCCCTGAGCTGATCGGGCGCCCAGCGGTACGGCAGGGTGTCGCCGACTTCTTCGCCACCATCGCGGGCCTGTCGCACCGTCTGCTGCGCACTTGGGAAGAGGGCGACACCATCATCGTCCAGACCGAGGTCACCTACACCAGGAAGGACGGCAAGCAGGTCACGGTGCCCAATGCCGACATCCTCACCTTCCGCGGCGACAAGGCGCGGGAGTGGCGCATCTACATCGACCTCGCGCCGGTATACGCCGCCTGACCGATCGCCCCCGACCGCGCGTTCTTCCTCAGCCCCCGCACCACACCCTCGTGACGTCAGGCGACGCGCTTCACGTGCCGGACCAGCCACATCAACAGAGCGTCCAGGTCGGCGGCGGACGACAGGACCCGGTCGACCGCCTCGGAGGTGTGCAGCCACGCCTCGCAACCCAGCGGCCGGGCGGCGATCAGAGAACGGTGGCGCAGCAGGTCAGTACGGGGGTGATCGGTCGGATAGCCGCGCGGGGGCCGTTTCATGACGTCCCCGGAGATGTCGTAACCCCTCGTACCCAGGTCGTCGACGATCGCGGACAGTTCGCGCCCGCTCCCCTCGGCGGCCACCGCTTTGCGGAACACGTCCACCTGGCCGGGATCGGGGTACCACCAGGCGCCCTGGATCCGCAGGCCGTCCAAGGAGAACCGAAGGCCGATCTCGATCTTGCGGCCGAGCCGGATCACCGCGGCCTGGTGCTGCCACCACCAGGAGTCGGTGCGGTAGTGCCAGACGGAGAAGTCCTCATAGCGAGCGTCGGCGTCCGCGACAGCATTGAGCAGGGAGATCATCGGCTGCCGGACCAGCCGTTCGCGGTCGGCACGGTAGCGCGCGCGAATCGCTTGGGACGGCTCGCCCTGGAGCTGCAACAAAACGTCCATGGCCTGCTCAGGCCAGCCGGTGAACTGCTCACGCATGCGCGCAGGATAGCTCGCAGGGGAACAGGATGGGTCAGGGGTAGCAGGGAGGGGTGGGGTCCGGCGCTCAGTGGCGGTACGCGGCTGTCGCGGTCTCGACGAAGGATCGGATCAGCGGGTTGGTGTCACCTTTGTTCCACACCGCGACCACGCGGCTCGGTGCCATGTCGATCAGCGGTACCACGGCCAACTCCGCGGGCAGGTCGTGTCCGAGCGGCGCCAGGCCGATTGTGCCGCTCCACAGCACCGCCTGCAGGCACTCTTGGACGGCGCGCACGACGGGGCCCTCGCGCGGCCTGCCGCCGTTCCAGTACGACTGCCAGATGGGGTCGGTGCCCTGCGGAAACTGGAACCAACGGCGCTCGCTCAGCTCGGCAAGCCGCAGTTCGTCGCGGTGGGCCAGCGGATCGTCGGCGCGCAGGACTGCGCCCACCGGATCGCTTCGCAGCGCACGCACCGTCAGCGCGGACTCGTCGAACGGCGCCCGGGTCAAGGCGATGTCGACGAGACCGGCGCGCAGCCCGCACGTCGGGTCGGTCAGGTCGGTGTCGCGGATGCGGATGTCGACGCCGGGATGGCGTCGCCGATAAGCAGCGGCAAGCCTGGCCACTCCCGGGTCCGTGCCGTCGCCCAGGATCCCGACGGTGAGGGTCGCCACGCCGGCCGCCGCGCTGACGCGTACCCGGACCCGATCGGCATGGTCGAGCAGAGCCCGCGCCTCATCAAGCAACACCGCGCCCACCGCAGTGAGCGTGACGCCGGTGGGCGAGCGGGCGAAGAGCAAAGCCCCGACCTCGGCCTCCAACTGCTTGATCGCCCGGCTCAGTGGCGGCTGGCTCATGTGCAGGCGGGTGGCGGCCCGGCCGAAATGGAGTTCCTCGGCGACAGCGATGAAGTAGCGCAGGGTTCGTAGCTCCACGCTGCAACGATACCCACCAGGTATCGGCTTCGCGGGACAGGTCTTGGACACCGGCAGGGCCCTGGCGGTGGACTCGTGAGCATGACCGAAGAAGCGAAGCACCGTGAGCCGCAGGCCGAGCCCGCCGTATCGGTGGTGGGTCCCGGCGACGGCGAGACGATCGTTCTGGGCCCCACACGTATGCGCGTCCTGGAGGACGGCAGCCACACAGGGCACCGCCTCGCGATAGCCGAGTCCGTCCTCGCCCCGCACACCCAGGGACCGCCCCAGCACCGCCATGCCCAACACGACGAGGGCTTCTACATCCTCTCCGGCACCGTGCGATTCACCGTCGGGGACGAGGAGTACGACGCCACCACGGGCACGCTCGTCATGGTCCCGCCCGGCACCCCCCACACCTTCGCCAATCGGACGGATCAGCCCGCCGTCATGCTCAGCACCTTCACCCCCGACATGTACGTGCAGTACTTCCGGGACCTGCGGGACGTGCTCACCGGCGGCCGGCCGCTGACGCCCCAGGCAAACATCGACGCGATGCACCGGTACGCGACTGAGCCTGCCGTCGACTTCACCTGAAATCGACGGAGGGAACGGCCGGGCCACAACGGTCAGGTCGCAACGGCCAGATCGCAATGGCCAGATGGCAATGGCCAGGTCGAACTCCTTGCAGCCGCGGGGCCCTGACGTCCAGAGAACTCCTGAACGTCGACGTAATCGACAGGTCGCCGCGAACCGGCGGCCCATGAACGGAAACCATGAACATCGTCTACTGGATCGTCGCGGGCCTGCTCGCGTCGTTCTACTTCTACGCCGGCACGCTGAAGGTGTTCCGCAGCCGCGGTCAACTCCGACCGATGATGGCCTGGGTCGACCGCGTGCCCTTGCCCGTCATCAGGGCCCTGGGGACGGTCGAGCTACTCGGCGCGATCGGCCTGGTCCTACCCCCGCTGACCGGCATCGCGCCCTGGCTGGCGACGGCCGCGGCCATCGGCTTCGTCTTCCTGCAGGCCGGTGCGATCGCCGTGCACCTGACCGGGGAGGACCGCCGCATCGCGCTCAACACCGGGCTCATTGCCACTGCGGCCACGACCATCTGGCTGTCCAGCACGCTGTGACCGCACCCCTGGCCGGTGCGAACGCCCGACTTCGGGCCTCCGTTCAGTGCCTAGACGACGACAGGGCCTTCGGTCTGGCCGTCGTGGCGCTCTTCCCGGACGTCACCGCGGTCGTGGTGGGCGGCTCCCCGTTTTTCATCTTCCTCGAGGCCGCCTCCAGCGCACGGACCGCCGCGTACCCCCTGGAGGTCTTCCCGACCGCGCTGCGCACCACCGGGGTGGGCTTCTCGACGGCGATGAGCCGGGTCGGTGCCGCGATCGGCACGTTCCTGCTGCCGATGGGCCTGGAGCGCTTCGGCCCGGAGTTCGTGCTGCTCGTCGGGGCCGGGCTGCTCGCGCTCGGCGGTGTGATCTCGCACTTCCTGGCGCCGGATACCACGGACATGGATCCCCCCACGCGGCGCGCGCCGAACGGTAGACGGGGTCGAGGAGGGCGGGCGGAGGGCCGGGGCCCCGCGTGGCGGCAGCGCCCCCGGCCGTACCCTGAGGGTGCTTGTCGCTCCTGAGGGAGCTTGTCACCGCGCCGCACTCCAGGAGATCCCCATGGACACCCCGCCGCTCCCCTCGCTCCTGGAGGACCACCCGGTCGTCGCCAGCGTCAAGGACGCCGACGATTTGGAGGCCGTCCTGCGATCGGACTGCCGCATCGTCTTCCTGCTCTACGGCACTGTCCTCGACCTGCCCGCGATCGTGCAGCGACTCAAGGACGACGGGCGGATCGTGCTCGTCAACGTGGACCTGCTCGAGGGCTTCGCGGGCAAGGAGATCGTGGTCCGGTACATCAAGGAACGCACGGCCGCCGACGGCGTGCTCAGCTCCAAGGCGTTCATGCTGCGCGCGGCCCGCGATCTTGGCCTCTACGCGGTGCACCGCTTCTTCCTCATCGACTCGATGTCGTACCGCAATCTCGCCCCGCAGCTGCGCATGTCGAAGGCCGACTGCGTGGAGATCCTGCCGGGCTGCATGCCACGGGTGATCTCCTGGGTCGTCGCGGACATCGACGTGCCGCTCATCGCGGGCGGGCTCGTCTGCGACCGGGACGACGTGTTCGCCGCGCTGAAGGCGGGCGCGAGCGCCATCGCCTCGTCCAACCGCGAGGTCTGGGCGATGTGACACATCGGTGCAGGTCGGGGCGATGTGACATCGGGGGTTGACACTGCCGACACCCTCGATTTACTTTTGCCGGGCAGGCCGAAAAGGCCCGCCCCCAAGCTGACACCACAACCGCATATCGGCTTCCGGAACAAGAGTCGTCGACTCTTGTTCCGGGGCAGTTACTAGAGACCAGAGAACAGTAACTCCTTCCCGACAGGGGAGAGTTGCTGTTCTTTTTTGTGCTCTTTTGCCTGCACCCGCACATCTGAGCACCTTTCCTGCCCTGCATTTCCACAAAGAGGTGGTGAGCGCCGTGACCAAGTCCCAGAAGTGGGTCAGTTTCCTGATCCTGTCGATGACGGGCGGAGTCATCTATCAGGTCGCGTACATCCGGTTCGTCTTCCTGGGGCCGACGGCCAAGGCGCTCGAACTCTCGGCGCAGCAGTACGCCAACATCATCTCGGTGTTCGGCGTCGTCGCCATGGTGATGTACTTCTTCGGCGGCTGGTTCGCGGACAAGTTCTCGCCGAAGGTCCTGATCGTGACCGCGCTGGTCGGTACCGGCATCGCCGACCTCTACCTCGGGACCGTCCCGGGTTACTGGGGGATTCTGGCCGGGCACATCCTGATGGCAGTGATGGGGATGGGCCTGTACTGGGCCGCCCTGGTGAAAGCCATCGGAATGCTGGGTGATTCCTCGGAACAGGGCCGTCTGTTCGGTTTCCTTGAGGGCGTGCGCGGTGTCACGTCGACGATCGTCGGCTTCGTGGGGACGGCCGTCGTCGCGGCGAGCGTCGCCGAGGCGGCGGGCGTGCTGTGGCTGATCCGCATCTACGGCATCCTGTGCTTCGTCTACGCCGTCCTCGTGTGGCTGTTCGTCAAGGGGGACGAGCGGCGCCTCGCCGACCTCGGTTCGAGCACCGTCACCCTGCGCCAGCTGTGGCTGGCCGCGCGGAACAAGTACACGTGGCTCATCGGCGGCACGGTCATGCTGATGTACTGCTTCTACACCACACTCGGCTACTTCTCCCCGCTCCTGGAGCACCAGTACGGCATGGCCGCCGCGCTCATCGGCGTGATCGGCGTCGTGCGCACCTACGTCTTCCAGTTTGTCGCCGGGCCGGCCGGCGGGGTCGTCGTCGACAAGGCCACCAAGTCCACGCCCCGCTTCCTGCGCTGGATGTTCATCGGCTGCGCGGCCGTCGCCGTGACGTTCCTGGTGCTGCCGCGCGACTCCGCCTTCAAGTGGGTGGCGCTGGCCCTGATGTTCGCGCTGTGCCTGCTGGTGTTCGCCAGCCGGGGCGTCTACTGGGCGCAGGTCGGCGAGGTCGAGGTCCCGGCCAACGAGCGGGGCGGTGTCATCGGCCTCGCGTCCGGGATCGCGTATCTGCCCGACGCGTTCCTGCCGACCCTGAGCGCCTGGTGGATCGGCGATCCGGCCGCGACGCCCGCCGTCCCCGAGCACGGCGGCGGCTACACCACCCTCTTCCTCTTCCTGCTCGCCATGGCGCTCCTCGGCGTCGGACTGACCACGCTCACCGACCGCACCCGACGCCGCGAACTGGCCGCCGGCGCCCCGCGGCCCGTCCCGGAGGCGGTGCCCGTGACCGCCTGAACCACCCGACCCGACCCGCGCCACCGCACCACGTACCGCACCGGAAAGAGCGAACTCCCCATGGACATCACCGAGTTCAACCGCGACTTCTTCTCCCTCGACGGCAAGAACGCCATCGTCACCGGCGGCAACACCGGCCTCGGCCAGGCATTCTCGCTGGCGCTCGCCAAAGCCGGCGCCAATGTCTTCGTGCCCTCCATGGCCGCGGACGACGGCACCACGCAGAAGCTGATCGAGGCCGAGGGCCGCCGCATGGAGTTCCTGGAGGCCGACCTCACCAAGCCGGGCGTGCCCAAGCAGATCGTCGAGGGCTGCGCGGAGGCCTTCGGGTCGGTCGACATCGTGGTGAACTCGGCGGGCATCTGCAACATCGCCGATGTCGAGGAGTTCGGCCGCGCGCAGTGGGACCCGATGGTCAGCGTGAACCTCACGGCCCCCTTCGAGCTGAGCCACGAGGCGATCCGCTTCATGGTCCCGCAGCGCTCCGGCAAGATCATCAACATCGCGTCGATGTTCTCCTTCCTCGGCGGTCAGTGGTCACCCGCCTACGCCGCCACCAAACACGGCATCGCCGGGTTCACCAAGGCGTACTGCGACGAACTCGCGCAGCACAACATCCAGGTCAACGCGATCGCCCCGGGCTACTTCGCCACGAAGATCACCGAGGAGACGCGGGCCAACCCCGAGACCAACCAGCGCGTCCTGGACCACATCCCGGCCGGCCGCTGGGGCGACGTCGCCGACCTGATGGGAGCGACGGTCTTCCTCGCCTCCCGCGCCTCGGACTACGTCAACGGCCACGTGCTCCCGGTCGACGGAGGCTATCTGGTCCGCTGAGCCCGACCGCTCCCCCACCCCGTTCGCCCGCACCCCCCACACCGCACACCAAGAGGTAGATCACCATGGCCCAGTCGCTCTCCAAGCTCACCCGCGACGACATCCGCGCCCGGCTCACCGACCTGCTCGCCGCCGACCAGATCGTCACGGACGAGGAGCAGCTCCAGCTCGCGAGCGTCGACCGATTCAAGAAGTACCAGTCGGTGCACGGCATCTTCGACGGCCCGATCCCGGCCGCGATCGTCAACGCCCGCTCCACCGATGACGTCTCGAAGGTCCTCGCCTTCGCCGACGAGAACAAGATCAACGTGGTGGCGCGCACCGGCCGCACCGGCACCGAGGGCGGCCTGGAGACCGCGGTCGAGGACACCATCGTGCTCGACGGCTCGGGCCTCGACGAGATCATCAAGGTCGACGCCGAGAACATGCAGGTCACGGTCCAGTGCGGCGTACCGCTTCAGGTCCTGGAGGACAAGCTGCGCGAGCAGGGCCTGACGACCGGCCACTCCCCGCAGTCCAAGCCGCTCGCCCAATACGGCGGTCTGGTATCCACCCGCTCCATCGGCCAGTTCTCCACCCTGTACGGAGCGATCGAGGACATGGTCGTCGGCCTGGAGGCGGTCTTCCCCGACGGCTCGGTCACCCGCATCAAGAACGTGCCGCGCCGCGCGGCGGGCCCTGACATCCGGCACATCGTCATCGGCAACGAGGGCGCCCTGTGCTACATCACCGAGGTCACCGTCAAGATCTTCAAGTACCAGCCGGAGAACAACGAGTTCCACGGCTTCCTCGTCGACGACATGGCCACCGGCATCAAGGTGATCCGCGAGGTCGTCACCAACGGCTTCAAGCCGTCGGTCGTGCGCGTCTACTCTCCCGAGGACGCCCGCCAGCACTTCGCCCACTTCTACAAGGACAAGGTCGTCGTCGTCTTCGTCGCCGAGGGCCCCAAGGGTCTCGTGCGCGCCACCAGCGAGGAGATCGGGCGCGTCGTCGACCAGTACCCGCACGAAAAGGTCGACCCGGCCCTCATCGAGAACTGGTTCGACAACCTCAACTGGGGCGTCGACAAGATCGAGGCCGAACAGCAGGTCATGCTGGCCAAGGCCGAACTCGGCTACACCACCGAGGTGTCGGTCGACTGGTCGCGCACCGTCGAGCTGTACGAGAACGTGATCGGCCGCATCCAGGGCGAGTACCCGGCCGCCGACGACCTGGTCATGCTGGGCGCGCACTCCTCGCACAGCTACCAGACGGGCACCAACCTGTACTTCGTCTACGACTACAAGATCAACTGTGAGCCGCGCGAGGAGATCGAGAAGTATCACATCCCGCTCAACGCGATCATCGTCGAGGAGGCCCTCAAGGTCGGCGGCTCGATGGTCCACCACCACGGCATCGGCAAGTACCGCGCCCCGTGGACGACCCAGGAGCACGGCAGCGCGTACGCGATCCTCGCCAAGCTCAAGGAGACGTTCGACCCGAACGGGATCATGAACAAGGGCACGATCTTCCCGATCGGCTCCTGAGTCACCCCTCCGCGGCGGCGCCGGTCGCAACCCCCCGTCCGGCCGGTGCCGCCGCCCCCTCCCGTTTCCCCCGCAGATTCCTCCATCCATCCTCCCGGAGTGGGCATGTCCAGCACCCGTCCCCGCTACTTCATCGGCATCGACAACGGCTCCCAGTCGTCCAAGGTGACCGTCTTCGACGACCGCGGCCGCGCCGTCAGCGAGGGACGCTCCGCGTTGCGCCCCTACGACACCCCGCGCCCCGGCGTCGTGGAGCACCCGGACGACGACCTGTGGACGTCGATCGGCGAGGCGAGCCGCGCGGCGATGGCGGGGTTCACCGGTGACCTTGCGGACATCATGGGCGTGGGCCTGTGCACCATCCGGTTCTGCCGTGCCGTCCTCAAGGCGGACGGCACCCTCGCCCAGCCCGTCATGAGCTGGATGGACGAGCGGGTCGGCACGCCCTACGCGCACACCAACCCCGACGCGGCGTATGTGACGACATCCTCCGGCTACATCAGCCACCGCATGACCGCCGCCTTCCGCGACACCGCGGCCAACTACGCCGGTATCTGGCCGCTGGACTCCGACACCTGGCAGTGGACGGACGACGACGCGGAGCTCGCCAAGTCCGGCATCCCGCGCGCCATGCTCTTCGACCTGGTGCTGCCCGGCGACATCCTCGGCGAGGTCACCGAAGCCGCGGCCCGGCACACCGGCATCCCTGCGGGTGTACCGGTGGTGGCCACCGCCAACGACAAGGCGGTCGAGGCCCTCGGCTGCGGCCTGCGCTCCCCCGACACGCTCCTCGTCTCACTCGGCACGTACGTGGCGGGCATGACGACAGGCCCACGCAACGTCAAGAACGCCGCCGACTTCTGGACCAACTACGCATCCCTGCCGCACTCGTACCTCTACGAGTCCGGCGGCGTACGCCGCGGAATGTGGACGGTCACCTGGTACCGCGACCTGCTCGGCGAGGAAGCGGTCGCCCGGGCCGGCGCAGCCGGAGTGAGCGTCGAGGACCACCTCAACTCCGAGGCGGCGAAGGTCCCACCGGGCTCCGACGGCCTGATGACGATCCTGGACTGGCTCGCGCCCGGCGAGGCCCCGTTCCGCAAAGGCTCGATCCTCGGCTTCGACGGACGTCACGGCAGCTCCCACATCTACCGCTCCATCCTGGAAGCGCTCGCCATGACGATCCACGACTCGGCGGCCCGGATGGCGAAGGAACTCGCCACCGAGTACGGCGAGGTGATCGTCTCGGGCGGCGGCTCACGCTCCGACCTCATGATGCAGATCCAGGCCGACGTCCACGGCATCCCGGCCCGCCGCGCCGAGGCATCGAGCGCAGCCGGCCTCGGCGCGGTGATCTGCGCGGCGGTGGGCCTGGGCGTGTACGCCGACTTCGACGAGGCGATCGACGCGATGGTCCGTCCCGGCGAAATCTTCCTGCCCTCCCAGGCCCATCACCACCTGTACCGACGCCTGGAGAACGTGTTCCGAGACGTGCGCGGCCACACCGACGCGATCTACCGCCGGACGTACGACATCTTCGGCTGAGGACACATGCGGCCCCTCCCTCGGGGCCTCGGACCCGAGGATCTACCGACGTCGGCGTCCGTCACCGGCGCCAGCGCCGCCGCCGCTCCCCGCCCCTGCCCAGGGCGCGCAAAGCGATCTGCCGGTGTTCCGACGTCAGTTCCGCTCCGCTGAGGTCGCCGAGCGCCCGGTACAGGTCGGCCGCCTGCTCTGTGATGCCGATGGCCTCCTCGTACGAGCCCAGATCGACGAGCGTGGCGCCGAGCAGGAGGAGCGTCTGCGCTTCGCGCGAGCGATCCCCCGACTGCTGACACGCCGTGAGCAGCGGCCGCAGGACCTGGAGGGCCACCTGCTTCTGCCCTGCGTCCAACAAGCCGGTGGCCAGCTGAAACAGCATGTGGACCGCGGCGCTCCGCTCGCCGGCCGCCCCGCAGGTGGTGGCGGCCCGGCGGCCGGCCGCGACGGCTTCCTCGAAGTGCTTCGTCTTCAGGAGCGCAAGACAGAGGTTGTTCAGCGCTGAGGCTGCCGCCCTCCGGTCACCGAGCTCCTCGTACACCGCGGCAGCCCCCTCGCAGGCGGGGACCGCCTCACTGTGCCGGTTCACCCTCAGGAGCGTCTTGCCAAGGTCGTAGAGGGCCTGCGCTTCGCGGGGGCGGTCGCCCGTCGCGCGGTGCAGGACAGCGCTTCGACCGCAGGCGGTGATGGCCTCTTCCCAGCGCTCCAGCTCCAGCAGGCCCCGGCTCAGGTTGAGCAGTGCGCTGGCCTCGGCCATGGTGACCTGCGCCGCCCGGAAAACCTCGACGGCCCGCTGATTCGCGGCGACCGCCTCTTCAAACAGACCCACGTCCAGGCAGGCGCCGCCCAAGGCGTACAGCGTCAGGGCTTCCCCCTCGGCGTCGCCGTCCTGCCGGCAGAGGGCGGCGGAACGCCGCCACGCGGCGATGCACTCCTGCGACCGCCCCGCCGACCCCAGCGCCCCTCCGAGTTCCCGCAGCGCCTTGGCCTCGCGGGGGCCGTCACCGGCCTCGCGGTACAGCGCCACGGCTCGCGAGCACAGGGGGACGGCCTCCGCGGAGCGACCGGACCTCTCGTGGATCGTGCCCAAGTGGAGCAGGGCCAGAGCCTCGTGGCCGCTGTTCCCAAGTTCCCGGTAGAGTTCGGCGGCCCGGTGCAGCGCTGTCAGGGATTCGGGATCGTCGCTCTCCCCGAGGGCGATGCCCAGTTCGCCCAGTGCCTGCGCCGCGTCGGCACGGTTGCCGGCCCGCCGGGAGGCAGCGGCGGACCCGCGCAGGGCCCGTACGGCGTCGGCCCCTCGCCCCAGGCCACGCAGCGCGGCCGTGAGGCGCTCCAGGACCTTGCCCTCACCCGCGTGGTTACCTGCCTCGCGGTAGAGCACCGCGGCACGTTCGAGGACGGACACCGCTTCGTCGAAGCGGTCGGCGGCCACGAGGGAGGTGCCGAGGCCGTGCAGCGCCGGCGCTTCATCAGGGTGTTCGTCCGTTTCGCGGCAGATCACGAGTTCCTGCTGAAAGGCGGTGACGGACTCCGCGGTGCGGTGGACGGCGAAAAGGTTGATCGCGAGGCTGTGCAGGAGGACGCGCTCGCGTGCGCGGTCTCCGACCTCGCGATAGCGGGCCAGAGAGCGTTCACCGACGCCGACGGCTTCCTCGTACCGTCCTGCCCCGGTCAGAGCCTCGTGCACGTTGGCCAGCGCATCGGCCTCACCCTTCGGGTCGGCCGTCTCGCGGAAGAACGCCGCGGCCCGCGCCCCCGCGGTGAGGGCCTCGTCCCAGTGTCCGGTCCGATTGTGGGCACCGGCGACGTTGGTCAATGCCTCTGCCTCGCCCTGCCCGTCGCCGGTGGCGCGGAAGACGGCCGCGGCCTGGTCACTGGCCGCCGCGGCCTCCTCGTATCGCTGGGCCCGGATCAGGTTGGTCCCGAGCCGGAAGAGTGCGCGCCCCTGCAGGACGTGGTCGCCGGTGTCGCGGAAGAGGCCGGCGGCCCGTTCGTAGGCCGTGGCGGCCTCGTCGTACCGCTCGGTCCGGGACAAGGCGTCGCCGAGGTTGAGGCGGGAGTCGGCCTCGTGGCGGAGGTCGTCCTGGTTTTGGTAGGTCTCCGCTGCCTGCCTGCTGGGGAGAATGGATTCTGCGGCGCGGCCCATGGAGAGGAGCGCGTTGCCGTGGTTGTGGAGCGGTTGTGCTTGAGGCCCGGCACCGGCCTCCTCGAAGACGGCCGTCGCGCGGGCGCTCACCTCCGCGGCCCGGTCGAATTCTTCCCGGCTCGTCCAAGCCTGGCTCAGATTGGTCAGCACCACGGCTTCCAGGAACAGTGCCCCGGTCTCCCGGAAGAGGGCCGCGGCCCGCTCGAGAACGCCGATGGATTCCTCGATCCGCCCGTCCTCGGTAAGGGCCCGGCCCAGGTTCACCAGGGCCCCGGCCTCGGAGACTCGGTGGCCGGAGTCGGCGTAATGGACAGCGGCCCGCTGGCTGAGGGCCGCTGACTCCTGAAGTCGACCCATGTCGAGCAGCGCATTGCCGAACTCGTTGAGGACCTCGGCCGCCTGGCGCAGATCACCCGCCATCCGGTAGGTGTCCGCGGCCTGCTCGCATGCGGCCACGGACTCGTCGATGCGCCCCACGGAGGTGAAGGACCAGCCGAGGTTGCGCAGCGAACGGGCCAGGTCGGGGAGGACAGTGGCCGAATGTGCCTCGGCGAGGCGCTGGTACAACTCGGTGGCTTGCTGCGTGGCGGCCAGTGACTGTTCCCTGCGGTCCTGGGCGGCCAGCCGTCGGCCGAGATGGTTCAGTACGTGTGCCTGCTCGGAAGAGGTGATGGTGGGGTTCGCCTCGGCCAGCTGCCGATGGAGAGCGGCGGCCTCCTCCGTTGCGACCAGCGCCTGGTCGGCACGGCCCATCGCGTCCAATTGGTGGCCGAGCGCGCTCAACGCCAGTGCCAGACCCGCCCGGTGAGCTCCGGGATGCTGCTCGACCAACCGCTGCTGGATGGCCACAGCTTCCTCTACCGGGGCAAGGGCCTCCTCGTCGGTGGCCGTGCCGCGCAGACAGTTCCCCAGGTTGATCAGCGCCTTGGTCAACTCCGGCCGGAACGCGTCGGGGTTGGCGTCGGCGAGCGGGCGGTACAGGTCGGCGCTCTCGCGCGTCGCGGCCAGCCCCTCCTCTGCGTGGCCCGCCACGGACGCTATGTGTCCCAGGTTGATGAGGGCCGCAGCGAGTTCGGGGCCGTGCGTGGCGGAGTCGGCCTCGGCCAGCTGCCGCTGCAGGGCAACGGCTTCCCGGATCACGGGCAGTGCTTCTTCGTGGCGGCGCACGCTGGAGAGTCCCGCGCCGAGATTCCCCAGTACCCCTGCCAGGCTGCTCCGGTGCCGATGCGGATCTTCCTCGGCGAGCGCGCGGCACAGGGGCACAGCCTCCTGGGTGACGGCCAGCGCCTCCTCGCGGCGGTCGTGGGCGTTGAGCCTGGCGCCAAGACTCATCAGCGAGGCCACCAGAGCGTCCCGGTCGGCCTGTTGCGCGGTTCCGGTCAGGTCCCGGCTGATGGCAGTGGACTCCTTGGCGGCGGCGAGCGCCTCCTCCTCCAGGCCCACATCGGACAGCCGGTTGCCCAGGTCAGTGAGGGAGATGGCCAGGCTGCGGCGGTGGCGTGGGTCCACCGCGGCCACCTGCCGGTCCAGCCTCTCGGCCTCCCGGGCGGCGGCGAGTGCCTCGTCCCGACGGCCGGCGTTGCCGCGGCGCCAGGCCAACGTGCTGTGCAGCCGGGCGAGCCGGGCGGGATCGGTGGTGCCGGCAAGGCGCCCGGCGATCAGGATCTCCTCGATCGCCAGGATTCCGGCGTCCAGGTCGGCGTGCCGCCCCTGCGGCAACCGGGTCTCGACAGCTTCCAAGACAGACAGCAGGTCGGTGTCGAGCCGGCCGTCGTAGAAATTCGAGCCGCCGATCTCAGCCAGCGTCGTCAGGGCGGGGCCGCCCGCCTCCACCACGACGCCGGGATCGGCCCGTAGCAGCGGATACAGCACCTTTCGGCCCATGTGTGCCCAGCGTGCGGAGGCGGAGGCCAGCATGGTGACCGTACGGGGGGCCACGACGGACCGGAGCATGCTCTCTTCCGTCAACGCGGCCGGAACATCAAGGGTCCATGGATCGGGGTCGTCGCCCGTGATGTCGTGCCCCGGCGTCAGCAAGCTGAGAAAGTCCTCCGCGAGCCGGTCGGGATACAGCGGCTCCAGGACCAGGTCCCGGTCTGCGGGCGGATAGCAGAAGCGGTGGTCCACGAGAAGGTCCTGCGGGTCGCCCGGCACCTCCAGTGTGCGCAGGGCCCTGGTACCGGTGCGATGACTGGCCGCCCCCGTAAGAGCGGCCGTGAAGACCACTTTGGCCATGGTGGCCGGACGGGTGCGGAAGTCCTGCCCGTGAATCCCGGCCTCGGAGAGCCGCTGCCACGCCAGGCGTTCACGGTCCAGGAGGTAGGCCGACAACTCGTGCGGCCGGTCCGGAGACCGTGCCCCGCGCGCGTGGGCGTCGACGGCGGCCAGGGCCGCCATGTGCAGGGTCAGGGTCAGTCCGAACTCACGGTGCTCCAGCGCGCCCGGCGGCTGTATGGCTCCGGCGTCGTCGCAGCCGTACAGATCGGGTGCGGCGTAGCGCTCGCGTGCAGCGGTGAACATGCGCAGCCGGTCCGTGGCCAGATCCGGTAAGAGGAGGTCACTCACGTCAGCCCGGCGTTCGTCCAGCGAAGCGCGCAGCGCCGCGAACCACTTGGCGGTCCGGCCGACCAGGAGTACGCGGGCCGGGAGCTGCTGGTGGAGCACCGGCTCGGACAGCAGGCGTTCCAGTTCGCTGTGCACCCACCGGTCTGCGTAGTCGACGATGAGGAGTACCCCCGCGGCATCGTCGGGCGAGGCAGTGGTCCCGGGGTCGACGAGGGAGAAGCCGTTGGCTCGGCCACGGAACCCCGCCTGCAGGGCATGCCACCGCTGCCCGGCCGGACGTTCCGGCGCCCGGGAGCGTTCGGCGAACTCGGTGGCGAGCCGCGTCTTGCCCTGCCCGCCGGGGGCATGCAGCAACAGCACGGACAGCCGGGAGCCCCCGGCGTCCCGCCACTCCTGCAGCCGGTCCAACTCCCCCTCGCGGCCGGTGAAGGGCACGACGTGACTGCGGGCGTCGAGCAGTCGGCTGGGTTGAGCCATCAGCCAGGCCGCATCGGGAGCGACCGGCGCGGGTAACTCCTCGACCGTGGGCAGGCGAGCACCGAAGTAGTTGTTGACCGTTGCCGTCCCGTACGGCCCCTGGGCTCCCGCCGCGCCGGGCGCCACCCGCTGTTCGTACCGGTTCTGCGTCACGACGGGTCGGGGGTGCCGGGTGCGCGGTTGTTGTTCACCGTCACCGTGGCCTGCGGGCCCTGGGCGCCGCCACCGCCGTTGTCCACCCACTGGTTGTAGACGGTGCTGCCGCGCTGCCTGAACGCCTCCATGAGTGCGTGGATCTGGCGGTCTGCGGTCGGGTTCCCGGCGAGTACCTGACGCAGCAGGTCCTCCACTTCGTCCGCACGCTGCGCATTCGCCTCCAGGACCGCCCCGAGCCGTTCCGCCAGGAGGTCGAGCACGGCGCGTTCCCTTGACGCGTCGCCACAGTCGCGGGCCGCGAGGACCGTCGTACGCGCCTGCTCCAAATCCTGCTCGGTGTCCTCCGCACTCCGCGCCGCCCCCTCCAGGCGCAGCAGCCGGGCGCAGCCGTGCTTGACGTGCCCCCAGGCGTCGGTGGTCATGGCTGCGACGAGCGTGGTCGCAGCGGTTGCTGCAACGGTCACAACGGCAGGTTCCACAAAGCTTTCCCTCCCCCGTGGGGGCCAGTGCTCCCCCAGGCCACCAGTCTGCCCTGTTGGGCGGCGTCCGTACGGAGAAACTGAATCATGGTGGGTCCGCTGATACGCGTCGCCATGGGGCGCCGCGCGAGAAACCCGCGACGCGAAGCCGACCAAGGAGTTGAAGCGATCACGAGGGCCAGCAGTTCCTTGAGACTTCGTGAATGGCGCGGCCGGAACGATCGAGTTTTCGTCGTCACGCGGCCTGGGCTGCTGGTCGTCGAAGCGCAAACCCTCATCGCCAGGCCCTTCGACGCCCTCTAACGCATTGCGGCGCCACGATTCCTTCCCGCCCGAAAGCGCAAGGGGCCAGTGCGCAGACTGCCTTCGCAGCGCTACCCCGGAGGACCACCTCCTTGACCTATGCCCATATCGGCATACGATGGATCCATGGCACGAGCAGCGACGACATCGGACGTCTTCAACGCGATCGCCGAGCCGCAGCGCCGGGAGATCCTGGCACTGCTGCGGGCGGGTGAGCGGTCGGTGAACGAGCTGGCTCAGGAGTTGGGGATGACCCAGCCGGGGGCGTCCAAACACCTGCGGGTGCTCCGGGAGGTCGGGCTGGTGCGTGACCGCAAGGCGGGCAAGCAGCGCCTGTACGGCCTTGACGCCAGCGGACTGCGGCCCGTTCACGAGTGGACAGGCGGTTTCGAACAGTTCTGGAACGAGAGCTTCGACCGGCTGGATGCCTACGTGCAGGACCTGAAACAGACCAGGGAAGCGGAGTAGCTGATGAGCACCACGGAACACGGAACGCCGGGGCAGGTGACGCAGTCGGCGAGAGCCGACCGCGAGATCGTCATCTCCCGGAGCATCGACGCCCCACGGGAGCTCGTCTTCGAGGCGTTCACCGAGGAGCGGCACCTGTCGCGGTGGTGGGGACCGGAGGGGTTCACCACCACCACGCGAGCGTTCGAGTTCCGCGTCGGCGGAGAGTGGGACTTCGTGATGCACGGACCGGACGGGACGGACTACCAGGAGTGGATCACCTGGACCGAGCTCACCCCGCCGGAGCGGATCGCGTTGCTTCACGGTGAGACCCGCGACGACCCGAACGCCTTCGAGTCGGTCCTGACGTTCGAGCCTGATGGCACGGCGACCCGGATCGAGATGCGCACGCTGTTCCCCACCAAGGAGGCGCGCGACGAGGCGGCCGAGAAGTATCACGCCATCGAGGCCGGCCAGCAGACCCTGAGCAACCTGGCTGCCTACGTCACCTCGAACGTTCGCAAGGGAGCGGAGGGCTGATGGCCGGGAAGGTGTTCTTCAGCGTGTCGATGTCGCTGGACGGTTTCATCGCACCCGAGACCTCCGCCGAGTTGATGGGGCAGCAGTGGATGGAGCTGCAGCAGTGGGTCTTCCCGCAGCGGTTCTTCCGGGAGAACCTGCATCTGGGCGAGGGCGGCGAGGAAGGGCGTGACAACGACATCCTGCGGAAGACTTTCGAGCGCACCGGCGCGAGCGTGATGGGCAAGAACATGTTCGACGCCGGTGAGCAGATGTGGCCGGAGGAGGCACCGTTTCACACGCCGGTCTTCGTCGTGACGCACGAGAAGCGTGATCCCTGGGAGCGGCCCGGCGGGACCACGTTCCACTTCGTCAACGACGGCATCGAGTCCGCCCTCGACCAGGCCCGCGAAGCGGCCGGCGACCGGGATGTCCGCATCGCGGGCGGCGGCGCGACGATCCTGGAGTACGTCAATGCCGGCCTGATCGACGAGTTCTCGATTGCCCTCTCCCCCGTGCTGTTCGGCTCCGGAATCCGCCTGTTCGACGGTGTGGACGCCGGCCGCGTGGCCCTGGAACAGGTCCGCTCGGAGCGCTCCCCGAGGGTGACGCATGTGACCTACGCCGTTCGGGAGCGGTGACTGTTACGAACTCGGCACTCTCCCGCCGAGGTCAACTCCCGCGGGCGGCCTGCCGCACTAGTTGGTCGCCTGCCTCGTGAGATGCGAGTGCATGCGAGGATCGTGATGTGCCGAGTCCCGATGCTTCGTTTCGCCGCCGTCTGCTGATCGATTCGCTGACCATGTTGGCGGCCGACGCCCAGACCCAGGCGGACTGGCTGGACAAGCATGGCGTGGCGACAGACGAGATCACCCTGGACTTCGATCACGCCTTCCGTATGGCCGAAGCCCTGGTGGAGGAGGGTCGACTCAGCGGTGAGGTGATGGCGGACCTGCGTGAGATCGACGTGGTCCTCAGCGGGATGTACGAGGGCGATGACGCTGATCTGTGGGCAAGGGGTGTCCTGTCCACCGACAACGGCTGGGCTCAGGCCCGGGAGTTGGCGCGCCGGGTTCTCGTTGCGGAACTAGGTGAATGGCAGCAGCCACTTCCGGTGATCACTGTTGTCCGATGACGAGCCACTGACCCGCCTCGCCACCACCACGCCCCTCCTGCTGCACGCCGGGGCGTGGCGACCGGTTAACGCGGGCGAGATCGCCCATTGATCTTCGCGCGGCCTTGGTCATCTTTTAGGGTCGTTGCATGACGACCGACACGGGGACCACCAGTTCGCTCTTCGACGCCCTCCGGGCCGATGCCCTGACCAGCCCGGATCAGCTGCGTGAGCTCTACCCGCAGGCGAATCCGAACGCGCTCCGCAAGGAGATCGACCACCTGACCGCACAGACCCGCGCGCTGATCGGCTGTTCGTCCCTGGTGTTCATCGGCAGCGCCGACGGCGAAGGCAAGGCAGACGTGACGCCGCGCGGCGGCCCGGCCGGCTTCGTCTCCGTGCTGGACGAGACAACCTTGGTGATCCCCGACGCGACCGGCAACAAGCGACTCGACACCATGAACAACGTGCTGCAGACCGGACAAGTCGGCCTTCTCTTCCTCATCCCCGGCCGGCCGACCACACTCCGCGTCAACGGCCGCGCCTGCGTCTCGGCCCGCCCGGAGTTGCTCGCGCAGCTCACGCCGGTCGGTAAGCCGCCCGTATCCGCGCTGGTAGTGCACGTCGACCAGGTCTACCCCCACTGCCCCAAATCGCTGATGCGCGCCCATGCGTGGCAGCCGGAGAAGTGGATACCCGCCGACGCCCAGCCGACCAGTGCCGAGGTGACGCTGGCCCAACTGAACCTGCCGGGCCTGACGGTTGAACAGATCGAGGAAGCCGAAAGGGAGTCGCTGCGCCTGCGCTTCGAGTGAATCGGACTGAGGCGAAGGCGAGCCGCCGGCGGCTACGCGAAAATGTAGCCCGTTACCGGGTGGGATGTACCCCTCGAGAACTCGGTCGTCTTATTGCTTGCCCCGCTTCTTCTGATGGCGTCCGTAGAAGATCATCGCTACCAGCACTGCCATAGCCACGAGGAAAATAACTAAACCACCAGTGCCGTCGGGGTACCAGCGTCCCGCAGCGATCGTTTCCAAGATGACCCCTCTTTCCGGGGAAGGCGGGGTGCGGTGTCTCACGGCCCGCACGCCGCCCGGCTGATTACAGAGCAGCGTCGGTCCAGGGGCACTAGCCTCCGGACCGGCATGCCATCAATACCAGATCCTTTACTTGTTTCGCCCTCGAACTATGACAAAGATCCCAATAGCGAAGCCGATCACGAGTACGGCAACCGTCACCGGCGGGTTATCGGTAATGCCTGCGCCAGCATGGATCATTGACCTCTCCCCTCCCCCTGGTTGCGGGGCGCGGCCTTCTATTCGGGCCCTACCAGCCCCGTGGCTGCTTAGAGCCCTCCACTGCAGATCAGCGTTGAAGCGTAGGCACAACGACCAGCACAGCCAGCAAATGAGGACTGACCTCGATCGCCGCAACCAATCCAAAATGTTGGCAACCGACACCTAAAGGCCGGTTGCCAACATCTCGGACTACTTTTTCTTCTTTGACCGTACAGTCACCAGGATGAAGACTACCGCGCCGATCAGCAACGCAATGATCATCATCGGTGTACTGTTCGAGATGAATGCACTGAGCTCAGTCATATCTCTCCCGCTTCTCTCACATGACCCTTCCCGCTACGACTCCGAGCCCCCAGTAGGCGGTATTGACGCCACGGGACATCGTCTTACTGGCTTTGAGCAGGTCCGCGCCGAGTCCCACCTTCGCGCCCACGAGATTCACCATGGCTCCGCCTGCGATTTTCGAGGGACTATCGCCATTCGCGATTCCACCGGCTACTTCCAGTCCAGTGCTCAGTGCTGCGAGGCCGAGCCCCACGCCCAGGGTAGGTGCCGTGACGGCAGCTGCTAGCCCCACTGCCTGACCGGCATAACCGAGCGCGTCGCCAATCGAGAGCAATCCGTTGGGATCGATGCGGTTGACGGGGTCGCCTTCGGCGTACAGGTAGGGATTCTTCTCTTGGCCGGAGGGGTCGGGGCTGTTGAAGCGGCCGATGTTGGGGTCGTAGTAGCGGGCCGCGAAGTGGTACAGCCCGGTCGGGTCCTGGTAGCCGCCGGCGAACCGGTAGGGCTGGGAGACCTTTTCGCTGCTCGCCGCTCGGGTGACACCGCGGGGGCTGTAGCCGTACGAGTTCACCTTCGCGCCGGACTCGTCTGCCGTGGCGACGACGGAGCCGAGGGCGTCGGTGAGGTAGTAGTAGGCCTTGCCGTCCCGGGTCATGGAATTGAGTGTGCCCCCGGGTTCCCGGTTAAAGCCCGTGTCCACGCCCGCAGTTGAGTTGGCCGACAGGCCGATCGGACCGTTGTGGAAGTAGGTGTCGCCGAGCTTGATGCGCTCGCTCTGGTCGGTGGAGCCGTACTGGCCGGCGTAGGTCTTTCCACCGACGGTCAGTGAGGTGAGCTGGCTGTGATCCGACCACTTCTCGCCCGTGCGGGTCCCCTCCGGGGTCGACGCCGCCGCCGTCTCGTGACCCTCCTTGTCGTAGGACCAGTTCGTGGACGAGCCGTTCTTCGCGGTGATCTGCTGCGCGTCGTTGATCGTGTAGGTGGTGCCGCGCGGGCAGCCCTTCGCGGTGCCCTGGCTGGTGAGGTTGCCGGCCAGGTCGTAGCAGTACTGCCAGGACTCGTTCAGCGTGGAGCCCTTGTTCTCCGCGGCGTAAGAGAAGCGGCCCGCACCGTCGTAGCTGTAGGTCGTCTTGGTGCCTGCCACGGCGTCCGTGCTGGTGCGGATCTTGGCGCCGTCGGTCTTGGCGTCCGTCCCGTATCCATAGGTGTAAGCGAGGTCGACCAGGGTGCCCTTGCTGGAGGTGGCCCTGATCTTCTCGGGGCGGCCCGACTTGTCGACGTCGACCTTCTGCACCGTGCCGCCGGGGTAGGCGGTCTCGGTGCGGACGTCGTTGTTGTTGTATTTGTACGACGTCACCCGGCCCTGCGGGTCTTTCAGTTCCTTGAGCTTGTTGACGTCGTTCCAGGTGTAGTCGACCTTCCCGGCCGGGTCCTGGTAGTAGTCGACGTTGCCGGCCGGGGTGTAGGCGAGCAGGGTCTGGGAGCCGTCCTGCAGCGTGCGGATCGTCTCGCGCTGGAGCGGGTCGAACTGGTACTTGACGGTGCCGGTGTTGTCGTCGCGCTGACGCAGGTTGCCGTCGTCGTCGTAGAAGTAGCGCACCGTGTCGTTGGTCGTCGACACCGTCTTGATGCGGTCCAGGTGGTCGTAGGTGAAGACCTTCTTGATGCCCCGGCCGTCGGTCAGGGTCTCGGTGCGGCCCAGGCTGTCGTAGGTGTAGGTGCTCTCGCCCAGCGGCCCCGGCGGGCTCACCTTGGTCAGGTTGCCCTTGCCGTCGTAGGTGAAGGACGTTTTCACCGTCTTGGAGGCGGACATCTTCGTCTCGGCCGCACACCGCTGGCCCTCGAAACCACCGCAGTTGGGAGTGGCGGGGTTGTAGGTGTAGGAGACGCTGCCGCCGCCGGTGCCCTCCTGAGCCACCGACTTCGTGTTGCCCGCCGTGTCGTAGCCGTACTTGGTCTTCTCGCCGTCCGCGTTGGTGGAGTCCTTGGGCACGTCGCCGCCGGCGATCGTCTGCCAGCTGGTGAGTGACTTCCCGCCCGTCGGGGACTCCGCGCTCTCCAGGTTGTTGCGAGTGCTGAACCCGTAGTCGGACACATTGCCGGGGGTAGTGCCTGACCCCATCGCATCGGTGGCCGTATCCACGTTGTGGTTCGCGTCGTACTTCGTGGAGCGCTTGTGCCCCAAGGCGTCGGTGACCTCATCGACCTGGCCGTCACCGTCGTGCTTGTACCGGGTGGCGTGCTCCTCGGGGTCAGTCACCTTGGTCGTGCCCGCCGCGGTGGGCGTGGTGGCGTCGTACTCGTACCTCCAGGTCGGGCCGGTGTGGCCAGAGCCGTTGAACTCGGTGGCGCGGAGCATGGAGGTGACGCGGTTGGCGCTGTCGTAGGTGAAGACGGTGACGCGCTTCTCCGCCGTGGTGATCTTTGTCAGGCGTCGGGAGGAGTCGTAGTCGAAGGTGGTGGTCTTGCCCTCGGCGTTGGTGCTCTTGTGCAGGTTGCCGGCCGGGTCGAGGTCGAAGACGGCGGTGCGGCCGGAGTTGTCCTTGGCCTGCCACTGCGAGGCGTCGGTCTTGACCAGGTCGATCCACCGGCCGGAGCGGGTCTCGGTCAGCTTGAAACCCTTGTGCTCGCCGCCCTCGTCGTGCTGGGTGACGGTGATCGTGCCCTTGTTCTTCTCGGTGACCTTGGTCAGTGTGCCATCAGCGTTGTAGGTGTCCTTGGAGGAGGACTTCCAGTTGGTGACCGTGTAGGTGCCGTCCGCGTTCTTCTTCAGTTCCTTCGAGTAGCCCTTGGGCGTGGTGTAGGTACCGTCTGCCTTCTGGGTGAAGCGCAGGCTGTCGCCCGAGGCGTCGTAGAGGACGACCTCGCCGTCCAGGACCTGCAGGTAGCGCTCGTACTGCTGCCACCACCGCTGGGAGACCTTGCCCCACGGGGCATCCAGGGAGTTGTAGGTGCGCGACAGGCTCAGGTTCTGGCCCACCCCGGCAATCTGGAAGTCGGTGGCGGTCAGCATGAGGTTGCCGGTCGAGTAGTTGACCCGGGCGGTCAGCGCGTCCGTGATCGCGAAGTTGCTGATCTTGTGCCAGGGCACATCACCCTGCCCCTCGGGGACGTAGTCACTGGGCGCCGCACGGCCCGATCTGCCGGCCTCCTCACCGCCCTGAGCGCGCTTCTTCTGCTCCGCCCGCCACCGTGCCAGCTCATCGGAGGGCGTGCGCTCGGCCTGCGGCTCCACCGGCTCGTTCGTTCCCACTTTCACCGGCGGCATGGTGAACGTCGGGGCGTCCTTGCCCCACGCCGATCCCGGCTCATCGGCGGCCGAGGCGACGCCTGCGGCCGGCAGCAGAGACAGGGCCAGGGCGCCAGAAGCCACCACTGCAGCCGTGGCCAGGCTGGTTCTCTTCCGGGCACGCGAAAGGCGCGCACCCAAGGTGCGATGCATCAAGGCTTCCCCCCACAGGAAGACACATCTCGCAGACCCCAATGGCCACGAGAGGCACACAAATTGACACACCATCACCACCAGCGCCCGGGCGTTCCCCCAAAGTCCCCCAGCATGCGAGGCAGAACTAGCCCTTCCACATGTAGCCGCCAAATAGCCACAAAATCTATGGGAGTAGGACGCTACCTTTCACACATCGAAATATTTCCGCACAACAATCGTAGGGATGTGGCGCAAAAGCGCCCCCTGGTGACCAACATCGGCAGGGTAGGAAGCTGACGTGGGAGCCGCACGGACCCGGCAACGCAACTTGCTGCGCTACCGGGAGCATGCGCAGGCGGGCCAGCGGCCTTGACCGGCAAGTGGTCCTGGAAGTCGTCGAGTACGACGCCGAGAAGGGAAGCGTGGTCCTGGCCTCCGGATTCGGTCCGAACGCCGCCTGGTACCTGAACCTGCGCGCACCTTCATGGGCTTCGACCTGGACGGCAGCGTCCGCTCCTAGCAGCAGGCCGGCCGCCATATCCCCTTCGTGTGCCTCGACATCACGACCGGCCCATCCTGAACCTGCTCTGACACGGCCTGCCCCCATAGGGCAGCGGGCAGCGGGGCCGGCTTCAGGGGCGCTGCTTCAAGCGGTCGACGATCGCCCAGTCCACTACGTGGGACACCTGGTCGTACGTCTTGTCGCCGGACGCCGACGTTCGCTCGTCCCTGAAGCCCAGGAATTCGTAGGACTTCGGTTCGAAGATGAGGGCACTGTCGCTCGCGAACGGACTCTCGGGATAGGAGATCCCCACCCCGATGCGCCCGGCGGAGTCCTTCACCCCCGGGGTCGCCTGGATCCCGGGCACCAGGGCCAGTGCCTCGTACGCTGCTGGACGCAGTCCTTGCGGCAGTACCGGCCACTTCAGGAGCGCGCCGAGCATGAAGTGGGCGTCGTACCAGTCCTGTGTGGTGAAGTCGCTCAACGGCTTGCTGGAGGTTCCGACGCCGACAATCTTCGGGATGAGCTTTTCGGGGCGGGTGGGCAGCCTCTGCAGTTTGCTCCATTCCCGAGGCGGCCACACGCCCTCACCCTTCTGCAACGGCTCCTCCCAGATCACCCGGCCGAGCTCCATGGTCAAGGAGCGCTTGGAGCCGTCCACGGAGTCCCAGTTCTCGTCCTCGTAGGACTTGACCTCACCGGTCTTGCGTTCCGTCTCTTTGATGATCCGCTTCGAGTAGATGAACTGGTCATCACGCGGCGCCGCGGTCTTCTCGTGCCTGCCCGTGTGCACTGCAGCCCCGTTCAGGACCGTTGCGGCACTGACATTGCCCATCGGCGGGGTCGCCGTGCCCGACAGGCCATCGGCGCGGTCGGGACCACCGCCCTCGTCGACGCCGTCTTGGGTGAGCGCTACCGCTGTTCCCGTCACCGCCACGGCGGCCACGGCAGCTGTCGCAAGCCGCAGTGCGTGGCGGCGGCTGGGGGCGGCATCCGTGTGCCGCTGCGTGCGCGCCATCGTGTTGAGCAGTCGGTGCCGGGCCGTGGCCCGCGCCGCTTCGGTGAGCGGTGCGGCGTCCGCTTCCCAGTCCCGCAGGAGCTTCAGTTCGTCAGTCATGGTCGGATACCTCTCGCAGTGTCGTCGGATCGGATCCGCCCAGCGCTTCGCGCAGCTTGCCGCGGGCCCGGTGCAGCCGTGATCTGACCGTGCCGATGGGTACGTCGAGGGCCTGGGCCACCTCCTCGTAGCCAAGACCGCCCCACGCCACCAGCAGCAACACGTCCCGATGCTGGGCGGGCAGTGCGGCGAGCGCTGCTGCCAGTTCGCGGCCCACGGCCTGCGCCCCCACCCGCGCCGCAGCACGATCGGCCAGCGGCTCCTCGTGATCGGCCGGAGCCGGGATGCGGGCCAGGGCCTTGAAGCGGCGGGCCTCGGCCCGCCGGTGCCGGCCGACGAGATTGGTCGCTATGCCAAACAGCCAGGGCCGGGCGCCATCGCCCGTGGCTCGCGAGGGGTCGTAGCGGTGCCGCTGTTGGAACGCAGTGGTGAAGGTCTCCGCCATGAGGTCGTCGGCCGGTTCGCCGCCGAGCCTGCGAGCCAGATAGCCGTGTACCACTTCCGCGTAGCGATCGAAGAGTGCGGCGAATGCCTCGGGGTCGTCCCGGGACCGCGCAATCACCGAGGCATCACTCTCCGCCCCCGTGCGGACGCCTGGCTCGACGGTCATCGGGGCTCCTCTCGTTCAAGGGAACGTGCTTCGAAGGCTTGGGCTTACAACTCTCCTTCGCCGCTAGGCGATGTTGAGTTCCCTCGGGCCCCGGCTGCTGGAGCTCAATCGAAGTAGAGGTCACGTGCGAGGCCGTCATGGAGGGCGGCGCCTGGCTGCGTGGCGGGCGTGTGGAGGGTCCCGCCGGGGAACGGGGTGCCGCCGTGTTGGCGCCCGGTCGCGGCTTCAGTCTGCCGATCGTAGGCCTCCTGCCGCCTGTTGGGCCTGGATCGTCAGCGGTGTCTCGCCCCACCACGAGTCCGGCAGCCCCGGAAGCGATCCGGAAGTCGAGCGAGCGGGTCCGCACCGATAAAGCCGATAGCGCACCACCCGCCGGGCGCCGGGCGCCGGGCGCCGGGCGCCGAAGACGGTGGGACTCCCTATGGCAGCGACGGCAGACCGCCACGGTCAGGCAGCGGTGGTAACAGAATTCGCCGGAATACTTCTCCTGGTTCACGCGGGAATGGTGGGCTGACCGCGCTCAACTCATCGATCAAGGAGGCGCGCGTGAATCTCGTCGTCAACGGCGACGCGGAGAGCGGGGTCGGCGGCACCGCCGACCCCGTCTCGAAAGTCCGTGGCTGGAACATCACCCAGGGAGCCCCGGCGCTCATCGCCTACAGTCTTGGCGGTGGTTACCCGACCGCGTCGGACCCCGGCCCGGCCCGCCGCGGCAGCCGCTTCTATTCGGGCGGCAACAGCCCGCGCACCGTGCTGATGCAGGACATCGACCTGCCCAGGAGCGGTCCGACCGGACGTCGCGCCGTCGACGCGGGCAAGGTCCGCTACATGCTGGCCGGCTGGCTCGGCGGATTTGCCTCACAGGAGGACGGCGCACGCCTGTCCGTGGAATTCCGCGATGCCAAGAACACCCCCCTGGCCCTCAGCGTCCTGGGCCCGGTCAGCGCGGGCGACCGGCAGAACAAGACGGGGCTCCTGGAGCGCACGGCCGAAGCCGCCGTGCCGCCCACCGCCCGCTCGGCGCGCGTCCTGCTCGTCTTCACGCGCAGCGGCAGCGGCACCTCCAACGACGGCTACGCAGACGCCCTTTCCCTCACCCTCAGCGCCACCGGAGGCCGTCGATGACCGTCAACCGCCGTGACCTGCTCAAGTCCGCCGCGGCCGTCGGTGCCCTCAACCTCGCCTGGCCGCTCGCCCCTGGTCTGACCCCGGCACAGGCCCGCGAGGCCGCCGAGAGCCTGGGCGCCCAGTACGATCCCGCGCCCTTCACCCTCGGCGTCGCCTCCGGTGATCCGCAGCCGCACTCCGTGGTGCTGTGGACCAGACTCGCGCCCGAACCACTGGCCGCCGAACAGCAGCTTCCCGAGGTCGTCGAGGTCGAGTGGGTCCTGGCCAAGGACGCCGGGCTGCGCCGCGTCGTCGCCCGGGGCACGGCGCCCGCCTCGGCGACGCTGGGCCACAGCGTGCACGTCCCGGTGGACGGCCTGGCCCCCGGCCGCCACTACTGGTACGCGTTCAAGGCGCTGGGCAAGACGTCCCGTGTGGGGCGCACGAAGACGGCGCCGCGCGGACGCATCGACAAGGTCACCTTCGCGGCCGCCAACTGCCAGGCCTTCCACGACGGTTTCTACGCGGCCCACCGCGGCATCGCCCGCGAGAAGGTCGACTTCGTCGTCCACCTGGGCGACTACATCTACGAGCACGGCCAGGTCGGCGGCGTACCCGAGCAGCACGTGCGCGACCATGACGGCCCCGAGATCCTCACCCTGGCCGACTACCGCAAACGGCACGCTCTGTACAAGGGCGATCAGTCGCTGCGCGAGGCGCACGCCGCCCACCCATGGTTCTTGACCTGGGACGATCACGAGGTCGTCAACGACTACAGCGGCACTGGTGGCGGCGCACCGTTCATGCGGCGCCGCGCGGCCGCCTACCAGGCCTGGTACGAGCACTTGCCCCACCGCGACTCCTTCGGCGGCTCAGCGCTGCCCGACCCCGAGATCCACCGGGTACGGCGCTGGGGCGACCTGCTGGAACTGGCCATCCTCGACCTGCGCTCCTACCGCTCGGCGCAGAACCTGCCCGATGGCACCATCCTGGGTGCCGAGCAGAAGACGTGGCTGAAGAAGACCATCGACCGGGCCCCCGACGCCTGGCACATATGGGCCAATTCGATCATGTTGAGCCAGCTTCGGGGCCGTCCCGGCGGCTCGTACATGTTCACCGACCAGTGGGACGGCTTCCTCGCCGAACGCAAGGAAGTCCTGGAGCACGTGCACCACAGCGGTCTGGAGGACCTGGTCGTCATCACCGGCGACTGGCACTCCGCCTTCGTCGACGACGTCCGCACCGACTTCGACGAACCGCAATCCCCCCTCGTCGGCACCGAGTTCACCGCTCACTCGATAACCTCCGGCGCCTACTCCCCCGACTGGAACGCCACCAACGGGCCACTGATGGGCAAGGCCAACCCGCACCTGAAGTACTTCGAGGGCAACCGGTACGGCTACGACGTGTACGAGGTGACACCTCGACGCTTCAGCGCGCACATGCGCGTCATCGACGACCGGCGTGACCCGAACTCCCCCGTCAGCACCCTGACCACCTTCCACGTGGACCGCGGCACGAGCGGGTCCTACGAAGACAAGGACACGAAGAAGTCACCTGCGCAGTACCGCAGGGACTGACACGTAGCTGCCCGTGCCCTGTCATTGTCCTGCTCGTGCCCTGGCCGAAACAGCCCGGGGCACGGGCAGGGCCCCGCTTTACGTTTCGGTGTCCAAGGCCCTCCGTGCGACGATCTGGAACGCCGCCTCCAAGGGCTTCTTCGCCTCGAAGGCCGCCACGAAGCGTGCGTCATGCTCCTCGAGCCGCCCGGTTCCGCCTGCGATGGCTGCGCGAATCCAGGCTCCGGTGAAAAACTCCCACTGTCTCAACGCCTCGCGCAGGTCTTCGGCGGCCACAGCCACGGAGTGCGGGCCGGCTATCGTCACGGCAGCCGCCGCAGCGCTGAACTGTGTCCAGGCGTCGTGCACGCTGCTGCGGGCACCTTCCCAGTCCTCGACAGCGCCTTCACCCTGCAGCAGGTCGGACGCCTTCCAGCAGGCATTGGACAGTTGCTTTGCGCACGTGACGAAGCTCGTGTACGTCTCGCGCCGCAAGTCCGCGACCCAACGCTTCTCCTCCGCCCGGTGCTGAGCATCGACGGTCCGCAGCTGGGTGCTGAGGGTGAGCAGGCCTCCCCCGAGGCCTCCTACAGCGCCGATTGCTGCACCGAGTATCGCCGCAATGCCTGCTTGCACCCGCTGCCCTCACATCCTTCTCCGGCGCCCATCCGTACCTCACGCCCCGGCGAACCCGTCGATGCGCTCTCGGATCAGGTCGGCATGGCCATTGTGGCGTGCGTACTCCTCGATCATGTGAATCATGATCCAGCGCAACGAGACCCCTGCATCACCTACATGTCCGGCATCCTGCTCCGACAGGTGACCGACGTCGTCCAGTGAGGCGGCAGCGATGAGTTCACGCCCCCGATCAACCTCCTTCTGCCAGATCGCCATGGCTTCCTCGAGTCCTCGGTCTTCCACGAGTGCAAAACCGTCGACGTTGCTCTCCTCAAGGACCGCGGGCAGGTCCTGACCTGCGAACACGTGCTGGAACCAGTTTCGCTCCACCACAGCCAGGTGCTGGACGAGGCCCAGCAGCGTCATCGACGACGGCGCAGCCGAAGCCAGCCGTAATTGATCATCTTTGAGGCCTGAGCACTTCAGGACGAGAGTGGCACGGTGAAAGTCGAGCCACGCTTCCAGCATGGCGCGCTCACCAGCGTGCGGGGGCGGGACAGGGCGTCCATCCGGTGTCGTAGTCATGGCTGCAATGTGGCACGAACCAGCCTGGGCTACACGGCCCTTCGCCGACGACGAAAAAACCCGCGATCACCCCATCCCGCCGAGTCAGCGACACCAACACCTCCGTGTCAGTTGAGGTTCTCGGCCGCCTTGGTCATCGACCCTCCTGCATCGCCGGTGTTGATCGTCCCTGCCGGCTCGAGCAGCAGGATCGCGGTCTCCTCGTCCGCCACCGGGCAGTGCTCGACGCCGCGGGGAACCACGAACAACTCACCGGGTTCCAGCACCACATCGCCATCCCTGAGCTGGATGGTCAGGCGTCCGCTGATGACCAGGAAGAGTTCGTCGGTGTCCTCGTGGGTGTGCCAGACAAACTCCCCTTTCAGTTTGGCCAGCTTGACCTCGTAGTCGTTGAGGACAGCCACTTTCTTCTGCGACCACAGCTCGCTGAACTGCGACAGCTTGGCGGCGATGTTGACAGCAGCAGGAACAGCAGACCTCGACATGGAGCATCTCTCCTCAGGGCTGGGCAATCGGGAAGGCGTCAGCTCTCCCGGGGGCATCACAACCCTGCCGTGCTCATACTCCCTCGGTCTTGTACGTTCCTGGCATGACCGGTGACCGCCCCCGCACGTGCATCAGCGCCTGGAAACCGTCAGTCCCAGGAATCGCCGAGGTCTTCCACGCACACTTCACCGACCACGCGTATCCGTCCCACACCCACGACACGTGGGACCTGATGATCCTCGACGACGGCTCGGTCGACTTCGCACTCGACCGCCGCCGCCATGGAGCGACCGGCAGCGCGAGCGTCCTCCTGCTGCCACCGGGCGTCCCACACGACGGTCGGACCGTCACCGCGACGGGCTTCCGCAAACGCAACCTCTACCTCGACGACTCCGTACTCCCACAGCGATGGGCCGGCCGCGCGGTGGACGCTCCCGTCGTCAACGACGGGATGCTGCGAGATCGGATCGACCAACTGCACGCTGCTCTCACCCATCCCGGAGACCGGTTCGAAGCCGAATCCCGGCTCGCGTTCATCCGCGAACGGCTCCACTTCCACCTCGCCGCGCTCCAGCGCCGCACACCGGGGCGTGAGGCCAACCGGCTTGCCGCCGAGCTGCGGGCGCTGCTGGATTCACGGATATCCACCGGCATATCCCTGCGCGAGGCCGCCGCCATGCTGCACGCCCACCCCACGCACCTGATCCGCTGCTTCAAGCAGGCGTACGGCCTGCCGCCCCACAGCTACCTCACCGGCAAACGCATCGATCAGGCACGACGCCTCCTGCTCGACGGTCACCGGGCCGCCGACGTGGCCACAACCGTGGGATTTCACGACCAAGCCCACTTGAACCGACACTTCACACGCCACGTGGGGACCACACCAGTGCGGTACAAGCACACGCACCCCGGTTCAGCGGTGTCAGCGGTGTCAACGGTGTCAACGGTGTCAGCGGCTGCGCGCACGGCCTGAGATGCGTGGCCCCGATCTGCGCCGCCAGGACCTGTCAGCGGCACTCCACACCCCAGACACCAGACCCCAGCCTGCTGCTGAACATCCTTCAGCGGCCGTCGCACGGGTCGTCGTCCGCAGGTACCGGCTTGGTGTCGGCCGCAAGACAGGAGGAATACACCCGTGGGGGCGCGGGCCCCGGCTCCGGTCCCGGTCCCGGTTCCGAAGAGGCGCGTTCTGTAATGATCATTGCGGTACCGACGAGGGTCAGCGCTGCCATCGCGGCAAGCAAGGCGCCGCGGTTCATCCGTATCGGCTTGGACACCCAGGCATCCTACGAGCGCCCCGACAGGTTCTCGCCGCATCGCGACATCCTCATCGACGAGACCAACAACGGATTCGGCGAGCCCGTCCGAACGAGCTCACGCACCCGACCCGGCCGCGGCAACGCGACGTCTTCCCCGAGGTCGGGCTGACCCTCGCAGGAGAGTGCGCCGCACGCGGCCGGGCGGGCGCACGGGGCCAGTTGCGGTAGATGGCCGGGCGCCCTGCGGTGGCGTAGTGCCGGTCAGCGGACCTTGGTCAGCTCACCCTTGTACTTGAGAGTGGCGATCCCCCTGGCCCACAGGTTGTTGACCCGCTGGCGCTCTGTCGCGTTGGGGTAGGCGTTGGTGCAGGACGTGCCGGGGCCACCGCCCGACATCAGCTCGCTGCACGGGCCCGAGTAGTGGTCGGGCAGACCCAGCACGTGCCCCGTCTCGTGGGAGGTCACCCGCGTGGAGTTGTACTGCTGGTTCTGCCGGTAGTCCAGGAAGATGTAGCCGTGCCCGCGCCCATCGGTCGAGGCATACGAGCCGCGCGAGTCGTTGCCCTCGCGGTACTCGAAGTCGGCGCCCGAACTGGACTCCTGCAGCTTGACGTTGCTGACCGAGGAGTTCCAGATCTGCGTGCTCTGCGCTATCTGGCTGCGGAAGCTCGGCGCGCGGGTCGTGCGGTAGCGCACGGTGACGACCTGGATGCCCGGCTGCGCCGCCTGCTTCTTCAGCGCCGACTTCATGACGGCATCGAAGAACTCCTGATTGGCGGACGCCTCCTCCGCGGAACCCGCGTACGACGATGTGGTGTTCGTTGAGGCAGACTTGAGCGCGTCGGGGGCGGGCGCTGCGAACGCCGTGGGCGCGGCCAGCGAGCCGACCAGGGCAGCGGCGCCGAGGACGGCCAGCAGGCTGGTGCGGGATCTGTTACGGGATCTGTTCATGGGGGTGAGTCCCTTTTCGGATGTCCGGTGGCCTCGAGGGCCGGGGCGTCCGGGAGCCTTCGGAGCGCGAGGCGCCTGAGGTCCCGGGACCGGGGTCCGTTGGGTGCGGGCCTGCGGTCGCAACGAGTATCGGGACGACGGGGCTCATCCGCACCGATACCATTCGGCGATAGCTGCGGAGCATCAACTGATAGACGTAGGGCGGGAGTTGAGCTGTTACGCGCCCGTACTTGGCGACACTTTCGGCCACTCGACCCGCCGATGGCCGTCCCCACTCCGCGCACCGGCCGCTACCTGGCCATCACGCTCTCCCGCAAGGTCGGACGACTCCTCTCGACCGAGGTCTCCGGCCTTGGACTATCCGGCCGACCTCTGCGCAGGTGACAGGCATCCGCCACGTCGGAGACACTGCTCCTCAGCGGCCGGTCAACCATGCTGTCCACCAGGCGGCAGGCGGACCGCTCTGGCTCACGTCGTTGCGGCCAGGTCACGATACAGATGGTGGGTGAGGGCGGCGATGCCCATGCCGGGAACGACAGCGGTACTGGTACTGCTGCCGGACGCCGACCCGCTCTTGGCGCTGGCCGCCCGGGTGGAAACGCGGGTGGTGCGGCCAGGCGTGCCCGCACACGCGACGCTGCTCTACCCGTGGCTGTCCGCCGAGGAGATCGGCCCCAGTGACCTGGAGCGGTTGCGGGCCGTACTGGTGCGGGCAGCGCCTGACGGTGGCCGGATTCCCCTGCGGCTGACCGAGGCCGAGCGAGCCGGCGCATTCGTCGGTGTCCCGGTGCCCGAACTACGCTCGCTGGCCACCGCCGTTCGAGAGGCGTACCCCGACCAGGTTCCCTACGGGGGCCAGTTCGGGCAGGACCCGCCGGTCCATGTCACCGTGTCCTTGGACGCGACGGACCATACCGCCGCCGACATCGCGCATCGCGTCACCGGCCGTCTGCCGATTACTACTGAGGTGTCCACCGTGCACGTGGTCGCGCTCTCGCCCGACGGCTGGCAAGTTCTCGCCGAACTGCCGCTCGCCCCTTGACCGGGGATGTCTACGAGGGCTCGCGACGCCAGTCACTGTTGATGCGGTCCAGCCACGCGTCTTGACCATCTGCCAAGGGGCGCTGCAGCGGGAGCGGCAGGAAGCGACAGGCGAAGGTCATGCCGGCGTCGCTGTCGGCGCCGTGTACGCGGTGGACCCATGCGTCGGGGGTGTCCGCGGGGGCCTCGAGGTGAAAGTAGGTGGTGCGGCGCGGGTCCCCAGTTTCTGGGTGCGGCTTGTCCTCGACCGTCAGCTGCCCGACGACACTAACGGTCTGCAGGCCGGTTTCCTCAAACGTCTCTCGGAGGACGGCTTCTTCCAGGTTCTCGCCCGGTTGCACACCGCCGGCGGGAATCTGGGTGCCGGCTTGTGACTCGTTGACGTGGTCGAAGACCAACAGCTCAGGAGCGTCACCCTCGCGGATCACGTAGGCGGCGACGCGGATTCTGGGGTGGGCCATGCCGGCATTCTCCGTCACTACACCCGCACGGCCACAGGCGTCACGAGTGGCAGATGCAGTCGCAGAGCCGGCCGGTGTACTTGTGATTGCGGCGGCAGCGGGCGTGCATACGGTCTGACCAGCCGGCGAGCTCCGCGGCGTGTTCGGGGTGGAGCGAGGTCGCCTCGGTGAGAGCCTTCGCGGTCTCGCATGCGGTGGATGTGTACGGGCACACGTCGATCAACGCGAGGATACTGTCGGGAAGTTGCTCGCGGGTGTCGCCCGGCGGTGGTGGGGTCCAGTCGGTCACGGCTGCCTCATGCTTCAAAGTAGGCGACGGTGATGATCGTCCGCCCAATGGTCAAGGTGTAGACGATGCGCACTGCGGTGCCGGGTGCTCGGAACTCCCACATCGGCCCACCGTGTTCGATGTTGGGGCGGATGGTGCCGGCGGTCGGATCGGCGGCGATCACGGCAAGAGCCCGGTCGACGGCGATCTCTTCGGCTGGATTGAAGCCTGCTGCCTGCTGGACCGCGGTGGGGCCGAGGACGATCCGGGCTCTGGCCCTGCGATGCTGGGGCGCCATGACGCCTGCTTATACCGCTGAGCCGCTGACGTCGATCCCGTGTTTGGCGTACAGGTCGACGCGCAGTGTCTCCCAGTCGGTCGTGGGTGTCTTTCCGTCGCGGACGCCCTGCCAGTAGGAGGCGAGTTCCTCGTTGCCGGACTCTCGGGCAACGGTGATCGTCTCGTCGAGGTCGGCGATTTCCTCGGTGGTCCACGGCTGGTCGCTCATGCCGTCCTCCTGGCTGTGGATTCACGGATCGTGATTCCGCTTGACGTCGAGCGTAGCGCTCGCTCGGCCGGACGGGGCGGTCATGCGGCCGGATTTGGAATTGCCCAGGGCGGCCGCAGCGGTTACCCCCGGGCCTCCACCTGGCCTCCCGCAGCCCGAGCCGTGAGCACCGGCCGTATGTGTCTTGATCGCCGAGTACTGCGCAACAGAGGTGCAACCCTGGGGTTGCACAAAGCCAGCCCCTTGTGCAACCTTTGAGTTGCACAAGGGAGGTGGAGGCAGACGAAAGCATCCGCGGCACGAAGGCCGCGGAAGGCCAGTCACTGGTGGCCCGGCACTCCGAGCACGGCGAGTTCCCCATACGCATGGAAAGGGTCGATCCGCACTGCCGACCTCGGACGACAACCGCCACAACGTGATCAACGACCATACGGCCGGGTGGGAGCAGTGCCTGGCCCCGCTGGCCGACCCGGCCCGCCGTCAGCTGCTGGACGTGATGTCGGAGCGCGGGCAGGCCACCGCGACCACCCTTACCGAAGGGCTCCCGATCTCACGCCAGGCCGTGGAGGCCGCCGAACGGGCGGCCGAACTCGCTCCGGGCTGATCCTCTCAGCAGCCATGCCTTGTTCGCACGACGAGTGGACCGCCGTCTCTGCTCGCGTATCGCCGGTCGCTTCACTTCGTGAGGGTTGGCAGCACTGCGTACGAGCCTTCATGGCCCTCAGGAACAGCTGCAGCCACCGACGCGCTCACCAACCCCTGGCCACAGTCCCGGCAACGGCAGCGGCAGCGGCAGCGAGGAGAGCCCCCGAGATCCCACCTCACCTACTCCCGCCCAGCAGCAACTACCGTACGAGAAGGGCAAGGTCATGGACACCAACCCCCTGCGCAGGGCCTACGAAGCGCTGTTGGAGGCCGCCGCCACAGTGGCCGACTCCCCCACCCGGCAGACTCCGCCGCCCGGCGCATGGAACGCCGACCAGATCCTCGCGCATGTCACCATCGTCAACGCCCTCACCAGCGCCACCGCCGCCACCATCTCCGCGGGCGCACACACGACTTTCGAGAACCGCATCGCGCAAGACACCTGGACCATCGAGCGCGCCATCACCTACGCCGGCGGCAATACGGGCCTCCGGGAGCGCATCCGCACACAAGCAGAACTCCTCTGCGCCTTGGGCGAGATGCTGAGCGACGCCGAACTCGACACCCTGGTCCCCACGTTGCTCCTGTCCAACGACACGGTCATGGTCGACCAGATGGTGCCTCTGCGCAATCTGATCACCGGGCTGGCAGAAAACGAGCTGCCCGGCCACAGCAACCAGCTCCTGGCCCTGCTGCCCAACGCCGCCGCCGTCGCCGTCGCCGCCGCGGGCACTGCGCCCACAGCCACAACCACAACCTGACCGTAACCGCCCAGATCACGAGGTCCCCCGCACGAGCTGATCCACCCACGTCCCGACGGACACCTGGAGACGACGATGACGCTTGACGCCACCACCAGTGCGACCAACAGTGCGCTCGGCGACGAAACAGCCCCGCCGCGGCCCGCGCAGGTTGAACGGACCGCCTGGCAGGCAGAGATCGACAAGCTGCGTATCCGCGAGAAGGCACACACCCGCGAAGGGGACGCGATCGCGGCGGCCCGCAGGCGGCTGCCGATGGTCGAGGTCGACCCCTCGATCTCGCTCACCGGTCCGGAGGGACCGGTGCCGCTGCTCGAGGTCTTCGAGGGCCGCCGACAGCTCATCGCCTACTTCCACATGTGGCACGACGGACAGAGCGCCGCCGAACAGTGCGAGGGCTGCACGTTCTTCAACGGCCAAGTCCGCGAACTGTCCTACCTGCACTCCCGCGACATCACCTACGCCACCTTCTGTCAGGGCCCGTACGCCGAGAGCGTGCACTACCGCGACTTCATGGGCTGGGAGGTGCCCTGGTACTCGGTGCGCGAATGCGCCGACGAGCTCCTGGCCGGCCGACCGTTCTTCCTGCTCTCCTGCTACCTGCGCGACGGCGACCGGGTGTTTGAGACCTACTGGACCACCATCCGTGGCTACGAAGCCATGTCACCCAGCCACGGACTGATGGACCGGACCGTCTACGGACGACAGGAGACCTGGGAGAACTCACCCGACGGCTGGCCCCAGCCATGGGATGCCGGCAACCGCGGCGTCTGGCGCACCGACGGGCGCCCCTCCGCCCAATGGTCCCGGCTGGCTGCCGGCCGCAGCGACGACCTGGGCACCACCGGGCGCTGACCGGACCAATGAGGGGGCCGGGTGAGCAGGAAGCGCACAACGATGTCTGATTGCCGCCAGCGAGCACCGTCTTGGCTGGTCATGCTGGCGGCATGACGCAGTCAATCACTACGGCCTCACTGGCAGTCCTCACCGGCATGTACGCGGCCGAGGCGAAGTACCTCGCTGCCGGAGGCCCTGGCGAGGCCTCGTTCGACCTGCTCGCCCCCTTCTTCGCACCGGACGTCGAGCTGCACCAGGCAGATGCTCTGCCCTATGGCGGCACATGGCGAGGGCACGACGGCATGACGCAGTTCTTCCTCACGATGGGGCAGGTCTGGGAGTCCTTCGACATGGTGGAGCAGACGTTTCTTGCCACCGGCGAGACCGCAGTGGTGCTCACACAGGTCCGTGCGCGCGCCCGTGCGACCGGCCGTGAACTCAGCTTTCCGATCCTGCAGGCGATCACGGTCAGGAATGGGCAGATCACCGAGGTCCGCCCGTTCTACTGGGACACGCGGGCCATCGCCGACGCCTGCACCACGCCGAGACCGACACCGACACCGACACCGACACCGACACCGACACCGACAGACTGAGCGCGACTGCCGCACCGTTGGGGGGCATTTCGAGGCGGGCGGCGCTACGTTGTGAAGGTGACAGGAAGCGACGCCGACCGGCGGTGGTCCGAGTCCATGCCGGCGGTCTACGACCACTATCTCGTGCCGCTGATCTTTCGGCCCTTCGCCGAGGACCTCGCCGCCCGAGCCGCGGCACTCCACCCCCGGCGCGTCCTCGAACTGGCCGCGGGTACGGGCGCGTTGACGTCCACGCTGCTCGCGGTTGCGCCCTCGGCCGAAGTGACGGCCACCGACCTCAACGAGGCCATGGTCACCTTGGGGTCGGTCCGCTCCCCTGGCGCGGTGTGGCGCCAGGCCGACGCGCAGCGGTTGCCGTTTCCGGACGACGCCTTCGACCTGGTGGTCTGCCAGTTCGGCGTGATGTTCCTCCCCGACCGGGTAGCGGCTTTTACCGAAGTCCGGCGAGTGCTGGCTCCGGGCGGCCGGTTCCTGTTCAACACCTGGGGACCACTCGGCACGCACGCCTTCGGATCCGCGCTACAGGCCGGGCTGGAGCGCGCCTTCCCGGATGACCCGCCGCAGTTCCTCCCGACGGTCCCCCACGGCTACGCCGACCCCGCTGTCGTGACCGATGACCTGGCGTTCGCCGGATTCGCCGTCGAGGAAGAGCGGGAGCTGACGTTGGAGGGCCGGGCAGCGTCGGCCGCCGACGTCGCCACCGGTTTCCTCGCCGGGACGCCGCTGCGCGCGGTCGTCGAGGAGCGTGGCGGCGGACCGGCCGTCCGGGCCACCGTGATCGAGGAGTTGACGGCCCGTCTGGGCTCGGGCCCGGTTGCAGCTCTGATGAAGGCGTACGTCTTCCGCAGTGCGGCCGACTCCCACGACAAGTGAGGGATTATCGATGCGAGGACCGCGACCTGTCGTGATCCCCGACTCGGACGTGGATGGATGCTGCCCCTGATCTAACTGGGCTGCTGAGTGATGTTGACCATCCAGGTGATCCCGAACTGATCGATGAGCGAGCCGGCCTCATCACCCCAGGATTGCTTCTCCAGGGGCAGCGTCACGGTGCCGCCTGCGCACAGCTTCTCGAAGTAGCCGCGGAGTCTGACGTCGTCGCCGTTGAGGAAGACCGCAACGTTGTTGCCGGGAGTGTGAGGCATGTCTTCCCGAACGTCCCACGCCATCAGCGTGAAACCGTCTGGGGTGCGGAGCGTGGCATGCATGATCTTGTCAGGGTGCGGCACGTCCACGGACCCGTACTCGGCGTAAGTGCCCATGTCCAGCTGGCCGCCGAGGACATCCTGATAGAACACGATCGCCTGCCGCGCGTCCCCGTCGAAGGCGAGACACGGGTTGAGTTGAGATCCCAATGTGATGCTCCTCTGCACGAGTGCTTGCGAACGGCTTGAACGTAACAACGGACACTGACAGTCGTCCGCGCCCTGGCAGCACGCCAAACGCTCCGACACCGCAACCGGCCCCCAAGGGAAGGAGCTTGCCGCTGGCCAGGGGAGCCCGCCAGCATTCGGTGGACGCTCCAGGTTGGCGCCGAGCCCGAAGCCGACCAGGACCAGGACCAGGACCAGGACCAGCTGCACGATGCCGGACGCGACGCCCGACCGGCCGGTCACGTCGTAACGTGGAAAGCTGTGGCCCACTGATTTTTCCCGGGCATTTGCGCCTTGCCGATCCCTGTGCACTTGCTGAGACGTCGGGCAGTTGGCGGGGGGGCTTGGCCAGTGGTGGCGTCAGGCGCCTTGCTCCCCCGCGCAGCGGAGGAGGATCATCACGCGGGACGACGTTCCTGGCCGGGCGGTGCGAGAAGTTCTGGGCATGACGCCGGAACCTGCCTCACCCGCCTCCTCCCATGTGCCGCCGCCGACAGCGACCCGGCCGCCGGTTCCGCCACCCCCGCGCTGGCGCCATCCGTGGTGCTGACGACGTCCACACCGGGCAACCTCACTCGGTTCCGCGACTTTCCCCAGTACAGAGGGGGGGCTGGCCCCAGCATCGAGCGGCCCGGTGCCCGGATGGTCCGACGCGCCCCGCGTGACGAGGCTGAGTACGTACAGATCCACCCAGGAAAAAGGGAAACCTCTGTGTTCAGCTTCAAGCCGCCGCACCGTCGTACCGCCCGCGCCACCGCCGTCGGCGCTCTCGCCACCGCGGCCTGCGCCGCCCTCATGACCGGCAGTGCCACAGCCATCGTCAACGGATCGGACTCCAGTCAGAGCTACCCCTTCATGGCGACCGTTCCGATGTCGGCTCCCGACGCCGGTCTGTTCGACGGGAACTGCGGGGCATCACTGATCGACAAGCAGTGGGTGCTGACTGCGGCCCACTGCGTCGAGGGTGAGGGCCTCCAGTTGGAGGGCATCGTGCGGCTGGGCAGCGAGCACCGCACATCCGGCGGCACCGTCCGCAAGATCGACCGCGCCTTCGTCCACCCCGGTTACGTGAACGGCGACAACAAGGCCGCCAACACCAACGACATCGCGCTGATCCGCCTTGACCGCCCGGTCGCCGGCCAACCCATCAAGATTGCCGAGCGGCCTTCGAAGCCCGGCACGCCGACCCGGATCCTGGGCTTTGGCACGACCGTCGACACCGAGTTCGCGTTTCCCGACCGTCTGCAGGAGCTGAACACGCGCAGGGGCGCCATATCCGAGTGCGCGCCCGGGTACGCCGACCGGACGCGGCTGTGCACGATCAGTACCGTGCCCAGGGCCATGGCGTGCTTCGGGGACTCCGGCGGACCACAGATCCAGAAGGGCCGGGGTGGACGCTGGGAGCTGATCGGCGTCACCTCCGGGCCTGGAGCCCCCAATGTGCCCTGCTCACAGGGCCCCGGCCTCTACACCAATGCGTCCGCCTACACCGGCTGGATCCACAAGACCATGAAGACCATGAAGACCAACACTGCTCCGTAACCCGGTTTCAATGACAGCACGCACGCGGTGACGCGGACCACCCCGTCCGCGTCCCGGGTCACTCCTCAGTCGAGGGTCACCATCTCGCGCCAGCAGATCCCCAAGCCCGTGTGGAGGTTTTCCTTGCGCTGGAAGCCGTTGGGGACGGGAGCGTAGGCGTCGAAGTAGAAAGCCATGACGAACAATTGGGCACCCATGTGCGTCTTCTTCAGGTGGTTCTGGAGCTTGTCCACGTCCGCCTCGATCTCCTTGACGAAGGCGGGCTTGTTGTACTCGGTGGCACGCAGGGTCTTCAGTTCAACGATGATCCGCTCGCCCGGAACGGCACTGGAGCCGTTGAGCAGCAGGTCACTGCGCTGCTGGCCATCAAAGACGTACTGTTCGCGCCGTACGTCCCACAGCGAGTTGCGCGCCCGCAGGTTGCCCGCGAGTTCGGCCTGCAGCCACCACTCCCACCCCCAGTCGAGGAGCTGCACGCGCTCGGCCCGCGCGCCATTCTCCTTGATCCAGCCGAAGACGAACTCCCGGAACTCCGTAACCGTGATCGAAGGCATGTGGCCTCCCTTGGGTATCGGTCGTCGGTACGTGCCTTCCCAAGGGGTCTACTGCACGGTGCGCGGACCGTCCATCGCACGGACCGAAGCGGACCGCCGCCCGCCGGACCGGAGCTGGTCGGTTCGGTGCCGGAGTCGGGAGGCGACACCTGGCCACTCTGGAACACGCCATCGGGACCACACCCTCCTTCTTCCCGCAGGCCATCATTAGCTCACTGGAGGAGTCTCAAAAATCTGTGTTCGCGAGATTAGACATTGGGCGGCGGCGGTAGCCATAATGTGCGCGTGCCTGGTCCCCGCACGTCTGGAGTTGCCCCATGCCTGACAGCGTCAGCCGCCCCACCTGCATCGTTGAGCAGTACACGAGCGAAGGCAGTTGGGTTGTCGTCGTGCGAGGTGACCTCGACATGGATACCGTTCCTGCACTGCGCGAGGCCATGGAGAGAGCGGCCAGCGCACTCCCGGTGCTCATCCTGGACGTCAGCGAGGTGAGCTTCGCGGATTCCACCGCCCTGAATCTGCTGCTGCGCATCCATCAGACGACCACACTGCGCATCGCCGCCGCGCCGGCACAAATGTTGCGCATGCTGGAGGTCACAGGCACCGACCAGGTTCTGAACCTTTATCCGTCCACTGAGCAGGCCTGCGCAGCCACCACCAGATGACGCTGCCGCGTTCCCAAGAGTTGCAGGACCGGTGCTGGTGTCCTCGTCCGTCGACCGGTCAGGTGGTGTTCTCGCCGGTGTCCGACTGATCGGCGTCCAGAGGAACCCCCTCGCGGGCCTCCTCTGCGCGACGCAAGAGCACGGCGGCCTGCTGCGGATGCTCAGGGGCAAGGCGTTCATATTCCACGGCCAGCGCGTTCTGAGCTGCGCCGAGCTCGGACGTCAGCTCTGCAAGCTGCTTCTGCAGACGGCGCACTCTCCTCTCCAGGATCTCCCGCGGCGCGCGCTCATCGTTGGCCTGCCGCTCCTGAGAACTTGCCGTCTCTCGCTCGACTGCTCCCTGTTCCCGCGCATCGCGCGCATCGGCCCGACCCAGCGAAGCCTCATGACGATCGAGTCGTTCTCTGCTGGCGTCCAACAGCCCGCGCGCCCTGGCGATCGCCTCGTAGGAGCGCTCTCGATGGCTGGCAACCGCCTCCCCGATCCCACGGGCCCACACGTCCACCCGTTTCTCCCGCGCATCGGCCTCGTTCTCGCGTCTGTCGGCGGCGGCCTCCCGCTCATCGGCACTGCGTTCCCGCCTGTCGGCGGCGGCCTCCCGCTCGTCAGCCCCGCGTTCCCGCTCGTCAGCGACACCTTCCCGCTCATCAGCCCCGCGTGACCGCCTGTCGGCGGCCGCACTACGCCGACGCGCGTCCTCGGCATTGTCGCCTTCCTCGCCGGAGGGACCGGACTCAGCATCGGGCCGCGCTGTCGCCATGCCGACAGTATGCAGGGCTCAACAGGGCGTTGTAACGCATCGTCACGCCTCCGGCACAGGGCACCAGGTTTGAGCGCCAGCGTCAGTGCACGGCAGAATGAATGCCGTTTCGCGGGGAACTCGCACCTCAGATACCTGGGGACGGCCGCCGTCGATTCGAGCGACGGCGGCCGTCGAGGCGCAAGGAGCCAGGCTCCCCCTGATCTCCTCGCGCGGGTGCCCTCCGAGCGGCGGTTCGCGGAAGTCGCCGCCGCTACAACGCCGGAGGACAGGGGCGATTGGGGCCGCATGGGTCGACGATGCGGCCCCACCGGGCCCGCAACGCGAACAGGCGTCAGTGTCGGACCCGGAGACCGAACAGAGTCAAGGCGGTCACACCACCACCGTCGCAGCGCCGACCTCCTCGCCTCTCCCACCAAAGTAGCTCCGGTCATGAACTGATCGATAGAGGGCATCCCCCATGACCGCGCGCATCCCACCCTGCGGGAGTGCCTTCATGCAGCTGTACTGCGCGGCCGCCCGCTGAAGTGTCGAGGTGGAGAACCTGGTGCCCGGGTCCGGCAGCGAAAAGCAGTCCCGCCGCGGGTGGACGACGCACGACAACAAATGGCACGACGATAGCCACTCTCCGGAGCGGGGCGCCGGGTCAGAACCGTGCGTGCGTGGTGATGTCGGACTCGAATTGGTCGATCATCTGGGGCGTCACCGTAGGGCGGCACTGGGCGATCGCCTCCAGGTAGCCCGCCGTGCTCGCGCCGGGCAGGGGCCCCGCGGCGGCCGCCTGCCCGCCGACCGAGACGCCGACCGAGACGCCAGCCGAGGCACCACCCACGACGCCGACCGAGACCAGATCGCGCTCGAAGGAGTTCTGGGCGGCGATCCGGGCGGCGTGCTCGATGTCAGCGGGCGTGAACTGGTCGCTCGCTGCCACCAGCGCGTCGACGTCCACCTCTGGCCTGCCGTCGGTGTAGCGCGACCAGATCGCCGCGCGGGCTGCCTTGTCCGGCGTACCGATCGGGATCAGGTAGTCGAAACGGCCGGGCCGGAGGAAGGCAGGATCCAGGGAGCGGATCGAGTTTGTGGCACAGATCAGGAGCCTCTCGTCGCGCTCGCGGAAACCCGGGATGAGCTTGAGGAGTTCGTTGGTCACCCCGTGCATCCCGCCGGGCTGCGCCGGTTCCTGGCGGACCGGGGCGATCTCCTCGACCTCGTCGATGAAGACCAGGACGCGTTCCAGCTCGGCGATCGCCGCGAAGGCCGAGCGCAGCGCCGCCGCCAGATTGCCCCCGTCGGCCAGCCGCGAGGGAAGGATCTCCACGAACGGCCAGCCGAGCCGCGAGGCGATGGCGCGCGCGAAGGTCGTCTTGCCGGTACCCGGCGGACCGAAGAGGCCCACCGCCCGCGGCGGGCGCACACCGTGTCGCGCCGCGCGCTCCGGTTCGGCGAGCGGCAGCACGAGCCGCCGTTCGATCAGGTCCTTCTCGCGTTCCATGCCGACGACCTTGGCCCACAGGTCACCGGGCAGCAGTCGGCCGCCGAGGTCGTCGAGAAGGCTGGCGGCGGGCCCGTGCACCGGCTCGACCTTCTCGAAGTAGGCGACGGCCGGGCGGCGGGTGTAGCCCGCGTTGAGAAGTCCTTCGCCGAACAGGTCCTCTTCGGGCAGAACGTAGGCGATCCGGCCGACCCTCGCGGCGACCAGGCGGCGCTCAAGCTCGACCAGGAGCGCGCTGGCCAGGCCACGCCCGCGCCAGGCGGGGGCGATCGCGATGCGCATCACCCAGGCCCGCTCTCCGGCCACACAGGCAAGGGCCATCCCGATGGGCACGCCCTGGTGCACGGCGACGACGCCCGGCTGGCGGGACGTCAGGGCGCTGATGCACTCCGCCACGGTGAAGACGGATTCCTGGCCGAGATCGGCCGTGGTGTCCATCAGGTGGACCACCGCGGCGAGATCGCTCTCGCGGTAGTCGTGGATCAGCCAGTTCACAGGCCTCGCCCCTCGATCGTTCTCGTTGTCGCGCCGCTGCGGCGAGGCTAGGGGCGCGGAACGCCACGGGGCGTGTGCCACTGTGCACAAGGCGCGAGGAGAGAATGCTACGAACCGTCGCTGGGCACGGAGCGCCGAGCCTGCGTAGGGCCCTCAACGGGCGATGCCCCGGTCGATGAGGTTCCAGGCCGACTCGCCACGACACATTCACCTGCAACCAACCAGTTGCAGGTTGGCGCCACATGTGCAATCTTTGAGTTGCAGGTCCGCACCCGGCAACCCTGAGGAGCAAGCCATGAGCGACACAGCCCATACCGACGCCGAACTCGCCGAGCTCGACCGGATCAGCCGGCATATCGACATCGACGCCCCCGCGGAGCGCGTATGGGAGTTGATTGCCCGTCCCGGTTGGTACATCAACGACGGCACGGTCGACGCCGACCCCGACCTGCGGCACGAGGGCGACGTCGCCGTGCTGCGCCATCCGACACTGGGCGAGTTCCGGTTCCGTACCGTGAGCCTGGACAAACCGCGCTATGCCGCGTTCCGCTGGATCGGCACCCCGTCCCGGGATGAGTCGACGCCCTCGACACTGGTCGAGTTCTGGATCGACGAGCGCTCCGGTGGAGGGGTGACGCTGCGCGTCGTCGAAAGCGGATTCTCCAGCCTCGCCGACGACGCGGCCGCGTGGCTGAAGGAACGTGAGGGCAACGACGAGGGCTGGACCATCGAGCTGGGCGCCGCGAAGGTGTTCGCCGAGAAGTCCGCCTCGGCCCCGACGGCGACTTCGTGAACGCCTCCCTCCCCGTCGTGTGTGCCGCCCTTGGGGACCCGATGCGCTGGGCGATACTCACCCGGCTCGGCGAGGGCCCGATGTCGGCGTCCGCGCTGGCCAAGGTCCTGCCGGTGAGCCGCCAGGCGATCGGCAAGCACCTGGAGGTGCTGCGCGAGGTAGGTCTGGTGGAGTCCGAGCAGCGAGGGCGCGAGGTGGTTCACCTCGCCATCGGCGCCCGGCTCGGCGCTCTGGCACGGGAACTGGACCGGATCGGTCACTCCTGGGATGCGCGCCTGCTGCAGATCAAGGAGCTGGCGGAACAGCCCGGCCCCGACACCCCGAAAACCCCGAAAGCCTCTGGCTGACACGCAACGACCGGTGCCGGCAGTTGGCGTACGACGATGGGAGACGACCGTGACCGAGAACGAAGCACACGGGCAACCCGAGAAGCAGGCGAACACGGCGAGGGACGTCCGCCGCACGTCAGCGCTGCCACCGGTCGCCGAGCGGGCCGCCTTCCAGGCCGAACTGGACAAGCTGCGGCTGCGCGAGAAGGCGCACACCCGCGAAGGCGACGCGATCGCCGCAGCCAGGCGTCGGCTGCCCATGGTCGAGGTGGCCGCCGACCTCGAACTGACCGGGCCGAACGGGCCGGTCACCCTGCTCGACGCGTTCGAAGGACGCAGGCAGCTCATCGCCTACTACTTCATGTGGCACGACGGCCACGACGCCACCGGGCAGTGCGAGGGCTGCACCTGGGTCACCACCCAGGTGCAGGAGCTGTCCTACCTCCACTCCCGTGACATCACCTACGCGGTCTTCAGCCAGGGCCCCTATGCGGAAAGCCGCCGCTACCGGGACTTCATGGGCTGGCAGGTGCCCTGGTACTCGGCGCTCCCCTCACGGGACGAGCTCCTGGTCGGCCGCCAGGCCGGCATGATGCACCTGGTCTGCTACCTGCGCGACGGGGACCGCGTCTACGAGACCTACTGGACGACGCTGCGCGGCGTGGAGGTCATGGACAACAACTACGCACTGATGGACCTCACCGCGTACGGCCGCCAGGAACAGTGGGAGGACTCGCCTCCCGGCTACCCACGCGACCAGGACGCACCCCCGGAACACCCCTTGCGCCGCGAGGGACGCCCCATCGCCCAGTGGCCCCGGATCAGGGCCGGACGCTCCGACGACTTCACGGGTCGGCCGTGACCACACGGACGAGTGCGTGTGGGCTTCATGTCATGCGGCGCAGCAAGTGGTCACGATCGATCAGTTGGTGTTTGAGCACCAACCCGACGTGCAGCGCCAACGCGGCGAAAAAGACGGCGTGCGAGACGATGTGGGCGACGAGCAGGTCGTCACCGGAGAGCAGCAACGCGAGACCGGTGAGCGGGATGGCGAACGTGGCCGCGTACAAGACGGTCTCGGTGCCATGTGCCAGACGTCGCTCCAGTGGGGTCAAGGCAGGCGCCCACGGAGGGAGGGGCGTGGCCAACCGCCATACGAGCCGGGCCAGGCCGAGGACGAGCACCGTGGCCCCCAGCACGACGTGGACGGTGAGCAGCGCGTCATCGCCGAAGGGGTCGTACCCGTCCTCCCCTCCCCGGCCACGGCCTCGTCCCTTCCCCGAATCCCCGCCCCGCCCGCGTCCGCGGCCCCGGCCATGGCCGCTGTCGTCGACGTCCAGCAGATATCCCACGGCGAACTGCGCGGCCATCGCCACGAATATCGCCCAGTGCAGCACCTTCGTGACCAGCCCGTAGCCGTGCGCACCATTGCGCAGGTGGATTCCCATGCCTCCAAGGTGCCCCGCCCGTCACCCCTCCAGGCATGCGGCTGCTCTCCGTCGGGATCGCACGGCGGAGGGGTGAGGTGGTCGAGGGCGGGTCGGGGGGTGGTTCCTCCGACCCGCCAAATCGTGCGTTAGGGGAGGCTGTGCACCTTCGGGCCGACGGAGTTCGCCCATGCGTTGCCCGCTGTCGCGTCCCAGTTCGTGGACCACGTCATGGCGCCGCGCAGGGCGGGGTAGGTCTTCGAGGGCTTGAAGGTGCCGCAGCCGGTGCCGCGGGTGAGGCAGTCCAGGGCGTTGTTCACGACCGAGGGGGCCACGTATCCGCTGCCCGCGCCGCGCGTCGACGCCGGGACGCCGATCCCGACCTGCGAGGGATCGAGGCCGCCCTCCAGCTGGATGCAGGCGAGCGCGGTGAGGAAGTCGACCGAGCCCTGGCTGTAGACCTTGCCGTCACAGCCCAGCATCGAACCGCTGTTGTAGTACTGCATGTTGACGACCGTGAGGATGTCCTTCACGTTCAGCGCCGTCTGGAAGTAGCCGCCGGACGTCGACTGCATGTCGATGGTCTGGGGCGCCATCGTGAGCACCATGTTCGGGCCCGCCTTCGCGGAGAGCTGGCGCAGCGCCTTGGTCATATAGGTGGGGTTGAGGCCGTTCTCCAGGTCGATGTCGACGCCGTTGAACCCGTACTCCTGCATCAGCGCGTAGGCGCTGTTGGCGAACGCGGTCGCGGAGGCGTCGCTGTTGACGGAGATGGTGCCCTTCTCGCCGCCGACCGAGAGGATCACTGACTTGCCCGCGGCCTTCTTCGCGGCGATGTCCGCCTTGAAGTCGGCGGTGGAGGCATAACCGACGGCCGGGTCGAGGTTGAAGGTGATCTGGCCCTGCGTGGTGGTGGCGTCGGCGAAGGACACGGCGATGATGTCGTACTGCGAGGAGACGTCCCGCAGCTTCTGCACGGTCGCGCCGTTGTCGAAGTTCTGCCAGTAGCCGGTCAGCGCGTGCTTGGGCACGGTGCCGCCGTCCCCGCCGCCGCCCTTGGGGGTCCGTACGGACACCGACGTCGACTTCGCGGACTCCCCCGCCGCGTTCGTGGCGCTCACCTGGAAGGTGTAGGTGGTCTCCGGCGTGAGTCCGGTGACGGTCGTGGAGGCGCCGCCGGGTGAGGCGACCTTGGTGCCGTCTCGGTAGACGGTGTATCCGGTGGCCGTGGACACCGGGGTCCAGGACAAGTCCACCGACGTGGATGTCGTCGTGCCCGCCTTGAGGCCCGCCGGCACCGCCGGTATCTCCACCGGGTCGGTGCCGCCGCCCCCGTCGGGACCAAGGACGCTCACATCGTCCACGTAGTACGCGCTCTGCCCGTACCAGCCGTGTGTGTACACGGTCACCGACGTGGTGTTCGCGCCGGTGGTGAAGCTGGTGGAGAGCTGCTGCCAGGAGGTGTTGCCCGGCGTCCAGGTCGATACGTCGGTGGTGCCTGTGCCGCGGGCACCCAGGTAGGCGTAGCTGCCCTGCACCCAACTGCTCAGCTTGTACGCGGAGTTGGGCTTGACGGTCACGATCTGGGAACACTCGGCGTTGCTCTGACCGGCGGGGGTGGCCTTGAGCGCCTTGGCGCCGCCGTGCACGGGCGAGGTGACAGCGGCACCGCTGTTCGCGGAGCACGTCCAGTTACTCAGGTCCGACTCGAACCCGGCGTTCTTGGCCACGTTGACGTCGGCCGCCTTGGCGTCCGCCGCCGTGGTGTCCGCCGACTGCGCGGGCGCGGCGAGCGCGGTGACGGCGAGCACGGCAGCGGCGCCGACGGCGATGGCCGCGCCGCATCTCTGGCGAACGCCAGCTCTGCCCTTACGTACACGGTCCACGGAATGCCTCCAGGGGAGAAGCGAAGGACGAAGGTGAGAGCCGGTGGCCACCGCTACTGTGCGCAAAGCTGGTCCAGACCAATCGAGTTGTCAAGACCTCTGGCAAAGCCAACCGCCCGCGGAGCAAGAAAGCCGCCCCCTGGCGCCTTCCGTGGGAGAGGTCAGGCAGTGCGGCATGGCGTGGCGTGGATCGCCTGGGCTGACTGACGACGTCAGAGACTGAACAGATCTGCCGCATTGTCATGGCACACGGCCCGCAGCCAGTCGCGCCCCAGTTCCAGACGTTCCAGAGCCTGGAGTTGATGAAGGTAGGGGTAGGGGATGTTGGGGAAGTCGGTGCCGAGCAGGATGCGGTCCCCGAGGTCGGCGAGACGCGGAAGGGCCTCGCGGGGGAAGGGCATGAAGCTGTCGGTGAAGTCGGTGAACGTCATCGTGGTGTCGAGACGTACCTGCTCGTATCGGTCGGCGAGATCGAGGAACTCCTCGTACTCGGGCATGCCCATGTGCGCGACGATCAGGCGCAGTCTGGGGTGACGGGCCAGAACCCGGGCGACGGACTCAGGGCCGGTGTGCTTGCCGGGAGCGGGTCCCGATCCGCAGTGCATGACCACAGGAATCCCGGCCTCGGCCAGCAGCCCCCATGCCGTCTGCAGCCGTTCGTCGGCCGGATCGTACGCGCCCACCTGAATGTGCGCCTTGAAGATCCGCGCACCGGCTTCGAGGGCCTCACGGACGTAAGTGCCGGTGTCGGCTTCGGGGTAAAGGGTGGCGGTGTGCAGGCAGCGGGGAGTGCGGTGGGCGAATTCGGCCGCCCAGCTGTTCAGCCACCGGGCCATGCCGGGTTTGTGGGGGTAGAGCATGGAGGTGAAAGCCCGCACGCCGAAATCGCGCAGCAGGGCCGCGCGCTCCGCTTCTTCCCGCCGATAGGTGATGGGCCAGGGACGGCCGCCGATCAGGGCACCACCGGTGTCGAAATAGTCCCAGACCTTGCGCAGAACCCGTTCGGGCATGAAGTGGGTGTGCACGTCGATCAGCCCGGGCAGACCGAGCCCGGTCCAGAAACTGCGGATGTCATCGGCCTCGCTGCTTACGGCCGTGCGGGGGGTGGTACTCATCTGGTGCTGCCTCCTTCGCGGATGGCGATGCCGGGACGCTGGCTGCCTGGCGGATGCGGCGCAAGGCCACACCCAACGGCCGGGCGCCGCACGGGCGTTCAACGCGCGTCCGGGCCGGCACCAGCGAACAGATCAAGGTGCGGAGCTTGATCACCGTCGCAGCCGTAGCGCTCGACGGTCAACCGCTTGCGATGACGCCTGCGGCGCACCGCAGTGACCAGGACGATGACAGCGCCCAGGCTGATCCCCAGGGCAGGCAGAGCCATGGCCAGGACCAACCAGCCCGCCAACGCGACGAGCCCTTCGGCCTCCCCCACGGCATTCCGGGACAGCGCGTGGGACGAGCATGTGATCGCGTAGTCGCCTGCCTGCGACACCTCGATGGTGGAGAGCGGCGTCCAGGTCGCATCCCGGGTCAGGAACACATCGGCTCCCGGTTCTGTGAGACGCGGGGCACCGGGCCGGTGATGTCGCACTCCGGACCAGGCGATGGGCCCGGATACTTCACCCAGATCGTCCTCTGACTCTCCGGCGTGAGCTGCAGGGTGATGGTTTCCCCGTTGGCGAACGGGTCGTCGGTGTCCACCGCGTCGATCGCCTCGGCGAATTGGCGCAATCCGATGGTCACGCCCAGCACGATCAGTACGACGGCGACGCCGACCGCGGTGAGATACCAGTGACGGCCGGGCCTCAAGTCACTCGTCGCTATTCGCGGACGCGGGGAGGTCTGCATCGGCACACCTTAGACCGCCCGCACTTTCGGCCCGGCGAGCCAACCTCACTCCGGAGGATCGTCCGAGCCTCCGAAGTCCGGGCTGGTGAAGTCAGGGCTGGTGTAGCTCGGGCGAGGTGACGCAGCGGAGCCGGGGCCCTCGCCGGGAGTGGCAGGACCCGGACGGTGATAGCCGAGACTCGGGATGCGGCTGGTGTTGGTGTCCCGGCGCGAGTGAGCCGGAGTGGGATCGGAGAGGGCCTGTTGCAAGAAGGGCATGATGCCGCGTTCACGCAGGGCTTCTTGCCAGGCCTCTCTGGCGCGGTTCAGTTCCTCGTTCGCCTGGCTCTCCTGGGTGCCCGCGGCCGCCCAGGCAGGCTGGCCACGGCTGCGCACAGCGGATGACAGCAGGAGCAGCAACACAGCGGCGACAAGCGCGGCAGCAGCCACGGCTGACAGAAGCCACCCGACAGAGATCAGGGTGCGGGCGGCACCCGACCCGGCGTGCACCATCTTGAGGACGAGGCCGACAAGGAAGAAAAGCACGGCAGCACAACCGGAAAGGATGGGGATGAGCACGGCGGCAACAGCGAACATCCCGGCACCGGCTTCCTCACGCACCGATGCTGGTGCTGCGCGCTGGGCCCAAAGTGGGCGACCGGCCCCCGACTTCACGAAGGCTCGGGTCGTTTGCGCCCTCCTTGATGCCTCGGGTCGTGCCGAGGCCTCTGGTCGTACACGCAGGCCAAGCAGCGCTGCCAGCAGACGGCTGCCGTAGGACATCTCGGACCAGCGCTGCGGGGCAACTGCAACGTGGGCCGGACCGCCGCCCTGACGGCTTACACCCAAGACCGCTGCCGCGTATCGGTGCCCCCGGGCCACCGGGCGGCCGGTGAGCGGGTGTGTGTCGGGCGGAAAGTGCGCGGTCTGGGCAGGGCCAGGTGCCGAACCCGTATCAGTGGGCGAACGCCTCTCGCTCGCAGACTCGTACGCGCGTCCAGGGGAGCGCAGTTCTTCGCGCAGTCGCACATAGTGCTCGTACTCGGCTGCCGCAGCCGCCGTGATGATGGCGCTGGAGGACAGGGCCATGGTGCGCAGTTGCTCGGCAAGAAGCGGCTGGCCCGCAGCGGCCAGTTCCGGTCGGTGGGGCGCGTCGATCAATGCGTCGTCGAGGATCCGCTCAAACTCCGGGCGATCTTCGTTCAGGAGGTGCGGAGCAGGCCTCATACCCCCTCCTCACCGATCGTCGGCCCCTGCTGCCATCGTCGCGCGCTTGGAGCATCAAATCCAGGTCGAGTGCCATCGGCGGGGTCAGCAGGTACGGCGGGGGTGTCCCCGGGGCCCGTCGGATTCGGTAGCTGTGTCCGATCTGCGTCCACGTCGCTGGATGCACCCTCGGGCATCCGCGCGTCTGCGACCGGCGCCGGCGCTGGTGCTCGCGCCGTCGGCATCGGCCGTGCACGGGCGGGAGAGTCTTGTGCCGAGGCGGGGAGTGCTCCTTCAGCGGGTTCGGGGGCAGGATTCGTTCTGGCGGGAGGAGAAGCGTATGGCGACACCGCGGCTGCCGCGTCGGATTCCCTCCTTGCCCCGGCGTCGCCCGCACTGCCCCCGCCGACGGCGTCGACGGTTGCAGGCGCCCCGGTCGCCCCGGGCTCCTCCGTGGCCCCAGCCGTTTGGGGATCGCCCGTCACCGCCTCGTTCACCGACTGGATGCGGCCGAGCTGGGTGAGCAGCATGGGCGCTGACAAACCGACGACGAGGGCGGCGTACGAACCGCTGATCTGACCGGTGGTCCCGAACAGCACCGCGGCCCCGGCACCCATCGCGCCGTGCACGACGGCCGCGACGATGTCGACCGAGGGGTCGAAGTACCCCTGGAACTGAGGCGCTTGCCCTGACGCAACCCCCGCTGCGTTCAACTGTCGATAGGCGCGGCGGTCAGCCTGCCAGGACACGAAGCGGGTATACACATCCAGGGCACCCCGCAACAGTCCTCCCGCCGCCCCTAAAAGGATCAACGTCGGGACGGTCACGGTCTCCCCCGGGAAACGGCGCGGACGCCTGGACGCGATCTCAAGGCCACCAGACGAGAGTAGAGTCGCCTGCCAGCCTCAGGGAAGGGCCTCACGACCCCCGGTTAGGCTCAACTGCCCGTCCCGCAACGCGGATCGGCATACGTAACGGGGCGCGGGCACACCCTCGCAACTCCCGTACAGGGATACGACGGCGGGCCTCCTCCGCTTCTGCATAAAACGCGGGCGTCGTAAATCGTGGCCGGGTCGAGCTACAAAGCATGGGCGTGGCCCTGGCCGCCGGTAAGCCAGCCCGCAGCTGGTGCGGCTGGGCCCGTGGTGGGACCGGACAGGCTCATTCACCCTCCGGAGATCGATGAGGCTTACCCAGGCGTCGTGGTCCTGCACGCAGCTGACCACAGTGAGCCGGCCGACGGTGACGATCACAGGCTCGTTCGTGCGGAAGTCGGGTATCGGACCGTCGCTCTGCCCCTCTTTCCGGGAGTGTGTATTCATACGCTGCCAGTGCTCTTATGCCAGTACGCCGCACTCTTCGAGGTCTGCTTGATCACCTCGTCAGGGGTCGGCGGGGCGGGCCAGAATTGCAGCAGATAGCGGTCGATGATGCTCCCGCCCTCGAGGACAGCGAGCTCCTGGTCGACGGTCAGGTCCATGGCGCTTGCGCTGTAGCGCACGCGATGTGGGACCACGGCCAATTTCACTGTGCAGAGAGGCCCCTCGCCCCACGGCGTGAGGACCGCCGAGGCAGAGGCGGGATGAAACGGCGCTTCCACGACGTCTTCCCACGCCTCGTCGAGCATCGGCATGCTCTCGTGTACTTCGACGGTCAGGCCCACGCGGCCGGTGTGCAGGCCGGTGGTCAAGAAGAGGTGGCCCGGCACGGCAGCACCGCACAGGCCATTGTTCTGTCCGGCGCGGCTATCGGACATCGGTCCGTCGAAAACCTCAGGCCGGCTCTCCACGTAGAACTGCCGATAGCTGACGCGCAGCGCGCCGTCGTACACCGTGAGCATGCCAACCGCCTCTCGATATCTACTCGGGTTGGCACCCTTAGAGATGGCGCCCGGTGGGCCACTCAACTCAGTCGTGCAGGCTCTCCCCGAACCGCGAGCCCTTGGCGAGGCCGAAGTCGGCTGAGCTGAGGGACTTGGAGCCAGAGCCGGTGAGGCCGGACGACGTGCCGGGCAAGGTCCACAGGCCACCGCTGCGGTCATTCTCGAAGGAGGCGGTCACCGCCAGGTCGCCCTTGCCGTTGTTGTCGTAGTCGGCGATCCGAACCTGTGCACCGAAGAGGTCCCCGGCCTCGGCGGCACCCGGAACACCCGTGGTGTCCTGGGAAATGCGCACCACTGCGGACTGCGACACACCCGAAGCCGAGCCGCGGAACACGGTCACGTCGCCGGCGTTGTCCAGGTCGCCGAGCTGTTCGCCGTTGGCGCCCACCACCAGTTCGGCCTTTCCGTCACCGGTGATGTCACCGATTTCCACCGAGGCGCCCCAGTTGTCGCCGTCCTCGTTGGCACCGGGCACGCCAGTGCTGTTCTGGTGCAGGGTCACCGGGTCGCCGAAGCCCGTTCGGCTGCCGTAGCGGACGGTGACATAGCCGGAGCCGTCGCTGGGGTCGTCGACGGAGAAGAACTGAGGCCAGGTGAGGGAGGTGGCCATGTCGTCGAAGCCGTCACCGTTGATGTCGCCGAGAGCGACGGCGGTGTCGCCGTCGGACACGCGCTGAATCCGGTTCGGACTACCCTCCTGGCCCGTGAAGATGTCGGTGCCCGGGCGTCCGGTTCCTGCGTCGCCGGTCACCGCGAGGTCGTCCCTGCCGTCCCCGTTGACGTCGCCCACGGCAGCCTCCGTGTACCGCAGGCCCGAACCAGAGCCCGACAGGTGGTACGACGGCGTGGGCTTGCTGTCCCGGGCGAGGCCGCCCTTGTACACGGCGATCGCGCCCGGCTCGATCACCGCAAGGTCCGCGCCGCTGTCGCCGGTGAAGTCACCCACCGCGACGTCGTAGCCGTGGGCCTGGTGCTGTTGTGCGTTCTCCACGGTGGTCGTGGTGCTGCTGGTGAACGGCTTCACGCCGCCCCACAGGATGGTGACGCTGCCCTGGCCTTCGTAGGTCTCCACGTCTTCGCCGTCGGCGCCCACGACGAGGTCCGCGTATCCGTCACCGTCCAGGTCGCCGCTGGCCAGCGAGATCCCGAAATGGTCACTGTCTTCCGGCGTGCCCGGCACCCCGGCGGAACTCTGGGTGAGAGCGACCTTCTGGGTCGTCAGACCGTCGGCCGCCCCCAAAGCCACGACCACCTCCCCGGCGGCCTCCGCTCCGTTGACGGTCTTGTACGGCGCACCGATGGCGATGTCCCGGTGCCCGTCACCGTTGAAGTCATCGGCGAGCTTGGCAGGAGCAGCGGCCGCGGGTGCCACGGGGCCAACGGCGAGCAGACCACCGGTCAGCGTGGTGACGGCCGCGGCGGCAACAACGGTGCGGAAGGGCAGGGGCATGAAGTTCTCTCCTTGGAGCCGTGCTGAACGATGCCGTAGACGGTTCAAGGGGTCGAAGGGTTGTACGAGACATGCGATACGGACGGGGCCGCACGTGACTCCCCGGAGAGTCGTACCGCCCGGCTACTTGCCCATGTGGCCAGCGCTGGCCCCGTATTCCCGAAGTTGACCTCGGACCGAGTGTGATCGGCGACCACGTCATGGCACCGTACTGAGCGAGCCGGGACCAGCTGTGCACCGCCGTCGGACACTCCGACGGCGGTGCACAGGTGGGCCTGGGACCAGCTCCGTGCCGGCCCGCTCGCGTTGTTCAGACAGCCATCCCGCAGTTAATCAACCGGCGACGCTGCCGGCGCGTCGGAAGCCGCGTCGGACTCCTGCGCGAGGCGCTCCATGCCGCTCGTGTTCTTCAGCGGCTTTTCCTTGATGAACAGGACCGCGATCAGCGCGAGCAGCGCGAACGGTGTGGCCACCAGGAACAGATCGCCTGTGGCGACGCCGTACGCGTGCTCCACGATCTCCCGCATCGGGGCCGGCAGCGTGGTCATGTCGGGCACGCCGTGACCCGCGGCCTGGCCGGTGCCGGCCGGGACGCCCGCCTGATCCAGGCCCTTGGTCATCTCGGTGGCGACGCGGTTGGCGAGGATCGCGCCGAGAACGCTGGTGCCGATGGTGCCGCCCAGGCTGCGGAAGAAGGACAACACCGAGGTGGCGGCGCCCAGTTCAGAGGCGGGTACGTCGTTCTGTGCGGCCAGGACGAGGTTCTGCATCAGCATGCCGACGCCGATGCCCATGACCACCATGAAGACGCTGAGCAGACCGAAGTGCGTGTTCGCGTCGATGGTGGAGAGCAGGCCCAGGCCCACGGTCATGGCGACGCCGCCGATGACCAGGTAGATCTTCCAGCGGCCGGTGGCGCTGATGAGCTGCCCCGCGACCGTGGAGGAGACGAGCAGGCCGAGAATCATCGGCAGGCTCATCAAGCCCGCGACCGTCGGCGACTTTCCGAGGGACACCTGGAAGTACTGGGAGAGGAAGACGGTGCCGCCGAACATCGCCAGGCCGACCAGCAAGCTCGCCAGCGTGGTCAGCGAGACGGTGCGGTTGCGGAAGATGCCCAGCGGGATGATCGGCTCGGCGACCCGCGATTCCACGTAGACGGCGGCCACAAGCAGCGCCACTCCCCCGCAGACCAGGGCGGCCGTCTGCCAGGACGCCCAGTCGAACTGGTTGCCCGCGAGCGAGACCCAGATGAGCAGCGCGCAGACGCCCGCCACGATCAGGAACGCGCCCAGGAAGTCGATCTTCGCCTCGCGGCGGACTGTGGGCAGCTTCAGGGTGCGCTGCAGCAGCACGATGGCGAGCAGCGCGAAGGGTACGCCGATGAAGAAGCACCAGCGCCAGCCCAGCCACGACGTGTCCACCAGGACGCCGCCGATGAGCGGCCCGGCCACCGTGCCGACGGCGAAGACGGCACCGAAGATGCCCGCGTACTTACCGAGCCTGCGCGGCGGGATGATGGCCGCCATCACGACCTGCGCGAGGGCCGTGAGGCCGCCGGCCCCGATGCCCTGGGCGACGCGGCTGAAGATCAGCAGCCCGACGTCGTGGGAGAAGCCGGCAAGGAGCGAGCCGACCACGAACATGCCCAGGGAGAGCTGGAGCAGCAGTTTCTGGTTGTACAGGTCGGAGAGCTTGCCCCACAGCGGCACGGTGGCCGTCATCGCCAGGAGTTCGGCGGTGACCACCCAGGTGTAGGAGGCCTGGCTGGCTCCGAGGTCGGCAATGATCCGCGGCAGTGCGTTGGAGACCACGGTCCCGGCGAGGATGGCGACGAACATGCCCGCCATCAGCCCGGACATGGCCTGGAGTATCTGCCGATTGGACATGGAAGTCGAAGGCGCCTCTTGAGGCACCGCTGTTGCAGTCACATCGTCTCTTTCAGAGTTCAACGCTGGGCCCCTCACGCGCAGGAGGCTCCAGAAAAAAATGCCGATCCGGTCAACGTCGCCTGGACCTGGCCGTCGGTGGCGGCTGGGGCAGGCCGGCCGCCAGGTGGTCGAACACCTCCAGGAAGACGTCCTCGAAGGCCGCCTCGTCCTGGTGCACACACCAGTGCTCCACCGCGATCCGAACGGCCGAGGTCCCGACGGCAGCCACCAGTCGTGGGTACAGCCCCAGCGCTCGTCGTCGCTGCTGGGCCTCGGCCTCCGTGTTCTCCGCACGATTCTCGGAGAACGAGGGCGAGCCGGCGCCGATCCGCTCGGCGACGGCTTCGGCCAGGCCGAGCTCGTCTGCCATGTGGGCCCCGATACTGCGCGCGAGGAGTTCGGGAGACCGCCGCAGCACTTCGGCGTGCAGACGCCACAGCTCCTGCTGCTGCTCGATCTCCTGCAGTTCGAACGCCATCGCGTCGCGGAGCGCGACGAGCGGTGAGAGCTCGCGTGGCGCCTCGAGCACCGCATCACGGACCCGGGCACTCGCCTCCGCTCCGACCAGGACGAAGACCTCGTCCCGGGAATCGAAGTAGTTGAAGAAGGTGCGTGGCGAAACGCCCGCGGCCTCGCTGATCGCGTCGACGGTGGTGTGCTCCACCCCGCGCTCCGCGGCGATCCGTACCGCCGCCTCTACCAGAGCAGCCCGCGTCGCCCGCTTCTTGCGCTCTCGCCAACTGCCCGTGACAGCCCTCTCCTCATCCACATGTTGCATGCTACGCAAAAATGCAGAGTCTGCAAAATGTGTAGGGAGCAGGTGCCTGCTCGCGGACAGCCCCTGCGCTGGAGCGCAGGGGCTGTCATCCGGGAGCGGTGGTTGGTGCCGCATCGGCACTCACTTCTAGGGCTGCACGACGACCTCGCCATTGCGGCGTGCGGCGGCGCGGCGGCGCAGGCGCATCGGCAGCACGTACCAGCAGAACCCGAACCAGAGCATGACCGCGCCGACCAGCACCTCGGCCAACACACCAGGGACCACAAGGCGCAGGATCAGCAGGAGCGTGCAGCCGATGGTCAGGGCAAGGAGCACCATGCCGCAGATCATCAGACGGCCTGCGGCTTCGACCACCTCATCCTTCATGCGTTGGCCGGACAGGAAGCGGTGGATGGATACCGGCGCTATCAATGAACCAGTCGCTGACGCACCTAGAACGACAGTGACGACGTAGATGACTCGATCGAACGTACCCAGCTCCCGAAAGAGGGGCGTGAAGGCCACACTGAGCAGAAATCCGAAAAGGATTTGCACGCCAGTCTGAGCGACCCGGGTCTCCTGGAGAATTTCGTTCCAGCGTCTGTTGACTCTTTGGCGTGCATTCTCCGGCGGTTCGCCGCCGCTTGTGCCGCCGTCAGATTCCCGGCGCCCAAGACAGGTTGGGATTTGTTGTGCGCGCTCAACCGACGGCTCCGCCATGGTCATGGTTTCCTCCTGATCCAGAAACCACGAATGCCCCGGGGCTGTTTTTTCATGCCTCGGGGCATTCCGAACCGGAGCGTGTGCACAGCCAAGTGCCCTGGTCAGGGACGGGGGTGGCCCTGCTCAGGGTCGTCGGCGGGGGTCTGCCAGGTGATGCCGCGCTGGGTTTCACCGCTGGCCGGGCGAGCGGTGCTGTGAGTAGACGTATCGCGCGTGTACCCGTTCGACGCCGAAAATGCTTCTGTCAACGGGCCCTCTTGCCGAGCTTTGAGGCAATGCTCGGGAGCCGCCTACGGCGCGGGCGGGTCGGTCGAAGGGGCGGGGCTCAGGATGGCCCGGGCCCGCGGGGTGTGGCGGTAGTGGACGTGTCGTCCGTGGCGTCGGCGTTGGACCAGGTCGGCGGCGAGGAGACGGGAGAGGTGGAAGGAGACCGTCGCGGGTGCCAGGTGGTGCAGCGTGGCCAGTGCCGTGGTGGTGCGCGGTTGGGCCAGACTGTGCAGGATCGCCAACCGGGTCGCGCCAAGGACCGGGGCTATACGGGGGTTGGTGTTATCCGAGGTGCCCATGGGGATGGCAAGTTGGGCTTGCCCGGGGCGCAGGGGTGCGTGCAGGCCGATGCGGTCCAGGTAGAGACTGGGGATGAGTGCGACGGGGTGTACTCCGGGGACCTCCCCGTCGTGGTCCGAGGTGACGGTCAGGGCGCCTTCCTCCCAGCGCAACGACGGATGCAGGGCCGCCAGGGCGCTGCCGAGTCCTTCACGGGCCGCGACGGAGGCATGCCGTTCGACGAAGCCCTCGAAGCTCGCAGTGGTCTGGGACCACTGCGGCGCCATCGCTTTCGTCCACAGCCAGTGCAGTTCGCGCGCAAGCCGTTCGCGCAAGTCGCTCTCGCCGACCTCGATCCGAGCGCGCACCTGCTCCTCGGCGCGCTCCAACTGCCCGTCTCCAAGCCAGGGACAGCGGCTGCTGCGTGCCTGTCCCCCGGCGAGGAAGGCGGTGAATTGCGTGCTCACCGTGCTCGTCGGCGTCGTCGCAAGGGCATGTAACTGGTCCTCGATCACCGGCAAGAAAGATCGTGGCGCCGGAGTGAGCAGTTCCGGAAGGTAGGCGGTATAGCCGCGCGCGACGGCCGCGAGCGTCGGCAGTCGGCCCGAGGACAGCAACGCCCTGACGTGGTGCAGCCTGGGCGGCGTCTTCGGCGCTTCGGCGACGGCGACCAGCGCCGCGGCCAACTCCCCCACCGGTGAAACCGCCCAGCGCAGACCGGCCAACCGTTCAGCCGGCATGTGCACGCGAATCACGGATTCGCTCTCCCTGTTCATCGACGACCCATTTACGCGGTTCGTCTCAAGCCAGCTTTCGAACCTGATCGAATCAACGCGTCAGGCACGCCCCTGGTTCCTACGATCCAAAGGCCTCAGCAGGAGAGGCGGCGACCGGCGATGCGTACTCATCGACAGCTGCACGGACCCGCCTCCCCCACCTGTTGCACCGTCACACACCAAAGGAAAGGCACGAGTTCGTGAGCCAGCAGATGATCTTTGTGAACCTCGCCACCCGCGACCTCGACGCATCCAAGAAGTTCTTCACCGAGCTGGGCTTCTCCGCCGACGACCAGTTCAGCGACGACACGACGGCCGCGATTCCGCTCAGCGACGCCATCCACGTAATGCTGCACGCTCACGAGAAGTACGCCGAGTTTACGAAGAAGCGGATCATCGATTCCACCACGTCGAGCGAGGTGCTTCTCGCGCTGAGCGCCACCAGCCGAGAGAAGGTCGACGAGCTCGTCGACAGAGCGATCGCGGCAGGCGGCTCGCCCAGCGGTGAGACTCAGGACCACGGCTACATGTACGGCCGTGCCTTCGACGACCTCGACGGGCACACCTGGGAGGTCATGTGGATGGACCCGACGGCGGGGCAGGAGTGACCATGGCCGAGCCGGCGCACTGGGGGCGCTGACTCGATGGGCGTACGTGCGGCGGTCCTTGGCCTTTGGCGGGGGCCGCCGCACGGGCACTCAAGGGGTCCCAGTTACGAGCCGAGGTCGGCCGCTGCCGAGCGGGCGGAGTGGGAGGCCGTGTCCATGAGCGCGCTCAGCGGGTGGCGCTGCCCGCCGTCCTCCCCGAAGTTCTCCGGCGCCAGCCAGGCGCGGAACGCCTCGCGCAGCAAGGGCCATTCACTGTCCACCACCGAGTACCAGGCCGTGTCCCGGTTGCGCCCCTTGTACACGACCGCCTGACGAAACACGCCCTCGAAAGTGAAGCCGAGCCGCTCGGCCGCCTTGCGCGACGGTGTGTTGAGCGCGTCGCACTTCCACTCGTAACGCCGATAGCCGAGCTTGTCGAAGGCGTAGGCCATCAGCAAGTACTGCGCCTCCGTGGAGAGGGCGGTGCGCTGCATCAAGGGTGAGAACACCACGTAGCCGACCTCGATGACCCCGTTGGCCGGGTCATGGCGCATCAGCGACAGGGTGCCGACCGCCCTGCCCGCCGTACGGTCGATCACCGCGTAGTGCAACGGGTCTGCGCTGCGGGCCGCGGCCTGCGCCCAACGGCGGTATCCCTCCTCGCTGTCGAAGGGCTCATCGGGCAGATAGGTCCAGTTCCGCCCGTCGGTCTCGGTCGCGTACGCCGCGTACAGGTCGGCAGCGTGCCGCTCGGCATCGAGCGGCTCGAGGCGGCAGTACGCGCCGTCCAAGTCGACCCGGGCCGGGGCCGCTCGGGCGGTCCAGCCTGGAAGTGGATCTCCGACGGGCTGGTCGTAGGCGTTGAGGCGTGAGGTCACAGGGTCTCCTTGATATCTGCTCTGGGGCGAGAGTACGTCCCGGCAGCGCCGTCGGCTGAGCCTGCAGGCCTGTAGACCGCGGACCTGCTGCTACGGCGTGGCTGTCAGCCCTGACTTCGGGTGACTCCGGTGCCGTTCTCTGCTGCCGCGAGCCTCTTGTTGCGGCGTACCGACGACCAGAACGACGAGGCGATCAGGATGACGCCGACGAGACCGGTGATGACCTCATTGATCTCGTATTGGATCGTCACCAGGAGGATGGCGGCGAGGGCGCCGATCGCGTAGTGCGCGCCGTGCTCCAGGTAGACGTAGTCGTCGAGGGTGCCCTGGCGGACCAGGTAGACGGTGAGTGAACGGACGTACATCGCGCCCGTGCCGAGACCCAGCGCCATGAGGACGATGTCGTTGGTGATGGCGAAGGCGCCGATGACGCCGTCGAAGGAGAACGAGGCGTCCAGGACCTCCAGGTAGAGGAACATGAAGAAGGCGGCCTTGCCGGCCAGTACTACCGCGGGCGCACCGCTGCCGCTCTTCTTGGCCTCGTTCTCGGCCTCCCGTTCACGCTCCTCCTCGTCCTCCAGGCGACGCTCGAAGAAGCCGGAGAGACCGCCCACGACGAGGTAGGTGATGAGGCCCGCGATGCCGGACAGGAGCACCGTCTCGGCCTTGTCCACGTGGGTGCCGCCGTGTTGGTGGGCGTGCGTGGCGACAGTCATCGCGGCGACCATGAGGACGATGAGCGCGATGCACACCGACAGCATGTCGATCTTCCCGAGCTTGGCGAGCGGGCGCTCGAGCCAGCCGAGCCACTTGATGTCACGGTCGGCGAAAATGAAATCGAGGAAGATCATCAGCAGGAACATGCCACCGAACGCGGCGATCGACGGGTGAGCGTCGGTCACCAGCTGCTGGTACTGGTCCTTGTCGTTGACCGCGAGGCGCACCGCCTCGATCGGGCCGATCTTGGCGCTGACCGCGACGATCAGGACGGGGAAGACCAGTCGCATGCCGAAGACGGCGATCAGCACACCGATGGTGAGGAAGATCTTCTGCCAGAAGGCGCTCATCTTCTTCAGGATTCCGGCGTTGATCACCGCGTTGTCGAACGACAGCGAGATCTCCAGGACCGCCAGGATCGCCACGATCCCGATGGCCGTCCATCCGCCGTAGAACACCGCCGCGACCAGGCCGAGCGCGGTGACCGCGAACGACCAGCCGAACGTTTTCAAAACCACTGGCTTCTCTCTCATGGGACGTCGGGCCGGGGTGTCACAGCGCCGGGAAGCGGTTCATCGAACGCTCTCGGACTCTGATCACCAACGCTTCCCTCACCTGGTGCCCTTTCGCGGCGCTTCACACTCCCGCCCTTGGTCCTGCCGCCAGGTGCCGCTGCCCGTTCCAGCCGCTCCCAGGCCCGTCTCGTGGCAGGTCGTCGGCCGGCGGCCCACATGTCAGATGGCGGGCTGATCGGGGTCGCAGCTGGCGCGGCGCAGGCCGATGGTGCGCAGCGCGGCGCGCAGGGCGGCTTCGTCTCCGTGCCGGACGGTGTGGACCTTGCCCTCGGCTTCTTCGAGTAAGCGCGAGGGGAGGGGAGGTTCCGCCGAGACGTGCCAGATGACGCCGCTGGGAGGATCCAGGTTGCGCAGCTCGCGAAACGCCGCGGCAAGCTCTGCCGGGGTCCCGGGGGCAGCGGTGTCGATGACGACGATGTCCGGGAGCAGGGCTCTTGCCTGAGCCAGCGCCACCGATGGGCTGGCGGCGTGGGAGATCACTCGGTAGTGCGGGCCGTGATGGACCAGCGGGCGCAAGGACCTGATCATGTCGTCGTCGGCTACAAGCAGCACGGTCATCATGCAGCCAGCATGCTTCCAAGTGCTCTCCACCGCCTGCCCGTGGCCGGGGCCCGCAGTGGTGCGAGCCAGCGCACGGCCCGGCGGCCATGGCGCGGAAAAGCCCCACCTGTACCCCCGACCGGCGACGACTGTGACGGTGGGCGGTCACGCCGTGTCGAGATGGCTGCGGATGTCTGTCAGGACGGCGGAAATGAGCTGGTCGAACTGTGCGTCCGCGGGAGGCAGGGGCAGCGCGGCCGCCTGCCGGAGGGTGGGGATGTCGAGGTCGGCGTGCGATGTGAGCCATGCGTCGGGGACGAGTGAGCTGCTTTCGGCGCCGGCCCGGTCGATGGGGTGGTCGACGAGAAGGGTGAACGACAGGACGAGCAGGGACAGGTGGCGGTGCGCCCCGAGCGCTGCCGGAAGGTCCAGGCCGACGCTCTGCAGAAGCCGGAGGAAGCGGTCGAGGTTGATCAGACGGTTGGGGTGCACGGAGGCCGGGGGCGCGTCCTCGTCGAGGGAGACGAGCAGGGCGCGGGGCCAGCGCCGGTAGAGCTCGCGCAGCGACCGGGCGTAGTCGGCGACGGAGGTCTCCCAGGTCTCGGGCCGCAGGGCAGGCGGGTCCCAGGCGTCGAGCATGAGGTCCACGGCGAGCGCGACGATGTCCTGACGGTCCTCGACGTAGTTGTACAACGCCCGCACGGTGACGCCCAGTTCAGCGGCCAGGGCGCGCATGGTGACGGAGCGAAATCCTTGTGAGCCGGCCATCTCCAGGGCCTTGGCGGCGATGCTTTCGCGGGTGAGGACCGGGCGGCCCTTGCGGGTGACGGGGCGGCGGCGGGAAGCGGCTGGCATGGCGTCAGCCTACGACCCTCCTCCTTAAACTTCACACCCGTTGACTTTTAGAGGTGGTGGGCTGCACGCTGACCATCCGTCCCGTCCGCGCCCGGAGGTCGAGCACCGCATGACAGCGCAGAACACGTCCCGCCGCCTTCCGCCGTTCAGCGGGGTCCTGGTGCTCGTGATGGTCTCCACGGGGCTGGTGGTCGTCGACCTCACGATCGTGACGGTCGGACTGCCCCTGCTCAGTGCGGACCTCGCCGGCGGTGCTTCCGCGGAGTCGGTGGTGGTGACGTACATGGTCGCCATGGGGGCGCTCACCCAGGTCGTCGGGAGCCTCTCGGACCGGTGGGGCCGACGGTCGTTGTTTCTCGCCGGGATCGCCGTGTTCACCCTTGCCTCCCTGGCGGCGGCCGTGGCGCCGGACCTGGCGTGGCTGAACGTCGCACGCGTGGTCCAGGGCGCGGGAGCCGCAGCGATCATGGTGAACGGCATCCCGCTGCTCTCGGACCGCTACAGCGGCGAGGAGCGCAATCTCGCCATCGGCGCCTGGGGGTCCTTTGCGACCGCGGCCGGTCTTCTCGCCCCGACGCTCGGCGGGCTGCTGATCGACGCCTTCGGGTGGCGGGCCGTCTTCGCGATCAACCTCCCCCTCGGCGTGGCGGCCTGGGTGCTGGCCGCGCGTGTCCTGCCGCGCCCCGTCCCCGCGGCGCCCGGGTCCGGGCGTCCGGACTGGGCCGGCAGCCTGCTGCTCACGCTCGGCCTCGGCACCGCGACCTTCCTCATGCTCCGCCCGGGCGAGGCCTCGTGGTCCTGGCAGAACACCGCCGTGCTGGTCACCGCCTGCCTGGCGCTGGCGGCGTTCGTGACCGTCCAGCTGCATGTACGCCAGCCCATGGTGGACTTACGGATGTTCGCCCTGCCCGCGTTCTCCGGCGCGATGCTGGCCGTCCTCCTCTCCCGGGTCCTGACCATTGGCGGCTCGGTCTATCTGATCCAGTACTTCTCCGACGGGCTGCGGCTGAGCCCGACCGGGGCGGGCCTGTTGATGACCCCGATCTTCCTCGCCCAGATCGTCATGGGCATGGTCGGTTCCAAACTGCTCAGCCACTGGGCGCCCGGCCACGTGATCGGCTTCGGGTACGCACTCAAGAGCGCCGGCCTCCTGGCCCTTGCGCTGCTGATCACGCCCGGCACCCCGTGGTGGGCCCTGCTGGTGCCGCTCCTGGCGTGGGGGGCCGGTGGCGGAATCGCCGGCGCGCCCGTCATGGCCGTCGCGGTACAGGTCGCCCCTGCCGAACGGGTCGGCATGGTCGCCGGAACCGTATCCACCCTCGCTTCCCTCGGCGCAGGCGTCGGCACCGCGGCTCTGGGCGCGGTCTTCACCCTCCAAGGCGGCCAGGGCAGCCAGGCGGTCACCGACGGCACCCGGGCCGTGCTCGCCGCCGCCGCGCTGCTCGCGGTCCTCGCCTTGCTCACGACCGTGACCCTCATTTCCCCGGGCCGGGTGCCTCGCCCGGACCGCAGGCAAGAGCCCGTTTCCTGACCGACCTCGCCGGCGGCAGCGGCGGAGGGAAGGGGGCTGACGGTGTCGATGGCCGCCCGACACGACGGACGTAGCGCCTGCGAGCACAGGCGTCGCGTCAGCTCAAGCTGCTGCCGAGCCCGATCCCCAACCCCCAGGGGACAAAGCCGAACGGACTTGGACGACCTGCAGGAAGAGGAACGCGCCCAGTTCGAGGAAGCATCGCCGGTGAGAACTACCGCGGTCGACAATCCTCGCGCGGTCGTTGTCAGTCTTGGCCGAGGGGATCACCGGCATGACACCGCTGCTGTCCCCTCAACCGCGTTCGAAGCAGTGCGAGTGGCCGATGACGGAGAAGCCGCGACGCTCGTACCAATGGCGCGGCCAGTCTGACGCATCGGCGGTCAGGAAACGGAGACTGCAATGTTCATCGGCAGCCATACGCAGGGCGGCGGTCAGGACGGCGTCGGCGTAACCGCCCCTGAGATAGGCCTCCGAGGTGATCAGGTCCTCGATCTGGGCTGTGCCAGTTGCCGGGTCCACATAGAGGTCGGCCCATGAGGCGATGTCGCCTTCCTCGGTACGGGCACCGATGAAGCGAACGATGTCTGCCCCACGCCGACGAGCTTCGCGTCGGTCGACAAGGTGGCGTATGACCTCGTCGTCGACGTCCGGAAGGAGGTCCCGCCATCGCCGGGTGAGTGGATCACGTAGCGCGTCGAGGTCTGCCTCCACCGCGGGTATGCCAGCTGGCACCGGGCCTTCGTGCAGCATGACCGCGTAGATGGAGTGGGTATATCCAGCCCGGGCCAGCGGCTCTGCACACGCCATCCCAACTTCGTTGTCCAGGACGGAGATCAGCCGGTGTGGCAGATGGCCGAGTGCTTCCTCCGCGATAGTGGGCAGCGCCTCGGCGTCGACGGCCGTATCGATGAGCACCTGGTTGTTCGCGCGGGAATGGAAGAAGGCGTCATCGTAAACAGCGAAGCCGCCAGGGAGATCGACGACGCGCGTGGCCTGCCGACGGGCGAAGGCGGATAAGAAGGCGTTGATCCTGTGTAGTTCTGAGCTTGGCATGGAGTGACCCTATGCAGCCCTGACCACGACCGCCCTTGATTTGCCTTGCGGAGAGAACATGCAACCTTGCGGGGAGAACATGCAAGGCCCCCGGCCATCTGCTTGCACGTGGCTGCCGTCGACCATGCCCGAATCCGACCAGACGCCTCTCGGCCCGGGTGGGATACGCCGTCTCAGCTGAGCTGTTCTTGTTGATGCTGCCGCCGGCGGGCTCGGCAAGCGATCCTCGCTACGAGGGTCTACGGTCGGGGCGGCATCACTCCGTCGATTCCAGGATGCGGGCGAGAGTCTGGTGCCCCATCTTGCTCATCGGCGGATTGCTCTCGACGTAGTACCAGACGACCCCCATCGCCTGCTCGAACGCCCATGCCTTGCCGCGCTCCCACTGCAGATCGTCGCAGCCCAGGGTCCGTCGGAGCACTTCCCGCGGGCCCGGCTGCAACAGGTGCCAGGCGCTGACCAGATCCAGCGCCGGGTCGGCCGGGCCGAAGTCGCCGGTGTCGAGTATGCCGCCGAGCCGGTCACCCGCGACCAGCACATTGCCGGGAATCAAGTCCGTATGGCTCATCACATCGGCACCCGTGCGCGGCAACTCCCGGAAGTGACTCCACAGTTGGCGCAACCGGGGCACGTCGAGCATCCCCTCGCTCTCCTCGAAACACTTCGCCATCCAGTCGTCATGGTGAGCGAGAACGCCGCCACGTCCTTCGCCGCTGAAACGCCGCCCCCGCGTCTCGACGCCCCGCAGGGCTGCGATGAAGGCCGCGAGGTCCTCGGCGAAAGCGTGCGACCCACTCGGGTCGGCATCCAGGGCGACAGTTCCCGGCACCCATGTCTGCACCAACCACGGCATGGGGTAACCCGCTCCAGGCTTCCCCAAGGCGACGGGTTTCGGGGCGGGGAACTGGGACACCTCTGCCAACTCCGCGCTCGCCTCAGCTTCCCGTTCCAAGCCCGCCAACGTCTCGGCGGCATCGGCCGACCGCAGCGGGAAACGCGCGGAGAGGTCGGGCCCGATACGGAAGATGGCGTGAACCGTCCCGGTCGAGGACAGGGGGCGGATCGTCTTGCCGATCCACTGAGGAAACTGTTGCTGGATCAAGGTCGCAACGATCTCGGCCGTCACGTCCACTTGGTCATCGTGCATGGACAATCTCCGAGGCCCTCCGCCAGTCCGGTTCGAAGCACCGGAAACAGACCAGATCAACTATCAACTCTGCCGAGAGCCAGTATTCAGACGTCAGGGTCCAGATCAACTGAAATTTGCGGCCCCCAGGCGTCACTACCGTTCTGGTCGCCCCAAGTCACAGCTGCGGCTGCGGGTGCGCGCCGGCCTCAATCTGCAGGGTGGACGGCGCCGAGCAGCAACCGCCGCCCTGCTCCTGCCCCTGCTCCTGCCGCTGCCCCTGCTCGGCTTCGGGCTCGTCGAACAGGCCCGCGCCTCCGCAGACTCCGGTCTCCGGGAGGGTCAGTTCGACGCGTTCGGCGGCTTCTTGGTCTCCGGCGAGGGCGGCGGCGATGGAGCGGACCTGCTCGTAGCCGGTCATGGCCAGGAAGGTCGGGGCGCGGCCGTAGGACTTCATGCCGACGAGGTAGACGTCCTTCTCCGGGTGGGAGAGCTCGCCCACGCCGTGGGGGTAGACGGTGCCGCAGGAGTGGACGTTGGGGTCGATCAGCGGGGCGAGCGCGATCGGGGCCTGGAGGCGCTCGTCGAGGCCCAGGCGCAGTTCGGAGACGAAGGAGAGGTCGGGGCGGAAGCCGGTCAGGACGATGACCTCATCGACCGGGTCGAGGCGACGGCCGTCCTCGGAGACCAAGATCAGCTGATCGCCCGTCTTCTCTACGGCGGTGGTGCGAAAGCCGGTGACGGCATCCGCGTGGCCGTCGTCGACGGCTGCCTTCGCGGCGAGGCCGAGCGCGCCGCGGGCCGGGAGCTGGTCGGCCTCGCCGCCGCCGAAGGTGGCGCCGCCGATGCCGCGGCGCAGGACCCACGCGGCGTGGGTGCCGGGGGTGTTCTTGGCGAGATCCGCCAGGTAGGCGAGCGCGGTGAAGGCGGAGGCTCCGGAGCCGATGACGGCGGTGCGCTTGCCCGCGTAACGGACGCGTACGGCAGGGTCCTTGAGGTCGGGCACGCGGTAGGAGATGCGGTCGGCGGCGGACTTCTCGCCGAGCGCGGGCAGTCCGTCGCCGCCGATCGGACTGGGCGTGGACCAGGTGCCGGAGGCATCGATGACGGCGCGGGCAGTGATCCGCTCCTCGCGCCCGTCGGCGTAGGCGATGTGCACGGTGAAGGGCTGCTGATCGCGGTCGGCGTCGACGACACGGTCGCGGCCCAGGCGGGAGACACCGGTGACCTTCGCGCCGAAGCGGACCCGCTCCCCCAGGACGCCGGCCAGCGGCTGCAGGTAGCGGGAGACCCAGTCGCCGCCGGTCGGGTACGTCGCACCATCGGGCGCGGACCAGCCGGTGGGCGCCAGGAGCTTCTCGGCGGCAGGGTCGACGACCTCGGCCCAGGTGGAGAAGAGGCGTACGTGACTCCACTCGCGCACCGCGCTGCCGGCGGATGCACCGGCTTCCAGGACCAGCGGCTCGATATCGCGCTCGACCAGGTGCGCGGCGGCGGCCAGCCCGATGGGACCGGCTCCGATCACCACGGTGGGCAGGGCGGTGGTGAACGCGTGGGCGGTCGGCTCGGACCGCTCGGTCGGCTCGGACCGCTCGGACGGCTCGCTCATGGCGACTCCCTCGTTGTTTCGACATCTGTCGATGGCTTGCGCGGCCAGGATGCCATCTGTTTCGATGAGCGTCAACATAGGCGTTTATCGAATCAGGAAGCATTGGGAGGCGGCCATGGAGCAGCTCGATGTGTCGGCCATCGGCGGCGGCTAGTCCGGCACTGAAGGCACTGGTGGCGCGCGCTCTTACGGCAACCTGCCCCCGCCCTCCCCCGCCCGGTACAGCTCCCTGCTTGGACTGCCCTCGGCGGGGCCCAGGAGCGCTACCTACGCCGGGACGAAGCCATCGAATACCTGCTCCGGTACGCGGACCAGCGCGGCGGCCCCCTCCGGGCACGGCTGCACCTGGGGCATTGCTTCGACATGTGTCAACATAGACGTATGTCGAATACGAAGGCGCTGCCGCTGCTGGACACGCAGGGCGTCGAGCCGTGCTGCCCGCCCCTCACCGAACGGCCGATGAACGCCGACGAGGCGGAAACAGCCGCGCGGATGTTCAAGGCGCTCGGCGATCCGGTGCGCCTGCGCCTGTTCTCCGCCGTCGCCTCGCACGAGGGCGGGGAGGCGTGCGTGTGCGACATCTCCGACGTCGGCGTCTCCCAGCCGACCGTCTCCCACCACCTGAAGAAGCTGAAGGAGGCCGGGCTGCTCACCTCCGAGCGGCGCGGCACCTGGGTGTACTACCGCGTCGAACCGTCCGTGCTGGCCGCGATGGGACAGCTACTGACCCCTGCAGCCGCCGCGAGTTGACCCCGTCGGAACGTCTCCTGGGCGAGCCATCGAGGCCGGGCGCGGCAGCTCGGACTTTCTGGAGCGCCAGACGCGCCATGCGATCCGGCATACCCTCCATCTGACTTGGCATGATCCAACAATGGTCTGCGCCGGGGAGGGGGCGGGGTCGTGGGGACCGCAGGGAAGCAACGTCGGCCGGGGCAGCGCGAATTGATCAGCCTCTACCGGGTGGAAGGGCTGCACCGCGAACGGGAGCGCGCACAGCGGACCGGCCAGAGGTTCATCGTGGCCGCCCGTTCCGCCGCGGGCGCCGCAGTCCTGCTCGGGCTGATGGCCGGCGTGTTGCTGTGGTGCCGACCCAGCCTGGCAGGCCAGCAGCAGGCGCTGATCGTCGGCGGCGTGGCGCTGGGGCTGGGGACGCTATGGGTGGTGGTGCTGTGGCGCGCGGCGCGCTGGCTGAACGACGGGATGCCGACGGACAGCGGCAGCAAGCCGGAGACGGTGGCCGCCGGGCTGGAGCCCAACACCGCCGGGGATCCGGAGGGGCTGTGGAACATGATGCGAATTGCACATCTCGTGCTGCTGTGCGTGCCCGTGGCCGGCCTTGTGCTCACCCTGGCAGGCGCCATGGCCACGACCGAGCAGAAGGTGGTGGGCTGGGACGCGACACGGTGGTGGATCACCGGTTTCATCCTGCTGGTGACCGGCCTCATGGGCGGAACCATCGGCGGCCTGGCCTCCGGCATGGTCAACTCCAGCAACGACTGCTGGACCCCGCGCGGAGCCGCACGACGGCTGCTGGTGTACGCGGTCCCCTTCCTGCTGGCCGCGCCGTGGCTCACCGGCCTGCACACGGGCTGGAGCGGCGCGCTCGCCGGTGCGGCTGCGCTCTGGTTGCTCATCGGACCGGTCGAGCATGTCGCGAAGCACATACCCGGCTCATCCGCCGATTGACGGCTGGAGATCCAAGAGAACAGCGCCCGTCAAGCGGGACGTGCGAGCGTACGGTGTTCAGTGCAGCAGGCCGGCGATCTGCCTGGCCGCGTCACGGGCGGGGCGGCCCACCCCGATGAGGGTGGCCGACGCCGGTCCCGTCCAGTCGCCGTAGCCCAGCAGGTGCAGGCGCGGTTCTTCGACGGCCTGGGTGCCGTGTGTGGGGATGTGCCCGCGAGGTCCGCGAAGGCCGAGCGGAGCGAGGTGGGAGAGCGCGGGGCGGAAACCGGTGCACCAAATGACGGCGTCCGCCTGCGCCCGGGTGCCGTCGGCCCACTCGACGCCGTCCGAGGTGAGACGGGTGAACATCGGCTGAGCCTTGAGGAGTCCGGCGTCGCGGGCGGCACGGACAGGGGGCACGGCGACGATGTCGCCCAGTGAGGCCACCCCTCCCGTGTCGGACTGGCCGCTGTCCAGGGCGCGGCGCCTGGCGGTGGCCACGTCGAACAGAGCGCGGCCGTCGATGTCGTCGGCGAGGAAGCGTGCGGGACGCTGGGTGACCCAGGTCAGGTCGCTGTCGTGGGCGAGGTCGGCGGCGATCTGCGCACCGGAGTTGCCGCCGCCCACCACGATGACGCGCCTACCGGCGAAGTCGCGCGGGCTGCGGTATTCGACCGTGTGCAGCTGCCGGCCGCGGAACCGCACCCTGCCGGGAACGGCCGGGCCGAACGGGCGCCACCAGGTGCCGGTCGCGCTGATGACCGCCCGGGCCTGCCAGGTCCCGGCATCGCTCTCGACTCGCAGGGCATCGCCCTCGCGGTGCACGGCATTGACGCGCACCGGGCGGTGTAGGGGCAGGTCGTAGCGGCGTTCGTACTCGCTGAGGTAGTCGACGACGTGCGCGGCATCCGGATACTCCTCTCCGGGCCGGCCGGGCATCGGGCGGCCGGGCAGTGAGGAGTAGGCGGCCGGGGAGAACAGGTGCAGGGAGTCCCAGGCGTGCCGCCAGGCGCCGCCCGCCTCGGTCTGGGCGTCGAGGATGACGAAGTCCAGGCCGAGGCGGCGCAGGTGGTAGCCGGCGGCGAGCCCTGCCTGCCCGCCGCCGATCACCACCACGTCCGCGGTGTGCGTCACGGGGCGGTCGTCAGCGTCTGGGCGCTGAACTTCCTGCGCCAGGCCAGAGCCACGTACACCAGGCCGATCAGCACCGGCACTTCGATGAGCGGGCCCACGACGCCGGACAGGGCCTGGCCGCTGGTGACGCCGAAGGTGGCGATGGCAACCGCGATGGCAAGCTCGAAGTTGTTGCCCGCCGCGGTGAACGCGAGGGTCGCGGTGCGGTCGTAGGCCAGGCCAAGTCCCTTGCCCAGCAAGAAAGTTCCGAAGAACATGACCGCGAAGTACACCAACAGCGGCAACGCGATCCGTACGACGTCCAGCGGCTGCGAGGTGATCGTCTTCCCCTGCAGGGCGAAGAGGATGACGATGGTGAAGAGCAGCCCGTACAGGGCCCACGGGCCGATCCGGGGAAGGAAGTCGGACTCGTACCTCTCGCGGCCCAGCTTCCTCTCGCCCACGCGGCGGGTGAGGAATCCGGCCAGGAGCGGGACGCCGAGGAAGATGACGACGTTCAGCGCGATCTTCCACATGGAGATGTCGAGGTGCTCCCCGTCGCCCAGGCCCAGCCAGCCCGGCAGCAGGTCGAGGTAGAGCCAGCCCAGCAGGCCGAAGGCGATGACCTGGAAGACGGAGTTGAGCGCCACCAGCACCGCGGCGGCTTCACGGTCGCCGCAGGCCAGGTCGTTCCAGATGATGACCATGGCGATGCAGCGGGCGAGCCCGACGATGATCAGTCCGGTGCGGTATTCGGGCAGGTCGGGAAGGAAGAGCCAGGCCAGCGCGAACATGACGGCGGGGCCGACGATCCAGTTGATGACCAGCGACGATGCCATCAGCTTCTTGTCGCCGGTGACCGTGTCGAGCCTGTCGTAACGCACCTTCGCAAGCACCGGGTACATCATCACGAGCAGGCCGAGCGCGATCGGCAGGGAGATGCCGCCGACCTCGATCTCCGCCAGCGCGTCGTTCATGCCCGGGATGAGCCGCCCGAGACCGAGGCCGACGGCCATGGCCAGCAGGATCCATACGGCCAGATACCGGTCAAGGGTGGAGAGCTTGGCGACGATGCCCTCGCCGGACGGCTCGCCCTGGTCCGTCTGCGGGGTGGTCTCGGTGCGGCTCATCAGCAGGCCCTCTTGTTGTCGCCGGCGGTACGGGCGGAGGCGGCCAGCTCGGCGAACTGCCGGGAGACCGAGGCCAGGACCTCGGGGCGCAGCTTGTAGTAGGTGAAGCGACCGCACGGCTCGGTCTCCACCAGGCCGGCCTCGCGCAGCACCTTCATGTGATTGGAGAGGTTGGTCTGCTTGGCGCCGGTCTCCTCCACCAGGTGCGTCGTACAGAGCGTCTCCTGGGCGAGCAGGGTCACGATGTGCAGACGGAGCGGGTCGCCCAGGACCCGGATCACATCAGCATCGACTGAAGTCAGCATGGACTGATACTGTCACATCACTCTGCACTGATACCAGCCCAGGCTGAACTGAACATCACCGACCTTGCCAACTCCCCCCCCTGCTGACCGCTCATCACCACGAAGGAAGCCCCCATGGCCACTTCTCCCCTCACCTCCGTGCTCTTCGTCTGCGTCCACAACGCGGGGCGTTCGCAGATGGCCGCCGGATTCCTCGACCACCTCGCGGGCGACCGGATCGAGGTCCGCTCGGCGGGCTCGGTCCCCGGCGACCGAGTCAATCCGGCCGCGGTCCAGGCCATGAAGGAAGTCGGCGTCGACATCGCCGACCAGAAGCCGAAGATCCTGACCACCGAGGCCGTGCAGGCATCGGACTACGTCATCACCATGGGCTGCGGCGATGCCTGCCCGATATTCCCGGGCAAGAAGTACCTCGACTGGGCTCTGGAAGACCCCGCGGGCCAGGGTGTGGAAGCCGTGCGCCCGATCCGCGACGAGATCAAGACGCGCATCGAGTCCTTGATCGCCGAGATCGACGCCAAGCAGGATGCGTGAGCGTCGAGTCGGCCGCCGAGGACGCGCTGCACGTTGCGGAATCAGCACTGCCGCCGCTATGCATGGGGTGAACGCGGTGAGCGGACGATCGAGCGGCTCGGCGCCGGCCTGAGCCGGCGCGTGGGCAGTGAGGTGAGTACTGCATGCGCATTGGCGTCACCATAGGACTGACAGATCGCTCGATCGGTCCAGCCGAGTTGGCCAAAGCCTTGGAAGAGCGTGGCTTCTATTCGCTGTACGTTTCCGAGCACACCCACATTCCGACCTCAAGCCGCGTTTCCGGCGTGACCGGCGAGAAGATTCCCGAGTACTGCAAGCACCTGCTCGACCCTTTTGCCGCGCTGGCCACTGCTGTCGCGGTGACCAGCGAACTGCGGGTCGGGACGGGCATCTGCCTGGTGGCCCAGCATGATCCCATCGCGCTGGCGAAAGCTGTGGCGACCCTCGACCATCTGTCGAAGGGCCGCTTCACCCTTGGCGTCGGCTTCGGCTGGAACCGTGACGAGATCAAGCACCACCGAATTGACTACGCCCGTCGCAGGAACGTCGTCTGGGAGTATCTCGCTGCCATGCGGAACCTCTGGCAGCCAGAACCCGCCGCTTTCGAGGGCGAATTCATATCCTTCGGCCCGTCAGAGGCATGGCCGAAGCCGACCAACGGATCCGTCCCAGTTCTGATCGGCGCACCTGCCGACCCTCGGTTGTTTGCGCAGATCGCCGAACATGCCGACGGCTGGATGCCCATCGGTGCTCGTGGTCTCAGCGAGCAACTGCCGGTTCTGCGGGGGCTGTTCGCGGATGCGGGCCGGGACGAGACCCTGCTCCGGATCGTGCCCTCCGGTACGTTGCCGAGCCAAGGAAAACTGGAGCACCTTCGCCGACTGGGCGTCACCGAGGTGCTGTGCCAGCTGCCGTCCGGCCCTGCCGACGAGGTCTTGCCGGTGCTGGATGAGTACGCGCAGTACATCGGATAGGTCCGCCCCACCGCGGAACGTCGCAGCGCATCCGTCGCCTCAGCACGGACTGTCAGCGTCATTGCCGACCACACCCCGATACGTGCTCAACCACTCTGCCGCTGATAGTGATCGGTAAGCACCAGCGTGAGCCTGCCGAGCCACTCGAAGTCATCCGGATAGTCCCACTCCTCGGGGCAGGCAAGTACTCCCGGCAGGTCTTCGCGCGAGATCGTCGGCCCCGGCTGAAAGCCGTTGGTGCCGTCGGGCGCCGTCCACGGGATGTAGCGGCAGACCTCGACCACCCCGCGGTCGACGAGCGCGAGGAGGACCGGCGCCAGATCCGCCGCGGGTCCGGATGCCAGCGGCTCCTCCAGGTCTCCCCGTACTCCTGGAAGGATGTCGATCTCACTCGCATTGAGTATGAAGGCGTACTCGACGTCGGAGGGTTCACTTGTGCTCACCCTTCGATCTTCGCAGGGCCCTCGGCCGCACGGCCGACCCGCGCCTGAGCCGACTGCCGCCCCTGCGGGCAGACTGTGCCCTTGCTGCTCCCCTCCGAAGCCGTGACCGCCACCGTGCTGATCGAGGTCACAACACCGCTGCGGCTTCTCGCCGCGGGCCGCGGCCCCGTAGCCCGCAGCCAGGGCTCGCAGGCGGCCCGGTCGGCGTTCTGGTCGCGCGGCTGAGCCGGCTAGGTGGTGAACGTCGATGAATCGTCACCTCCCGCGTCGGGCGGCGCCTAGGTCGGCGTAGAAGGTGAGGAACTCTGGGTTGTCGATGGCGTCGGGGTTGGCGACGAGGTCGGGTGCGTGGCCCTGAAGGAGGCGCTTGACGGGTATCTCCAGTTTCTTGCCCGTGCGGGTGTGCGGGATCCCCGGGACGTGGAAGATGTCGTCGGGAACGTGCCGGGGCGAGGCTTGGGTGCGGATGGCCTGCCGGATGGTGTCGCGCAGGGAGTCGTCCAGGGGGATGCCGGTCGCCAGGGTGACGAACAGCGGCATCCAGTAGCCGCCTTCCGCTTCTTCCACGCCTATGACGAGTGCCTCGGTGATCTGGGGAAGGGCTTCGACTGCGTCGTGGATGTCGGCGCTGCCCATACGGACGCCGTTGCGGTTCAAGGTGGCGTCGGAGCGGCCGTGGACGATGACCGAGCCGTAGGAGGTGTGGGTGATCCAGTCGCCGTGCCGCCAGACGCCCGGGTAGGTGGCGAAGTAGGCATCACGGTGGCGGCTGCCGTCCGTGTCGTTCCAGAAGTACAGGGGCAATGATGGCATGGGGCGGGTGATGACGAGTTCGCCGACTTCGTCCAGTACGGGCCGGCCGGTGGTGTCGTAGGCGGCCAGGGCGACGCCGAGGTTGGGGGCGGACAGTTCGCCTGCCCAGACCGGAGTGGTGGGAGCGCCGCCGGCGAAAGCCGAGACGACATCGGTGCCGCCGCTGGATGAGGCGAGCTGAACGCGGTCGCCGACGTGGTCACGGGTCCACGGGTAGGCGGAGGCCGGTAGGGCGGATCCGGTGCAGCCAATGCTGCGCACCGAGGACAGATCGTGTGTCGTGGGTTCGATGCCGAATTTGGCCATGCCGAGCAGGTACTGAGGGCTGGTGCCGAACACGGTCACCCGGTGTCGGGCTGCCAGTTCCCACAGGATGTCCGGGCGTGTCGCCGGGGCCGGACTGCCGTCGTAGGTGCAGGTGGTGGCGCCGGTGAGGAGAGTGGAGGCCACCAAGTTCCACATCATCCAGTGCGTGGTGGTGTACCAGAGCAGGCGGTCGTTCGACCCGAGGTCCGACTGGAGGCCCAGCAGTTTGAGGTGTTCGATCAGCACGCCGCCGTGGCCGTGGACGATGCCCTTGGGCAGGCCGGTGGTGCCGGAGGAGAACACGATCCACAGCGGGTGGTCGAAGGGAACCGGCTCGCACCGCAGTTCCTCGCTGCGTGATGCTGCCACTTCCCAGGTGATCACCGGGGAGGGGAAGGCAAGGGCGGACCATGGGCGCTGGATGTGGTCCACCAGGACAACTGCTTTGAGGGTGGGCAGGGCGCAGGCCAAGGCGTGCGCGGCCTCGCTGCGTTCATGGGTGACGCCGTTGAAGTGGTAGCCGTCCGCGGCAACGAGGACGGTGGGTTCCAGCTGGGCGAACCGGTCGGCTGCCGCTCGGGGTGCGTAGTCCTGCCCGCACACCGACCAGAGGGCGCCCAAGCTCGCGGCGGCGAGGAACGCGACGATGGCGTGGGGGGTGTTGGGCAGGTATCCGACGACCCGGTCACCGCTGACCACACCGAGTTCACGCAGGGTCGCAGCTACCGAGGCGACCTGGGCGCGCAGCTGGCCTCCGGTGACTTCGTAGGAGGCACCGCTCTCGTCGAGGGCGATGACGGCAGGCTCGTTCGTACGCAGGTGGCGCAGCGCGTGGTGGGTGTAGTTGAGGGTGGCACCGGGAAACCAGCGTGCTCCTGGCATGGCCTCAAGGGCCAGTGCGCGTTCGGGTGTTGTGTGGGACTCGACATCGAAGTATTCCCAGACCGCACGCCAGAAGCCTTCGAGATCGGTGACCGACCAGTGGTGGAGGGCGGCGTAGTCGGTGAAGTCGCCCGTGTCGGGCGCCCCGTGACGGGGGACGGCCCAACGTGCGAAGTCCGTCAGGCGGCTCTTGGCGGCTGCCGTGGGATCGGGGGTCCAGAAGGGTTGGGGGGCGATATCTCCGGGTGAACTGTTCATGCCGAGATGCTCCTCGTCAAAGGGTGTGTCATCGGGTACGAAGGTGGTGTGCGCTCGGGGGGGCGGGCTCAGCAGCGGCGCCCACGAGGCGGTGTCATGGATGGTGTCCGCACCCCTCGGCAGCACAGCCATCGATGGTTGTCGGCTGCGTTGACGCTCACGATGTTGGCGCCGAGTCGCTTTGGGGACGGCGCGTGCGGACGACGGCAGGGGTACGACGGTCAGGGCTGCCAAGCCGTGTCCCGGGACGTCGTCCAGGCGTAGGCGCTCCCCGGCGGCCTGGATCAGGGGTTGGGGGCAGTGACTGCCGGCCAACTCACGACAGAAAGAAAGAGAGCTGCGGTGACCCCCACGGGCCCCGCGCCGATGACGACGACGGGCGCGTGTGGAGTCACGGTCACTGGCTGTCCCGCACGACGGTGTGCTGGGTGCCGAGGTCGAGCAGCCGGTCAGGTGTGGCTATGCCGGCGGTGATCGTGTCCCCGGCCCGGAGGTAGTGGGGGTTCTTGCTCTGGCGCCTGAAGAACGCCTTCCACTTCAGCGTCGGGGGCAGCAGCGCCCCGATCTTCTCCACGGCCTTGGGCGGGGCCTTGAGCGCGGTTCCGCCGGGAGTACCGGTGAGAAGCAGGTCGCCGGCCTCGAGTGTCTGGAACCGGGCGAGCAGCGTCAGGGTCTGTGCCGGGCGGACGATCATGTCTGTCAGGGTCCGGTCCTGGCGCAGCTCGCCGTTCACGGACAATTGCAGGCGCAGGTCGGTGAGGCGCGGGAAGTCGTCCTCTTCGAGCAGGGTCAGATGGGGGCCGACGGGAGTGAAGGTCGGATACGACTTGCTTTCGTAGAACTGCCCCTTGGTGAGCTGCACGTCGCGGGCGCTGACGTCGTTGGTGACAACCAGCGCGCCGACGTAGGCCGGCAGGTCCTTGTCGGTGACCTGTGCGCCGATCGGCAGGGTTTTTCGCAGCACGAGCCCGAGTTCGATCTCGTAGTCGAGGAACTGAACGTGGCCGGGCCGCAGGATGGGGTCGGTGGGGCCGCTCACCGAGCCGGACGCCTTGCGGAAGAAGGTGGCCGGGATGTCACCGCGAAATCCTGAGTCGCGGGCGTGGCTGCGGTAGTTGACCATTTGGGCGACCACCCGGCAGGGCGTGGTGACGGGCGAGAGGGGGTTCAGGTCTGCCATCGCGGTGCCGAGGTCACCGGAGTCGGCCGCCGTGCGGACCGCCGGGGTGTCGGCAAGCAGTTCGCGGGTGGTGACGGCCTGGGTGGCGACGGGCAGGGCGCGCTCCCCGCGGAGAACCCACCAGCCTTCGGCAGTACGCACAATGTTGATGCTCATGAGTTCATCGCTTTCATCAGGCTCAGCAGCCGGGAGGCATCGAGTTCGTTGTCGCCCCGCAGTGCTCCGAGAACCGTGCGGAGTTTCGCCGGCGAGGGGTTGGCGCCCAGAAAGTCCCGGGTGACCGGTGGCCCCCACTGGGCCAGGCCACTGGCCGACATGGGGGCCCAGCCGGGCTCCACGTCGCTGGAGAACAGGTCGCCGTCGGCGAAGTGCTCCAGCATCAGCCGGTCCGGGTCGCGCCAGTAGTCGAACAGCTGGCTGCCCTGGATATGGCGGCCGATGCCCCAGCTGCGCCGGTAGCCGCGTTCGGCCAGGTAGGCGCCGCCGGCGGCGATCGCATCGAGGTCGGCGACCTGGTAGGCGGAGTGCACATAGCCCGTGCCGGGGCCCAGGTGCATCGCCAGCGTGTGATGGTCCACCGCTTCGCTGCCCTGGTCGCATCGGAGGAACGCCATGGTGGGCCCGCGCTCGCGCTGACCGTCCAGGAACAGGAAGTCACTGACGATCATGCCGAGGGTTTCCAGGTACCAGTCCAGGGCCCTGGTGAAGTCCGTGGTCTCCAGGACCACGTGGCCCAGCCTCTGGATACGGGAGGGTTCGCGGACCGGCCTCTGGGTGGCGTTGACGCGGGGGCGGGCGGTGCCGAAATTGAGGGGCAGGGCCTGCTGCCCCGGCAGGGCCGGCAGGCTCCCGGCCGGTGCGGCGACCTTTACCGCGAAGCCGGAAGGGTCCGGCAAGCACACCACGGCGCCGCCTTCAGGCGCGTCGGACAGCTGGACATCGCGGCCTGTGGCGTGGGCGAGGCGGTCCAGGTCGGCGCGTTCGGCGGCCCGGAAGACGGGCCCGACGAAACGGGAGGTGTCGCCGCGGCGGATGACCACGCAGGCACCCCCCTCAAAGGTGCCGCGCAGCCACAGACTGTCCGGGGTGCGGGCGGCGACGCTGAAGCCGAAGTCCTGGGCGAAGACAGCGGCCCGCTCCAGGTCCGGCTTCTGGAACTCCAGCCACGCCAGGTCGGCGACCTTGATGACCGGATTGCGGGCCCGGCCCGGATGCTCGCTGCGCAGGCCTCCGTGCTCGCTGTGGAGGTCCTGGTGGGCGCTGTGGGGGTGTTGGTGGGCGCCGTGGAGGTGCTGGCGAGCGCCGTGGAGGTGCTGGCGGGCGCCGGCGGGTGCGGATTCGCCACCTTGATTCTTCGACATGGCACTGCTCCCGATCAGTCGTCAGATCGTCAGATGAGAGGCGTGATCTGCTGTTCCACGCCGGACAGGAGCTGCCCGTAAGCGGCGTAGCCGACGGCGGACGCCACCACGCCGTGACGTGCGGCGGTGTTCGCGTCCCGCCAGATGCGCTGCAGGACACTGCTCTCGGCGAAGCTCGCCGCGCCATGCGCGGAGATCAGGATGTCCAGGGCCCGACCCACCTGCTCCGCGACATAGCCGACATCGGCCCGTACCCGGGCTCGGACCAGCATGTCGAGGTGTTGGCCGGCTGCCGCGGCCGTGTCGACGTCGTCCGCGGCCCGGTAGGCATGCAGGTGCGCGGTGTCGATCCGCATGGCCGCCTCGGCCAGTTGGAGTTGGAAGCCCGCTGAGTCCGCCTGGCGGGCGTAGAACGTGTACGGGACGGATTTGGTGTCGGCTTTGCTGCGTACGAGTTCCAGGGCTGCGCGTGCCATACCCAACTGCGCGCCGATCAGCACGAGAGACAGCACCGAGGCCAGGTTGGACTTGAAGAGGCCGGCGTCGGGGTATTCGTCGACATTGCGCCCGGCAAGGCCGTCCACGACGGACACCACCCGGTGTTCGGGCACGAAGATGTCCTCGACGACGATGCACGCGCTGCCGCTGCCGCGCATTCCGGTGGTGAACCAGGTGTCCTCGACGGTGAAGTCACCGCGCGGGACGAGGGCCATCCCTTGGTCCACGCTCTCTCCGGCCTCGTCGGTGATCGGGATGCCCACCGCGGCCCAGGTGGCGTGCCAGGCACCCGAGGCGTAGTACCAGCGGCCGGTGACCTGCCAGCCCCCCTCGACCTTGCGGGTGCGCGCCGTCGGGGACAGGATCCCCGAGACGCGCGCGGCCGGGTCGGCGCCGAAAACCTCCTCCTGCGCCTGCTCGGGAAAGAGACCCGCGCTGAACGCGCCGGCGTTGAAAAGGGTGGTAACCCATGCGGCGCCGCCGTCTGCCTCCGCGATCGTCCCGCACACCTCCAGCCAGGTGCGCATGGGTGCTTCGTGGCCACCGAACCGCTTGGGCACGCCAAGGGTGAACAGGCCTGCGTCGCCGAGTTCCGCGACGACCTCGTCGGCGAGTCGGCGTTCCGTCTCCCCGTGCCGGGCGCGAGCGGCTATCAGGGGCTTCAACGCGGTTGCCCGGTCGAGGAGTTCGGCCTGCGGAGGGGCGCCGGCACCGGGTGCGCCGGGGGAGGTGAGGGTGGACATGCGTGGCTCCTTGAGGTGTGCGTTGAGTGGACGTTCAGCGGGAACAGGCGGTGATGGACTCAGCAGGCGTCCACCGGGAGGCTCCAGGCGTCGGCCGCGGCAGGAGAGCGGAGTGTGTACCGAACCGGCGCTGGGCGTAGACGAGCGGGAGCTCATCCGCACGAGCGGCGTGGGTGACCAGACCGAACAGCAGCACGTGGTCGCCGCCGCGGACGGTTTGGGCCACCTCGCAGGCAAGCCAGCCCGCCGAGCCCACCAGGCGCGGCAACCCCTCGTCCAGGGACCAGCCCGTGCCGGCGAACCGGTTCACGCCGCGGCGGGCGAAGCGCAGGGCCTCCTCTTCCTGTGACCGTGCCAGGACGTTCACGGCGAAACGGCCCGTACGCCGAACCGAGGTCAGCAGGGCCGAGTCCTCGGCCAGCGCCACGCTGATCAACGGAGGGTCCAGGGACAGCGAGGCGAAGGCGCTCACCGTCGCTCCGCGCGGCCGCTCGCCGTCAAGGGTGGTGATGACGGTGACGGGCGAGCACACCCCTGCCATGAAATCCCTGAAATGCCTCTCGCCCACCCCACTGGCGGCAGGCAACGATCTGGTTCTGTCGGCTCCCGACATGACGGAGGCCCCCAATCAGCAACGAGATGACTGATGAAATCATCATCTCTGATGCAGACCGAGGTCAAGGGCAGGCGCAGGCGTAATTGATAAGAACATCAGATCTGGCGTCGTTGCTACTCTTGGGCCATGTCCGCCTCCGCACCACTCGCCAATCGCTTCGAACGCCGCCGCGCCGAAACACGACAAGCCCTGGTCCGCGCGGCCCGCCAGATCCTGGCCGAGAACGGCGACGCCGCCGCGAGCATCCAGATCATCGCGAACCGGGCAGATGTCGGCTTCGGTTCCTTCTACAACCACTTCGACTCCAAGACCGCGCTCTTCGACGCCGCAGTGGCGGACGCGCTGGATGAGTACGGACAGCTCATCGACGAACTCCTCGAGGGCGTCGACGATCCCGCCGAACTCGTCGCCTCGGGGGTACGGCTCAGCGCCCAGATGGTTCGGTCCCACCCCGAGATCGCAAACATCCTGCGCCGCAGGGGCATCGCCCACATTCACTCCGACCGAGGGCTGGCCCTGCGCGCGCTGCGGGATCTGGAGCTGGGCGTGTCCACGGGACGCTTCACCGCCATCGACCCTGCCATCGCACTGTCCGTCCTGGGAGGAAGCGTCCTGGCCCTCCTGGAACTCACTGCCTCCCGCCCGGACCTGGATTCCGCCGAAACAGCAGCGACGACCAGCGAACTAGTCTTGCGCGCGCTCGGACTCTCCCCGGAACAGGCCCGGGAGGTCGCCCGCCGCCCCCTTCCTCCGATAGACGCCCGGAGCAGCTAAGCGGCCCGCCGAACGCTCCCCGGCCCACCGACTGGGCATCCCACTCGGGCTGTTGGCCGAGTGACCCCAGACGCCGTCGAATCCCCCTGAGGTGCTGATGTTGACGGGGAGGGGCTGGAGGGACTGGGGCGAGGTCTGGCCTGGGTGGGAGTCGCTGGACTATGTGGCCTCGGAGGCCTACGAGTTGGTATCCGGGGAGCCCGATCCGTGCAGCGAAGAGTTCTATGCCGCGGTGCGGGCTCAGCGAGGCGAGCACGTGGTCAGCCGGGGCTTGGCGGGGGAACGCTGGAATGTCCGGGACGAAAGGGAATCGACTCGTAGGCTGCCGCGCTTGAGCAGCATGTTCCCACTCCGTGCTGATTCATGAGGTCGCGTCACCTCAGCCGAACCGCGACCAAGAGCCATCCACTTCGAAAATTCACATGTGGCTGAGCGGCGTAGTGGCGCCTCCTCATCTCGCGTGCTCAGATCCGCAGGCACCGGCAACCAATTACCCACCGTAGAGGCCCCACTCGTCGAGGCCACCGTAGACGTGGGCCTCCAGGCATCGAGGTGCGTCAAGGCCGACGGCCTCGCCGCGGTAGAGGGCTATGAGTGAGTCCTTGCCCCGCCACCAGGTGTCGGTCAGGCCCTGCACTTCAGGCACCTGCTCGTACCCGTCGAGGTCCAGGGAGTCGACGGCCTTGCCGGTGGTCCTCGTGATGGTGCTGGCCCAGCGTCTCGCGTGTGCGGCCAGCGCCAGCGATTCCACCCAGCCGTCCGTACTGGCATGCAGCGGTGCCCACCGGGAGCCGTGGATCCCGAACTCGCCGCCGGGGCCGATCATGAATCCGTAGGCCATGGACACCCGGCAGTCCCCGGCCGGAATCCACCAGCCCTCCGCGGCCGAGCCCTCTGGAACGTCCGCATCCAGGATGCGCGGGCCACTTTCGTAGAACGGGGCCGGAGGCAGCGCGAGACCACCCCAGCGGTCCTGGAAGGCCTCGGCACGGTCGATCTCCGCGGCCGGGATACCGCGCTTGATCCACGCATCGCGGTGGTGCCCGATGCCCGGCCGGGGGACGCGGATGCCCTCCACCTCCACGAAACTCCTGGCCCTGCGGGTCAAACCGGCAGGCGCGACCGGGATCGGCGGTACGGGAGTGGCGGCCGTCATGGTGCCGGAGTCTAGTCGCGAGGTCCGGCAGCGCCGACAGCCATCTTGCCAAGATCTTGCGGACCAGGAATGCGCTCAAGGCACCAGTTCGTCGCCATCGCGGATACGAGTTCCTGCCCGCCGCTTTGGACGATGGTTGACCGCCGGGGCGTAAGCAGCGGGCAGGTGGTGTGAGGCCGGCCGACGCCCTGTGGGCGCGGGCTTGGCCGCATGTCGTGCGCTCGCCGGGACCGTTGTGGTCGACGGGGCCGGTGCCGCAGACTTAAGCGAAGTACCTCTACGCGGTGGGGTGGTTGAAGTATCGCGGAGTGGTCGGTGAATCAGTTGGTGACAGATCATGAAGGTTGCCGGGCCGATTCGTCCCGAGGACCGAATATCAGGCGGCTCGCAAGCCCGGCGCTTGAGGTCAGCCCAGGTGCGTGCTCAGGAGGCGGCGGGTGTTTGCGCCGAGGATCTTGGCGGTGTCGTCGTCGGTGAAGCCCCGTCGCACGAGGGCGTCGGTGACCAGCGGCATGCCGGAGGGGCCCTCCAGGCCGGGGAAGTCGAACATCGGGTCCTCCTCGTCCAGGCTCTCGCAGCAAGGCGGGGTGACATCGGCCGCGACCTCGCGGACGAAGTCCGAGCCGAGACCGACATGGTCGATGCCGGCCACCTGGATGACGTGCTCGATGTGATCGACGATCCGGTCGGCGCTCACCTTGTCCTGGGTGTCGGTGAGGAAGTCCGGGATGAAGTTCACGCACACCACGCCGCCCGTGGCGGCCACACCGCGGATCTGGTCGTCTGTGAGGTTGCGGTGGTGGTCGCGCAGGGCGCGCGCGTTGGAGTGGGTGGCGATCAGCGGCCGGGTGGCCGTCTCCAGGACGTGGGCGACACCGCTCGCACTCAGGTGGGAGATGTCGAAGAGGATGCCCAGACGTTCCATCTCCCGCAGGGCTTCGATGCCGGGGGCCGTCAGCCGGCTGCCGGTGGCGTCCTCGCGGCTGCCGTCGGCCAGGGGTGTGCGCCCCCAGTGGGCGATGGAGGCGATGCGCACGCCGAGCCGGTGCAGGGTGGCGAAGAGTTCGACGGAGGCGTCGATGCCGGGTGCGCTCTCCAGCGCGAGAACGAGGGCGATCCTGTCCTGGGCGAGGGCTGCGTCGATGTCGGTGCCGTTGCGGCACAGGGCCACGGCGTCGGCGTTGGCCTCGGCCAGGGTGTGCGCGCATTCGATCATGCGGAGCGTTTGGCGCAGCGCGCCTTCGGGCCGGTAGGGGTCGTCGATGAACACCGGCAGGACCTGGATGTCGATGCCGCCCGCACGCAGTTGGGGAAGCCAGCGTTCACGGAAGAAGCCGCCCCAGCGCTTGGGCGGGCGGGCGGTGACGGCCATCAGGAGGTCGTTGTGGGCGTCGGCGACGACGGCGCGACGGTGCAGGTCCACGGACATGGCGAGAGTTTCCTTCGCGAGAGGGCGGGCGGTCGGCCGGAGTCAGGCGTGGGTGAGGCGCGGAACCGCGTCGAGCAGGGCCCGGGTGTAGGGGTGCTGTGGCGTGCCGATCACCTCGTCGACCGGGCCGGATTCGAGCAGCCGGCCGTGGCGCATGACAGCGACGGAGTCGCACACGTAGCGCACGACGGCGAGGTTGTGGGAGATGAACAGCATCGTCAGGCCGAGTTCGGTGCGCAGGTCGCGCATCAGGTTGAGCACCGCGCCCTGCACCGAGACGTCGAGGGCGGAGGTGATCTCGTCAGCGATGAGGACCTCGGGCCGGGCCGCCAACGCCCGCGCGATGGCGACGCGTTGACGCTGTCCGCCGGAGAGTTCGCGCGGGTGCTTGGCGGCGTACGAGGCGGGCAGGGAGACGAGTTCGAGGAGCCGTGCGATCTCGGCCGGCCGCTGACCGCGCGTCGCGCGGACGCCCTCGGAGATGGCGTCGCCGATGCTCATGCGCGGGTTGAGGGAGGAGTAGGGGTCCTGGAAGACCATCTGGACGCGGCCGCGGGCGATGCCGGAGATCGTGCCTTCGTACGGGGTGAGGCCGGCGGCGGCGCGGGCGAGGGTCGACTTGCCCGAGCCCGACTCGCCGACCAGGCCGGTGACTTCGCCCTTGGCCAGGTTCAGGCTGACGTCGTGCACGGCGGTGAAGGAGCCGAACCGTACGCTCACGTTGCTGATGTTCACGGTGCCTCCCAGCAGGCCACCGCGTGTCCGTCGGCGGTGGTGCGGAGTTCGGGTCGGGTCGTCGTACACCGGTCGTTGGCGAGGGCGCAGCGGTCGGCGAAGGCGCAGCCGTCGGTGACGTCGCCGGGGGCGGGCTGGCGGCCGGGGATGGTGGCCAGTGGCCGGGAGCGGTCGGTGTCCATGTCGGGGAGCGAGCCGATCAGTGCCCGGGTGTAGGGGTGGCGGGCCTGGTGCAGGGTGTCGGCCGGGAGTTCCTCCACGATGCGCCCGGCGTACATGACGGCGATCCGGTCGCACAGTTCGCTGACGACGGCGATGTCGTGGGAGATGAACAGCGCGCCGGCGCGGGTGTCGTCGACGACTTCACGCAGCACCTTGATGACCTCGCGTTGGACGGTCACGTCGAGGGCGGTGGTGGGTTCGTCGGCGATGATCAGGCGCGGGGTGCCCATCAACCCCATGGCGATGACCGCGCGTTGGCGCATGCCGCCGGACAGCTCGTGCGAGTACTGACGCAGGACCTGCGCGGGCTCCTTGATGTGCACGCGGGCGAGCCGCTCGGTGGCGCGGGTGCGAGCCTCGGTGCGGGTAGCGCCGTCGTGCAGGGTGGCGACCTCGGCGAGCTGGCCGCCCACCCGCAGGGCGGGGTTGAGGGAGGATGTGGGGTCTTGGAAGACCATGGCCAGCGAGGTGCCGAGCAGCTTGCGGCGTTCGGCGGCCGCCAGTGCGTCGAGGTCTGTGCCGCACAGCCGTGTGCGGGCGCTGCCGGTCAGGCCCGGGTAGGGCACGATGTGTCCGATCGCCGCGGCGGTCATGCTCTTGCCGCTGCCCGACTCGCCGACCAGGCCGACGATCTCCTTCTCGCGCACGGTCAGCGACACCTGACGCACGGGGGTGACGTCGCCGGGGAAGGCGACGGTCAGATCGCGTACCTCCAGGACCGCATCGCTTGCGGGGGCGTCCTCGGCGGGGCTGACGACGGGAGCGAGGTGTGTCCTCACCGGGTCTGCGGCACCGGCGGCGGCCTTGGCGAAGGAATCGCCAAGGAGCATGAAACCGAGGCCCGCGAGGGCGACGGCGGTGGCAGGTGCGACGACGACGGAGGGGGTGATGTAGACGTGCCCGAAGGCTTCGTTGAGCAGGCGCCCCCAGTCGTACGAGGGTGCCTGGACGCCCATGCCGAGGAAGGACATCGCGGACAGGCCCAGCAGGGCGGAGCCCATCGCCTGGGCGGTGTTGAGGATCAGGGGTTCGGCGATGTTGGGCAGGATGTGCCGGGTCAGGATGCGGCGGCGTGGCACCTGGAGCATGCGGGCGGCGGCGATGTAGTCGGCGCCCGTGAGGGAGGCGGTCAGGGTGTGGGTGAGCCGGGCGAAGGTGGGTGCGAGTGCGACGCCGATGCCCAGGACCGCGCCGCGGGCCCCCAGGCCGGTGACGACGGCGGTGAACATCGCGAGCAGTAGGGCGGGGAAGGCGACCAGGATGTCCACCCCTGCGGTGACCACGCGTCCCGCCCAGCGAGGCAGGAGGGCGGGCAGCGTACCCAGAATGATGCCGCTCACGGTGCCGATGAGGGTGGCGAGGAGGGCGAGGCCCAGGGTGAGCCGGGTGGCGACCAGGGTGCGGGCGAGCAGGTCGCGGCCGAGCGCGTCGGTGCCCAACAGGTGTGCCCCCGAGGCTCCTTGATTGATTTGCCCGGGGTCGATGCGGGTCGCGGCCGATTCCCAGATCGGGGGGCCGATGAGGGCGAGCAGCACCATGACGGCGACCAGGACGGCGCCGAGCAGGCTTGCGGGGTTTCTCAGCAGGCGGCGCATCAGCCCTCCCGGCGGGCGGTGGCGGACAGGGCGGACTTCGGGTCGAGGAGGCCGAGCGCGATGTCGACGAGGAAGTTGACGGCCAGGACGAGCGCGCCGTAGACGAGGATCATGGCCTGGGCGACGGGATAGTCCTTCTGCGTGATCGCCTCGACGGTGCGCTGCCCGAGCCCCGGCCAGGCGAAGACGTTCTCGACGAGCACGCTGCCGGTGATCAGCCCGCCGAGGAGCAGTCCGCCCATGGTCAGGGTCGCGGTGAGGGTGTTGGGCAGCAGATGCACCGCGTACATCCGCCCGGTGGGCAGCCGCTTGGCCTGGGCCAGGCGCATGTAGTCGGAGTCCAGTTCACGCTGCGTCTCCACTCGCGCCATGCGCGCGATCATCGCCGCGGGGGCGATGGACAAAGCGGTGACAGGCAGCAGGTATGAGGCCGGCCCGGTCAGCCCGGCGGGCGGCAGCAGCCCCAGGCCGAGCGCGAAGACGAGCAACAGGGCGAGCCCGTAGAGGTATTCGGGGATGGCCACGGCGGCGCCGGTGAGCGTGGTGAACGCGGTGTCGGTGCCGGGCCGTCGCCCTTTGTGGGTGCACACCCCGGCCCACATGCCCAGTGGGATCGCCACCAGCAGGGCGACGAGGGTGGCGAGCACGGCCAGGGCCAGGGTGTTGGGCAAGCCTTGGGCGATGATGTCGCTGACGGGCTGCGAGGAGAAGAACGAGGTGCCCAGGTCGCCGCTGCCCACGTGCTGGACGTAGTGCGAGAACTGCGTGGGCAGCGCGTCGTCCAGGCCGAGCTCCGCCCTTCGGGCATCCACGAGCTGTTTGGGGGCGGTGGGACCGAGCATCTGCCGCAGCGGATCGCCGGGTATCAGGTGGATCATCGCGAACGACGCCATGACGAGGACGGCCAACGAGAGGGTGAGGCGCAGCAGATGGCGGACGAGGAAGCGCAGGTTCAGGCGCCGTGTGCGCCGTGCCGCGGCGGACGTTGAGCTCACTTGTCGGCTCCCGTCATCCGGATCGAGGTGGGGTCGAACAGTCCCGCGTCGATGCGGAACGTGGCGTTGTGTGCGGCGGTCGTCAGGGTCTTGTCGACGACGGGGACGAGGTCACCGCTGTCGAACAGGGCGTTCTCGGCGCGGGCCCACTTCGCGCAGCCCGCTGTGCCGGGGAGTTTGCTCGCCTGCGCGGTGAGGTCCTCGTAGGTTCGGTTGGTCAGGTGGGCGAAGTTGCCGCCGTCGGGGGTGAAGGGGCCGGTCAGTGCCCCCAGCAGCTGCGTGGGCAGTGTGACGCCGAGCGCAACCCAGTCCACGTCCCAGTCCTGGGTGACCGTCTCGACTTCGCCGTAGGAGGCGTCCGACAGAGCCCGCAGGCGTACGTCGGCGCCGGCCTTCGTCCAGGCGTCGGCCAGGTATTCGGCCGCGGCCGCCATCGTCTCGCCGCCCGACGTCGCGTAGATCATGCGCAGGGTGAGCTTCTTGCCGTCCTTGCGGCGCACCCCGTCGCCGGAGCGGTGCCAGCCCGCCGCCTCCAGGGCCTGTGCGGCGGCGCGCGGGCCGTGGGCGGGCAGGTGGCCGGTGACGGTGTCGCCGCGGCAGGGACGTGGCTGTGTCACCAGGCCGGTGGGCTTCTTGCCGGTGCCACCGGTGGCGATCGCTCCCAGATCGTCGAGGTCGACCGCTTGGAGCAGCGCCTTGCGGACGGCCGGGTCGTGGCCGGGGTGCCCCGTGCCTTGATGGAAGAAGAACTCCTGGGTGCCGTTGGGCCGGTTCGTGGTGGTGATGCCGGGGACGTCGGTCACCCGGGCGCGGTCGGGGCCGGCGAACTGTGCGGCGTTCAGCTGGTGGGAGAGGAGCAGGTTGGCCGCGGTCGACTCGCTGCCGACGACCTTGAGGACAACCGAGTCGGGCATGGCCGGGTCGGATGCCGTGGCGCCGCCGGGACCCCACACGTAGCCGGTGCGCCGGGTGTAGGTGTAGCTCTGGTTCGGGCGAGCGGATGTGAGCTGGAAGGGCCCCGATCCGGAGGTTCCGTTCTTGACCAGGGAGCGGTCCTTGAGACCCTTGCCGCAGACCATGAACAGATAGCGGGTGCTTTGCAGGATGAACGCGAACGGCTTGGGGGTGGACAGCGTCACCGTGCTCGCGCTGTCGTCGGCCTTCGCGGTCAGGCCCTCGGGAACCACGACACCGTAGGCCGGCGACTTGGTGGCCGGATCGGTGATGTGCTCCACGTTCGCCGCGATCGTGCTCGCCGTCACCGGGCTGCCGTCTGCGCAGGTGACACCGCGCCGCAGGGTGAAGGTGACCGAGGAGGGCCTGACGTCCCATTTCTTGGCCAGGCCCGAGACGACGCGGCCGTCGGAGCCGATGTTCACCAGGGTGTCGTAGGCCAGTGACAGCGCGGTGTAGGTAGCGGTGTTCTGCACCTGGGCCGGATCGAGCAGACCGGGATCGCTCTTGATCGCGAAACTGAAGGCGTCACCCCCGGCCGATCCGGCCTGATCGCTGCCGCTGCCGCAGCCGGCCACCAGCAGCGACGCCGCGAGACACGCGGCCATCGCTCGGGCTTTGTTCATTCGAACTCCCTTGGGGCGGAAAGGTGGCCCCACATTCGCGGCTGCTGGCCGGAATTGATTCAGACGGGACGACGAAAGCGACGAGACGCTTTCGGATCACGGCCCCAAGGGGCGGGACACGAACGCCCCGGACCGTGTTCCCGGTCCGGGGCGGCAGGCGTTCCGATGGCGTCAGCGGTTAGCTGCGTAGATGGTCGATCACGGCCCGGGCGGTGCGGCCGATCGCGCGGTCGGCGCGTGGCTGCCGGTCGGTCGGGCGCTTGGAACGCAGGAACACGCCGACGGCATAGCGCTTGCCGTCCGGGTACTGGACGACACCGGCCTCGTTACGGATCGCGAAGTCCGTGCCCGTCTTCCCGGCGATGCGTACTCCGTTCTCGGGGAAACCGGACACGAGCCGGTGCTGCCACACCTGCCGGCTCATGAGGTCGCGGACCTCTGCGCACGCCGGGTCCGGCCCTGCCTCGTCCCGCCAGATCCCGGCCAGCAGCGCGGTCACCTCGCGTGGAGTGCTGGACGGGCTGCGCGCCGGGTCGTTCACACCGAGCGCCATCAGACGCTCGGCGGAGACACCGGCCAGCTGGGCGTCGATGGACGAGCCGGGGGCGAGGCCGAGTTCACGTCGGATGTCATCGTCCAGGGCACGGCAGGAAGACACCCCGAACTCCGGGCACCCGAGCCCGTCAAGGAGCGCGCGCACCCGGTCCGTCCCGACGATGTCCAACAGCAGGTCGGTCGCGGCGTTGTCACTGATCGTCATCATCATGAAGGCCAGGTCACGGATGCTCATGTCGACGTCGTACGCGCAGCCGCCGGTGGCGCTGCCACCGGTCCGATAGACGGCCGCAACGGTGTGCCGCGCTGCTGGGTCCAACAGTCCCGCGGCCGCCTGGCGGGCGTACTCCAGGGCGATGGGGATCTTGAAGACGGAGGCGAGCACGACCCGGTCGTCTGCGCGCCGGCCGAACTCGACGCCGGTGTCGATGTCGCGGACGTGGACGAACCCCTCCACGTCCGCGTCGTCGAAGATGTCCTCGAGCACGGCGTCGACGCGCTGGGCGGCTAGGGGCATGTCGTCTCCCGGGAAGGTGCGGCGGGCTGGGCGCGGCGTAGTGCGTCCACGGCGATCCGGGCCGCGCGGGCGATGGCCGTGTCGGCGGCGGGGTGGCGGCCGCCGAGCTGAGAGGTGCGCAGCAGGACGGCGACGGCATAGCGGCCGCCGTTGGGGTACTCGACGACGCCGGCTTCGTTGAGGATTCCCCATAGGGAGCCGTTCTTCGCCGCGACCTGGATGCCGTCCTCGAAACCGGCGATCAGCCGGTGCGTGGAGAGTTGGTGGCTCATCAACTCCCGTACTTCGGCGCAGGCTTCGGGCGTGCCAGCCTCGTCGCGCCAGATCGCGGTGAGCAGGGAGGTCAACTCGCGGGGGGTGCTGGAGGCGGAGCGGCGCGGGTCGAGCATCGCCAGGCCCCTGATCCGCTCCTCGTCGACCGCGTCGAGCTGGGCGTCGATGTCACCGTCCGCGTCCAGGCCCAGTTCTTCCCAGACCGGGTCCCACAGGTCCCGGTAGCGGCCGACAGGAATCCGAGGACAGCCCGTCTCGACGGCCACGGTACGCACGTACTCGGTGCCGAGGATCTCCATGAGTTTGTCGGTGGCCGCGTTGTCGCTCATCGAGAGCATGAAGAATGCCAGGTCGCGGATGCTCATCGTGACGTCGTGCAGACAGCTGTCGGTGCCGATGCCGCCGCCTTCACGGTTGTCGGCGGTGATGGTGTGCCGCGCCGCCCGGTCCAGCTGTCCGGCCGCTGCGCGGCGGGCGTAGGCGAGAGCGACCGGAATCTTGCGGAGCGAGGCGACGATGACCGGTTCGTCGGCCCGCAGGGTGACCTCGTGGCCGTGGTCGATGTCGCGGGCGTGGACGAAACCGGTCACGCCGGCCTCGGCGAAGACCTGCTCCAAGGCGTCGGTGACGGGAGGTGAAGACATGGCAGAGCTCCGATCGATGGCGCGGCGTCAGCGGGTCTTGGGGGTGGCACGGCCGCTGTAGTGCACATACGACGGGCCATCGGAGCGGACCTCGAAAACCACTGTCTCCCCCGACGCGCCCCCCTCGCCGAGACTGACGAAGGTGGTGGCGTCGACCGCGGTGAGTTCCAGCGTCCGCGGCTGGGCGAGGCCCGCCAGGATTCCGGTCGGCTTGGTGCGCATCCGCAGCCCGCCCTGGTGGGAGGTGATCTCGATGGTGCTGCCCGCCCGTTCATAGGTGCCGGTGAACGCCTCCACGTCCACGTGCACGGGGACCTCGGGCGGCGTCGGCGGGGCGGGTACGCGCATCGCGTGCAGTTCGGCCAGGAGTTCACTGATGAGACGGTGCTGAAACTCGGCGCTGTGGCCGCCGTTGATCAGGACCGCGACGACGGTCTCCAGACCGGGCAGGACCCACAGCGCGGCGTGCTGGCCGATGGTGTCCCCGGTGTGGGAGGCGACCGGCTGTCCGTCCCACTCGTCCAGGCACCAGCCGATGCCCCACTGCCGCCCGCCGTCATGAGGGTTGGGCAGGTCGACCTGGGGTTCGCGCATCGCGGCTGGTTCGGCGAGCAGGGCGCCGGGGGTGAGGTGGGCGCGGCCGAAGGCGACCACGTCCGCGGCCGTGGCACAGATGAGTCCGGCGGGGCCGATTGCCCGCGGTAGTCCCCAGGCGGGCGCGAGAGCGCCGTCGTCGCCGTGGCCCATGGCGGCGCCGAATCGCAGCACGTCCTCCGGCAGTGTCCAGGTGTGTGCCAGCTTCAGGGGCTCACAGATCTGCTCGCGCAGTGCCTGGTCCCAGACCCGGCCGGTGAGCTGTTCGACCATCCGGCCGGCTATCACGAAGCCGGAGTTGCAGTACGAGTGCGCGTCCCCGACCGGGAAGGTCTGCTCCAGATCGGCGCAGGCCCGGACGTAGCGCTCCAGGCAGTCGTCCCCGCGGCCGGTATCCATGAAAAGGTCGCCGTCGATGCCGGAGGTGTGGGTGAGCAGATGCCGCAGGGTGATCGCGTCGGTCGCCTGCCGCCGGCCGACCCGGAAGGCGGGCAGTACGTCGACGACCCGGGTGTCCAACGTGATGCGGCCTTGCTCGGCCAGCAGCATCAGCTGGGTCGCGGTCCACACCTTGGTGATCGAACCGATCTGGAACAGTGAATCGGTTCGCACGGCGGCGCCGGTGGCGGTGTTGAGCACACCGGTGGCGTACGCGTGCAGCTCACCGCCGGACCAGAACGCCAGGCTCGCGCCCGGGACTCGGGACTCGGCGGCCAGCGCCGTAAGACGGCTCGCCCAGTGCTCCATCAGCCTTCACCTCAGCAGTATGTGCGGGAACTGGGTCCGCAGCGTAACCAGGGCAGGGCCGGGCGCGGTTGGTCGCGAGACACGAACCAGCAGGTCACAGCTCGTACGTAGGGACGACTTCCGGGGCGGGTGCTGCTCCTAGGCTGGCCTGACCCTGGAGCTGATGAGGAGACAAGATGCCCCTGCTCGACCGCGACGACTGCGCACTGGTGATCATCGATGTGCAGAGCGACTTCTACCCGGCCACCCGGCTCGACGTGGACCGGCAGAAGTTCCACGACATGGTGCGGCGCATCGCCTGGCTCACACAGGTCGCCGACCGCCTGGACATCCCGGTCGTGGTGACCGAGGAGGATCCCACCGCCAGCGGGCGCACCGTGCAGGGGATCCGCGACGTGCTGCCGACCAAGGCGGTCACCCTGCCCAAGAACGCCTTCGCCGTGTGGGACAACCCCGACATCGCCGCCGCCATCGAAGCCACCGGCCGCACCACGATGGTCCTGGCCGGGATCGAGACCGACATCTGTGTCGCCCACTCCGCGATCCAACTGCACGACGCGGGCAAGCGCGTGGCGGTCGTGGACGACGCCGCCTACTCGCCCGGCCCGGCGCACGAGCGGGGGCTGCGGCGCCTGGCCGGACGGGGCATCGAGACGCTCTCCACCAAGGAGGTGTTCTACGACTGGGTACGCACCATCAAAGACGCCGACGCCTTCCACGACAGCCACGACGAACTGACCGTCCCCCCGGGCGTCCGTCTCTGAACCAGCGACACCGTTCAGGCGCCCGGCGCGGCGGGGCTCACGCCCTCGGGCCGGGCCCCGCCGCTGTCGTCGTCCATCAGTCGCAGCTGGAGCATCGCGGCGAACCGCGCTGAGGAGTCCTGCAGATCGATCTGCCCCACCTCGGCCACCCGGCGGATGCGGTAGCGGAAGGTGTTGGGGTGCACGAAGACGCTGGCGGAGGCGCCGATGACGTCGCCAAAGGCATCCAGCCAGGCGCGCAGGGTCTCCAGCAGGTGGGCGTTGTGCTTGGCGTCGTAGGCGGCGAGCCGGGCGAGCGGTCCGGACAGCTCGTCGCGGTTGCTGATCGCCAGATCCCGCATCTCCAGCAGCAGGGCGTCGACATACACGTCGGAGATCGCCGCGGCCCGCTCGCAGCTTCGGCCGCTGGACAACACCCGCAGCGCCCGGTCGGCATCGACCCGGGAACGGGCGAGCGCGGCCGGCTCCGAGGCCACCGACCCGATGCCGATGACGGCGCCCGCCTTCTCGCCGGTGCGCTGCAGGAAGTTCGAGGCGACCTGCAGGGCGCGCTCGCGGGCCCTGGCCGTATCGGCCGGCACCGGGAACAGTGCATACGCCACGTCTCCCAGCAGGGCCACGGCGGAGCGCGGCTGCACGGCACTGAGGTGCATGGCCAGGGCCGCGGCCAGGCGCTGGTGCTCGGCGGTGACCAAGGCGTGGTCCGTGCCGCGGCCGGGCGGCAGGCCCAGCGTCATGACGAGGGTGGGTTCGTCGACCAGGCCCAGACGGCCGAGCGCGGCGATCGCCCCGGCGCCGCCCTCCAGCGCGGTCGCCACCAGATCGGCACGCAGCCGGTACTCGGCGTCGGTGCCGGCCCGAAACCGCAACATGTGCAGGGCGACGAGCTGGGCCGCCTCCACCAGGGCCGCCTCCCGCGCGGGAGTCAGCGGCGTGCGCAGCGCCGCCCACACCGAGCCGAGAAATTCGTCTCCGGCCCGCACCGCCACCGCGACCCGCGGCAGCGCCACCTCATCCCCCAAGGTCGGCGCCGGCACGTGCACCAGCCCCTTGCTGCGGTACAGCTCCTTGAACACGCCGTGCTCCTCGTGCAGGCGCAGATAGCGTTCGGGTACCTGTCGGGCCAGGATGCTCTCCACCCGGGGAGCATCGGCCGCGTCCTGCCCGCCGGAGAACGCGAGGATCCTGGAGCGCCCGTCCTCGATCGTGACGGGGGCGTCCAGCAGCGTGGCAATCGCGTTGGCAAGGGCGAACAGATCACCGGACGGTACCCCGCCCAGGGTGTTCTCCTCGGCCTCACCGACGTCCCCCTCGAACAGCAAGGTACGCAGCATGGCCGCCAGCTGGGCCCAAGAAGCCCCGGGCGTCAGGGCAAGAAGTGCCACACCTGACTCGGCCACCGCCTCCTCGAGACCGGTCCGGTCCTGAACCGGGCCCCTGACCACGAGGGCAGCGGCCTCATGGTTCCGCAGGCCATACAGGAGCTCGGCGATGTCCTCCGCCTCACGGACACCGGCGCCGAGCACGATCGCGTGCGGCGGATAGTGCTGCTCGTCGTACGGATCATGGATGCCGACGCCGCCGATCTCGACGGCCCGCTCGATGTCGCCGTGGAGCAGGTCCAGGAGCGTGGAGCCGAGATCCTCGAGCACCCGGCTCAGGCTCCTGGCGGGATGCGTCGACATGTGCCTGATCATCTCCGCAGAGTAAGACAGGAAAAGCCCTGAGCATTGGTAGCTGCAGACGAGAATAGGTCAGTTGATCGGTGCTTCAGGACGAAGGCCGGGTGGGGCTCCACAGCCTCGACACCGCGCAATCGACCAGTGCGTCGGTGGAGTCCACCACCGGCACGACGCGCGCGGCCAACCCACTGATCAGCGGGATCTCCGTACAGGCGGCGATGACGACCTGGGCACCCTGCTCCGTGAGTGCCTCGGCCGCCGTGGCGATGCGCCGCTGGGCCTCGGTGAGGCCGGTACCCGCCTTGACCGCGCGGATCGCTGGATCGACGTACGCGGCCTGGAGACGGTCGGAAACCTGCAGCACGTCGATCCCGAGACGGGCCCCCGCGCGCTCGTAGAGACCGGCCCGGCGTGTCCCCTGCGTTGCCAGGATGCCCACCCGCTGTGTGCCGGGTACCGCGTCCGCCGCGGTCCGCAGCGCCGCGTGAATCATGTCGAGGACCTCGATGCCTGCGGCCTTCGACACCTGCTCGGCATAGGCGTGCGCCGTGTTGCACGGGATGGCGATGCACCGTGCTCCCGCTTGCTTCAGCCAACGCGCTCCCGTGACGAGGGCCGGCACGGGCGAGGGGCCTTGTCCCAGCAGCGCGGCGGTCCGGTCCGGGACCGCCGGATCGGACCACATCAATACGGGCAGATGCCCCTGATCGGAATCGGCCGGGGTCCGCGCGACGAGCCTGCGGTAGAACTCGGCCGTTGCCAGCGGACCCATCCCTCCGAGCACGCCCAGCGCAGGGCGAGGTTCTGTGGGTGCGAGCGGTGGCTGGAACAAGGCAAGTCGCAAGGTAGGCGGCCTTTCAGACTCGGCGTCGGATGAGGAGATCCTGGCCCGCGCCCACGCGCAAGAACTCGTCCCACAGGCCAAAACCGCCGGTCCGAATTGGGGCGCCTGTCCGGAGTGCGCAACCAACGTTGGGCTTGGGAAGTGTGCCGCTGGTGACCGGCCCGGCATAGCCGCTCAGAGGTGACGGATAGCTTGCCGATCTGCCAGATGGAACGCGCAGTCACACCCGTCGGCGACGGCGAGGACAGGGAGGAGCAACTCGCCGTGTTCGATTTTTGTTCGATACATTGATGACAGATCGAGCCATCTGGCTTGAACGATGTCTCGTGGATCGGAGGTGGGAGCGTGCACGCCTCGCCGCCGTTCTCCCACCTTCACGTCGCCTCGGGCTACTCCCCCCGTTACGGTGCCTCGCTCCCCCACGCTCTGGTGCGTCGGGCGGCCGAGCGCGGTATCGGGGCGCTGGCGCTGACCGACCGCGACACCGTGGCCGGGACGGTCCGCTTCGCCAAAGCCGCGGACGCCTTCGGGGTCCGTCCCCTGTTCGGCGTCGATCTTGGCGTCGCGCCTGTCTCCGTGGCGGAGCCCGGGGCCGGGCGGCGGCGCGTACCGGTGCGTGGGGGCGCGCATGTGGTGGAGGCACGCTGGCGGGTGACGTTGCTGGCGCAGGATGTGGGTGGCTGGGCGCGGCTGTGCCGGATCGTGTCGGCCGCGCACGCCTCAGCCGTGGGCGGGGTGCCTCTCGCGCCGTGGCCGGTACTGGAGGAGTACCTGGGTGATGGTCTGGTGGTGCTGCTTGGCCCTTCCTCACAGCCCGCCGCGGCGTTGATGGCCGGACGGCCGGACCGGGCCGAGCAGCTCCTTGCTCCGTGGCGCGTGATCGCGGGGCCGGGGCTGCGGCTGGAGGCGGTCGACCTGGGCCGCAGCGGCACCGGCGCGGGCTCGCTGCGGCTGGCGGCGCGCACCGTGCAGCTGGGCGACGAGCTGGGCGTGCCGGTCGTGGTCTCCGGTGCGGTCCGCTACGCCGACCCGGCCCAGCACCGGCTCGCGGACGTACTGGATGCGGCCCGGTTGCTGCGGCCGATCGACAGGCGCCGCTTGGACGGCGGGGGGCGGTGGCTCAAAGGGCCCGGCGAGATGAGCGAGGCAGCCGCGCGGATCACTGCGGCGGCCGGGCACGGCAGCGAGCGGGCGGCCGCGCTGCTCGCCGAGACCGAGGCGGCCGCCGCCTCCTGCACCCTGACCGCAACCGGCCTGGGAATGGGCCGCGCGCACTTCCCTGAACCCCACGTGGTGGGAGCCGACCGCTCGCGCGGCGGGCCGATGCGGCTGCTGCGCCGACGCTGCGAGGCCGGCATGCTCGCCCGCGGCCTGGACGAGGACGCGATCGCGCTGCGCCAGCTGGACCACGAGCTCGATGTCATCGGCCGGCTCGGCTTCGAGGGCTACTTCCTGGCCGTCGCCCAAGTCGTCGCGGATGTGCGGGCCATGGGCGTGCGGGTCGCCGCCCGGGGCTCCGGCGCCGGGTCCATGGTCAATCACGCGTTGTTCGTCGCCACCGCCAACCCGCTCGAACACCGGCTGCTGTTCGAACGTTTCTTGTCGCAGCGGCGCACCTCGCTGCCCGACATCGACCTGGACGTGGAGTCCGCGCGGCGCCTGGAGGTCTACGACAAGATCTTCGAAAGATTCGGGCGGGAGCGGGTCGCGGTGACCGGCATGCCCGAGACCTACCGCGCCCGCCACGCCCTGCGCGACACCGGCCTCGCGCTGGGCATCGCCCCGCAGACCGTGGACGAGATCGCAAAATCGTTTCCGCACATCCGGGCCTGCGACATCCGCTCCGCACTCGCCGAACTGCCCGAGCTACGCCGACTCAGCGCCCGGAAAGAAGAGTTCGGGCAGCTCTTCGAAGTCGCCGAGGGCCTGGACGCGCTGGTGCGCGGCTACGCCATGCATCCGTGCGGCGTGATCCTGTCCAACGCCGCCTTGCTGGACCGGCTGCCGGTGCAGCCCACCCCGGGCGGCAACTACCCGATGCTGCAGGCCGACAAGGAGGACGTAGAAGACCTGGGCCTGCTCAAGCTGGACGTGCTGGGGGTGCGGATGCAGTCCTCGATGGCGCACGCGGTCACCGAGATCCACCGCACCACCGGCAAGCTCCTGGACCTCGACAACCCCGACCACGTCCCCCTCGACGACGAACCGACATTCGAGATGATCCGCCGCTCGGACACGATCGGCTGCTTTCAGATCGAGTCGCCCGGCCAGATGGACCTGGTGGGCCGGCTGCAGCCCCGGCACATGCAGGACGTCATCGCCGACATCAGCCTCTTTCGCCCCGGACCGGTCAAGGGCGGCATGCCCGCCCGGTTCATCGCCGCTCGCCACGGCGCGGCCCCGCACTATCCGCACCCCGATCTGGAGCCGATCCTGGACGACACGATGGGCGTCGTGATCTGGCATGAGCAGATCATCGCGATCCTCGCGAAGATGACCGGCTGCGACCGCGCCGCCGGAGACGTCGCCCGCCGCGCCCTGGCCAATGCCGAACGGCTGCCTGGTGTGGAGGCGTGGTTCAAGGCGGCGGCCATTCACCGCGGCTACCACCCTCTGGTGGTCGACGAAGTCTGGTCCACGATCCGGGAGTTCGGCGCGTACGGTTTCTGCCGGGCACACGCCGTGGCCTTCGCGGTCCCGGCGGTGCAGTCGGCCTGGCTCAAGGCCCACCACCCGGCTGCCCTGTACGCGGGGCTGCTGGAGCACGATCCGGGCATGTGGCCGATGCGGGTCATCGTCGCCGACGCCCGCCGCCACCAGGTGCCCGTACTGCCCGTGGACATCAGCCGCTCCCACACCGAACACCGGGTGGAAGACACCGCGGGCGGACCGGGTGTGCGCCTGGCGCTGTCCACGGTGAAAGGAATCAGCGAGGCCGAGGCGGCCCGGATCGCCGCCCACCAGCCCTACGTCTCCCTGCAGGACTTCTGGCAGCGGGCCCGGCCCTCACTGCCGATCGCCGAGCGGCTCATCCAGATCGGCGCCCTCGATGCGACCAAGGGCACGCTGACCCGCCGCGACCTGCTGCTGCAGGCCCGCGAGCTGCACCGGCACACCCGCAACCGCGCCACCACCGACGGACAGCTCGCTCTGGGCGGCGAGCTGGTGAGCGCGGAACCCAGCGGGCTGCGCGAGATGAGCAGCCGCGAACGGATGAGCGCCGAACTCGACGTCCTCGCCATCGACGTCTCACAGCACCTGATGGAGCACCATCACCGGCTGCTGCGCGAACTCGGCGCCACCGACGCCGCCCACCTCAAACACCTGCGCCCCGGACAGAAGGTTCTGGTGGCCGGGGTGCGCGCGTCCACCCAGACCCCGCCCATCCCCTCCGGCAAGCGCGTCATCTTCGTGACATTGGAAGACGGGTCGGGGCTGGTGGACCTGGCCTTCTTCGAGGACTCCCACGCGGCATGCGCCCACACCATCTTCCACTCGGGCCTGTTGCTGGTGCAGGGAACGGTGGAGGCGCGCGGTGGACGCCGGACCGTGGTCGGACGGCTCGCATGGGATCTGGAAACCGTCGCAGCCGCCCGCCGGGACCACGGCCCGCAAGCCGCCCTTGACCTCCTGGGGCACACCACACCCGCACCGACCCCCGCCCGCAACGGCGGCCAGAGGTCTGCGGCCCGCACACTCAGCGACGGCACCGCGGGCGCGAAATTGTCCGCATGGTCCGATCTCCAGCCTGCGGGAAGCCGCGCGGCGGACCTGCGCCGCCTGGGCCACCGCTCGCCCGGCTCGGCCGGGTGACCGCCACGACTCTCCCCAGTCCCCAGCCCCGCAACAACCGGCACCCGCGGCCTCCTTCAGCTTTGCTCTGGACCCCACCACCGCCCTGCGCCTCATCGACCACACCGAGGGGGTCGCGCACAAGGCGAAGCAAGCGGACCAGAGTTGCGCTCATCGTGATCAACGGGAACTCTGTGGACAGGGCAACATCCCCAGACCCCGGAGGGCTGCCTTGTCGATTGACGCAAACCGCGTTGAGCGCACTCCCCCATCCGCAGCCGACGAGGCCGAGACGGTCATCGATCTGCAGGACGAGGTCGAGCAGTTGAAACAGGCCGTGTGGTCCCACGCGACGGTCGACCAAGCGATCGGCGTGGTCATCGCGCTGGGACAGCTGACCCCAGACGATGCGTGGACCGTCCTGCGCGAAGTCTCGATGCGCACCAACATCAAACTGCGTGACGTCTCCCAACAGATCGTCACGTGGGGACGCACAGGTCAGCTCGCCGACCAGCTCCGCAGCGAGCTGGAGCGCCAACTCGACCACCAGCGGTCCCACAGCATGCCAACGGACGACGAGTGACCCTCAGCCGTGCCGGGCACAGCCGGGCACAGTGCGTCAAGGTGAGCCCACCACGTGAAACGTGACTAGCGCAGAGCGGGAAGGAGGCCTGCGCCGGGCCAGAAGGCGCGCCCGGCGTGAGTCGCCTGCAGGGGTCACGACCATGGCCCGGCAGGCCAGTTGAGGCGACCGCCCCGCCGTGGACGGAATCGTGGCAGCAGCCTGTCGGCCCTCGGCGTCATTGATTTCCCGCACCGACGTGATCGCTTCGCGAGCCGTCCGGCAGCTGACTGCGCACCGCCACCGCGGAATGACCGGGCCTCACCACAGCGCGTTCCACGCCATGATGCAGTGCCCGGACACCGCTCGTTCAGTCGCGGTCGGCCACTTGCTTCCTGGACCACGCGGTGGCGTCGGCTCCGTATCGAGCCAAGAGGCGTGCGAACTGGATCCGTTCCTCCGGTGACCAAGCGGCGGTGATCTCCTCGAACGCTCTGCGCTGTTCGGCGGCGAAGCGGTTGCGTTCGGCCTCGCCGTGTTCGGTGAGTTCGAGCACGGTACGGCGTCCGTCGGACTGGGACGCCGCCCGACGCAGCAGTCCATCCGCGATGCAGGCGGCGACGGTCCGGCTGGCCACCGGCTGGGCGACGCCCATCTCGGCAGCAAGGCCACCGACGGTCGTCTCGCCCGGCGCATCGGCGATCACGTTGAGCACGAGGTTGCGGGACAGGTCCTTGCTCGATGCCGGCGCACGGCGGCGCAAACGTGACAGCGCCGGCCCGATCTGGTCCAGCGCCAGGTCGTCGGAAGACTGCTCGGAGAAGAACGCGCTGCTCATGTGACCGATTCTAGGCCCGGCCGACACATTTGCATACCACCTGACAATTGCATAGCGTTGGGTATGTAAATCTTGGACGGGCGAGGAAACGAGGCGGACCGCTATGGCACTCACTGCAATCACAGGCGCGCAGATCTTCGACGGGGAGAAGGCGATCGGCGTACGGACCGTGGTCATCGACGACGGGCGAATCGTCCGAGTCGGCGGCGACGCCCCTCACGGCAGCGAGATCGTCGACGGCAGCGGCGCCACCCTGCTGCCGGGGCTCATCGACGCCCATGTGCACTCCGCTCCGGGTTCGCTGGCGCTCGCCCTGAGGTTCGGGGTGACGACCGAACTGGAGATGCAGGGGATGAACACCCGGGAGAACCGAGGCGCCATCGCCGAGGACGACACTCTGGCCGACGTGCGCTCCTCGGGCTTCGCCATCACACCCCCCGGCGGCCACCCGAGCGAGCTGATGCCCGAAGGCTTCCGGCCGAAGTGGGATCTCCCCCCGGTGATGCCTCTGATGCCGTTCTCCACCACTCCCGAGGAGGCGGCCGCCTTCGTGCCGCAGCTCCTCGCCCGCGGCTCCGACTTCATCAAGTTCATGATCGACGACGGCAGCGTGGAGGGACACCCTGGGCTGCCCACGCTCGACCAGGCCACCGTGAACGCCGGTGTCGCCGAAGCCAAAAAGTACGGCGCCCTCACCGTGGCCCACGCACTGACCGTGGACGCCACCGAGATGGCCGCCGAAGCCGGCATCGACGGACTCACCCACGTGTTCATGGACCAGCCGCACACCGCCGAGATCATCAGCATCATCAAGGACGCGGGCATGTTCGTCATTCCCTGCGTCACTCTCAACGCCTCGATGATGGGCATCACCGGCAGCGAACTCGCCGACGACCCCCGAGTCGCCGCACGCCTCGACAGCGCGTGGGACCGGACGCTGCGCTCCAGCTACAACCGCTACCCGCAGGGCAAGCTCGACGACGTGTACGACACCGTGCACGCCCTGGACGCCGCCGGCGTCGACGTGCTGGCCGGTACCGATGTCTCCATGCCCGAGACGTTCTTCGGGGGTCTGGCACACGGAGCAAGCCTGCACCACGAGCTGCAGTATCTGGTGACGGCCGGCCTCACTCCCGAACGGGCCCTGCGGGCGGCCACCGCGACCACGGCCCGCCGTTTCCGCCTCAGCGACCGGGGCCGCGTCGCCGAGGGACTCCGCGCCGACCTCCTGCTGGTCGACGGCGACCCGACCCACAAGATCAGCGACACTCTCAACACCCGAGCCGTATGGCGCCGCGGGACCCGCTTGGCAGCGTGACCGCCGGCCCCTCCGGGGGCAACACACGGTTGTCCGGTCTCTGCTCGCCCCCCGCATGCGCGCTTCTACGTCCGGCGCGCGATGCGGGATCAGCATCGCAACCCGTCCACCTACCTGGCCAAGCCGTGGGAGTTCGTCGTGCCGACGACACTGGTGTACCTGTACGAAAGCGGCGACCGCAAGGTCACACTGGGAGGACGTGCCCCCGTGTGGTCAGCCCGGTGGTCACCCGCCTATGAAGGCGCACCTCCCTGGCCAGCCTCCGGCCCTCGCTCGCGGCACGTCTGCTCGGCAAAAGCCGCGGAGTGCATCGAGAGGAACCGGGCGTGGCTGCCGCTCCTGCACACGGAGACCTGGGACCGCATGCTCGGCGAACCGCGCCCGGTCCTTCATCCTGTGAGATGAGATCAACCGGTGCCGACGTGGCTCATCGCCGCCCGCCGAACTCCCAGTTGTGCACCTCGATGTCCGCATACCGGTCCGACGTCAGAACGGCTCGTGCCGCGTCCGGGTTCGGGGCCCTGAGCAGCACCGCTGTGCCCACCCAAGTGTCGCCGTCGTCGGACAGCAAGGGCCCGTACGCGATCAGCTCGTCCTGGGCGAGAGGCACGTCGAGATCGGCGGCCGGGCCCTCGCCGAGACCGAGCACCAGATACCGATTGCCGCCGGTCCGGTCACCGTCGAAATCCCACATGGTGCGCCCCAGCAAGTTGCGCCACCGGCGCACCAGCACATCTCGATACGCGCCGGCCTGGTAGCTGGGCTCGTCGAAGGCGAACGCGCGGGCAGCGGCGGGATCCGGCAGGTCGACGATGTGCACACTGCCGGTGGGCGTCTCACCATCATCGGCGAAGGTCGGACCGCGAGCGATCAGCTCCTTCGCAAACCGGTCCATGTAGGACCAGTGCTCCTCCGTCAACTCCTCACGCAACGCGAGGGAATTGGGCCGATCACGGTGGTAACAGAAGAACTCCATGACCACGGAGCCTTCCCGACCCAAGCCAACAGTTGCAAGTGGCTTTTTACGACGATGCCGGCGCGCCCCGGGTGAGGCAACATCCATGGCTTGGGTGTGCCCCTGGAATGCGCCGCCTCGGGCGTGAGGGAGCCCTTGCTCTACGCCTGCACACGGCACACCGTGAGCGGGGATAACCCGCCCAGGCAATCCCGGGCGATCGCCACGCGCTACGACAAACGCGGTTGCGTTTCCTCGGCACCGCCACCGCAGCGGCCATCGCCATCTGGCTCCGAGCATGAACTCCTACGCGACCCAGCAGTAGACGCCCTGGTCCTGGCGCCGGGCCTTTCTGACGAGACCAGCCAGATCACCCACGATCGCTTCGGCGATGTCGGTGTCGATGACCTCGCCGTCTTCCGCACGCAGTTGAGCCCACGAGGCGGCGAGGTCACGCAACTTGGACGGCTCCTCGTCCGCGAGTGCAGTGGACAGGCGAGGCGAAATCGCGAAGACGACGCATCCCTCGTTGCTTTGGTCGGCGACGATGCGAGGCTCACCGGCGTCGGCAAGATCCTCGAAGCTGCCACCGGCCAGAAGGCATTCCCACTCGATCACCGCCTCCTCGGGATCGAAGTTGCCGAAGGAGAGCGACTCGCATGTCTGCCCCGGCCCGGTCTCTAGGGCCAGACCCGCTGACGTGTCATCCGGCGCCACGAAGAACTTCACGATGATGCTCACCCAGGCATCATGCCCGACTGCCCGCAACCACGATCGGCCGGACAAGTCATGGCTGCAGGCCGGCTCGACCCCCTTGGCGGTCCGACTCGCTGCCCCTGCCCTTGATGATCCGGGGCGTGCTGTCGCCGGTCCTGGCGGTCCGCTCCGCCGTTGCCCTGGTAGTTGCCCTGGTCACTGCTCACTCCCTACGCGAGCGATGAGTTTGAGCAAGGGATCGAGTCTGCCCTGATATGACTCGCATCGTTGCTGACATCTCTGTCTCTCTCGACGGCTTCGTCACCGGGCCCGACCCCGGCCCGGAAAACGGCCTGGGAACCGGTGGCGAAGCCCTGCACACGTGGGCGTTCTCCGATGACCCCGACGACCTCCGGTTCCTGCGCGAGGGGACCGCCCGCTCGGGCGCCGTCGTCCTCGGCCGTCACCTCTTCGACATCGTCGACGGGCCGCAGGGCTGGGACGACACCACCGGCTACGGCGCGGGTGAGGTCGGCAAGCCCGCGTTCGTCGTCGTGACGAGCTCGCCACCGAAGTCGGTGCGGACGGCCAACCTCGACTGGACGTTCGTCACCACCGGTCTGCCCGACGCCGTCGCCGCCGCGCGCAAGCGAGCCGAGGCGGCATCGTCGGACAGCGGCAGGGACCTCGACGTCGTCCTCATGGGCGGCGGCGCCACGATCTGCTCGGCGCTCGACGCAGGGCTGGTCGACGTACTGAATCTGCACCTCGCGCCCGTCGTGCTGGGCGCCGGGACACCGCTGTTCAGCGGCGGATCGGCACACACGCTGGTGCAGCGGAGCGTGACCGCGACATCGACCGCGACACACCTGACCTACGACATTTCCCGGTGATCCGATGACCACTGTCAAAGCAAACGAGATCGCCCTGGGCATCGAGTCGTTCGGTGACGACGACGCGCCACTCGTCCTGCTCGTCGGCGGCACGACCATGCTTTCCTGGCCCGACGCGCTGTGCAGGCGCCTCGCCGCGGGTGGGCGTCGTGTGGTGCGCTACGACCTGCGCGACAGCGGAGAGTCGACGACTGCGGACCCAGAAGCGCCCACCTACACCCTGCGCAGCCTCGCCGCCGATGCGGCGGCCCTCGCAAGCGCGCTCGGCGGGGAATCTGCGCACCTTGCGGGCATCGGCGTCGGTGGGATGGTCGCCCAGGTGGCCGCGCTCGATCATCCGGGTGTGTTCTCGGCGCTCACCCTGGTCGGCACCCGTGCGGTTGCGCCGGGCCCACCCGACGATGACCTCCCCGACCACGACTCGGCGACGATGAGCAAGCTGTTCGCGCGCCCGATGCCCGATTGGAGCGACCGGGAGGCGGTCGCGGAGTTCGCGGCCGTCGGCGCGGAGATCCTCGGCAATGATCCCGTCGCCGCGCGCGAGATCGCTGCGCGCATCTGGGACCGCACGCCCGGCACCACACCCCCTGTCCAGATGGCCAACCAGATGGGCATGGTGTTTTCCCGGCTCGACTGCAAGCCTCGCTGGCGCGAGCGCCTGCCCGAGATCGAGGCCCCCACCCTTGTCGTCCACGGCCGCCTCGACCCTTTCTTCCCCGTCGGCAACGGCGAGGTTCTCGCGCGCGAGATCCCCGGGACACGGCTGCTCGTCCTCGAGAAGGCTTCCACTGCGATCCCCGATGCGTCGTTCGGCGAGGTTGCCGAGGCGATGCTCGGGCTCGTGTAGAGCTTCGCGCTCGCGGAGCGCTCCCTGCATGACTCGGGCGGGGCAGTCCGGGCCCCGGCCGAACAACGCCGGTGGGATTGGTCAGGCGGAGGACTGCCCCCGCCGACGCAGGCGGCTGCGCAGTTTGAGGAGGAGCCCGACCGCGAAGAGAGCCGTCATCGACATGACGAAACCGTTCCCGCCCGTCGCCCGGACGGCGTCGTCCTTGAGGCCGCTCCAGAAACCCTCCTCTGCGGGGATGGTCGAACCACCCAACCAGACGGTCCCGTTGGCCGCGGTCACTTGCCGTTCGACGGAAGCCTGCGCGGATTCGACGAACCGCGGGTACCGCTCGCGCATCTCCGCCTCCCCGACCTTGGCGAGTTTGACCCGGGTGAAGTCCGCGCCACCGTATACGTACCGGGTGACGCGCGTGAGCCGTCCCTTGGTCGTCCTGCGGGTGATGTCGAACTCCTTGTGTTGGTAGGAGTGGACGTAGTCGTCAAAGACATCCCTGGGGCTCCGGCCTCCGTGTGAGGACGAAACTGGTTGCTCGCCGGCGATCGCACCGTCGAAGGACGTTTGGTGGCCTTGCTGATGACGCTTCTTGACCCACTGGGCGACGATCCTTGCCAGGAACGCCCGCCGCAGGGGCGCGTACTCGGCTGCGGTGTTGACCGCCTTCCTCATCTCGGGCAGGACGAGAGTCCTATCCAGGTTCTCGTTGTGGGCGTCGGCCGCGGGGTCGTTGTCGCACGCCCCCGTCTCGGGGGCGTCGACGTTCAGGGACTCCGTCTTCACGTCGAGCAGCGCCTTGAGGATGTGCAGCGATTCGCCCTCCTCATGGACCTCGATCTTTCCCGGCACGATCCACATGCGGGAGGAGAGGCAGAGGGAACCGTTTGCGGACGGCCGGATCTCCCGCCAGAAGCGTTTTCCGGTTTCTGTGTCGGGGTGCAGGAGCTTCGCCTTCGTCCGTTTCATCTGGAGGTCGGCCTCGAGCATGACCTGGCCGGCGTTGGTCCGGCCGAGGGCGGCGTCGACGATCCGGTCCGGTTCGGCGGGATTGAGATTGACCCAGAACTTCTGCGGGGCCAGTGCCAGCCAGGTCCGCAGGTCCGCGCCGAAATCCTGGACGACCTGTGCACCGAAGCCGGGGTCCTGCTGGTACTCGTCGGGGAGCGTCGAACCGGAGTAGGCATAGCTGAGGCCGTCCCGCCCGTCGGAGATGTACCGCATCTCCAAGGTGGAGAAGTCCACACCGCCGTAGGCGTCGGCCCCGGCCGGGGATTCGAGAGCCCGCCCGAGAGCCCCCGAACTGACCCTGCTCCCGCCCTCACCGCAGTCGCCCGCGGGGGCGGCGAGCGGCAGGGCCATCGCCATGACGGGCCGGGGGCCGCTGTCCGTTTTCTTCGAGACGCAGTCGGTGGCGGAGCCGTCGCTCACCGGCATGGCCTGCTCGGCCCTGGCCTTCTGCTTGCCCTTGTACTCCCTGACGAACTTCACGCCGCTGGCGACGATGGCACCGACCCGGTTCGCCCGCTCCGGCTTCTCCTTGCGGAGGAAGGACACGAGAGACGTGAACTTGTCCGCGGGAATCCTGATCGTGATCCTGCGGCACACGGGGCAGCGCGCCCGGTCGGAGAATCCCCCGACGGCCTTGCCCAGGAGCGCGTCGACCTCTTGGGCGGACAGACCGAGTTCCCGCAGGAACGGCCGCAGGATCTTTTCGTAGATCAAGGCCTCCGCATGCACTCCGGCCGCGTCGTACGCCCCCTCCGCACGGCTCATCGGAACGTTGACCGCGGTGAGTTCCAGGAGGGTTCGGTCCGGTGACATCCCCAGGCGCTCGAACAGCGCCTCCTTTCCCGCGTGACGCAGCATTCTTCCGCGCCCTTCGTAGCGGCGCCGGTCGGCCTTCTTCCTGCTGCCAGGCAATCCGATGCTGAAGTCGAGGTTGTCGAACTTCTTGGTGATCCTCCGGTAGACGTGGCGGGGGAAGTCGGTCACGTCGAACCAGATGATCGCGAGGTTGCGGCTGCCGTCCTCCATGTGGAGCGCCTCGTGGGCCTCCATGCCCGCCTGGCCGATGGGGTCTGTCATGACCTCCCGGGCGATCTCCGCGTGTTCGCGTCCCGGGTCGGTCGACGACGCGGCCGTGGGCGGCCTCGCAGCTGCCGTACTCGACGCCTTCGCCGAGGGCGTCAGCAACCCGGCGGCCAGAACGCTCGCTGTCAGCACGGCGACACCGGACCGGAGGGCCCGGGGGCTGGGGCCGCCGGAGCGACGTGTCCTCATGGTCGCTGCCTGCTCCGTGCTCACTGCTCACACCCGCGCGCCCTGCCGAACCGCCGCCAGCCATCCGGCACCAACGCCCCACTCCGCCGCAGCGGTTGCGTCGCCCTGTCCCTCACGAGGAACAGATGCAGCGCCAACGGGCACAGCAGGAGAGGCAGCGCCGCCCACATCAGCCCCGGCAGACGCAACCGCCCCAACGGCGTGAAGGAGTCGGCTCGGTAGCCGAGGGTCACATACGCGTTGTCATCGACGGCCCGGGTGTCCAAGGAGACCAAAGTCGGGTCGTTGTCGTCTCCGGGCTCGTAAAGGCCCCCGAGCCGGTAGTAACGCCCGTAACGGTCACTGCCCTGCGGACTGAAGTGGACGGTGACCATCTGGTTCTCGGCGAAGGCGGGGGACGACCCATGCTGCGCCTCGTTCCACGTGATGACGCACCCCATCCCCTCACCCGTCACGCACCGGGAGGGCAACGGCATGCGCACGGAGTCCCCATAGCGCATGGCGTAGCCCGGCGAGTCGTACTGGGAGTGCGCGATCGCACCGAATACGGCGACCAGCACGGCGACGGCGACCGGCACCACGGTGAGGGTGACCTGTGCCCGGACCAGGGCCACGACGGACGTGGTGGCGACACCTGCCGTGACGACGGCGAGCAGGATCCATCCCGACGCGTACGGCGGCGGCCCGGTGACGAAGGCGGCGACGCTCAGACACGCGGCTGCCAACGTCAGCGCGCCCGACGCGTGCACCGCCAGCAGCAGACCGCGTGCGCCCTTGCGGGCCCGCAGGACCGGTACCGCCGCCGCCATCAGCACCGGAATGGTGGCGATCGCCCGGACATGGCCGTCGTTCGGCCCCGGGTCGGCCACCGCCAGTTCCACCAGCACGATCGCCACGGCGACGACGAGGAACACGCAGCAGCCCAGGGTCGCCTCACTGTCCCAGCCGTCGCGCTTGTTCGCCGGGTCCCTGTCCTGGTCCTTGGCCTGGTCCTTAGCCTGGTCCTTGGCCAGAGTTACGCGCTCGACGTCCGTGGCGGAACCGCTGCCCCGGGGCGGTCTCGCTTCCGGCCCCAAGTCCCCGAACCCCCAGTGGGCGATCAGGCCCACGAGGGGCACGCCCACCACAGCCGTGACCACCGCCACGAAGATGCCCTGCCCCAGCGTCATTTGTGTCCTCCGGACCTCGCGCGGGTGGTCGGTGAACCAACGACGATCACCGGCCGACAGTCACGTCCGAAAGGTCCTGCCGACCATCCCCCAAGCCCTCACAACCCCACACCTGAGGAGTGCGGCCTTCGCGACTTTCCGTGTGCCGGGTCCAGCGCGCCCTGAAGAGGGTAGGTCTCAGCTTCGTCGGCGGCCGACTGACCTCGGCCCACCGACTACTCACCGCTGACCGCTGACCGCTGACCAGCTAAACCGGATCCACCTCCACGCCATCGACCGAACCCGAAGCGGCAAGGACCCCGTCCGCCCCATCACGCACGCCTGATCCACACGTCACGCCCGTCGAGGAGACTTCGTGCCCGTCGAGGACATCAATTCCCAAGCCTGGAAGATCTACGGCCAACGCCAACTCGCTCGTGCCTACACGCCGCCCATTCCCGACCAGATGTTCTGGACGCCTTGGGAAGGAGTCGGACCCGGGGCTGAAGCCCTTGGCGACATCACCGGCCGCCGTGTCCTGGACATCGGCTCCGGGGCCGACCAGCACGCAGTCCACCTCGCCCAGACGCACGGCGCTCGCGTCACCGGAATCGAGCTGTCCCCCACGCAGCACGAACGCGCAGCGTCCACCCACGCAGAGGTTTCCGGTGTGCAGTTCGCCCAAGGGGATATTGCCGAGTACCTCAACGACGCCGAACCGTTCGACGCCGCGTACGCCATCGGCTCCCTGGCCTTCATCAACCCGCACCACGCGCTGCCCGCCCTACGCGACGGGCTGCGTGTCGGCGCGCCGCTGATCCTCTCGCTCCTGCACACCGATCTTCACGGCCGTGGACCGTCCACGGAATTGGCACCGCGCGAGCAGATGATTCTGTTGCGCGACGACCCGCCCCTGCCGACCCAGATGTGGGTCCTGGCACCGCAGCTGTGGAACGACCTGCTCACGGAGTACGGCTTTCGCGTCGAGACCCTCGACCTTCTGCGGCACCCCGACAAAGACGCACCGGTCATTCAGCAGCTCATTCGCGCCCGGCGCCTGCCCGACCGACCGGTACGCGTGTCCAGCCGCCCCCGCGGCTCCAAACCGCCGGTGGCACACGCGGCCGTCGGCGTCGGGGCCATCGTCCTCAGTGAGCAGGGCATCCTGTTGGGCCGTCATCGTCGCGGCACCCTCGAACTACCGGGCGGAACCGTCGAAGCCGGAGAGTCTTTCGAAGCCGCGGTGATCCGTGAACTCGGTGAGGAGACCGGTCTGATCGCGCATACCAGGGACGTCGAGCTACTGGGAACCCTCGTCGACCACGTTGGGGACGTCCTGCGGGTCACCGTCGGTGCACTCGTCCACGCTTGGCGGGGACAGCCGGCCACGCAACCCGACGAGAGCGTCGGCGACTGGGCGTGGCACCCTCTCGACCAACTCCCCGATGGCCTGTTCGTATGCAGCGCCCAGATCCTCCGCGCCTGGCGTGGCGACCTGGCGATCGACCACACTCCCGCCCACTTCACGCCTTTCGTCCAGGCTAACCGGCCGTGACCACGATGGACGGCTGCGGCCTCCCACGATCGCCACAGCAGGGACTGCCCGGCGAAAGATCCGCCGCGTTGTCATGGGAGCGCATCATGCTGGAGGCATGAGGATCCAGCCTGTTCTTGTTTTCGACGGAGACTGCGGTTTCTGCACCACCTCGGTGAGGTTCGTCGAGCGTCGTGTCCGGCCCCGTTGCGAGATCATCCCTTGGCAGTTCGCGGACTTGGAAGCGCTCGGTGTTCCCCAGGAACGAGCCGAGTACGAGGTGCTGTGGGTGACTCCGACGGGGACGGTGTACGGAGGTTCCCAGGCCGTGGCGAAGGCGCTATTGAGTGCGGGCCCGGGGTGGTCAGTGCTGGGGGCTTTGCTGACGCTGCCTCCTCTGCGCTGGGCTGCCCACGTGGTTTACCGCTTGATCGCGAACAATCGTCATCGCTTGCCGGGTGGGACAGCGGCCTGCGCGCTGCGCGGATCTCGGCCGCCGGGGACGTAACTCTCGGCAGCCTCTTCGGTACTTCGGAAGCCATGCATCCGCACCGTTGGGCGTGCACACCGATTGTTGGCCCCATGGCTCCGGCAGTCCGGTGCGGTGGCCAAAGGCCGTGTGGTGCATGGGAGTTCGCACTCAGGGATCGAAGGGGAGGTGCACCGCGCCTCGGACTGCGGCACCCGTCTCACGCCGCCTAAGGCGCGGTGGACAGGTTCTGCTTGACGTATCGGCTGGTGTCGTCGGCGAGGATCTCCGGCAGGCCTGTTTCGAGGGCGTGCAGGGCCTGGGCGGCGACTTCGGCGGGCGCGGTCTTCCCGTCGGCGGGGACGTGTGCGGCCATGTCGGTGTCCATGTAGCCGACGTGCAGTGCGGAGACGGCGATGCCGCGGGGTGCCAGCTCCTCGCGGGAGGCGTCGCTCAGTGCCCAGGCGGCGGCCTTGGAGGCGGCGTAGGAGCCGAGGCCGGCCGGGTGCCACCAGGACAGAACGGACAGGATGTTCAGGACGGCGCCGCCGCCGTTGGCCTCGATGATCGGGGCGAAGGTGCGGGTCGTGGTGAGCGGGCCGTAGAAGTTTGTCTCCATCTCACGGCGCACCATGTCCAGGTCGCCCGCGATCAGCTGTGCGCCGGTGGAGATGCCGGCGTTGTTGATCAACAGCGTCGTGTCGGGGGCGGTATGGGCCGCCTCCCGGATTGATGCCTCGTCCGTCACGTCAAGGCGCAGCGGGGTGACACCCGGCAGGTCCACCGTCTCGGGGTGCCGGGCCGCCGCGTACACCTTCGCGCCACGCGCCACGAGTTGGGCGGCCAGCTCCCGGCCGAGCCCCCGGTTGGCGCCGGTGACAACCGCGACCGCGTCCTTCAGTTCCATGACCACTCCGTCTGATCTCGATGGGGTGCACTCCGGCTTGGCCGCCCGAGCGCTTTTAGATGTCACTCGACATCTAATGATGGGAGTCTAGAATAGATTCCACTCGACATCCAAATGGGGGGTCGGCGTCCGATCCGGAGGTCGGGCGCAGAAAGGAAGGTGGCCGATGGGCCGCGTATCGCAAGCCCAGGCGGAGGAGAACCGCCAGCGGGTCGTGCAGACTGCGTCCCGCCTGTTCCGGGAGCGGGGCACGCAGGTCAGCGTCGCCGACCTGATGAAGGAGGCCGGCCTGACCCACGGCGGCTTCTACAAGCAGTTCGCGTCCAAGGACGCCCTCGTCGATGAGGCCACTGCTCACGCCTTTGCCGAACTCACCCGGCGCCACCAGGACGACCTCGCCGAACACGCCGGGCAGCGCGACGTGGCCCAGCGGGCCCTGCTCGACACCTACCTCTCCGTCGAGCATCGCGACAGTGCGGCGGACGGGTGCCCCGCAGCCGCACTCGTCACCGACATGGCGCGGGCCGGCACGGACCCCGAGCACGCGGATGGTGAGGCACGCCGCGTCTACGCGCAGGGCGTGGCCGACCTCGCCGACTGGCTCGCCACCGACGACCAGGACGGAATCACCCGGCTGTGCACCATGCTCGGCGCGCTCGTCCTGGCCCGGGCCACCAAGGGCTCACCCCAGTCCGAGGAGATCCTCGCCGCCGCGCATGCGGCACTGACGGAGGGCCACTGATCGGTGGTGGGCCGTCCCGGCGCGTTGCAAATAAGGCTCCGCGCCCCGCAGTATTTTCCGCTGTCGGCGGCGGTGACTCCCCGACCATGACTCCCGGTCGGGAGGCGGAGTGCTCACCGCACCCGCCTCACCCGCCGCACCCGGCTCACCCGCTTCACCCGCCGCACCCGCTTCACCCGCGTGCGGGCGTCACCGGGAAGAGCATGCAGCTGCTGGTGGCGTGCGCGAGCAGACGGTCCGCGCCGTCGAGCAACTGCGCCTGGGCGAGGGCGGTTTGACGCCCCCTGCTGACCACCGTGCCGACGGCGCGCACCGGTCCCGTGTCTGCGGTGATCCGACGCAGGAACTTCACCGTCAGGTCGAGTGAGGTGTACGCCGTGCCGAGCGGGAGCGTGGACTGGACGGCGCAACCCGCCGCCGAGTCGAGCAGGGTGGCATAGACGCCGCCATGCACACTGCCGATCGGGTTGTAGTGCTCCTCGCCCGGCGTCAGCGAGAAGACCGCCCTGCCGGGCTCGACTTCGTCCAGGCTGAAGTCGACGGTCTGACTGATGGGGGCGCCCGGCAGCCGCCCCGCCTGCAGTTCGCGCAGGAAGTCGATGCCGGCCATGCGGGTGGTGGCCTCCGCGAGGGTTGCGGGGTCATCCCACTGATACGTACGCGTGCGTCCCACAGTCGAGCACCTTCGCCTTCCATCTGACTTTTACAAGTGAAGCTAGCTGTGCGTACTGCTGACTGTCAACGGCGAAGCCAGGCCCCTACGATGGCGGGATGAAGTGGCTTGAGGCGAGCACGGAGAACTGCCCCGTCCAGCGCACGCTCGACGTGGTCGGTGAGAAGTGGACGTTGCTGATCCTGCGGGACGCGGTGAACGGAGTCCGCCGGTTCGACGACTTCCACCGCCACATCGGTCTGTCGGAGGCCGTCCTCAGCGACCGTCTCCGCAAGCTGGTCTCCGCCGGCATCCTGACGGCCGTCCCATACCGGGAGCCGGGCAGCCGCGCACGCAACGAGTACCGCCTGACACCCAAGGGCTGGGACCTCTGGCCCGTCCTAATGGCCCTGAGCCAGTGGGGTGAGACGCACGCCCTCGGCTCCGAGGGCCCGGTACTGGATGTCCGCCACACCGACTGCGACGCCCCGGTCCGCGTCGTCGTCGAGTGCTCCGCGGAACGCTCCGCGCTCACCCCCAGGGATGTCACCGCCCGGCTGGGACCTGGCGCCCGAAGCCGCTGACCGCGGGCGGCCGCCCCCAGTGATGAGTTTTCGCGCCCACACGCGTCACACGTACGACAGGACATGACGCGGCGGAAGGATGACGTGATGAGTGCGGACACGTGGTTGAAGGAGCTGGGCGTGAGTGGTCTGGGCGAGGTCGACGAGCCGGCGTTCTCGGGGCTGGTGGAGCGGCACCGGCGAGAGCTGCACGTGCACTGCTACCGCATCCTCGGATCGTTCGAGGACGCCGAGGATGCCGTACAGGAGACGTTCCTCCGTGCCTGGCGGCGCAGGGAGACCTTCGAGGGGCGGTCGACGTTCAGGGCCTGGCTGTACCGGATCGCCACCAACGCATGCCTGGATCTGCTCGCCAAGCGCCGCCCCGAGCCCGCGACCGGCGGCGAGGTGCTGTGGCTGCAGCCTTACCCGGACCGGCTGCTCGACGAGCTGCCCGCGGGCAACGCGGACGAGCCGGAGACCGTCGCGGTCGCGCGGGAGACGATCGAGCTGGCGTACCTGGTCGCAGTCCAGCACCTCGCGCCGCGCCCGCGGGCCGTGCTGATCTTGCGGGATGTGCTCGGCTGGCCGGCGAAGGATGTCGCGGAGGCCCTTGGGGACTCCGTCAACTCCGTGAACAGCGCGCTGCAGCGGGCCCGCGCCGGCATGCGGGAACACCTGCCCGCCGAGCGGCAGGACTGGACCGTCGGCGAACAGGACGCCGGGACGCGCGAGCTGGTGCGCCGCTATACGGACGCGAGCGTGGCCACGGACGTCGGCCGGCTCGCCGCCATGCTGGCGGACGACGTCCGCTGCTCGATGCCGCCCACGCCGGGCATCCAGGTCGGCCGCGACGCGGTCGTGGAGGACTGGGTCACGGGCGGCTTCGAGGGCATGAAGGGCCTGCGCGCCGTCCTCACCTCGGTGAACCGGCAGCCCGCCGTCGCTTTCTACCTCTGGCAGAAGTCGGAGGGCGCGTACCTGCCGCTGACGATCGACGTCCTGCGGGTCACCGACGGGGCGATCAGCGAGATCATCACGTTCCACGACGATCAGTTCCCGCGGATCGGGCTGCCGGAGCGCCTGCCGATGGACGACACCGCGTGAACCGGGCCTAGGCCCCTTCTGGTGGTGCGCGTGGCGCTGGTCGCCGCCGCCCCGGTCATGCTGCAAGCGCGTCCTCACCGGCCAGAAACAGCTGCAACAGCGTGAGCAGGGCTTTCGGTCGATGCAGGGGGATGATGTGGCCGCAGTCTTCGATGACGTGTCCGGTGAGATCGTCGGCGACGGGGCGGAGTTGGCGTTCCAGGGCAGCGCCTACGGGTTGGGCGCCCAGCGCCATCGTGGGCACCGACAGGCGGGCGGTGGCGACGGCCCGCGAGATCTGCAGCGCGCTTTCCGGTAGGGCCCGGTAATACGAGAACGCGCGGCTCAACGCCCGGCTGCCCGTGTATGCGTGGACGAAGGCGTCCCGGATGGCAGGGGGCACTCCGTCGCCGAGCGTGCCGTTGTGCAGGAACCAGTCGATGTAGGCGGCCTCGTGGCCTTCCAGGACGGTCTCGGCGAGGCCGGGCGCGGCGGTATGGAAGCCGAACCACCACGGGGGGCCGTCGGCGAGGAAGTCCTCGGCGCCGGGCAGCCCGCCCAGCACGGACTCCATGACGACCAGGCGCCGGACGAGACCGGGGCGGCGCAGGGCGAGGAGGAAGGCCGGCGGGGCACCCGCGTCGATACCCACGACTGCGGCGGAAGACACTCCGAGCTTGGCGAGGAGCGCTGCGGCGTCCTCGGCCAAGGTGTCGGAGTCATGTCCGGAGGCGGCCGGGCTGCTCGCGCCGAATCCGCGCAGGTCCGGTGCGATGACGCGGTAGCGGTCGGACAGGCCGGCCATGATGTCCGTCCACAGCTCCCAGGTGTGCGGGAAGCCATGCAGCAGCAGGACGGCCGGACCAGATCCGGCCAGGGCAACGTTGAGTTCGACTCCGTTGACGGGGACGCGTCGCAGTTCGGGCATGGAGGGACTCCAGGAGGGGTTGGGGGGTGGTGAAGAATGGTGACAGGGTCACGCTAGGGAACTAGCCTGGCCCTTCCAAGACGGCACTTATCCCTCAGGTGGTGAGACGCGGGTGACCACGTCCAAGCCCGGCGAACCCAGTCGGCGGTCCGGTGAGCGCGGTGATCTGCTGGACCCGCTCTGTCCGACTCGCAAGTTGCTCGACCGCCTCGGCACCAAATGGACGTCGATGGTGGTCAAGGTGTTGGCCGAGGCAGATCCCGGTGAGATCCGGTTCGCGGAACTTCGGCGTGGCATTCCGGGCGTCTCACAGAAGATGCTGTCTGTCACGCTGCAAAGCCTGGTCCGCGACGGCCTGGTTGCGCGCCGCGTGGAACCCACAGTTCCGCCCGCCGTCCACTACCGACTCACCGAGCTCGGCCTGTCCCTCGAAGGGCCGCTCTCCGCTCTGCGGGCCTGGGCCGAGACACACATGCCGGAGATCGACCGCAGTAACCGGCTCGCCGAGGCCCGAGAAACCTGACAGGAAGAGAGCGCGGGTCACAGCCACCGCGATCCCGCCTACGGATCTTGTGGGAGGCGTATGCAGATCCCACCCAAACAGCCTCACGGATCAGGGCAATTGGGCCGGTGATCACCCGTGGAGCGAGCGAACTCCCGGGCTGACGCCGCTGGTTGCCGCTGGTTGCCGCTGTTGCTGCTGTTGCTGCTGACGTCCTAAAAGCGCTGCCCCATGGCGATCTCGTCGCTTACTGCCGCCCAGACGGTTTCGCCGTCCCGGAAGGGCAGCGGGTCGATGCTGCTCGTCTCCTCGCGGATGCGATCGACCTCGGCGTCCAGGCGCTCGTAGTCGGCTTCCTCCTCGTCCTCGTCGTCGCTGAAGGTGAACCGCTCGAGCAGGCACTGGAGCCGGAGGGCGACCTGGAGGAGGGAGGAGACATCCGTGTGAAGTTCGACGTCGGTCTCCTCGTCGAGGTCAAAGGCGTGCACCCTCCCGGACGCGGGGTCGAGGGCGAGGTGCGCGTTGAGGAGCCAGCCGATGACGGGCCACTCCCCCGCGCCCTCGGTCGCGTCGGCGAAATCCTCGATGTGAACGACTTCCCGGACGAGGGGCAACAGACCGTCGTGCACATCGGGTTGACGCAGCAGGAGCGTCCCCGTGGGGGCGCCCACGGCCTGCAGGAGGCGGACACCCTCGCTGTTCGCGGCGGCGGGCGGGAAGGCGGTGGCGGGCACGGTCGCGATCCGCTCCTCGCCGAAGATGTCGACGAGCTCGCTGCGGGTCACTTCGAAAAGCATGGGTGAAACTCCGGACTCGGCGGCGGCGCAGACGCCGCGGCGTCCTTGACGGGTGTAAGCGGTCACAACATAGGCGATGCGGGGAGGGCCTCCCGCATTGCGGAAGGCCCTCCTCAAGTGCAGCAGTGGTTGGCGGGCAGGCTCAGGCCCCGCCCGCCAGCCATCGCTCCTCATATCCAGCATGTCCACCGGCACGGGCGCCCGAGGGGCCTCCCGGCGGCGTGACACTCCAGTGAGGCTGCCTACCCCTGGCGCTGTTCGCCGCCTACTTGTTGTTGCCGGTCGCCTCTTCGCGCCACCGACTCCCGCCCTGGGGCCCTGCCGCCCAGCCCCGGGATCAGTACCGCCGCCACCGCCAGGTGCATCAACGCCAGAGCGGCTCGGGTGCTGCCATCCATGCCGTCACCGGTCAACGGCAGGAAAGACACGGCCAGTACGAGGCCGGCCACCGCGGTCCAGGTGGCGCGGGCACGCCGCACCCCGAACCGCTCAAGGGCTGCCAGCAGCCCCCAGCCCGCAAGCGACGCGAGCAGCGCGACGACCACCACGGCCCCGGCGCCGATGTCGAGCGTCTCCTCGCCGTCGGCGATCCGCACCCGGTGCCCCAGCAGCGGGTCCACGACCAGCCACACCACGGCGGGGGCCAGGGCTGCCGCAGCCATCACCGCCAGACGCCCTCGTAACGCGCTCACTTGGTGCTCCCCGTGAGAGCCCCGTGCAGGAAGACCTCCACCAGTTCCTGCGGGGTCAGGTCGGGCTCGTCCTCGGTACGCGGCTGGATGAACAGCAGCCCGAAGAACAGGGCGGCGATCTGCTCCGGCGGCCGGCGCAATGTGGCCTTGTCGGGCTCCAGCAGCTCCACGAGAGCCGCGCGGATACGTGTCGTCGACTCCTCCCGGCCCGCGCCGCGCACCGTGCCGGGGTGCTTGCCGCCGCCATGCCCCAGCGAACCCATGATCGCGCCCATCCTGGACATGTGCGCCTGCAGCGCCTCGGCCGCCTCCGCGAGCCGGTCGGGCAGCGGCTGGGACACGTCGATCGCGTCGAGCTCGCGGACCGCGTGCTCGGGTGAGAGTGCCTCGGCGATGCAGGCCTGCAGCAGCTCGTCCTTGTCGGCGAAGACCCGGAAGATAGTGCCCTCCCCGATGCCCGCGGCGCGGGCGATCTTCGCGGTCGTCACCGCGGCGCCGTACTCGGCGATCAGCGGGATCGCGGTCCGGATGATCATTTCGCGGCGCTGCTCCGGTGACATGCCGGGGGCGCGGCGCCGGGCGGTCTGGTTCTCCTTGGGTGGTGTCATGTCCGCAAGCTTACGGAGTGAGTACTCACTCCGTCAATGAGTGAGCACTCACTCCGGGTATCTTGTCTGTACGTGGCCCCTGGCCATGGCTGGTGGGGCTCTGGCTAGGGTGGGCGGCCACACCCACTGTCCCGCTTCCGGAGGCTCGCGCTCCATGGATCCGCTGATCCGCCGTCACCTCACCGCCCTGCAGCTGTGTTTCGCGATACCCGGCCTCGCGCTCGCCACATGGGTGACCCGAACCCCTGACGTCCGGGACCGGCTCGGCGCCTCGACCGCCGAGATGGGCCTGGTGCTCTTCGGCATGTCGATCGGCTCGATGCTCGGCATCCTGGCGGCCGGCGCCCTGGTGGCGCGGTTCTCGACCCGCCCCGTCATCGTCACCTGCATGACCCTGGTCCTGGCCAGCGTGGGGGTGATGGCTCTGGGCGCCGCCATGGCCTCGGCCCTGGTGGTGACTTTCGGGCTGCTGCTCTTCGGCGCCGGCATGGGGCTTTCGGAGGTGGCAAGCAACGTCGACGGTTCCCACGTCGAGCAAGAACTCGGCCGCCCCGTATTGCCGGCCATGCATGGCTGCTACAGCCTCGGCACCGTGGTCGGGGCGGGCCTCGGGGTGGCCGGCGCCTCGGTCGGCTTCCCGGTGCCCTGGCATCTGGCGGGCGTACTGCTGCTGACCGTCGCGCTGTTCGCCTTCGCCTTGCCCCGGCTGCGTCCCGGCATCGGCCGCCGCACCCGGACCGCCGACCAGAACGCTGTCGGGACATCGGTCACCGCCGATGCCGGTGCGACCGACGCCGACGGAGGGATCCGCGAACACCGGCTGTACCTCGATCCGCGGCTGCTGCTCATCGGCGGCGTGGTGCTCGGCATGACGCTGGCCGAGGGAGCCGCCACCGACTGGCTGCCCCTGTTGATGGTCGACGGTCACGACATGCCCGCGGGACTCGGGTCGTTGGTGTACGCGGGCTTCGCCGCCGCCATGGCGGTCGGCCGGTTCGCCGGCGGTCTTGTGGTGGCCCGGTTCGGCCGCCCGGTGGTGCTGGGCTGCGGTGCGCTGCTGACGGCCGTCGGGATTTCCCTGGTGTCCTTCGTGGATTCCCCGGTGGCGGCCGGCTGTGCCGTGCTCCTGTGGGGCCTCGGTACGTCCCTGGGCTTCCCGCTGGCTCTTTCCGCCGCCGGCGAGTCCGGTCCGGACACCGCCGGCCGTGTCGCACTGACCTCCCGGATCGGCTACGTGGCGCTGCTGGCTGGGCCGCCGGCTCTTGGCTTCCTCGGCGAACACCACGGGCTGCGCGCCGCGATGGTTCCGGTCCTGCTGCTCATGCTGGTTGCCGCCGCGCTCTCACCCGCCACTGCCTCCCGGCCCCGGCGCCCCGCCACTGCGGGCGGCCGCCCCTCGGATGTCCACCACGCCCTGCCGACAGCGTCCGGCGAGGACACCGCAGGCAGACCGGACTCCACCCACAGCCAGCAGCGGTAGCCATACGGCACACATCAGGCTGCACTTGAGAACTCCCAATCCCCGGACGCCGTGATCCACGTACACCACACTGGGAACTCCTCGTGCCTGGAACACCCCGTGGGTGAACAAGAGAAGGGGAAGACGTGAGTGAGAGCCAACACCCGTCAGATGTGTCGGGCAGGCTGAACACCGCTGTCGCGCACAACGCACGCGTGTGGAACTACTGGATCGGCGGGAGGGACAACTACGAGGTCGACCGGCAAGTAGGCGGCCAGGTCGCCTCGATGTTCCCGGTGATCCGAGACGTGGCTCGCGCCGACCGCCAGTTCCTCGGCCGCACGGTCCAATTCCTGGCCGCCGACTGTGAAGTACGGCAGTTCCTGGACATCGGAACCGGCCTGCCGACCCTCGACAACACCCACGAGATCGCCCAACGGATCGCACCCGAATCCCGGACCGTCTACGTCGACAACGACCCCATCGTGCTGGTCCACGCCCGCAGCCTGCTGACCGGCACCGCCCTGGGAGCCACCGACTACATCGACACCGATGTCCGTGACCCGGACGCCGTCACGGAGGGTGCGTCGGCAACCCTCGACCTCGGCCGACCCGTCGCGGTCATGATGCTGGGCATCCTCAACTTCGTCCTCGACACCCGCGAGGCACAAGAGATCGTGCGCCGGATCATGGCCTCGGTCCCCTCCGGCAGCTATCTCGCCCTGACTCACCCCACCACCGACACCGACCTGGGTGGCGAGGGCAATGCCGAAGCCATGAAGTTCTGGAACGAGAACGCCACACCGCCGATCACCGCCCGCAGCCGGGCGGAGGTCAGCTCCTTCTTCGACGGGCTGCACCTCGTCGCCCCGGGTCTGGTGTCATGCGCGCAATGGCGTACTGAGCCCGACTCCGCTCCCGTACTCCCGCAGTTCGGTGCCGTCGCACGCAAACCCTGAACCACGCCGGACTCTCGGGCCCCAGGTCTTCCGGACCGCCGGCGGCCCTGATCGACCCATCACACAGCAGGTGCCCGCCCCCGGGACACAGGGGCGGGCACCTGGCTCTTACGCTCGGCCTCTAGAGGTCTCTGGAAATGAGGTCTCTAGAAATAATGCTTGCGTCCGCCCACCGCGCGTCCGGTCGCGCCCAGGATCCACAGGGCAGCGCCGACGACGACCAGGATTCCGCCGACCGTCGTCAGCAAGGAGATACCGGCGAGCACGCCGATGAGGAGCAAAATAACGCCAAGGACAATCATGGTCATTCCTATCGTCAAGTGTCGTCGGTATGCGCGGGCCCTCAGTCCGGCCTGCGGCACCTGTTTCCCGCCCTCCGCACAGCCTGGAGCGGGTGAACCTGCCGCCCGCGGACTGTGCGGTTGCTGAGCCCTCTTTCGTGCTAGCTCCGAGTGCCCAACTCTTCGCGGCTAATGCATGGGCGAATCAACACGGTGCCTTTGCCCTGACTGGGGTGCGTCTGCACCCCTGTGTGTGACCCGTCGGCTGTGTGTGACACGTCGGCCGACCTCGCACAGCATGCGCCCGGTCGGACAGGGGACGGCCCTGGCAGATCTTCTTTTCCGTCTGCCGAAAGACCAGGTCAGCCAGGCATCCGGCGATGCGTCAGGTGGCGCAACACTTCCGCAACACCACTATCCCTACCGGATAGGTATGGTTCCGGCCATGCCGCCCACCGACCGCATCCGAGACCACGCAGGCCAGGGCGCGCCCACCGTCGCCGCCCAGCGCACACGGCGTCGGTTGCGCGCGGACCGGGCACGCCAGCTTGCCGACCTGCTGCGCCACCAGCTCCTGACCGGGGGCTTTTCGGCCGGCACCCTCCCGCACGAGTTGACTCTGGCCGCCGACTACCGTGCCTCGCGCAACACCGTCCGCCAGGCACTTGACCTTCTGCGCGCCGAGGGCCTCGTGGACCGTCTCCCCGGCGTCGGCACGGTGGTGGTCGCCCAGAAGTATCCGCATGGGCTCGACCGCTTGATGGGCCTTGCGGAAACCCTGCGCGAACACGGTCAGGTCACCAACGAGGTCCGCACCATGGGCCCCGCCCCGGCTCCCACCCCCGTAGCCGAACGCCTCCGCGTCCCACCCGGCGCCGACGTCCTCTACATCGAACGTCTGCGCCGCCTCAACGGCCTTCCCCTGTCCCTCGACCTCACCTACATCCCCCTCGACATCGGCACCGCCCTGCTCGACGCCGACCTGGAGAACACCGATGTCTTCCGCCTGTTGGAAGCCATCACCGGCCGGCGGCTCGGTCACGCCGAGATCACCCTGGAGGCGGTGAACGCGGACGCCCACTCCGCCACCGTCCTCGAAGCCCCGCGCGGCGCGGCCGTCCTGATGCTGGAACGGCTCACCCACCTCTCGGACGGCCGCCCGGTCGACCTGGAGTTCATCCGCTTCCGCGGTGACCGCATCACCATGAGCGGCCTGCTGCACCGCTCCCTGTAGACACCACTCCCGCCTCACAGCTCACCTTCCTGGAGACAGCCATGACCTTGGCGCCCCAGCGGGCCGACGTGCCCGTGACCATCGACGAGTCGAAGTGCATCGACGGCTGCACGCTCTGCGTGGACATGTGTCCGCTGGACTCCCTCGCCATCGACGAGACCAACGGCAAGGCGTACATGCACGTCGACGAGTGCTGGTACTGCGGCCCGTGCGCGGCCCGCTGCCCCACCGGAGCCGTCACGGTCAACATGCCCTATCTCCTCCGCTGAGAGGCCCCAACTCCCATGAAACGCACGGCAGTCGCACTCGCCACATCCGCTCTGCTGCTCCCCCTGTCCGCCTGCGGCGGCAGCGCCGAGGCGGGCAGCGGCTCCACGGTCACCGTCACCGTCGGATACCAGTCCAAGACCATCAACACGGTCACGGCCGGCACCCTCCTGCGCTCCCTCGGCTACTTCGAGAAGCAGTTGAACTCCCTGCGGGACGGGAAGACGTACAAGGTCGAGTGGCAGGACTACGCCACCGGCGCCCCCATCACCGCGCAGATGACCGCGGGGAAGATCGACATCGGCTCGATGGGTGACTTCCCGCTGCTCATCAATGCGGCCCGCGGCAAGCAGCTGGGCAAGCCCACCCACCTGGTCTCGGTCACCGGCTACAACCTCAAGGGCGGCCTGAACACCGTCGTCGTCCCCCCGGGGTCCAAGCTCACCTCCCTCGAGGACCTCAAAGGCAAGAAGGTCTCCACGAGCGTCGGCTCAGCCGCTGACGGCACGCTCGTACGGGCCCTGCAGCGGGCCGGCATCGATCCGGAAAAGGGCATCGAGAAGCTGAACCAGCAGCCGGCGGTGGGCGCCTCGGCCCTGTCGGCGGGCAGCGCGGACGCACTGTCGCAGTTCGTCGCCTGGCCGGGCCTGCTCGCCCACCAGGGCAAGGCGAAGGCCCTGTATGACGGCGCCCGACTGAACCTGCCCACCTTCCACGGCGTCACCGCCCGCGCAGACTTCGCGGAGCAGCGCCCGGCCGTCCTTGAGGCGTTCTTGAAGGCCCAGGCGGAGGCGACCGACTACCTCGACGCCCACCCGGTGCAGGCTGCCGAGAAGGTCGCGAAGGCCACCGGCCTCCCGGCCGAGGTCGTCTACCTCTACAACGGCGCCCACGGCATCTCCACCTTCGACCCGGCCGTCAAACCGCGGCTCGTCTCCGCGCTCAAGCAGGACGTGGCGGTCCTGAAGGCGGCCAAGCTGACCGGCGACATCGACGTGGACTCCTTCGTCGACGACCGGTACGTCAAAAAGGCCCTCGGCGCCGGCTACGCCAAGCAACTCGCCGCCACCCCGCCCGCCGCCGCGAGCGAGGTCTGGCCCAAGGGAAGCGCGAAGACCCGGAGCTTCACCTCCCCCGCCCGGCTCCTGGCGTATGTCGACCGGCACAAGGAAAGCGTCCGCGCCGCCTACGTCCCCGACGCCACCACCGGCACGCTCTGGTTCGCCGACAAGGCCGTCTGGGTGGCGGACGGCAAGCAGCTGCTGCCCTTCGTCGCCGCGGACACCGCGCGGGCCTACGTGGCCGGTCACCGCGGCGCCCAGCTGATCACGTACGCGGACGCCCTGGGACGGGCCTCGTGAGCCGCTACCCCCGACGGACCGGACGGCTCGCGCTGCGCGCCGGCTCGCTGGCCGCCGCCCTTGGCCTGTGGCAATTGCTGACCACCTTCGACGTGAACCTATGGGTGCGCTTCTCGCAGTTCCCGACGGTCACCGACGTGGCCCGCGCCTTCACCGACCGGCTCTCGGGACCCGACTACTGGACCGACCTCACCGACAGCCTCACCCGGATCGTGGCCGGCTTCCTGCTCGCGGCCGTCCTGGGCGTGGCCACCGGCGTGCTCGTGACCCGCTCGCGGCTCGCCGAGGACCTGCTGGGCCCGGTCCTCGAAGTCGTGCGGCCCGTCCCGGCCATCGCCATGGTCCCCGTCGCGATCCTCCTGTTCCCCTCCAACGAACAGGGCATCGTCTTCATCACCTTCACGGCCGCCTTCTTCCCGGTGCTGGTCTCCACCCGGCACGCGGTGCGCGCGCTGACCCCGGTGTGGGAGGAGGCTGTGCGCACCATGGGCGGCGGCCGGTGGCGCATCCTCGGCTCGGTCGTCCTGCCGGGCGCGCTGCCCGGCATCTTCGGCGGTCTGTCCGTGGGCATCGGCGTGTCCTGGATCTGTGTGATCTCCGCCGAGATGATCTCCGGTCAGTACGGCGTCGGCTACCGCACCTGGCAGGACTACACGATCGTCAACTACCCGGGGGTCTTCGTCGGCATGGTCACCATCGGCCTGCTCGGCTGGCTGACCTCCACCGCCGTCGAGCTGATCGGGCGCCGACTGACCCACTGGCTGCCGCGCACGTCGTACGACCCCGGCGCCCGGCCCCGGCCCGCACGCACCCCGACATTCCCCGTCGAACCCAGCAAGGCCGAGGAGGCACGCGATGGGCACCTCGTCTGAGACCAGGCCGACCGCCACCAGGACCGCGTCGGCGGCACCACGAGGCACCCGCCTGACCCTCCGCGGCGCCGCGCTCGGCCGACCGGGCGTCCCGGCCGTGACCGACGTCGACCTGGACGTCTCCCCCGGCGAGATCCTCACCGTCGTCGGTCCCTCCGGCTGCGGCAAGTCGACCCTGCTGCGCACCTTCGCCGGGCTGCTGCCCGCGCTGCAGGGGGCAGTGGAACAGGACGGCCGGCCGCTGACCGGCCCGGGCGCGGAGCGGTCACTGGTCTTCCAGGAGGACGCCCTGCTGCCCTGGCGCACCCTGCGCGCCAACGTCGAACTCCCGCTGGCCATCCAGGGACTTGCGCGCACGCCACGCAGGGAACAGGCCGAGGCCTGGTTGAAGCGGGTCGGACTCGCCGACCAGGAAAGGCGGTTGCCGCACCGCGTGTCCGGCGGGCAGCGCCAGCGCGCCCAGCTGGCCCGGGCCCTCGCCGGACGCCCGCGCGCCGTCCTCATGGACGAACCATTCGGCGCGCTCGACGCCCAGACCCGCGCCGGCATGCAGGACCTGCTGGTGGAGGTGCTGCACGGCACGGGCGCGACCGTCGTCTTCGTCACCCACGACGTCGACGAGGCCCTGTTCCTCGGCGACCGCGTGGCCCTGCTCGGCGCGGGCCGCCTCATCGCCGTACGCGACGTGCCGCGCCCGCGCGAACGCGCCGCCCACGACGACTCGGCGCGCGTCGCCCTGCGTCGCGACATCCTCACCTCGCTCGGTACCTGAAAGGCCCCCGGTGACCACCCTCGTGAACACCCCTGCGGAGATCCCCGCCCTCAGCGACGCCGAGGAACTGACCTGCGACGTCCTCGTCATCGGCGGCGGCACCGCCGGCACCATGGCCGCCCTGACCGCCGCCGAGCACGGCGCGGACGTCCTGCTGCTCGAGAAGGCGCACGTCCGCCACTCCGGTGCGCTCGCCATGGGCATGGACGGCGTCAACAACGCCGTCATCCCCGGCCGCGCCGAACCCGACGACTACGTCGCCGAGATCACCCGCGCCAACGACGGCATCGTCGACCAGTCCACCGTCCGCCAGACCGCCACCCGCGGCTTCGCCATGGTGCAGCGCCTGGAGTCCTACGGCGTGAAGTTCGAGAAGGACGAGCACGGCGAGTACGCGGTCCGCCAGGTCCACCGCTCGGGCTCCTACGTGCTGCCGATGCCGGAGGGCAAGGACGTCAAGAAGGTCCTCTACCGGCAACTGCGGCGACGCGAGATGCGGGAGCGGATTCGGATCGAGAACCGGGTGATGCCGGTGCGCGTGCTGACCGCCGAGGGGCGCGCCGTGGGCGCGGTCGGCTTCAACACCCGCACGGGCGCGTTCGTCACCGTCCGCGCGGGCGCGGTGATCCTCGCGACCGGCGCCTGCGGCCGCCTCGGCCTGCCCGCCTCCGGCTACCTGTACGGCACGTACGAGAACCCGACCAACGCGGGCGACGGCTACGCGATGGCGTACCACGCGGGCGCGGAGCTCACCGGCATCGAGTGCTTCCAGATCAACCCGCTGATCAAGGACTACAACGGCCCCGCCTGCGCCTACGTAGCCAACCCCTTCGGCGGCTATCAGGTCAACCGGCACGGCGAGCGCTTCGTCGACTCCGACTACTGGTCGGGGCAGATGATGGCCGAGTTCGCCGCGGAGGTGGCCAGCGACCGGGGCCCGGTGTACCTGAAGCTGAGTCACCTCCCGGAGGAGTCGGTCTCGGCGCTGGAGTCGATCCTGCACTCCACGGAGCGCCCGACGCGCGGCACGTTCCACGCGGGCCGCGGCCACGACTACCGCACCCACGACGTGGAGATGCACATCTCCGAGATCGGCCTGTGCGGCGGCCATTCGGCGTCGGGGGTACGGGTCGACGACCACGCTCGGACGACCGTTCCCCGGCTGTACGCCGCCGGGGACCTGGCCTGCGTCCCCCACAACTACATGATCGGCGCGTTCGTCTTCGGGGACCTCGCGGGCGCGAACGCGGCCCAGTACAAGGCCTACGAAGGGGAGTTGCCCCAAGAGCAGCTCCGCATGGCGCACGAACTGATCTACCGCCCCCTGCGCAACCCCGACGGCCCGCCGCAGCCCCAGATCGAATACAAGCTGCGCCGCTTCGTGAACGACTACGTGGCCCCGCCGAAGACCGGCGCCCGACTCTCCCTGGCCCTGGAGGCGTTCGAGCGGATGCGCGCCGACATCGCCGCGATGGGCGCCCGCACCCCGCACGAGCTGATGCGCTGCGCGGAGGTCACCTTCATCCGCGACTGCGCGGAGATGGCCGCGCGCGCCTCCCTGGCCCGCACGGAGTCCCGCTGGGGCCTCTACCACGATCGCCTCGACCACCCGCAGCGCGACGACGCGTCCTGGTTCCACCACCTCGATCTGCGCAAGTCCTCCTCGGGGACGATGGAGTTCACGGCCCGTCCCGTGACCCCCTATCTGGTGCCGGTCGACGGTTTCACCCCCATCGGGGGCCCCTCCCGTCACCTCGGCGAGGTCCACGCGGAACAGGTGGCGACAGCAGGCGCCCGGGAGGCGGCACCGGGGCTGCGGCAGGAGCCCACCACGACCGGCCCCACCCTCGACGCCGCCGCCGAAGCGGACGTGCCTGCCACGCCCCGCCTGCTCGACCTTCTCTCCCTCACGGAGAAAAACCCTGAACTGGCCACCCTCGCCCCCTACTTGAGCGACCCCGAACCCACCGTGCGCCGTACGGCTGTCACGGTCCTGACGGAGACCGTGCCACCGGGGACGGGACCGGCGCTGGCCGCGGCGCTCACCGACCCCGACATCGGCGTCCGCGCCGCCGCGGCCGCCTCACTGCGGGAACTGGTCGAGACACTGCCTCCCGAACCGGCCCTGCGCGACGGCCTTGCTGCTGCCCTGTCCGAGGCGGACCCCGTGGCCCGCGCCGCCGCGCTGGATGTCCTGCGCGCCCTGCGCCTGGGGGACGTGGAGCTGTTCGCGGACTCCCTGTCGGACTCGGACATCACCGTGCGCATCGCGGCCGTGCGGGCGCTGGTGTCGGTCGACGCGGTGGCAGAGATGGCCCGCGCGGCGGCCGTCGATCCCTCGCGCGAGGTCCGCGTCACCATCGCCAAGGCCCTGGCCGCCGCCGGCCCGGACCCGACCACGGCCCACGCGGTCCACTCGGCCCTCGCACAGCTCGTGGACGATCCCGACGCCCTGGTCCGTGGGGCCGCCTACGAGGCACTGGGCACGGCAGGCTGCCCCGCCGCCCTGGCCACCCGCGCCGAGGCGGCCCTGTCCGACCCGGCCTGGCAGGTGCGCGCGGGCGCCGCCACCGCCCTGTCCGCCTCAGATCCCGACCTGGCCGTACCCGCACTCGCCAAGGCCGCCGCCGACCCCAACGCCGACGTCCGCAAGGCCGCCGTACTGGCCCTGACCCGCCACCGCGCCACCCAGGACACCCGAGCGGCCCTGACCGCCGCGACGACGGACGCGGACGCTGACGTCAGGGCCTATGCGGCGCGGGCGCTGTGACCACGACCGCGCCCTGTCGCGGGACTCGCTGCGGGCGAGCCCGGCCTGCGCGGAGCTGTTCGTGCACAACGCCCGTACGTACGGAGCCGCTTCGTGAGGGGGACCTGTGTTTCAGCTGTTCGCCAGCTCCCCGAGCAGCTTCCAGGTGCGGCGCCGGTCCGCGTCACCGCCCAGGTCGGTCGCGGTGAACACCACCTCCGTCGCCCCGGCCTCGCGGTAGCGCCGTACCTCGGCGGCGACGGTCTCCTCGTCGCCGATCACGGCCAGGTCGGCGGCCCGGGTGGCGCCGGAGAGCCTGATGACACGCTGGTAGGAGGGGAACTGCTCATAGAACGCGAGCGTCTCGGTCGCGGTCTGCCGCACGGCTTCGGTGTCGGCGGTGACCACGCCGGGGACGAACGCCACGATGCGTGGTGCCGGACGGCCCGCGGCCTCCGCGGCGGCGGTGACGGCCGGGACGATGTGCTCGGCCAGGGCGCGCGGTCCGGCGAGCAGGGGCAGGATCCCGTCCGCGAGTTCGCCGGAGACCCGCAGCGCCTGCGGCCCCATGGCCGCGACGAGGATCGGCACCGGCGGCTCGGCGCCCGGCACCGCCGCCGGCAGCGGCGGGGCGGCGGTCAGCAGCTCACCGTGGAAGTCGGCGGTGCCCGTCTCCACCAGCTGGCGCAGGGCGGTGAGGAACTCCCGCAGCAGGCGGACGGGGCGCTCGTAGGGGATGCCGAAGCCCGTCTCGGTCAAGTGCTTGGTGCCGAGCGCGAGTCCGAGGTGGTAGCGACCTCCGGTGGCGGCCTGGGCCGTCTGCGCCTGGCTGGACACCAGCAGCGGATGGCGGCCGAAGACGGGGATGGCGGAGGTCCCGACATGCAGCCCGGGCACCTCGCGGCCCACGATCGCGGCCAGCGAGGGAGAGTCGTACGCGAAGGTCTGCCCGAACCACGCGGAGCGCAGGCCGGCCTCATGCGCCTCGCGCGCGAGCTGCACCGTCGGGTCGATCCGGCCCTGGAGAGCGAGCGATATTCCAATAGTCATACTCGGGGCAACTGACAGGCGCGCTAAAGGGATTCCTGTCCGCGCATGACAACCTCGTGGCAGGCATGTAACGCCCGCTACCGCGCCCGGACCGCCGCTCGGTCGACCCGACTACCTCTCACTGTCAGGGCGTTCCAGCGCGCAAGCCGATGAGCAGGGCCGTGAGAACGCGGCGCAAGCGGGGTTCCACCTCGACGATGGCATGGCCGAGCCGGGGGTCGCTTGTGTAGAGCTGTCGCAGGAGCGGGCCGGGGGTGGCCATCTGCCACAGGGCCCCGGCCATGCTGGTCGCGGTCGCCAGCGTGTCCACGGCCTGTTCCTCGGTCAGGTCCAGGAGCCGGTGCAGCTCGCCGCCGATGCGCGCGACCTCCTCCAGCGTGACGAGCTTGAAGGCGCGCACCGCCTCGGTCGACACGTTGCGCTCCAGGTTCAGGGGCGCCTGAGCCAGCAGGTCGCAGAACATGGGGCGCGCGGACAGGGTGGCGGCGAAGGCGTCGGCGACCACCGCCGGCGTGGCCTGTTCGTGCCGGGCGAGGTCTGCGCACAGGGCGGCGGACCACTCCCGCCAGCCCTCCGCGGTGAGGTCGAGGAAGATCTGCTCCCGCGTCTCGAAGTAACGCAGCAGTGCCGACTTGTGCATGCCTACTTCCGCGGCGATGTCGGTGAGCGTGACCTCGCGGATGCCGCGCCGGCCCGCGAGGGCACGTGCCGCGTCGAGGATCGCGGTCTCACGCGCCTGCTTGGCCTGGGCGCTGCGGGCCCGCTGGAAGGCGGCCTGATCAGTCATGCCGCCATCATAAGAGGGTTCGACTTAACAATACGGCGTTGCGTTATTAAGGCAACGGTGTTTCACTAACTACATGAACGACATCGCGAGCACTGACGTGAGCCCCGCCGCGCGACGCGGCACCAAGCAGCAGCAGGTCTGGTTCATCACCGGTTCATCCCGCGGCCTCGGCCACGCCCTGACCACCGCCGCCCTGGAGGCGGGCGATCTCGTGGTGGCCACCGCGCGCCGCCCCGAGGTCCTCGCCGAAACGTTCGCCGCCTACGGCGACCGCATGCTCCCCCTCGCCCTGGACGTCACCGATCCCCAGGCGGCACGCGACGCACTCGAGGCGGCCGTGGCCCACTTCGGGCGGGTCGACGTCCTCGTGAACAACGCCGGATACGCGAACGTGTCGCCCATCGAGACAGCGGACGACACCGACTTCCGCGCCCAGTTCGAGACGAACTTCTGGGGCGTCTACAACGTCACGAAGGCCGCCCTGCCCACCCTGCGCCGCCAGGGATTCGGCACCGTCGTGCAGTTCTCCTCGATCGGCGGCCGCGTCGGCGGTTCGCCCGGCATCGCCTCGTACCAGGCGGCCAAGTTCGCCGTCGACGGCTTCAGCCGCGTCCTGGCGACCGAGACGGCGCCGTTCGGTGTGCGGGTGATGGTCGTCGAACCCAGCGGCTTCGCCACCGACTGGGCGGGCTCGTCGATGACGGTGCACGACATTCCCGAGGCGTACGACGCAACCGTCGGCGAGATGAACCGGCGCGTACGGCAGGACACGGTCGGCGCCGCCGGGGACCCGCAGCGCGCCGCCGAGATCATCGTCCGCACGGTCCACCGCGCCGAGGTCCCCGGCCACCTCCCGCTGGGAGTGAACGCGGCAACCATGGCCCTCGACCACTCCCGCCGCCGGACGACCGAGGCCACCGCCTGGGAGAAGGTCAGCCGCTCGGCCGACTTCGGCGAGCCCTACCCGGTGGACCTGCCGTGAAGTCCCGCTCCCCAGGTAGCCGTCCGGGTCGGCGAACGACCCGCCGTACCCGCGGGCGGTCAGCCAACGGTGGCGGCCGGCGGGGTCCACCGGTGGGTGCGCGGGACCGAGTGGGAGACGCCGAAATCCTTCTTGAGCTGCTCGGGGATGGCATAGTGCATGACGCGTCCGCGGGTGAGGGAGGACAGTTCGAGAACGCTGGTCAGATGGCCGAGGCGGTCCAACGCCCAGGCGCCGAGCGGCGAGCGGTCCTCGATCGTCTCCAGTACGCCCAGGAGATGCGGCACGCTCTTGACGACGGTGTCCCACGGGGTGCGGGGAACCGCCAGCCAGTCGGCGCAGGTGTCTCCGACGAGAAAACGGATGAGAGCGGAGACGATCGGGTCGAGCACGGTCCCGGGCACCACTTCCTCGTAGAGGTCGATGAGTTGCCGGGTCAGATGCGCGCCCTCCTCGGAGGGCCCCATGTGCCGCACCATGTACAGGTCGAGGAAGCGGCGGGCGTCGTCGAGGGTCTTGGGGACGGCTTCCTGGTCGACGCCGAGCATGGCACCGACCACGCGCCAGGCGTAGTAGTACGCCTCCGCGCCCTCCGTCGACATGTGGATGCCCAGACGGTGCAGGCTGTCCAGCACGAGCATCGAGAAGAACATCTGCCCGCCGATCATGTCCTCCTGACAGATCGGCGTCCCGAGCTCGGCGGTTTCCCACCGGTTCTCGCGTTTGAGGTGGTGGCGGATGGAGGCGTGCAGCAGGCGCACCTTCTGGGCGGCGGGGATGAAGCGGCTGCCGGCCTCGAAGGCGTCGGGCTGCATCAGATAGACGGTGAACTGCCCGGTCTCCGCCATCCGTTTGGACGGGTACTTCAGTCCGTGGGTGGTCGACAGCAGCTTCGCCACGTGCGGCACGACGTAGCAGGCGGGCATGGAGGCAAAGGACAGCGCGGTGGAGATGTGCACGTTGTTGTCGATGAAGAACAGCCGCGCCTTCTCCATCTCTCCCCAGTCCACCCAGGCCGGCGGGGTCCGGGTGGCTTCGAGGTACTCGCGAGCGACCTCCGGAAGCCCGTCCGGCAGGGGTGAGCCGGCGGTGGAGACGTAACGCATCAGGGTGTTGAACGCGCCGACCTGCCCGCGTTCGAAGAGTTCGGCGACAGTGGCGTCGGCGAGTTCGTCTCCCGCCTGGCGCAGGGAATCCATCGATGCCTCGGTGTAGATCATGGCGGGGTCCTTGTCTGCTGCGTCTGCTACGTCCGCTGCGTCTCTATGTGGCTCGGTCAGAACAGGCGGAGGGCCGCCGAACGCGCCAACCCGCTCAGGGCGGTTCCGGCGTGCGGCGGCACATCCAGGCCGTGCAGGGCGTCGAGCGCTTCCTCGACCCGCGCGCTGATCATGGCTTCGATGCGGGCGGGCGCCCCGAGCCTGTCCATCACTTCGCGCACCTCGTGCAGGCCTTCCGCGCCCAGGTCGCGCTTGCCGAGGAGGGCACGCAGCCGCTCCCGCTCCCCGTCACCGGCCAGGCGCCAGGTCTCCGCCAGCAGGGCTGTCGGCCGCTGGCCGCGCACGTCGTCGGCGTTGGCCTTACCGGTCAGGTCCGGGTCCCCGAAGAGGCCGAGCAGGTCGTCCCGGAGCTGGAACGCCTCGCCCAACGGCAGCCCATACGCTCCGTAGCCCTCGCGCAGGCGGGGGCCGGCGCCGCCCAGGGCCCCGCCGATGAGCAGGGGCTGCTCGACGGTGTACTTGGCGGTCTTGTAGCGGATCACTTTCAGCGACGCCGTGAGGTCCGGACCGGATCCGGTGCGCAGGATCTCCAGACACTCCCCCGCGATCAGCTCGCGGGCCATCACCGACCACACCGGGCGGGCCCGGGCCAGATACGCGGCGGGCAGCCCACTGGTGGTGAAGAGGTGCCCGGCCAACGACATCAGCAGGTCTCCCACCAGCATCGCCAACGACCTCGCCGCGGCGACGGCACGCGGGCGACGGCGTACGGCGCCGCGCAGGGCGAGGTGCGCGGTGGGCCGCCCGTGCCGCAGCGGGCTGTCGTCGATGAGGTCGTCGTGCACGACGGCCGCGGCGTGCACCAGCTCCATGGAGGCTGCTGCCCGCACCAAGGCGTCGTTGTCCGGCTGCCCCACCGCGCGCCAGCCCCAATAGCAGAACGCCGCCCGCAGCCGTTTGCCGTCCGCGACCGCCGCCTCCAGTTGCCCGGCCACTGGGCCCAGGAGCGGATCGATGGCCACGAGTTGCTCCGCCTCCTCGGCGACGAACCGGCGCAGCGTCTCGTCGACGCGGGCCTTGAACGCGTCCGGCTCCCACGCCTCAGACGTCATCAGCGGCCCGTCGCGCCAACGCCTGCCGGGCCAGCAGCTCCAGGTGAGCCGGGGGCACGGTCGCGTACCGGTCGAGCACCAGGCGGCCGCGCGCCAGAAGTTCCCGCTCGGCCTCCGTCGCCAGCTCGGCGGCGTCGGAGCGCCGCAGCATCCCCCGCACCGTCCCCAACGCCGAACCCAGTGTGCTCACCGCCAGATCGGCCAGTCCGGCCACCAGCAGTACTGCCTGGCCGTCCAGGCCTCCGCGCCGCTCCGCTGACTGCGTCATACCAAGCCCCCCCACCCCAGTGGACATCCGGACGGCGCCGGTCACGCACCGCCCATGCGAGCATCGCGCGATGCCCGGCCGGAGCGCGGAGGAACTCACGATCGAGTGATCACATCGCTCGACAGTACGGAACGCGTTGGGACACGGATCGCGCGTCGGGGATCGCGCGTAGGACCCAGCCCGCTAATCGCCGTCGAGATGGAGCTCCATTCCCGGCTCCGCCGCGCAACGGCGGCCGAGAACCAGAAGGTCGTCCAACAGCGCGCCGACCCCTCTGTCCTCGTTCTGTGCGGCTGTCGCCTCGATCTCCGCGATGAACTGCGGCATGTCCTGCGCGGTGAGGATCTGACTGTTGTACGGGTCCACGCGGCTCAGCATGGGGAGCCGGCTCCGGGCACCGGCATCATGTCTGTTCGCCGGGCGCCTGCCTGCGGATCTCCTGGTTGACCAGGAGATCGATCTGCACAACAGTTCCGGGGAATGCCCACGTGCCCACGTATCGTGCAGACGAAGACGGCGTACGACACAACACAGTCAGAGGGAGCGCCATGATCGGTGTCGAGGAGCTGGAGGCCGCAGCGGCCAGAATCACTGGTCACGTGGTGCGTACGCCCACACTGCCCAGTCCTGGGCTGGCCGCACTGCTCGGCGTGCCGGTCACGGTCAAGCTCGAACTGCTGCAGCGCAGTGGCTCGTTCAAGGCACGGGGTGCCGTCTCGAAGCTGCTCACGCTGACCGACGAACAGCGCGCGGCCGGCGTGGTGGCCGTGTCCGGCGGCAATCACGGTGTCGCCGTGGCGGAGATGTCGGCCGCCCTGGGCGTGCGCGCCACGGTGGTCATGCCGCAGGCCGCACCCGCCCGCTCCGTGGCGAGCGCCCGTGCTGCGGGCGCCGACGTCCGATTGACCCCCACCATGGCCGAGGCCTTCGCGCTCATGGAACGCCTGGAGACCGAGGGGCTCACGCTCCTGCATCCGTTCGCCGACGCTGTCGTGATCGCGGGGCAAGGCACCGTGGGGCTCGAATTCGCGGCGGACGCCGGTGAGTTGACCGATGTGCTGGTCTCCATCGGCGGTGGCGGACTGATCGCCGGTGTGGCGGCGGCACTGCGGGCGCGGCGCCCCGGAGTACGGGTTTGGGGTGTGGAGACCACCGGTGCCGACGCGATGTCGCAGGCGCTGGCCCACGGCGGACCGGTACAGGTGGACGTGGACACACGCATCACCACGCTCGGTGCGCCCACGGTGTCACCGCTGACCTACACCATGGTGCGCGACTTGGTCGACGAGGTCCTGGTCGTACCCGAGGCCGAGGCCTTTGCCGGTGTGCGGGAGCTGGCCGAGCACGCCAAGGTGTGGGCGGAGCCCGCGGCCGGCTGCCTGCTCCCGGCCGCCCGCCGCATCCTCGCCAAGACCGGTGACGAGACGCGGCTGGGCCTGGTGATCTGCGGCGGCAACGCGTCGGTGGACGACGTGGTCGCGTACGCGGGCTAGCTGTTCGTCCGGGGAGGTTGCGGACAGTGCAGGTCGTGGGGCGGCGGCCGGACTACACGTGCGCGAGGAGAACTATGGCTGCCCCCCTCCGCCGGGGCTGCGAGGAAGTTATCGTCGACGAATCTTCGCCGCACTGTCGGATTCGGCTGAGGTGCTTCGTCGTTCTCATGAAACGTTCGAAAGGAGAACGCCATGAAGTACGTGTTGTTCGTCGCCGCCGACCCCGCCGGAGAGCCGACCGACGAGAACCCAGAGGCGTGGGTCGAGAAGTGGAACGGCCGCGGCGTCCGTGTCGAGGGGATGCCCCTCCAAGCGGTCGCCGAGACCAGGACGGTCCGCGTCCGAGGTGACCAAGTCCTGGTCACTGACGGCCCGTTCGCCGAGACGACCGAGTGGATCGCCGGGTACGACCTCATCGAGGCCGCCGACCTCGACGAGGCCATCGAGGTCGCCGCCTCGCACCCGATGGCCATCAGCGGGCGCATCGAGATCCGGCCGGTCGAACCGCTCGACCTCGGGCCGGGCACCAGGAACGTCCCGCACGAGGGCGACGCGCCCGCCTCGCGCTTCCTCGGGCTGCTGCGAAGCGACCCGAGCGCTCCGCCCTTCACCCCGCATCCCGCCGCGGTGGCCGACTGGGTGCGCGAGGGTCTCGCCTCCGGCCGCTACCTCGGGGGCGAGCACCTGCGTCCCGTCCAGGACGCCACCCTCGTACGCCGCCGCGGAGGAAAGCTGCTGATCAGCGACGGCGCGTACACGGACGTACCGGAGTGGGTGTCCGGCATCGTGTTCATCGACGGTGAATGGGAGGAAGCGATCGACTACCTCTCCCGCTGTCCGATGGCGCGCTCCGGTATCGCCGAACTGCGCGAGTTCTGGACGGACTTCGCGTGACAGCCGGGCCGGCAGAGGTGCGGGCGGCGCTGGCCGAGGCGTACCGCGCCGAGTGGGGTGTCGTCTTCGGCGCGATCGTCCGCCTGACCGGCGACTGGGAGCTGGCCGAGGACAGTGCGCAAGAGGCGTTCACCCGCGCCCTGCCGGCCTGGGAGCGTGACGGCATACCGCGCAGGGCGGGGGCATGGCTGGTGACCGCCGCGCGGCACCGCGCCCTCGACGTGCTGCGCCGCCGGACGACCGAGCGCGACAAACTCGCCGAGATCGCCGCGCTCGAAGCCGTTCGCGAACCGCAGCCGCCGGGCGACGAGAGGCTGCGGCTCGTGTTCACCTGCTGCCACCCGGCGCTCCCCCTCGAATCCCGGGTCGCGCTCACCCTTCGCGCCGTCGGCGGACTGACCACGCGCGAGATCGCCCGCGCCTTCCTGATCGCCGAGGACACCGTTTCACAGCGGATCCTGCGGGCGAAACGCAAGATCGCGGCGGCAGGAATCCCCTACCGGGTGCCGCCGGCCGGGGCCCGCGCCGAACGGCTGGACGGGGTCCTGGCCGTCATCTACCTCGTGTTCACCGAGGGATACGCACCCAGCGACGGCAGCACCGTCCGCGACCCCCTCGCCGAGGAGGCCATCCGGCTCGCCCGGCTCGTCGCCACCGAGGCACCGGACGAACCGGAGGCGCGAGGGCTGCTCGCACTGCTGTTGCTTCAGCATTCCAGGCGCAGCGCCCGGCTCGATGCGGACGGCGGGCTGGTCACCCTGGAACATCAGGACCGGACGCGGTGGGACCAGGCGCTCATCACCGAGGGCGTGACTCTCGCCCACGAAGCTCTGGTGGCGGGCGGCCCCTACACGCTCCAGGCGGCCATCGCCGCACAGCACGCGCTCGCCCCCTGCGCCGAGGCGACCGACTGGGGGACGATCGTGGCACTGTACGACCGTCTCCTCGCCCTGCGTACGAACCCCGTGGTGGCGCTCAACCGCGCGGTCGCCCTGGGGATGCGGGACGGCCCGCAGGCGCAGTTGGACGCCGTCGACGCGCTCGACGCACCCAAGCAGCTGGCCGGGAACCACGCTCTGCCCGCCGTCCGCGCGGACGCGCTGCGCCGCCTCGGTCGCTCCCGGGAGGCAGCGGAGACATACCGGATGGCGAAGGCACTCGCCCCGAACGGGGCGATCGCCCGCGAATACGCGCAGCGTGCAGCCGAGTTGGGACCGGAAGCCGCCCCGTAGTGACCGAACCGAACCACGACGAAGTTCTCGGCCGGATCGCCAAAGGACTCGTCTATACGGAGTCAGAGGCGGTCTTCCAGGCACCCCACCGCCGCACGGACCAGATCTTCGAGTACAACCAAACGCCCCCGAGCGACAGCGAGCGGCGCCGGTCGCTGCTCGTCGCGATCCTCGGCTCCGTCGGCGCGCGCACGGTGCTGTTGCCGCCGTTCCCTGCCGGGTTCGGCTCCCACGTACACATCGGCGACGACTTCTTCGGCAACGTGAACCTGACGTTCGTCGATGACGTGGACATCCGCATCGGCGACGGCGTCATGATCGCTCCCAGCGTGACGCTGACGACGACGGGACATCCGGTGCATCCCACGCGCCGGGCTGACTTCGGTCGGTTCTCCGAGCCGATCGTGATCGAGGACAAGGTATGGATCGGCAGCAATGTGGTGGTGCCGCCCGGCGTCCGGATCGGCTACGGCCCGGTCATCGGCGCCGGCAGCGTCGTCAGCCGCAGCATTCCGCCGATGAGCGTGGCGCTCGGGACACCGTGCCGTGTCGTGCGCCCCATCACGGACGCAGACCTCACCGAACGCACGGCCGGACCATAGGCGTCACCTCATGGCGTGGGGGCCGGCCGCGCTGGTTCAGGCGTCGGCCGCCCGGGCCGAGCGGGGTTGAGCGCGCACCTCGGGCAGCCGTGCGCACTCCTCGGATTCGGCCAGGCTCGCGTCCAGGGCCAGGAGGGACAGCAGTTGCACCGGGCGGCCGGTCATGGCTGCGGCCTCCAGCTTGTGGTGGCCGTCCAGGAGAAAGTGCGTCAAGCCCCAGTGCCGGTAGTGGTCGGCCGACCGACCGACCGCCGGTTCGCATACGTCCAGTGTCGAGACGGCCACGGCCGTAGGGACCGTGCCGCGGTCGAGGAGTTCGACGTACTCTGCGACCCGCTCCCGCGTGTTCCACGTCGGGGGAACCATCGGCACGATGAATTCATAGAGGTGCGCGGAGGCATCGACCGCGGTCTCGTAGGTCCGGTAGTACGGCGTGTGCGGGTACTCCGGAAGCCCCCAGAACTGGTCGATCCCCCACGTCGCCACCTGCTCGCCGCTGAAGTAGTCGCCCTCCTGACCCGGCACCACCAGTCGAGGATCCACGCGCAGCAGCATCGGCAGGTACTCGCCCTGCGCCAACAGGCCACCGAACGCGTCGATGACACCACGGTCTCCCGGATCGGCCAGTGTGCCGGTGAGCTGCTCCTGCACGCCTCCCAGCGACAGCGTCTGCCGGGCGCCCTCCAACCGCCGGAAGAGGAACTGGCACGTCCCGCACCAGAAGCTGAGCTCGAAGGCAGGCTCCTCGTCGACGACGAGCACCCTCCGACCCGGCCCTGCGCCCGCCTCCCCCTGTTCGGCCCCAAAGCGCAACCGCGCCTGGGATTCCGGCACACCGAGCCTGCACGGCTCGCCCACTTGGAACATCACACATCGACCTTATAAGGGGGTCGACACTGGTGGGCTCTCGTGGGGGCCCTCGGCCCCCCGGCTCCGCGATAGATTCCTGCAGTGAGCGAGCAGCTTCCCAGCGGTGGCATCGAACTGTCACCCGACGAGATCGCAGCCCTGGACGCCAGGTGGTCATCCTGCTGGACCCCGGGTGAGGTCGCGCGGCAGCTGACCGGGATCAGCGCGCCTTGGTACGTGGCCGGGGGCTGGGCGCTGGACCTGTTCCACGGCAAGCAGACGCGCGCGCATGGGGACATCGAGATCGCGATTCCGGCCGCGAGTTTTCCAGAGGTCCGCGACCGCTTCCCCGGTTACGCCTTCGACGCGGCAGGCAGCGGCCGGATCTGGGAGAACGCCACACCAGAGGCGCTGGCCGCCGTACACCAGACATGGCTCCGCGATCCGGCCACCGGAAACTACCTGCTCGACGTGTTCCGCGAACCGCATGACGGCGACACCTGGATCTGCCGACGGGACGGGAAAATTCGGCTCCCCTACAGCGGCATCATCCACCGCACCCAGGACGGCATCCCGTATCTGACACCCGAACTGGTCCTGCTGTTCAAGGCCAAGCACGCCCGTGAGAAGGATCAAGCAGACTTCGAGGCGACCGTCCCGCACCTGACCTCCGCTCAGCGCGAGACCCTGGCCGAGTTGCTCGCCCGTGTGCACCCGGGACACCTCTGGATTGCGGACCTGCAGTAGCCGACGCTTGGAACTCTGAAGCGACAAGCGACGCCAAGCCCATCCGGCCTCGATAAGGGCCTCGATCAGGGCCTCGATCAGGGCTTTGATCAGGGCTTTGACCTGGCGCTCGGTGGCAGGACCTCGATGACCGTGGCCGTGCCGACGACAGGTCGCCCCTCGTGCATGGTGATCACGTGGCCGGGCTGCAGATTTCTCCACGGCTCGGGGCTCAGAGGAGCCAGCCGCACATCGGCGCTCTCCCCGGGACCGAGTTTCTGCGCGAACTCCACCCACAGCGAGGCGATGCGCAGATCACGCTCTCCATCGGAAGTACGGTGACCGATGTCCCACAGAGGTCGAAGTCGGCCGTCTCCTGAGAAGGCACTCCGGCGACCGCCCTCATCTGTTCCCAGCAGGGTCAGCGTCGCCCGGACGGTTCCGTGCTCGGCTTCCCAGCCCCGCCACTCACACCAGCGGCGGCTGCGGTCGAGCATCATCTGCCGAGCAGCCTCGGCGAGGATCTCCCAGAAGGATGGGGACACGGGATGGACATCCGCGATATGGACATCCGCGATCTCGATGAGAAGGTCGAGCACCATCTCCCACTCCTGGTGCGCGATGCCCTCGCGGACATCCCCGACGGTCACGCCGTTCTCAGCCACGGCGTCCTCGGGCAGCAGGTCGACTGCCTGCCAGAGAAGTGTGAACGCATCATCCATGTGCTGGATTCTCGCCTGCTCCCAGCCCTGCTGCCACAGGCGCCGGAGAAGAAATAGGGGTGTGCGCATCGCTTCGTCTTGCTAGCTTCTCCGGCATGAAGCGCGCTGCTGTCGCCATGACGACGACGCCGGAGAGTGTCCCGGCGCGCTGACAGATGTCTCAGTCCGAAGCCCCGGGGCGAGTGCCCCGGGGCTTCGCCTTGCGGTCACTCGCCCGATGTCCGCGAGGAGACCACCATGCAAGACCACCGCAAGCTCGGTCGTGAACTGGGCCTGTTTGACACCGACCCGCTCATCGGCGCGGGCCTGCCGTACTGGCTGCCCGACGGCGCGGCCGTGCGGCACACCCTGGAGGAGTACATTCGCGCCGCCGAACGGCGAGCGGGTTACCGGCACGTGTACTCACCGGTCCTCGGCAAGCGGGAGCTGTACGAGATCTCCGGGCACTGGGCGCACTACAGCGAGGACATGTTTCCCCCGATGGACCTCGGCAGCGAGCAGGTCGTCCTGCGGCCGAGCCTGTGCCCCCATCACGCGGTGATCTACCGCTCCCGCTCCCACAGCTATCGCGAACTTCCCCTGCGCATGGCCGAGTTGGGAGGCATGTACCGATCCGAGCTCTCGGGCGTGCTCGGCGGGCTGACCCGGGTGCGGGCCATTCAGCTCAACGACGCGCACATCTTCTGCACCCTGGACCAGGTCGCCGATGAGGCGCAGGCGGCGCTGGAGATGATCCGCCGGGCGTACGAGGCGCTCGGCATCACCGCGGCCCGCTATCGGCTCTCCCTCCCGGGCCCGGGTGGCAAGTACGTTGCCGCACCCGAGAAATGGCAGCGGTCCACTGCCCTGCTCACCGACGTCCTCGACCGCTCCGGCCTGCCCTACGAGGCAGCAGAGGGCGAAGCCGCGTTCTACGGCCCCAAGATCGATGTTCAGGTCACCGACGGCGCCGGCCGGGAATCCACCCTGTCCACCGTCCAGGTCGACTTCCACCAGCCCGAGCAGTTCGACCTGCGTTACATCGGTGCGGACGGCTCCAGGCACCGCCCCGTCATGGTCCACCGCAGCATCATCGGCAGTGTGGAGCGGGCCGTCGCCCATCTCATCGAGCAGCACGGCGGTGCCTTCCCCGCCTGGCTCGCCCCCACTCAGCTGGTGATCCTGCCGATCTCCGACGCCGAACTGCCGAACGCCGTGGCCCTCGCCCAGCGCTGCACCCGTCTGGGACTGCGCGCCGAGATCGCGGGACCGGACCGCGGCACTCTGGGGGCCCGTATCCGAGAGGCCCGCCTGGTTCCCTACCAAGCCGTCATCGGCGCCAAGGAGGCCGCTGACGATCACGTCGCGCTGCGCCTGCGTGACGGACGCCGCCTCGACCCCCAGCCCATCAGTGACGCACTGCCCCGCATCAACGCCCTCATCGAGGCCCACAGCACCAAACTGTGGGCCGACGCCACCTCCCCCAGGGCCAGCTCCGCCCCCAAGTAGGGTTCCGGCCATGGCCAAGAGATCGGGGCGGCGGCCCAAGGTGGACCTGGACAGCGGCGTCGAGGACGCGACGCTGCTCATCCTGGAGTGGCTCGGCGAGCAGGGCGTAGGCGCCATGATCCGCATCGACGCGCAGCGCCTGCATGCCGGGCAGCCGGCATGGACCTTCTCGGCCTCCGGCGGGCCCCTGAGCAGCGCAATGAGAGCCGACGGAGCGTCACCTGCCGAATGCATGGGCAGGGCGCTGATCGCGCTGCGAGAGGCTGGGGTGGCCGTCCCCTACTGAAGGCGGGGAGGCCGCCGCTGGCCCCTGTTTGGGGTGCGCCCCGTGCACCGGCCTCCCAGCCGAGCAGCCGATGCTTCGTCCAGCTCGTGCTGGACAGTTCACCGCCGGCCCCCGTTGCTCCTGCATCCGCTTCACCCTCACGCCCGTACCTCCGGCGTGCGCCCCTCGAGCACCGCCTCCAGCGCGGTTCGCTGCGACGCGGGCAGATGTTCTCCGAGCGGCGTCTGGCGCGGGCTGTGTTCGCCGTTGCAGAGCCAGCTTCGCTCGTCGGCGTCGTACGTCCATTTTGCCGCGCCCCACATGGGATGCCCCGCCAGCAGGCGTCGGGCCAGCGGCTCGCAGTCGGGCGGAGCGCCGTGCGCGACGAGCGCTTCGATGACCAGGGACAGGGCTTCGGGTGGGGTGTCCGCGTCGCCCAGTACGGGGAGCAGGAGGAGCAGCCGGGCGTGCGGGTCGTTGACCCCGTCGGCTTCGGCGGGTGTGGAGAGGAGAGCCGCCAACTCCGGCCAGCAGAGACCGGGCCCGATGCGGTCCTGATCGTCACTGGTGAGGACGAGGGCCGCGCGGGAGGCCGGCCAGTCCGGGTGCGTGAGGAAGTAGTCCGTGGTCGTGTGCTCCTCGCCACTGTTGTAGTGCACGAGAATCGTGAAGCCGCCGGCCAACGGCACGGTGAACATCGGCCAGGCCGCCCGGTCATGCAGCTGCTCCAGGGCCTCACCGGCATCCGCCGCGTCGACACCGAACGCCTCCGCCGGGGTGCCGTCACTGAGGTCGGCGAGGTGGGCCGCCCAGAAGCCGGGCTCACCCAAGAGGGGCAGCCCGTCCACGACGGGAGCGGACGCGTACCAGTGCTGTGCCATCACCATGGCGGGATTCTCCCCTGTGATCGCTCAAGCACCCAGCCCGGCGGGCTCAGGGCCCCGCTCGTGGCGGAACATCGGGCTCGCCCGTGAAATTAACCTCATGCGCCCGCACTGACAGCAGCACCGACCGGTTCGTCGGTCAGGGCGATGCGCGCGCTGATGCGTTTGCCGACCGTCTCGCTTCGTACCGTGAGGTCTTGGGCGACGGCCTGCACGATTTCCAGGCCGTGTTGACCGATGCGTCCGGCATCGACGCCGCGGACCACGGGAAGGACCGGTTCGGAATCCCACACCGTGACCGACACCGATCCTCCGGTGATGCGCAGACGCACCAGCACCGGACCCGGGGCGTACTTGAGCGCGTTGGTGACCAGCTCGCTGACCACCAGCCGCGCGATCTCCATGCCGCGCTCCGCCACCGGCACCCCGTGCTCGCACCGCGCCGCGGTCAAGAACTGGGCGGCGAGGTCACGGGCCTGGGCAATGCACGACCCGTCCCCCTCCAGAGCCACCATGGTCTCCAGTGCGCGCTTGGTCGAGTGCGAACCGTCGTCTCCATCTTCGGGACCTGATCCCATTACGCCGCTTCACTCCCCCATGCATAGACCTTTCCGGCGCCTACCCCGCGCCATACATCTGACACCTCGGTTCAGAGACTGGTTTTCCCCCAGGCCAGACCTGATCCGACCAGTGCTCCAGGGGCGGCGATCATGTGCCAGTATCGCCAGCATGACTGAGATCGAGACGCCCGGCACGGAAGACCCGCGACCACCGGGCGGGCTGTCGGTCGTGGCCACCGCCACCGACGGCGTCCGCGTACTGTCCCTGTCCGGGGAGATCGACCACCACAGTGGCGTGATACTGCAGCAGGCCCTCGACGAGGTCGACGCGCCCCTCCCCCGTGTCGTCCTCGATCTGCGCCGGGTCACCTTCATGGACTCCAGCGGCATCAACATTTTCCTCGGCGCGCACCACACCTACACCGCGGCCGGAGGATGGCTGCGCCTGGCCGCACCCGGCAGCGCCGTGAAGCGCACCCTGGGCATCGTCGGCGTCGAGACCATCATCGACTGCCACGACACCCTCCGCGAGGCGCTCGCCTAGCCCCGCCGCCCGGCGGTGGCCGACACACCGCGCCGACGGCCGGGCAACGTCTAGGTCGGTCCCTCAACTCCCGTTATGTTGACCTGAGTTCGCATTCGGGGGAGGGGACGCAGGCATGCACAGCATCATCGTCGTACCGATGAACACGACCCGCGCCGACCAGCAGATCCGACTCGCGGGCGGTGAGTCGCTGCCGTTCGGCCGCACGCCCGTCCGCCCCGGCCCGCACCTCACCCTCGCGCACGAAGGCGTGTCGCGGACCGCCGGGGAGATCACGGCCGTGGACGCCCATTGGACCCTCTCCAATCTGAGCCGCGGCCAGACCTACGTGGTGGAGAACCCGGAGGGTGCGGGCGAGCACGTCAAGGTCGCGCCCGGCCGGCTGGGCGCCCCCATCCCCTTCGAGTTCTCGCGGGTGGTCCTGCCCTCCGGCAGCGACCTGCTCAGCTTCGACGTCTGGGCTCCGCGTCATGACTACCTCGAGAGAACGGGCACCCAGGACGGCGCCCCCACCGCGTGCGCGTTTCCCCTCGACCGGGACAAGCGGTACTTCCAGGTCCTGGTCGCCTTGTGCGCCCCGCGGCTGCGGGGCGGTCCGCACGCACCGCTGCCCACCGCCGACGAGACGGTCGAACTCCTGCGGCCCGTCTGGCCGTCGGTGTCGCGCACCGCGGTGCTGTGGAACGTCGACTATCTGTCGGTCAAGCTGCGCCTGAAGCCCGGCTCGGACGCGCCGGAGGGCGGTGGCCCGCGCCTCAACGGGCGAAAGGAGCGCCTCATCTCGCTGGCCCTGCGCTTCGACCTCGTACGCGAGGACGACCTGGCGCTGCTGAAGCAAGGGGCCACCCGATGAGCACCCAGACACCGTCCCACCCCGTGCCGGTGCCCAAGGGGTACCGCGTCGGGTGCTGGGAGGTCGGAGAGCTCATCGCTTCCGGTTCCTTCGCCAGTGTGTACAGCGCTCGGCGGGCCGCCTCGGCACGGCCGTCGTCAACGACCCGGCAGGCTGCCGCGGCCGAAGGCGGCACACGCGGCGCTCACGCCGAGGAGTGGCCGGAGGAAGTGGCCATGAAGTTCCTGCCCACCGGCACCAACACCCCACGCCAGCTGCGCCATCTGCAGGAACTCGCTGAGCGCGAGACCGACTTGCTGCGTCGGCTGCGACGTCCACGGCTCATCCGGATGTACGAGGCCCTGACCGTGGACGATCCGTCTCAGCCTCAACTCGACGGTGCCACCGCCCTGGTGCTTGAGCGCGCCGAGGGCTCCCTGGACCAGCTCCTGAAGCGCTCACGCAGCCGGCGCCCGGGCATTAAGGACGGGCGCGCCATCGCCGTCCCGGGCGGCCCCGCCTTGCTCTCCCAGATCAGCGAGGGGATCGCTCACCTGCATCATGCGGGCTTCGTGCACGGCGACCTCAAACCGGCCAACGTGTTGTTGATGGCCGACGGCTCGATCCGCCTTGCCGACTTCAGCCTGGCCGCCGAGCTGGAGGGGACCCACGCCTACTCCCCCGCGTTCGCCACGCTCGACTGCATGCCGCCCGAGCTCCTGTGGGCCGAGGTCGACGAGCGCGGCCACCGCACACGCCTGACCGCCGACATCTGGGCCTTCGGCGTACTCGCCCACCTCGTCCTGACCGGCAGTCCACCCTTCCCCGGCGCGACCGCGGCCGCGCGCCGCAACGCGATGCTGGCCTACGCGAGCGGGCAGGAAGAACTGCGCCTCTCCCCTCAGCTCCCGGACGCCTGGCGCCCGATCGTCACCGACTGCCTGGCACCGGACCACGCCGCGCGCGCCCCGCACACCGCGCAAGCCCTGCTGCGCCGCGTGGAGACCGCAGCCGGCGCCGCCCGCTCCCCACGCCTGCCGAGACTCAAGCCGAGACGCGGCCCGCGCCGCGCCCTGGTCGCTGCCCTGACGCTGGCCGCCGTCGCCGGTCTGGCCACATCCGTGGCACTGTCCCTGCGCGAGTCCGCTCCCCAGGGGTACGCGCGCTGCGACGTCGGCGACGTCTGCTTCTTCTCCCAGGCCGACGGCGAAGGCGACATGTGCGCCTACTACGACTACGACGACGACTGGTTCGGCGGGATCGTCACCTGCGACTGGGTCAAGGACACCTCCCCGCAGTCCTACTTCAACAATGGTTACGCCGGCGACCCGCTCGACGACGTCCAGCTCTACCACCAGATCGGCCGCAAGGACCGGGCCGCCTGCCTCCAGGCCGGCGCCAAGGGCAGCTTCCCCCGCGACAGCCTTCCCGTCAGCTCCCACGAGTGGGTGCCGGCCTGCTGATCCACCGTCATCGGCGGCGACCCTATCTTCTTCCAGGTACCGGCCCAGCGATTCGGTGCACAGACTCGGTGCTGCCGTCACATCCCACCGGGCGACAGGAGCAGGACCGATGACACGGCACACGCAGCACAGTTCACCACCCCAGCCCCTGCGGAACAGTCGGCTCGGCGCGCGCCACCTCCTATGGCTGCTGGTCGGCGCCGCAGGTGCGCTGACACTGGTGCTGAGCGCCGGGGCGAGCGCGCCCGCAGTCTCACCCGGCGCGAGCGGTACGACAGCGGCTGGCACCTCGGAGCGCGCCGCGAGACCCGACTTCCAGATGCCGCTGTCGTGTGGCACCGCATGGCAGCTCAACACCTACGACTCCGGTCACAACCCGGCTCTGGACATCGTGGTCAAGGGCAACACCGGCTCGGACGCCAAGCCAGTGCTGGCCGGGGCAGCAGGCACCGTGTCGTACACCGGGAAGGACACCGGGGCCGGGAACATCATCCAAGTCGACCACGGCGGCGGCTGGTTCTCCGCGTACTACCACCTCAAGGACGCCGCCACCGCCTACGTACGGGTCGGCGACCAGGTCGAGGCAGCCACTCAGATCGGCCGCATCGGCGCCACCGGCTCGAACAGCGGCAATTGGTCCCACCTCCACTACGAACAGCGCTACCGCTCCTCGGGCAGCGGCCCGACCGACGAGGGCGACCGCGTGCCGGTGGTCCTGAACGGCACCCAGTACACCGGGGTCGGTCGCGAGTGGTCCAGCGTGACCAGCCAGAACTGCTCCGCCTGGGCCAACTGCCCGGAAACGTACGTGTGCTTCTACTCGGGCCCGAACGGCACCGGCACCGTGTGCCGGTCGGCCGGGAACTCCGGTGCGACCGGATGCGGCCTGCGCAGGTCGTACTTCAACAACGGCTCCGAGGAGCCCGGTTACGACCACGTGCAGGTCTCGTTCGCCGAGGGCGGTGGCATGTGCCTGCACCGCGGCTGGGAGGAGGGACGCGGCAACTTCCCGGGCGACGGCAAGACCATCACGTCCTGGCGCTGGCGCGGAGAGTGCAGCTGATGACCCCAGCGGTGCGTCCGTGAGCTCGTTGTCCCGCGTGTGAGGCGGCCCCGGTCGGCGACGACCGGGGCCGGTGGGTTCTATCGGAAGGCCGCCAAGTTGGCCGTGGCCCATTCCCCGAAAGGCCGTGCCGGGCGGCCCAGCACGTTCTCCACATCGGGGCTGATCAGCTGCTCGGTCGGCAGGGGCACGCCGAGGGCATCCAAGGTGCCGTCGATGACCTCTGCGGGCATGAACTGCGCCATCTGCGCGTGGGCTTCCTCGCGGGACAGCTCCACGAAGGTGACGTCCTCGCCCAGGGCCCGGGAGATGGCCGTGGCCTGCCCGCGCGGGCTGATGACCTCGGGCCCGGTCAGTTCGTACGTGCGACCCTCGTGCCCGTCTTCGTGCAGGGCGGCCGCGGCGACCGCGGCGATGTCGGCCGGGTCGATGACGGGCAGGGCGACATCGCCGAACGGGGCGTAAACCGTGCGTTTAGTGCGGATCGGCTCGGTCCACGCGTAGGCGTTGGAGGCGAAGCCGCCCGGGCGCAGGATCGTGAAGTCGGCTCCGGACGCGCGTACGGCGGCCTCGAAAGCGCGCAGGCGAGCATGCGACGGGGCTGTGGGGCGGGTGGAGTTGAGCTGGGAGGAGAGCAGGACGATCCGCTTGACGCCTGCCTCCAGCGCCACGTTGACCAGAGCGTCCGGGCTTTCGCCGTGAGCGTTGAGCTCGCCGCCCAGCAGGACGAATAAGGCGTCGGCGCCCTCCAGGACCGGCTGCATGCTCGCGCTGTCGCCGATATCGGCCACGGCGTGCCCGGTCCCGGCCGGGAGCGCATCGGGTCGAGGGCGTCGCGAGACGGCCACGACATCCTTGCCCACCTCGGCCAGGAGGGGCACCAGGGTCCGTCCGATGTTGCCCGTCGCTCCGGTCACCACGATCATTTCGTTCCCCCAAGAAGTTAGTTAGCTGACTTACTTAGGAGGAAGCTAGCACGGCGCCACCAGGGGTTGTCTATAGTCAGTTGGGTGACTAACTCAGCGAAGCCCAAGACGCGCGGGGCGGACAAGCGCCGACGGCTGGCCACCGAGGCGGCCCGCGTCCTGCACGAACAGGGAGTCGAGCGCACCACGCTCGCCGACATCGCGCGCGCAGCGGACGTACCCGTGGGCAACGTCTACTACTACTTCAAGACCAAGGACGAACTGGTCTTGGCCGCACTCTCCGAGCACGGCGCCCACCTGGACGAACTCACCGGCCGCCTGGACCAGTTGCCCGATCCGCACGACCGCCTCAAGGCCCTGATCGAGGCCTGGATCGACCAGCGCGACATGGCCGCCCGCTACGGCTGCCCCACCGGCACCCTGGCCGTCGAACTCGACAAACGCGCCGACGGAATCCTCGACACCGAGGCCGGCACGACGATCCGGCGCCTCCTGCAGTGGGCCGAGCAGCAGTTCCGCGCCCTGGGCCTGCCCCACCCCGAGGACCTCGCCCTCACCCTCATCTCGGCCTACCAGGGGATGTCACTGCTGACCAACGCCCTGCGCGACCCGGACATCATGACCCGCCAGGGAGCTCAGCTTCTCCGCTGGCTCGACTCCCTCAAGAGCGCGGACCCGGCCACCTAGAAGGTGATCAGCGATCGGACCTCCGCCCGGGTGCCACTGCTTTGTGCCGTGCACCGAGCGGCCCCCGTGCGGGGTCTGGGCACAGGGTCCGCCCGCCCGCACAGACATCGGTGCGGGTTGTCCTTGTAACCGCTGATCCCCCGGGGGTAACAGCAAGATTCAGCCCCTGAGGCGACAGGCGAGGGACAAACAGGGCGAAGAGCGCCGTGGGGTGCCTGGAAAAAAAACACTTTTCGCCGGAGCGGGCGGACGTTTATGCTGGTCCGGTTCCTTTGCCGCCCCGCATGACGTGTGCGTGTCCTTCGAGGTGATGACTTATATCCCAGGCCAAGTAGCCGTCTCTCCCGGGCTCTGCCCGCGGACCCCCGCCTGAGCGATCAGGCGGTTTGTGCTGTCCGCTGTGAAGACGGTGTTTCCCGATGGCCTGGGCTCCGTGGCATTTCCCTGTGCGCAGTAGGCGTACGCGGGCCTTGGCCTGCCCGTTTCTCCTACTTCTCAGAACAGGAACCCCTGCACCGTGTCTCGTGACACCCGCAACGCCCCGTCCCGCCCAGATACAGCCTCTGACGGACCTTCGCGCCCCGGCAGTCAGATCATGCTGGCCGTGGTGCTCCTGGGTGAGCTGATGGCCGTCCTGGACGCGTCAGTCGTCGACACCGCCCTGCCCACCATCCAGCAGGACACCGGCGCCACGGCGACCGGCCTCCAGTGGACCCACGCCGCCTACGCCCTCACCCTCGGCATCGGGCTGATCACCGGGGGCCGCCTCGGTGACCTCTACGGCCGCAAGCGCACCTTCCTCTACGGCACCGGCGCCTTCACCGCTGCCTCCCTGCTGTGCACCCTGGCCACCGGTCCGGCCACCCTGATCGCCGCCCGCGCGCTGCAGGGCGCCGGCGCGGCAGTCATGATCCCGCAGGTCCTGGCCACCCTGCATGTCACCTTCTCCGGCAGCGCCCGCGCCAAGGCGTTCGGCCTGTACGGGACCGTCATGTCCGTCGGCAGCGTCGCCGGCCCGGTTCTGGGCGGTCTGCTCGTGCAGGCCGACCTGTTCGGCCTGTCTTGGCGGTCCATCTTTCTGATCAACGTTCCGCTCGGCGTTGCCACCGTCGTGCTCGGCAACCGGTACCTCAGCGAATCCCGCGACCGCCAGGCTCTGCGCCCGGACCCGACGGGGATGGTCCTCTGCGCGCTCGGGCTGCTACTCATCGCCTACCCCCTGAGCGCGGGCGGTGCTCTCGGCTGGCCGTGGTGGACGTTCACGGCCATGTCCGCGGGCGCGGCCGTACTGGCGGGCCTGATCCTCCAACAGCGGGCCGCCACCCGTAAGGGCGGCTTGCCTCTGATAGTGCTGGCCCTGTTCTCCGGCCGCCCCTTCTCCGGAGGCATGGCCGCCCAGCTGGTCCTGGGGCTGCTGTCGGGCCTGTTCTTCATGTGCTGGACGCTCTTCATGCAGCAGGGCCTGGGCCTGAGCCCGTCACGTGCGGCGCTCGGCTTCCTCCTCCTCACCCTCACCGAGATCGCGGGCGCCTGGCTCGCCACGGCCGCCGTCGCCCGCCACCGACGCCGCGCACCCCAAGCCGGTGCGCTGCTCGCGGCACTGGCCCTGGCCGCCTTCCACCTGCTGGCCACCACATACGGCACCGGCCTCTCGATGACCGCGATGGCCGTGCCGGTCCTGGCGCTGGGCCTCGGCCTCGGCATGATCGGCGCCCCACTCACCGACCTCACCATCGGCCGCGTCGACGACGCACACGCCGGGTCGGCCTCGGGCCTGTTCAACACAGCCATGCACCTGGGCATCGCCCTGGGAGTCGTCCTCACCGGGGTGGTCTTCTTCGCCCACGATCAGAGCGCGACCGCCCGCGGCAATGAGGTCGTCGATGCCTTCACCGCCACACTTCCGTACGTGATCGGCGGCCTGCTGATCGTGTGGGCCCTGATGTTCTTCCTCCCCCGGGCCACTCCACGTACCTGCCGGCTCTGAGCCTCACGCGCGGAGGTTCACTCACCGAGCTCGCTTTGTCCGCGTTGGTCTGCGGCTCGGTGGTGTTCCTCGCGGTGGGCGAGTACTTCGGTCATGTTGGTCTCGGCCCAGTCCTTGAGGCCGATCATGACGCGGTTCAGGGAGAGACCGAGGTCGGTGATCTCGTACGTGACGGTGACGGGCACGGTGGGCGTGACGGTCCGGGTGACCATGCCGTCCACTTCCAGGGAGCGCAGGGTCTGGGTGAGCATCTTCTGGCTGGCGCCCGCGAGTCGGCGGGACAGTTCGGAGTAGCGCATCGACCGGGGGTCGTCTCCGTGGTCGACCCCGGGGCGGTGCGGTCCGTCGCTGCCGAGCGCAGCGAGGATCAACGCGACCCACTTGTCGGAGATCCGCTCGAGCAGTTGGTGGCTGGGACAGCCCTTTATGAACGCGTTGTAGCTCGCCTTCTCCTCGGCCCGCCGCTGAGCCGCCGTCCGCGTCGACATCGATCGCTCCTTCGCCACCCGAGGGGGGTTACGCACTCTCAAGTGCCTGCTTCCGCACAGAGGTTAACGAAACCAGCATGGAACCCGGAAGCAATCACCCCACCGCAAAGGAACAAGGCCATGAGTGCTGCCACTTTCCGTACCGCCGTCGTCCGCGTCCCGAACGGCCCCGACTCCATCGAAATCATCGACGTACCCGTCGTCGAGCCCGGCCCCGGCCAGGTCCGCGTCGCCATCGCCGCGGCGACGGTCAACCCCACCGACCTCGGCGTCGCAGCGGGCTTCTTCCACACCATCGGACTGGTGAATCAGCCCGAACACACCGGGCTGGGCTGGGAGTTCGCCGGTGTCGTGGACGCCGCCGGGCCGGGCGTCGATCTGGCCCCCGGCACGCGGGTGGCCGGCCTGGTGGCCGGCTTCGACCGCGACTACGGCACCTATGCCGAGCAGATCGTGGTCGCAGCAGCCGAGGTCGCCCGGGTCCCCGACGATCTCGACCTGCTGGCCGCGACCACGGTCCCCCTCAACGGGCTGGCCGCCGCGCAGATCGTCGACTTGCTCGGCGACGCACCCGCCGGGGCCGCGCGACTGCTGGTGACCGGCGCCGCGGGGGCGGTCGGAGCGAACGTCACCGTCCTCGCCCGGGACCGTGGCTGGCAGGTCACTGGGCTCGCGCGCCCCGGCGACGAGGAGTTCGTGCGCGGCCTCGGCGCCGACTTCACCAAGCACTCCGAGCCGGGATGGGACGCGGTCGTCGACGCAGCGGAACTCAACGACCAGGCCCTCAGGCTGGTCCGCGACGGCGGCGCCTACGTCGGCCTTCGGCCCGGCCTCGGCCCTGACACCGAGCGCGACATCACCGTCACCTCCCTGCTTACGACCTCCGACCACGGCCGCATCGCCGGCCTCCTCACCCGTGCCGCCGCAGGCGAACTGCCAACCCGCGTGCACGCGGTCGTCCCCCTGGACCAGGCCGCCGACGCCCACCGGGCAACCGCCGAGGGCGGCCTCCGCGGCCGCTACGTCATCTGCCCCTGACCGGCCCAGCACGTCGAGCGCCACCGCAAGGTCGAACGCCGGGGCGGTGGCAGTCCCCTGCTGCGTACCACCTCGTCGGCAGCACCCAGCAAGACGAGAAGCCTGGGGCAAGGGCCCCCACAGCGCGCTCCCTGCGGCCGGTCACGCTGTTGCGGCGCCTCGCGAGGCACCGCAACAGCCGCCGTCGCTCCCATTCCGATCTACCCGCCGTACGACATCTTCAGGAGATTCGTCATGACCATGAAGCGCCTCGCCACCGTCCTCGCCCTCCTCGGCGGACTGTTCCTCCTCTACATCGGGGCCCTCTTCCTCTTCGACCCGCAGGCATCGGCCGAAGGGTTCGGGCTGCCGACCTGGCCACAGGGCCAAGGCGAGGGGTTCCTCGCGGTCAAGGGCATGAGAGACATCGGCTTCGGACTGGTGATACTCGCGCTGCTGCTGGCCGGGCAGCGCAAGGCGCTTGGCCTGGCGATGGCAGCCATGGCCGTCGTCCCGGTCAGCGACATGGTCATGGTGCTGACCGAAGGGGGTTCGGCGGCGACGGCGTACGGCGTCCACGGGCTGACCGCGGCCGCGGTCGCCGTGACCGCGGGGCTGTTGCTGCGCGAGCGGCCGGCGGCAGCTGCAGGCGCCCCAGCCCCCATTGACCTCAAGCGTGGTTGAGGCACGACGCTCGGCATATGGCGAACACCGAGTCCCACACCATCCTGTTCCGCAACACCATGCGCATTACTGAGGGCCACCTCACCGCGTTCAAGAAGGCCATCGCGCAAGCCATCGCCTTCACCGGCGAACACGGCCCCCAGCTCATGGTCGACGTCTTCATCGACGAGGAACGCATGCTCGCGCACAGTTTCCAGCTGTACGCGGACACGGAGGCCATCCGCACCCATTGGAAGATCTCCGATCCCTACATCCGTAGCGTCATGGAGCACTGCACGGTGGAGTACTTCGAGATTTTCGGCGACCCCGAGCCGGACATCGTCACCGCGGTCTCCACGCCGGACGGCGATCCGATCAAGTTCACTCACTCGCCCCGACTGACCGGCTTCAACCGCCTTACGGCGTAGCACGGATGCCTGAGCGGCCGAATTCACGGCGAAGCCCTACACCGTAGTCGGACAGCTACTTCAGCAGTTCGATCTCGACGAAGGCCAAAGGCGCATCGCCGGCGTTGACGACCTCATGTTCACCACCGGCCGGCCGGGCGTAGGACACGCCTGCCCGCAGTTGCGAGGAGCTGACCGTGCCATCGGGGGTGATCACGTCGGTGCGTCCGTCGGTGACGGGCACCACGACGTAGTCATGTTCGTGCACGTGACGGCCCGTGCTCTCCCGGGGCTCGAAATCCCAGCGGGTGACCCGTACCTGCTCGTCCTCGTGCTGCAGGGTGGCACGCGCGGTGGTCGTCATGGCTCAGCTCCTCATTGTCGGTTGCCACACCTGTACGGCGACTGGCGTGCAAGATCCCAAGGCAGGCTAGCTGTTACGGCCTGCGTGGGGCGGGACAGGGCCGTCGATACGCTCACCGGCATGACGAGCAGCGATGACGATTTCATGCGTGTGCAGCGGGCCTGGAAGCAGATCGAGATGTGGATGGGGTGCCACGCGCCCGCCTCGCGCGCCATGCTCAATCCGCCCGCCGCTCCGGACCGGATCGCGAAGTGGGAGGCCACGATGGGCTTCCCCCTTCCCCCGGCTCTCAGGGCGCTCTATCTGTTGCACGACGGCAGTCGGGGTTACGACCAGGACCAGTTCGGGCTCCACCCGCACAGCAAGGGGCCTCTGCCCGCGCCGGCCGACGATGCTTCCCGTGCCTGGGAGGCGCAGTGGGCTGCCGCTCTCTTCCTGCCCGGCCCCGGCATTCACACCGGCTTCGCCTGGCTCCCCCTCGACGAGGTGATGATGCAACATCCGGTGCATCAGGGCGTCGAAGACGAGTACCACCGGCTCGTCCCCTTCGCCGCCGACACCCTTGATTCCTCCATGTCCGGCTTCTTCGTCGATCCGCGGAATGGGCAAGTAGGTTCATGGGCCGATGAGGGGCAGGTGGAGTTCGAGTTCGGCACTCTCCTCGACTACCTCGAACAGATCGCCGCCGCGCTCGACAGCGGCGGCACCGCCTTCGGCCACCGACCCGCCCTGCACGCCGGCGGCGCACTCGGTTGGCCGGACAGCGACGGCGATCCGGACGGACTCGGCGGCGACGTCTGGACGTGGGTGCCCGAGGGCGGCGTCTGAGCTCTACGATGCCGCGTAACAGTGGACCGTCACGGTCTGGTGCTGGCTCCAGCGCTGTTCCATCGTGGCCAGGCGTTGCCAGCCCAGCCGCTCGTACAAGGCTGCTGCGGCGATGTCGGAAGCCACGACGTCGAGCACCGGATGGAGTCCGCCTTGTCGCGCGGCCTCCTCGGCTTGGCCGAGCAGCAGTGCGCCGATCCCGTGTCCCCGCGCCTGCGGGGACACGAACAGCCGGCTGACCACCGCGGTCAGATCCGTTCGCGTCCCCTTGCGCTCGCTCCACAATCCGGGGGCCAGATCGCCTTCGCCGCTGCGGGACAAGCTGACATGACCGACCAGACGGCCGTCGAGGTCGGCGACCCAAGCCCCCAGCAGGGAAGCGTTCGACAGCCAATCGCCGGGCCGCTCGGGCCAGTTCACCGGATAGCCGTCAGCGTGATGGACTCTTTCGAGGACCTCCACGCACGTCTCGATGTCCCCGTCGGTCCTCCGCCGGATCCTGCGGCCTGACTTCTCCTCGGCGGTTTCGAAGCTCTCCTTGTTCACTTCGGCATCGAAGCACAGGCCATAGACCCACCACCAGCCACTTATGTTCCACGCTCTAGTCGACGGGCCAGACGCCTTCCTTGTACTTCGGGTTCGGGGACTGGTCCGGGTGCAGGCACTTCCAGGTCTTCGGGCCCACGATCCCGTCCACCGTGATTCCGCACGCACTCTGGATACGGCGCATGGCCGAATAGGTGTCCGAACCGAAGTACCCGTCCTGGTTGGTCAGCTTCCGGCCGCGGGTCAGTTCGGGGTGGCTCCCGCTGTACGGGCACGTTCCCGCCACCGGCAGCACCCGGCCCAGTTCCACCTCGTCTGCCGCGGGCCCGCTGTTCGAGGCGCTCACCAGCGCTGCGACGGCCCCAGAGCTACCGCGGCACTACCTGTTTTCAAACAGGGAGCCTACGACGTCGACACGTGCTGAGTCAGAGGTCGCTGTCGATGCCGGTGACAGCCGGCGGGCCGAGCGGAGCATCCGCCACGTTGATGCCCGCCTTCTCCAAAGCCGTCGTGACCAGCTTCGACGCCTCAAGTTCCGCCTCGTAGCGGTCCGCGGCCTTCACTTCGAGACGGATCGAGAAACGGCCGCCCTCGTCCAGGGTGAGCAGATCCAGGCCCTCCTCTTCACTCACCTCCGTGTGGCGAGAAGCCAGGCCTCGCTCCAGCGCCGAGCGCGCCGCCTCATCGATGTCGGTGAGGAAGGTGCCGGGGACAGTGATCACGAAGGTGGTCATGACGGCTCCATAAGTTGTTGGGCGGCCGGCGAGGGCCGGATATGTGGCTGGTGACGGCCACCTGCTCGTGTGCCCCACCTTTTTCCCTTCCGCTCGGTTGACTAACCCACCCTCAATCGGCGCGGATCCTGCACCGCCATGTCCCGCATGTCCGGAACCAGGTGCCTCGCCCCCGGTGTCGCGAGCGGTTCGATACGTGGCGTGACAAGAGTCGCACCTGTGTGTGCGACTGGTGACGGTTCCATGGGCATGTGGCCCGTGAACTCGGGCTTTACTGATCGGTATCCCTCACATCAAGCGGATTTCGTTCCTCCGGGTCGGAGATCCACTGCGTGCTAGCGTCCCGGATCGCCGGGGGGCCGACACAGCAAAGTGAGAGGAATCCCGTGGGTCACATGCACCACATGGCAGGAGGCTGGGCCACTCCGGTCCTGTCGTATGCCATGGCCGTCGTCGGCGCCGCGCTGGGTCTGCGCTGCACCGTGCGCGCTCTGGCAGCCGGGGGGCGGTCCAAGCGGAACTGGCTGATCAGTGCCTCTGTCGCCATCGGTGCCGGCATCTGGACCATGCACTTCATCGCGATGCTCGGCTACACCGTCCAAGGCACGGCGATCCGCTACGACATCCCGCTGACGCTGCTCAGCCTGGTCGTCGCCATCGCCGTCGTAGGTGCGGGCGTCTTCACCGCCGGCTACGGAAAGTCCCGGCCGCGTTCGATCGCACTGGGCGGCATCGGCACCGGACTTGGCGTCGCCGCCATGCACTACATCGGCATGGCGGCCGCTCAGCTCAACGGCTCTCTCTCGTACGATCCCGCGCTCGTCGCGGCCTCCGTACTCATCGCGATCGCCGCCGCCTCCGCCGCGCTGTGGGCCGCACTGTCCGTGCGGGGGCCCGCCGTCGCGGCTGTCGCCTCGCTCGTGATGGGCCTGGCGGTGAGCAGCATGCATTACACCGGCATGGCCGCCGTCACCGTGGACGTACACGCCGGCACCGCACCGCTCCAAGGCGCGAGCGCCACCGCCTTCATCCTGCCGCTCGCCGTGGTGCTCGGCTCCTTCCTCTTCTTGACGTGCGCGTTCGTCGCGCTGTCCCCCACGGCGCGTGAGCGCGCCGAGAGCGAGGCCGCGGCCCGCCCGCTGCACGAGGTCGAACTCCCCGTCGCCTGACCGCAGCCGGGCCGCCCCGGCCCGCGCCCGCCCTCTTCCCCCCCCACCGCGGCACGCCATCACGTCACACACGTCGGCGCCGCGCGTTCCCCGGGCCCGACGCACTGCGCGCGCCCCCACACTCCTGCACCGCCAAGGAGCCCCTTCGTCATGCCCGCACGCCCTCTGGTGCCCGAACGCTGGCGCCCCTAATCGATCCGCGCCAAGGTCGTCACCCTGCTGACCGTGCCGATCCTCTCGCTGATGGCGCTGTGGGGACACGCGGCCGTCACCACCGCATCCCAGGTCTCGGCCACCGAACAGCTGCGCCAGATCAACGCGACCCTGGTGCGGCCCGTCGCCCACTTCACCTCCGCGGTGCAGGACGAGCGGTCCGCCGCCCTGAAGTACCAGGCCACGCCCGGCAACGCCGCCCGCGACGAGTTCGACGCGGCGCAGGCCCGTACGGACAAGACCGTCAGGGCGCTGCGCGCGGGCGTCCGCACCAGCAGCACCGGCCTCGCGGCCCTCGACACCGCGCTGCCCGGCCGAGTGCGCTCTCTGCTCACGAGCGCGGGCTCACTCGGTGAGCGGCGCGAGAGCAGCCGCGGCGCCTCCGCCGTGCTCTCCGATTACGGCACGGCCGTCGACCGGGCCTTCGCCGTCCGCTCCAAACTCGCGGGCGCCGACCAGCCCGACCGCGCCTCCACTACCCGCACGGTCCTCGAACTGGCCCGCGCCCGCGAGGCGTTGAGCCGCCAGGACGCTATGCTCGGCGCCGCGCGGGCGAGCGGGAGCATGTCGGCCACCCAATACCGTACGTTCGTCGGCGACGTCGCGCAGCAGCGCGGGTTCGTCGACGCGGCGGTGCCCGATCTGCGATCCGAGGACGCCACCGCCTACCGCAAGGTGCTCGACTCCTCCGCCGCCTCCGAGCTGGCCGACGCCCAGGACGACATCTCTGCTGCCGGCCCTTCCGGCGCCGCCACCGCGGTGACCGCGGCGGACTGGCACGCGGCCTTCGGCCCCACCATGGCCGGGCTCGCCACCGCCGAACAGGGCGCGATCGACACGGGCATCGACGCCAAGCCGTACTCCCTGTCAAACCTGGGCAGTTCCGGCCTCGCCGTGCTCCTCGGCCTGCTCGGTGTGATCCTCGCGCTCCTGCTCTCCGTGCGCATCGGACGCGGCCTGGTCGCGGATCTGACCGGACTGCGCAACTCCGCGCTGGAACTCGCCGCCCACCGGCTCCCGGCCGCCATCCGCCGCATCCACGACGGCGAGGCCCTCGACCTGGAGAAGGAAGCACCGCTCTCCCGCGACCCGGTCCGGGACGAGGTCGGCCAGGTCGGTGCGGCCCTCACCACGGTGCAGCGCGCCGCCCTGCGTGCCGTCGCGGGCCGCGCCGCCGTACTGACGGGCATCTCCGGCGTGTACGTCAGCCTCGCCCGCCGCAGCCAACTGCTGCTGCACCGGCAGCTGGAGCTCCTGGACACCATGGAGCGCCGCACCGAGAACCCCACGGATCTGGAGGATCTCTTCCGCCTGGACCACCTGACCACGCGGATGCGCCGCCACGCCGAGTCCCTGCTGATCCTCTCCGGCTCCGCGCCCGGCCGCGCCTGGCGCACCCCGGTCCCGTTGATCGACGCCGTACGCGCGGGCATCGCGGAGACCGAGGACATCGAGCGGATCCACCTGGACGACATCCCCGACCTGCGACTGGCCGGCACGGCGGTCGCCGACCTCGTCCACCTCGTCGCCGAACTCACCGAGAACGCCGCCGTGTACTCGCCGCCGCACACCCCCGTGGTGGTGCGCGCCCAAGAGGTCGGCGCGGGCTGCGTCCTGGAGATCGAGGACCGCGGCCTCGGCATGGGCGACGAGGCACTCGCCGCGGCCAACGAGAAGATCCAGGCCGCCGACGTCGACCTGCTCGACTCGCGCCAGCTGGGCCTGTTCGTGGTCAACCGCCTCGCCCAACGCCAGCACATCGAGGTGACGCTGCGCCGCTCGGTCTACGGTGGCATCACCGCCCTCATCTTCCTCCCCCAGCAGCTCCTGGAGGCCCCGCACCCGGGCCTGCGGCCGCTGCCGCAGGAGTCCGGCCCCGCTCCGTCCCTGCCGCACATCCCCGCCCAGCGCGAACGCGACCAACTTCCCGCCCGCGCCCGGCACGCCGCACCCCAGCAGCCCGAAACCCCGCCCACCCCCACCGCGCGCCCCACTCAAGCCCCGGCCGACGAGGACCAACTGCCACGCCGGGTACGCCAGGCCAGCCTCGCGCCCGAACTGCGCCAGGACCAGGAAGCCGACCAAGAAGCCGCCCCTGGCCCGCGCCTGCGCTCCCCGGAAGCCGCCCGCGCCACGATGGCGTCACTGCGCTCCGGCCGGCGCCGCGCCTCAGCCACCCGCGGCACCCCTCCCGGCCCCGAGTCCCCCCACCACACAGCGAACGACGAAGGGTCCCAAGACCGATGACGCCGACCTACTCCGTCACCACCGTGGGCCAGCACAGCGACGACCACGCCACGGGCGGCATCGACTGGCTCTTGGACGACCTCGTCGACCGCGTCGCGGAAGTGCGGCACGCGGTGATGCTCTCCACCGACGGCCTGTGCGTCGGCGCCTCGCAGGCGATGGGCCGCGACGAGTCCGAGCGCTTCGCCGCCATCGCCTCCGGCTTCCACTCCCTGGCCAAGGGGGCGGGCCGGCACTTCGACGCGGGCGGCGTCGTCCAGACCATGGTCGAGCTGCAGGGCGGCTTCCTCTTCGTGGTCGCCGCCGGAGACGGCTCCTGCATCGCCGTGTTCACCGACGGACACGCCGACATCGGCCTGGTCGCCTACGAGATGGCCCTGCTGGTCGACCGGGTGCGCGAACACCTCACCGTGCCCGCACGGTCGGACGACACCCCGGCACCCGACGGCGAAACCTCGTGACGGGCCCGCCTTCCAACCATCGCCCGGGCGGCCCGGGCGAGCGCTCCGCCGAGGCCTGGACCGACCGCTACGACGCCGAGGCCGGCCCCCTGGTCCGCCTCTACGCCATGACCGCCGGGCGCGCCCGCACGGACAACGGCGCCGAACGCGTAGACCTGATGGCGATCGTCCGGCCCACCGAAGGCACCCCACGCGGCCCGCTCCCGCCCGAACAGCGCGCGCTGTTGGCCCTGTGTGCCCAAGGCCCGAGCCCCGTCGCGGACCTCGCATCGGACTCGGGGCTGCCCCTTGGTGTCGTACGGGTCCTGCTCGGCGACCTCACGGCACAGGGCTTGCTCCACATCACGCCGCCCCAGTCCACCGCCTCCGCCTCCGCCTCCGCCTCAGGGGCAGAACACCCTCCCGCCCACCTCCTGCGAGAAGTGATCAATGGCCTCCGCGCACTCTGACCGCACGCGGCAATCGGCGCCCGCCGACTTCACCGCGCTCAAGCTCCTGATCGCCGGCGGCTTCGGCGTCGGCAAGACCACCCTGGTGGAGTCGGTCAGCGAGATCCGCCCCCTGCGCACCGAGGAACCCCTCACCGAGGCCTCACGCCCGGTGGACAGCCTCAAGGGGGTGGCCACCAAGTCCACGACCACGGTCGCCATGGACTTCGGCCGCATCACCCTGCGCGACAACCTCGCCCTGTACCTGTTCGGCACGCCCGGCCAGGACCGGTTCTGGTTCGTGTGGGACGAGTTGGCCACGGGCTGCCTCGGTGCGGTCGTCCTCGCCGACACACGCCGGCTCGCGGACTCCTTTCCCGCCGTGGACTATTTCGAGAGCCGCGGCATCCCGTTCATCGTCGGGGTCAACTGCTTCGACGGGATCCGCAGCCACACCCCCCAGGCGGTGGCCCGCGCGCTGGACCTCAACCCGGACACCCCCGTCCTGCTCTGCGACGTACGCGAGAGGGAGTCCGGCAAGGAGGTCCTGATCTCCCTGGTCGAGCACGTCCTGAGCCGGGAACTGGTCGCCCGCTGACGCCGGCGACCGGCCCGCCCGAGGGGCCCAATTCCGCTAGTAGCGGTGGCCGGGCCAGTGCGGATCCGTCCAGCGTGCCTCGTCGGCGAGGCCGAGCAGCCGTATCCGGTGCCGCAGATCCTCCGACGCGCCCGACTCCCGCAGCCGCGTCGCAGCGTGGCCGAGGAGCCAGGCGACCAGGTCGGCGCGGATCTTCTCCTCGTCATGCTCGTACCAACCGACGTACCACGGCAGGCTCTCCCCCAGCAGCTCGTACTCCCACTCCGCGGCCGCCTCGACGAGTCGTCGATCGCTGAGTTCCCCGGTCTGCTCTTCCCAGTCGGCCAGCCACGGCGCAACCGTTCCGGACGCCTCCACACACATCGCGAAGACCTCATGCGCGGGGACGACCGCATCCGGATCGGTGAGACTGGCGACCCACCAGGCATGCAGGAACTCACGTACCGGACCGGCGTGATCGTCGGGCCACTGCTGCCACCGTCCGCGGGCGAAGGAGAATCCCGCCTCCTCCAAGCCAGATAGGGGGTCCGCTTGACCAGTTACCAGGACCCGGGCGAACTGCGGCAGGATGCGGCGCAGCACGGCCGCGTGATCGGTCCAGTCGGTGGCCTGCCAGGCCCTGCGCAGAAGGTCCGGATCCAGTTCGACATCCGGTGTCTTCAACAGGGCGAGCTCCTCCGGACTGCCCCAGTGGCATTCGCAGTTGTGCTCATCCGGACGCGCGGTCATGCCGCGGAAGGTCACCGAGAGGTTTTCCAGGGCGGCGCGAAGGCGTCGGGAAACGGGACGGTCGTCGAGATGCAACATGTACTCGGCCTTCGAGGACTCCGGACGGCGTCAGCCGACCGAAGATCGCCACGTTACCCGGCAAAGCGGGGCCATGCACCGGCATTTACTGATGGCCGTGCGGATCATCGCAACTACCCCCGCCTCACGAGGACGACCTCACCGTCGCCACGTAGTAGAGGTTCACCGGGTCTCCCTCCACCGACCGTGTCTGTACGTCGGTGAAGCCGGCCTCACCGAGCATGCGGCGGGCGGTCTGCTCGCCCCACATCGTGCCCAGGCCCGCTCCCCCGGCGCCCAGCGATGTGGTCATGCAGTAGAAGACTGAGAAGCCGAAGAGGGCGGGCGCGAAGGGGTGGTCGAGGTTCTCCTCCAGCTTGCTGGAGGCGGCGATGTCACCCATCAGGAAGGTGCCTCCCTCACGCAGGGACGCGGCGACGGCGTTCAGGGTCTCCTGCGGCCGGGCCAGGTCGTGGATGACGTCGAAGGCGGTCACCAGGTCGTAGCGGCCCGTGATCTGCGTCGAGTCGCCGACCGTGAAGTGGACGTTGTCCAGGGAGCGGCGCGCGCTCTCCTCGCGGGCCGCCTCGATGCCTTCCTCGGACTGGTCGAGGCCGTGCAGGAGGCTGCGCGGGAACGCCTGGGCCAAGACCAGCGGCGCGTGCCCCTGCCCGGTGCCCACATCTAGGGCATCGATGCCGTCGCGCAGCCGCTCGGTGAGGCCGGGCACCAGCGGGATGATTCTCTCGACGAGGGCCGCGTCGTACACCCGGCCCGTCTCCAGCGCCTGCAGCGCCTGGAAACGGGGGTACGCCGAGTACGGGACTCCCCCGCCGTGGCGGAAGGCCTCGATGACCTGCTGTTCCACCTCACCCATCAGCGCGATGTAGGGCGTCATGCCGGCGAGGTTGTCGGGGCCCGCGGCGTCGGTCAGGGATGCGGCGTGTTCCGGCGGCAGCACATACAGCGCCCCCTCCGGGTCGTACTCGACGAACCCGCCGACGACCATGCCGCCCAGCCATTCGCGGACGTACCGCTCGTCCAGTTGCGCGGCCTTGGCGATGTCATCGCTCGTCGACGGCGGCAGCGTACTCATCGTGTCGAACAAACCGGTCTGATGGCCGGCGCTGACGAGGAGGGCCAGCACGCCTTTGTTGAGTACGTCGACCACGAGGCCGGCGAATTCCTCCTGCCGTACGGGATCCAGTGTCATGGTCCCTCCTCAGAGCAACACCACACTCGCCCCCACGCACAAATTTACGCCCCTTTCGGTGACCGAGCCGGACCGAAACGGCGCCGCCTGCACACGGTCATCAGACGGCGACCACCAGCTACTTTCCCGAGACCCGGCGGCCCTGCGGCCCGGCGACCCAGCTTCCCGGCTGCCCTCACATCTGCGCGGCGCCCGACCTGATGGCCTCGCGGATCCGTGCATAGGTGCCGCAGCGGCAGATGTTGCGGATGCCGTCGAGGTCGGCCTCGCTGATCTCGCGGCCTTCCTCCGCGGCTCGGCGGACCAGTGCGACGGCGGCCATGATCTGGCCCGGCTGGCAGTAGCCGCATTGGGCCACGTCGTGGTCGAGCCATGCTTCCTGCATGGGGTGCAGGTCCTTGCCCACCGTGGCCGGAAGGCCTTCGATCGTGGTGACCTCATCGGTGGGCCGCAGGTTGCCCACCGGGATCACGCAGGGATTGACCGCCTTGCCGTTGAGGTGACTGGTGCACGCCTTGCAGACGTTGATGCCGCAGCCGTACTTGGGGCCGGTGACACCAAGGACATCGCGCAGCACCCACAACAGCCGTTCGTCGTCGGCGATGTCGACGGTGACCTGCTCGCCGTTGAGGCGGAAGGTGTGCTGGGGCACAAGAGCTCCTTACATCAGGGGCGGGGGGCGGGGGAAGGGGGCACGTCAGAAGGCGTGGTCCAGGCCGTCGGTCGGTGAAGCAGGGATGGGCGGGGTCGTCGGCTTGGGCTCGAAGGAGAGGGTGGCGTGGTTGATGGGGAAGGTGGTGGGCATGGTGCCGATGGCACGGCCGTAGGCGCAGGCGACTGCGGCCATGGCCGCCGAGACGCCCAACTCGCCTGCGCCGCCCGGCTTTTCGCTGGTGTCCGGCATGATGATGATCTTCAACTCGGGTGGCGTGTTCCACTGCCGTGTGTAGAAGTAGTTGTCCCAGCTGGCCTCCAGGAAGTAGCCGTCCCGCAGGTGCAGGCTGGAGGTCAGGGCCAGGGCGATGCCGTCCATGGCACAGCCCATCATCTGCGCCTCGAGGCCGCGGGGGTTGACCGTGAGTCCGGCGTCCACGGCGAGTACGACCTTGGTGACACGTGGTCCGGTGACACCGTTGCGGATGGGGCGGTTGACGGTCTCGGGCCGGCAGTCGATCTCCACCAGGACGGCGCTGGTGGCGTGGTACTCGGAGTGGAACGCGATGCCCTGCGCCATGCCGTCCGGCATCGACCGGCCCCACTGCCCGGCTTCGGCGACCTTCTCCAGTACTGCCTTGGCTCGCTTGTCCTTGAGGAAGTCGCGCCGGAAGCGGTAGGGGTCCTTGTCCATCTTCGCGGCCAGTTCGTCGACGAGGAGTTCGCGGGCGCAGGTGGCGTCGGGTGAGTAGACGTTGCGCATGCTGCCCGTGTTGAAACTCTTGTCGGTCTCGTTCAGGAGGCGGCTGTGGACCCCGAAGTTGTAGGGCATGGACTGGGAGAGCTGGAAGAAGGTCTCGGAGAATCCGAGGTCGGCCACGGGCAGTTTCGCCGCCATGGCGGTGAGGATCTCCCCGAAGCCGTGGCTGAGGTCGGTGGCCACGCTGGTGTGGCGTTGCCGGTAGCTGAGGACGGTGTCGCCGAGGTAGGCGATGCGTACGCGGGAGGTGGCCATGGGGTGGGTGCGGCCCTGCCGGGAGTCGTCGGCGCGGTGCCACATGAGTTTGACCGGCTTGCCGATCTTCCGGGAGATCTCGACCGCTTCCAGGGCGGCGTCGAAGAAGAGCTTGCGCCCGAAGGAGCCGCCGCCCTCCGTGACGTGCACCGTGACGGCATGGAGCGGCAGCCCGAGTCTGGCGGCGATCGTCTCCTTGGCCACGATCGGCGATTTCAGGCTCGACCAGACCTCGGCGCGGTCGGAACGTACGTCGGCGATGGCGCAGTTGGTCTCCAGCGCGCTGTTGCTGCGGAAGTGGAAGGTGAAGCTGCCCTCCACGTACGGCGTCAACGGCGGGAGTCCGAGCGGCACTTCGGCGGCTTTCAGCTTTTTGAGCACGGTGGTGTCGGACTTGCCCTCCGCCGTTCCCGCCTTCCACGTCACCTTCAGCGCGCGCACGGCGTCGATGCACTGTCCGAAGGTCCGGGCGCGCACCGCCACGCCGGTCGAGATCACCGCGACGTCGGTGACGCCCGGCATGGCGCGGACCTCACCGGTGTTGGCCACTGACCCGACCTTGCCGTTGATGGTCGGGGGGCGGCACACCATGGTCGGGGCGGCGTCCGGGACGCGCAGGTCCATCGCGAACTTCTTGCGCCCGGTGACCGCGTCCAGGGCGTCGATACGGCGCTGGGGTGTGCCGATGACGCTGAACTGCTCGGTGGGCTTGAGCTCGGCGGTGACCTGCTGTGTCCGTACGCCCGCGGCTTTCTCGGCGAGTGCGCCGATGGCGATGTTCCGGCCCGCGGGGCCGGTGACGACTCCCGCTGCGAGGGTGAGGTCGCCGACAGGGGCACCGAGTTCGACCGCCGCGGCCTGCAGCAGCCGGCCGCGTGCGATGGCGGCGGCCACCCGGACCGGCGTGTAGGTCGAGATGGTGGTGTTGGACGCGCCGGTGAGCTGGTTGAAGACGAGCTCCGGTCGCGCGTCGGCCAGGGTGACCCGCACTTGTGCGAGGGGTACGTCCATCTCTTCGGCGATCAGCATGGCCGTCGATGTGGTGATGCCCTGGCCCACCTCGGCCCGGGGCAGGGCGAAGGACACCGTGCCGTCGCTGTTGACCTGGACCGTGATCAGGCCGGAGGTCGGCAGGGCCGCCGCCGTCATGACGTCGTTGAGGTCCACCAGTTCGGTGACCTCGGGCGAGGGGATCCCGTCTGCGGGGACCTGCGCCGTGGCCCGGTCAGCCGGTATGAGTTCGGCGGCGGTCACCAGCGTCGGCGCCGCAAGGACGAAACCCAGGAAACGGCGTCTGCCCAGGCCGGCGTCTTGCGCGGTCGGTCGGCCGGGCCCGCGGTCGGCACCGTTCATCGATGGTCGCCCCCGCCCGGCGTGGCGCGTCCGGCAGTTGGCCGGCGGAGGCGGGTGGTGGTCCCGCTGCTGAGCGATCTCATCGTGGTGTCCATGGGTGCGGCTCGGCTCCGGTGGTCGTGGCGGGGGGGGTGCCCGGGGCGGTGGCGGGAGGGGGTGCCACCGCCCCGGGCTTGGCCGGCAACCGGGCGTCGTGGCCGCGCCGGCTGTCGCAGGCCTTCGGGACGGGCAGGCCTTCAGGAGGGGCGGTTCATGTCCGGGATGTCGATGGAGATGGGCAGGCGGGCTTCGGCGAGGAACAGCAGGACGAACTTGCGGATGGCTTCCTCCAGGGTCCACATGATCCCGGGGATGCCGGGAAGGGGGATCAGCTTTTCGCGGAAGGCCACGAGGAGCGGCCAGGCACCGGCGATCAGGGGCGTCAGGACGGGCTCCTTGGACAGGCCGATCATGTCGCCGACCCGGTCGCCGAGCGTGTAGCGGGAGAACGCGCTGATCAGCGGACGCGTCAGGCCGGCGTCGAGTTCGGCCACGATGTCGAGCAGGACCTTGGTCAGCGCCTTCCCTTCCGTCGTGGCGGCCAGGATCGGGTCGAGGACTTGCTGGGACTGGGCTTCGGCCGCCTGCCAGGTGGCCGGGATGTACTCCTCTCGGACGCCGAGCATGTTCGCGGTCACCTGCCATACGTGCAGATAGGCGTCGGCGTCACCGTCGGAGACCCGGACACGCCATTCTTTCAGCTTGCGCATGACAAGTGTGGCCAGACTGTGCCAGGTGACCAGAATGTCCGCCTGGCTGATGGGGATCTTCTGGCCGCCGCTGTTCTGCACCCAGGCCGGGGACTGCGGCAGCAGATGCCGTACCGCCGCGTGGACCATGCGCGTCTTCACCGCGGTCACGATCATCGAGCCCTGCGGCTGGTAGGCGTCCAAGTCCCCGATGTCGTAACCGAGTCGCGCCGTCTTGGCGATGCGGTCCTTCATGTCCGCACCGCCCTTGGAGTAGTAGACGGCCCGCGCCTCCCGGGGAATGGCGGTGCTCATCAGACCGCTGCCGAGGCCGTACAGCGCCCCCACGTAGATTCCCTTGGTCTTGCTGAACTGGGCGCCGCGGTCGAGTTCGGCCCGGTCGGCCCAGGACGGCAGCCGGCGGGCGTGCTCCATGAACTCCCGCAGATCACGCGGCAGTCCGTCGGGAAGCGTTTGATCGTTGCGGGTCCACTGCCGTAACGCCTCGTTGACCTTGGCCACCTCACCGCGGTCGAGTACGGCGGCCAGGACCGGGTCGGCCTCCTCGTCCCACAGCCATTGCGGGTCGACGCCCGCGCCCTTGCCCGCGATCGACGATGCGGGAGACCACGACCACAGGGACCGCGCGCCGGCCGGGGAGGCCATGCTCAGGGCCCCGACGGCGCCCAGGGTTCCGCCCGTCATCAACACCTTGCGTCTGCTGAGTTCATCCATCGTTGTGCACTCCTCCTTCAGCTGGTGCCCGGCCGGTTGGTGTCGGGGATCTCGATGTGGGTGCCCTTGCCCTTGGTTAGGTAGAAGAGGATGTACTGGCGGGCCGCTTCGTCGAGCGTCCAGGCGAGCGGCGGCACCAGCGGCAAGGGGATGAGTTTTTCGCGGAAGGCCACCAGCTTCGGCCAGATGCTTTCCAGGACGCCGTCCCAGAACGGCTCCTTGGGGATGCCGTCCATGTCGGCGACCCGGTCACCGACCAGGTACCGGCCGAGCGCGTTGCACAAAGGCCGGTCGATGCCGCCGGGGCTGGTCTGCTCGGCGAGCTGGCCCAGCAGGATGTCGGTCAGTTCGACTCCTTCCCTGGTGGAGGTCAGGATCGGGTCGAGGACCTGTTTGGACTGCGAGTTGGCCGCCTCCCAGCTGGCCGGGATGTACTCGTCCCGGACGCCGAGCATGTGCACGGTCACCTGCCACACATGCAGATAGGCACCGGCGTCGGCGGAGCTGACCGGGACCTTCCACTCGAGGAGCTTCTGCATGGCGTAGGTGGCCAGGCTGTGCCAGGTGACCAGAATGTCGGCCTGGCTGATGGGGATCTTCTGGCCGCCGCTGTTTCGCACCCAGGCCGGGGACTGCGGCAGCAGATGGCGCACGGCCGCATGCACCATGCGGGTCTTGACGGCGTGCACGATGACGTCGCCGTCGGGCCGGTAGGCGTTCAGGTCCCCGATGGCGAAGCCGAGCAGGCTCGTCTTGGCGACGCGGTCCTCCATGTCGGCGCCGCCCTTGGAGTAGTAGACCGAGCGCGCCTCCCTGGGGATGGCGGTGCTCAGCATGCCGCCGCCCACTCCGTTGAGCAGATTGAGGTAGAAGCCGCGGGACTTGTTGAACGCGGCCGCCCGCTCCAGCTTGTCCCGGTCCGCCCACGAGGGCAGTTGCCGCGCCTTCTCCATGAACTCCCGTACGTCTGCCGGGAGTCCGGCCGGTGGCGCCTGGTCGTTGCGGGTCCAGGTGCGCAGCAGTTCATTGACCTTGGGCACGTCGCCGCGGTCGATCACGGAGGCGAGCAGCTGGTCGGCCTCCTCGTCCCACACCCACTCGGGGTCAACTCCCGCGCCCGCGCCCGCGATCGAATTGCTCGGGGCCCATGTCCACAACGACCTCGCGCTGGCCGGTGAGGCCGCTCCCAGCGCCCCGACGGCCCCCAGGGCACCACCCGCCGTCAACATCTTGCGTCTACTGAGTCCGTCCATTGCTCTGAACTCCTCCGTGAGTCCGGCAGCTCTGTGGTTCCGCAGTTCGCTTGGTACGATGAAACGCATTCAGCATCTCTGTATCAACAGGGGAGCACAGACGAGACTTGAACGCCAGAGGCCGCACGCAATCAGGGAGGCAGTAGTGGAACCTGTCCTGCCGGACCTCACCGGGCCCGCGCTCGGCTCCCCGTCGGTGCTGGAACTCGCCTTCAGCGACGCCACCGACGGGGCCTACGGCGCCGATGGGTCCGATCCGGACGACGACGTGTCCGTGCGGCTGCTCGACGCCGCGTACGAGCAGTTCTGCCGCATGGGGATCAAGCGCTCCACCATGGCGGACGTGGCACGCCTTGCGGGGGTCTCCCGCATCACCGTCTACCGTCGTTTCGCCACCAAGGAAACGCTGGTCGAGCACGTCGTACGCCGTGAATTCCGGCGCTACTTCGACCAGTTCACCCGCGAGATCCAGAACGCCGAGACCGTCTCCGACCGAGTCGTCCTGGGCTTCGTCAGTTCCCTGCGCGCCATCCGCCACAACCGTCTCATCGGCGGGCTCATGGCCGTCGAACCCGACGCCGTCACGCTGTCGACGGCCGGCGACGGCGGCCGCACCCTCTCCGTGGTGCAGCAGTTCGTCGCGGAACGGCTCCGCCAGGAGCAGCGGGCCGGTCAGGTCTCGGGCGAAGTGGATGTCGATGTCGTGGCCGAGGTGATGGTCCGCGTCTCGGCTTCGTTCCTCGTCATCCCCAGCCAGGTCATCGACGTCGATGACGACGAGCGGATGCGAGCGGTGGCCCGGCAGTTCCTCGTCCCCATGCTCGGACCACCACGGTCCGCTCACTCGTAGGGTTCGCCTGCGAGGCCCTACGGGATCTCTCGCCAGACCCCCGCCACCAACGCGACGATCACCGTCGCCGCCCACAGCGTCGGCACCACGGTCCGCCGCAGCCGACGTAGCCACACCCAGATGCCGCCCATCGCGCTTCCCGCGCCCTGAGGCTGTCGTCGCTCGGCATTCAAGGCGATTCTCCGCATCTCCACACACCACACGCACGCAGCAGTACCGCGCGGCGGAGAATCGAGCCCGTTGGCTGGCGCCACCTTCGCCCTCGCTTCTTGCTCCGAGTCGTTTTTGTCCATGATCAGCTCAACGACGCACGGCGCACCGTGAGATGGCCGCGTCAGTAGGCGAAACAACGCACACGCTTTCGTGTCTCGACACTCCGCTTCCGTTGACGTGGCGCGTAGCGTCAGGGTGGTGGAGACAACTCAACGGCCCGCCGCACGGGTCATCTGCCTGGACGCAGCCCATCGCCTGCTTCTTCTGCGCTGGCGCGATCCGTTCGACGGAACCTGGCTCTGGGAGCCTCCCGGTGGCGGCATCGAGGCTGACGAGACACCGCAGGCGGCGGCACGGCGTGAGCTGGCAGAGGAGACCGGCCTTGACCCGGCGGCCGTCCTGGACCGTTCCGTGCCCGTGGACCGCGATGTGCGGTGGAACGGCAAGCGGTACACCGGCACGGAACTCTTCTTCGTCGCTCAGTTCGCCGAGAACCGGCCACCGCTGGTGCGCACCGGTCTGCTCCCGGACGAGCAGGCCAGCCTGGACACCCACATCTGGATCGCGTGGACGGATCTGGGCTCGCTGCCTGACCCCGTCGAGCCGCCGCAGCTGCTGACCGTACTCGCGGCCTTGGCGCCGGATGGCCCGTGGCGTGAGCGCCAATAATCCGTTGGCGGACCAGGGCCACCCCCTGCTACCTTTTCGGCGGCCGTGCGAGAGAACGAGGAGGTGGTACCCGTGAACGCAGAATCGACATGGGTGCTCCCCTCCGGGGTCACGGTCGGGCGATAGGTCGTCCGGGAGCGCCGTTCGCGAGCTCCCGAAAGGCACGACCATGCACTTCATTTCCGAGCAGCGCCTCGACGACGGCGTACTCGAACGCGAATTCACACTCGGCGAGATCCCCGGCACCCTGTGGACTCCGGCTTCCGCTCCCGCCCCGCTGGTCCTGATGGCCCACAACAACGGCCTGCCCAAGCGTGACGCCCGGCTCGTGGCCCGAGCCCGGCACACCGCGGCGCACGGCTACGCGGTGGCCACCATCGACGCCGCCGGGTGCGGCGACCGACCCCGTTCCGCCGCCGACGAACAGGTCCGCACCGACCTTCGCCGGGCGATGCAGGCCGGAGAGCCGGTCGACGACATCTTCGAGTCGCTCATCGGCCCGCTGGTCGCGAAGGCGGCCCCGGAATGGCAGACCACTTTGGATGCCCTCCTTTCGCTGCCCGAGATCGACGGGCCGGTCGGGTACTCGGGGTGGACCGCCCTGGGCATCCGGCTCGCGGCGGTCGAGCCGCGCATCGCGGCCGCCGGCTTCTTCGCCGGCGGTTACGTGCCCCACGCCCAGCGCAAGGAGGCCCGGCAGGTCACCATCCCGCTGCTCCTTCTGCTGCAGTGGGACGACGAAGGGAACCCGCGGCAACGGGCCCTGGACCTGTTCGACGCCTTCGGCACCAAAGAGAAGACACTGCACGCCAACCTGGGCGGGCACACCGGCACCCCGTGGTTCGAGGTGGAGGACGGGGGCCGCTTCTTCGACCGGCACCTGAAGTAGGGCGGACCACCGGGCCGACGGCAGACGGTGCACGCCGTCGGCCATGGTGGGCGGCAGCCGGCTTCAGGTTGCCGTTGCCCGCAGCCACTGACGTGCAGCGGCAAGTGTCACCTCAATGTCGTCGCTCCACGAGCAGACTTCCAGCCACGACAGATAGCCGCCTTGCGCGAAGACCAAGACCTCACCAGGGCACTCCCCGGTCTCGGTGACCAACTGCGCTGCGGCCGCCACGACGGTGCCGGGGCGGGTGGACGCTGACTCCACCAAGCTGGTGTCGAGCTCGAAGTAGGCAGGCATGCTCTCGGTCATCGAGTCACCGTATCCGCCGCGCGACTTCGGGTGACGGCGGATCAGTCCCGATGGCCGGCCTGCCGGTAAAACCCCTCGACATATACTCCGCACGATGTGGCGCACGCCATGGCGAACCGAGGGGGACACAACACCCGTGCCTGACTTCGACGACCCGGCGTGGGGCCCGATCCCTGTTCGTCCGGCCCCACTGCGTTGGCTGTTGCTGCTGCCCCTCACTCTCCTGCTGCTGCCGCTGTGGTGGGTGATGTGGCTTCTCCTGGCGGCTCTCTGCTACTGCGCGGCGTCCGTGGCGCAGTTGTTCGTCTACATGGTGCCGCGCGCCGAGAACGGTGCCGTTCGTGTGTTGGATGCCACCCTGGGTCAGGTTCCGTTCGTCCCGCTGTGGTGCGTGACGCCGGTGTCTCTGGTTCGCGAGGGCAACGCGGCGTACTACCGAGCGCGCGTGGACCGGCGCATCGAGAAGCAGACCCGGCGCGTCGAGAACGCCACCGTTCTTGCCGGGTACGACCGCGACCTCGACCTCGGGGCCCACTACTTCCGTGGTGCGGGCGCCAGTTACGTCGTGGGCGTGGCCTCGGAACACAACTGGAGCCTGCACCCACTGCTGCGCTCCCACCCCCGGCGCCGGATCCGCCTGCGCCACAACGGCCGCGCACGCGCAGGCATCGGAACCTGATTTTCCCGCCGGGCCCCTCGACTCCCCTCAGGCAGTGAGGACTTCGAGCGCGGCTGCGTGCACGCCCGGCGCGGCAGCGAGGTAGCTCTTGCTGGCCAGGTCCCACGCCTTGCCCTCCAGGTCGGTCACGACGCCTCCGGCCTCTTGGACCAGCAGCACACCTGCCGCGTGGGACCTGACCTGGTCGAACTGCCAGTGCAAGTCCATGCGCCCCGCCGCGACGTGGGCGAGCTGGCCGGTGACCGGTACGGAGACCTGCACGTACAGGGCGGAGTTCATCATCGCGGCCAAGGCGGTGCCCATCTGGTGGGCGAGTTCGGGGTGGCGTCCCGGCTGGGCCTGGCCGGTCCCGGCCAGGGCGGCGTCCAGCGACGCCTTGGCCGAGACCCGCAGCGGCACACCGTTGAGGAACGCCCCGCCGCCCTCGATCGCCGTGAACATCTCGTCACGGACCGGGAAGTAGAGCACGGCCAGCACCGGGCGGCCGTCACGGACCAGGCTCACGCCGATGTTCCAGTCGGGCATGCCGTGCACGGCGTTGACATTGCCGCCGACCGGGTCGATGAGCCACCACTCGCCCGCGGCCATCGGCCCCGATCCGTGTTCGTCGTTGAGCCATCCCGCGCTCGGCAGGGCCTGGGCCAGTGCCGGGCGCAAGGTGTCGACCACGGCCGCGTCATTGGCCTGGAGGCTCGCGAGGAGTTCGGGGAGCCCCGGCTGACGGGACTCGGTGGAGTAGCGCGTCATCATCCTGGCGCCGGCCCGGCGGACGGCGGCTACGGTGGCGGCAAGCAGTTCCTGGCTCATGGGATGCTCCGGGTTGATCGAAATGGATGTGCTGCTGGCTAGGATTAACTTCCATGCACTTGGACTTGAATCTGCTGACCGTGCTGGACGCCCTGCTCGAAGAGGGCAGCGTCATGGGCGCGGCCGAGCGGCTGCACCTGTCCTCGCCCGCGGTCAGCCGCACCCTCGGCCGGCTTCGCGCCGTCACCGGGGACGACATCTTGGTGCGCACCGGCCACTCGATGACTCCCACCCCGTACGCGGTGTCGGTGCGCGAGGAGGTTCACCGATTGGTGCAGCAGGCGCACGAAGTGCTCTCACCAGTACGCGAGTTGAACCTGGCCGAGCTGGATCGCACCTTCACGATCCAGTGCCACGACGCGGTGGCCGCCTCGCTGGTCCCGGTACTGGTCGGGAGGATTCAGCAGCAGGCTTGTGGGGTGCAGTTGCGGGTGTTGGCCGAGAACGCCGTCGACACCGATGACCTGCGCCATGGCCGGGTCGATCTGGAACTCGGTGGCGACAGGCCCAGCCTGCCGGAGTTCCGTTCCGAGCCCCTCGGCGACGATCGTCTCGTCGTGGCGATGCGTGCGGGCCATCCGTGTGCCGATGGATTCGATCTGGCCGCTTATGCGTCGCAGCCGCATGTGGTGGTGTCCCGGCGTGGCCGGCTGACCGCGCCGATCGATGATGTGCTGGCCGCCGAAGGCCTGCGACGCCGAGTGGTCGCGGCGGTGGCGACGGTGGCCACGGCTCTGCAGATCGCTGCCCGTGGTGACGCGCTGGTCACCTGCACGGCGACGCTCGGCCACCCGCTCATCAAGGCGTTCGGTCTGCTCTCCCGGCCCCTGCCGGTCGAGTCGTCGGCGGCGACGATCCACTGCAACTGGCACCAGCGCTTCGATTCCGACCCCGCCCACGCGTGGCTCCGCGAGCAGGTCCGGGCGTCGCTGAAGGAGATCTGAAGGAGATCACCACCGGCTGATCCGGTCCGCCCTGTTGGTCGCCTACTCCGCCAAGGGCAGGGCCACGGCGCCGTCGAAGCCGGGGGCTTCGGCCTCGTCGAGCATTGCCGCGGCGACAGTTTCGCGGCTGACCTTCGCGCCCAGGTCAAAGGGCGGCCCGGCTTCGAGGCCGACCGTGCGCCGACGGGGGCTCTCCGGCCCGTCAGCGAGCATCCCGGCGTGGAAGACGGTGCCTCCTGCCGCAAGTACGGCGTTGTCGGCTGCGACCTTGTCCGCGAGCCGATCGCCCAGCACCTTGGCGAGGACACTCGCGCCCTCGCCCGCCGCTTCGGCCGATTTACCCGTGCCGTAGGCGCCGAGCCAGATGACGCGCTGAGGGCCGGCGGCGATGACGGCGCGGGCGCCGGTCAGAAGAATCCCGGCCGTGTCCGTGCCGAGTGCGGAGAGCACCACGGAGCTCCCGTCCACGGCGGCGGCGATGCTTGCCGCGTCGTTCACGTCACCCGCCATTTTGCGCAGGTTCGGGGTGTCGGGCAGGGCGATCCGCTCGGGGGTTCGGGCGACGGCGGTCACAGTGTGGCCGCGACGCAACGCCTGCCGGGTGAGGGCCATTCCGGTCCGGCCTGAGGCCGCGAGGACGGTGAGGTTCATGCCAAGAACGTTAGGGAGGCCAGTACTTAACATCAAGTGCAAGTATCTGACGCAGTACATTACCCAGACGCAATCGACACCAGACGAGTGCCGGGCCGTGTCCGGGGGTGGCGGTCAGGTCCGAGATAGTGCGCACGGGCTTTCCGTCCACGCCCGCGGTCACCAACTGGCGAGAAAGCATCGGAGGCTGACCTATCCGCCATGGCCGAGGCCGGCTCGAACGGCAAAGATCGAGGTCTGCGTGTCCCTTCGAAGTCGGACGTGTCCGGCCGAGCACAGGAGGTTTACATGGCCAAGGGCTACTGGGTCAGCGTCTACCCCGCCATTGCCGACCCTGAGGCGCTGAGCGACTACAACGAGCTGGCGGGTCTGGCTGTCCGGGCCGGGGGCGGGCGCGTCCTGTCCAACTTCGGTCGAGTCGTCGCCCACGAGGCCGGAATCACCGAACGCGTCGTGCTGATCGAGTTCGACGACTTTGAACAGGCGGTCGCGGCATACGAGAGCGAGGCATATCAGAAGGCGCTGATGGCCCTCCCCGACGGTTTCAAGCGCGACTTCCGCATCGTCGAAGGCACCGACTGACCGGCGGACTCAGCCATCGCCGGGCAGCAGAAGCGACGCAGACGGTTTCCGGCGACGTCGCGGATTCGACGGAAGCCATCTGCAGTCGGCTGGGGTCGCGGTCAAGCTACCCGGCGGTCTCGATCGCTCAGGTGCGGCTGCCGTTGGAGCGGCCGAAGAGTTCGACCTCGGCGATGGCCACCTGCTTCTTGGCCGACGCCGCGTGGGCCGACTCGACGGTGAAGCGGACCCGGGTGACCTCCCCGACGCGGAAGGAGCGGCGCTGGCCGCCCGGGCCCGGGTCCAGGGTGATGTCGCGGGTCGCGGTGGAGCCGTCCTTCTTGGTGACCGTGGCCTTGATGCGGTGCGGCAGGGCGGACTTGCCGAGTTCGTCGGCACGGATGGAGACGCCCGGCGTGATGATGACGTCCAGCAGGCGGGTCGGCTGGGAGAAGCGCACCTCGAGCCACTCGCCCTGGCCCGATTCCGCGACTCCCGGGCCCCACCAGGTGTTGTTGAGCTTGTCGAAGGCCAGCTTCGCTCCATGGCCGGCGTACGCGTTCGAGGAGCGGATCTCGTCCGGTTCGACGGGGGCGCGCTTGGCGAAGTGGTCGCGCGTGGCCTGGATGCCGTCGGAGAGGTTCACCGCGGCGAAGATGAGCAGCGTCAGGACGATGGCCCAGGTGATCCAGGTGCCGATGTGGTCGAACACGCGGCGCAGCCGGGGGCGTTCGCCCGCCCACGGGGTCTGGTTGCGGCCGGGGCCCATGAGGCGGCGCCACCACGGCAGCGGCGCGGACGGCTGGTCCGGCGTCTGGGCGAGCGGCATCGCGCAGCGGGCGCAGAAGTGCCGGTCGGGGCGGTTCGGGGTGGCGCACCACGGGCAGGGCGGGCCGTTGCCGGCCTGCGGTTGCTGTCCGGGCACACGTACGTGCGGGCGCTCGGCGTCGGGCCGTCCGGGCAGGACCGGGCTGACGGCCGAGGGTGGCGGGGTGGCCGCCTCCGGGTCCGAGACGGGCACGAGGAGGGAACGGACCGTTTCAGGACCCGGGGTGTGCGCGGGCACCACCGGGTCGTTGGGTGTCGTGTCCGTCAAGTCCGGGTTGCTCGGGGCCGATTGGGTGGCGGGCGTGGCCGTGGGCTCGGCGGACGCCGCCCGACGGGGCAGGCCGGAGTCGGTGGCGCGCCGATCGGCGGCCGGGCTCGGCACCGGGCCGCCCCCCGCCGGGGCCGGCCCCGCCACGGAGGGCCCGGCATGGCCCGAGCCGGCACTGGAGCCGCGGGCGTCCGCGGCCGGCGCCGCCCCCGAGCGCGCCCCGGCCGTATCCCAGCTGAGGACGGCGCCGCAGGCGTCGCAGAACGACTGACCGGGTTCCACGCGGGCGTCGCACTCGGTGCAGTTCTGCCTGGTCATGACTCCAGGGTCCTTTCGGTGGCGGTGGTGGTGACGTTGGGGGTGGCGGTGACGGTGACGGAGTAGGGCATGTGTGCGGGGCGGGCGGCGGCGACGAGCGCGTCAAGGCGGTGGGTGTCCGCCGGTGTCGGGTCGGGCAGCCGCAGCGCCACGTGCAAGTGGGGGCGAGGGCTGCCGGGGATGGGGCCGCGGGGGCGCGCGCTCCATGCCGCGCCACCGCTCTCGGTGATCTCCGGTGTGGTGCCGAACGCCAGGCGCACCGCCTCCGACAGCCCCTGGCGCGTGCCGCGGACCCGGTGCAGCGCGGCAGCGGCGGCCACAGCGGTGCGCAGCCGATCCTCGGAATCGATGCCGTCCGTCTCGGCGCCCACCCAGACGCCGAGCCACTGGGCGAAGTCGATCGGGGTGAGCGCGGGGTCGAAGTAGGTGTCCAGGCAGTCGAGGACGTTCAGGATCGGCGCCAGGACCTCGTCGAGGCCCGCGACGAAATGCTGGGCCAGGTCGTCGTCGGCGAAGACGGCCGGGAGCATCATCCCGATGGGCGCGGAGGAGCCCAGGCCGTCGATGGAGCCTCTCATCAGCGGCCGCCCCGCTGTCGTCCCGGATGGCGCACGGTGGTCGTCACGAGGCGTCCCCGATCACCCGTACGCGGTGGTCGAAGGAGAACACCAGGGCGGACGGCTCCAGGTCGATGCGGTCGGTGCGGTCGCCGCGCTTGCCGGTGAGCGGGTCCGCCGGGTGCAGGACTACCTCGTCCACCAGCTCCACCCCGGGCACTCGTTGCAGTACCGCGAAGATCTCGCCCGCCTGGACGGGGCGGCCGAAGGGCCAGCCTCTGCCGTCCGCACCGCCGGTCAGCGGGTCGAGGTGGCGGTAGATGGCGTCGTGGGTGGCACGGCGGACGCGGTCGGTCTCCACGCCGCGGAAGGCGTGCACCGTGGCCACCACGGTGATGCCCTGGTAGAACGGCGGGCCGACGGCGAGCCGGGTGCCGATCAGGCGGCGCTCGTCGAGGTGGCGGGTGATGCGCTCCAACAGGGCGTCGCCGGGGACGAGTTGTTCGAAGCGCAACCGTCCGCCGGGGTCGGCGACGGCCTGCGGGACGACCAGGACGCGTACCGCGTGCGCCCCGTGCTCGTCGGGCTTGCCCTCCAGGCAGGTGATGCGGGCCGTCTCCGGGGCGGCCCGGCGGGCGAGCTCCTCGTAGTCGCGCAATGTCACGGCACGCTCCTGGGCGCGCAGCGTGATGGGCGCGCGGACCTTGGCCTCCTCGACCGTCTCTCCGTCGACACCGCCCCGGGCTGCCTCTCGGTTGACGACCTCGGTGACGTACGGGATGGAGGTGCGCAGCACGCGTATCGCGCCACGGGCCACGTTGCCGGAGCGGCCGCCGCCGATGCGGTAGCGGCGGGCGCGGATGACGGCGCCCTTGGGGGCGACCCCGCCGTACTGGCGCAGGGAGCCGTCGGCCTCGCGTACGGCGGGGCCGAAGGCGATGGCGCCGGTGGTCGCGTCCAGGGTGATGTGCCGGTCGTCCGGGCGGGATTCGGCGAAGTGCGTGACCACCTGCCAGTCCTCCCAGCCGTTGTGCTCGGCGGTCTGCAGGAGCACCGGTGGTTCGTCGCCGACGACGGGCGCGTGGGCGAGCCGCAGCCGCTGGCCGGGCAGCCCGGTGGCCTCGCCGAGCGCCTCGTCGTACACCGTGTCCGCGTGCACGACCGGGGTGGTGCCGCCGATCGTGCAGGCATCGCTGGAGCGCACGGTCGGCGAGGTGGTGTAGAAGGGCTGGTCCGGCAGCGGTTCGGTGACGCGGCAGCGCAGCCAGCCCGCCTCGTGGCCGCCGTTTCGGGACAGGACGTGACCGCCGGGCACGTGCAGGACCACGTCGCCGGGCCGGTTGAGGCCGCCGGTGCCGTCGCTGTGCACCTCGCACGGCTGCCAGCCGTCCGCCGTCCAGGCCTCCCAGACCAGCGGCGGCTGGCGGGGGTCGACGCCCACGCCGTCGACGCGGCTGTCGAGTTCGAGCGCGACCGCGCAGTGCGGGACAGCGGCAGTCAGGCCGAACAGCAGGCAGTCACCGGAGCTCGGGGCCTCGCTGAAGCACAGTACGTCGCTGCCCTCGGCGAGGTCGGCGGTGCGGTCGGTGACGGGCTCGCCGCGGCGCTGCACCATCAGGTGGCGCAGCATGCACGGGACGATGCGCAGGTCGTGCTCGGTGGCGAAGACGACGGCGTCCTCGGTCTCGGTGCGCAGCGTGGTCACCTCGGTGCCGACCGGCACGGCCACCGGCTCGTCGCGGGGCGCGGACAGCCAGAAGGTGACGTCGGTGCGGGCGGCCGACGGCGGGAACAGCGTGATGCCGACCAGGTCGAGGAACGCCAGGTGGTTCTTCTCCGGGACGCGGTTGAGGCGGTAGACGATCTGGTCCGCCATGTGCGCGACCGTCTCGACGAGGGTGACGCCTGGGTCGGAGACGTTGTGGTCGGTCCACTCCGGGGCGCGCTGCTGTATGTAGCGCTTGGCGTCGTCGACGAACTGCTGGAAGCGGCGGTCGTCGAGGTTGGGGCTCTGCAGGGACATCAGCGGTCGCTTTCGGGGAAGGCGCCGGGGCCGTCGGACGTCTCCGCGGCCCCCGGCTCCTCGTGGGAGGGGATGACGTAGAAGGGGAAGACGAGGCTACGCGGGTTGTTCGTGCCGCGGATCGCGTAGCGCACGTCGATGAACAGCACGCTCTGGTCCTCGCCCGCGGTGACCTCGACCTCATGCACCTCGATGCGCGGCTCCCAGCGGTCCAGGCTCAGGTACACCTCGTGCTGGATGCGGCCCGCGGTCTGTTCGTTGACCGGCGCGAACACCAGGTCGTGGATGGCGCAGCCGAACTCCGGGCGCATCGGCCGCTCACCGGGAGCGGTCGCGAGGACCAGCCGGATGGCCTCCTCCACCTCACGCTCTCCGCTGACCAGGGCGATGCCTCCGGTGGGGCCGATGCGCAGCGGGAACGCCCAGCCGGAGCCGACGAACTGTTCGGCCATCAGAGAACCACCGGTCCTTGCTTGGTACGAGCGGGTGAGCGTGTGGGCGGGCGTGCGGGCGTGTGCGTCATCAGAAGGGCAGGGGTTTGCGGTTGACCAGGACCGCGCCGTTCAGCCCGATGTTGGACGAGGTCAGGGCCATCGTGGCGCCGGAGGTGAGCGCCATCGCCCCGACGGTGTTCAACGCGACCCCGCCCGTCGCGACGAGGGACGCCATGCCGGCCGCCCGCACGTTGAAGAAGGAGGTGTTGACGCTGAATCCGCCGCCGCCGGCGTTCATGTTGACGGCGCTCGTGGCCCGGATGCTGAGGATCCCGCCGCTCTGGATGGACACATTGCGTTTGGCGCTCAGCGTGAGGTCCGTCCCCGCCCGGACCGTCACCGAGCGACCGCCCTTGATGGTGACCGCCCCCTTGCTGTCCACGGTGATCTCGGTCTTGGCGCGATCCAGATTGACGGTCAGCTTGTCGTCGCCAGTCGAGACCCGCACGCCCCGATGGGCACCCACCCGCTGGCTGAGCAGGTCGACGCGGTTGCCGGTGCGGTCGGAGATGGTGTGCCGGCTGGCCTGGTTGCGCGCACCGGAGTAAAGCGGCGCCTTGTTCCGGGTCGGCTTGTCCTTGCCGTTGTAGAGGCCGCCGATCACGAAGGGATGGTCGAGCGCGCCCCGGTCGAAGCCGACGAGGACCTCGTCGCCCACGTCCAGCGGGAAGATGCCGCCGCCGCGCTTCCCGCCGAGCTGCACCACGCGCGTCCAGTCGCTGACGTAAGTGTCGTCCAGCCACGGGAACTTCAGCTTCACACGCGCCTGTTCGTCCTTGGTGTCGACGTCCGTGACGACGGCGTTGGCCACGCCGGGAAGCCGCGGCTCGCTCTCCGTGCCGCCCGAGGTGAGCCCGTACAAAGAGCGCCACTGCCGGCCGCTGACAGTCACCCAGGACTCGTAGCGCTGGCCGTTGCCGAACACATGCCGCACGGAGGTCGTCGTGTACTTGCCCTGGAAGGGCCAGCCGACGTCGGCGAGCGCCACGGGCACGCCGGGACGCAGCTTGGGGTTGCCGTGGACGATCACCTCCAGTTCGGAGAACGAGGAGGACACGTCGTCGAAGAGGGCGTCGGCGGCGTGCTTGACCTCGGGCCTCTTGTCGTAGGGCATCGAGGTCTGCACGAGCTTGGTCTTCTTGAAGGCGGCCGCGGCCTTCTTCGGCGAGGAACCAATCGAGTAAACGGGGTTGTTGGCGCGGCGCGACGTCTCCACGATCTCCCGCGCGGTGGCCACGTCATAGCCGCGCACCTCCACCTCGGCCACCTGGTCGGCGGCGGTCACGGAGGTGCGCAGGCGCAAGATGTCGGTCCCGGACTTCAGGACGAGGGGGTTCTTCTCGCTGCGCGCGCTGGTCGGTGAGGGCGCGCCCGAGGAGGGCTTGGGCGAGACGAAGTTGAACTTGCCCTTCGCGTCCAGGGACATCACCATCTTGTTCTCGTCCGCGAGGCGGGCGATGAAGTCCCAGTCGGTGACGTTGGCCTGGCTGATGAACTCGTAGTTTCCCTTGGAGGATTCGATCTTCCCGATGGGCACGCCCGCGAGCCCGGCCAGCTTCTTGACGATCGAGGACGCGGTCTCGTTCGCGTACGCGACCACGCGGCGCCGGCGCAGGAAACGGTGCCCGAGGTCGTAGCCGCGGATGACGGTGAAGGACCCGGTGCCGTCGTAGTCGGCCTCCAGGGCGGTGACCTCGCCGGTCAGGAGCGGCTCGCCGGAGCCCTGCCCGTCGGCCACCGGCGTCAGCACGACCTCGGTGCCGAACTTGACGTTGAGATCCTTCAGGAGCAGGCGGTGCGGGTCGCGGAAGGTGAGCCGGAACGCGGCGGGCACCCCGGCGCCCTGGTCGACCCAGCCGTCGACGAACATCCGGGCGTACTCGTCGGGGAGCTTGGCCCCGCCGAGCTTCACCTTCATGACGCTGGAGAAGGCGACACCGGCCATCAGCGACCCACCTCCTGCGCCGCGGGCAGCACCAGTTCGGTGCCGGCCGTGAGGGCGGAGGGGTCATCGATCCCGTTGGCCTCGGCGATGGCCCGCCACACCGTGGCGTCGCCGTACTCACGCCAGGCCAGCGACTGCAACGAATCGCCTGCCACGACCCGGTGCACGCTCTGCGCGGTGAGCGCGCCGGAGGTCGGGTTCTGCCCCAGCGCGTCACTCGGGATCTCGTGCAGCTGCAACTGGCAGGTGGCCCGGATGGGCACGCCGGAGGTGCCGAAGAGGGTGTACGAGGCGTCGACGGAGGCGACGTAGGCGGTGAAACGGGCCGTCTTGAACGACCCCCACTGGAAGATCACCCACGGCGGCGACGGCTGGTCGGCCTTCTTGCTCTTGGGAGTCACCCCACAGCAGTCGAGGAGCGTCTGCACCTTCTTCAGGACCTGGTTGCTCGTCGGCTTGCCGGAGGAGTCGAGGAAGATCTCCACGCTCATCTGGCGCTGCTCCGAACCCATGAACTCCGGCATCGCGCCGTCCCGGTTGTCGGCCGTCGGTGTCACCGTCCAGTTGGCGCGGCGCCCGATGGTCAGCTGCGCCGGATTGAAGTCGAAGTTGAAGGTCCTGATGAGCCCGCCCGGCGTGGTGCTGGTGCCGACGGGGGGCTCGTGAATGGCGAGGCTGGCGCGCACGAGGCTCTTGCCGGCGCCTTTGCTCTTGGGCATGTGGGTGTCTCCCGCTCCTCTCTCCGGACTCCCGGGTCACACGGACCCCGGGCCCCTTGCTCTGTGCGGACCCTCAGTCCGTGAACCCGTGGTGGGCGATCTCCAGGACCTCCGTGGCGACGGCCGGGCTGCTGGGATCGAGCCGGGGTCCCTGCCAGCTGACGGGGAGCACGTCGATCAGCCCCCAGCGCGCGACCTCGGACCCGTCCGCGCGCAGCGCCGCGATCTCCGCGGTGGGTCGTTTGATGCCCGTCTGCACGGACGAGATCCACTTGGCGACCTTCGTGGTGTCCGGGGTGAGGGGGCGGGTGAGCCGGATGGTGGAGAAGGTGACACGGGACGGCAGTTGCCAGACGAACCCGTTGTTCCCGCCCTCCTGGCGGTGCTCGATCTCCACCTGGGACGAAAGGCCCTCACATCCGTTGAAGAAGCCGAGGCTCTGGCCGTCGATGGAGAGGCTGAACCAGATCGTGGAACCCGGGTCCTGGCGGGGCATCGCGGGTGGGCCTTTCTGTCGTTGCTGCTGTGGCGCGCTGGTCGCGCCGGGACGGTGAACGGGGGCAGGTCAGCGGCGGTCGTCGCGGAGCCTGCCGATGCGTTCGCGGTCCATGCGGAGTTCGGTGCGGACCAGGCGCGTGATGCGGCCGATCATGAGGTGCACGAGTTCGTCGAGCTGGAAGTCCGTGAGGTCCTTCGGGTCGAACGTCCCCTTGGGCACACGGGTGTACGCGGGTGGGGCGGCGGCGGTACCGGCGGAGGTCACCGCCGCGGTGCTCCTGTCGGGCGGGAAGGGCAACGGATCGTCCTCGACCGTCCCCTGCTCCTGCCTGCTCGACCGCCCCTGCTGCTCCTGACCGCCCTGCCGAAGCCGCCCCAGCGTGTTCGCGACGGTGGCCGCGGCGGAGGCGGCCAGCGTCTCGGTGGCCGAACGGGTCGCCGAGCGGAACCCTCGCTGTACGACGGGTGCTGTGCCTGCGGGGGTGGCTGTGCGGGCGATGGGCAGGGGTTGAGCTGCAGTTCCTGGGGATGGTGCCGGGGGCGCGGTGAGGCGGGTTACGGGGAGGGGCCGGGGGGTTGCTTGGGTCTGCGCCGGGGTGTGTGTGAGCGGTGCGTTTTCGCGGGGCGAGGCTGGTGTGGTGGACGGGGTGGCGCGTTGCACTGGGGGGAGCGCGGTCGCGTTGAAGGGGGACGAGTTGGGGTGCGCTGCGGGGGTGTTGGGGACAGCACGCGTCGGCCTCGCGCTGATGGGCAGTGAGGTCTCCGGGATCGCTGTGGCAGTCATGGCGAGCGGGGTGGCCACAGCGGTGCGCTGCACAGGCGGCAGGGTGAGCGTCGCGGACTCCCGCGAAAGGGCAGGTGGGGTCGGCAAGTTGGGGGAAACGGCTCGCTGGACAGGCGGCATCGTCGGGGCCGAGGAGCCCGGCAGGTTGGGAAGCCGGGTCGTGTCGTCCGTGGACGGCGCGGGGTGCGACGACGGAGCGGACATGGCGGGCGGGTGGAACGGGCCGGGTGCAGGGGCCCCTTGTGCCGACGTAGGCACGTGAGTGCGGGAGGGGACGGCCCGCTGAACCGGTGGCGGAGCGGGGCGGTCACCGCCGTGCGATGCGGCGCCGGGACCCTGCCGTGCGGCGTTCGTGAGCGGGACGGCTCCCGGAGGCGGTGCGGTCATCGGTGCACCGAGCGGGGTACGCCCTCGCGGGGCGGGCTTGGTGACGGGAGCCGTGGAGCGCTGGACCGTGCGCTCGGGCGACATGGAGGCCGGGCTCGCAGACGGTTGGGCTGGGGTGGTGGACGCCTCGGGGGTGGCCTCTGTCGGGCTCGGGTGTGTCGCGGACGGTGTGGGCGAAGGCAGGGCGGTTCGTGTCTTCTTGGGCAACGCGTCGGGCGTCACCGGAGCGCCGAGGCCCACACGGGGGGTGTTGCGGTGGGCGCTGCGTTGGACTGCTGAGGAGGCGGCTGCGCTGGACGTCTGTGGGCCGGGGGCGGACACCTCTCGATGAGATGTCGAAGCCGTGGCGGACGAGTTACTTGCGCTGGCCCCTGAAGCAACGGGACGCGAGAGTGAGTTATCGGCCGAGGTACGCGTGTCAGGTGCCGATGCCGCCGCAAGTGGGGCGGGCGGAGAGGGGCTGTGCGCGGGGGAAGTCGCTCGCTGCACCGTCGACCCCGGATCGGATGTGTGGTTCGGACCCATCGACTTCGTGGCAGCCGATGCGGAGGTACTAGACGTTGCGGCGGGCGACGGCGCGGCGGCCGAGGTGGTATCCGGCAGAGGCGCGGACGAAGTTGTCGGCCCAGGGGTGGGCGAACCGCTCGTCTCGCGCACGGCCCTGGTACGGGGTGCGGACGCGGCCGACGCACGCTGCACGGGCGCAGGCGCAGGCGATGGACTCGACGCGGGGAACACACCCGGCGCGGGCGCGGGGGACGCGGTCGTCCCAAGGGCGGTCGGACCGCTCGTCTCGCGTACGGCGCGAGCATGGGACGCAGTCGCAGCCGACGCACGCTGCACAGGCACAGGCGGGCGCGCGAGCGACGAACTCGACTCGTGCGCAGAGGGCTCGGTCGACTTAGGGGCGGGTGGCGCGCTCGTCTCGTGCACGGCCCGAGCATGGGACGCAGACATGGCCGACGCCCCCGGCGCGGGGGCGACCGACGGACTCGACGCGGGCGCGGGAGACGCCGTCGGCTCAGGAGCGGTCGGACCGTTCGTCTCACGTACGGCCCGCGCATGGGACGCAGACATGGCCGACGCACCCGGCGCGGGGGCGACCGACGGACCCGGCGCAGGCGCGGGAGACGCAATCGGCTCAGGAGCGGTCGGACCGTTCGTCTCGCGCACGGCCCGCGCATGGGACGCAGACATGGCCGACGCACGCTGCACGGGCGCAGACGCAGACGCAGGCGACGGACTCGACGCGGGGGATGCGCCCGGCGCGGGAGACGAGCTCTGCGCAGGGGACGCGCTAGCCCCACGCCCGGCCGAAGCGCCCGCCTGAGAAACGGGCGAACCCCCCGCCGGACGCGCAGGCGACGTACCCGACAGAGACGCGGGCGATGCGGTCGACCCACCTACGGCCGAAGCACCAGGCACCGCGTCGGACCCAGCCGGCCCCGGCAGACGCGCCAGCGACACAGTCGGCCTCGAGGCAGGCGAACTCGACCCCGGCCCTGTCGAACCCGGCCCAGACACAGCGTCCGAAGCCCTCGGTTCGCCCGTCGCCGAAGCGCCGGTCAACGGCGGTGCGAGGGAGGCCACTTCACCTCTCCCCCGCTCCCCAGCATCTCCGCCCGACGACGAGTCCGCCCCCATCCGCGGCCCGTCACTCGCGCCACTGCGCGCCGGCCCAGGTTCCCGGCGAGACACGGGCAGAGCCCGGCGCTGCACGGCCGCCGGGAGCACCGGCGCCTTGGTGAGCGCGGGCGGCCGAGGCGCCGCCAGGGGTGATGCGACCGAGGTCGGCGTCACGCGTACACCGCGGGAAGCGGCGGGTGACGGCGTGGCAGCGCCCGGCGCACGGGACGGCGTGACTGCCGACGCCCCGTTCCCCTCCTGGACCGCACGCGAGCGCTGCACGGTCTGGGGCGCAGGGCTCTGTCGGTCGGACCCCCGCGCCTCGGACCCCCGCGCCTCAGGGCTCCGCAGCCGCTGTGCTCCAGAACTCTGGGCACCGCCAGGTGCCCCCGTGCTCCGGACCCCAGGCGCCGCAGCACGCTGCACGGGCGCGCTTACGGACGCCGGCACCGACCCCGGCCTCCGCGCCGACGCCTGCCCAGGCCTAAGCCCAGCCCCTGGCCGTCCACCGGCGCTCCGGGCAGAGCCTTGCCCGCCAGTCGGCTGCACCTGCCGCAGTGGCGCCACCGGCAGAGGACGGGCCGACGGGGTCGGCGAGGCGGGCGTCCAGGGCGCCGGGCTCGCGGCTCTTTCGAGCCCCGTGACCGGCCGCGCCGTGTCGCTCAGCGCCGCGGACGACGAGCTGTGCGCCAGGGAGGGCAGGTTGCTCGACAACGTCTCGTCCAGGACACCGGTGCGGGCATGCGTCGCAGTGAACGAGGGGTTCTGCCACGTGCCAAGCCGCATGCCGAACGCGGAGTCCGCGACGCCGGATCCGCCGTCGCGCACGGCCCGCTGGATCGGCGGCAGCCCGGACCACGCGCCCGGGACCACTCCGACACCACCGGACGGGGACGCCGAGGTCGACGCAGCCTCGCCGACATCACCGCCCCCCTCACCACTCCCGCCGCTGACGTCGCCTACGACGTCGGCAGCACCCGCGCCCCGCAGCCGGTCGAAGAATCCCACCGCTCAGCCCTCCGCACCGGCGAGCGTCACGAAGGACGCGATCTGGTCCGCGTACCGGCGGCGGTCGTGGTGCTCCAGGTCCAGGATCGTTTCCAGGTTCCAGTGGAAGTGGTAGGCGACGTACGCGATCTCCTCGTGCAGTCGGTCGGTCGCGTACGTCACGATTCCCCCAGGCGGCTCCCGCCGAGTTCCACCTCGAACGGCTCGGAGCAGTGCGGGCACTGCACCGCGGCGCGGGTGTGCCCCTCGGCGTTGATCTGTCGGTAGAAGTCCTGGAGGAAGGCGAGGTCGGAGGCGAACAGGTTCTCCACCGTCCCGTCGTGCACCGACGGCAGCGAGCCCAGGCGCGTGATGACCCGGCCCAGGAGCACCACCGACAGGTACGCGGGGTTCTCCTGGACGCGGACATCACGCAGCGGGATCAGTTCGTCCCGTGCCGTCGACAGGCGCATCACGCCGTCGCGGTGCACGGTGCCCGCCTCGTCCACGTACCCGCGGGGCAGTTGGAAGGGGAACTCCGTGCGCAGCGCCCGCGGCGCGATGTCGTTCTGAGCGGCGGCGGGAGGCGAAGCGGGGGTCTCCGCTCCCACCGCCGCGGTCTGGGTGGCCGGGGGCGCCGCGACGGCCGTGCCCCCGTCCGGCGTACCGGCAGCCTTGCGGCGCATTACTCGATGACCAGTTCTTCGAAGACGATGGTCACGGTCTCGGTCAGCACGGCGGCCTCGCCGGCCTTCAGGCTGCTGGCGTCGATCTTGCTGCACCAGGCGTTGCGCAGGTTGTAGCGCTTCACCGGGTTGTCCTCGTAGTCCATCATGATGATCGAGGCGTTCTTGCGGGCCGTGCTCATGCGGCCGGTGATCGAGTCGTTGATCCACTGGGTGAACGCGGACGACTGGGTCATGCCGCGCACCACGGTGCACTGCCCGTTCTTCTGCACGCCCGGCAGGATGGCGGTCTCGATCTTGCCCTGAGCGGTGTTCTGCTGGCTGACGATGATGTCCTGCTCGAGGGTCAGGCCGCTTACCTCCTGGAGGTACTCGACCATCACGCCGTCGATCTGCAGACCGAAGTTGTGTGAGGTGAGGGAGTCACCCTGCATGAGACTCATGGAATTGCTGTCCTTCTAAGGCTTCGTGGTCGTGGCCATACGCCGACGAACGGCGGACGAGGGCGGGGCGGAGGCGGGGGTGAGGACGAGGGGGACCGTGGTCTACTCGTCCAACTCCCCGTTGCCGCTGGAGAACTGGGAAAGCCGGAAGATCACGAACTCGGCGGGCTTGACCGGGGCGACACCGATCTCGCACACGACCCGTCCCAGGTCGACCGACTCCGGCGGGTTGGTCTCCTCGTCGCACTTGACGTAGTACGCCTCCTCGGGCCGCTGGCCGAAGAGCGCGCCGTTGCGCCACTCGGTGACCAGGAACGCCGAGATGTTGCGCCGGATCCGGGCCCACAGCGCGTGGTCGTTCGGCTCGAACACCACCCACTGGGTGCCGATCAGGATCGACTCCTCCAGGTAGTTGAAGTACCGGCGGATGTTCAGGTAGCGCCACTCGGGGTCCGAGGCCAGGGTGCGCGCGCCCCAGACGCGGATGCCGCGGCCGGGGAAGGCGCGGATGCAGTTGACGCCGATGGGGTTGAGGAGGTCCTGCTCGCCCCGGGTGATCTGCAGCTCCAGGTCGACGGCGCCGCGTACGACCTCGTTGGCGGGAGCCTTGTGCACGCCGCGCTCGGAGTCGTTGCGGGCCCAGATGCCGGCGATGTGGCCGCTCGGCGGCATCATGCGGGCCTTGCCCGATGACGGGTCGAACGTCTTGAGCCAGGGGTAGTACAGGGCCGCGTACTTGGAGTCGTATCCGGCCGTCTCCTGGCGCCACACCCGGATCTGACGGGCGTTCAGGCTCGGCGGGGGGTCGATGACCGCGACGCGGTCGCCCATCAACTCGCAGTGGGCGATCAGCCCGAGCTGCACGGCCTTGACGGACTCCAGGTCGATCGAGCCCTGCTGGTAGGCGGCCATGAGGTCGGGGACGGCCACCATGGAGATCTCGTCGATGGCCTCCAGGCCACCGAAACCGGTGCGGTCGGCGGAGTCGCCGAGGTACTGGGCCGGGCCGGGGTGGGCGGGCGTGCCCTGTTCCACGGGCGCGGGCACGGGGGCCGGGGCGGCGGGCGCGGGCAGAGCGACGGTCTGGTTCTCCGGGCGGGTGAGCTGCGCCCCGGAGGCGTTCTCCGTCACGGTGATGAGCTTGGAGCGCTCCTTGACCTGCGTGACGACGTAAGTCCGGTTGCCCTTCTTGGCGCTCACGTCGAAGGTCTCGACCGGCTTGTCGCCGCTCTTGACGATCAGCTTGAAGCGCTCCGCGGGGCCTTCGCCCTCGGGATCGGCGACCTCGACGCTCAGCGGGCCGTTCGGGCTCTGAGCGGTGGCCGCCACGGAGAAGGCGCCGAGCTGCTGCGGCTCGGCCGCGGGCAGTGCGGCGGCAGGTGCCGCGCCGGTCACCGCGGCCGGAGCGTTGCCGTTCACGGCCGAGCCCTCGGCGCTGCCGCCCACCCGGACCACGTACGCGGCGGATCCGCCGTTGTTGAAGAAGCCGTAGACGGAGTGCGCCAGGTAGTAGTCGCCGGTGAAGTCACCGAAGGAGGCGACGTACTGGGTCCAGTTGGTCACCAGCGTGGGCTCGTTCAGCGGTCCGGACGGCGCGAGTCCGACGAAGGCCGCCACGGAGGTGCCCACCCCCTCGATCGGGCGCGAACCGCCGGCCACCTCCTCGACGTAGACGCCGGGCGACAAGTAGGACGGCATGCTCTGCTCTCCTCGGGGTACGAGACGGGACGTCTTCAGCCTGGTCGGTGTGAGTCGCCGCGGGAACGTCCTCGGGTGCCGGTTGCCGGGCAACGTCATTGCCCTGAAGGGCAGTTCACGGACTGTGCCCGCGAGGCTGCCCCCACGGCCCTTCCCGGGAGGGCGCGGGCCGGGCAAGGCTGGTGGGTCAGCTCTGCCTCGCGCCGAAGGGAACGTCGTGCACGCCCACGGAAAACAGCCCCAACAGGCCGCCGATCAGCGCCCGTCCGCCCAGGTCAACAAGCCGAGAACACCGGCCGAGCAGATGCTGCGACTCCAGGGCCTTGCCGGGAACCTGGCCGTCTCGCGCGCCTTGGCGGAGGAGGAGCACGCCCACGGCCCGGGCTGCGGCCACGCCGGGACACCGGCCACGGATGCGGCCGTGCAGCGGCAGGCGACCCTGGCGGACGCGCTCGCCGAGCCGAGCCGCCCGCTGGAGTCGCGGATCCGGGACAAGGCCGAGCGCGTGTACCCGATGAAGTTCGGCCACGTGCAGTGGCACGACGGGCCGGTGGCCCAGCGGGCGGCACGGGAGTTCGGCGCCCACGCCCTCACCGTCGGACCGCACATCCTGGCCGCGGAGCCGAACCTCAGCGACGAGATCAAGCTCCACGAGGTCGACCACACCTACCAGAACGCGATGGGGGACGTGGCCGGGACCGCCGACCGCGCGGGCACGAAAGTCTCGAGCCCCGGCGACCCGTACGAGCTCAAGGCCGCCTCGAACGGCAAGAAGGTCGCCCAGGGCGGCGCACCCGACCTGTCGTTGCCGGGACGGCCTGCTCCGGTGGAGCGGGACGACGCCTGAGCGGCCCGGCGCGTCCCGGTGGTAACCCGGGGCGCCGTCCGGCACGGCCAACATCTGACGCCCGGATCGGTCAGTACGGTCCGCCGGCGCCGCTCATCTCGACGTCGTCATCGCCGCTCATCTGCATCCGGACCATGCGGCCTCCGGCGAAGATGTAGTGATGGCCCGTCTCGTCCTCGATGTAGTACGGCTGTGAGAACTCATCGAAGTAGGTCGTGAAGCCCGGGATGCCCTGCGCCGTCACCGGCATTTCCGTGGCAGCGGAACTGCTCTCGCCCCCGTAGTGGGCGGAAGCGCCCCCCGAGTAGTCCGACACGGCAGGCGCGGTGTGGGGTGTGGTCGCCCACGTCATGGCCGATGACTCCGCAGCATCGGGATAGGCCGGCACCTCGTCCATCTCCACGTCCTGCGGCGGCTCGGACTTGGTGGGCGCCTCCGGCTGCTTGCCCTGTTTCTTGATGTTGTTGTTGATGATCTTCCGGAGTTTGTCGCCGTTGGCACCGGTGTGCAGATATTGTGACATCTCGGGCACGCTGTAGTTCTTGTCCACGCGGAGCTTCATGAGCGTCTTCAGCAGAGCGCCGGGCAACCCCTTGGTGGGCATCTCGCCGGAATCTCTGCCGTCGTGGATCTTCTCCCACTTCTTGGCCCAGTCCCGGTCCTTGCCTCCGAGGCCGCGGACAGCCGCCTTGAGGGCGTCCTTGCCCGCCCTGTCGAGCGGTGCTCCCTTGGTGAACTGCTTCTCGGGCGCGGCCTTCTTCGTCCGTCCTTGCCCTTCGTGCTTGTTGGACTTCCCCGGAGTGTGGGTCCAGTGGCCGCTCTTCTCGTATTGAGTCAGGTAGCTGCCGAACCTGTTCCCGGACATGTCGACGGCGCCCGCGATGTGGTCGAGGGTCATCGTTCCGCGCCGGTAATGACCGTAGGCGATCTCAATCGCCCGCTGTCGGCTCTCGTTGGTGGCGGGCGCACCTCCCACGCCGTTCCAGAGACCGTGGAGCTCCTGCGCCTGCTCCTCGGTGAGCACCTCGTTCTTGCGGCGCGGAGCCGTGTGCTTCTCCTTGCCCTTGCCGAGTCCCACGTGCGCGGATTCCGCGGCCCACGTCTCCTCCAGGGGGCGGGCGACGCGCGTGTAGGTGCCCTCGTCATCCATTTCGGCGTCACTGGCAACCGGTGTCACGTCGGCCTGGCGCGACGCGTACCTGCCGGGAACCTTGAGGGCGCGGCCACCGCGGCGGTGCACGGCCCCATCGGGAGCGGCCTCGTGGATCAGCGCCGGGGTGCTCGTGACATCGTCCTGGACCATCTGCCTGATGTTCTCCAGGTAGTGCTCGTCCATGATGTGCCGCTGGTGGTCGACGAGGGAATCCACGGAGCCCTGGAAGTAGTGCCCGTAGTTCTCGTCGAAGCTCAGGTTCTGGAAGCCCATCCGCTCCCGGTAGTACTTCAGCGCCGCGGCACAGCCCATGCAAGGGCGGTACTTGCCCATGATGGCGAGAGGTTTCTCCTCGACCTGGCGAGGTTTGACACGCGCGTGGCTCAGCGCGAGGAGCAGCTTCTGTTCCGCGTGGACGGACCCCTCCTTCTTCATCTCCCCCTTGTGCTTGCCGGACTTCTTGGCCCTCGGGTCCAGTTCCGCGAAGCGCACCAGGAACACCCGGCCCTCGTACTTGCTGCTGGTGAGCATGGCGTGCAGGCCGGGGTCCTCGATGTTCACGACGATGACCGGCGCGTTGACCTTCGCCTGGAGCGCCAGGGCGGTGGCATCCGGTCCTCGCCCCTGCTCCCCCGCGCCGCGCTGCCCGCTGAAGACCGCGTCGTTCTTGCGCTGGAAGCTCGCCAGTTTCTCCTGGAGGTTCTCGGCCTCGTAGCCGTGCAAGCCCCGTCTGCGTCCTTCGTCGCTCTGTTTGTACGTCAGCAGTTGCTGCAGCGTGGGGTCCTGTTTGAAGTCCCGCTTCCCCCGGCGTACGAGCGTGTCGATCGACGAGTTGAAGTTCGAGGCGAACACCAGCCGATCGTTGATCAGCATGCCTTGGACCTCGCGGTTGTTGGCGTCCTCGGCGGCGGCCTCCGGTTCCTCGGCCTTCGACAGCTCCTGGGCGCCCTTCATGCTGTCGAAGAGCAGGGCGCTGGTCTCCGACAGGGTTTCCTCGGCTTCCTCACCCGGCTTGAAGCGGGGAAAACGCATCCAGAACTCATCGTGCGCGCGGCCCTGGCGCCGGGCGCCGTAGTTCACCATCGGCGGCGCGTCCACCAGCTCCGCGATGCCGTCCTTGGTCTGTTGCGGCGTAAGGGAAGGCAGCGCATCCGCGCCTCCGCCGCCCTGGCCGCCCGCCTCCATGCGCTGTACGGAGTACGCGGCGGGGGCGGGGTTCGCGCCGAGCGCCAGGCTGACGGCCGCGTTGCCCACCGAGTCCTGCATGGACTGCACGGTTGCCGGCATGGCCTGCAGCGAGGCGGGAGTGAATCCCCCGGGCACAGGCGACGGAGACCGGCCCGGCCGATGCTGTCGCTCCCCGTGGGCTGCCCCTGAGTCGTTTCCGTCGTGCCCACGTGAGCCGACCTGCCGCTGCCGCATGAACGCCTCCTACGTCGGCCGGAGTCGCCGCCATGATCCCCTGGCCGCCGCACACGGCGCATGGCCGGATGGGCTGCTTCGCGGGCAGACCCAAGTGCCCCAAAGGCCACGCCCGTTCGGTGCGGCGGGGGACGCCGGGAGCCGGGCGGCCGGTCGGTGTCATGGGGGCGACCTTGACGCTGCCCTTCCAGGCAACCAGGTCTGCCCGGCGGCCTCCTGACGTTCCTCGCGCGCTCTCCTAGCGTCGTGGCGTGAGCCTATGGACTTCCCTGGAACCCGCCTCCGCGACCGTCGATCCCGGCAGCAGCACCACGGTGCGCCTGAAGGTGCGCAACACCGGTGACATAGTCGACGAGTACCGCTTCGAACCCGTCGGTGCCCTCGCGCCCTGGACCACGGTGGAGCCGCCGTCGCTGCGCCTCTATCCGGGCACGACCGGGACGGTGGAGCTGACGTTCGCGCCACCGCGCACACCGGACGCGACCGCAGGACCCAATCCGTACGCGGTACGGATCACGCCGACCGAACACCCGGACGCCGTCACCGTCCCCGAGGGCAACCTCACCATCACGCCCTTCACCGAGGTACGCGCCGAACTGGTGCCGCCGACGGTGAAGGGGCGGTTCCGGGGACGGCCGCGCCTGGCGGTGGACAACCTCGGCAACACCAAGGTCACCGCCTCGCTCAGCGGCAGCGACACCGGCGACCGGCTCTCCTACGACCTGCAGCCAAGCAACATCCAGATCGAGCCGGGCCGGGCCTCGTTCGTGAAGACGACGCTGCGGCCCCGGCAGATCACGTGGTTCGGGTCCAAGCAGGAGCAGCCCTACACGCTGGCCGTACGGCGCTCCGGGACCGAGCCGATGGACGTGGACGGCACCTTCGTGCAGCGCGGGATCCTGCCGGGCTGGCTCGCCACCACCTTCGGCCTGCTCCTCGCGGTGGCGATCGCCTTCGTGGTGATCTGGCTGACGTACAAGCCCCAGGTCAAGAGCGTCGCGCGGGAGAAGCCGGTGGAGGCCGGCAAGATCGCGCCGACCAGCCCGCCCCCTCCCATCAGCAGCGCACCGCCCGAGCCCGAGGACAAGCCGAAGGAACCGGAGGAAAAGCCCGGCGGCGGTGGCTCGGACGGCGGCGGAGGGGGCGGCGGAGGCGGGGGCGAGAAGCCCCCGAAGCCCAAGAAGGCGACCGCGGCCGACGCGGTGCGCAAGCTCTCCGAGCGCAGCGAAGGCCGCCACATCTGCTACCGCGCCTTCGTCGCGGGCGAGGGCTGGCAGGACCCTGTGTGCGACGGGGCCGAGGCCGGCACGGTCGGCAAGGGCACGCCCATCAAGGCCCTGAACATCGCGGTGGTCAACACCAACGGCGTCCGCGGCACCGGCGCCTGGGTGGGCGAAGGATGGCGCAAGGAAATCCCGTGGTCGGAGGAAGATGACGGGAAGAACCTGTACTTCGGCAGTTCGAAGAGCGCCGACCCCGCACTGGAGGGCTACACCTTCATGGTCGTCGACGGCTCCGTGTGCAGTGACGCCCGGGTGAAGGACGAGCAGTGGATGGGCGAGGTGTGCACCGACCCCGGCGGCTGGAAGTACCACGGGAGCCCGATCGAGCAGTACAAGCAGCTCGAGGCGGTGCGCTTCACCGTGTGACGGTCACCAGTTCGCTTCGCCCGGGACGAGCCGGCCCGCCTTGCGGTACTCGCGGCGGGCGCCCTCCAGGAGGTCGCCCGCACCGACCGGTTCGTCCCGGCCGGCCGCGAGGTAGGCGGCGGTGACCACCGCACTGCGGATGGAGCCGCCGGCCAGCTCGAAGTCCCGTGCCAGTGCGTCGAGTTCGATGCCCTCGGCGTGGGGGACGTGCTTCAGGCCGTGGCGCCACAGCGCCAGGCGCTGCCCCGCGTCCGGGAAGGGAAAGTCGACGACCAGGTCGAGGCGGCGGGTGAACGCGTCGTCGATGTTGGCGCGCAGGTTGGTGGTAAGCAGCGCGATGCCGTCGAAGGACTCCAGGCGCTGCAGCAGGTAGGCGCTCTCCATGTTGGCGTACCGGTCGTGGGAGTCCTTGACCTCGGAGCGCTTGCCGAAGACGGCGTCGGCCTCGTCGAAGAGGAGCACGGCGTCCGTGCGGTCGGCCTCCGTGAAGATCCGCTCCAGGTTCTTCTCGGTCTCACCGACGTACTTGTCGACGATCGAGGAGAGCTGGACCACGTAGAGGTCCACCCCCAGATCGGCGGCGACGACTTCGGCGGACAGTGTCTTGCCGGTGCCGGACTCCCCCGCGAACAGTCCGAGGACCCCTCGTCCTCGGCCGCCGCCCGCGCTGAGCCGCCAGTCGCCCAGCACACGGTCGCGGTGGCGGGCGCGCAGGGCCAGTTCCTGGAGCTGGGTGAGGGGCGCGCGTGGCAGGACCAGGTCCTGCCACGTCACGTCGGGCCGGATCCGGCGGGCGTGCTGTTCGAGGCCGGAGGCCGACTGCTGCCGCGCGGCGAGCCGGACATGGGCGGCGGTGAGCGGGGTCCCGTCGAAGTCGGCGAGCGCGGCGGCGGCCAGCGCGGCCCGCTCGATGCGCTCACCACCGAGGCGGTACGGGGCCACGGTGGCCGCCAGGTCGAAGGTGTCGGCGGCCGGGCCCAGCGCGGTCCGCCATGCCGTCGCGCCCCCTGCCGGAAGCCGGGGTGCGTGGAGCACCAGCGGATCGTGCGCGGACCACTGCGGGTCGTACGGGCGGGGGCCGGCCAGGAGTACGGTCACGTCCGTGGCGGAGGCCAACGCGGCCACCATCGGGCCCGGTTGGTCGGGCAGGCCGCTCACGACGACGGCGCGGCCGCTGAGGCGTGCCTCGCGCAGCAGTTCGGGCAGGTGGTCCGCGGGGCCACTGAAGCGCAGTGCGTCGAGGCCTGCCGCGTGCAGGGCGAAGGCGAGGGCGGGCAGGGCGTCGCCCTCGCGGCGTTCCTGCAGATAGGCGGTGCAGGGCCCCGCCCCGAGCCGGGCGGCGAGCTGCCGCACGAAGTCCTCGTCATGCGTGACGCCGGGCTGCGGGGCAGGCATCGGACGCAGCAGGCTCGACAGCGTGGCATCGGGGGTGGCGTCACCCAGCAGGTGGGCGGTGAGCCGGTCGGGCACGCGCAAGGAGCGGGTGAGCAGCGGCCGTTCGGCGTCCTCGACCGTCAGCAGGCCCAGGGCCCGCAGCGGCGCCGAGAGGTGGAAGCGGGAGCGGGCGTCCGGCAGGTGCGCGGGTATCCCGCAGAGCTCCAGGGCGAGTCCCACGGTGGCGCGGCGGCGGCTCACGTCGTCGTTCAGGTACCCGTACAGCGGCTCGAACGTGCGGTCGAGGTCGGGGGCCAGGGCGATGAGCAGGACGGCCGCGTCCAGTTCGGTCAGGCGCAGCCGGGCGGCGGTCCGTGCCAGCCGGTCGTCGGGGTCGGCGAGCTCTCCGGGGTCGTCGGCTCCTTGCGGCCAGGGGGCGGGCGAACCCGGCGCCCGGAGGTCTGTCTCCGGCACCGCGCGCGGCCAGTCGTGCAGCAGATGACGTACGGCCCCCTCGGGGAGGTACAGGCCGCGCAGGGGGTCGCTCGCGGTGGGGTCGCCGTCGGAGCGGGCCTCGACGAGGGCGCTCACCATCTGCCGCAGACCGGCGAGCCGTTCGAGCAGGAAGGGGGCAGGCCCCGTGGTGTCGGCTTCCCACGCACGGGCGGCAGCGGGAAAGCTCTCTTCTTCCAGCGACGAGGCGGTGCTCATGACTGCTCCCTGCGGCGGGCCGCCGCCTCCTCGTGGGTGGCGCGGGCGGCCGCCACCTGGCGGGGCCGGTGGGAACGTTCCGCCGACCGGGGCGGGCCACCGTCGGCGGCACGCAGCCGGACCGTCGCGCCCTCGGTGACCGGCGGCCCCGCGTCGTAGTCGGGGTACGCCGGGAACGGCACGGTCACCGTGAGATCCAGGGAGGGCTTGAGTTCGCCGCCCAGGGCGGACCAGATGTCGGCGAGGGACCTGGCCTCGGACTGACTGCCGGAGACCGTCACCGGAATCGACAGGCCAAGGCGCCCGAGCGCCTCCGGCAGCGCCTCGGCGGCCAGTAGTTCGTGCGGCAGCAGGGTCGCCAACACGGCCGACAGCAGCCGGTGTTCGTCCTGGGGCGTCTTCGTCCAGGCCGTCACCAGATAGGAGAGCCGGAACCAGCGCGGGGGACGGCGGCGCCGGACGACGACGTCACGTTCGTCGCGCAGCCCTGCGTGGCCACGCTGGCGCAGGGACACGTCCTCCCGGATGTCGTACAGGTAGGCGTTGACCACCGGGGCGTTGCGCCGGGCCGCCCAGTCGCGCGTGGGCACCTCGAAGGACACGTCGATGTCGGACCCGGACAGTGCCCCGCCGCCGATGAGGCCCTTGAGCACCTCGTCCACCTCATGGATCACCCTTGCGCTCCCACCTGCCGTTCGCTCCCCACCGGCCGCTGACAGCCCTGCCACCGATCGTGCTCCCCGGGCCCGCCCTGGCGGCAGGTACATCAGGGATGACGGCGGGGCAGGGCTTGCTGCCTCAAAGGGCCGCAAGGACAGCCCGTGCGGTCAGCCGAGTCGGAAGACTCAGACGGCTCAGACGGCTCAGACGACTCAGATGATTCGAAGGACTCAGTCGGGTCCCGTGGATCAGATGTAGCCCTCCCGCAGGGCGTAGGCCACCACGTGTGCCCGGTTGCGCAGGTTCAGGCGTGTGGTCAGGCCGTGCATGACGTTCTTGACGGTCCGTTCGGAGTACGACAGCTTCAAGGCGATCTCCGAGGTGTCGAACCCCTCCGCCACCAGCGCCACCACGTCCACCTCGCGCTTGGTGAAGCTCAGGAAGGACCCCGGCAGATCGGTCCCGCCCCGGCGCAGGCGCCCGACCCGGCCCATGAGTTGGCCCAACAGGTCCGCGGGCAGGTCGCCGCCGCCCCTGGCGGTGGTCAGCACCGCTTGGACCAGGCGTTCGGCGGTTGCTTCGTGGCGCCAGACGATGGCGCCCACACCGCACTCGATGACTTCCAGTAGCTCCTGCTCCCGGACCGTGCCCGCGACGAGCACGGCACGTGCCCCCTCGGCGCGCACGGCCCGCCTCAGCCGGGTCAATGCGGCCTCGTCGAGGGTGTCTTCTATGAGTAACGCCACTGCGGCGGAGCCGGAGTCGGCTTCCAGTTCGACCTCTGGGTGGCGGCGCAGCTGGCTGAGGACCCCCTCTCGGCTGATCGGGTCGGGGGTGCTGACGGTGACGCGCACTCGGTTGTTCGTCGGTAAGGCGGAGGGAGAGGAAGAGGCCGGGGAGGGCGGCGACGAGCTGGACACGCGGACTTCCTTACTTGTGGGACTACGGCGGCGGGGCTGAGGCCCGGGCGCCGCCGGTACCCGAGGGGTGGGTCGGCGGCGCCCGGTGGGGGTCAGGAGCAGGACTTGTAGAAGTGCTTCCAACCGTCGGTGGGCATGGCCGGGGGCTCGGCCGGCGTCCCGGTCTCGCCGTACTGCTGCTGCAGTTCGTAGTCGTAGGCACCGGGGCCGCCGCCCGGCTTCGTCAGGCGGATGGAGCGCTCCCACACGCCGTCGCCCGCGTTGTTGAGGACCGCGAGGTCCGGGTACGCGTCGCCGCCGTAGTCGGCGATGCGGAGCTGCTTGGCCTCGCCCTGCGTGCCGATGTCGGAGCGCTTGGGGGCGGCGGAGCCCAGGTTCGACCGCTTGAGCGGGCCGGGGCGGAATTCGGCGACGCGTGCCGTGTTGGGGTCGTCCCCACCGGCGGGCGTGACGAGGTTGACGACCATGTCCAGGGTGCCGTCGTTCTGGAAGTCGGCGACCGCGGCGGTGGCGACCTCGCCCGTCTTCGCGCCGAGAAGCTTGTTTACGTTCTGCTTGCTGCCGAAGGTGCCGTCCGCGGCTCCCCACTGGACCGTCATCTTGGTGCCGGTGTGCCCGGGATTGACGATCTTGTCGGGGCGGCCGTCGCCGTCGAGGTCCCCGAGGAGCGTCGTGGTGCCGGACAGGCACGGGAGGGAAGCCTGGGCGGCCTGCCCGGACCGTGCCGCGCTGCCCCCTTGCGGCGAACCGGCCGCGCTCGCCTGGTATCCGGCGGCGGTCAGGGTCAGGGCCACCGCCGCGGCCGGAACGGCTATCAGGTGTAAGCGCTTGCTACGCATCTGCGAACTCCTCATGTGGTTGCTGCTGGAAGTGCTCGAGGACCGTGCTCGGCGCCCGCACCTCATGCGGGTGATCGCGAGAAGACCGCGATGTGGGGCGCGAGGAAATCTCCCGGGTGAGCGCGTCTCGAGCTTGCTGGATGATCCATCCAAACCGCCACGAAATCCGGGCCGTTAGGGACGCTGGAACAAAAAATGACCCCCTGACCAGCCAGAACGCATGCTACCTGGAACGCTGGGGTGGGACGCGCCTGACTCCTCGACACTGGGCGGCCCCCGGCAGGTGGTGGATGTGGATCTCTCCTAGGAACAACACCCACTCTGGTCGGGCCCGCTAACGCAGGACTCCCGGCCCACTAACTTCCGCCTAACGCACGGCGATCGAGGCGTACGGGCCTGCGGGCAGCCAAGGAGATGCTGACCGCGCTGGACGACTGCAGCCGCCGCAGCACGGACGCGGCACTGATGGACCGCCAAGGACGCGGTCCGCAAGGCCATGCACAAAGACAGGTGAGCTTCTGGCCCCTGGCCACTCGGCCAAATGACATGGCCTGCTTTCGGCAGGGAAGACGGTTTGTCGCCTGTGTGCACGGTGTGGCGGCGTTTCCTTAAGGGGCGCGGGTCGCGCGATGTCCCGACGAGACGTGGCAATGTCGTACATGAGGGAGCAGACCATCAGGAGCATCCGGCGGAGGTTTTTTGTGAACCACGGTCTACCCAAGAACGAGAGCCGCATGGACCGGGTCAGAGGGGTCGCCCGGCGGGTCGGCGCAGCCTATGCCCCGCCGAAGGAGCACCGGCTCGGGGGGCACCTCGCGGCCGTCGTGGCGTTCGGCGCGTACACCGCCGCCTGGGGCACGGTGGCCGCCCGGCGCAGGACGAAGGCTCCGGACGGCCGGGAACCCTGGGATGTCCTGCTGACGGCAACCGCCGTGTTCCGGCTGAGCCGACTGCTGAGCAAGGGAACCGTCACCAGCCCGCTCCGAGCACCCTTCACCCGTTTCGAGTCGGCGACGGGCCCCGCCGAACTCAGCGAGAGCCCCCGCGGAGGGGCCGTCAAGTCGACCGTGGGCGAGCTGATCACGTGTCCGTTCTGCCTGAGCGTCTGGCTGACGGCCACCTTCACCGGGGCCCGCTCGGTGTGGCCGCAGGCCACGCGGACCGTGACGGGCGGTCTCACGTCCCTGGCCATCGCCGACTGCATGCAGCTGGCGTACGACGGCTGGCTGCAGGAGGACAGGGCCGACGGTGACACCTCGAACGAAGAGGCGCATGAGGACACCGCGCACACCGCCGGAGACGGGGCGAAGGACGAGGATCAGGGCGTGCAGGACCAGATCGAGGGCGGCCACCCCGAGTCCGGGCAGTAGCGCGAGAACACCGCAGAGCGGAAAGGGGAGCCGAGGGTGAACTGGACACTTGACGAGGAGTTCGAGACGCCCGAGGGGGTGGTGCGTTGGAGGGCCCTCGGCAGCGGAGACCCGCTCGTGCTGGTGCACGGCACCCCGTACTCCTCCTTCCTGTGGCGGGACATCGCTCCGGCGCTCGCCCGCACCCGCACGGTCTTCGTCTTCGACCACCTCGGCTTCGGGCAGTCGGACCAGCGCGAGGGGCAGGACCTCAGCCTTGCGGCGCACGCGAGGACCTTCGCCCGGCTCCTCGACCACTGGGAGCTGTCCTGCCCCAGCGTCGTCGCCCACGACATCGGCGGAGCCGTGGCTTTGCGGACCCTGCTGCTGGAGGAGAGAAGCTACCGGGACCTGACGCTCTTCGACGCGGTGAGCGGCGGAGAGTGGGAACGCGGGCTGTTCCAACTCATCCTGGAGCACGCGGACGTGCTCGGGCAGCTTCCGGACTACGCCCACGAAGCACTGGTCGCCAGCCACATGCGGCACGCGACACACCTCGGCCTGCGGCCGGAAGTCCTCGACGCGTTTCTCGCGCCATGGCGAGGAGCCGAAGGACAGGCCGCGTTCTACCGCCAGTACCGCCAGATCAGACAGGCGGACACCGCCGCCTACGAGAAGCTATTGGGCGAGGTGTCGCTGCCGGTACGCCTCATCTGGGGCCGTGAGGACCGCATCCTCCCGCCGGAGTACGCCACCTGGCTGCACGAGCGCATTCCCCACGCCGAGCTGCATTGGATCGACGGGGCGGGCCACCTTCTCCAGGAGGACGCCCCGGGACAGCTCATGGCCCACCTCACCGCCGACTTCACCTCGAACAGGTGAGCGGGGAAGGGGCGGGCCACCACATGCGGCTGCTGCTGACCTCTGACACGCATGTGCCGAAGCGGGCGAAAGTGCTGCCCGACGCTCTCTTGGCAGGCATCGACGAGGCGGACGTCGTGATCCACGCCGGGGACTGGATCGATGAGGCCACACTCGATCTGTTCGAATCCAGATCGCGTCGGCTGATCGGCGTGTTCGGCAACAACGACGGTCCCCCGCTCCGTCGGCGCATCCCCGAGGTGGCCCGTGCGGAGCTGGGCGGCGTGCGGTTCGGTGTCGTGCACGAGACCGGTGCGGCCACCGGACGTGAGCGCCGGTGCGCCGAACGCTTCCCGGACCTGGACGTACTCGTCTTCGGCCACAGCCACATCCCCTGGGACTCCACGGCCCCCGGCGGCCTGCGCCTGCTCAACCCGGGTTCACCCACCGACCGCAGACGTCAGCCGCACTGCACGTTCCTCACCCTGACCGTCTCCGACGGCGCCTTGCACGACGTGACGCTGCATCGGCTGCCACCGAGACGTTGAGCGGAACTCAAATAAAAGACGCCGACTGCGGGCCACTGTTAGAACACACGTATGGGCTTCTGGACGGACACCTTCGCCGGGCCCGCTTCGCGTGCTTCTCCTTGGCCACACCGCAGCCCCGGCCGCTGGAGGCGAACACCGGAGGCCGATCGGGTGGTGCGACACACCCGGTGCAGACGTGCAACGTCAACACCTCCAGGTCCGGCGATGACGCTTCCTGCCCGGCCGTCGAAACGGTCGCTGCCCGACATTTCGGCCCGGCTCCGGTCACCGGTCTGACCTGGGGGTGAGAGACCTGCGCCGGACGGGGGACGGCCCCAGAGGGTTTTCGGACGGGCCCCGGGCGGGGCTCCCCAGCCCTTCTGGCGGGGCTCTCCAGCCCTCGTGGCAGGCTTCACTCACGTTTTCCGTACTCCCGCCCGGCGACTCCTGGACCCAGGCCACCAGGTGAGGGTGTGCGACCCATTACCCTTTGCATTGCCCACGGCGTCAAATAGCGGGCGCCGCACTCTGGAGGAAACACTTCATGCTCATCGCACAACGCCCCTCGCTGACCGAAGAGGTCGTCGACGAATTCCGCTCCCGGTTCGTGATCGAGCCGCTGGAGCCGGGCTTCGGTTACACCCTCGGCAACTCGCTGCGTCGG